>CAWGCV010000001.1:0-37586 GCA_963821145.1 uncultured Acidobacteriota bacterium
TTTCATGCGACCCACCTGCAGCGAAAGCAATTGAGCCTTGGTGATTTCGCTGATCATCCAGGCGAGTTCTTCCTGAATTAATTGATGGCTGGCGATGGGCTCGTCGCGGAACTGCTTGCGAAGCAGGGAATATTGCAGCGCCGTATCGTAGCAGGACATGGCGGCGCCGAGCGCGCCCCAACTGATGCCGTAGCGAGCCTGATTGAGACACATGAGGGGCGACTTTAAACCGCCGGAGCCGGGCAAGAGCGCGGACGCGGGCACACGCACATCCTGCATGGAAAGGCCGGAGGTAACGGAGGCGCGGAGCGACCATTTGCCGTGGACATCGTAGGCGCTGAAGCCGGGGAGTTTGGTGTCGACCAGAAATCCGCGGATGCGCCCGTCTTCATCGTCGACCTTGGCCCAGATAATCGCGACGTCGGCGAGGGTGCCGCTGGTGATCCACATTTTTTCGCCGTTCAGGATGTAGTCGCCGCCATCTTTTTTTGCGCGAGTGCGCATGCCGCCGGGATTGGAACCGAAGTCTGGCTCGGTGAGGCCGAAGCAGCCGAGTTTTTCTCCCGTGGCCATTTGCGGCAGCCATTCATTTTTTTGCTCGTCGGAACCGAAGGCGTGGATGGGGTACATGCACAGGGCGGATTGCACGCTGACGAAGCTGCGCACGCCGGAGTCGCCGCGCTCGGTCTCCTGCATGACCAGGCCATATTCAACATTGTTCATGCCGGCACAACCGTAGCCCTGGATGGTGGCGCCATAAAAACCAAGCTCGCCCATGGGACGGATCAGTTCTTTGGGGAAACGGCCTTCGCGATTGCATTCCTCAATGATGGGGATGAGGTTATCCTCAATAAATTGGCGGGCCGTATCGCGGACGAGGCGCTCGTCTTCACTCAACAACGTGTCGAAGCTGATAAAGTCGACACCTTTAAATTTGAAAGCCATACAGTGTTCTCCGTAGATACATCTGCAAACACTTTAGGCTAGCAGAGAGCGGCGGTTGGCGCAGAGATGGAGGCGCGAGGTGGTTGCACCGGGGATACTTCCGTAGCGTTCACAGGCTGTTCACATTGGCGGGCAGCGTGCGTGTAAGAATGATTCGACCGCTCGCGGGCTGCGGGCAGGACTTAGGTGGCGGATTGGATGCGTCGTGTTGCGCTGATTTATAACCCGGCTTCCGGACAACGTCCGGGGCGGCGAGCCGCAGTGATCGCGGAAGTTGTGTCGATACTTCGCGAAGCGGGCGTGGAAGTGAAAGTGATTCCCACCGAGTCGCCGGCAAGCGCGGGCATGCAGGCGCACGCGGCGATGGAAGAAGGGTATGACACCATCCTGGCATGTGGCGGCGACGGGACAGTGCATGAATCGCTGCAGGAGTTAGTGGGTGGAACGGCGGCGCTGGGCGTGATTCCGATGGGAACCGCAAATGCGCTGGCAGCGGACCTGGGACTGCCGGGGTCGCCGATCAAAGCAGTGAAGAAGCTGCTGACGGCGAAGCCGGTGCGCGTTTCCGTGGGCCAGGTTTTCTACCAGGACAGTAAGGGAGAGCCGCGTTCGCGATACTTTATTGTGGCGGCGGGCGTGGGAGCGGATGCGCTGTTTATGGGGCGGTTGGATCCGAAATTGAAACAACGATTCGGATATGCGCTGTATGTGGTGGAGGCGTTTCGCCTGTGGGTGACGCACAAATATCCAATGTTTGCGGCGTGCTTTCAAGAGAACGGCAACGCAACACCGCGGGTGGAAGAGGCGTCGCAGATTCTGGCGGTGCGGATTCGGAATTTTGGCGGCGCGCTGCATGATCTTGCTCCCGGGGCTGCGATTACAAATCCTAAACTGCACGTGATTGCGCTGACGACGCGAAGCCGGGTGCGATATCTGCGATTTATGATCGCGGTGTTGATGGGACGGCATAAATACGTAGCGCCGATTCAGCTGGTTGAATGCGAGTCCGTGGAGTGCTATGGGTTGGAAGGCGCGACGGAAGAATTATTCGTCGAAGCGGACGGTGAATGGCTGGGCACGCTGCCGGTGCGGATGGAAGTGGTGCCGGATTCGCTGACTATATTGATGCCGACGAAGGATGCCTAAGATTTCGCCAGGGCGTTGATGTCTTTGACTTCGAGAATCTGCTTTGGATAACCGTGCTGCACGCAGCGGATCATGGCGATGGCGACGTCGTGCAGTGTGCTGACAAGGTTTGGCAGCAGGACGCGAAGCAGGGGATAGGCCCATCCGATTAAGTTGTACGCTAACTTGAGATTTTTCTGGCCGGGAGTCGCGCGCATAAAACCTGGGCGAAAATTGTAGACGCCTCGGAAGCCGAGACGCGTGAGGGCATTTTCAGTTCTCCCCTTGACGCGCGCCCACATGACCCTTCCTTTTTCTGTGCTGTCAGTATGAGCGCCAGAGACATAACAGAAAACCATTTGCGGATTGAGGCTGGCGAGCACGCCGGCGAAATGCAGGGTGATGTCGTAGGTGATGTGGGTGTAGTCGGATTCTGACATTCCGACGGAACTGATGCCGGCGCAGAAGAAGCAGGCATCGTAGCCGGCCAGCTGATCGCGGACGTCGTCCAAGTGCATAAAATCCGGAACAATACATTCTTTCAACTTGGGATGCTGCAGCGGGTACGGCTTGCGGCTGACGAGGAGCACGCTCGCGATTGCGGGACTGTCAAGACACGTGAGTAGGACGCCTTCGCCGACCATTCCCGTGGCGCCGGTGATGATGACGTTGAGCTGGTTTGGGTTGAGGCTCATGGATGTAGGATAGCTGGTTCCACTCGATCGCTAATTCTGACACCGCTACGCTAGCTGCCTGGGCGGGAGTAATGCAATGAGTGCGACGCAAAGAAGTGCTACCACGAGTAGAGGTACAGATTCAGAACGCAACTGTTTCAGCTGAAACGCTTGTACGGCCATCACCGCGTCGTGCGCCAATGTTCCCCATCCGGTGAAGGCAATGAGGCTGCGATGGGCTGCCGGGTTTGGCACAGCCAGCAACAGAAATACGCCGAGCACAAAATAGACGGCCAGCATCATTTGATCGCCGTAATCGGACTGTTGATGTTGGGGGATCGACTTGAGCAACGGATAGATCCCGGCCACGAAGAATAGGCCGACCAGCACGAGCAATCCCTGCAGCACTCGATGTCGTCTCATGGGCTATCTCCTGACAAATATTGTGACTTGGCCGTAACGGCAGGCTAGTCAAACTATGCCACGCGACCCATCGGGGATCAAGAATCGACCCTTGTTGTCCAACGATGTTCGTAAACCCTTCGTCTCTTTATCATTTAAGAGTAAAAGCCTTACAATATATGTTGGATCGCTGGCGTCTGCTGCAAGAAGGTTGTCATTCTCGATCACTTCTGTTGACAGGCATGTAGCCCAATCCCTTGAAAGTGCATCGCATAAAGATGTGCTCGCCTGGGGACCGTGGGTTTGCCGGCATCTCACCGCATAAAGCCGCTGCGCGGGAAACATATTCTGGAGACAATACTTGAAGGATCGCCTGGGATTGTTATTTGCGGCGTCGTTTTTGCTGCTGATTGCGGGCTGCGGAGGCGGCTCGGTCGGAAGTACAGGTACGACCACGATTCCCACTATCTCCTCAGTGTCGGTCATGTGCGCGCCTACTTCCATCAATACGGGCGCCACTTCGCAATGCAATGCGACGGTGCAGGGGACGGGTAGTTATAGCTCGACGGTGACGTGGACGGCGAGCAGTGGATCGATCAACGCCAGCGGATTGCTGACCGCGCCAAGTTCAGCAGCTACGGTAACGGTGACGGCGACCAGCAGCGAAGATTCGAGCAAGTCCGGCAAGGCATCGGTGACGGTGGCGATGGGGTCCGGCCCGTCGACGATCTCTTCCGTGTCGGTGGCGTGCAGTCCATCGACGATTGCGCCCAGCGCGACGTCGCAATGCAAGGCAACGGTGCAGGGGACAGGGAGTTATAGCTCCGCGGTGAAGTGGACGGTGAGCGGCGGGACGATCAATGGCAGCGGGTTGTTTACCGCGCCGGGCTCGACTGGATCTGTAACCGTGACTGCGACAAGTGCGCAGGACACGACCAAGTCGGGGAAAGCCACGATCACGGTGGCAAAGCAAACGACGTCGCCGACGATTTCTTCCGTGTCGGTGAGTTGCAATTCTTCCACCGTGGCGCCCAGTGCGACGTCGCAATGCAGCGCGACGGTGCAGGGGACAGGGAGTTATAGCTCGGCGGTAACGTGGACGGCGAGCGGCGGCACGATTGATTCCAGCGGACTGTTTACGGCGCCCGCTTCGGCGGGATCATTTACCGTAACGGCGACCAGCACGGAAGACACTACGAAATCCGGCACGGCGACGATTACGGTGCAGGGGCAAACGCCGCACAGCCAGCATGTGATTCTGGTGATGGAAGAAAACCGCAGCTACTCCACCGTGGTGGGGCAGACGACGGTGTGGCCGAACCTGAACAACCTGATCAGCACGGGGGCGCTGGCGACAAATTATTATGCGAACACGCATCCTTCAATCGGCAACTATTTCATGCTGACGACAGGGCAGATTCTGACCAACAATGACAACTCGACGGCGGTGTGGAACGTGGATAACATTGCGCGACGCATGTTGTCGTCGGGTGTGTCGTTCCGGATTTATGCAGAGGGAATCACGCAGGGGTATGTGGGCGGAAATACGGGAGCGTATCTGATCCGGCACGATCCGTTTGCGATGCTGTCGGACATTGCCGGTGATGCGACGGTGGCGAAGGCGCACATGTGGCCGTTCACGCAGTTTGCGACGGATCTGGCGAACGGGACGCTGCCGGAGTACTCCTATATTGTCCCGGACGTAAATGATGATGCGCACAACGGAACGTCGCAGCAGGCGGACACATGGCTGCAGTCGAAAGTGATTGCGCCGCTGTCGACCAACTCCGCATTTGAACCTGGGGGCGACGGGGTTCTGATAGTGGATTTTGATGAGGCGGCCACGAGCGATACAACGCACGGCGGTGGTCACGTGGCGTGCGTGCTGTGGGGTCCGGGGGTAACGGCGGGGTATCGGCAAAGCTCGAACACGGTGTATCAGCACGAGAGCTTGCTGCGCACGGAGATGGAATTGCTGGGGCTGGCGAACCCTCCTGGCGCTGCCAGCGGCGCACCATTGATGAACGAATTCTTCATCCAATAATAGCTGAAAATTAAAAGCGGATCGCTTGAAGTGAGGCGATTTCTGGCGCGGGGAAAACATTTTCGTTTTCCTGTGGCCATGCCACAGAATCTTGTGCCATACTTATGTGGGATCGACACAGGAGAGGCGCAATGGGCGACGCAAAGCTGGATTTGCTGCAGGGAACTCTGGACCTGATGGTGTTGCAGACGCTGGCCACGCTGGGAACGCTGCATGGCTACGGCATCGCGCGGCGCATTGAGCAGGTGAGCGGCGATGAGATTCTGTTGAACCAGGGGACGATTTACGCCTCGTTAGTGCGGCTGCAGCAGCGGGGATGGATCTCCGCTGAGTGGGGCACCTCGGAAAACAATCGCAAAGCCAAGTATTACGCCATTACGAAAAGCGGACGCAAGCAGCTGGCGAAGGATGCGGCACACTGGCAGCGGCTTTCGAACGTGATGGGCCGGGTGTTGTCCATGCCGGCGGAAGGAGAGCTGTGATGGGCGCGATGCGAGAGGCCTGGAACCGCGTGCAGTCATTCTTCCATAAGCCGGAGCGCGATTCGGAGATGGAAGCGGAACTCGCCAGTCATGTGGAACTGGCGGCGGAAGAGAACATGCGGCAGGGAATGACGGAGGCGGAAGCGCGGCGGAGGGCGCTGGTGCAATTCGGCGGAGTGCAGCAGGCGAGGGAGCGACAGCGCGAGGCGCGCGGACTGCCGTGGCTGGATGTGTTGATGCAGGATGTGCGCTACACATTCAGGACGCTGCGGCGGGATCGCTCATTTACGGTGGTGGCAGTGCTGATCCTGGCGCTTGGCATTGGCGCGAACATTGCGGTGTTCAGCGTGGTCAATACGATTTTGCTGCGTCCGCTGCCGTTTCCAGATTCGCAACGGCTGGTGCGAATTACGGCGAAGGATCCCAAGGGCGGCGAATCCAGCATGACGTATACGACGGATGCCACCCACGAATATCAACAACGGAACAAATCATTTCAGCAGGTGACGGGATACTTCGCTTTCACTGGTCCCGACAATTACAAGTTGATGGGGCATGGCGTGCCGCTGCCGGTGACTGGAATGCTGGTGATGGGGAATTTCTTCCAGACGCTCGGAGTTGAACCCATGCTGGGTCGCCTGTTTACCGCCGAGGAGTGTTTGCCTAAAAGCCGTCCAGCGGTGCTGCTGAGCTATCCGTTTTGGAAACAGCAGTTTCATGCCGATCGCGGCATTGTGGGGCAAGCGATCGATCTGAATGGCACTCCTGTGACGGTGGTGGGTGTGCTGCCGAGGACGTTTGATTTCGGATCTGTGTTTTCTCCGGGATCGAAGGTCGATATTTTTACGCCATTCATCATGCAATACTTTCAGGATGACGGAAACGATCTGGCGCTGATGGGGCGTCTGAAGCCGGGCGTGACGCTGGCGGCGGCGCAGGCGGAGGCCGATCTTCTGTTCCCCAAACTGGATTTCGATCTGCGACACCCCAATTTCCACGAGGACTACACCGGTAGGCAAGTGCGGCTGAAGGAATACGTGACGGGAAAGCTGCATCGCTCTTTGATCGTGCTGTGGTGTGCGGTGGGAATGATTCTGCTGATTGTCTGCGTGAATCTATCGAACCTGCTGCTGGCGCGGACGGCGGCACGCAGCAAGGAATTTGCCATGCGGACGGCGCTGGGCGCAGGACGAGGGCGGTTGATTCGACAGTTACTGACGGAGAGCCTGATTCTTTCTGGAGCGGGTGCGTTGCTGGGACTGGGAATTGCGTTCGCCGTGATCGAATTTCTGGCGCATCAGGGATCGATTGCATTGCCGCTGTTGAGTGATCTGCAGATCGATGGTGCAACGCTGGCGTGGACGGTGGCGATCGCGATTGTGAGTGGGGCGGCGTTTGGATTGGCGCCGGGGCTGAAGATGTCGTCGGGAAATCTGCAGGAGACGCTGAAGGATTCCGGCAGCGGCGCAGGCGAAGGCAGAAAGCATGAAGTGTTGCGGTCGGCACTGGTGGTGTCTGAGGTTGCGCTGGCGTGCGTGTTGCTGGTGGGGGCGGGGCTGCTGTTGCGCAGCTTTCTGCGGATTCTGGATGTCGATCTTGGGTTCGAGCCGAGCCATGCGGCGGCTATCAGCGTGGATTATGACGATGGGGGCAATGCGGCCAAGAGAGGTGCAATCTGGCAGGAGGTCATCCGCCGGGTGGAAGCGATTCCGGGAATTGAAACCGCGGGTATATCGGATAATTTGCCGCTGAGCCGCAATCGAAGCTGGGGCATTTCGGCGAAAGGGGAGTCCGAGGCAGCTCAGAAGGACAATCAGGACACGTTCGTGTTTATCGTATCGCCGGGATATTTGAAGGCAATTGGAATGCGGCTGCTCGAAGGCCGTGACATCGAATGGTCGGATGGTCCGAAGAGTCAGAAGGTGGTCATCATCAATCAAACGGTCGCCAAGAAGCTGTGGCCGGGACAGGATCCGATCGGGCGTATCGCGCTCGCCGGGGGCGAGGAAGCGCGAGTGATTGGAGTGATCGCCGATGTTCAGGAGAGCAGCGTCGAGGGCGATCCAGGTTGGCAAATGTATTTGCCTGCCACACAATTTGGGCCCGACGGAGCCAACCTGGTGGTGCGGACGCATTTGCCGCCGGATGTGCTGGCGGCGAGTGTGATGGCTACGCTGCGACAGATCAATCCGGGCCAGCCAGCGACTGAATTTCGTCCGATCCAGGGTTTGGTGGATCATGCAGTATCGCCACGGCGTTTCTTCGTCTTGTTGGTGGACATCTTCGCGGGGCTGGGTTTGTTGCTGGCGTCGCTCGGGATTTATGGGGTTATTTCCTACTCGGTGACGCAGCGGACGCAGGAGATTGGCATTCGCATGGCACTGGGTGCGTCGCGATGGAATGTTCAATTCGACGTGATGTGGAAAACATTGCGGCTGGTGCTGCTAGGGATGGTGGTCGGCCTGAGTTTGTCGCTGGCTGCGTCGCGATTGGTTGCGGCACTATTATTCGGCACGGCGGCATCCGATCCAAAAACGTTTTTTGCGGTTGCGCTGTTGCTACTTGCGGTTGCGCTGCTGGCGGAATACCTGCCGGCCTGGCGAGCCTCCAGGATTAACCCGATGATTGCGCTGCGCAACAACTGACGTTGAGTTCCTAAGACATGACCGGCTAGCGTGGGAGAGGTGGATTCACCTTACGTTCGACGGTCGTACCATGCCTGTGTCGGCTCTCCGACATTCCATGCAGTTGTTCTCGCGCCGGTGCGGGAGCCGTGGAATATTTCCACAGCGAAATCTTCTCGCAGCAGGCTGCATCGGGCCGCATTTCCATCTGAACTCTTAAATTCATAAGACATGCTGGCAACCGCGCGCGCAAAAAATGCGTCGCAGATAGAAGTACTGCAATACCTCGGCCCCATAAGCCCTGGCTACTGCCCCAGGCGGCGTTTATCTCATTCCCTAAGGAGAGAAACCCGTGAATCGTGGATTTCTATCTCTATCTGCAATTTCAGTTTTGGCGCTCGCGGTCGCAGGTTGCGGCGGCGGCGGCGCTTCGATGAACAACCCAATCCAATCGCAAAGTAAAGCATCTGTAGGCATGCCACACAGTAGTCATGTGGTGATGGTGATGGAGGAGAATCGCAGCTACTCCAGCGTGGTGGGTCAGACCAGTGTTTGGCCGAACCTGAATCAACTGATCCGTGAAGGGGCGCTGGCGACTCATTACTATGCTAACGTGCATCCCTCCATCGGAAACTACTTCATGCTGACGACTGGGCAACTGCTGACGACCAATGACAGCTCCACCAAGGTGTGGAATGTGAACAATATCGCGCGACAGATGTTGGCTTCCGGGACCACCTTCCGTATCTATGCGGAAGGAATACCGCAAGGGTATGTTGGCGGAAATACGGGTCTCTACGTATTCCGACACGAACCTTTTTCATTGCTATCCGACATTGCCGACAGCAAAACAGTCGCGGACGCGCATATCTTCCCGTTTACACAATTTGCGACCGATGTAGCGAAGGGTACGCTGCCGGAGTACTCATTTATCGTTCCGAACATTGATGACGATGCCCACAGCGGCTCTCCACAAAAGGCAGATACATGGCTGCATTCCAAAGTGATCGCACCGTTGTCTACAAACTCCTCATGGGAACCGGGAGGGACGGGAGTCTTGATCGTCGATTTCGACGAAAGCGTGGACAGCGATACGGCGCATGGCGGCGGCCATGTGGCTGCAGTCTTCTGGGGGCCGAACATCAAGGCAGATTATAAGCAGACCTCCAGCACGATATATCAGCACCAGAGTATGTTGCGGACGGAGATGGAATTGCTGGGCTTGTCGAGTCAGCCGGCCGACTCGGCCAGCGCACCGCAGATGAGCGAGTTTTTCAAGTAAATTGGCGCGTGAACGATGGACGGTGGCGGGGAAGATTTCCTCGCCGCTGACCTTAGTGCTCGTACGCTTGTAACTGGAGCTTGAGCTGTTCGAACTGGGGATCGCCCTGGAGCTCGGCTTCAAAGAGATTTCGAGTGATCAAGAAAAGCTTCGGATCTCGGGCGGAATAAGCCACCTGCAGATAGCGGATGGCGTCTGCTTTTTCGCCGAGCAACAGGCTGGTGTAGGCCAGGTCAAATCCCGAAGTATGGCGTTGATCGAACGATAGCTTGCTGGGCGCGCTTGATCGCCTGAAGCATGGGACGCTCGCCGCCCGCGCTCCAGCCGGTGCGTGCCGCCTTGGCGATTGCCTGCTCTTGCGGATCCCCGGAAATGGAGGCAGCGCGTTCCAGCTCGGTGATGAAATTTGGATAATCCTGCTGGATGAGACAAGCCACGGCAAGATATCGAGGAGGAGAGAGGAATCGTGGCTCGCTTTGTTCGATTTCCCTGAGAGCCGCGATGCCGCCGGACCGGTCCCCTGAAAAGAAGAGGATCAAACCGCGATCGGCAAGGATGGCTGGAGAGCTGGGGTCGAGGGTTCGGGCGTGCTCAATTTCTGCGAGCGACTCGGAGTATCGTCCCAGGTCGAGCAAAGCCGTGGCATACCAGTGATGCGCCTCCACATTTTTTGGATCGAGGCGGATGGCTTTCTGATACTCCTTGAGCGCGTTCGGGATATCCCACTTCCAATAGAAGAGATCGAAGGCGAGGGCACGGTGCGCTTCTGCCAGCGAATCGTCGAGGGCGACGGCTTTGGACGCGGCGGCGAAGGCGCGTGGATAGGCTTCGGATTCCGGCATCGAACCGTACTCGCGGATGAGGTTATAGCTATCGGCGAGGCCGGCGTAGGCTTCGGCATCGGAGGGATCATGAGCGATGGCCTGAGTGAAATCCGCGACAGCATGGTTCAGGTCGTCGCCAGTTCTTCGGTTCCAGTAGTATCGGCCGCGCAGGTACAACTCCTCGGCTTCGGCATTCTGAATATGGCTGAGGTGGACGAGGTTAACGTTAGGACGAGCCGCGACTCCATGCAGGCCGAACGGAACAGCATGGAAGGATGAATGCGATGGCGACCGCAATTCCAGCAGGTGACAAGTACGCGCGTCGGCCAGGATCTCGAGTTCGCGGGGGATGCAACTGCAGGGTGCGCCGGCGTGACGGATGAGGCATTGAGCCCGGATGGAGTTGATCCAGTCGGCGCGACATCGAGCTGCTTCTCGGGCATGGGGGGTGCGGCGAGCGGGGTGTTCAGCCAGCGTGTCAGTTCCGCGGTGTAGGCAAACACTCCTCCGCGCTCGCCGCCGGGAATTCTGTGCACAGGGAGGGAGCGGCTTCGCTCCCAACGTTTCACAGTGCGCTCATCGCGTCCGAAGAACGAAGCGATCTCTTTCCAGGAATCGAGACGCTGATTCTCGGTTGAATCGTGACTGCTCCGCAACATCCGTTTGCACCATCCGGTTTTGGAGGTCCACTAGAAACTTTGAGGGAAAGAGACTCGGTTAGATGCGGCAACTGCGGCAGGTGTTGTTTGAGGGGTGAAAAAGACAATAGGTATCCCGGCTGCCGGGAAGCGTGGCGGCTTCGCCGGCGGCGGGATTTATGCTGGGTGCTGGCCAGGCACCTACGGGCTTAAGGGGCATCGCAAGGGTGGCCGGTGAAAAGCCGGTGCTGAGCGAAGTAGCTCCGATCAGCGCCGGGTGAGTGCGAGCGACGCCGTTGCCGCTCGCCTGGTTTGAAGTTCTTTACTGCAACAGGTTCAGATATTTAGTACGCCAGCCAGTGAAACCACATCGAATCCGAATCTTGCTCGGTGGAATTGGAGAGCGAAGTGCCGCTTTGTGCCATGACGATATTCTCATTTGCCTCACTTGTGTACGCGATCGCGTGAGTTGAGCCGCTGCGGTAGGCGTACGCGTCATCCATGTAGGCATCCGCGTAGTCTGGCAGCGGGTTGGTGAAGGAACCACCTACCTCTGTGCGCTCAACGATCCATTCGGCGGATAGGCCGGAGAACGTGGTTTTCGGCGGGATCGTGAGCGAAGTTGAAATAGCTTTCTTGGTGTTGTAGTTGGCAATGTAGTACATGCCCGTAACCTTGCCGCTCTTCACCGCAACGGCGGAATAAGCGTAGATCACGTCTCCGGGCGATATCGGGAAGTTGGGAACGACGATTTCAGCCTCGGGAATAAATTCGATCCAGGCGTAATACGTGGCCTTGCCGCCGGTGTACTGTTGCTCGGTTCCATCCTGAACCAGGTCATTACACGTGCAGTTGCCGTCGATGCCGACCCACTCCGACATATATCCGCTGATCGACTTGGATTGACTGCCGACGCTGGGAACCACCCAAAGGCCAACCACTTCGTCAAAAGCTGGACTACCCCCAGTCAAAGACCATCCGCTCCAGTTGCCGGAAGTGCTCTTGGCGGTATTGCCTTCCATCACGGCCTTGGTGAGGCGCTGGTTGGGCAGGTGGTATCGAGTGGTGGGAACCAGCTGTGGTGTGATGCGGGTGACGCTGACGGCTCGTAGCCAATCGGCGTAGGGCTTGGTGTCGTTGGGATCGGGACGGTTTGGGAAGCCGTATTCCTGCAGTTGTTGCTGCGATGCGTAAACAGGATCGAAACCCTGCGGAACTGCATTGTAGGTAGTTGCACCGGTGACGCCGGGCAGTGAGACGGCAGTTTCATATTCCTGGCCACTGGCAACGAGGCTGCCGGCTGACAGCGCCGTGACGGCGACGAGAGCGATTGCGAGTTTCACTTGGAACTCCTCTAGATGAATGAATTACGGATTGCAACATGAGGGAGGAATGCCGGCACCCGTTGTGAGCGCACAGCGGCAAAGCGTGGAAGCCGGCTGCGTGAAACTACCTTAGGGTTGAGGGTGGGGAGTTACAAGGTTCGAGTTAGGACAATAGGGGGCAATACGGGACATTTCCAGGAAATGGAGACATATTGTGCGGCTGGGGCGAGGTGGGTTGGATTTTCTGGTTGCGCGGTGCCAGGGGGTAGGATGAGCCGTGGGGCAGGTTTTGCATATTTTTCCATTGAGGCAGCATCGAAAGGACAGCTATGTACAACGCAAAAGCTTTCTCCGCTACCAGTGCGACATCGCCGCTAGCTTCCACTACGATCGCGCGGCGCGATCCAACCGAGACGGATGTACAGATTGAGATACTTTTCTGCGGCATTTGCCACTCTGACCTGCACCAGGTTCGGAACGAGT
The DNA here is from genome assembly GCA_963821145.1 of uncultured Acidobacteriota bacterium. Lineage (GTDB taxonomy): Bacteria > Acidobacteriota > Terriglobia > Terriglobales > Acidobacteriaceae > JAKAAZ01. The sequence continues at coordinate 12,849 of CAWGCV010000001.1, forward strand.
GGAAGGAAGTGATGCCGACTGTTTATCCCTGCGTGCCCGGACATGAGATTGTGGGCCGTGTGACCAAAGTGGGTGGCGGCGTTACGAAGTTTAAGGTGGGCGATCTGGCGGCCGTGGGCTGCATGGTCGACTCCGATGGAACGTGTCCGGAGTGCAAGCGGGGGGAAGAACAGTTCTGCCCGAACTTCACCTTGACCTATAACTTTCCGGACAAACATACGGGTGGGGTGACGTATGGGGGCTATTCCGACAGCGTGGTGGTCGATCAGCGGTTTGTGCTGAAGGTTCCTTCGAACCTGGACCTGGCAGGGACTGCGCCGCTGCTGTGTGCGGGAATTACGACTTTTTCTCCACTGCATCACTGGGGAGTGACGACGGGGAAGAAGGTTGGCATTGTCGGGCTGGGCGGACTGGGGCACATGGGTGTGAAGTTTGCGCATGCGCTGGGCGCTCACGTGGTGCTGTTCACCACTTCGCCGGGCAAGACGGAAGATGCGCTGCGACTGGGTGCGGATGAGGTTGTGGTTTCGCGCAATGCGGATGAGGTGGCGAAGCATGCCGGGAGTTTCGACTTTATTCTCGATGCTGTTTCTGCGAATCACGACATCAATATGTACATCAACCTGCTGGCTCGCGATGGAAACCTGACGCTGGTGGGTGCGCCGAACAAGCCATTTGAAATTCCGGCGTTCAACCTGATCTTTGGTCGCCGCAGTCTTTCCGGCTCGCCGATTGGCGGCATTGCGGAGACACAGAAGATGCTGGATTTCTGCGGGGAGCACAATATTACCGCGGATGTGGAAGTGATTCCGATCCAGAAGGTGAATGAGGCGTATGACCGGCTGTTGAAGTCGGATGTGAAGTATCGCTTCTCGATCGACATGGCTTCACTGAAGAGCGCGTAGGTTTATAAAAAGCAAAAACGTTCCCGGCTGGTCTGCGAGCAAGTTGCAGGTTGGCCGGGAATTTGTGCGTTGATGTGTACAACGGGAGCGCGGTGATTGTTATCTCGTCGAGGTGCTGCTGATGGAGTCGAGACTGGCGATCATTTCAGGAGGAAGGTGCAGGGCTGCGGCGTTGAGATTCTCGCGGAGATGTTGGACAGAGGATGTGCCGGGGATCAGCAGAATGTTAGGCGAGCGACGAAGGAGCCAGTCGAGAGCGACCTGCATGGGCGTGGCGTTCAGCGACGACGCGACTGTGTCGAGGGTCGATGATTGCAGGGGACTGAATCCTCCCAGGGGGAAGAAGGGGACGTACGCGATGTCCTGGGCTGCGAGGTCACGGATGAAAGCGTCATCGCTGCGGTTGGCCACGTTGTAGAAATTCTGCACGCAGATAATGTCGGAAATCTTCTGCGCCTCTGCCAACTGCGTGGGACTAATGTTGCTGAGGCCGAGGTGGCGAATCAGGCCCTGCTGTTTGAGTTCGGCAAGGACGGTCAGAGGTTCTTCGATGGAACCTTCGGATGGCGCCGCGATTCCTCCCACGCGAAGATTGACGACGTCGAGTGCGTCGAGCGCGAGGTTGCGGAGATTGTCATGAACGGCATCGATTAGTTCCTGGCGTGAAAGAGCATGCGACCAGGATTTATCTTCGCCGCGGCGAGCACCGACTTTCGTGACGATGACCAGGTCCTTCGGGTAAGGATGGAGGGCCTGCTGGATGATTTGATTGGTCACGTGCGGGCCGTAAAAGTCGCTGGTGTCGATGTGGTTCACGCCCGCTTCGACGGCTTCGCGCAGAACGGCAATCGCGGCGTCCAGATCTCGCGGTGGTCCCCAGACTTGCGGGCCGGCAAGCTGCATGGCGCCGTAGCCCATGCGCTTTACGGTCATCGAGGTGCCGGGGAAGGTGAAGTTGCCGCCGAGGTCAATCGGATTCGCTGTCTGCTTCGTCATGAATTTTCTCCTTCAGGTTGGTCCATTGTATTTTTTGTGGTCACATAGGATTGGATGAAGGAAGCTTCAGTTTAGGAGTTCGCATTTGATCCAGCATGCGCAAGCCGTGTTAGAGCCGCGTAAAACGCCGGTGCAAGCCCGTTCTGTCGCGAGTGTGGACGCGATTCTCGAAGCCACGCTTCAGGTTTTGCTGCAAGTCGGCAAGGAGCGGCTGACGACGACTCGAGTGGCGGCACGTGCAGGCGTGTCGGTGGGGACGCTGTACCAATATTTTCCGAATAAAAGCGCGCTGTTGCAGGCGGCTTTGAGGCGCCATATGGTCGAGGTTGGGGAGGCCGTCGAGGTTGCCTGCAAGGAACAGCGGGGAGCTCGGCTGCAATCGATGGCGACCGCATTGATCAACGCATCTCTCACGGCCAAAATGAAGAATGCGAAGACGAGTGTGGCTCTCTATTCTGTCAGCTCCGATGTGGACGGAGCGAAGATTGTGCAGCAGATGGGAATCAGGATCAATCACGCGATTTTGCGGATGCTGGCGACTTCCAGTGAATCGTTGACTACGGATCCGCAGCTTGTCGCCTCGATACTTCAGGGGATGATGGCCGGGGTGAGTCGCAGGATATTGGAGTCGAGCGCGCCGGAAAAGCAGTTTGAAAGTTTGCGACAGGAATTGATTGTTGCGGCGTGTGCGTATTTGGATGCATGCTCGACTCGCGATGCGATTCGGGACGCGGCGGGACGCAGATAGGTAATGATTCGCATCGAACCAAGTTCGTGACATACACCCGCGAAATGTCTTACAATCAGGTAGTACATTTCTTACATAAAGGTATGCCGATGCGCTCAACAGCTGTCATCAGTGCGAAGGGACAGATTGTTATTCCTGCCACTTTGCGGAAGAGATACCACTTAAAAGAAGGAATTACGGTCGTGTTCCAGGAGGAACGCGGCCGGCTTGTGCTTGAACCGGAAAACTACGACGCGATCTACGCGTTGCAGGGCAGCCTGCGAGAATTTCCGCTGGAGGCGAGTCTGGAAGAAGAGCGCCGGGCCGAGCGCAAACGCGAGAACGAGCGATGAAGCACTACGTGCTTGATGCGAATGCCGTGCTTCGATACCTCGCTGTTGGCGACGGACAAGGCGGAGAGAAAGTGCGCGGCCTGTTCGAGCAGGCCGAACGAAATCAAGCGCAACTTTCCATGTCTGTGATCAACATGGGAGAAGTTTTCTACATTCTGCTGAAGCATATCGGCGAGCAGAGATCGCTTCACTATATTCAGGTATTGCAGCATGCGGTGACGATGATCGATGCAGATGCGAACAGTACCATCGATGCGGCAACGTTGAAACATCAATACAAACTTGGCTACGCGGACAGTTTCGCTGCTGCGTTGGCCCTGGCATCGAAAGCCACTCTCGTTTCGGCTGATCCCTCGTTTGAAAAAATCGGCAAATCGATCAAGTGGATGAGGCTGCCGAAATTCGATGCGAAGAAGCACTAATATTATTGCGAGCGAATTTCTGCGATGTGTGTCGACCTATTCAAGCCACAAGAGGGCTTGAATGGGGCACCAGCCATTCCCACATCTCAGAAGCGAGATGTGGGGACCCAGGTGTAATCCAATGAGGGCGGATGCGTTCTGGTGCGCTTGTTGCTTACTGCAAGCGGCGGAGGCTTTCTACGGAGGGGACGAAGTAGTAGGAGCCGGTGAGGGGCTGGGTGTAGCGGGTGAGGGCGTCGCGCTGGCCGTTGACGAGGCCGGCCATGCTGTCGAGCATTCTGGAGAGGCGCTTCTGATCTGAGCTGAAGCCAACGAAGACGGTGCCGTGATTCTCGACATTGCCGTAGGGCATGTTGCGGCGAAAGATGTTGCCGAAGTCGTCCTGATCGGTGCGGGCGACGTGGGAGTCCTCCGGCTTGTTTTCCAGTTCCGTGCTGTCGGACTTAGTGCGTCCCATGATGAGCTCCTGCTGGTGGACCGGCAGAGCTTCCCACTCGCCGACATTGTGCTTCCACTTTTGCAATAACAGAACGGAGCCGGCGGCACCGGGAACGCCTTCGGGCAAGAGCGCGTCGATGGGAGCGTCGAGCAGGGTGGGATTTTCCGAGCCGTCGATGAAACCGGTGAGATCGCGATCGTGACGGTAGGCCCAGCTGGAAGTTTCTTCGACCAGCGTGGCCTGGCCTGCGAGGTCATGAATGACGGAGCGCGCCATGTCGAAGATGATGTCAAACGCACTGCCGGAGAGCCATACCAGCGCATCACGCTGCGTGGCGGGTATAACGAAATCTTCTATACCCTGGATGTTTTTGTTGAAGCCCTCGACGTCGGCTGGAGCGTCCTCGGGAAGAATTTTGCGCCAGAGTTCAGGGCGAAAGCCGATGACGAAGTTCACGCCGCCTGTAGTGGTTCTTGGCTCGCGAATGGATGCGATGGTGGAGGCAAACTGCTTGCATTTGGCAGGGTCGAGAATGTCAAATTCCAGGTACGCATGAGACGAGGTTCCAAGGGCGAAGATTCCAGCCTGAGGCGTGTACATGCGGAAATTATATCGGGGGTTATCTGGGCCAATACAACTGAGGACGAATTGTCTCTCCGTGAGGGAAAGTGCGGAGATTTCTCCTCAAGCCTTGAGGCTATTTTTCTATCTGCAATTTTGCTTTGTTCTTGACGATGACGAAGACAACGAAAAATATGAGGAAGACCAAACCTGCGCCGATTGCGAATCCGTGCCAAAAAGAGTTGGAAAGCATGTTTGAATCTCCTGAGGTTAGGCGAGATATTCCTGGATGTAGGGATCTTTCGAGCGAAGGAGATCGACAAGGGAGCCGGTGAAGGCGATGTGGCCTTCCTTGAGGACCATGAGGGTGGTGTTGGGATCGACGCCGTCGTTTTCGATGCGCTCCATGCGATTTTCTTTCAGGTTGTAGCGATGGGTGGCGAGGGTGAAGGCATCCTGTAGGCGATGAGTGACCAGCAGGGCGGTGCTTTCGTAGACGTCGCGCTGCTTCATGACCAGTTCGATAATGGTGGTCGAGGTGATGGGGTCGAGGCCGCCAGTGGGTGAGTCGTACAGAAGCAGACTGGGCTGTGTGATGATAGCGCGGGCGATCGCGACGCGGCGACGCATGCCACCAGAAAGCTCGGCGGGAAATTTATCGATGGCGTGTTCCAGCTCGACAAATTTCAGAGACTCCATCACGCGGCGATCGACATCTTGCGGATCGTCGTGTTCTTCCAGCAGGCGATAGGCAACGTTGTCGCGAACGGAGAGAGAGTCGAACAGGGCGCTTTCCTGAAAGACCATGCCGATGTGGCTGCGGAAATCGAACATCTCCGCCTGGGTAAGTTTGTTGATGTCTTTGCCGAAGAGGAGGACGCGGCCGGCATCGGGCGGGATAAGTCCATTGGCGAGTTTGAGCAGAATGCTTTTGCCGCCGCCGGCTGGGCCGAGGATGATGACCATTTCTCCGGAGCGGGCCTGAAAGCTGATGTTGAGCAGGACAGAGTGACCGTCGAATCCGATGGAGACATGCTCAAACGAAACTACCGGCGCGTTGGGGTCGCCGATGGCAGGCTCTCGGGAAGGAACGGTTTCAGTGGTCGACATAGGTTGAATTCCAGGGGCTGAAAGCTAACGGCCAAAGAGTCCAATGGTTAACTGACTGATCAGAAAATCGCTAAAGATGATCAACACAGAACTGACAACGACGGCCTGGGTAGTGGAGCGGCCGACGCCCTGGGTACCGCCGCGGGTGGACATTCCGAAGTAGCAGCCGACGGTGGCAATGATGAAGCCGAAGAGCAGCGGCTTGACCAGGCCTTCCAAAACGTCTGGATAGCGAAGCGACTGGTAGGCCATGTGGAAGTACTGCGAAAGGTCGATGCCCATGGTGCTGGAGATCCAGCCGCCGCCGAGGGTTCCCAGGCCATCGGAAATGATGGTGAGGAAGACCAGCATGATGATGGTGGAAAGCACGCGTGGGGTGACCAGCTTTTTAAGTGGGTCTACGCCGAGGGCGCGCATGGCATCAATTTGCTCGGTGACCTGCATGGAGCCGAGTTCGCTGGCCATGCCGGAAGCGTTGCGGCCGGAGACCATGAGGCCGGTGAGCACGGGGCCAAGTTCTTTAATCATGGAGAGGCTAACCAGTTCGCCGGTTACGGCCTTGGCGCCAAACTGGGCCAAGGTGGTGGCGGAGTTCAACGCCAGCACGCCGCCGGTAAAAAAGCCGGTGAGAATGACGATGGGCACAGAGCCCACCCCGATAAGATCGGCCTGCGTGTAAAGGTCGACCCAGTAAAAGGGTCGACGGAAAACATTGATCATCGCGGTCCATGACAGTAAGGAATACTCCTGTACGGACAGGACCTTTTCTCGGAGAAACTCGCCAATCTCCATATTGGCATTATGGCATCTGCGGCGTGATTGGCGAAGCGAATGAAAAATGTTGTGGGAATGAAAGCGATGGGCGCGTTGATGGAATGCGACAGGATTGATTAGGGCAGCTGGTTCAGGGTGGCGGTGGCGTGGTCGAGGGCGTGGGTCAGAACCTCCAGCTGATCGGCAGCGCGGGCGGTGTCTTTGGCATCAATGGCTTCATTGACGCCGGGAATGACGACGGCGGCGTAGCCGGTGTACTCCCCAGGAGCGTAGATCGTGTGCTTGAACCAGGGGCGATCTGGAAGGCCGTGGGGGTTCAGCAAATCTTCCTCCGCATTGCGCAGGGTGTGGTTTTCTTCCGCTAGAGGACCTGAGGGATCGCGCTCGGCGGAGAGGGCGTGCTGGCCGGCATCTTGAAAACGGTGAGCGGCTGCGATCGCGGGAGCGAAGTTGAGGCCGGACATGCCGGCCTTGGTAGCTTTCTCTTGCGCACTGTCGAGATAACCGACAACTTCGGCACCGTACTGAGCATAGTCGTAGGGAGGCAGGTCGGCATCGGCCATATGCAGCGCCTCCAGGCCGAGGATGCGAGCCTGCTGCTGCAGGTAAACGAAGTTGGGATCGGCGAACTTGGTGAACCAGGTGTAATCGTCAAACGCGGAATGATAGACGCCGTAAGGGCCGCTGGAACCGATGTCAGTGGAGGGAACACCGAGGTGCTGCAGAAATGGCGTGTAGTCGGAGCCGCTGCCAAGGTCGCCCATGCGAATGCCTTCAACCAGGGGGGAACTATGCTGACCCTGATCCATGTGCTGGTCGATATTGTTGCCTTTCTGGTCCGTGGGTTCCTGATTGGCGAGCCAGGAGTCGTAGACACTTCCTCCGAGCGGACTGGGAACTTCTTTCGTGATATTGATGACGAATGGCTTGAGCGAAGGGACCGCCTGGGCATCAAAGGTAGGACCGGAGACGCCGACATCGACATTGAAATAGGCGACCGCGTGCGCCAGCATCTCCGCGTGATCTTCCGTCCACTCGGTTGAGCCGAGGAGACCTTCTTCCTCACCATCCCAGCTGGCGAAGATCAGAGTGCGTTTTGGTTTCCAGCCGCTTTGCAATAGTGTGCCGATGCCGTGGACGGCTTCCAGCATGGCGGCGGTGCCGCTGTTGGGATCGACGGCACCGAAGACCCAGGCGTCGCGATGATTGCCGACGATGACCGCTTCATTGGGATATTGTGTGCCGGGAATTTTTCCGATGACATCCCAAATGGTGCGGAGAGCGTAGTCCTCCTGCAGCAGCAGATGAACCTTCACCGGGCCGGGGCCCATGTGATAGGTGAAGGGCAGCGCGCCTTGCCAGGCATGGGGAGATTCTGGACCGCCGAGCGCTTGCAGAATGGGTGCGGCGTCACGATAGGACAGCGGGGTCGAGGGAATTTTTGGCTCGTTGGTGGCGTCGGCGAGCGGGATGCGTTTGTCGGCGGGCAGGTCTGGTGTGGAGGCGAAGCCTGGCGTCGTTGGATCGCCGGGATACTTGAAGAGATATTGAATCGAGCCGCGCTGGACGCCGCTCTCGGGGCGATAGGGACCGTCCGGATAGATATCTCCCTGGTAATAGCCGTCGTCGGCAGGATCGGAGTAGATGATGATTCCGGCCGCACCGTGCTGCTGGGCGACGAAAACTTTGACGCCGCGGAAATCTTTTCCGTAGCGGACGATGACGATTTTGCCTTTGACGCTGATGTGCTTGGCGGCAAGCTCAGCAAAATCTTTGGGCGTGCCGTAGTTGGCGTAGACTACCTCGGCTGTGACATCGCCGGAGGGGGAATAGGCGTTGTAGGCGGTGGCGATACGCTTGTCGTCCTGATACGGGTCGTCGATGACATGCTCTGGTGTGGGGCCGGACATGAGCTGCTTGCCATCTCGTCCGAAAGCGGTGACTTCCACTTTTTTCGGCGTGTTCATCATGACGCGATAAGGAACGATTTTCGTTTCGAGGCCGGCATCGCGAAATTTTTGGGCAACATATTCGGCGGTGGCGAAATCTTCTTTAGAACCGGCAATGTGGGGCGCGGCGGTAAGGATTTTCAATTCTTCACCGGCAAGGGTGGCGCTGGGAACCTGGAGAAATTGCTGGTCGAGCTTGCCCTGCGCGGCTGCATCTCGGAAGCCGAGCATGGTGGCAGGAGGCACGGGAGTGGGCGGAGTTGCGGGTGGACTTGGCGGAGTGGTTGTTTGTCCAGAGAGGAAGGAGGCAAACAAAAGGAACGCCGCGGCACGCAGAATCAAAGGGGATTCTCCCAGGGGGAAGTAAGAATTTCAGGATACAGGATGGCGATGAAGAATCGAGAGCGGATTCGCGATGCGGTGGTGCGCGGATACAGGGTTGAGAATCAGTATTGATAATGGTGACGAGGCTCATCGGCGGGTTGAGCAGCGACCACTATACTGCCGAATACATTGGATAGTCGCGGGCGAAAGAGATGGAAAAATTCAGTGAAATTATTGTCGGTGAATGTGGGGCTGCCGCGGGAGGTGAGTGGCATGGGATCCATGTGCACACGGGAATCTTTAAGGAGCCGGTCGAGGGCCGCGTTGCGTTGCGCACACTGAACCTGGACGGCGACCGCCAGGCGGATTTGAGTGTGCACGGAGGGCCGTATAAGGCGGTCTATTGCTATCCGCTGACACATTACGACTACTGGAAAAAAGAATTGCCGGGCCGCGAGCTGCCGGCGGGGATGTTTGGGGAGAACTTCACGCTGGATGATTTTGCGGAGGAGTCGGTCTACTTGGGCGATCGGTATTCCGTTGGTTCGGCGGAGGTGGTGGTCGCGCAGCCCAGGCTACCTTGCTACAAGCTCGGCATACGATTTGAAGATGATCACATGGTGAAGCGGTTCTTTGCGAGTCGACGCACGGGATTTTATGTTGCTGTGACCAAGGAAGGGGAAGTTGGCGCGGGCGATGAGATGAAGTTGGTCGATCGCGATCCCATTGGCGTCCCTGTTTCGGAAATTACTCGTTTATATGCGGAGAAGCGATACAGCGATGCGGATGTGGGTGTGGTGCAGCGAGTGCTTCAGATAGAAGCGGTACCTGAAGGTTGGAAAGAGTATTTTCGCGAGAGACTGGAGCAGGCGGCGAGCGAAGGGCGACACTAACCTCGGGAAAAACTCCTAGTCCTTGAGGCGATCGAGATGGAGGAAGCCGCCGCTGGCGTAGAAAATGACGGCAAAGATGGAGAGGTTATAGCAGGCGTGCACCACCGCAGAGCAGGCGACGGAATTGGTTCGCTCCCGAACCCACACCAGCACCAGGCTGACAATGAAAACCAGGCTGAGCGGGCCCCAGGCGTGGCCGACCTGCTGCGCGTGCAGAAAGGCAAAGGGAACGCTGGTTAGGATGGCGGCGAGGATGCGGCCTGTCCACGGCCGGAGCGAGGGATAGAGAAAGCCGCGGAAAGCAATTTCTTCGCAGATGGGCGCGATGAAAACGCCGAACAGCGCCACCATCCACGCGTCGAGCGCGTTTTGAAAGAAGGAGTCGACGGGCAGCTCTTTGGGGATGGGCAGATAGTTGGAGGCGAGCTGCATGGCAAACCCGAGGCCGATACCGAGGGCGGGGAGCCAGAGCGCGTAGCGGCGCACCTGCGAAAAATTCCAATGATGCCGGCAAGGAAACCATCGGGCCAGACGCGCCGGTAGAGAGCCACCGTGGCAAGCGCGACGATGGCATAGGAAACCACCATGGCCGGAATGGTGAAGCGCGGCAGATAGGCGAGTTTACGCAGGCCGATTTTTCCGAAGAGATGCCAATGGATCGCAATGGCGGCGCTTAGAGCTTGCGTGAGGGTGATGAGGATGGCGGCCAAGGTGAAGAAAGCGACCATTTCCAGAATCGTGGGGGTGGAACCGTGGTGGGGCTCGGGCGCCTGCGGGATTGGTTCGGCGTCGGGCGGCAGGGCTTCCGGCACTGGATATGAATTCCAACTCATGATGTGGCGTTCCGAATCTGCGGATGCTGGATTGATTGTTGTGAGGCGTCTATAGTTTTATCTTTTTCCGGGCGGAAGCGCGACCATTCTTTGCAGGGGCGAATCCATTTGATTGCGGCTTGGTGTGCGGGTCGGTTTGCTGGAAGTATCGACGCAGGAATTTTCCGGTATAGGATGCGGGACTTGCGGCGACCTGGGCAGGCGTTCCCTGGGCGACGATTTCTCCGCCTTCTTTGCCGCCTTCGGGGCCGAGGTCGATGATCCAGTCGGCACTGCGGATGACATCGAGATTATGTTCGATGATCAGGATGGTATTGCCGAGATCGGTGAGGCGGTGGAGGACTTCCATCAACTTGCGAACGTCGTCGAAGTGCAGGCCGGTGGTGGGCTCGTCGAGCAGATAGAGGGTGCGACCGGTCTGGCGCTTTGAAAGTTCGCGCGCCAGCTTCATGCGCTGGGCTTCGCCGCCGGAGAGAGTTGTGGCGGACTGCCCGAGGTGTACGTAGCCGAGGCCGACATCGTTCAGCGTCGCCAGCTTTTGACGGACCACGGGAATGTCTTCAAGAACAGTGAGCGCATCGGAGATCGGCAACTCCAGAATGTCGGCAATGGAATAACCCTTGAATCGGACCGCCAAAGTTTCCTGATTGTAACGGCGACCGTTACATACCTCGCAGGTGACGTAGACATCGGGAAGAAAATTCATTTCGATGCGGCGCTGACCATCGCCCTGGCAGGTTTCGCAGCGGCCACCAGGAACGTTAAAGGAGAAGCGGCCGGCTTTATAGCCGCGCTCGCGCGCCTCGGGCAGCATGGCGAATAAATCACGGATAGCGGTGAAAACTCCGGTGTAGGTAGCTGGGTTGGAGCGCGGTGTGCGGCCGATGGGCGACTGATCAATCTGGATCACCTTGTCGATGACCTTGGCGCCGAGGACGCGGTCATGCTCGGCAGGCTCTTCGCGGGAGCCGTAGAGGTCGCGTGCCAGCGCGCGATAGAGAATGTCGTTGACGAGCGTGCTTTTGCCGGAGCCGGAGACCCCGGTGATGACTGTGAGCAAACCGAGAGGGAAGCGTACGGTGAGGTTTTTCAGGTTGTGGCCGCGTGCGCCTTCGACGGTGAGCCAATGCTCGCCGGTGGGACGAGGCTCGCTACGCAAGACGGTTTCCAGATCGCCCTTGAGGTACTGGCCGGTGAGCGAACCGGGCGTGTCCATGATTTGCTGCGGTGTTCCATGGGCGACCAGATCGCCGCCAAGCCGGCCAGCGCCGGGGCCAAGGTCGAGAACATAGTCGGCGCGGCGAATGGTGTCTTCATCATGCTCGACAACGAGGATGGTGTTGCCTAGATCGCGCAAGGAGGTGAGCGCTTCAATGAGGCGCTCGTTATCGCGTTGATGGAGACCGATGGAGGGCTCGTCAAGAACATAGAGGACACCGCGCAGGCGCGAGCCGATTTGGGTTGCGAGGCGAATGCGCTGGCCTTCTCCGCCGGAAAGCGTAGCCGCGCTGCGATCAAGCGAGAGATAGCCGAGGCCGACGGCGACCAGGAATTCCAACCGCTCGATAATCTCGCGTTGCAGGCGATCGGCGATGAGTTGCTCGCGCTGGCTGAACTGAAATTGGCGCGCGGTCGTAAGCGCATCCGCCAGAGGCAGGGCGGCGAAGTCGGCAATGGAAAGGCCGTTGGCGGTGACGGCGAGCGATTCCGGACGAAGGCGCTTGCCGTGGCACTGCGGACAGACGGTCGCGGACATGTAACCCATGAGCCACTCGCGATAGCTGTCGGAGCGAATTTCATCCAGCGATTGACGCAGCCATTTCAAGATGCCGTGAAAGCCGGTGCGGGGACCTTCTCCGCGTTCGGGGCCATAGAGGAGCAATTTCTGTTGCGCCTCTGTGAGCTGCTCGAAGGGCTTGCGCAGATCAATTTTGTAGCGGTCGGCGGCGAGATGAATCAGCTTGCCTAAATATTGTGAACTGCCGCCGGGTCCGAGGCCGCCTTCCAGCAGGGGCTTCGACCAGTCCACGATGATTTTTGCGGGATCGAAGTCGTAGATGCTGCCGAGGCCATTGCAGTGCGGGCAGGCTCCGTAGGTGCTGTTGAAGGAGAAACTGCGCGGTTCCAGTTTGGGAACATTGATGCCGCAGTCCGGGCAGGCCATGGACGAGGAATAGAGTTGCTCCTCGACACGGAGGCCGCCGTTGGAACCGCTCGCAGAAGCGGGCATCGCGACCAGCACCAGTCCGTTGGCCATCTGCAGCGCCTTGGTGACGGCGGTTTCAAGACGCTTTTCGACGCCGGGCTTGACGACAATGCGATCGACGACAGCTTCAATGGTGTGGTTCTTTCGTTTCTCGAGGGCGATGTCTTCGGCAAGGTCACGAATTTCTCCATCGATGCGGGCACGAAATCCCTGCTGATCGAGTTTCTCCAGCTCGTCGCGAAATTCACCTTTGCGACCGCGAACGATGGGCGCGTAGATGGTGACGCGCTCGCCGGGGGCCAGTTCCATGACACGGCTGACGATCTGGTCCGCGGATTGGCGAGAGATGGGCCGGCCGCAGTTGGGACAGTGGGGAATGCCGATGGAGGCGTACAGGAGGCGAAGATAGTCGTAGATTTCTGTAATGGTGCCGACGGTGGAACGGGGGCTGCGGCTGGTAGTTTTCTGTTCAATCGAAATTGCAGGGCTGAGGCCTTCAATGGAGTCGACGTCGGGACGCTCCATCTGGTCAAGGAACTGGCGCGCATAGGCGGAAAGGGTCTCGACGTAGCGGCGCTGGCCCTCCGCATAGATGGTGTCAAAGGCGAGCGAGGACTTGCCGGAGCCTGACAGGCCGGTAACCACGGTGAGGGAATTGCGCGGGATCTCGACCGTGATGTTCTTCAGATTGTGCTGGCGCGCACCGCGCACAGTCAGCTGTGGAATTGACATTTCTAGCTAAGGGAAAAGCTTTCTGCGGCCCAAAATGCCGCATGTGTGTGCCCTATTGAAACGATAACTTAAGTTTGGAGGAATCTCGCGAAGCAACAAAATCCTGCAGAAAACACTAGTATGCTGAGCAAGAATTCAGGTTGAATGAAGACCGGCGTTCGTGGATCCATTGGCTCGATTCGCGGCCATCGCCCGAATTGGATTGATTGCGCTGGAGGAACTCCCCCCGATGATTGTACTGATGATCTCAACCATTCTTGCCTGTGTTGCCCTGGGCGTTGCCCTTGCCTACGGTTTTTGTTCTGGAGTCTTTGCCATGGCGAAGATGCATATTCGCTCTCAAACCGCTGCTCCGCTGCAAATTCAGACCAAGTCAGCCAATCCGTAAATTTGTTGTAGGGCCGTCCGACTTCTCAAGACTGTTCGAATATCGCTCGCGCATCGGCGTTGTTCTGCGCACATTCCGTCGTACAAAAACCTCTCGCCCGCTCGTCCTCCATCATTGAGGATGCATTCTGCGCAATTCATTAAAGATTTCCTGTGGTGACTTTGCCTGTGGCGGAGCTGTCGGATCGGCGGGTTCAGCCTGATCACCATTTGCCGGCGGCGTTGCTTCATTGCTGACAACGGGTGCGGGTGCTGCGGCGGTAGCGGTGCTTGCGGGCGTCGACAAGATGAGCTTGGGTGCGGTTCCACCGGCCCCGCCGCCGACGATGATAAAGTCATACCCTGACCCATCGAGCAGGGCCGTCAGAGTGGCGGAAACACTCCCCGGACCATATTGGCCATACATACGCTGGTCGTGGCTCAAGCCGTCGATGACGAGTCCGGTTTGATGCTGGATTTGCACCAGGATGTTCACGAGGCTGGAATTCTGGGCGTGGACGCTTAAAACGCCATTGCTAAATTCGATCGTCGCCGGGCTGGGTGGTTGCTCGGCTGGGCGGAGTGGAGGCGGCGGAGCGACGGGCTCAGTCGCCACGGTGGCCGCTTGTGGCTTGGCGTGATGATGATGGTGGATAGCATGGTGTACCGGTGGCTTCGCTGTCGAAGTCGTAGCTGAGGGCGTGCTACCCGCGGGCGCCGCGGTGCCCGTAGTCTGCGCGGTGGCAAGCGAGGCTGGCATCAGCAACATCCATCCGCCTAAAGCAAGAATCCAACCCCAGCCGAGACGGTTGCGGGCTGATGTACAAGCGAAGTCCGGTGAAGGCCCCCACACTGCGCCGAAATTGGCATCCAAGCGTTGTAGCATCCCGATACGGGTGTAGGGTTCAAAAAGCATTTCTGTACTAGACTAACAATGTTTGGCCGAGTCGGCATCGGAGGATGGCTCCTCCCGTCTGCTATCTTGAAGAACTTAAGAACAAAACAATGGCGGTATTCGGTACATTGAGGAAACCCAGGAATGAGTTCGACCGAAAAGCCCATTTCCAAGATTATCCGTGAGCGACGCGCGACCCCAAGCTTTGACGGGGCACCAGTTGCGGAAAAAGACTTAAAGCAAATTCTAAGTGCTGGCCTGAGCGCTCCCAGCGGCTACAACATGCAGCCGTGGCGTTTTATCGTGGTGCGCAATCCCGAACAAAAAAAGCGTCTGCGTGCAGCAAGTTTTAACCAGGCCAAGGTGGAAGAAGCTTCGGTGGTGATCGTCGCCTGCGGCGATGCAGACGGCTGGCGCAACGGCGACCTGGAAGAAATGCTGCGCATGGGCCGCGAAGGCGGGATGACGGAAAGCTATGCCGAGCAGGCGAAAGAGAAGATTCCGGTCTTTCTTTCTAATCACCCGAACATGCCGATGTGGTTGAACCGGCACGTGATGATTGCGTTTACCCACATGCTGCTGATGGCGGAGGCGCTGGGCTATGACACGGCGCCAATGGAGGGGTTCGAGGAAGAGAAAGTCCGCGAAGTCCTGAAGCTTCCGTTGAGCTATCACGTAGTGGCGCTGTTGGGCATTGGGCACCGGGCGGGATCTGACAAACATAATGGCGGGCGGTTCGATATGGCGCGGACGGTGTTTGATGAGGAATATGGAAAGCCGATGCGCTTGTAAAGTTTGCGGTCGAAAAGTGAGCGAGGCGCGGCCATCAGCTGCGCCTTTTCTATTGTTGGAAGGGCGGAACAGGCTTTGACAGCGCAGCGTGAATATCCGGTGGCCCCGATGGTTGGGGTGGGCGCGGTAGTCTTTGACGCGGACTGCGTGCTGCTGGTACGTCGCGCGAAAGCGCCGCTGGCAGGTGAGTGGTCGTTGCCGGGCGGGGCGGTGGAACTGGGAGAGACGCTGGAGGAAGCGGTCGTTCGTGAAGTGGCGGAGGAGACGGGGCTACGCGTAACACCGCTGCAGGTGGTGAAGGTCTTCGATCATATCGATCGCGATGCGGAGGGGCGGATTCGTTTCCATTACGTGCTGGTGGATTTTCTTTGCCGGATCGACGCGGAGGGTGGGAAACACGGCGTGGAGACGAGCGTGATACACCATGGAAGCGATGTCTCCGATGCGCGGTGGGTTCCGGTGGAAGGGCTGCGGATGTCGAAGGAATTTCCGTTGACGGAGCGAGCGCTGGAAGTGGTTGCGATCGGGTGGGACGCGTTCCGGGCGGGAAGTCTGCCGCGCTAGGATTTGCGGGCAGCGGTGGAGATGAGAATCGCGGGTTGCTGCTGGGTCATGCAATGCATGGCGCCGAGACCCCAGATGAAGTCCACGCTGTGGATGCCGACGATGGTGTGCAGGGGAAACACTTCGGCAAGAATGTTGAGCGCCACGCGATCGTTGGGGTCGTTGAAGGTGGGGACTAAGACCAGGCCGTTGGCGATGTAGAAATTTGCGTAGCTGGCGGGGAGGCGCTGGCCTTCAAAAACTACCGGCGAGGGGAGAGGCAACTCGACAATGCGATAGGGCTTGTTATCGCGGGTGCGCGCTACAGATAGTCGATGAAGGTTTTCCTGCAACGGCACGTGATTTTCATCGTCGCTGTTGGGCTCGATGGCAGCCACGATGGTTTTGGAGTCGACGAAGCGGGCGATATCGTCAACGTGGCCGTGGGTATCATCGCCGGCGATACCGCGATTCAGCCAGATCACCTGATCGACGCCGAGATAGTCGTGGAAGCAGCGCTCCAGGTGCTCGCGAGTGACGCCAGGATTGCGCGCCTGCACATCGCTCAACAGACATTCCTCTGTCGTCAGCATTGCGCCGGCGCCATTGACGTCGATGCTGCCACCTTCCAGAACGACGCGGCGGCGTTGACCATTCGAGAGCTTGATCTCCGGAGTCCAGATGGGAACTTTGAGCAATTTGGCGACCCGGTCGGGAATCTTGTCGTCATTTTGCCAGTTATCGTATTTCGCCCAGGCGTTGAATTTCCAATTGGTGAGCGCCAGCGGTGGCGCGGCGTGACTGCCGGCAACAGGCGTAAGAAAAATGGGACCGGAGTCGCGCAGCCACACACGGTCTGTGGGCTGGAGGTGGAATGCAACGTTGACAAGATTTGCGCCGCAGCGAGCCAGGATTTTTCGGGCGCGTTTTTCTGCGCCAGGCTCATTCACCAGAATGTGCACACGCTCGACGGCGGCAAGGTAGCGGACAATCTCCCCATATACCCAGGGAATCGGCTGAAATTTTCCCGGCCAGTCTTCTGCATTGTGGGGCCATGCAATCCAGGTGGCAGCGTGCGGCGTCCACTCGGCAGGCATGCGCAGGTCTGCTGCGCGAGGGGTTGTCTTGCTGGTGTTGACGGAGGTGCGAGGCTTGCTCATGGAAATTTATTCATCCAGAAAGCGTTCCGTGATTGGCTGATACGCATCGATGCGGCGGTCGCGCAGAAAGGGCCAGTTGCGCCGCGTATCTTCAATCAAGTGTAGATCGATTTCGCCAATGAGAATGTCTTCTTTGTCGTGTGCGGCCTGAATGATCACGCGTCCAAAAGGATCGGCGAGAAATGATCCGCCCCAGAATTCCAGGCCAGGACCTTCGACGCGATTGCCGCGAACGTCGCCATGCTCGTGGCCAACGCGATTGACAGCACCGACATAGACTCCATTGGCGATGGCGTGGGAGCGCTGTATGGTTTGCCAAGCGCTGTACTGGGCATCGCCATATTCGGCTTTCTCCGCAGGGTGCCAGCCAATCGCGGTGGGATAGAAAAGGACATTCGCCCCCTTGAGCGCAGTGAGGCGAGCGCCTTCCGGATACCACTGATCCCAGCAGACCAGCACGCCAACATTCCCCGCATGCATGGGGAAATTGCGAAAGCCAAGGTCGCCGGGAGTGAAATAAAACTTTTCGTAGTAGAGGGGATCGTCCGGAATATGCATTTTGCGATATTTTCCGGCGAGAGAACCATCCTGCTCGATAACGGCGGCGGTGTTGTGATAGATGCCGGGAGCGCGCCGTTCGAAGAGGGAAGCGACGACAGCGACATGCTCTTCTTTCGCGATGCGGGAGAGTTTTTCCGTCGATGGGCCGGGGATGGGCTCGGCAAGATCGAAGAGGGCGTGATCCTCCCGCTGGCAGAAATACTGGGTGCGAAACAGCTCCGGAAGGCAGACGACATTGGCGCCGGCGCGCGCAGCTTCGCGAACCCGGTCGGCGGCCTTATCGAGGTTGGCGTCGGGGTCCGGGGAGCAGGACATCTGCACCAGGGCAACGCGAAAATTATTTTGAGTATTCGGCATGGGAAAGCATTCCTACCAAGTGACGCGAAGGACTCGCCTCAACGGAGAGTCCTTCGAAGAAAAAAACTACTTATGCGGTGGAGTGCGCTATTCGAAAATTAAAATCGCCGCGGCAATGGTCGTGGTCCACAGGCCGCGCTTATCGCCCACCGCAGACTGCGTGACATTGGCGGTGCGAACAATCTGATCCGAGATACGGTAAAACTCTTTCTTCTCGTCCCAGCTCTTGTCCGGGTCAAATTCCATATTCAACGTGGTGGCGAGCATTTCGGCAGCGAGTTCTTCCGCATAATCGCCGGCTTGATCTTCGGTTTCGCCAAAGCTGTGATGCTCGCTGAGATAACCGTACATATTTTTGTCCGAAGGAATGGCGACGCCGATGCTGGACGCGATCAGTCGATGCGGTTCGCGCGATGAATTTTCGGCGACAACAGCAAAGACAACTTCACCGGGGTAAAGGAACTTCAAACCTTCTTTGCGGGGAACCAGTTTTGCCTGTGGGGGGAAGATTGACGAGACACGCACAAGGTTCTGCGCGGCGATTCCGGCATCACGAAGTGCCAGCTCGAATGAAGTAAGACGTTCTTTATGCTTCCCGACGCCCTTGGTAAAAAACAGACGTTTCGGGACCATTGCTTTGCCCAATTTTTGTTCCTCCGGTTGGTTGAATGGCACGTTGCCACCCGCTTAAAAATATCACAGAACGGAGCCGAAACCTGCATTGCACGATGGAGCTTCATCATCTGTTCACAGAAATGAAACCCGGGGTATACCGAGTGGCCAGAAAACGGCCGTTGTTCGGTGCATTCAAGCGGCTCGTTTCTATTTCCTCCGCTGAGCGATTGGATGCAGCAGCCAAAGAAAATGCGGCAAAAGCTGGGAGCGAGTTTGCGCTTCAGAGCGCCGTCGCGGGCAGCTCCGGCGTGGCTGCCAGCAACGCCTGGGTGTACTCCGACTGCGGATGTTCACAGATTTGCCGCCAGCCACCTTGCTCAACAATGCGGCCCTGGCGCATGACGAGAATCTGATCCGCCATGTAACGCGCCAGCGGCATGGAGTGGGTGATGAAGACGTAGGTCAATTGCAACTCGCGCTGAAGTTCTCGCAGCAGGTGGGTTATCTGTGCGGAGACACTGACATCGAGGGCGGATGTGGGCTCGTCGAGGACGAGAAGCTCCGGCCGCAGAATCAAAGCGCGGGCAAGATTGATGCGCTGCCGCTGACCGCCGGAAAACTCGTGCGGATAGCGGGGAAGCGCTGAGCCATCGAGTCCTGCCATGGCGAGAGCTTCGATGACCTGGGCGCGGCGGAATTCTTTCGCGGTAGAGTCGCCGATGGTTGCTTCGTCACGATAGATGACGAGCGGCTCGCCGACAATGTCTTCGACGCGCATACGCGGATTGAGCGCGGCGTAGGGATCCTGGAAAACGATCTGCATGCGCCGCCGCAGCTGGCGCAGTTCACGCGGTGATACGGTGAGCAGGTTGTGGCCATCGAGCGAAATTGTGCCGGAGTCCGGTTCGATGAGGCGAAGCAGCAGGCGCGCAATGGTACTTTTTCCGGAGCCGGATTCGCCGACGATGCCGAGCGTCTGGCCTCGTTCAATGAGGAAGGTGACGTCGTCGACTACACGGCGTGGCTGTCGACTGCCACGCACGGGATAGGTCTTGACGAGATGGTCGACTTCAACGAGGGCCATGGTGAGAGCGCTGCCGGCGCGGCTTACGCTACCAGCGAACGCCGGTGGTCAAGGCAACCAGAGCAAAGCCGGGCCCGGGAAGCTGATTGGCCGGCGTTTCCATGTGGATGTAGCGACCCTGGCCGAAGACGATGAATCGGCGATCGGGATACAGGCGGCCTTCCATTCCGATGCCGAAGTCATACATTCCCTGATTGCTGGAATAGGACGATCCGGTAATGGTTCCATTGCAGAAATTGGTGAAGTCGGAATATCCCAGACCGGAGTACTTGCTGCAATCGATGGTGGAGCCGACGGGCTTGTCGAAGTTTGTGCCGACGTGGGAATAGCCGCCCCCGCCCAGGGCGAAGAAGCCATAGCGCTCGCCGCGGAGGAAATAGAATGTCGGATTCACGGAATAGGTGAGAACGGTGTAGTGGCCGCCCGACTGTTGAATGGTCTGCGCTACCCAGGAGGGCAGACCGCTGTGGTAATAGCCGATTTCACCAGGGATTTCAATGCGCCGGGTAAGGCGATAACCGCCGCCGCCGAGCGCGTTGAAGCTGGTGTCCCATACCTGTCCGTTCGCCAGACCGGGGCCAAAGTCGACGCCAGCTGCGCCTTCCACGAACCACTTGCTGAGAGGGGTCGCCGCTACCGGAGCGGGCGTAGCCACCTGGGCGGTGGAGGAACTGGACTGCTGTGCGCTCAGCGCGGTCGTGCCGCAAAGACCCACGAGGAGGAAAAACGCGAACGCATACTTATACCGACTGAAATTCATTCGATCTCCTGAATTTTTTTGCTTCTCTATTTGTATATCTTTTCGAGCGGCAAACGCACTACTTCGTCGAGTGGGGATTCGGGAATCAGGGTGAGAAAATCCGGAAACATGCGGATATGAGGAAATTGACGGGTGAAATTTGGGTTGGTGAGCGGGTGGTCGTTTTGCGAAGGCACGATCTTTCCCATCACGGAGGCGGTGAACCGCAGCGCGTGACGGCGCGATCTGTGGGGAGCTTATCCCCGGACGAAAATCTGGGAACTGCCCCACATGAACTGGCATAAGAAAAAGCAAAGGCCCCGCATGGCTGCAGGGCCTTTGTCGCTCTTGCGCCGAGGGCGCAGTTGGCTGGACGCGTAGTGCTAGTACATGCCTTCCATACCGCCGCCGTGGCCGCCGCCCTGGGGAACTGCTTCCTTCTTCTCCGGGATGTCGGCCACCATGGCTTCAGTGGTCAGCATCAGGCCGGCGATCGAGGCGGCATTCTGCAGTGCGGTGCGCGTGACCTTCGTGGGATCGATGACGCCGGCTTTCACCAGGTCTTCGAACTTGTTGGTCGCGGCGTTGTAGCCGTAGTGGGCTTCCTTGTTTTCGAGGACCTTGCCGATGACCACGGCACCCTCTTCGCCGGCGTTGCCGACGATCAGACGGAGTGGCTCTTCGATAGCGCGGCGGATGATCTGAGCACCGATCTTCTCATCGCCTTCCAGAGTGGCGATCAGCTCCTCGACAGCCTTGGCACTACGAACCAGGGCGACACCGCCGCCCGGGACAATGCCTTCTTCGACAGCGGCGCGGGTTGCATGCATGGCATCTTCCACGCGCGCTTTCTTTTCCTTCATCTCGGTTTCGGTAGCTGCACCGACCTTGATGACGGCGACGCCGCCGACCAATTTCGCCAACCGCTCCTGCAGCTTCTCGCGGTCGTAGTCGGAGGTGGTTTTGTCGATCTGGTTGCGGATTTCCTTGACGCGGCCCTGAATGTCCTCTGCCTTGCCGGCACCGTCGACGATGGTGGTGTTGTCCTTGTCGATGGTGACGCGCTTGGCGCGGCCCAGGTCCTCAAGCTTGACGTTCTCGAGCTTGATGCCGAGGTCTTCGGTGATGGCGCGTCCGCCGGTCAGCTTGGCAATATCTTCCAGCATCGCTTTGCGGCGATCGCCGAAGCCAGGCGCCTTGACGGCTGCCACGCTGAGGGTGCCACGCAGCTTGTTGACGACCAGAGTTGCAAGCGCTTCGCCATCGACATCTTCCGCGATGATGACGAGCGGCTTGGCATTGCGGGCCACCTGCTCCAGCAAGGGGAGCAGATCCTTCATGGTGCTGATCTTCTTTTCGTGGATCAGAATGTAGGCGTCTTCGAGTGCCGCTTCCATGCGATCCGGATCGGTGACGAAGTAAGGGCTGAGGTAGCCGCGGTCAAACTGCATGCCGTCGACAGTCTCGAGGTGGGTCTGCATGGTCTTGGATTCTTCGACCGTGATGACGCCGTCCTTGCCAACCTTCTCCATGGCCTGGGCGATGATGGAACCGATTTCGTGATCGCCGTTGGCGGAGATGGTGCCGACCTGGGCAATCATTTCGCCGGAGACAGGCTTGGAGAATTTGCCGAGTGCGCCGGTGTGCTCGAACGCACCGTCCTTGTCACGCTTGCCGACAATCTTCTCAACAGCCTTGTCGATGCCGCGCTTGAGGGCCATCGGGTTGGCTCCTGCAGCGACTGTCTTGACGCCTTCGCGATAGATGGCCTGGGCCAGAACGGTCGCGGTGGTGGTGCCGTCGCCGGCAACGTCAGAGGTCTTGGAGGCCACTTCGCGCACCATCTGCGCGCCCATGTTTTCCAGCGAATTGCTGAGTTCAATTTCCTTGGCTACGGTTACGCCGTCCTTGGTAATGGTCGGGGAGCCGAATTTCTTTTCAATCACGACGTTGCGACCCTTGGGGCCGAGCGTCACCTTGACAGCATCTGCCAGCGTGTTGACGCCGCGCAGAATTGCCTGCCGCGAATCTTCTCCGTGCAAAATTTGCTTTGCCATAATCCTGGTTCTCCTGATGTGTTGTGCAATCGTCCGCCGAAGCGGGTGAGAATTTTATGGAGCGGTGGTGCCTAAAACCGGGCACAAAAAAAGCGAGGCGACTGGGCCACGCTTACTTCTTGTGCAGAATGCCGAGAATTTCTTCTTCCCTCATGATGAGGAAATCTTCGCCATCGATTTTGATTTCCGTTCCGGAATACTTTCCGAACAGGACATGATCGCCGGCCTTGACGTCCAAGGGGAAAACTTTGCCTTCATCGTTCGATTTGCCTTTACCGACGGCGATAATTTCGCCTTCCTGGGGCTTTTCCTTGGCGGAGTCGGGGATGATGATGCCACCACGAACGGTTTCGCCTTCTTCAATGCGACGGACGACTACACGATCATGTAGCGGCGTCAGAGACGTGGCTACAGAAGATTTTGCATTTGCCATAATACATTTCTCCTTCATTCTTAACGATTTGCGTTGCGATACTAGCGGATGGATCCGATTCGATGGAGCAGAGTAGATCCTTCGGGCGCGGGCAATTAGCACTCCTTGCCTTCGAGTGCTAGATTAGGCTGCGGGAGCGACGATTGTCAAGCGTTTCTGGTTAATATTAGTGTAAATCACTCAGATTTCTTTCGCGCCACGCTGATATAGGGAAATCGGGCGGAATTTGGGGTCAGGCGGTATTCGGACTGACCTCTTCCCTGTGAGCTAGAGGATGTGTCCCTCAGTGCCTGAAGGCGTATTCCGCCGCCTTGTCATGCGTGGACTAAATTCCGAGTCAACCCTTATTTCACTTAAAATCCGCTGCGTCAAAGGGCAATTCCGGTAGCCATTTTGCCGCAATTTTTGCCCGGGATCGAGCATCGTTCCGATTACAGCTTGATGGGGATGCGTCCTGCCCCCTATTTAGAAACGACAATTATCCCTTTAACCCCCCAGGGTGTGTTGAACGGAAGGGGGCCAGGGTCGTATGGTGACCCCGGAGCTTCCACGCTTGAGGTGGGCGTGACGGTATAGACGATCAGCTGTCCTGGGCTAAGATTGAGCGCGTAAAGGTGATCCTTCGTATCCCACGCCACTTGTACGAAATCGGAATCAACATCGTTGTCGAGGAGGCCACCAAACGCCGTGGGCGGAGCTGCACCATTGAAGTGGAACAGCTGCAGTCCCGGCTGCCCACCAACGGCAAGAATATTTCCAGCCGGGGACATTGCCATCGCGATGGGCCGGTCGGCGGGATAATCCCCCTCGCCAGAGTTTGCCACTTGAACGATGGGCATATTGGAATAGGTATTGCTAGACGAAATGGCTCCGGAAGTGGGGTTGATGGTGTAGCTGGCCAGCTGCAACGGCGTCCCATTAAAATTTCCAGACTCATCTACCTGGTCCATTAGAACGGCAATGTGGCCATAAGGATCTGCCCGTGGGGAAGTATAGGCCCAGGGAATGAAGGATAATCCGGTCTCTGCCTTGGGGTCCTTCTCCGAAAAGCTGGAGTTTTGTTTTAGTACGCCCCCGGAATTCGTAAAAGCCGAGAAAGTCGGACAATAAGCACCTTCGCAGAAATTGCCAGAGTAATAGGGTTCTCTAAAAGCGCCGTAGCCGAATTTGTCGTTGCTGCTGATTGTTGGAGCGGTGCTCTGGATGAGATGGCCGTATTCATCCTGCGTGGAATACTCGGCGTCGCCCAGGAACTGAAGGTGTCCATTGGATTCGACCCGGTAGGTTTGCCATGCCGCGCAGTCGCCGGTCGAGCTTAGCTGTACATACAAATATTTTCCTGTGTGATCGAGGACCGAGCCTTGACCCGATGTGGTTCCGCATTCTGAGCCGCTATAGGAGGCGGTGTTGGTTTCGGAAATTTGCTTGCCGACGGCGCCGTTTGACTCGATTGGATAGACGTGGAGGATCGTATCGCCGACGCTGATGAGAATCTTGCCGCTGATGTCTTCCATCTGGCCGGTCGTTTTGAAGGGCGAGTCTTTGACTGGAGTTAGTGTTCCGTTCGCCGCTGCGGCATAGACCATGACTCCGGGTGTTGTCTGGACATAGACGTAGGCAACAGGAGCCGGAGTGGAGGTGGCGATAGTTTCTTCTGTTTGGGCTAAGACGGGCATTGCCAGGAAGGCAATACCGAAAGCAACGGCGAACCGCGCTGCTCGATTGTTCATGGTAACTTCCCCTCTTCTTGCAGGTCCTGCAAGATTTCAGAGTTCGGGTAAGGTACCGTTTGGGGCACGGACCGTGCGCCGCAGATGCGACGAGAAATTCTAGCATGCTGAGTGCTGGCCCGGAGCAATCTGCAAAGATGCCCGTTTCGCCATTTTTCGTGCGTGCCCAACGGAGTTAGAAT
>CAWGCV010000002.1:0-9230 GCA_963821145.1 uncultured Acidobacteriota bacterium
GCGGCGAACGGCGCTCTCCTTCTGCGCCAGCAAGCGTCCAGCCTGGATGCCTCTCCCAAACAAAAAAGGCCAGCGGCGAACCGCTGACCTTTCTCCACAAAATTGCTTGCCTCAATCGCAGTCTTTTCAGCGACGAGATCTCTACTCCTTTAGCGAGTACCTCACGCTGATTGTCGAGTCGACCTCAACAGCATTTCCATCCACAAAATATGGCCTGTACGTCCACTGTCGCACCGCATCCAGCGCCGATTGCCGAAGCTCTTTCGGCCCCGACGCGACCTTCAGGTCTTCGACAGTTCCATCTTTCCCGATCTTCACATTCAGCACCACGGTTCCTTGAATCCTCTTCTCCTTTGCCTCCGGCGGATACTTAGGCTGTGTCTGAGACACAATTCGCGACGCCATCACTCCGGACGGCACCTGGACCGGTCCCTTCTCCCCTGCTTTAGTATTCGCCGCATGCACCGTCACATGCGTTCCCACCATGCTCACGATCGCAGCCCCACTCAGTCCCATCACCGTCACCATCGCGGCCACCCGCGCTGCGCCCTGCAGTCGTTTCCCTCGCTCCATCATCAAACTCACCCTCCTTTCAAGAGTGTTGCCTTCAAAAATTCCCACTGCCGCCGTCGCCCCTCCGCGCAACCTCGACGGAATCACCATCGCCAGCCGCAGCAGTGACCGCGCATACATGCGCCTGCTTTCCAGCACCTCCGCCGCCATCGCATCGCACACCGCTTCGCGGCTCTCTCCCACCGCCTTCTTGATCAGCCACGCGCACGGATGGTACGAGACGGGCAGCATCAGCACGGCATATCCGACATTCTTCGCGTAATCCCGGCGTCGAACATGCGCCAGCTCATGCGCCAACGCCGCCTCCAGATCGCCTTCCTGCACTTTGCGAATGAATCCAGCCGGCAGCAGCACCGTCCCCATTCCCACCATTGCCGGCCCCGCTACGTCTGCCGATTCGCACAGCACCACTCGCGTCACACCCAGTCGCCGGCACAGCGCACCCCATCTCGCGTTCATGGGCTCAGCCCACTCCACCGCCGACGCGTTCCCGCGCAGCGATCGCGTCTTCCACACGCCCCACACAATGCGTCCTGCAAAATACAGAATGACCGCGCCATACGCCGCCAGCAAAACTGCCATCATCGCGAACGATAACCGCAAACTTCCGCCTGCCACGGCCGTACTAGCCATCATCGTCACTTGCACGTGCCCGCCACCAACCGCAGCCGCGCGGCCCCAGGGAAAGCTCGGCCACACATCCACCCGCAGCGCCGGCATCACCGTCGCCGACACCAGCGCGCTCACCCACGTCCAGTGCACTGCTGCAGCCGAGTACAGTCGAGCCACCAGCCGCGCCGCCACCATCGCCACCAGCAATACCAGCGGCACCTGCCATGCCGAATTCATCAGGTAATTCACCAGCCAGACCATCAACGAATCCACGGAGAAATGTTCCATCACCCTTCCTCCTCTTCGTCCAGCTCCCTGCTCAATCGCGCAATCCGCTCGGGATCAATCTCGCGGCTCTTGATCAGGCTCAGCACCAGCTCTTCGCTCGATCCGCCAAACATGCGATCCACCAGGTCGCGCACCGCATGTCGCAGCGCCTTCGCCTCGGTCACAGTGGCGCTGTAGACGTAGGCCCGCCCCTCCAGCCTGCGCCGCAGCTTTTCCTTGCGATGGAGTGTGTTCAGAACGGTCTGCACCGTCGTATACGCCAGCTCCCGCCCCAGCCCCTGCTGCACATCTCCTACGTTGCTGGCGCCGCGCTTCCAGATCACCTGCATGATCTCCAGCTCCAGCCGGGTTAAGCCTTCACCCTTTTTCGCCATGCGTATCTCCTATGCACGTAGTACTACGCCCATAGGAGATAATCTGTCAACTATAAAGATAGGAGATATTTTCACACGAACCCGCGCGCCCGGAAGCTACTCGTACCGCAACGCCGTCTGCGGATCAGTTTTGCTCGCTCGCCGCGCTGGCACCCAGCAGGCCACCAGGGCAATCGCCGCCAGAAACAGCGGCACTACGAGAAAGGTGATGGGATCGTGCGGTCGCACACCATAAAGAAAACTGCGCGAAAATTTCGCAGCAAACCACGCCGCCGGCATACCAATCGCAATCGCAATCACGATCAGCGACATCCCCTGCCGCAACACCAGCCCACGGATCGCGCTCAACGGCGCTCCCAGCGCCAGCCGTATGCCAATCTCATGCGTCCGGTGAGCCACCGAGTAGCTGATCACTCCGTACAGTCCCACCGCTGCCAGTGTCAGCCCGATAAAGCCGAACACCCCGAACAGCGTGCCCGCCAGTCGCGGCAGAAACAGCGCCTTGCTCAAATGTTCTTGCATGGTCTCGACCCCATACACCGCCATATTCGGATCGAGAGCGCGAATCTGCGCGCGTGTGGCCTGGATCACAGCCCCCTGGTCGCCGGAAGTTTGAACCAGCAGCTGATATCCCAGGAAGGACGGATCGCTGCCCGTATTCTGCGCCAGCGACCGAAACAGCACGTACCGCGTCTCCTCGCCATAGCTCCGCGATTTAATATTCTTGACCACTCCGATGATGTGATACGTCGCGCCCCCACCCGAAAGCGTGCGGCCAATCGGGTTGGTCCGTCCGTATAAATGTTCTGCCAGCGCTTCATTGATGATTGCGACCTTGGGGGCGGTCGGCGATTCGTTGCCGAAATCGCGGCCCATCAGGCGAGGAATACCCAGCGTCTCAAAATATCCCGGAGTCGCCATGTACAGTTCCACGCCGGGATCGGGCCCATTCTGCGGCTGGCCGTCCGCATGCAACGCATCACTGCGATTGCCGCCGGAAAGAGGAACGGAGTCCGTCGCCGCCACCGACACCACGCCCGGCATCGCAGCCACTCGCTCCCGCAGCAAAGCCAGAAACTGCGTCGTGCGCTCCGGACTGTATCCATGGATACGCGGATCCACCGACACCATCACCACATTGCGCGAACGAAATCCAATATCCACCGACGAAGCCCCGGCAAGGCTGCGCAGAAACAGTCCCGCCGCTGACAGCAGCACCAGGGAAATCGCGATCTGCGCCACCGCCAGCGAGTTGCGCAAAGTGATGCGACGTCCCGGGCGAGCCAGCGCATCTTCCCCTTTTAGCGCGCGTGTCAGCACCGGCCGCGAAGCGATCCACGCCGGCACCAGTCCGCAGAGAAATCCTGTCACCACGCTCAGCACAAATGTGTACAGCACCACCCGCCAATCGACACTCAAACTGATGTCGAGCGGCACTGGCGGCGGCACCTGAAATGCCGAAAGCGCCGACGTCGCCCACAAACAAATCAACGTGCCGACCACGCCTCCACCCAGCGCGAGCAATACACTTTCCATCAGCATCTGTCGCAGCAGCGCGCCGCGGCTGGCTCCCAAAGAAATGCGCACCGCCATTTCACGCTGGCGACTCGCCGTCTGAATCAACATCAGGTTGGCAACATTCGCGCACGCTGTCGCCAGCACCAGCAGCACCACCACCGACAGCACCGTCAGAAATAACAAAACAGTCGATCGATCCCGTGGCGGCAGCGAACCCGCCTGGCCAATCAGAAATCCGCCACCTTTGTCCGTATCGGGATAGGCCTTCGCCAGCCGTTGCGCCATCGTCGCCAACTCAGCCGATGCCTGCGCGCGCGTCACGCCAGGCCCCAGCCGGCCGATGACATCCAGCCAGTGAAAATCCCGCGAAGTCCGGCTCGGCACGTTCGGCGCAAGCTGCTCCACGTTTCCCAGCGGCACCCAAAATTCGGGATCAAGAATCAAATCGAGTCCGTGAAATCCGCGCGGCGCGACGCCGACCACGGTAAACGGATGCCCGGATACGGTCACCCGCTTGCCCAGAATTCCCGGGTCGCCGCCAAATCGATGCTGCCAAACCCGCTCGCTCAGCACGATGACCTGGGCATTCTCCTCCCCCGCAACAAAGCCGCGCCCCAGCCTCATGGGTAGCTGCGCCGCGTCGAAATAATTTGCGCTCGCCGCCTGCCCCCAGATGCGCTCCGGCTCGCCCCGCCCGCCAATCGATGCCGGCAGCAATTCGTAATACGCTGCCACGCCAGAAAACGAATGCGCATGGTCCCGCACATCGTTATAGAGCGGCCAGGAAAAATTGTTGCAGCACTGATCGCCATCGTGCGTGGTATGCAGCGACATCAGCGTGTCAGGATTCCCAACCGGCGCAGGACGCAGCACAAACCGGCTCACCATGGAGAAGATGGTCGAATTGGCGGCGATGCCCAGCGCAATTGCCAACACAACCGCCAGCACAAAGCTCGGCGTTTTCGATAACCGCCGGATACTGTAGCTCAGATCCTGATACAAATTCGCCATGGCTCTCCCCCCGCGAATGCCTTGTGCGTTTGTACGGCACCGGTATCCAAATTGTTCCCGGAAATATTTCGCTGTCTCCTCCGGCCATCCCCGTCCCCGGCCTATCCCTGCTGCCTAACCCGTCCGTAAACTCCCCCAAATAAGAATTGACAACATCCAGACAACTGCGTTATTGTCTCCCATAAGATGTTTAGGGATGAAACCACAGATACGGGCGATCTAATTCAGGGCACGCTGGAGATGCTGATCCTTCGTGCCTTGCAGCGCGGATCCACGCATGGCTACGGTGTTGCGGAATGGATCCATCAAACCTCACAACAGGTGCTCAAGGTAGAAGAAGGCGCGCTCTATCCTGCACTGCACCGGCTTGAGCTGCGCGGACTGCTCTCTGCGCAATGGGGCATGTCCGACAACAATCGACGCGCCAAGTTTTATCAATTGACCGCCGAAGGCAAAAAACGTCTCAGCGCGGAATCGCAGCGCTGGGCAAGGCTTTCCGCTGCAGTTGCATTTGTCATGCAGGCGTCCTGACGCTGATGGAAAAGTTCTGAGGGCTTTCGATATGAGTTCCAGTCTGCACACGTTTTTGCTTCGCATCAAGACGCTATTTCGCAAGGGTCGCATGGATCGCGAAATGGCCGAAGAACTGGAGTTTCATCAGACCATGTTGCGCGAGAAATTTGCAGGCCAAGGCGTCCCCAAATCCGAGGTAAACAATGCCGCTCGCCAGACCTTCGGCGATGCCGGCCGCTGGCATGAACGGCTCAGGGAACTGTGGCAGTTTCGCGGGCTGGAAAACCTTCTTCGCGACATCAGTTTCTCCGCCCGGATGTTGAAAAAGTCACCCGGCTTCACCACCGTCGCCCTGCTTACCCTGGCGATCGGTGTCGGCGCCAACACAGCCATCTTTTCGCTCATCAATGGCCTGCTGCTACGCCCGCTGCCGGTTCCCCACTCCGACCAATTGGTCGTGCTCAACATTCACGAGGGCGGTCCCACACCCAACTACAGCTTCCCCGCCCCATTCTTTCGCGCATTGGAACATCAGCCGGCAATCTTCTCGGATGTTTTTGCCTATAACAACAATGGACGGCCATTGCAGGTGCAGGCTCGGTCTGGCAGTGAAGACGTACCCGGAATGGAGGTCAGCGGCCAATTCTTCCGGGCGCTGCAGACCCCTCCCTTGCTGGGGCGATACTTGACCGCCGCCGACGACAAAACCGGAGGCAATCCAGCGGGACTGGCCGCCGTGATCAGCGAGAATTTCTGGGGACGCTGGTTTCATCACGATCCCCACGTGGTCGGCCGCAAGCTCGTCATCGCCAACGTGCCCTTCACCGTCGTTGGGGTGATGCCCAAGCGGTTTATCGGCGCCGACCTCATGCAGAGGCCAGACATCTTTGTTCCGCTCTCGACCGAGCCGATCGTCGACGCACCGCGGCACAATATCGACGAAGGCCTCAATGCCTGGTGGCTCACCGTGATTGCACGCTTGCAGCCCGGCGTCACGCTGCAACAGGCGAACGCGGCCTTACGTACAGTGTCCGGTCCAATTCTGCACGCGGCAGATGATCCCAACTACATCAAACAGGAAGATAAGGCGCATTTCCGTTTCCAGGCTGAACCTGGCTCCGGTGGATACGCGATGGCGCGTTTTTTCTTTCGCAGTCCGCTCCTCGCCTTACTCGCGATGTGCGCAGGAATCCTGTTGCTCGCCTGCCTCAACCTCGCCAGCCTCCTGATTGCGCGTGGTGCGATGCGCGAGCGTGAACTGGCAACCCGGCTCGCCATGGGGGCAACGCGCTGGCGTCTGATTCAGCAATTATTCATCGAAAGCCTCTTGCTCGCAGTCCTCGGAACCATTGCCGGCATTGCTGTGTCGCCGCTAGTCAGCAGCTCGCTGGCCGCATTTCTCACCAGCAGTACTGGCGATCCAAGCGTCGTTCTCGACACCTCGCTCGATCTCCGCGTGTTTGTTTTTGCCGCAATCATCGCCATCGTCTCCGCCGTAGTGATTGGGCTGATGCCGGCGCTGCAAGCCACCGCAGGAAACCTCAACGACCACATTAAAGATGGTCAACATTCCCGCCAGTTGCATGAGCAGCGATGGCTCCTGCCCCGGATTTTGATGGCGTTGGAAGTGGCTCTGGCTCTCGTACTGGTTGTCGGTGCAGGACTGCTGGCGACAAGTCTGGTAAAACTCTATCGCTCCGGCGTCGGCTTCGATCCCAGGGGCCTGGCCAACATCTCCTTCAACATGGACAAACAACAGCTGGAAGGCGATGCGCTGATGCGCATGTATCAGGAAATCGGCCAGGGTTTAAGCCATCAACCGGGCGTAAAAAGTGTCAGCTTCCAGTTCATCATCCCACTATCGCATCGCGGCTGGAATGGTCATTACTCTGCGCCAGGTGGCAATCCCCACCTGATGTGGTTGAACAGCGTGGGACCCAACTATTTCAAAACCATGAGAATCCCTATGTTCATGGGAAGAGAATTCCGCTGGAACGATACCAACGCTTCCGGCCTGAAAATCATCTTGAATCAGTCCGCTGCCAATCTCTTCTTTCCCGATCACTATGCGCTCGGGCAACAGATCGTCGATCCTCAAGAGAAGACTTCGTATGAAGTTGTCGCGGTCGTGGCAGATGCGAAGTATAGCGGCATGATGGATCCCGCGCCTCCGGCCGGCTACGTACCAATCCAGCAGGACGAACAGAAAAAGCCCTCGCTCACTGCGGTTGTGCGTGTCGACGGTCCGATCACTCCGCTGGCCGCCGCTGCGCGTTCCCTCGCCACACGGCTCGCGCCAACCATCCCGCCTCCAGTTCTGACGACGATGGATGACGTCGTCAACAACTCCGTCAGCGCCCAGCGGATGATGGCGATTTTGTCTCTCTTCTTTGCCGGTTGCGCCCTGCTCATCACCGCCATTGGACTCTACGGAACCCTCGCCTACGCCACCGCACGCCGAACCAGTGAGATCGGGATCCGCATGGCGCTCGGTGCCAGGCGCGGTCAGGTGATCACCATGGTCTTCCGCCAGAATGCCTGGGTCGCCATCGCCGGTTGCATCTCTGGATTGATTGCCGCCATCCTCGCATCACGCGCTATGGCGAGTTTTCTCTTCGAGACCTCGCCCCATGACCCCTGGGTCCTGCTGGCCTCGATTGCCGTCTTGTTGATGATCGCCAGCTGCGCCTCCCTGCTGCCCGCATTGCAGGCCGCTCGTATCGACCCCATGCTGGCCATCCGCTGCGAATAAGGTAGAAATTGTCTCAGCACACTATCGCAGCGGAGGACAACGTTTTCGGCCGCAATTGGATTTGTGATGCAAGCGTCCTGGCGCTGCTGGAAAAGTTGTGAGGGCTTTCAATATGGGTTCCAGTCTCCACGCATTCTTGCTCCGCATCAAGACGCTGTTTCGCAAGCGTCGCATGGATCGCGACATGGCCGAGGAATTGGAATTTCATCAGTCGATGTTGCGCGACAAACTGGCAGGACAGGGCGTCCCCACTTCTGAATTAAAGAATGCCGCTCGCCAGACCTTCGGCGATGCCGGTCGCTGGCATGAACGCCTCCGGGAACTCTGGCAGTTTCGCAGGCTGGAGAATCTTCTCCGCGACATTAGCTTTTCTGCAAGGCTGTTAAAAAAGTCGCCCGGATTCACCACCGTCGCCCTGCTCACCCTCACCATCGGAGTCGGCGCCAACACGGCGATCTTCTCACTCATCAATGGCCTGTTGCTGCGCCCCCTCCCCGTTCCCCATGCTGAACAGCTGGTCGTGTTGCAGATTCACGAAGGTGATCCCGAGCCTGGCTACAACTTCTCATCTCCAATCTTTCGAGGACTCGAGCGGCAGCACAAAATCTTCTCCGACGTGTTTGCGTTTAGCGGCGCGTCGCAATTTTCAGGTGCGGGACGGATCGCCAATGAGTCCGATTCGCGGAATGCTGACCAGCGGACAGTATTTCCGGACCCTGGAAACCCCGCCGCTCATGGGACGATATCTGACTCCAATCGACGACAAAACCGGAGGCAATCCCGAGGGACTTGCCGCCGTAATCAGTCAGGATTTCTGGCAACGCTGGTTTCATGGCGCTCCAAACGTGGTCGGTCGCAAGTTGGTAATAGCCAACGTGCCCTTCACGGTTGTGGGAGTAATGCCGAACAAAGTTCTTCGGCGCCGATCCAACCCAGAGACCTGAAACTTATGTTCCGCTTTCGACGGAACCGATCCTCGATGCCCCCTACAACATGACGGCCGGCGGCATTCGCGCCAATTGGTTGACGGTAATGGCACGCCTCAAACCTGGAGTCGCCTGCAGCAGGCAAACGCCGCTTTACTTGCCCTCTCGATGCCGATCGTACGTGAACAGGTTTCCGACGGCGACTGGATCGCCAACGCAGAGCAGACCCACTACCATTTCATGGCAGTGCCGGGCGCGAAGGGCTTCACCTATGTTCGCGTTTTTTTCCGCAAGCCGTTGGAGGCCATGTTCACCATGTGCGTCGGAATTTTGCTGCTCGCCTGTCTGAACCTTGCAAGCCTGTTAATGGCGCGCAGCGCAGCAAGAGAACGCGAATTGGCAACTCGATTAGCGCTGGGCGCAACGCGGAGCCGGTTGATCCAGCAATTACTGGTAGAGAGTTTGCTGATTACCTTGCTGGGTACAGCTGCTGGACTGGCGGCGGCGCCGCTGGTGGATCGCTCGTTAGCCTTGCAGATGCTGATGAGTGGCTTTTGGAACGCATACATCTACATCTCGCTCGATCTGCGTGTGTTCCTGTTTGTCGCGGCGAGTGCAGTGGCCTCCACTGGTTTGATGGGCTCATCCCGGCCATGCAAGCCA
>CAWGCV010000003.1:0-691660 GCA_963821145.1 uncultured Acidobacteriota bacterium
GGTCAGCCGATTACAGTGCCGACGCAGGACATGGTGCTGGGTATCTATTACCTGACCAAGTCGCATGCTGGCGCGCGTGGTGAAGGCCGCGTGTTTGCCAACACCGATGAAGTGCTGCTGGCACTGGAAGCCAAGGAAGTGGAGACGCTGAGCCCGATCCGTCTGCGTTACACGGGCGCGGTGCTCGACATGACCAACGCGTACGACGATCAGGATCTGTTGCACACCGAGCCGGTCCAGTACACGAACCAATATCTTTCGACGACGGTGGGTCGCGTCATCCTGAACGATTCCCTTCCCTCCGGCATGCCGTACGTGAATGGCTTGCTGAAGAAGAAAGGCATTGGCCAGGTGGTTAGCTATTCCTACCTGAACCTGGGGTTGGAAGTGACCGTCAAGATGCTGGACCGCATCAAGGATATCGGCTTCAAGTACGCCACCCGCAGCGGTCTGTCAGTCGGCTTTGACGACATGGTGATTCCTGAGACCAAGTACAAGCTGGTCAGCGATGCCGAGAAGCAGGTGGTGAGCGTGCAGCGTCAGTATCTGGACGGCGCCATCACCAACGGCGAGCGCAACAACAAGGTGATTCAACTGTGGTCGTCTGTGACCGAACAGGTCGCCGATGAAATGTTCAACAACATGAAGGCTGCCGACAAGGCCGGCGCGATGAACCCGATCTACATCATGGCCGACTCCGGAGCTCGCGGATCGAAGCAGCAGATTCGTCAGCTGTCGGGTATGCGCGGACTGATGGCCAAGCCGTCGGGTGAAATCATCGAAACTCCCATCACGGCGAACTTCCGTGAAGGATTGACGGTGCTGCAGTACTTCATCTCGACGCACGGTGCTCGTAAGGGTCTGGCGGATACGGCGTTGAAGACTGCCGACTCCGGCTACCTGACACGCCGCCTGGTCGATGTGGCGCAGGATGTGATCATCAGCGATTACAACTGCGGCACGGTGGAAGGCATTTATGTGGGTCACATCGTCGAAGCCGGCGAAGTGATCGAGCCGTTGCGCGATCGCATCATTGGCCGCGTCTCGCTGGAAAAGCTGAAAGACTTTGAAGGCAACATTCTGGTTGACGTGAACCAGGAGATCGATGAGGATATGGCGGGTGCGATTCAGGCAGCCGGTGTCGAGCGGGTGAAGATTCGCTCGGTGCTGACCTGCGAATCGAAGCGCGGCGTCTGCATCCTCTGCTACGGTCGCAACCTGGCCTCTGGCCGCCTGGTAGAGATGGGCGAAGCGGTCGGCGTGATTGCGGCGCAGTCGATCGGCGAACCGGGAACACAGCTGACGATGCGTACGTTCCACATCGGCGGCGCGGCATCACGAGTTTCCGATCAGTCTCGACTGGAAGCGAAGAACGCGGGCACGGTACGCTTCATCAACCTGGTGACAGTCCGTTCCAAGGGCGGCGACCTGGTGGCGATGAACCGCTCGGGCGTGATTGTTGTAGTCGACGATCGCGGCCGCGAGAAGGAACGCTACACGCTGGTTTACGGCGCGCGACTCAAGGTGGAAGAAGGCGCACAGGTCACGCAGGGCCAGACGCTTGGCGAGTGGGATCCGTACACCTTTGCCATCCTGACGGAAGTTGGCGGCACGGTCCAGTTCCACGATCTGCATGAAGGCACCACGCTGAATGAAGAAGTGGATGAAGTGACCGGACTGTCTCGCTTGGTGGTCGCGGAAACGTCGGACGAAAAGC
This sequence comes from uncultured Acidobacteriota bacterium, assembly GCA_963821145.1. Lineage (GTDB taxonomy): Bacteria > Acidobacteriota > Terriglobia > Terriglobales > Acidobacteriaceae > JAKAAZ01. The sequence continues at coordinate 1,718 of CAWGCV010000003.1, forward strand.
GTCAGCCGGCCATCATGATCAAGAACGCGAAGGGCTCGAAGCGTTATCTGCTTCCAAGCCGCGCGCACTTGATGGTGCAGAATGGCGACGAGGTTTTCCCTGGCGATGTGCTGGCCAAGATTCCTCGGGAAACGACGCGTACCAAGGACATCACTGGCGGTCTGCCGCGAGTGGCGGAACTGTTCGAAGCGCGCAAGCCGCGTGAAACGGCCATCATCAGCGAGATCGATGGTGCGGTTCGCTTCGGCGAAGTGAGCAAGGGACAGCGCAAGATCTACGTGACGGCGGATAGCGGCGAAGAGAAAGAATACTCGATGCCGCGCGGTGTACACGTCAACGTGCAGGAAGGCGAGCGCATGCGTGCCGGCGATCCTTTGATGGATGGCCCGCTGAACCCGCATGACATTCTCGCGGTCCTGGGCGAAAAGGAATTGCAGTCCTACATGGTGACGGAAATTCAGGAAGTCTACCGGTTGCAGGGCGTGGCAATTTCTGACAAGCACATCGAAGTGATCGTTCGCCAGATGCTGCGCTGGGTGAAGGTAGAAGATCCGGGCGACACGGCATTCCTGGTGGAGCAGCAGGTTGATAAGTTCCGCTTCCGCGAGGAAAACGAACGGGTCATCAACAATGGCGGCCGTCCCGCAGTGGGTCGTCCGTTGCTGCTGGGCATCACGAAGGCGTCGCTGTCGACGGATTCGTTCATCTCCGCGGCTTCCTTCCAGGAAACAACGCGTGTGCTTACCGAAGCGGCCATCAACGGCGCGGTCGATCAGCTTCGCGGCCTGAAGGAAAACGTCATCGTCGGACGGCTTATCCCCGCCGGCACCGGAATGGAATACTACCGCAACGTCCGGCTGTCGCAGGAACTGGAAGACGCTGCTGCCCGCGTGCAGCAGGAAGTTTCCGAGGCCACCGAGGCTGCCGAACGCGAGCTGGAACTGATGCGCCAGGAAGGCGAAGCCGAGGAAATGGCTGCCGAGTAACAATTTGTAACAGTCATTGTTCTAAACAAAAGGGCATGCGCGATGCGCATGCCCTTTTGTTTTTCGGTGACCCTTCCGCAGCGCTACGACGATCAAAATCTGAACGGTGGATCGACATCCTTGAATCATCCTCTGCGGCAGGGGCATCCTACTCGTAGACAGGCTCGCGTTTTGCGAATCGGAGCAAGGCGGGAGACTCCAATCCACGTCAACACCGCGGAACGGCGCGGCAAAATCACACGGAGGAATCGTTTATGTCTACGGCAGAAGTAGCAAAGGGACTAGTTGAACTATGTCGGCAAGGCAAGTACATGGACGCCATCGAAAAGTATTATTCCGACAAGATAGTCAGCGTCGAGTCGGCCGAGTATCCGGGGATGCCGGCGGAGATGAGTGGCATTGAGGCCATCAAGGGAAAGACAAAACACTTCGAAGAAAATAACGAGATTCATAGCGCCGAGGTAAACGGGCCTTTTGTTGGGGACAAGCAATTTGCGGTTCAGTTCAAGCTGGATCTAACGCAGAAGCCATCTGGCAAGCGTATGAAGATGGACGAGGTAGGACTTTATACGGTTGAGAACGGCAAGATTGTCCGCGAGCATTTTTACTACAAGACAAGCTGAGGAAACAGATCGTCGCTACGAGCTACAATCCGACAATGCGGGTTTTTAAAATTCTTCGGGAGGCCGCGGTGTACGCCGCAGTTGTGATTGTGGCCGCCGGCTCGGCTAGAGCGCTTCCGCGCGTATCGCTGCGTGGCGGGATGCATTTTCAGATGGGATCGGCGGATCTGTATCCTGCAACTGCGAATGCGCACGAGGATATTCGCCAGGCAATCCTGAAGGCTGCGATGGAGCACAAGAATGTTCTGCTGGTGTTCGGCGGGAACTGGTGCATTGATTGCCACCTGCTGGATCTCTACTTCCACGATCCTGGGAATGCGTCGCTGCTGGCGGCAAATTATGTCCTGGTCGATGTGAACATCGGGGAGTATGACACGAATCTCGACCTCGCCCGCAAATACGGCATCCCGCTGAGCAAAGGCGTGCCGGCGCTGGTGGTGCTGGATGGGGCGGGACATGTTTTGTATGCGCAGCGGAATGCGGAGTTTGAAAACATGCGAGTGAAGGATGCTTCTGCGGTGACGGCGTTCCTGCAGAAATGGAAACCGAGGGCGGTTCATAAGCCGACGGCGACGCATCATGCGAGTAAGTAGAGTCGCTTCGTCCATTCGCGGAACGATCGCAACGAGATCAAAACGCTGTTACGGCTCGTCCGTAGCGTAGGCGGGTCCGTGCGTTGGCGTAATCATTTGAGCGAGCCGCCCTCCCCCTTGCCTCCATTTCACGGCTTCCTCTCCGATATAGGCATCAAGAGATTTCGACCACCTCAGCGATTTTTTCGCGATTCGAAACACTTTGTCGGCCCAAGTCAGGAATTCTGCTCGTTTGGGAATGATCATTCCATGCGAAAGAAGATCATCTTGGAAATAGAATCGCCCTTGGACGAGTACATTTCCGTCGTATTCGCAACCCCGAAATTCGATCACTTCAGACTCGATGTCGACGTTCCAGTGAGAATGAATCGGGATGAACCTCATCTTGATCTCGGGATCTGTCGCGGGAGCAAGGTAACAGTCCACCCAAACGGCATCTTTCCCCAGATAATGCGACGGGTCGTGCTGCATGGGTGATTCAGCGAGTGTTGGTGAAAATTCCGGAGAATGCGGTTGGATCACGGAAAGATCCACCTGGGCTTGCAATCTCTGAATCAGAAGCTCAACGTCCGGAGGCAATAAGTACACTCGAAATTGCCTGCTCATGAAATCGACTCTGCATTCATCGCTGTTTCAGGTACTCCTCGTTGTGGACCAAATATTCCCAACGCGTTATGGCACCACTTTGAAATCGGCGCTTTGGGTGGCGGTTGAGCTGCCACCGACAAACACGCTGTAGTCCGCGGGTTCTACGACGCGCTGACTTTTCACGTTGATGAACGATAGCTCCTGAAAGCCCAGCGGGAAGGTGACCTTCTTCGACTCGCCCGGCTGCAGGCTGACGCGCTGAAAGCCCTCCAATACGCGCAGCGGCTCTTCGACGCTGGCGCCACGAATGCGAATGTAGAGTTGAACAATTTCCGTCCCGGCCATTGCGCCGGCGTTGCGCACGGTGGTGGTGGCTTCAATCGCAGGCTGGGCGACGCCCTGGCCGGGCGCAGACATTAACTGCGCGATCGGAATCGAACTGGTGCTGAGCGTGACCGGGGAATAGTCGAACTGGGAGTAGCTCAGGCCATATCCAAACGGAAACAGCGGCGAATTGGGAACGTCGATGTAGCGGGAGACATATTTTTCCGGCGGGTTCTCGGGTGGATGCGACAAATCCATATTCCCTGCTGGACGTCCGGTCGGCATTTGCGCCAGATAGAGCGGCTCCTGACCAACGGCGCGAGGAAAGCTGACGGGAAGTTTGCCGCTGGGATTGGTATCGCCGAACAAGAGATCGGCCAGCGCGGGACCGGCTTCGATGCCGGGAAACCACGCCTCCATGATGGCGGGAACATGTTGCGCGGCCCAGTCGAGGACAAGGGGCCTGCCGCTGAACACAATCAAGACGACGGGCTTGCCAGTGGCGGCGACCGCCTGCAGCAATTGTTGCTGATTGCCGGGCAAGTCGAGACGGGCGCGCGAACCGGCCTCGCCTGTCATGGTGGGGCCATCTTCACCGAGTGCGAGAATGACCAGGTCCGCTTGTTCGGCAGCTTTTTTTGCCGCGTCAAACCCAGCGTCCGATGTCGTGAGAATCTGTGTGCCTTCCGCGTACAGAAGCTTTCCGTTGTGGCTATCCATGCGCTGTTGCAGCGAGGTACGTAGGGTGATGGCGTCGGATGGATTCCCTTGTCCTCCCCAGGAGCCGAGCATCTCGTCCTGCGAATCTGCCAGCGGACCGATCAAGGCGATGGTGTGGACGTGGTTGGAAATTGGCAGGAGTTTGGGCTGACCTTCTTCGGCGCGATTTTGCAGGAGAACGATGGATTCTTCGGCGGCCTTACGGGCGAGAGCGCGCTTTTCTGGCGTGGCCTGATAGGGTGGGCGATTCTCGTCAACATACGGATGATCGAAAATGCCGAGCGCGAATTTGACTCGCAGTACGCGCCGCACGGCTTCATCCACGGTGGCTTGAGGAACAACATTGTTGCGGACCAGCGCGACGAGACGCTCGTGGTAGGCGCCACTTTCCATGTCCATATCGAGTCCGGCCATGATCGCTTTTTGCGCGGCGGTGGCATTGTTGAGCGCGATGCCGTGGGGAATCAGCTCGCCAACTGCGCCCCAATCGCTGACGACAAATCCATTGAAGTTCCATTCCTTGCGGAGAATTTGCGTGAGCGTGTAGGGATTGGCGGTCTGAGGAACGCTGTTCAAGGAGTTGAAGGAGCTCATTACGGTCGCTGAGCCGGCATCGACCGCAGCCTGATACGGCGGCAGATACACCTGGCGCAGCGTCAGGTCTGACATATCGACGGCGTTGTAATCGCGACCGGCGATTGCGGCACCATAGGCGGCAAAATGCTTGACGCATGCGGCCACGGAGTCTGGATTGCTGAGACTGGTTCCCTGATAGCCGCGCACGTAGGCGCGAGCCAGGGCAGAGCCGAGAAACGGGCTCTCTCCGGAGCCTTCGACAATGCGACCCCAACGTGCATCGCGGGCAATATCCACCATGGGAGAAAAGACCCAGCGAATGCCATCGGCGCTGGCTTCCTGGGCAGCCATGCGTGCGGTCGCTTCGACCAACGCGGGATCGAAGCTGGAAGCGAGGCCGAGCGGGACTGGAAAGATGGTTCTGTAGCCGTGGATCGAATCGAAGCCGTACATCAGGGGTATATGGAGTCGGCTTTTCTCCACGGCAATGTGCTGAAACTCGTTCGCCTTTTTCGCGTCGGCAACGTTCAGCAGGGCGCCTACCTGGCCGGCGGCGATCATGTCGTCATAACTCTGGCGGCCCGTTCCGGGCCCGGTTGGGGCGCCGACGGAGAATTGAACGAGCTGGCCGACCTTCTCCTCCAACGTCATCTTGTCCAGCAGAGCGTCCACTTTCTTGTTCAAGGCGGGATCTGTCAGCTGAGGATTGGGAACGAAGGTGCTGGAGATATCTTGAGGCATCGTTGTTGCACCAGAGGAGCGCCGGTGGTGGAACTGCGCCTGACTTCGTTGTGAGAATAACGCGATGAGGAGGAGGGTGGAGGCGGAGGTAACGACGAACCTTAAATGGCTGCGAACCGAATTCATAGCATCCTTTATGCTAGCAGTGAATGACGTGGCAGGCGGACGTCATGCTATTCGAATATTTACGACGAACTTCTCTTGATAGGATGCCGAGAGGGACTTGCTCCACTGTTTCGTTATAGTCTTTTCCACGTATGCGCCGCTGGCTGGTACATCTACGAAGAACGCTCGTCCACAGCCTCAGCAATGACGTACTGATGCTGGCGCGCGCCGGCGCCTACTCTGCGATTCTCTGCATCTTTCCCATCGTGCTGCTGACGGCTGCCATCATCGCAGTCTCGCCGGCGGCGGAAGTGGTGCGGGCGGAGCTTCGCGCCATGTTGTACCAGATGTTTCCGCCCGACGTGCCGCCGCTGGTGCTCGCCTACTTTCAAGGACAGCACCGTTCATTCCGGCTGTTGCTATCGGCGGCGACAGTATTTCTGGTGGCGTCGAACAGCGTGATGACGACGCTGATGGAAGCGATGCGGCGCGCCTACAAAATTCCTGAAGGCGCATGGAGCGTGCCTCGGCAAATTTTTATCGCGGTGGTGCTGACGTTTTTGTCGTTCCTGCCGCTGGCCCTGGCATCTATGTTCGTCGTGTTCGGCCACCAGATCGAAAGCTGGATGCTGTACCAATCGCTCTATGACGTGCGTCCGTACGTTGTCGTGCTGGCTCGAATCGTGCGATGGCTGTTGGCGCTGACCACCAGCGTGGCGGTGCTGGCGGTGATTTATCACATGGGCACACCGCGCACGCAGTCATGGCGCAGGGTTCTTCCGGGTTCGATTCTGGCGACGGCTTTGTGGTTTCCCTCCACACTGGCGTTTGGCTGGTATGTGACGCGGCATGCGCACTATCGCCAGGTGTACGGGTCGCTAGGAGCGGGCGTCGCGCTGCTGGTGTGGCTCTACATCATCCTGGTGAGCGTGATGGTGGGAGCCGAATTCAATGCGCAGGTGTATCCCAAGTTGCAAAAGGCGTCCCCGCCCACTCGTCCGCCGGCACCGTAGTGCCCTGCGCGCAGGGTCGTTCATCGAGTTCCAACATGCCACCGATTACAATGGTAGGAGTCGAGCAAAATATCGGTTTATGGAGCATGAATGCACTCTTCGCTCACTTCAGCGAGTTCCCCAGCGAGCGCACGGCGGGCAAAAATTGTCGCCACAATTGGACCTGCAAGCAATAGTGAAACGGTATTTCGCGGCCTGCTGCGCGCAGGCATGGATGTGGCGCGATTAAATTTTTCGCACGGCACCCATCCTGACAAAGTCAAACTGATCCAGTTGATCCGGCGAGTGGCGGCCGAAGAGGGCAAGAATATTTGCATTCTTGCCGACCTGCAGGGGCCGAAGATTCGCACCGGCCGGCTGAAGAATCGCCTACCCGTCTCACTGAAAACCGGCCAGCAATTGACGATCACGCCTCGCGATATTCCGGGAACATCCGCCGTAATCGGAACGACATTCGCAACCCTCGCGGAGAATCTGGAAGAAGGCTCACGGCTTCTGTTATCGGATGGGTTGATCGAACTGCGAGTTCGACGGATTAAGGGCGTCGATGTCGCCTGTGAAGTGATCAATGGCGGCATCCTGGGCGAATATAAAGGAATCAATCTGCCGGGAATTGCGGTGCGTGTGCCGTCACTGACCCCGAAGGATGAGGTCGATCTTGCCTTCGCGATCGAGCAGGACCTGGACATGATCGCCGTCTCCTTTGTGCGCACGGCGGAAGATGTGCGACTGGTGCGACACCGCATTGCTGCGCTGGGCGCGGAAACCTGGATCATCGCCAAGCTGGAAAAGCCGCAGGCGATCGAGCATCTGGAAAGCATTCTGGAAGTTACCGACGGCGTGATGGTAGCGCGCGGCGATCTGGGCGTGGAAATATCGCCGGAGAAAGTTCCAGCGATTCAGAAGCGGGTGATTCGGCGGGCGGCGGAGTTGCGCAAGCCGGTGATCACGGCGACGCAGATGCTGGAGTCGATGATTGAAAATCCGCGACCGACGCGTGCCGAAGCCAGCGACGTGGCCAACGCAATCTACGATGGCACGGACGCCGTGATGCTTTCCGCGGAGAGTGCGGCGGGAAAATATCCCATCGAGTCTGTGGCGATGATGGCCAAGATCGTGACCGAAACGGAAATGCAGATTCGGGGCGAGTCGCAGCGATATCCGTATGTGGTCAATCGCGGTCTGTCGATTCCAGAAACCATTTGCGAAGCCATGGCCCATGCGGCGGAAGAGCTGGATGTGACGGCAATTGCCGTGTTCACAGAGACGGGAAACACCGCGCGCCTGTTATCGAAATATCATCCGGTGCCGCCGATTTTTGCGTTGAGCAGCGTGGAAAAAACAATTCGCCGCATGTCGTTGTTGTGGGGGGTAAATCCGGTGCAATGCCAGAAAATGTTGCACACGGATCAGATGGTCGACACTGCGGAGCGACTGCTGTCGGAGTCGGGCAATGTGCGAGAGGGGCAGATTCTGGGCATGGTGGCGGGGACGAGAACCAAGTCAGGATCGACAAATTTTCTGCGACTGCACACGGTTGGGGATAGCGAAGGATTGTCGCGCAAACATTCGAATTCTTCCAAGCAGAAAAAGAAAAAGCAGAAGGTGGCCCGACCAAACGGCACGACCACGCCCACCGTATAGGCGCATTTCCTCTTCCTGATTTTCAAGTCTGGGTGCCCCGGGTCCGGATTTTCAGACCTGTGGGGACGCACAATCTCACCAAATTTCGCAAACGTCCTACAATTGGTTCCTTATGGGCTACATCCGCGTTCTTTCCGATCAGGTGGCGAACCAGATTGCTGCCGGCGAGGTGGTGGAGAGACCTGCGTCTGTGGTGAAGGAGCTGCTGGAAAATTCGCTCGACGCCGGGGCGCAGCGAATTCGTATTGACGTGGAAGCGGGCGGGCGCAAGCTGATTCGCATCATTGACGACGGACGTGGCATGGTGCGCGATGATGCGCTGCTGGCCTTCGAGCGGCATGCAACCTCGAAGATTCATTCGAGCGACGATTTGCTGGAGCTGACGACGCTGGGTTTTCGCGGCGAGGCGCTGCCTTCCATCGCGTCGGTTGCCAGAGTGCATCTGAGCACTCGTTCCGCGGAAGAAGCCGTCGGCACGGAAATGGAAATTGCGGGTGGAAAAATTTTGCGGGTCGCCGATTGCGGCATTCCGGCGGGCACGACGCTGGAGGTGCGCGATCTTTTCTTCAACACGCCGGCGCGGAAGAAATTTCTGAAGGCGGAGCAGACGGAGTTATCGCATATCGCGGCGCTGGCGACCCACTATGCCCTGGCCAATCCCACCAAACATTTTGAGCTGCATAGCGCTACCCACGCACTGTTGGAGGCTCCCGCGGTACAGCATGTTTCGGAGCGCATTTTTCAGATTTTCGGGCGCGATGTGCTGGATCAACTGCTGCCGGTGGCCGCGGAAACCAACTTTGAGCGTGCCGGAATTCCGGAACCGCCGCCGTGGAAGCGTCCGGCCGACTGGCAGCCGCAACCTCCCGGCCCGCTGCGGATTGCATGGCTTTGTTTCGCGGCCGCAGTTGCAAAAACTGAATCGCAATTCCATGTATGTGTTCGTGAATCAGCGCCTGATTCGCGATCGAGCGATTCTGCATGCGCTGACGGAAGCGTACCGCAACGTGATTCCGCCAACTTCGTTTCCTGTGGTGCTGCTGTTTCTGGAGATGCCGCCGCAGGAGGTGGATGTGAATGTGCATCCTGCGAAGACGGAAGTGCGATTTCGCCAGCAGGCATTTGTGCATGATTTTGTTCGCGACGCGGTGCGCAACTCGATTATCAAAACGCGGCCGGCGGCGAGTTTTCTGACTGCATTGAGCGATCATGCCGTGATGACTCCGGCGCTGGTGCCTGATTTGTCGCCGCTGCCTGGGGCGCCTGAGCCGGCGGATAGTTCGATCGGTGAGCTCGGCAGCAACAAAACCCAGGTCTCAGAGGCGATGAGCTCGGGGCACCCGCTGTTGGAACAGCTTCTCCGGCGGCAATTGCGTTTCAGGATTCTGATCCGCCTCCCAGTCGCCGACGATGCGGAGAGGTTTGAGCTGCAGCCTCCGCCGATTTCTCCGCTGGCACAGACGCTGCCGTTTTTACCGGGCAGTCCGGCGATTCCGGCGCCGCAGGAGGGTGAGGACGTAACTCCGCCGACGCTGAATGGACTGGCTCGGCTGCGCCCGCTGGGGCAGCTGGAGGAATCTTTCATCCTGGCGGTGAATGAAGAAGGGTTGTGGATCATCGACCAGCATGTCGCGCATGAACGCGTGTTGTTCGAAAAGATTGTTCGCGATCGCGATGTGGAACAAGTGCAGCGGCAGCGCTTGCTGATGCCGGTATTGATCGATCTGAAGCCGGACCAGATGCCGCTGTTCGCGACGATTGCGGCGGAGCTGGAGCGGAATGGGTTTGAAGCCGAGCCCTTCGGCCCGCGCACGCTGGCGGTGAAGGCCACGCCGGTAGGGCTGGTCGGGCGCGAACTGGAACGCACCCTGGTCGAAGTGCTGGAGCAGACCGAGCGGGAACAGCAGGCGCAAAATCTGGACACGCTGCGGCTGCGCATTGCCGCCTCGATTGCGTGCCATGCGGCCATCAAGATCCACACGCCGCTGGAAATGGGAAAGATGGAGTGGTTACTGGAAGAATTGGCGAAAACCGAACATCCCACCAGCTGTCCGCATGGGCGTCCCATCGTCCTACGGTATTCTTTAAAAGAGATTCAGCGCGCCTTTCAGCGCATCTAGCACGTAGCGATTCGTACCGATCGTGGACCAGCGTTCGCGCCTGCCTGCAAACCCAGGGTCTGTTCACACTACCCGGATGGTGGCGCTGGGAGCCAATTTTTTCGAGTTCAAGGAGTGAGGAGTGACGCATACCGGGTGTCTACTAGCGACGAGCGACAACGAAATCGGGAAAATTTGTCCCAGCCCGCAGGGTTGCGGCGAAAATCCGGCCATACTTCATTCTCGCCCTCGACGGTGGGCCCGCCACAGCCTTCGGGCTCGGCTTCGTCTGGCCGGATTTTCACTCGCAACGCCATCCACCCTGGTAGTGTGAACAGGCCCTAGGAAGAAGGACATATTGAACGCGGAACAGCTCAACTCGGCAAGACTGGCTCGTTGGAGCCAGAACGGCGAAGCACGACTCACGTTGGAAGCAGCGTCGGAGTGGATCGACGAAATTGGCTTTTGCCCGTACGTACCGATGGGCCTGACCGGCAGCGCGCCAGCTCCCAGTTTTGTGGAGGCAGTCGTGGGCCGGCCAGCGCAAACGCCCAGCGCGGGTGAACGCACGCGCGCGCTGGAACTGCTGGCGCGGGTCATCGAGAATTCTTCAATTGTGCCGCTGAAACTGAGTGCATCGCTGGGTGAGCAGCCGGATTTTGTCTGCAGCGCGGAGGTGTTGCGATTTGTGTATGCGCTGCGGGGGGACCGCAATTTCAAAACCGGTCCGCTGACCGTGGGCAATGAGAAGGTGACACCACTGGCGCTGCATTGCTGGCAGGCGATCGAGCAACAAGGTCCGCTGGATGTGGCTGCGCTGCAGCCGATCCTGGGCCGCGATATTACAGAGGCTGCGGTTGCGCGGGCGCTGCAGGAACTTTGGTCGGCGATGTACATTTTTCCAATTCTTCGCGCGGCTGGCCAGCCTGCTCAGTGGGAACTGATCTACCGCCGCTTTCCGAAACCGGTCGCAGCAGGTGCCAGCACAGGCCACGCTGAAGCTCAATCGGCGATGATTTCACTGTATCTGCAGGCGTCGGTGGCTGCGCGCGAAGAAGAGATTCTCTCGTTCCTGTCGCCGCTGGCGCCGCAATCGAAGCTGCGCGAAGTGATTCGCGGATTGGGTTCGATGCGGCAGCTCGACATTCTGGATATCGGCGGCCGCGCCCATGTTGCGCTGCAGGGCGGTTTGCTGCCGGAGATGGTGGCACAGCTTTCCGAGGAATTTCTGGCTGCCGTGCCTGCCGCAGAAACAATTGTGGGCGAGCCGGAGATTGCGATGGAGGCCGAAGTTGAAAGTGAGGGCGAAATCGATATGGATACTGGGATGGATATGGATTCAGGGATTCAGATCGAAGCGGTGCCGGCAGAGACGCCGCGTGCGTGGCGATCGCAGCCGCTGGAAGAGGCCGACATGGCCGCGCCTTCGACCATTAAGAAATTTACGCCAAAGAAATTTGTCGACAGATCGGCGAGCTCGCGACCGGCCGCGCCTGGAAAATTCGCGGCGCGATCGGGCGGCGAGGACAGACCTGCTCGGCGACCGTTCAGCGGAGGAGCGCGGGCGGCGGCGGGTGGATTTTCTCGTTCGGCGGGAGCGTATGTTCCTCGTGGAGGAAGAATTGCCGCCAGCGCGGATGGACGTCCGGAGGCAGATCGTCTGCGGCCGTCTGGAGCAGGCCGGTTTGGGCCAGGCCGCTCGGGAGCAGGTGGAGCGGGCCGTTCGGGGCCAGGTGGAGCGGGTCGTTCGGGACCGCCGCGGTATGGGAGCGATCGTGACACGGGACCTTCGCGTGGTGGCTTCTCGCGCGATCGTGGCGAGCGAGGCGTGAAAACGCAGGAGAAAAAAGGCTACGCGGCCAAGGGCCATGGAATGGGTGAGCGCGCCAAGCGCTGGGAGAAGGCCGGCGAAGTTCCTGAAGCGCCTGCTTCCGGCAGAAAGCCATTTGCTCCGAAGGCCGGAGGATTCAAGCCGGGTGGGGCGAAATTTGGCGGCACGAAACCGTTTGGCGCGAAACCGCGCGGCTCCAAGTTTGGCAGCCCGAAGCCGTGGCAATCCAGATCGTCGGCCGGCGAAGGCCGAGAAGAACGTCCGAAGCCGTGGAAGAAATTTGATGGTGCGAGTGAATCACGAGGCGAATCACGGCCGGATGCACGAGGCGGAGATCGCAAACCCTATGCCGCCAAATCCGCCGGATTTAAACCGCGTGGCGCCAAGCCCTGGGCTGCGAAGTCCGGCGACGGCGAATTTTCGCCACGCCCGCGCGCTCCCCGGGAAGCTGGTGATCGCCCGAAGCCGTGGCAGCGTGATCGTGGTGAAGCGGGCGAAAAGCCGGCAGGGAAAAAACCGTACGGCAAATCTTCTGGATTTAAGCCGTCTGGTTTTACGCGCTCGGGATTCAAGTCGGCGGGGACACGATCTGCTGAAGCGCGATCTGCCGAAGGCGAATCGAGACCTGAGGGAGCGAAGCCCTGGGCCTCGAAAGGCGCGAGTTCGCGAGTTGGCAGCGCAAAGTCCTACGCAAAACGCGTCAGCTGGGCAAGCCGTTCGCCAAGGCTGGGGGCGCGAAGCCCTGGGCGAAGCGTTCTGCTGCCTCGGATGGCGAAGGATCTGCGCCCAAACGCCGCGAGCGGAAAGAAGGGGCGGGGCGGGAGCCGGGCCGCGCGAGAAGAGCGGCGCCAAGCCATTCTGGGCGAAAAATCCGCGGGGCGGTAAAGGTTCGACGGCAGCAGGCCGCAGCAATCGTCCGCACGGCAAGCATGCGGCGAGAAAGAGCGGCAAAAAGAAATGACCGCAGCCTCCCAAGGAACGGTGGGATCGGGACCGCGACGGCTGCGTCCGGTGATTGCCATTGATGGACCTGCGGGCGCCGGCAAAAGCACTCTGGCGGCGCACCTGGCGCGGCGATTTGGACTTCTCAATCTGGAGACGGGCGCAATGTATCGCGCGCTGGCGCTGAAGGCGCTGAATACGCGGACGGCACTGGACGATGAAGCCGCGCTGGTGCGGTTAACCGAGGCGACTCAGATCATTCTTGAGCCGCGGCCCAATGATACGAACCGCGTGCTGCTCGATGGCAACGATGTGACCCGGCGCATCCGTGAAAAGGATGTCTCCGAGGCGGCCTCGCAGGTGAGCGTGCATCCGCGCGTACGTGCCTGGATGGTGGAACGCCAGCGCGCGTTGGGCCAGCAGGGCGGCGTGGTGATGGAAGGCCGCGATATTGGGACCAAAGTGTTTCCGGATGCGGAATTGAAGATTTTTCTCGACGCGCAGGACGAAATTCGCGGGCAGCGGCGATACCTGCAAAGCGCGGGGTCGAATGACGCACCGACTCCGGAGGCGGTTTTGGCGGCGGTACGCGACCGTGACTCCAGAGATCGGAATCGCACTGCATCCCCGCTCCAACCGGCGCCGGATGCGGTCCACCTGGACACCAGCAGCCTGACTTTGGAGCAGGTTTGCGCGATGGCCGAGGAGATGGTTGCGGCGAAGATGCCCAGCTAGGACGACGGTTTCAATTTCGCGGATCGGGGCAAATGCCCGGGCCTAAAGGCCCTCAAAAACAGCCTGTTTTCAGGGGGCTGAAGCCCCCTGCTCCCTCCGAAATGCCGGTCGACGACTTACCTTCGAAGCGCCGATCCGCGACCGTAGCGAATGCCCGGGCCTAAAGGCCCTCAAAAACAGCCTGTTTTCAGGGGGCTGAAGCCCCCCTGCTCCCTCCGAAATGCCGACCTACGACTTGCCTCCAAACGCCGGTCGACGGGTTACCTCGGAAATGCCGACCTGCAACCTTAGCAGCAGGGACACCTGACGCGGGTGAATTGGCATAAATCCTGCGGGCGAGCATCATCCCCGATCTCCGTGACATCCAATCGCTTGAAATCCGCCGGTAGCAGTTCGCTGACGGTACTATCGATATAATTGCGACAGACGTTGGTTTCGCGCGATCTATCCTGGCAACACCCCAGCACTGATGCAAACAAGGCCTCAAACCCGAGTCAGCAAGACTACTGTTGCGACCAGCCTCTTTCTGTTGCTGCTGGCGATGATGCTGCCGGTTTGCCACATGCATCCGCTGCTGGACAAATCAGCTCCAGAGCACTGCACGATCTGCGTCACGCTGCATGCTGCGCCGCCGCTGGGAGTGCATCTTCCTCCGGTCGTGCGCCTGTACCAGTCCGGCCAAGTTCTGATTCCCGATTTCCCCGTCCAATCGAATGTTGGACCCCGCTTTGCCGCCAGTCGTGCACCACCCCTCCCTGCCTGCTGATTCTCCAATTGACGATCGAAAACGATCGAATCGCAGCGCTGTTCAACCTAAGGAGGTCGCTTCTATGCGCTCGTCTCTTCGACGCGCCGCTGTTTTCATTCTGGCTGTTCTATTCAGCTTCGCCATTGCGCCAGCGCTTTTCGCGCAAACCAATTCTGGAAGTGTAAGCGGAACCGTTACCGATCCAACCGGCGCCGTAGTTCCGGGTGCAACCGTCACCATCCAAAACCCGGTCAGCGGATATGCGGAGAGCGCTCAATCCAATGCATCGGGCGAGTTCCAGTTCGCCAATTTGCCGTTCAATCATTACCACATGACAGCCGTGGCAACCGGGTTCGGCTCGGTGGCGGAGGACGCGAACGTCAACTCGTCCGTGCCCATGCACATGAAAATCGTCTTGAAGGTTCAGGGGTCATCCAGCACAGTGACGGTAGACGCCGGGGATCTTCTCGAGACTGACACCACCATGCACACCGATTTGGATCGCAAATCTTTTGCCAAACTTCCCATTGAGAGTCAGTCGTCATCTGTGAGTTCTCTGGTGACCCTCATGTCTCCGGGCGTGGCTGCTGATTCCAACGGTCTGTTTCACGGCTTGGGCGATCACGCATCGAATTCATTTTCCGTCGACGGACAACCTATCACCGATCAACAAAGCAAGGTGTTTTCCAATCAAATCCCGGTCAATTCGATTCAATCCGTTCAAGTGATCAGCGGCGCGCCGCCGGCAGAATACGGTGACAAAACGAGCCTGGTCATAGTGGTGACGACAAGGTCGGGGTTAGGCGTGACCCAACCAACCGGAGGCATCAGCAGTTCCTACGGGTCTTTCGGATCAACGACCGGGGCATTCAACATCTCCTACGGAGGGAAAAACTGGGGCAACTTTTTGTCGATAGACGGATTGAACACCGGTCGCTTTCTGGATGGCCCGGAGTTCACGGTGTTTCACGACAAGGGTAACGAAGAGAACTTTTTCGACCGCGCGGATTATCAATTCGCTTCGGGAGATTCGGCGCACCTGAATCTCAATTACACGCGGTCGTGGTTTCAGACTCCAAATGCCTTTGACAATCTGAATATTCAGAATGTGATCAGCGGTGGCAGTGGGCCGGACCCGGTCTTCGGCAATGTTGGAAATACCGATCAGAGGTCGAAGATTGGGACATTTAATATCGCCCCGACGTACACCAAATTGCTGAACCAGTATTCCGTGTGGAACATAGGGGCCTATGTTCGCAAGGACGCTTATAACTACTATCCGAGTAATAATCCCCTTGCCGATCTGGGCCCGCCGAATCTGCAAAATCAGACGATTGGGCAAGAGCGGACGCTGCTAAACGCTGGCTTGCACACAGACATTTCTTATTCGAAAGGGATCCATAACGTGAAGGCGGGAGCTGTTTACGAACAGACCTTCCTTCGTGAACACGATACCCTCGCTGTGGTTGCACCGACGTTTAATGCGCCATGCGTCGATGCAAACGGAAATTCTATCGCCGGGTTCAGCGACCCCACCCAATGCGCGGGTGCGGGTTATACGGCAAATCCGAACTATCTTCCGGTGCTGCAGCCGTATGATTTGACCCGCGGGGGAACGGATTATTTCTACTTCGGCCATACAGATGTGAAGGAACTCGCGCTATATGTAGAAGACCAGATCAAGACCGGCAATTGGCTGTTCAACCTGGGAATGCGTGGCGATCTGTACAACGGTTTGACGGTAGCCCGCCAGGCAGAACCGCGTGTCGGAATTGCTTATAGTGTTAAGCCGACTAACACTGTGCTGCGCATTTCTTACGCACGCACATTGGAAACACCGTTTAACGAGAACCTGGTACTGTCCAGCCAGGGCTGCTCCAATGCAGTGTTGTCACCTTTGCTTCTCTGTACTCCAGGAGTATCGGGAACTCTCCAGCCCGGTTTTCGAAACGAGTTTCACGCTGGCCTGCAACAAGCCTTCGGAAAATATGCAGTCTTGAGCGGCGACTACATCTGGAAATACACACACAATGCTTTCGATTTCAGCGTGCTGGGCAATACTCCCATCACTTTCCCGATCGATTGGCATAACTCCAAAATCACAGGGTTCACTTTGCGTACCGATGTCCCTTCGATCCACGGCGTATCAGCGTTTGTCGTCATGTCTTCTGTAGCTGCGCGGTTCTTCCCACCGCAGAGCGCGGGAGCGGGCGCGACCGTGGGACAGAGCGGCCTTCCCTTCCGGATCGATCATGATGAAAAATACAACCAAACCACCCATCTGCAATATCAGTTTCCGCATGGCGGTCCGTGGTTCGGGTTCAACTGGCGATACGATAGCGGATTGGTGGCGGGTTCTGTTCCCTGCTACGGCGTCGGTCCTGGAAATAACTGTCCGCAATCCACCACACTGAACGGTGTACCGGCCGTGGACCTGAGCGGGCTGACAGCCGACCAGCAGTTCCAGGCCGGGCTCACCTGCAACGGAGTTCGCGCAACTCCAACCACTCCCCTGCCAAGTCCATGCCCGGCGTCGGAGTATTCATCGACTCTGGTGAAGATTCCGGCACCCGGCACAGAAAATGATGACCACAACCCTCCGAGAATCGCACCGCGGAGCCTGTTCGATATGGAGTTTGGCGACGATAACATCCTTAACGGGAAGAGATACAAATTGAGCGCGACGTTGACGGCCATCAATGTGACCGACAAATATGCGCTGTATAACTTCCTCTCAACATTCAGCGGAACGCACTATGTGACGCCGCGAGCGCTGACGGGTCAGATTGCGTTTCACTTCTAAAGTGGAAGGTTTTCATTGGAAGTTGATGGATTACAGGGCAGGCGGTATTCAACTTCTAGTATGCTGATGTGGACGTCGTATTTCTGAGGGTCCTTCCCCAGAACAGCAAGGGGGCAGGTGGTTTGCCACACTGCCCCTGTAAGTTCCCCCCCACTGTCGATGGCTGTGAGCCTGCCTTTTTCTTTCACATTGCGAACTTGAAGTAGCTGCACGGAGGAATGGTTCCTGTGGCGATTTCATATTTGGCGCTGAAAGTGAAATTGATCGAAAATTTCTTTGCAGGTGTCGCTGCTTCTGCGAGAATAGATCGTGCCTACCTCGTACGATCCACACCCACAAACTTTTCAAGGAAACGCACCCATGTCTGCCAAATACATTTTCGTTACCGGTGGAGTTGTGTCCAGCCTGGGTAAGGGACTGGCTGCGGCGTCGCTTGGCTGCCTGCTGGAAAGCCGAGGCCTGCGCGTCAACCTGATGAAGTTCGATCCTTACCTAAATGTCGATCCCGGCACCATGTCGCCGTTTCAACATGGCGAGGTGTTTGTCACTGACGATGGTGCGGAGACGGATCTGGATCTGGGCCATTACGAGCGATTCACGCATGCTCGCCTGTCGCGGGACAATAACCTGACCACCGGCAGGATTTACGAGCAGATCATCACCAAGGAACGGCGCGGCGATTATCTGGGCAAGACGGTGCAGGTGATCCCGCACGTCACCAATGAAATCAAGAACGCGATGCGCAAGGTGGCCGCGGACGTTGACATTGTGCTGGTGGAAATTGGCGGCACGGTCGGCGATATCGAGTCGTTGCCATTTCTTGAAGCGATTCGCCAGATGCGCCAGGAGCTGGGCCGCGAGAACACCTTGTTCGTCCACGTCACGCTGGTCCCATGGATTGCGGCGGCGCAGGAGTTGAAGACGAAGCCGACACAGCACTCGGTGAAGGAACTGCTTTCGATTGGAATTCAGCCGGACATTCTTCTGTGCCGCACCGACCGTTTTCTTTCGCGGGAGATGAAGTCGAAGATTGCGCTGTTCTGCAACGTGGAGGAACAGGCGGTTGTCACGGCTAAAGATGTTCCTTCGATTTACGAAGTGCCGCTGGTGTTTGCGCAGGAAAAAGTAGACGCGCTGGTGCTGAAATATCTGCACCTGCAGGCGGGCGAAGCGGATCTGGAGCGCTGGCGTGAGCTGGTCGATCGCTGCTACAACCCCAAGGATGAGGTCTCGATCGGCATTGTTGGAAAATATGTCGAGTATGAGGACAGCTACAAATCGCTGAAGGAAGCGCTGGTGCATGGCGCGCTGGCGCATAATTTGAAGCTCTCTGTCACCTGGGTGGAAGCTGAGGGCCTGGAGTCGAAGGAAGCCGGCGATCGCGGTTACGAGAGCCAGTTGGCTGGCTTTGATGGCATTCTGGTGCCCGGCGGGTTCGGCAAGCGCGGCATTGAAGGGCATGCTGAATGCGATCCGCTATGCTCGCGAACGACACATTCCTTATTTCGGCATATGTCTGGGCATGCAGACAGCCTGCATCGAATATGCGCGGAACGTTTGCGGACTGGATGGGGCGAACTCCAGTGAATTTGATCCGGCAACGCCGCATCGCGTGATTTACAAGCTGCGCGAATTAACCGGCGTGGAGGAGATGGGCGGCACGATGCGACTGGGTGCATGGCCATGCATGCTGCAGCCGGATTCTCTGGCGGCACGCGCGTATGGACAGACAGAGATCAGCGAGCGCCATCGTCATCGCTACGAATTCAATCGGGAATATGAAGCCATCCTGACTGGTGCCGGGCTGCGTATTACGGGAACGACTCCGGACGCGACGTATGTTGAGATTGTGGAGATTCCGGACCACCCATTTTTCCTGGGATGCCAGTTTCATCCGGAGTTCAAATCGAAGCCGCTGCAGGCGCATCCGCTATTCAGAGACTTTGTGGGTGCGAGCTATCGGAACCGGCTGGCTGGAAAACACGCGCTGGAGCAAACGGAATCTGCGGAGCAACCTCGTGCAGCGTCTGAGCAAGTGGCACACTGACGGCTGCTGGCGGGCGCTCGAGTTTTGATGATTCAATCCTATTGCTAAGGAATTAGGGCTTCGACATGTCACTGCTGCACGTCATTGTTCTCGCCATCATTCAGGGAATGGCCGAGCTGCTGCCTGTTTCCAGTTCCGCGCACGTCGTAGTGGCGGAAAAACTGATGGGGATGGATCCGACTTCGCCGGCGATGACGTTGTTGCTGGTGATGCTGCACACCGGCACCATGTTTGCGGTGATCGCCTACTTCTGGAAGCAGTGGCGCGCGACCTATTTCCGCGATGCCCGCACCTTCAAAACCATCGTCGGCCAATTGTTTGTCGCCAGCTTCGTGACCGCGATCATCGGCTACGGGCTGATTGAAGGGATCGAAAAGCTGGTGCTGCAGGGAAAACATGCGCAGGTGGAAGAACTGTTTGGCCGCCTCGACCTGATTGCTCCGGCACTGGCAGCCGTGGGAATTTTGATCCTGATTGCGGGCCTGCGCCATAGCCGGGAAAATGCCTCCGGGGCGCGCGAAGATCGAGTTTCCGGGTCAACCGGGCTCAACATGACGCAAGCTGGCTGGATTGGCGGGATCCAGGGACTGTGTCTTCCCTTCCGGGGATTTTCCCGGTCCGGCGCTACTATTTCGACTGGAATGTTGTTAGGGGTGGCGAAGGCGCGGGCGGAGGAGTTCAGCTTCGCGCTGGCGGTCATTTTGACGCCACCGGCCATTGCCCGTGAAGTGTGGCGACTGCTGAAGGCGCAGCATTTGGCCGGAGCGACTCCAATCGCCAACGCCATGATGCCGAGCCTGCTGGGGATGGTCTTTGCCTTCCTGGCCGGACTGGTGGCCCTGAAATGGCTGAGCCAGTGGCTGGAGAGCGGACGCTGGTACTGGTTCGGCATTTATTGCCTGGTTGCGGCGGTTGCGGTTGGGTATTTGCACCACGTTGGCTACTGAGAAGCCTGGCCGTTTTCAGATCGTCGCGGAACAGGGCAAATGCCCGGGCCTAAAGGCCTCGACAAACAGACTCTTTTTCAGGGGGCTGAAGCCCCCTGCTCCCTCCGAATGCCGATGTACAACGGCAGGGGCAAATGCCTGGGCCTCAAGGCCTCGAAAGACAGCCTATTTTCAGGGGGCTAAAGCCTCCTGCTCCCCCGAAGTGCCGATGTACAACGGCAGGGGCAAATGCCTGGGCCTCAAGGCCTCGAAAGACAGCCTATTTTCAGGGGGCTAAAGCCCCCCTGCTCCCGCCGAAATGCCGATGTACAACGGCAGGGGCAAATGCCCGGGCCTAAAGGCCTCGAAAGACAGCCTATTTTCAGGGGGCTAAAGCCTCCTTCTCCCCCGAAGTGCCTAGTTGCAGCTGTGGTGGTCAGCCGAGCCTTTGAGCTGTGGATTTCCCTTCTCTTTGGACCGCATATCTCCTTTTATATCAATGTTTATAATAAATGCAACCTTATGGCTATGGGTCGCATCAATTAAGTTGACAGTAAGTCACTCAACTGGCATACTGGATAGGCGGAGTTAGGCGAAGAATCTGTCAAAAAGAGGGGCATCATGGGGAAAATTATAGGAATCGATCTGGGAACCACCAATTCGGTCGTCGCGGTGATGGAAGGCGGCGAGCCGAAGGTAATTCCCAATGAGGAAGGCGGTCGCACGACCCCGTCCGTCGTCGCTTTTACCAAGAGCGGCGAGCGTCTGGTGGGCCAGGTGGCCAAGCGGCAGGCAATTACGAACCCGGAAAACACAATTTATTCGATCAAGCGCTTTATGGGACGGCGCTACAACGAAGTGAACGACGAAATGAAGATGGTTCCCTACAAGGTGAAGCAGCAGGGAGATCACATCGTCGTCGAAGCGCAGGGCAAGGATTACACCCCGCCGGAGATTTCGGCGATGATCCTGCAGAAGCTGCGGAAGGCCGCGGAGGACTATCTTGGCCAGAGTGTGACGGAAGCTGTGATCACGGTGCCTGCGTATTTTAACGATGCGCAGCGCCAGGCGACCAAGGACGCAGGCAAGATTGCCGGCCTGGACGTCAAGCGGATTGTGAACGAGCCGACGGCGGCAGCGCTGGCTTACGGACTCGACAAGAAGAAGGACGAGACCATCGTGGTGTACGACTTCGGCGGCGGTACGTTCGATGTTTCCGTGCTGGAAGTGGGCGAAGGCGTCATCGAAGTGAAATCGACCAATGGCGATACGCATTTGGGCGGCGACAACATCGACCAGCGCATTGTGGATTGGTTGATTGATGAGTTCAAGAAAGATGAAGGTTTGGACCTGCGCGCCAAGGGCAATGAAATGGCGCTGCAGCGGCTGAAGGATGCGGCGGAAAAGGCCAAGATTGAGTTGTCGACCACAACTGAGTCGGAGATCAATCTGCCTTTCATCACCGCGGACGCAACCGGTCCGAAGCACCTGGTGAAGAAGCTGACGCGCGCCAAGCTGGAGCAGTTGGTGGATGACCTGTTGCAGCGGTCGGTTGGACCCTGCAAGCAGGCGCTGAAAGATGCCGGCATCGAAGCGAGCAAGATCGATGAAGTGGTGTTGGTGGGCGGACAAACCCGCATGCCGAAGATTCAGCAGATTGTGAAGGACCTGTTCGGCAAGGAACCGCACAAGGGCGTCAATCCGGACGAAGTTGTCGCGATTGGAGCTGCGGTGCAGGCGGGCGTGCTGGGCGGCGAGGTGAAGGATCTGCTGCTGCTCGATGTAACTCCGCTGACGTTGGCGATTGAAACGCTGGGTGGGGTTGCGACTCCGATGATCCAGCGCAACACGACGATTCCGACCAAAAAGACGGAAACGTTTTCGACGGCGGCGGACAACCAGACGGAAGTGGAAGTCCACGTACTGCAGGGCGAGCGGCCGCTGGCGAGCCAGAACCGCACGCTGGGCAAGTTCAAGCTGAGCGGGATTCCGCCGGCGCAACGCGGAATTCCTCAAATTGAGGTGACGTTCGACATCGATGCAAACGGCATTCTGAACGTGACCGCAAAGGATAACGCGACCGGCAAGGACCAGAAGATTACGATTACGTCTTCTTCAGGTCTAAGCAAAGAGGAAGTGGAGCGGATGGCGAAAGATGCCGACGCCCACGCCGCGGAAGACAAGGCGAAGCGCGAAGAAATTGACGCGCGGAACCAGTTGGACGGCCTGGTCTACAACATCGAGAAGATGTTGAAGGACAGCGCAGACAAGGTGCCTGCGGGCGACAAGAGCGAAGTGGAAAGCGCGCTGGCGGATGCCAAGAAGACGCTGGAAGGCTCGCCGAGCCCGGCAGAACTGAACGCAGCGCGGGAGAAACTGACCGCCGCGTCGCACAAGCTGGCGGAGGCGATGTACAAGGCCAACGCCGCAACCACTGAAACCGCAAACGCGGAAGGCGCCACAGCGAGTGGACAGCCGGAAGCCGAGGCGAAGAAGGACGAAGGCGTGATCGACGCGGAGTATGTTGACGTCGACGAAAAGAAGTAAAGGCGAGACCGGATCGAGTGAAACCACAGAATCCGGCAAGCCGTTATCGCACGTACGCAAAGCATGGATGCAAGCGCATTCCGTGATTGGAGGGTGTCCTGAGAAATCAACGGGCACCCTCCGCTGCTTCTAGGGAGGCTACAGAATTCGATAAGGAGTGGTGATGACCGATACTGTATGGCAATGCGAGCAGCTTCGTGCGGGTCAGGTGTACAGCAAGGAAGTATTCCAGACGCGCGAAGAAGCTGAAGAATTTGTGGCGAAGATGGCGCGTGTAGCACCGGATATTTTCTGCCGCATTCAACCGATTGATGTAGATAAGGTGTGGAACTGATGTTGTTTTTCTGGGATGAGTCATTCTTCGGTCGCCGCGGCGACTGAAGAATCCAGAAAACCCTGAGTGATGCGAGGTTGCATGGATGGCGAAACCAGGCTGGGTATACATCCTCGTGGGAAGAACAGGGACGATGTCTACCGGAGTCACCAGCGATCTGTATCGAAGGGTGCTGGAACATCGCGCAAAGATCCGGTCCGGTTTCGCCGCGAAGTATGACTGCAATCGGCTGGTTTTCTACGAGGAGTCAGGCGACATTGGGCGGGCGATCGACAGAGAGGAACAAATCAAAGGATGGACGCGGGCGAAAAAGATAGCGCTGATCGAAATTTTGAATCCGGAATGGAAGGATTTGGCGGAGGGCTGGGGAAAGCCGATGGAGATTTCTGAGAACCGATAGTGCGCTTGTGGCGGTGGCGTTCTCTGGATTCTTCGCTACGCTCAGAATGACTCATCGCCAGGAGAGCCGGTTACGTGAGGGTTGAATGTCTGAAACGCGTTGAGATTGTATAACGTTCTCCGTGATACGCTGAACGTGTGATCGAAAGTTTTCGTGATCGAGAAGCGGAACGCATTTTCCATCGCGAGCGCAGCAAACGCTACGGTTCGATTGAGCGGGCCGCTTTCCGCAAACTCAGGGCGATCCACGCAGCCCGCTTGCTGACGGATCTGATTCACCCGCCTGGCAATCATCTGGAAGCGCTGCATGGCGACCGGGAGGGCCAACGCAGCATTCGCATCAACGTGCAATGGCGAATATGTTTCGAATGGAGAGAACCAAATGCCTACGAAGTCGAAATCGTCGACTACCATTAGACGGTACAAAGACCGTATGCCACCGCTCCATCCCGGTGAGATGCTGCGAGAAGAGTTTATGATGCCGCTTGGGCTGAGTGCGAACGCTTTGGCGCTCGCATTGAGGGTTCCGGCGACGCGTATCTCGGAGATCGTAAATGAGCGACGAGGCATCACCGCCGATACAGCGCTCCGACTGGGTCGCTATTTCAGGATGACGCCGGAATTCTGGATGAACCTGCAATCGCAATTTGACCTGGAATCGGCGAGGGACGCAGTTGAGGCTGAGATTCACAAAGTAGTCACGCCAGCACCGCGGGACCGGAAGACTGGCGGCCTGAAGCAGACAATGACTGCATAAAGAAAAGCTATGGCGACACAGACAAAAGATTATTACGGCATTCTCGGGGTAAAGAAGACCGCGTCGGCGGACGATATTCGCAAGGCGTTTCGCAAGCTTGCGCGCAAATATCATCCCGACGTAAATCCCGGAGACAAGAAGGCTGAGGAGAAGTTCAAGGAGATGTCGGAGGCCAACGACATCCTGAGCGACCCGAAGAAGCGAAAGATCTACGACCAGCTAGGCTTCTACTCCGACAACATTGATCCGGCGGCGGCAGAAGCGGCGGCGCAGGGCGGCTACGGATTCCGCGGCGCGCAAGCGAGAGGACAACAGCAGCAGCGTGGCGCCGGTCCGGTTGGCTTTGAAGGATTTGATTTCTCGGATTTTGCCGCTGGAGCCGGGCAGCGTGGCGGAGCCGGACAGCATGCCGGTACGGGCGCTGGAGGATCCACATCGTGGGGAGGATTCCGGGATATTTTTTCCGGCATGTTCCACGGAGACCAGCAGGAAGCGGGCCCGCAACCGGGCAGCGATCTGGAATACCAGGTGAATGTCGATTTCTGGACGGCGATTCGCGGCGGCTCATTGAAGCTGCAGATCACTCGCCAGGTGCCATGCCCTACTTGCCACGGAACAGCATCGAAGGGCGGCGAAACCGTATGCCCGGAATGCGATGGCACCGGACAGGTGACGCAAATGGGCGGACGGATGAAGTTCAATATCCAATGCCCGCGCTGCGGTGGTACCGGGCAAGTGCAGCAGAGTTGCGCGACCTGCCAGGGACAGGGAACGATCGCAAAGACAGAGACCGCGGAATTTCGCATCAAGCCGGGAACGCGCGACGGCCAGCGAATTCGGCTGGCCGGTAAAGGCAATGCCGGTAGCCACGGCGGTGCGGCGGGAGATTTATACCTGATTGTTCGCGCTGGAACCAATCCGGTGTTTACGCGCAACGTTGACGACATATATGTAACTGTTCCAGTTACAGTTGCGGAAGCGGCGCTGGGTTCGAAGATTGAAGTGCCGACGATTGATGGCCGCACACAACTGAAAATTCCTCCGGGAACGCAGACAGGACAAAAATTGCGCCTGCGGGAAAAAGGTGTGCCTTCAGCGTCGGTGGAAGGCAAACGCGGCGATCAGATTGTCGAGGTACAGATTGCGGTGCCGAAGGTACAGGATGAGCGATCGAAGGAAATTCTGCGCGAACTGGCGCGGTTGAATCCGGAAGATCCTCGGGCGGGATTGTTCAGCCAGGTATGAGACAGGTTCACTTTTCGCAGTCGCCAGTGCGGTGTGCGGTTGCGTGCAAATGAACGGAAGTTTGCTTCGGTTGCACGCCCTGGTACACGGTATTGGTTGTGGTCGTACCTTCCAGCGCGAAGCTGTTACCGTGGTCAGAAAGGGTCTCGACCGCTTCCGAGATGATGTCGGAGTGGAGGTTCTCGCCATTGAATTCGCAGTGAACGTGGATGCGAATTTTATTGCCGGATTCAGGATGGCTCTTAGGAGGTTTGCATGTCAGCCCCTGCTGAGCCACTTGCCAGAAGTCGATCTCTTCTCTGGCGCAGAGATTTGTCTGCGATGTGATGGTTCGACCGTCGGTCTGGGTGGTGATGGAGTCGATCTCCCAGGTGCCGGGATGGAAGGACAGTACGGGCTCGACAGCTTGAAGGGGCAGGGCGCAGAACGGCAGCATAACGAAAATCGCGGCGATGGATTTCGCGGTTCGCATGGCACCGGCTTCTAGCATAGCCGATGCGGCGGTGGGTAAGGGAATTTTGAAGTCGAACCAGGGTCAGAGGAAGAGAGCTATGGCTACCAAGCGTAAATCGAAAGGCGCCTACATGATTTCTTCCGTTGCGGAGATGTATGGCATCCATCCTCAAACGCTGCGGCTGTATGAGCGCGAAGGGTTGCTGAAGCCATCGCGCACGGAAGGCAATACGCGCCTCTACACCGAAGAAGACCTGGAGCGACTGGAGTTCATCCTGAACCTGGCGCGCGATCTTGGCGTGAATATTGCCGGAATCGCGATCGTGCTGCAGATGCGGGAACGCATGGAAGAGATGAATCGACAGATGCAGAGCTTCGTCGATTATGTACGGACAGAAATGCTGACGCGGGTTCCTCCTGGAGGCGGCTCGGCGGAGCAGGGACTGGTTCCGATGCGTCGCCCGGTGATTGTCCCGGTGCCACCACGCGATTCGAGGAAGCACTCCTAGCGAGGCGAACTCGGCGAGCTACACTCGACTTCCCTTGCGATGAGCGTCACCGATGCGCAAATGCTTCGCAATCCTGCAGCCCATCTTCTATCATCTGTTCTGCCATTCATGAAACTACTGCTTGATTTCGTGTTGGGAGTCGGTCTGTTCGGCATGGTCACCTCCAGCGTATATACCGCGCTGGCCCTTGTGGCTATCCGGCGATTCACGCGGCGCACTGCTTCTTCAGCGGTATTCGAGCCGCCTGTCAGCCTGTTGAAGCCACTGCACGGAGCGGAGCCCGACCTGGAGGCACACCTGGCAACTTTTTTTCAGCAGGCCTATCCCACGTACGAAATTCTGTTTTGCGCGCGGCAGCCGGACGATGCGGGATTGCTGGCTGCGCGAAAGGTTGCGGCGCGATTTCCTGATGTGCCGGTGCAATTTCTTTCCAGCGGCGAGCCAACCGTGCCGAATGCAAAGATTCTGTCGCTGGAGAAGATGGCCGAGGCTGCGAAGTACGATTTGCTGATCATCAGTGACAGCGACGTCCGGGTCGACTCCAATTATGTACGCGACGTGGTGGCGCCTTTTGCCGATGAGGCGGTCGGCGCCGTGACATGCTTGTACCGCGGTGTCGCCGCGCAAGGCGGGTTGTGGTCGCGGATCGAGGCTGCCGCCATGTCCGTCGAAATGAGCGCGGGCGTGCTGGTGGCCGACATGCTGGAAGGAATGAAGTTCGCGCTGGGGCCCACCATGGCGATTCGGCGATCGTGCCTGAACGAGATCGGCGGATTCTTGCCGATGGGTGACTATTGCGCCGATGATTTTCTGTTGGGCAACTGGGTGGCGGAACGGGGTCACACGGTGGTCTTGTCGCAACATGTGATCGATCACGTTGTGTTGCACGCAGACTTCTGGCCCTCCATGCAGCATCAAGCGCGATGGATGAAAAGCACCCGTTTTTCGCGGCCCAAGGGGCACCTGGGAACGGCGTTGACCTTCAGCGTTCCCTTCGGACTGCTGACGGTTCTGGCACTTTGCGGACTGCGGCCCAGTCATTGGCTTGCGCTGGCGGGGGCGGCGCTGGTGTGGAGTGTGGGCACGCGAATGCTGCTCGCCTTTGGCGTCAGCCATTGGGTTGTGCGGGAAAAATCTGCGGGCCCCAGCGTCCTGCTGTATCCGGTGCGGGATCTGCTCGGCATCCTGTTCTGGGCAGCCAGCTACTGCAGCCGCAACGTATTGTGGCGCAATGAAATCTATCGTCTGGAAACCGGCGGGCGAATGCGCCGTGTTCATCGATAAGTGGTAGGGTTCAGTGTTCATTGTGACGGCACGCTCGCTGGCCCGCGAAGCCGCGGAAAAGGGCGACGATGGGACCAACGTATTCTGGTGAGCGAGATTGTGCGTACCAACGAACTGCGGGTCTGGTTCATCAGCGAACACCTGGTCAATATGCCACTGGTCCACGCTGGGAAGTAGATTCGACGTTACATTACGTTTTGGGATAGCCACGCGGTGCAACCGGCTGCGTGGTTTTCTTTTTTGCTAACGAAAAGCAGTGCTCGCTTCCGCTCCCCCACAGAAGCTTGCGACAGTGTAGAAATGGAACATGCGGCGATGGCTTCCCGTTCGTCTGGCACGATGTATTTTCCTGTCTTTTCTTGCCGGCGCGCTTGGGCTGGCTCAGGCGCAACAGGTCCCGACCTATCGCGCGCGCACCAACCTGGTGCTGGTACCGACGCTGGTGGAAACCAAGGCGGGCGAACCGGTTTTCACCCTGACTGCGAAGGATTTTGCGGTCACCGATAACGGAGTCGAACAGAAAATCCGCCTCGACACGGAGACCTACGCCCAGCCGATATCGATTGTGGTGCTGCTGCAGGTGGGACGGTCCGCCGTGCGCGAATTCGATAAATATCAAGGCCTGCCGACCATGGTGGAAGCGCTGGCAGGTGACACCGAACATCGTGTGGCCGTGGTGGAGTTTGATAGCCGGCCCAGGATGCTGCAGGATTTCACCAGCAACCCCGACGCAATCCAGCAAGCCATTTACAGCATTCGACCGGGCGATGGCGGTGCGGCGATTTTGGATTCGGTCTGGTATGCGGTCGATATGCTGAAAGATGAGCCGCCGCAAAACCAGCGCGTCATCGTACTGCTGAGCGAAACTCGCGACAGCGGCAGCGTCACCCCCATGAAAGAAGTGATTCGCCAGGTCGGCCAAAGCGACGTGATCGTGTATAGCCTGGCATTCAGCCCGGGACGAGAAGATGCGCATCAGTTTTCTCCACCGGAAGGCGACACGGCCAACCTGTTGGCACCAGTGATGATGGCGATTGCGGCGCTCAAGAAGAATAGCGCCGCGGCGATTCCGCATATGACGGGGGGGCAATACCTTCGCTTCAACAGCGGAAAGCAGCTGGATCGGCAGATCGCTATGCTGGCAAATCAGGTGCATAATCGCTACATGATCACGTTCCAGCCTTCCGATCTGACGCCAGGACTGCATGTGCTGAAAGTGAGCCTGCGACAGCCTTTAGACGTGAAGGTGCTGGCAAGAACAAGCTATTGGGCGACTGCTCCGACAGGCGTGGAAGAGGCCTCGCCCGCTCCTGGATCACACTGAAATTGTCTCGGTACTTTTTCGAGATTCAAGCATCAGACGTATGCAGGCTTCAAGAGCAGATTCAGAAATGGGTTGCCCGGGGCCGACAGATTTCAACGGGATTTGTCCTAAAAAGAAAGCCTGCCTGACTCTGCTCCCTCTCGCGGTGAACCTGCTTAGCACTTGTTCGAGGCGGTGACTTCCATGCACTTTACGGTTCAGTTTTTTCTCCACTACGGCTATTGGATCCTGTTTGGCTGGGTTCTGGCGGAACAGATGGGAGTGCCTCTTCCCAGTTCACCGATCCTGTTGACGGCGGGAACATTGACGGCGACCCATCACATGGGGATCGGCCGAATCGTGCTTGCCGCGATGGCGGGATGTGCGGTTGCGGACTTCATCTGGTTTCGGCTGGGCGGACTGTACGGCAGCACCGTGACCCGCTGGGTCTGCAAATTCTCTCTCGAAGCAGCCTCCTGCGTTCGCAGGACAGAAGACCTTCTGATGCGACACGGACCGGTCGCATTACTCTTCGCAAAGTTTGTTCCCGGCCTGAATACGATGGCGGCTCCGCTGGCGGGGCAAAGCAAGATGAAGTATCGAACCTTCTTCGCCTACGACATGGCGGGATCGTTCCTGTGGGTCACGTCGTTTGTTCTGGTGGGAAGATTCTTTGGCGACGCGATCCGCCGCAATACGGCGATTGTGCACTGGCTCGGCCGTTCGGCCTTTGCGCTGGTGGTTGTGGTCGTGATCGGGATCATCATTGCCCGGATCATTCGGCAGCAGCAGTTTCTGCGCAAAATTCGGACGTTACGGATTGAACCCACAGAACTGAAGGC
The DNA here is from genome assembly GCA_963821145.1 of uncultured Acidobacteriota bacterium. Taxonomy (GTDB): domain Bacteria; phylum Acidobacteriota; class Terriglobia; order Terriglobales; family Acidobacteriaceae; genus JAKAAZ01. The sequence continues at coordinate 31,435 of CAWGCV010000003.1, forward strand.
CATGATGGATCGCGGAGAAAATCTCTACATCATCGACCTGCGCCATCCGCTCGATATTCTGCCCGATCCCAGGGTATTGCCGGGCGCTGTCTGCCTGCCCCCGAATGAGCTGATCACGCGCAATGCAGAGATTCCGCGCGACCGGGACGTTGTGCTGTACTGCACCTGCCCCAGCGAGGCCACAAGCGCCAAGGTCGCCTTGACCATGCGCCGCTTTGGTATCGAACGTATTCGGCCCTTACGGGGAGGTTTCGACGGCTGGAAGGAACAGGGCTATCCGCTGGTGGAGATCACTCTGGCGGAGAGCTAAAGCCCCGCGAATCGCCGAAGCACCCGGGTGCGGCTGAAACCTAGGTTGAGCCGCACTCATCCCTTTCCCGCGCTACCGCCCCGCCGAAATTGATCTACAATGTCGATTCATCGCTTGTTTACAAAAGCTTGATAGCCTTCCAGATACGGGTCGGCGTTGGATCGCGTCCGCTAAGCCGCAGGTCGTCGCGGCGACTACCCAGCCTCAAGGTCAGGAAGGTTTCGACGTTCCCGGCTTCGACAAAAGCCCTGGGATGGCGATACGCTTTTCCGCCGGTTGAAAGACTCGGCGCGAGCGGCGTCAAATGGATGAAAGAGCCGCGCAAGGTGGAAGAACGAGGTCGGGGGCGTACGTGGGAGCTGGAATCGAAGTGCAGAACTTGAATGCCTGGTACGGCAATACGCACACCCTGCACGATATAACGCTAAGGATTCCGGCGAATCAGGCGACTGCGTTGATTGGCCCATCGGGCTGCGGCAAATCGACTTTTGTGCGCTGCTTGAATCGGATGCACGAGACTAATCCGATCGCGCGTGTGACCGGCTCGGTGAAGCTTGGGAATCTGGATATTTATGGGGACTCACCGCCGGCAGCGATTCGCCGCCGCGTGGGCATGGTATTTCAAAGGCCGAATCCGTTTCCGACCATGTCGATTTATGACAATGTTGCGTCCGGGCTGAGGTTGGGTGGAATTCACAAGCGAAAGCGGCTCGACGAGATTGTGGAGCGGAGCCTGCGGCGATCGGCATTGTGGGATGAGGTAAAAGACGTCTGGAAAGGCAAGTCCGGTGCTTCGCTGTCTGGAGGACAGCAGCAGCGCCTGTGCATTGCTCGCGCTTTAGCGATTGATCCGGAAGTATTGCTGATGGATGAGCCGGCGTCGGCGCTGGATCCGATCTCGACTGCGAAAATTGAGGATTTGATTTTTGAACTCAAGGCGGAATATACGATTGTCATCGTGACGCATAATATGCAACAGGCGGCGCGCGTGGCGGAGATGACGGGGTTCTTTCTGAACGGGTATCTTGTCGAGTTTGATGCAACGACTAAAATTTTTACTAATCCGACAGACAAACGGACAGAAGATTACATTACAGGCAGGTTCGGATGACACGCACCCGGTTTCACCAGAATCTCGATGACTTGAAGGAGAAGCTGCTGGTCATGGCGGGTATGGCCGAGCAAGCGACCCAGCGCGCCATCGAGGCTTATCGCGTCGGCGATACTTCAATCTGCGATTTGGTGATGCGTTCAGAGCCTGCAATCAACCGCATGGAGAGAGACATCGACCAGATGGCGCTCGACCTGCTGGCCATGGAACAGCCGATGGCGATCGATCTTCGATTTATTTTGTCGGTCATCAAGATCAATGCCGACCTGGAGCGCGTCGGCGATCGTGCCGTGAAAATCGCAGAACGTGTTCGCGATCTGCAAACCGTTCCGCCGGTTGAATTGCCGGTTGATATTCCAAAGCTGGCAACCCTGGCGGCCACAATGGTACGCAATGCGCTGCAGGCTTTCATTGATGGCGACGCGGCGCTGGCGGAAAAAGTGCTGTTGATGGACGACGATGTCGACGAACTGAATCGCGCCATCTTCCATACCCTGACGAGATACATTAAAGCGCAGCCAGAGTTCACGCAGCAGGCCTTGAATGTGGTGCTGATTGCGAGAAACCTGGAACGGGTGGGCGATCACGCCACCAATATTGCGGAGGATGTCATTTTCTGGGTGCGGGGCGCGGATGTTCGGCACCATCTTGCCACCGGGTAAAGAATCAATCGGACGCTCCCGACAAGTTTCAGGTCTCACTCTTCAGGGATTGGCACTTTCTTTGTATGCGTCCGAACTGAATCTCCATCGACCTGAATGCGGAGTTCGATCCGCGCATCGCGGCGGACGTGATAGACGAGCGGCGGCCGAAAACATGCGATGCATGTGCCTCCGGGGTTGCGAACACTGGGATAGATCAATCCATTCGACCTGGACGCGAGGAGTTTTCGCGCCAGCTGCTGCGATTCTGCGTAACAGGCGGGTACCGGCTCCGGCTTCAGAAATTTCTTGAATTGACGCGACGTCCCTTCGCGATCGGCGCCGCGCAGGTCATGAAACTCCGTGGTGAAATCCGCCAGATAATCATCGTACGTGGATCGCTCTTCTTCCTTCCAGTCAATATTGGCGAGCTGCCGGGAGCGATGATAGGCCACCTCCGCAATTGAGGTCGCGCGCTCCGCACCGGCATACCAGGCGCCGCGCGTTCCGTCATTGAAGCGACTGCCGGCGGGATTTTTATGGGTGAAGGCGGCGTTCACAATCGATGCGTAGCGCACGCCATAGACCAGCTCATGAACGCTGATTCCAGGGAGCAGACCCTCCTCCCCCAATAAGCGATCGTTGGTTGCGCCGTCCAGTTCCGCCAGGTCCGCCAGCATGGATTCGTTATCGCTGATGGACGACAGGACACTACCGCCCTGGCTGTACTTTGCCGCAATCATGCGGTGGGTCGCCCGCAGATGAACCGGGCTAGTCGGAGGAATCACTGGCCACCGCGCCACGCGTCCAGCAATTGGCGGACGTGGATCATTCCGGGCTGTCCTTGCTCCACCATGTAGGACAGCGGTGTTTCTCCGCGAAACATGGGATCGCGGTTCGGCAGCGTAATCCAGGCATCCGCGAGCTTGTCGCTATAGAGAATATGGAGCGCCTTGTAGATGCCAATCACCAGGGAGATGCGCGTCAGGGTGTCCTGGTCAAGCTTTTTACCCTGGGGGTGGGCTTTCCATCCGTAGTAGGTTCCCGCCGAGGGGCCGCCCAGCAACTTGCGCGCATTCAGTTCCTTGACACCCCAGCGATCCATGGTGCGAACGAAGCCTCGAATGGCGGAGGGGCTTAGGCGTTCGCGGACTTTTGCACTGGAAAGATCCGGCAAGATGTTGAAGGGGTAGCCGGCAATATTCGGAATGGCGTAGGCGGTGGCCATGGGTAGCCTCCAGAATTGACTTCTTTTCTCATCATATTTGATGAATGTTGGATTCGCCATAAGATTATGGTGACTTCCGGGATGCGGCGGCGATTACGCCGACAGTCCGCAGCAGCGTTTGAACTTCTTGCCGCTGCCGCAGGGGCACGGATCATTTCGGCCTGGCTTGCCGGACTGCGATGCCGCAGCGTCCCGCATGCGAACCCACTCCATCACATTGGCCGGGGCGCGCTGCTGGCGCAGTTGTGCGGCCATGAATTGCATATAGGGGTCGATGTGGGTGAAGAATTTTTTGTATCCCGCGCAGAGATAATTCAGCCCTGCTTCGCCATCCGGAGTTGTCGCAAAACGATGCTTCGGGCATTCCCCGTTGCAGGCGAATCGAACTTCGCACTGCCGGCAATAGTTGGGCAGCGTGTCGTTTTTCGCCTGGCCGAACTGGAGCTGCTGGGGTGATTCGACCATCTCAGCCATTGCCTGCTGCATAATGTTGCCCAGCCGATTTTCCGGATAGACAAAGTGATCGCAGGAGTAGAGGTCCCCGTTATGTTCGATAGCGAGCGCGGAGCCGCAGGTCTTGCGGAAGATGCAGAGGCTGGCCTCCATGCCCAGCCACATTTCCAGCGATACGTCGAAAAGTTGAATGAACGTCTTTCCCACGTCGTTGCGAACCCACTCATCAAAGATGGTCGAAAGAAATCGCCCAAACTGGACTGGCTCGACCGACCAGTCCGAAACTCTTGCGCGTTCGGAAAAACTGGGGGAAACCAGCACCATGCCATCCTGCGTGGTGTGGGTTGAGATGCGCTCGACGATAGGGATGAATTGCATATAGCCGCTACCGCTCTCTTTCAAAAAGCGATAGACCTCGAGCGGATTGTAGGAATTCTTACGGTGCACCGTGGTCAAGGTATTGAAGGCAACGGAATGCTTCTTGAGAACGCTGACGCCGCGCATGACGCGGTCAAACGTCGGCTGACCACCTTTGTCGACACGATACGCATCATGCAATTCTCTGGGACCGTCGATCGAAATGCCAATGAGGAAATGGTGCTCCGCAAAGAAATTGGCCCAGTCGTCATTCAGCAGAACGCCGTTGGTCTGAAAGGCATTCTCGATTCGCTTGCCGTTGGCATACTTTCTCTGGAGCTCGATGACGTTGCGGAAGTAGTCGACCCCGAGCAATGTGGGTTCGCCACCTTGCCAGGCGAAATGGATGACATCCGTGTCCTGTTGTTGAATGTACTGCTGGATGTAAGACTCAAGAACCTCCGCAGGCATCGCCCACTTGGCAGTGTCGGGATAGAGAACTTCTTTTTCCAGGTAAAAACAGTATTTGCAGTCGAGATTGCAGATTGGACCGACGGGCTTGGTGAGAACGTGAAACGGAGGTGTGGTGATCGCGGCCATTGGATGTTGAGATTGATCGCCGTTTGTCTTCCAGGAACCTGTGCAACGTTGTGTGGCAGAACCCGGCTTGCTATTCGCATTGTAGACTGGAGCGGACGTCGACCGAGACAACGTGGCACGCGCGGCACGGCGTTTTGACGGCACTGGAATCTATCTGAAAGGCGGAAACCCTTCTGAAACTTCTGCTGGTTCGACATCTTTGGGGCGTGAACCTCTCGAACGGTTTCGCTCCGTACATCGGGGAGTGGCATGAGGAAGGCTACGAGGCACTTGAGACGCCACTTTTTTTCCTGCCTGACAGAGACCTTTTCCGCCGGACATTGAAGGACGAAGGATTCGCGTGGATTCCGCAAGTTTTCAGCAATCAGTTCACTCCAGCAGGAACGGTTGCGGAGCACTTGCACTCGCTGAAGAGCCAGATTGAAGAATGCCTCGACGACAATCCCCTGTTCATCAATGGCCATACCGGATCGGATGCGTGGAGCTATGCGCAGGCGGAGGATTTTTACGGCGCCACGCTGGAGATGGAAGCTGAGGTCGGTATTCCGATCTCCCATGAGACGCATCGTTTGCGCTACTTTTCTAATCCGTGGAATACGGAGCGGATTCTGAAGCGATTCCCTTCCCTGAAATTGACGTGCGATTACAGCCATTGGGTCTGCGTTGCTGAGCGGCTGCTACCGGACTGCGGAGAAATTTTGGAGTTGAGCGCAGAGCACTGCTGGCACCTGCATGCGCGTGTGGGTTTTGAAGAAGGGCCGCAGGTGCCGGATCCACGCGCTCCGGAGTGGAGTCATCATCTGGAAGTTCACGAGCAATGGTGGCGACAAATCTGGGAAGCACAGAAGGCGGCTGGGCGCGAAGTTTCCACACTGGTTCCAGAGTTCGGGCCGCCGCCATACATGCACACCATCCCGTTCACGCAGGCTCCCGTCGCGGATCTAAATGCGATTTGCAACTGGATGGCGCGGCGCGAGCGAGACCGTTTCGAATCGCGCTGATAACATGGTGGACGGTTGCTGGATCATTGAAATTACGTTCGGAGGAAAAATGCGTCATCATTTTCGTTTTGCTATTCCTGGCTTGCTGCTTTTGGGAGCTGTATGTTTTTTGCCTGCCGCTTCAGCCCACGCACAATCCGATAAGCTGGCAGCCACACCTCCGATGGGATGGAATAGCTGGAACCATTTCGCCGGCAAAGTGACGGACGCCGATGTCCGCGCGGCCGCGGATGCCATGGTGTCGAGCGGCATGCGCAATGCCGGGTATATTTACGTGAACATTGACGACACGTGGGAAGGACCGCGCGACGCGCAGGGAAACATTACAACCAACAGCAAATTTCCAGACATGAAGGCGCTGTCGGACTATGTCCACTCGAAGGGGCTGAAGCTGGGGATTTATTCTTCGCCCGGGCCGAAAACTTGCGCCGGCTATCCCGGAAGTTACGGTCACGAGCAGCAAGATGCGGAAACGTATGCGAAATGGGGCATCGATTATTTGAAGTATGACCTGTGCAGCTACCGCGGGATCATGAAAAAAGAAGCTCCCAATGACCAGCAGAAGCAGTGGGAAATGATGCACGCAGCCTACGAAAAAATGCACCAGGCCTTGCTCAGCACGAATCGGCCGATCGTGTTCAGCCTGTGCCAGTACGGGTTTGACGCGGTTTGGAACTGGGGACCGCAGGTCGGCGGAAATCTGTGGCGGACCACCGGCGACATCAACGACACCTACGACCGCATGTCGGTCATTGGATTTGCGCAGGCAGGACTTTCAAAATACGCGGCGCCCGGACATTGGAACGATCCTGACATGCTGGAAGTAGGCAATGGCCACATGACGCCCGATGAATATCGCACGCATATGAGCCTGTGGGCGATCCTGGCCGCGCCATTACTGGCTGGAAATGATCTGAGCAAGATGGACGACACCACCAAGAGCATCCTGATGAACAAGGATGTGATCGCCGTCGACCAGGATCGTCTTGGCATCCAGGGAGATCGGGTGAGGGCGGTTGGCCCATTTGAAGTGTGGAGCAAGCCGCTGGAAGGTGGTGCCATGGCGGTGGCGCTGTTCAATCGCAGCGAAGCAGAATATCCCATCACTGTGCACTTTAAGGCAGTAGGCTTCGATGGTCCTGTTCACGCGCGCGACTTGTGGTCGCACAAAGACCTGGGAACGCTGAATGGATCCTATACGGCAACGGTTCCGAAGGATGGCGTGGTGATGCTGCGACTTTCGAAATAGGCTCCGGCCATCACCAGAGGGTGCCGGAAGCGGCGCGCTCACGAACCATGGCGATGTAGCCCTGAGAGTCGAACTTTTTGCCGGTGGATGCTGCCGACATGTAGCGAATTTTTCCGAAGATGGGGCGATCGAACCAGGGGCGATCGAATTTCCCGACAATCGTCCAGGCGATCCCGGCGTAACCGTTGGGATCGCGCCCATCCAGCTGATACTTGTCATTCAGCGCGACTGCATGGGCAAATGCTGTCGCTGGATCGCGCGACCACTCCAAGATTTTCTTTCCCCAGTACATACGCATGTAGTTATGCATCCATCCGAAGTGAACCATCTGCAATTGTGACGCATTCCATAGTTCATCGTGGGTCTGGCCGCGTTCCAATTGTTCCAGCGTGTAGGTCCACTCGCGAGGATCGTGCACGTGTTCGGCCAGGGACTGACGGGCCCACGTCTCAGCGCATTCAGCGGAATCGTAGTTCGGGGTGTACTTTACAAAATTGACAGCCAGCTCTCGCCAGACGAGCAGCTCGTTGAAAAACGAATCACGCGCTTCCTTGAGCGAGGGGTGTTTTTTGGCAGCCGCGTCCACGGCCAGTGCAATTTCTGTTGGACCGATGTGGCCAAAATGGAGATAGGGAGAGAGTCGACTGGAGCCATCGAAGGTGGGCTGATTACGCTGCTTGTCATACTCCGCGAGCAGGTGCTGGACGAAATACTTCAGTCGCTTGCGGGCGGCGTGCGAGCCGCCGGCAAATCCTTCCACGGGGCGCACCGTTCGATCGAAATTCTTCCAACCGGCGGTGATGTCGCTGTTCACCGGAAAACTTTCGAAATTTTTGGGACGTCTCCATGCATGCTGTGCCTTGGGATTTTTCAGTGGATGGAGATAGTTTGGGAGCTCACGATACAGTTTCGGCCGAAGCACATAGGCGCCATACTGCGGCTTGGGAAACAATTTACTCGGAACAGCAACGTCGGCGTCGGTGGTCCAGAATGGAATGTGCAAACGTTTGGCGATGACCTGACGCCATCTCTCCGGCTCGCGACAGGGATTTTCGTCGCCGATCAAAATCCCGGCGTTCACCTCTTCGAGAAATTTGTCGAGCGAGTTATTCGGCGGACGCCGCACGATGAAAGAAATGTTGCGCTCCGCCAGATCGGCTTCGATATCTGGCAAGCCTTGGTTCAGGAAAACGTAATGTCGCAGATTTGCATTGGGAAAGTTGGAGATGGCAGAAAAATAAACGAGCAGCGGAAGGCCAAGTTCATTGGCGATATCGACGGCACAGTCGACAGCGGCATTGTTGAGGCCCCGCTGGGCACGCTGCATCCAGTACACGACGCATGCGCCGCCGGCCTTCGGGGCGCCGCCTCGCCGAACCGTGATGCGAGGATCGTCGGCGAATTCCTGGAGTGCTTTGGGTGATGTTGCGATGCGACCGGATTGCTTTTCAGTCATCTGGCCGCACGTCCCCCATCCGATTGTAGAGAGACACGCTGAGTCGGCGAGCTCTCGTCAGGGACGATGGTCCATGCTTTTCGAGCGTGTGAAAGAAACGCACGTCGGCCGTCGAGCGGATGAAACTCAGAAGCGCAGTTCGACCGGAGAGTAGCCGACGGTTTTAGATTTTTTTTCTACCCAGAGGAATAGCGTCTTGGGGCTGTCGTTGACGCGCACGCCAATCACCACGCCACTTCCGTATTCCTTGGTCACTACGATTTTGGCTTTGGTGATGACACCATAATCCCCGGATGGACCCCAGTCTTGTTTGAATTGGTCGAAGGTATATAACTTGTAGCGGTCGAGGTGCTGCTGCCAATCGGGGTCGCTGTTCCACAACGCATAGGCGTGCGAATAATCCTTGGCTTCAATCGAATGGAAGAACTGATTGACGCGGTGCTCCTCCGGCCAGTTCCACCAATACCAAGTGAAGAAAGCAACAAAAGGAATCGCGATGAGGATGCCAATAATGATGTTGCGGCGGATGAGTGCCTTGTGCGCGTTGTACCTTGGAGCGTCAAGCAGCGTCATGGCCACATTGTAAGGCGCGGCACGGCGGGAAGGAAACTATGGGGTTGCAGAACCCTAGGACGAAGGCCGTCCGTGCTGGAACCGTACACGCTGCAGCTTATCTCTCTTCGCATCGACCAATGCGCCGACCGGGCATCGATTCGCCAGTCACCATCATCACTTGCCTGGCGGCATCGGCCGCTGCTGCCATCGCCACGGGCCGTGCGGTCCCAGACATTCAAGCTGGCGATCTGCGACAACCAGGTGGCTTTTGCCGCCATCGACAAACTTCTCCACTGCATAGATGAGATCAGGATCCTCCTTGAAGGCTTGAGAAAACGCGCTCGAGGAGATGGTGCTGGTGTGACGATCCTGGTTCAATGCCAGAATCGACGCACCGTAGGTTGGATTGACCGGCGTGCGAGCGACGTATATTGCGTTTCTATAGATGGAAAATCCCTGATGGAGCAGGCCAAACGAGCCCAGGAGCAATCCCAGCACGATCCATGGCCGAGGCCGGATGTTCGGCAAAATCTGCGCGCAAATCCAGCCCAGGACAATGACCGGGATAAGGTAGCCGCGGCTGGCGTAGTTATCGCCTTCCGGAAATCCGATGAAAAAAGTGGAAACGATGAATGCAATCGCAATGGAAGCGAATGCGATGTTATCTGGACTTAGGTTTTTTCCGTGGAAGATGAGTGCAATTGCGTGCAGCAGGAAATTGAGGAACATAAGTACTAGAAAGACGAAAAAGGCGGCTGCGATCCCGTGGAAATTTTCGACCGCAGAGACAAATCCTGGATGCAGGGAGATGAATTCAGGACTGGCGAGGTATGGGAATAGCTCGTCGATTCTTTTTATAAATGGGAATAGGAAACGAACGTCGTGAGTTTTTCCTAGGTAGATCCATAAGAGCGGCCAGATCAGCGCGGCCGCCAGACTAGCGACTCCAAGAACTGCTTTGTAGTTTGCGCGGGCCGTGCGCAGAGCATAGTACGCGGCAAAAGGGAACGCACCGAGAAAGACGAACACGCTGCCGTAGAAAGCGAACGCCAGCAAAATGCTGCATTGGAGAACTAACTGCCAATGTTTTTCCGGCGCGCGATCCCAAATGTGCCAGCAGAGTATTAACGCGACGGCAGTCGCAGCATGGTGCGGGGCCCACAGAATGCCTGTCAGGAGGGGAGGAAGATGAATGGGAGTCTCTGACGCGCGCAGCCATACAAGGTTGCGTCGAAGAAAGTACATCAGGGAGAACAAGGATTCGGTTCCGGCCCAGCCGGCGATCAAGTAGATCGCCCAATCAAGGTGCTGCCGGCTGCGACCGCGCGAAATTCCGACGTACAAAAGAGTCATGCACAGAAGAAATTGATAGATGGCGCAGCCGATCGCGAACGCCGCCTTGATAGTGAATCCGTGAAGAGGGATCGCGAGATATATGGCAGCGATCATCATCCAGGGGGCATAGTACAAAGAGAAATATCGATTGGGAACTAAGCTGCATTGGGCGGGATATCGGGCTGAATGGACGAGTGAGTTGATCTCCTGGAAATGCCAGGTATCGTCGTAGACGACCGCACCCACCAGGTGATGCAGGTGTCCTTCCAGCAAATACGGCAGTCGCGCGACAGCCAGTAAAAATACTACGAACAGAACGAGCAGCGACAGGCGGCGGTGCTGGGCGGGGGACAGATAGGCCGGGTGAATGGAGGGGATCCACCGCGCGCGAAAAATCGCCCATGCGGACGCTGCGAACAGTGCAAAAAATAAGTACGGCAACCAGTGGGTGTCCAGGCGCGCGACGTTCATCAGAAGCATGGTCAGAAAATCGGCAGTGAAAACAGCACAGCCGATTCGCGCCGCGTATGCAGGGAGGATCTCGCAGAAGGGGAAATACCCGTTCTGTAATTGGCCGGTCATTGGGCGCTCGAAAATCTGCGAAGACTCGGGCGTAAGCAGGCGGCGGACTCCAGGGAAACAGAAATGGGGATTTTTCGTCTCATGTTTTCCGGCACACGCTCAATCGCAACTATAGGGCCTGACTATGTGGCGAAGGAGGATCAATCTGATTGTTCTGCGAACAGTGTACAAAGAAACAACACCCGACCGCCGAAGTACGTGTGCGAGGCCGGGACAGTCGACGGAGTGAACGCCGGCGGAATGCGCGAGGCTCAGACTGTCGCAGCCGAGAGAGCGGGAAATCCATGCGTATTGCAGGGCACCTACGCCGTCGCTGGATTTCGAAGGACGCTACAGGTCATAGCGGTTGCTCTTTTTTTCTTCGTGCCGCTCCAGCGCGAGTTGAATCAGCCGGTCGATCAGTTGTTTGTAGGGGAGCCCGCTCGCCTGCCATAGCTTGGGATACATACTGATGGCAGTAAACCCGGGCAGCGTGTTGACTTCGTTCAGGTAGATTTTCCGCGGACGAGCCGTGGTCGAGATTCCCGGTTCCATCAGGAAATCGACGCGTGCCATGCCCGACAGATCGCAGGCGCGAAACGCGTCGATGGCCATCTGCTGCACGCGCTTGGTCTCCGCCTTGGTGAGTTTCGCCGGAATGATCAGTTGCGAGCCTTCGCTCAAATACTTGGCTTCGTAATCGTAAAACTCCTTGCACGGGATCACTTCGCCGACGACGGATGCTTCTGGCGAGTCGTTGCCCAGCACGGCGACTTCCAGCTCGCGCGCTTTGCCCCGCTTGCCGCCGATACTGCTCTCAATCACGATTTTGCGATCGTAGCTGGCGGCGAGATCGATGGCGACAGCGAGTTCTTTTCGATCATGGGCCTTGCTGATGCCTACGGACGAACCCAGATTCGCGGGCTTGACGAACATGGGATAGCGAAGAGCGGTTTCGACGCGCTGGATCGCTCGGCGAGGATTCTGTTGCCACTCACCGCGCAACAATGTGACGTGCTTTGGGATGGGTAGCCTGGCGGCAGCAAACAGACGCTTCATGACGTCTTTATCCATTCCCGCGGAGGAACCGAGAACGCCAGAGCCGACGTATGCGATGTCAGCGAGTTCCAATAGACCCTGGACGGTGCCATCTTCGCCAAACGTGCCGTGCAGCACTGGAAAGATCACATCGACATTGAGCGATTTTTCCGCGCTGGTGCGGAGCGTGGCCAGCGCGCTGCCGGTATGTTCGGCGGATGAAGGAACGGGTTGCACCATGACTTCTTTGCCGTGTTCGAGGAGCGCAGCGCCTGGAGTTGCCTCGGGATCGCCGGCGCGCAAATGTTGCGGCTCGCCAGTGGAAGCCGGCAGCAAATGCGCCGCGTCATTGGCTGTGAGCCAACGGCCATCCTTGGTAATGCCAATGAGATGGACGTCGTATTTGCTCTGGTCCATGGCCTGAAGAACAGACGCCGCAGACAGCAGCGAAACTTCATGTTCGCCGCTGCGACCGCCAAAGAGAATGCCTACGCGCAGTTTTTTCATGAGCAGAATGAAAGTTCAGTGTACTGCGAAGACAAACAGTTCCTGCATGCGAAATTGCTTTCAATCCAAGTTGAATGGGCGGGGGTATAGCATTCGTCATGATCGAGCGCAGTGCGCTGAATTGTGAACTGTCAGATGGGCAACGCGCATCCATATAAGCAGGCGAAGCCGACGGAGGAGGCAGCAAATGAAGCAGCGAACACTGGGAAATAGCCTGAAGGTTTCTGAATTGGGCCTGGGCTGCATGGGAATGTCCGATTTCTACAGCGGTCGAGAGAGCGATCAGGAGTCGATTGCGGTGATTCATCGGGCGTTGGAGTTGGGAATCGATTTTCTGGACACGGCGGACATGTATGGGCCACACAAGAATGAAGTGCTGGTCGGGAAAGCGATTCGAGATCGGCGAGACAAAGTGGTGCTGGCCACGAAGTTCGGCATTGTGCGCGATCCCAAGACGGGTGCACATGGGGGTGTGAACGGTGATCCCGATTATGTAAAGAGTGCCTGCGAAGCCAGCCTGCAGCGGCTTGGCGTCGACACCATTGACCTGTATTACCAGCATCGTGTCGACCCTAAGGTTCCCATTGAAGAAACCGTGGGAGCGATGGCGGACCTGGTGCGTGAGGGGAAGGTTCGGCATCTTGGGCTGTCGGAGGCGGCTCCGGCGACATTGCGGAGGGCGGTTGCGGTCCACCCAATCGCGGCGCTGCAAACGGAATATTCGCTCTGGACGCGCGATCCGGAAGATGAAGTCCTCGCCACCTGCCGTGAGCTGGGTGTTGGCTTCGTAGCCTATAGCCCGCTGGGACGGGGATTTCTAACGGGACGTTTTCGCAAGCTGGAGGACTTGCCGGCGGACGATTATCGTCGCAACTCTCCGCGTTTTCAGGGCGAGAATTTTGCGCTCAATCTCGACCTGGTGAAGAGGGTGGAGGAGCTTGCGCGAGAGAAGGGCTGTACGGCATCGCAACTGGCGTTGGCCTGGGTATTGGCGCAGGGCGAGGACATCGTTCCGATTCCGGGCACGAAAAAGCTGCGCTACCTGGAAGAAAATGTCGGCGCGGCGTCGATTCATCTGACGCCTGCCGACCTGAAACACATTGCGGAAGCGGCTCCGCAGGGAGTGGCGGCCGGACCGCGATATCCCGAGTCCGCCATGCAACACGTCAATCGCTGATTGCCGTTGCAATCAATTGCTGCACAACGACCGGCGTCACCACCCGCTATTGACCAGCGGGGTGGTGATGCGTGTGCGAGGTGTGCGCCGGAGCTTCGTTCGCCGTCTCTGCGATCGCCTGGTCGATGATGGCATACAGCTGATTGGGATCGATCACCTCAACATACGGCACGCCGGTGGTCTGATTGGTGACCACCCAGATTGTCGGCGTGTGCTCGATGCCAACTCGCTGGCCGAGCGCATAATCCGCCTTCACTGCCGCTGCCAGCTTTCCTTGCGGATCGACGACAAAGGGAAATCCTACGCCGTGTTCCTGGGCAAACTTCTCAGCGAACGCCCGCAAATCCGCCTCAGTCTCAATGCTGCGCTGGTTGGCAAAGACCGCGTTGCGAAAATCATCGCCCAGTTTCTTCGACTTGGTATCGAACCACCGCGCATCCACGGCAGCCTGGAAACTCCACGCGTGGAACGGCAGCGGAAAGTCGTAGCGAATCCAGGGTATGTGATATTTTGCGGCGGCGCCCATCAGCAGCGGATTATCTTGTCCGCACATGGGACATTCCATATCGTCAAACTCGACAATCGCCACCTTCGACCCCGGAGGCGCCTTTAACGGGGCAGCATCATGCACCTGGGTGTGGGGGCCGTCCTGCGCACGAAGAACGGGAACGGCAGTGATTAATGCCGCAATAAAAAGGAGAGACGTGACTCGTTTCAAGAACACCTGCTGAATCGCCGGTTGCGACCTGATTCTTATTTTACGGCCTCAGGAACAATTTTTTGTATAAGGCGGCCGTTTGCAAACGGTGTAGACCGATTGCAGCAACCGAACCACATGAGAATCGTAAGGGCTGAAGTTTATTGCGGAGTCGGCTTATCGCCGGTCGATGGAGCGGCGCCTGTCTGCGGTTTGGAAGCGGTCGAAGGCGATGGCTTCTTATGGTGCGTGGTGTGATGCACCGTTGCATGGCGCACTTCATTGTCCACGACGATGGTTTTGCCGTGCATGGCCGGTGCACTTTGGTTCGCTTGACTGGCCTCCATGCGGGCCTGCAACTCGGTGAACTGTTGATGCTGCTGGGCAGCAGCGGCCACCAACTGCGAAGTTGCGGCTTTTCTGGCAGCTTCCAGATGTTGCAGAGAACTATCGAGCAGGGCCGCGTCGTTTTTCTTCTCGTTCATGTCCGCCGCCAGGGTCAGGCGCACTAAGACGTCGTACAGCGCGTCCACATTTTGCATCAGACGCAGTTGCGCGTCCAGGGCGGTTGGTGCCGCCTGGGCCTGCTGCAACAATCCGGGCAACTGATGGGAAAGATCGCCACTGATGGAATCGGCATCGCTCTGCAACTGTTCTTTCCAGCCCTTGGAGATTTTCCAATGGTCAATCTGAATTTGACTCACGCTATGCCCTACTTGCTCCAACGCCGGACGCAGCGTGTCACTAATTGCGGCGGAAGGCGTTTCCGGCTGTGCTGACGGCGCTGCAGCATTCGATTGCAACCCGGCTGCGGAAGCTTTCGGCGTCAGAAGCGAAAGCTGCAGCAGGACCAGAAAGGTAGCAGCGGCCAAGCCTCTCAACACCCACTGAATCGGGAAGTGTGCCGTCACACGATTGCAATTCGGGGCGCACGGGGTCAGGGGGTCTTCAGGCATATCTTGCACGGATGCCGCACATCCCTGTGCCGTTGCCTGGTGCGCCGCTTTCCATTGAAATCCTTGCATGCTCTCCCCTATTCCAATCGTGAGCGCGCTCGCGCGTGTTGCGGCCACTGAACTCAGCCTCGACGCTTGGGGAAACGCCTGCAATCAGAATAGTCCCTGGCCGTAGGTCGCGGCCCGTTGTTCGGCGACCCTGTCATCCGCCCTCGCTCGTGTAAACTAGAGGGAGTTTGTCTGTGGGCCTGTGGCGCAGCTGGGAGCGCGCTTCCATGGCATGGAAGAGGTCGTCGGTTCGATCCCGACCAGGTCCACCATGCAGTCTTGCATGTCTTCAAATCTACAAATTACATCCAACTATCCCCAAAAATCCCCGCGAAATGCTTGCCTTTTGCTCGTGAAGGACACAGCAGAAGATTCTCCGCGCTTTGAAATCTGCTCATAAACAGAGCCATTCTCTGAATGGGAAATGCCGAGTGTCCTTCGGAAAGCAGGAATGTCCGGAATGCGCAGATCTGAAGCACCTAGCGAGCAATCGGCTATGAGAGGAATGAATGGCTCGCTGGAAATCGAATGTCGAATTGATCCAAAGTCCTTCTAAAATCCGCACAACATGGCCGAGATGAGAAGTGGTTTCCGATCCATTAAGGTCCAGCGGATACGCTGACCTCTGCTGACTGGGCGCATGGCCACAATTCACCGCGAGCCTGCTACATGGATGCGTGGCAGAGGGGAAACTTCTAGTTGCCGCGGAGGGCGGTAATGGGGTTGGTGCGAGAGGCGCGACGGGCGGGCAGGTAGCCGGCGGCCAGTGCTACGGCGGTGAGAAGCAGGGCCACGGCGGCGAAGGTGATTGGGTCTGTGGGCGCGGTGCCGAAGAGGATGGAACGGATGGCGTGTGCAACGGCGAAGGAAGCGGCGGTGCCGAGGACGATGCCGATGACGGCCATGCGCAGTGTTTTTGAGATGACGGCGAGCTGGACACGTTTGCGGCTGGCGCCGAGAGCCATGCGGATGCCGATCTCCTGCGTCTGGCGGGTGACGGAGTAGGAGATCACTCCGTAGATGCCGAGTGAGGCGAGGATGAGGCCGAGGGCGGCGAAGATGGCGACGAGGATGGCGAAGAAGCGGCGCGGAGATGAGGAGCGGTCGACGAGGGACTCGATAGGACGCAATTCGACCGCAGCTTGACCGGGATTGAGCGAGCGCAGCACCTGCATAACGGTGGGCGCGAGGACAGCAGTGGGCAGCGCGGATCGGATGACGACTTCTGCGCTGCCGGGCTCGCTCTGGGTGACGGGGACGTAGACTTCGGGGCTGGAGTCTTCTTCGGCGCTGATTTCATGCACATTATCGATGACGCCAACAACGCGGGTTTTGCCGTCGCCGATGCCGCGAGCGAGTTTGCCAATGGGATCTTCATTTGGCCATTCGCGACGTGCGGCGGCCTGATTGATGATGATGACATGCTCGGATTTGGGCGAGTCGTTCCAGGTGAAGTCACGGCCTTCATGCAGGCGAATGCCCATGGCCTGGAGATAGCCGGGAGTGACGATATAGACGAAGGCGTCGGCGTTGTATCCGGGCGGGTGGGCCTTGTCATCGGCGTAGAGGTCCCAGCTG
Source organism: uncultured Acidobacteriota bacterium (assembly GCA_963821145.1). GTDB lineage: Bacteria > Acidobacteriota > Terriglobia > Terriglobales > Acidobacteriaceae > JAKAAZ01. The sequence continues at coordinate 48,293 of CAWGCV010000003.1, forward strand.
CGGCCGTGCTCGAGAGGGAGAGCGTCGGTGATACCGACTTTCTGGACTCCAGGAATTGCACTGACGCGCCGGATGATTTCCTGAAAAGCGGCGCTGCGCTGGTCGCCGCCGCTGGAGTTGCCGCTGTAGTTGACGACGTAGTCCGCTTTGATGGCGGATGCGTGGGCGGGCTGGAAGCCGAGGTCGACGTCCAGGACCTCGAGGAAACTGCGCAGCAGCAGGCCAGCGCCGACGAGAAGGACGCAGGCGAGGGCGATTTCTGAGATGACGAGGGCGGAGCGCATACGCTCATGCTGTTTGCCGTCGGAGGTGTTCGGACCCGAGCTTTTGAGGGTGTCCTGCAGATTACCGGTAGCGATTTTGAGTCCGGGAGCGACCCCGAAGAGAAGGCCGACGGCGGCGGTAACAACAAGAGTCCAAGCGAGGGCGGTGCCGTCGATGCGAACGGTGCTGAGGAGCGGCAGCGAGATTGATCCCTGATGAGCAAGGTACTGCACGGCGGCGTAAGCGAAGGCGAGGCCGAGGACGGCACCGGCACTGGAGAGGACGAGCGATTCGGTGAGGAGTTGCCGAAGTAAGCGGCCGCGGCCGGCACCAAGCGCTACGCGGAGGGCGAATTCTTTGGTGCGTGTCGCGGCGCGAGCGATAAGGAGATTGGACAGATTGACGCAGACGATGAGGAGGATCAATCCAACTGCCCCCCACAGGACTTCGAGGGAGCGGCGGAGCTTGCCGCTGACCTGCTCTTTGAGTCCGGTGATGGTGGTTTTGTAGTCGGTGTCGCCCTGGAGATGGAGTGAGTCGCGGAGTTGCGGAAACAGGATATTAGCTTCCGACTGCGCCTGGGCGACGGAGACGCCTGGTTTAAGGCGGCCGACGAGAGCGAACATGTGTCCCCACTGGCGGACCAAGTCGGGGATGACGGGGATGAAGTAGTCCATCTTGGTGCCGGGTGCGAAGACGGCGCCGTAGTCGAAGGACGCGGGAAGGACGCCGACGATGGTGTAGGAGTTAGAGCCGAGGGTGATGTTCTGGCCGATGGCTTTCGGATCAGCGTGGAATTCGCGTTGCCAGAAGGGATAGCTGAGGATGACGGCGGGACGGCCGCCTTTTACGAGCTCATCATACGAAAACTGGCGGCCAAGGTAGGGCTTGATGCCGAGGGTCTGGAAAAAATCGCCGAGTACCCAGGCACCGTCAACAGGGCGCGGCTCGCCGCGGTTCATGAGCTTGGTTTCGCCGATGGAGAGATATGGAACGTAGCCGGATATGTACTGAAAGGATTTGTTGTTGCGCTGATAGGCCTGGTACCAATCGGCGGTGTAGGAGGTATCAGAAAGTCCAAGAGCACCATAGTTGCCGTTGAAGTAGGTGAGCTGGTTGGACTGCGGGAAAGGCAGGGGGCGCAGGAGCAGGGTGTTGACGACGCTGAAGACGACGACGTTGGCGCCGATGCCGAGAGCGAGGATGAGGACGGCCACGATGGTGAAGCCGCGATCGCGGGCGAGTGTGCGGAGGGCGTAGCGGAGATCCTGTAGGAGACGTTCGAAGCGAAGCCAGCCCCAGCGCTCGCGAGTCACGTCGGCGACGAGGGGAAGGTTGCCGAATTCGCGGAGGACGTTCGCGCGGGCGGCTTCAGGAGACTCGCCGCGGGAGATGCGGTCGGCGATGGCGAGGTTGAGATGCGAGTTTAATTCTTCGGTCAATTCGGATTTGCGATGGGGGAGTTGGAATGGGTTCATGATGCGGCCTCGCCGGCTGATGTTGCGGTCATGATGGATTCGATGGAGGCGACCATTTTGCCCCAGCGGGCGTAGTCTGCGGCGAGCTGTTTTTTGCCAAGCGGTGTGATGTGGTAGAACTTGGCGCGCTGGTTGGAGTCGCTCTTCTTCCACTGCGCAGTGACCCACTTCTGGCGCTCGAGGCGGTGGAGTGCGGGGTAGAGCGAGCCGGTCTCGACCTGGAGGATGTCCGCGGAAGTGGCGCGGATGGCCTGGCTGATGCCATAGCCGTGCTGATCTCCCCACTGGAGGGTTTTGAGAATGAGCATGTCGAGGGTGCCCTGGAGGAGTTCAATGCGATTTTGGTAGGCAGGTTTTGAGTTGAACATAATGATGTAGACAGCCTACATCCTTATACGGAGGAAAGGCAAGGACGGTTCCGTGGAAAATTGCGTAGGGTGTCGGTATCTATGCGGAGAGGGATGAGTCGACGACGCGGACGGTGAGGGAAATGCGGCTGAACTCGTCATGACCGAGATGGGAAGCGGGTTTCCGATCCACTAAGGCACAGCGGATACCCTGACGTTTGGCACATGGCCACAAACTCCGAGGGCCTACAATTCGGCAGCCGCGCATCAATGCGTGACTCGGGCTGTTGTCGTCAACTGACAAACCGTTGGGCAACGAACTCATACCTTTTGAGTGTTTGCGATCGACAATCGCAATAAACCGCGATCAATTGCGCAGAAGGAGCGTTTGGTTTCGGACTGCGATTCGCGATTGCGGACGGTTGGATGACGGGGGTTCCGCTTCCAGCGTGCATCTCTATGAAGATAGCGCCTCCGCCGGCGGCGACCTGTCAACCAATGTGCGATCCTGAAAAAAGAGTCCGCGAGCATCTTCGGAGACAACATTGGGATCCGTTGTTCTAGATATTCGTTATGCGTTGCGTCAACTGCGCAAGTCACCGGGATTTGCGCTGACGGCGATCCTCACCCTGGCCTTTGGCATCGGGGCCACCACCGCTATCTTTTCCATCGTTGAGGGTGTGCTGCTGCGACCCTTGCCATTTGCCAATCAGGCGAGACTGGTCACTCTCGGCGACCGGCTTGAGGGCGTAGAGTATGGCGGCGAGGCGCCCGGCGTTACGCCGCATGGAATTCGCATTTATATGCGAGACACGCATGCATTCTCAAGCCTCGGCGGTTACCAGACCACTAGCTACGAACTTTCTGGCCTGGGTACACCTGCGCAGATCAATGCCGGGCGGCTTACGGCAAGTATGTTTCCCGTGCTCGGCGTCTCGCCATTGATGGGCCGCGCCTTCACTCAGCAGGAGGACGATGACAGTCGGCAGGTGGCGGTGCTTAGTTATCAGACCTGGCGCGGTCGCTTCGACGGTGATCCCCACATACTGGGCCGAAAGATTCTTCTCGATCGCAAGCCCTACGAGATCATCGGCGTGATGCCGCGCGCATTCGAATTCCCGCTGGTTCCTGGTCAGTTGAACCGGTGCGAGCTTTGGGTACCGATGAGCTTCACGCAGGCTGAAAGGTCCCAGGCCTCGGCGGGAGCCTGGGTGTTCAACATGGTCGGACTCCTGAAGCCCGGTGTGACTCCGGCGCAGGCCCAGCAGGATGCTATCCCCGCAGCACAGGAGATCATGCGCAACTTTCCCCCGGCGCTGCGCAGTCGTCGTCTTCATCCTGATGTCCAACGGCTCGATGAGAGCACCGTGGCTCAGGCCCGACCGCTGGTCCGAACACTCTTGCTCGCGGTCACGGTGGTCCTTTTTATCGCCTGTGCCAATCTCGCGGGACTATTGCTGGTTCGCGTCATCCGCCGCCGGCGCGAGCTCTCCGTGCGCCTTGCCTTGGGAGCCAGCGGAGCGGCCATTCTGCGCCAATGTCTTATCGAGGCGCTGTTGCTCAGTGTCTTCGGGGGAATGCTGGGACTGGTGCTGGCGTCCGCATTACTTCGCATTGGCATTCGCTTCCTGCCCGAGACTCTGCCCCGCGTCAGTTCCATTCGGCTTGACTGGCAAGTGGTGGCCTTCTCGCTCGGATTGACGGTGGTCACGGGCCTATTCTGCGGACTGATTCCTGCATTTGCCGCGGCACGCACCGAAGTCAATGAAGCATTGAAAGAAGGTGGAGGCACTGGCTCCGCCGGCGGTGGTCACACGCGCCTTCGCTCCGCCCTTGTGGTCGCGGAACTCGCAGTTGCCCTCGTCATGCTGATTGCCTCCGGGCTATTGCTGCGGAGCTTTGACAAGATGCGATCGGTCAACCTCGGTTTCCACACCGATCACACCCTGACTGCCGCATATAGCCTCCCTCGCGAGCAATACTCCACGCAAGCTGACATCGACGCCTTCAATCTAATGTTGCGCACCAAGCTGGAACAGTTGCCCGGCGTCCAGGCCGTCGGAATGACCTCGCTGCTGCCAGCGGCTGACGTGGAGTTCGGAGGTACGTTCACGCCCGAAGGCTATGTTCCTCCCAAGGGAGCAGGGTTGAATGTGGCATGGATCCCTCAGGTCGCAGGCGACTACTTCCAGGCTCAGGGTATTCCCATCCTTCGCGGCCGCGCCTTCACTCCGGCCGATCGCGAAGGCGCTCGCCTGGTTGTCATCGTCAACCGAATCCTGGCTGAGCATTACTGGCCCGGGCAGGATCCAATCGGCAAACGTCTGCATCGCGGCCCTGCCGAAGCCGCTCTTCCCTGGCTGACCGTGGTGGGAGAGATTGGCGACGTCAAAGAGCTCGCCGCGGATGTACCCACAGGAAACCAGTTCTACATTCCCTCCAGCCAGGTGAAGGCGGACGCCGGATCGTTTGCCTCTGCGGGCATGCTTTCCGGTAATGCGGGTTCGATTGTGCTCCGCGGTCAGATGCCGCCCGAGCAGATGGCCGAGTCCCTGCTCACGGTTGTCCGCTCCCTCGATCCCCAGCTACCACTGACTCACGTCGAATCCATGGATCAGGTAGTTGCTGAGGGCCAGGTGCCGCGCAGATTCAATACAGCACTCATTTCCACATTCGCCGGGGCCGCAGTTCTGCTGGCTCTGCTCGGCATCTATAGCGTCATCGCCTTTTCGACCGCCCTGCGGACCCGAGAGATGGCGATCCGCCTGGCGCTTGGTGCGCAGCGGGCGGGCGTCATGCGATTGGTTCTGATTTCCGGCGTCAAACTTGGCGTGGCCGGATGCGTGATCGGCGCTATCGGCGCTATCTTTATGACTCGTCTGTTGCGCTCGCTCCTCTTCCAGGTTGATTCGCTCGATCCGATGGTTCTCGTCCTGGCGACCATCTCGATTCTGCTGCTGGCGATCGCAGCCTCCGTCATTCCGGCCCGCCGCGCTGCTTCCGTGGAACCTCTGCAGGCGCTGCGAATGGAGTAGCCTGGGGGTCTGGACTGCCGGCCTTCAGACGGTAGCTCTCCAAGTTCGACGATCTTGATGCCAGTTATTGCTTTATTTTTTGTAAAAAATAAACCTAAACCCACAGGACCAATCACCATTGTGAAAAAGACACGAATCGAAATTGCAGCCAAGCCGGAAGATTTACCTCCAATCAGCGAAACGATGGAGTCGCGCTCTCTGTTTACCCGGCGTGAAATGCTAGGAATGACTGGTATGGCGGGCTTGGCGGCTTTGACCGGTACCGCAGCCAGTGCTGTTCCGCAGACTCAGCAAGCTGGTGCTGGTAAGAAGACTGGGCAAAGGCGACCTCGGGTCGCCTGCCTCGTCAGCTACTGGGGACTGCCAACTTCACATGCCGACTGGATCGTAAACAAGCTATTGGACGGTTATTGGTGGAAGGGCGCCTACACTCTTTCGCAGGTGGACGTGGTATCTGTTTACATCAATCAACTGGACACTAGCTTACTGGGTCAGAAAGTATGCAAAGCGAAAAACATTCCCATTTTTAAAACAGTGGGAGAAGCGGTCACGCTTGGCGGGAAGGAACTTGCGGTGGACGGGGTTGTCATCGTCTGCGAACACGGCAACTATCCCACCGATCTGAAGGGGCACTGGCTGTTGCCGCGTTGGTGGATATACCAGCAGGTGATCCGTGTCTTCGAGCAGAGTCAACGCTCGGTGCCAATCTTTAACGACAAACACCTTTCCTACAATTGGGACGACGCCAAGTGGATGTTTGATAAATCCCGTGAACTGAACTTTCCCCTCACCGGAGGTTCTTCCATACCCATTTACTACCGCACGCCCGAGATAGACCTCGCTCCCGACACGCCGCTGAAGAACGGACTCGTGATTGGAGATATGGCGGACGAGGGAGCCGCCTTCCATTGCATTGATGTGCTCCAGTCCTTTATGGATCGCCGCAAGGGCGGGGAGACAGGCGTCAAGTCGGTGCAGTCGATTCGCGGGCCTGAAGCATGGAAGTGGGTCGAAGCCAATCCCTGGGCCCACAACTCGCTGGAAGCCGTGCGGAAAAAGTTTGATCTGCCAGCGGGACACTTTCAGCAGGACATGCAGACGAACCAGCGACGCACGCAATCCAACCTCTGCATCGTGAAATATAACGACGGAACCGAAGCGGGCTCAATTTCCGGCAGCGATGTGGGTTGGACGTTCGCCGGCGATATTGAAGGGCAGAAAGACCCGACGATCGTCTCGATGCTTGGGTTTCCCGGCCCCATCTCGCAGTTCCATGCGGGGAATGCCCACGAGCACTGGCTGATCGAGATGATGCTTACCAGAAAAGAACCGTTCAATGCGGAGCGGCTGCTTGTGTCAACAGGGATTGTGAACTACTACATGGACTCAAACTGGCAGGACGGCCGTTACTGTGCGGTCGGGCGGGTGGTCCAGACGCCGCACATGAATATGAAATATCACTCGACACACGGACCGCTCTTTAACACCGGGTCCCGGCCGCCGAATACTCCGTACCTACGGGGTTTTGCTACGGTATAAGCTTTGTGCGGATGGATCACATCGGAACTGGCTCAGGCAGAGTTCGGTGGAGTAGCGCCGATAGACCTGTACCGATAAACGCGCTTTGGCGGAAGCAATCTGTTTTTCTCGGTGGACGCATAATCGCCAATGTGTGCGTTGAGACATTCTGTCCGCGATAACCGCAAATGGAAGATTGAACCAGTTCGGGCGCAAATCGGATTTCTTGACAGAATTCGACGGTGGAGAATGGTTCGCTCTCGACTTGGTCCACCATGCAGTCTTCGGTCTTTTTGAATCTGCAAATAAAAGCCAACAATCCCAGAACTTCCCCGCAAAATGCATGACTTTTGCTCCTTAAGGACACAGGAGAGGATTCTCCGCGCACCGAAAGCCGCTGCTAAACAGAGCCATTCTCTGATCGGGAAATGCCGAGTGTCCTCCAGAGGAGGAATGTCCGGGGATGCACCGATCGAACCGCCTCGCAGGGCATCAAGCGGCTCGCCGAAATTCAAGTGTCACATTGATCCAAGGTATCTCGAAAATCAGAGCAACATGTTCGAGATGGGAGCCGGTTTCTGGTCCATTGAGTTCCAGCGGATACGCTGACCTTTGGCGCATGGCCACAATCTCCGATAAGCCTACAGTTCGGCAGCAACGCGTCAATAAGTGACTCGGCCCGAAGTCGTCAGTCGAGAACACGTGGCAACGCTGCTCGTATCCGGAGTTGAGAATGCACTCCGGTTCCCAGCTAACTTGTCCGGTGCTTTGACCGCAAAATAAGTCATCTCAATGGCCCATCAGGCCGCCCATGCATCGAATCGGCGCATGATCTCCACGAGCCAACATCCCAACAGGATGATAGAGCCCCACAATATGAAGGGGCCGCCATAGAGTAGGAGATGCTTGCGCGAACGGGCTAACTCAAACACCTGCATCTTCACGATGGCGTACACGTTCGCTGAGACATAAGCAACCGCCAAAAAGCTCACTACGAAGTTGTGCATCTTCCTAGCCCTCTTTTTTACCGGCCTGCATCTCCGCGCCGATACTCATCGGTCATCTCATCAAGCGAGGTCCGCACCTTAGAGTTGAGACCATCCTCCGTCCACCGGAAGTTCAGCGCCGGTCGTGAAGGTCGCATCGAACGCAAGGAAGAGGACGGCCTTCGCAATTTCGTCCGCGGTCCCCCAGCGCTTCATCGGGACCATCCCAATCATCTTTTCCCTAATCTGAGCGGCTGCGTCAGCGGGAAACGCTTTGCCGATAATCGGCGTGTCGATTGGGCCGGGCGTCACCGCGTTGACGCGAATCTCGTGCGGAATCAACTCGGCGGCGAGAGTCCGAGCGAATGATCGGAGCGCAGCCTTGGCCGCTCCGTATGTGGCGTTGCCGGGCATTCCCTTGACGTTGGCGATCGAGGTCGTGAGGACGATAGAGCCTCCCCGGTTTATGAACGGCGTGAGCTTCTGCATCACGAACAGCGGCCCTTTGGCGTTCAAGTTGAACATCTCGTCGTAAACAGCCTCAGTGATGCTTTCGAGAGGAGCTCGGATGCTGAACCCGGCGTTGACGAAGAGCAGGTCGAAGGTGTCGAACTCGGCCTTCACCCGAGATGCCAGGGCGTCGATTTCCGTCAATGAACGTGCGTCGCTTGAAACCACGATGGCGTCATTCCCAAGCTCTTTCTGCGCCGATTCCAGGCCTTCCTTCGAACGACCCGTCACCAGAACACGCGCAGCCTCATCGAGGAGCATCTTCGCCGTAGCGAGCCCCATGCCGCTCGTGCCGCCGATGACTACCACCTTTTTACCTTCGTACCGTTTCATGTTTATTCTCCTGGTGACTGGTTGTTATTCGTTCTGTCGCCGTAATTCCAAGTTAGGGATGCGGCGATGTTGTTTTGCATCCAGAGGCGCGCCGATCAGCGCTCCCTCAGGACACTGCGGTCAAGGATGCTTGGTTAAGACAAGTCCACGCCGGAAACCTTGACGACGGCCTGCCACGCGGCTTCCTGGCTGGCGCGATCGTGGAGGTGTGGCTGGCGCTGCACCTCGATTGGGCCTGAGAACTTCCCTTTGGCCGAGGCGAAGAATTGACCTGAGACGTCGGTTCCGAACTCCGACGCCTGGATGTAGCGACCGGCCGCGGTCTCCGGCGTCTGATTCATGCCGGGAATGAGGTTCACGATTGGGATGAACAGATACTTCAACAACGGACCAGCGTTTCGCACCACCTTGGTGTCGGTCGCCCCACCGGGCGAGACAGCATACACGGCCATGCCGGAGGGTAGCCGGCGCGCCAGCGCCGCGACCCACCAAGCGATAATGAGCTTCGCGTCGGCATACGTATTGTTGGGCACATACTTCACGTTTGTCCCGTTGCGAATCAGGGCTTCGATAGCGGCGGTCCGGTCTCCCCGGTAGTATTTGGCGCCGAATGCTGGCACGTCGGTGTACTTGAACATGGGTACGCCCCCGCGGGCAGGCTCCGCGCCGGCGATAACAATCCGCGCGTTGGGGCTAAGAAGGTTGGCGCGAAGCAACCCGACGGTCAGTTGATGATGGCCGATCAGCGGAGCCTGAGAAGCCTCAACGCCCGCCGCAGTGATCACGCGCTTCTTGGTTGGGACCAATCCGGCATTGAGCAGTAGGAAATCGATCGGCCGCTCTCGCTTGACCAGCTCGGCGAGGGCGGACTGAACGCTGGCCGGCGCGTTCAGATCCAACTCCAGCGGCGTGAAGATCTTCGCTTTGGTCTCCGCCGCGAGCTGAGCGACTGTTTCCTGGATCCGGGCTAGGCTGCGCCCGGTGACGATGACCTCGCGGTAGCCCTTGGCTGCGAGCAAGCGGGCCGCCGCATAACCGAGCCCGGAAGTGGCGCCGGTGACAAGTGCGATCGAATGTTCCACTGGGAGTCTCCAATATTTATCTGTCTTGCGGCGTTACATACGCGAGAGTACGATACCAACAGATGCAATGCAAGGAGATTCGTACTCTATGGTAACTATTGTTGCGAAGCGCCTTCCAGGACGCCCCAAAGGCTTTATCCCCGAAGAAGCACTCGACCGTGCGGTTGAGATGTTTTGGGAGCATGGGTATGAAGGAGTCGACGTGGATCGGATCGCGCGAGCCGTGAACGTCACCAAACCCGCGCTATACCGAGCCTTTGGAGACAAGTCCACCCTGCTGCTCAGGGCCGTCGAGCGCTATGCGCTGATCTATGGAGCTCCCAAAATGGCAGCGTTTCAAGCGGAGCCGGACATCCACAAGGCCGTGACCACCTTTTGCGAGGCTACCGTCAACACCGCTACCGGCGACGCTCGCAGCGGCTGCATGTTGGCCGCCGCTGCGCTGGGACATTCGGAGCGGGTGACAGAGATTCGTTCCTGGCTCGCGAAGGGCCTCACGGCATCCGCTGATATTTTCGCGAAAAGGTTCGAAAAGGAGATCAAGGCGAGGCGCCTGACTCGCACACCGTCAGCGAAGCTGCGAGGCCGTTTGCTCGTTGACTTGCTGCAGGGTATACAGCTTCGCGCCAAGGTTGGTATCACTCGCGAGGAATTGCTGGAAGATGTCCGAAGCTATGTGCCCCTGATTCTTGGCGAGTAGATCTAACGCGCTTCTCGGCGGGGATGCGTCTGGACGAGCGCCCAATCGCCATTGCACTCATTGACACATTCTGTCCGCATAACCGGCAGTCGGAGATTGGACCAGATTGGACCCAAGTTGGTTTGTTGACGGGATTCGGCGGTGGAGAATGGTTCGCTCTCGACTTGGTCCACCATGCAGTCTACGGTCTTGTTAAGTCTCCAAATTCCAGCCAACAATCCTCCAATATCCCCCCAAAATGGGCGCCTTTTGATCCTAGAGGACACAGGAGAGGATTCTCCGCGTGCTGAAATCTGCTCCTCAACAGAGCCATTCTCTGATCGGGAAATGCGGAGTGTCCTTAGCAAAGTAGGAATGCCGGGGACGCGCAGGCTTGAAACGCCGCGAAAGCTATCTGATGTGAGATGAAGGAATGGCTCGGCTGGAAATCGACTGTCGCATTGATCCAAAGTTTTTCGACAATCCGGACAACACGGGCGAGATGGGAAGCGGGTTTTCGATCCAGTAAGGTCCGGCGGATACACTTAGCTCTGCTGACTTTGGGCGCATGCCACGAATCTTCGATCAGCCTCCAAAACGGCAGCAACGGGTCAAAGAGTGACTCGACCTGTTGTTATCAACAACTGACACAGTCAGCGCAAGCGGGTAAGACAACACCTACAAAGTTGTGGGGGAGACTCAAGCGTGACGAACGGGCCGATGCACATGTGCAGGTTACACAAAGACTTGCCGCAAAAAATGTTCCATTTGATTCGGACATTTTTTCTGTTCGGCGTCTAAAGGGTCGGGACCAAAGTGCATTACCTCATTCCGGACATCTCTGGTTTCGATGAGCCTCTTGAGAAACTCATTCTTGTATATGCTCAGGCCTAATTGGTTCGATATCTCATCGCGTTCCAAAAGTCGGATATTTTATCCAAAGGTCAAAAGGGCAGCGTCAGATTCAACTCTAGCTTTGGAATGTTCTTCAAGATTCGCAAGGTCTGCTGACGTCAACGTCGGGTGGAGCTTCGTACGAATAAGCATCTCAATCGTGCGCAGACACATAAAACCATATGAAAGTTGGCCGAGTTCTGCGGCGAAGTCGGTAGATGCCACAATGCCTGTGATTGTTCGGTCTTTTGATCTTTCAAGAACATGTCCAAATTGCTCAATCGTCTGAAAGGCGTCAAATAGCGAAGCGTCTGAGTCAATGACTTGCGCGTCGACACGGCAACCTGATGTCCTGGCAGCCGGCCACCCGGACGAGGTGGCTTCGGTCCGACGCATGATTACTGCAGCACGCCGCTCCATGGCGCGCTCCGTGTAACCTTTCGCGCCCGCAGAACTCTCATTCAGCAACCGGACTTGGGTGCCGCGAAAGTCGTGTGCACCCCGGGCCAAATCTCAATCACCGGAGTTGAAAAGTTATGAAGAGTTTGAGGCTTCCTTACATGTTCTTACTCATCGCAGCCGCTGTTCTGGTCTACGTGCCGAACTGCGCTATTGCGCAGGACGGGCGTGGCGATGGTTTCGGCGGGCAGGGCGGGAACGGCGCAGTCTTCGCTATGACGAATGCCGCTTCCAACAACCAGATCAACGCCTACACTCGTCGCGAGGACGGTACGCTCGAGTTCTCGGGTGCATTCGCGACCGGCGGCAATGGCAGCGGTGGCACCCTCGATCCGCTGGGCTCGCAGGGCTCGCTGACGCTCAGCGCAGACCATCGTCAGCTGTTTGCCGTGAACGCAGGCAGCGGCACGGTTTCGTTGTTTGCGGTACACGGCGCCCAGCTCTCCCTGCTTGATACGGCCTCCACCGGCGGCACCATGCCGACTTCGGTCACTCAGGTCGGTGACCTGGTATACGTGCTGAATGCCGGGGGCAATGCCAGCGTCACCGGTTTCCGCATCGTCGGCAATGGCCATCTACAGGCTATCCCGCACTCGACGAGCTACCTCACCGGGTCAGCCACTGCGCCGACCGATGTTGTTCTGAGTCCCAGCAGGCAGTTTCTGATTGTCACTGAGTCTGCGGCCAATAAGATCGATGTGTTCCATGTTTTTCCGAATGGGACCCTCTCGAATCCGATAGCTACCGATAGCGCCGGTACGGTCCCCTTCGCTGCCGTGTTTGCTCCCAACGGAGCTCTGATAGTGGGCAACGTGGAAAATAACAAGACGGTTTCGTCTACGATTTCCTCGTATCAGCTGAACGGGAACGGATCGCTCCGCACCATCTCCAACGCTCTTCCCACTGGCGGCAGCGCCACCTGCTGGGACGTAATCGGCCGGCTCGGCCGTTCCGTGTATACATCTAATCCCAACAACTCGACACTCTCCGGTTTCAATATTGAACGTAACGGCGAACTGACTCCCATTGACGGCACGGTCGTTGGCCAGACCCCGACTAGCAGCACAAACATTGACATCGCTGCCAGCTCTGACGGCCGCTATCTGTACACCTTGTACGCCGCCACAGGCAACATTGGCATTTTCTCCGTTCAGGATGACGGAGGCCTTGTGAGCCTTGGGCAGCAGGATGGCCTGCCGGCTTCCGCCGGCATCAATGGCATCGCTGCCTATTAGTGAATATGTCAGCACCGGGGCGTTCTGCCTAGGATGCCCCGGTTATTTCAATGCGAACAGGCCTTTTCTTGGGCACGCATGCATGGGTCGCTCCTTCCCGAGTCATTTCGATACACTGAGGATGCGATGCCCGAGCAAGAAGTGGAAGTCAACCTGACAGAGACGAAACATAATGAGGGCCGCGGCCTCGCGGTTGGCCTGACCAGCTTGTTTTTTATCCTGCTGCAAAGCGCGTGTACCGCATTTATGGCCGTCAGTGGTTTGCGGCTGCTGATCGGCGTGGGCGCACTTGCGGCGGCAGCTACGGGGCTCAATTTCCTGGTTGCACTGCATGGCGCGGCACTGCGCATCCCTATGGAAATCGTTGCCATTGCCGGCTCCGTCGTGAATCTGATTGCGGTCCGGCGCATTCGCAGATTGCGCGCGCGGCCTGCGTCTCAATGGAGAATGAAACCGGCTACCCCGAAGCAGCTCCGTTCGGAATCCTGGCAGATCGGCCTGGCGGTTGCGACATTGCTGCTGGTTGCAGTGGAATGGGGATTCCACATCTACCTTCACGGGGCATTCTAGTCCCACCTGGGGTCCTCGGGGAAGTTGCCCGCACTGCGGATCTCCTGCGCCAGCCGCGCGTGCAGGCGCTCGCTGTAGCCGGCGGGCAGTTCGAAGACGCGATCGTCAGCGGTCAAGATGAGAATGTTGCGCGTCGAGTCGAGTATGGCGGAGCAGATTTCGCAGTTCTCCAGGTGCTTCTGCACCAGCTCTTTCGTCTCCGCCGGTAACGAGTCGTCGAGGAATTCGGAGATGTAGCCCCAGACGTGCTTGCATTCTAGTACCACGAGAGCAACCTCCTTTTCTTCGGGTTTGCCAGCTTGAGTTTTGGCGCAAGATCCTTTTGCAGCATAATACGAGCACGATGGAGCCGTACCTTGACTGAAGAAATACTGATGGCCAGCATGGCGGCCGTCTCCTCAATGCTCAACTCTTCAATGTCGCGCAGCACCACTACTTCCCGGTAGATCGGCGAAAGCTGTTCGATCGCCTGCTGAAGGAGCGCTCGCACTTCGCGCCGCTCCAGGGCTTCAGAGGGAATCTCTCGCCAGTCCCGCAATAGCGCCGGCGAAACTCTGCTCCCCTCCTCGGGAGGCTCGTCGAGCGACTCCATCCGGACCGTGCTCTGTCGCCTGAGCCGTCTGCGTGCTTCGTTCAGCGTGATGCTGATCAGCCACGTGCTGAACTTGGCCTCTCCGCGAAAATTCGCCAGATCGCGAAAGGCCTTCAGAAAGGCCTCCTGCGCCACATCCTCCGCCTCCATTTCGTCTTTCACAAAGGACAGAGCCATGCGGTAGACGGTGAGTTCGTAGGGCTGGATGAGCCTGTGGTACAGCTCCCGGTCGCCCGCCAGAATGTCGGCAATCATTTGTGCCTCGTCCCGCTCTGGAGGCCTGGCATCCGCTCTGTTCACGCCCGCTTCCTCCAGCTTTCCATCTCGCGCAGATACGTCGACCGCGGGCTTGCGCCCCCGCGGAAGAAGCCTTCGTACATCCGCCGAGGGCCGCTTGCCGGCGTCGTTCGCTGTCTGTTAGGAATCGCTGTTACGGAACTCATGAACGGCCGCCTGGCAAAGGTTTGACTGCACCTCATTGGAGCGGCGAGAGCCTGAATGGTTACAAGTACAAATCACCCATGCCAGTCATCTCTTCAAGGACTAACGAAAAAATTCAGACGCGGAGCCGCACCGAAGTTTTTGCTTCATCTGCAGCGCAAAATACACTTCGCGGCTGATTACATCTGTCTCACAACCTACAGCGCGGTCGTTGCTGCTGCTTCAATCGCGCCTTGATGCTGCTGCTGAGCGAACAGAATCAGGTGATGACCCGAACCGCTGTCGAGGTGGAACCCGTTGGGGAACGCGATGTGAACAGATTGTTGCGCAGCGCCCTTAACAGTCGCCACGCGCACCAGCGAACGCGCCACGGAGACGTGCTGGAGGAGCCTTCCATCGTTTTCTCCGTGAAGCACGTTGGATTGATCAGCATCGTCTGTTAAAACTGCAACGATATCGAGCGGCTTCGACGACTCTCCCGCCACAGAAAACTTCACATCCAGACCTGAGGATGAGAGTCGCGTGGAGAGGATGTTCAGATCCAGATGAGTTCGCCGCGCCTCAGCCCGAAAGGCTTGTTGAAGTGCGCCGACATCACTTCCAACGAGCTGCTCGCGTCCGTTCACAACCATCTGTGGCGTGTACGGGCCCTCCGGTGACAGGCGCGTGGCGTAGACTTCCTGCCTCTCAGTAAATTCCGGGGATGAGTACGGGTCCTTCCATCCGAGGTTGTTCCAGTAGGTGACGTGCTCACTGATGCCGACAATCAACTGCCCGGCGCTTGTTTGCTTCAGATTGATCTGGCGCAATAGAGCATCCGCAGGAGGGCAGCTTGAACATCCTTCCGAGGTGAAAAGTTCCGCGATCACTACCGAAACGGGTCTCCCCTGACCTGAGTTCTGGCTGGTGGCGATGCGCGGAAGAGGGCCGATGGCGAGAAGCAAAAACGAGTAGATAAGCACGGGGCGAAGCTGCACGGAACCACCTCCAGCGGTATGCGTCGCTCCATATGACACTTCGCCTCGTGAATGGTTACATGCGTGCGTTCAACCTGCGCTGTAACCAAAATGCAACTGACGTCTCTAATTGCATGGAGGGGTGACCTCGCTGCTGACGGCGAGCCCTTCGCTGAAAGAGGAAGCGACGAGTCAGATCCCTAATCACAAGCTCACAACACTAAAAGGCTTTTCGAGCCTTTCTCGATTGATACCGGGGGGTTTCGCGGGTCCTGGGGAAGGTGATCGCCCAATCGACGAGCGTCTTCATCGCGGGACAGAGCGTTTTCCCGAACTCAGTGAGTTCATATTCCACCTTTGGTGGAAATTGAGGATGAACGGTTCTCTTCACCAACTCCCTTTTCTCAAGGAGACGCAGCTGTTGCGACAGCATACGTTGTGAAATGCCGGGGACGGCGCGTTCAAGCTCAGAGAATCGCCAGACAGGTCGCGCAAAGAGCCGGTTCAGAATGACGATCTTCCATTTGCCTTCGAGAATTGAGAGCGCCGCCTCAACCCTCCTGGCTCTCTCGAACTCGAAGGGAGTTGCCCTGAGATCTGAAGATTCGGCGATTCCCTCCGTAACTAACAAGTCCGTTCGTATACCCATCGCGCATCCAATCCTGAGTTTGAGAAGCTCCTCCAGAATATCCGGGTGGTTGGCTTCGATACAGGAGGATGAATGGCGCAGGTATGGTTAGTGACCGGCAGCTCCCGTGGTCTGGGTCGCGCAATTGTCGAAGCGGGCCTTGCTGCGGGCAATAAGGTATTGGCGACAGCTCGGGGCATTGAGTCGCTGGCTGATCTGTCGGAACGATATGGTGATCAGGTCAAGCTGTTCGCGTTGGATGTTACCGACGAAGCAGCAGCAGCGAACGCGGTAAAGACGGCCATCGATCTATTTGGCTCGCTGGATGTAGTCATCAACAATGCAGGATATGGCAATCTTTCGTCTATCGAAGACACGCCTCTATCGGAATTCCGGGCACAGATCGAAACGAATCTCTTCGGAACGATTATTGTGACCAAGGCGGCTCTTACGTATTTTCGCGAAAAGAAAACAGGCCACTTCATTCAGTTTTCATCGGTGGGCGGAAGGATCGGCCCTCCGGGACGTGGGCCTTATTCGGCGGCGAAATGGGGTGTCGAAGGCTTTTCTGAAGTGCTGTCACGCGAAGTAGCACCGCTCGGCATCAAGGTCACAATTGTCGAACCCGGCGGGTTTCGCACAGACTTCGCGGGGAGTTCCACCGAACTGAGCGAAGGTCATCCCGCATACGACTCGACTGTTGGAGCGACCGCAAGATTTCAGCGGAACTACAACGGGACGCAGCCTGGTGATCCGAAAAAGGCGGCTCAGGCGATCCTGCAACTGACGCAGGAGCGAAACCCTCCGTTGCGACTGTTGCTCGGCAGCGATGCGTTCGCCGCGGTGGAGAAGAACGATCTCGCGCGATTAGAGGAAGCACGAATATGGAAGGAACTCAGTGTCTCCACCGATTTTCAGACGGAGTGACGTAGTGGCGGAGATCCGCCCGTAGTTACGCGGCGCGCATGGGCAAAGATCTCCGATGAGCCAGAACACGGCAGCAACGCGTCGGTGAGTGACTCGGCTTGTTGGCGTCAATCGAGGCCTGCCCGAGCATCACTCAACCGAAGAATTCGGCTCGCAATTTGCCGCCTCATCGACGCGCTGTTTCGCTTGCCGGCTGCGCGATCCGGGTCGAATTTGCCGGCGCAAACGCAAGCAGGACATTCCCGCTCATTGCATTTGTATAGCCGCTGGTGGCGAAAACCATTCCACCGACGATGGTGGGGCCAGCGCCATTGAGTGCGCCACCGTGTGCCTGGATGCCATTTGCGGTCAAGAATCGCTGCGCAGTATTGAAATCCCAGATCACCTGGCCGGTGCGGGCATCGTAGGCGCGCAGGTGCCCGTCGAGCGAACCCTCGAAAACCACCCCAGGAATGGCCGTCGGGGGAGCCATTTGTGCAGGGCTGCATCCGTCGACACCAAGGCAGGACGGCTTGGGCGGAGGTGCAAGCCACACCGTGCTTCCGGTCCGCAGATCCAGAGCGAAGAAGCCGCCTCCGTTCAGTGGATGGTCGAAGTCATAATCCGAGATCGGATAGAAGGCGTAGTCGCCATCGATCGCGCCTCCCCATTCGATTCCTCCCAGCGGGCCGCCGCGCCCAATGCGCTTTTTCCATAGCAGTCGGCCGCGACGGTCTGCGTCGAGAGCGTACACAATACCGGACTTCTGAGACAGCAGCAGGATGTGGCGCCCGTTGCTCAAGACTTTGAGTATTGGAGGCGAGCCAAAGTCATAATCATCACCGTGGGGTTTGGGGCAATTGTCCTTCTGCGGGGCAACGCAGCCGGAATTCCACAGATCGTTTTGCATGAATTGACGATGCCAGATCTTCCTGCCGGTGGTCATATTGATGGCGATGACAGCATCCGAGAAATTGCTTGGCGGATATGAATAATCGTTCCCGGTCGTAACATAAAGAATCCGGCTCTTTATATCCGCAGTTGGCGACGACCACACCGCTGCTCCCGCTGGTCCAAATTGCTGGACGCCTTGCGGAGCTTTGCGAGTCGGCCTGGCGGGCTGGTCGATGGTGTAGGCTTTCCAGATTTGTTTCCCGGTTACGGTATCCAGAGCCACCACGCTGCCGCGGAACGTGCAACAGGGATACCGAGGATCGGCTGAAGCCCCTTCCTCGCCGGATGAAATTGGAACATAAAGCCGATTGCCGACCAGCAGAGGGGAACCAGTGATCCGGGACTCCGGATGAGATTCCGGACGCACCCTCCAAATTTGCGATCCATTCTCCGCATCCACTGCGTAGAAGTAGCCACTGGTATCGCCGAAGAAAGCAGCGTGGCCATTGTTGCCGATGGAGATTGCTGTCTTGACCGTTTCGGCAGCCCGATAGGTCCACCAGATGCAACCGGTAGCCGCATCGAGCGCATAAACGGTTCCATCCTCACTTCCGACAAAAAGCTTCCCGGCGTAAGAAGTGGGCTGGCTGTATGTGGCAGCGGCTCCGGGAAATCCGAACGCCCACTTCAGCTTGAGCCGTTTGACCTGGTCACGATTCAGCAGCGCGACCGAGGCAGGCTGAAAACGAGTATTATCCGGGTTCACTCCCCACCCGGCCCAAACAGGCGCATCCGACCGAGGATCGAGATCACGTGCACACAATCCCGAACGCAAGGCGGCAATCGCTGCGTCAGATTTGCCGAGATAATCCGCAACTGCAACTCTTTGCGGCTTAGTCAGCCTTCTGCCTTCCCATTTCATCTCTCCAGTCTCAAGGGCAGCCAATATTGAACGTTTTGACATTTGCCTGAGAGCGGCCGCTTCGGGTGCGCGCATGTCATTGTCATTGTGATGGCATGCAGCACATTTATCGTTGAACAAAGCAGCACCGTCAATCGGCGTGGGAGCCGGCTTCCGGGTGCATCCCAAGAAGGCAGTGACGAGAAGCAAATAAAGGAATGCCCAGGACTTCAGCGCATTCTTTCGTTTCATGAAAGCGACCTCTTCGCGGACTTCGCCTCACACGTCTGCTGGCAGGCTTAGCCCGAATCCGCATTGTAGCCCGATGCATCGACCGGTTCTTCTGAGTTCCTTAGCCGTTCCAGGCCTGCAGGTAATTCGATGCGAAGACGGGCAGTACTAGTGCTGCAACGAGCACGCCTGTTAGACGTGCTCGAAGCGGCTCGAGACGCAGTTGATGTCCATAAGATAGCCGTGGGTAACATTCAAGGCTTCGGCCAACTCCTTCGGACAGCTCCGCAGAATGGAGCTAGACATCCAACAATCCTCTAATATCTCCGCAAAATGGGCGTCTTTTGCTCGTGAAGGACACAGGAGAGGATTCTCCAACCACCGATGCCTTCGCGCTATGAGACTGTGCAAGGATAGGGCGCTCAGCAATTAGCATGGGAGGTGATGGGCGCTCAGCGTGGTGGAACCAAAGTCGATCTGGTGGGTGTCGGCCTGAACGCGACGGATACCGTGATCCCGGTGTCGGCATTCCCTGCGGCCGGCTCGAAGACGGAGTACAGCGAGCACAGTGTTTTGCTAGGTGGCGAAATCTCGACTGCCGTGATCGCCTGCCGTCACTGGGGATTGCGCACGCGATACATTGGACGGCTGGGCGACGACTACGCTGCGCGTCTTCACCGCGCTGCCTTCGACGATGTCGGAGTCGAGACCTGCATTGTTACGGTGGAGGACGCATCCAGCCCGCAGTCCCTGATTCTTGTGGATGGTTCAGGGGAACGGACCGTTTTGTGTCATCGCGATCCGCGTCTCACGCTGCAACCGGCGGACATAGAACGCGAATGGATCCGTTCCGCGCGAGCATTGCTGGTGGATGGATATCACACAACGGCGGCCATTAGCGCTGCAACCTGGGCTCGCGAGGCAGGCATACCGGTCATTGCCGATCTGGATGTCCTGCGGCCGGGCATCGACGACCTGATGCCCTTGGTGGACTATGCCTTCGCCAGTCGTGAATTTCCCTCGGCGTTGACGGGTGAGCCGAATTTGAAGAAGGCTCTGGCGATGCTGCAAGAGCAGTTTCATTGCCGTCTGGCGGGTGTCACGCTGGGGGTGGGCGGCGTGTTGACCTGGGACGGGGAGCAGTCGATTCGGAGGCCTGCCTACAGAGTCTCTACCGTCGACACCACCGGCGCCGGGGATATGTTCCATGCCGGCTTTGTCTACGGGCTTCTGCAGGACTGGCCCATCGAGCACCAGCTGGATTATGCCTGCGCCGCCGCCGCGCTGAACTGTACTCGTGCCGGCGCTCGTGGGCACATTGGAACGGTCAAGGAAATCTCGCGCCTGATGACAGAAAGCACGCGATATGAGATTGCCGAGTGTGCTGATATCCGCTGAAGGCTGAGCAAACCCGCGGTCGTCTGGTTATCGGCTAACTATTTCATTGAGTGCTTTGGTCTGCCGGCAATCATGCGAAGCGGGCCAGTAGACGTCGGACCTTTCGGCTCGCATCCGTTTGCGGACGTCTACGGCTGAACATCGCGTTCTGGAAACATGAAAACAAGCAGCACGATTCCTACGATTGTGAAATCGCGAAAGGCGGTTTCCTCGCCGTTCCACGCGTGCGATTGCCACATAAGGAACCATTCTCCGCCAACGGAGATGAAGGCGACCAGCCACATGAGGAGCGATAGCGTCAGCGCTATTACCGGGATTCGCTTGGCGGCTTCAAACTGCATGGCAGGCGACCGGATGGCACGTAGTATCGCCACGCAGCCCAACCACAGCAAAATTGCCGTCACCATCTCCCACACAATAATGGCGAGGTAAAACGAATAGTCGGCGGTTGGCGAAGTGAGAGCGCGCCACATTCCCTGGTTCCCGGGAATTGTTGTGTCCATGATGAGGACGTGGCGGACAAGCTGGAAATTCGAATTGAAATCAGCCAGATTGTTGAACACCACGAGCGAGTAGAAAAGAGCGATTCCTGCAAGGAGTAACAGCTTCGCGATGCGCGTGATCACTTTCTGTCTCCTCGGGCTGGAATTGAAGCCGGGCCGTCGGGGTTCATGCTAACTTGGAGTCCCAAACGATTCAACGACAAACTTCTCGCAAAGCGGCGCAGCAACCGCTCTTGACCTCGGGTGCGGTCCGGGTGAGCGGTTCAATCGCCAAATCGCTCATTGACACATTCTGTCCGCATAACCGGCAATGTGGCGCAAAGTGACAGCGGCCGGAAGACTCAGACCTTTCTTCGCGCTGGCACATTTTTCCATTCCTTGCGATAGAAACCGTCGGGGTCATAGGCCAGCACCGTGTACGTTCCGGGCTCGCGAACGAGAGGCGTGAACGACTCGCCACGAATACGCAGCGTATAGACAACGTCACCTCGTTCCGAATTTTTTACCTGAACTACAGGGTCGCGAAACCCCGTTGTTTCGATCGGGTCAAGCTGCCATGCGGCACCGCGCAGACCGTTGTCCAACTGGTCGATCGTAATAGGCCAACCGTCGTACGGTTTCGCTCCCGGCTGCGAAGGATCGACCCAGCGCGGCCACTTGGCAATCGTAATTTGGCGAGTCGAACGGCTGCATGTGAGGATCGTGTAGCCGGTTACGCGAAAACGCAACCCATCCAGCCCAGGCCCGGGATATCGCGCCGGGTTTGCCGTAGCGAGGACAGTAACGCGGTTGCCAAAGGCGTCCCGGTAATCGCCTGTGTTCGGTTTGCCCGGCAGTGCATTCGGCGCTGAATTTGGTGGAAACCATCGGCGCGGAAATATGTTTGAAATCGCAGGTGTACACACGGAATAAACTCCGTCGCCAAACCCGTCGACCCCGTAATGACAAGTCGAGCCCAGGTGTTGATCGCCTGAAAGATGCGGGGCAAATCCTTTGCACAATTTGCGAATCGCATCATCGCGACCGTGCTGTGGCCATGCACCGCTGTCGTGGTCTGCCACAATGTGGTCGCCCTGTATGTAAACGCCGACCGGCGGAATTCTTTCTTCGGGATCTTCTTTGTCCGTGTTAATTCCTGCCGGCTCTGTGTGGAGACAGACAAACGGAGTTTGCGAAACGGCGAACTTCATCCACGTTCCACCACTCCAGTCTTCAGCCCAGGATTCGAGAAAATCCAACTGCCGCTGACCGAGAAGTTGCGCATCTGGTGCGTTACTTTGCGTTGCCGCATCCCAGGCAGGATTCTGCGCGAAGCCGTTCACAATATCTGCTCCGGGTAGCTCTACTTTCGGAGCCGACTTCCACTTGCGGTCTTCGAGAATCGCAAAGCTGATGCCACCCCACTGCAAATCTGTGTAGTACACGCTGATATGTTGAAGCACTGGAGTCGGATCGAATGGATCCGGCAGGTGTGCAGTTTGCGCACGCTGAACCATATTCACCCAGCGAGGAGGCATCTTATACCCACCTGAATCCTGTCCTGCATAACCGCGCTCGCCAAGAGCAGGATTGGTTGGTCGGCCGCCGCATCCCCAGATGTTGCCGTGATACATGTCGTGATCGTCGGTCATGCAAACAGATGGAATGTTGCGCGTGAGGCCGCCCGTTGCCCATCCAAAGATGAACCACTTGCGGAGAAAATCCAGCATTGCAGGCTCGAGAGCATCTGGAGCGCGGCTTTCGATCACTCCGTAGCCGCCCACGGGCTCGTAGATCTGATCGCCTGTCCAGAAAAGTATTTCGGGCTTGTGATACGCAAGGTGGTTGGTGAAGTCGGTGTGTGGGAAGCCGAAATCCCAGATGCATGTCAGCAAGCCGACGGTGATGTCCTCTGAATCCGTCGGTTCTTTGCGAATAGTGCCACCGTATGAATATTGCCTGCAACCTCCATTTCCGTCTCGCAACGAGTAGAGCACACGGTACTCTTGCTCGCGTGTTGGGTCCCATTCTGGAATCCGGAAGGTAGCGTTCCATGCGTCCTTGTCGAGGTTCGCAGTGGCGATTGAATTCCACGCTCCGGTCTGATCACGAATCTGCAACGTCGCCGGACTAGATGTGTCCTCGAGCGGGGGAAATTGTGCCGAGAGCTTGAGAACGCCCCGGCTCGCTGTATAAAGCGTAAACAGAATTGGACCGTAGGCACGATCGTCGTGTTGATCCACTTTGCTGCCACCCACGGTCCAGTCGGCAAACCAGAATCGCGTGTTGCCACCGAGTTGTTGTTGCGGCGGATAGAAACTGAAGTCCTTAATTGGCTCTTGCGGAACAGGCGTTGAAGTCACCGGCGCTGAACTGCATACGAGTGCCAGTCCGCCAGCGAGCCACTCCGACGGAACCTCCCGCTTTGTTTGCGCGGAGTGCCCGCCGCGGATACTTGTCGCGCGAAGAATGACGGTATAACCGCTCGCCGATGGCCGAGCGTCGAATTCCAGATGCCAATCTTCGGAAGGATCGACCTTAGGAGCCGAGTCGGCAAGTTCACCGATAAACAGTCGACCATCGGCATGGATTCCGGCATTCATGCCGCGTCCGTAAATTGCCGCGGCGCGATAGTCGTTCATCGGCGATTTGAT
Organism: uncultured Acidobacteriota bacterium; assembly: GCA_963821145.1. Lineage (GTDB taxonomy): Bacteria > Acidobacteriota > Terriglobia > Terriglobales > Acidobacteriaceae > JAKAAZ01. Next base: position 71,766 of record CAWGCV010000003.1, read on the forward strand.
TCCAACGCGAAAGCCGGCAAATCCGCGATCGAGTGGCACGGGATCAATTTGCCCAAGTCGCACACTCATCGTGAGTCTTCCGTTTCGCTGTGCAACTTCCCGAGTGAGGAGTGCAACATTACGATCGCCTCCCGCCGTAATACACTCCAGCCGGCCGTTATGAATTCTCCAGTCCTGCAGAGGATTGGCCCAATATTCCGGTCCAGGCCACGGGCGAGTTGATGTTGCGAGACCAATCGCTCTGGAACGAGGTCGCGCTTTCTGGTTCCGCATCGAGAACAGGCCGAGACAGCGTAAACGCGGTCGCCCCCAGAGCAGTGCTGCCGGCCTTCTTGAGAAACGACCGTCGATCCAACCTCTTCGTCATACTTTTCCCTTTATGACTGTTCGCGTTCATAGAAATCAGGAAGCAATCCGGTTGACGTTAGAACTCCAGGCGCAGGGCAAGTTGCAACACACGTGGAGCGCTGCTGGTGTTTAGACTCGTAATTCGGCCAAAGGACGACGATGACACATTCGACACAGGGTTTCCGAAGTTAGTGTGGTTGAAAACATTGAAGGCTTCCCCGCGAAAAAGTGTCTGAACTTTGTTCGACGAGTACAAAGTTTTTGACACGGAACAATCCAGATTCTCAATTCCCGGTCCAATCAGCGAATTCCGTCCACTGTCTCCGAAGGTTCCCACAGTATTCAGGGTGTAGGCCTTTGTATTGAAATATTCTGCGACTTCAGCAGCTTTGGATGGATGACTGATGTGCGGATTGCCCACAATATCTGCGAGGTCCGCTCCTACGCCACTTTTGGAATTGTCTACGCCGGAGACAACTGTAAATGGAATGCCGCGCTGTAGCGTCACAATTCCAGTTGTCTGCCATCCATTCGCCAATGTCTTTGCAAGGTAGTTTCCGTTGGAGAAGTTAGGTAACTGCCAAATAACGGAAGCTACAAATGACTGCGGAATGTCGTAGTCTGAAAGACCGCGGTTGGAGGCAATATTGAACGGATCGAAAGGGCTACTGGTGTCGGATGAGCCGTTGTCAATCGACTTACTCCAGGTGTAATTCGCCAGCACGGTTAGCCCTCTACTGAGACGCCGATTCGCGGAAACCTGCATCGCGTTGTAGCTGGAATGGCCACCACTGAACTGCGATGTAATCGAACCGAAATCAGGGGCATAGATCCGCCGCGCCTGAGTGGTGTTGCCGGGCTTTCCGTAGACTGCGGGATTTTGTTGATACTGCAGAAAAAGATGCTCACCCGCACTGCCGACATACGCAAGCGTGAACACCCACTTCGAGAATTGTTGCTGCACATTCACATTCCATTGATGTACTCTTCCGTTCCGGAAAGAGGGCGACCATACCGTCAGGGTTAATGGAAGCTTGAACGCATAGTTCAGCTTTTCCTCCGGCGTAGCAGGAGGAAGATAGGGGAAGGGATTGCCTGTGTCCGAATAGGGGTTGGCCATGCCTCCACTCGGTTGAGTGGTGCTGAGCACAATACCAAATGGTTGGTTTGATGATTGGTTGTTGAGAGACTGGGTTCGAACGAACGTATAGAAGATTCCGTAGCCTGCACGAAGACTCGTCTTTCCGTTTCCAAATACATCGAAGGCGAACCCGATGCGAGGCGCGAAGTCATGCCAGCGATTGGAGACCGTAGCATTCGAAACCCCAGGATCGCCTGGGAATACATACCCTGTAGGAGCGGTCGGATATACCGTGGATTGTTCGCCGGGGATAAACGTAGACAAAGCATTTAGTTGGTCCGTGTAGGCGACCCAGGGATTCCAACGTAACCCAAGATTCGCAGTCAGGCGGCTATTTACTCTCCAGTCATCTTGTACGTATAGATCTGGAGTTAGATTGACTGGTTCTCCGGCATTATAAGAATCTTGCGTGAATGTGTAGACATTCCCGGTTTCAAAGTCTGCGAGTGCGTTGCCGGTATAGTCAGCGTTAAAGATGAATTGTCCGTCCGTAAGAAAGTTCTGGTATTGGTGAGTGTAAGAGCGACGAAGATCGCCGCCGAGGTAGATTGTTTGCGAACCGTGTGTCCAACTCACCATGTCTGAGTATTGATATCCGTGCCGGTACTGCCACAACGGCCAGCGAGTTTCCGCGGTGAAATAGGGCGACACTTCCGTGTCATACCCGATTGGGCCGCCTGGTACTGCGCGAACGACACCGGCGCCGAAATCTCCCCAGGACTTTTGGCTTGGAAGCAGTGGGGTCTGGACTCGCTGAATATCGCTCCAACCGAAAGTAAATTGATTCAGCAAATTCGGCGAAAAGATGTGCGTCTCATTAACCGCCAAGTTCCAATTGAGATAGTTGATGTTTGCCACAAACCCGGGCAGGTCGTTGGCTGACGGAACCTGGTTGTTAACATTTAGATCATGGAGGATTCGGCCGGATAGATGATCTCTCGATGAAAGTGATGTATCTAGCCTGCCAACGTATTGGTCATCGTTCATCACACTGTTCGCAGCGTACGAATACAGATTGTTGGGTCCATTCGGCAAGGGCACAAATGTAGCCAGGAAGTTCAGAGCCGGTTGATATAAATCCGTTGAGGCATACACGTTTCCTGGTACCGGAGTAGTTGTTCCGGGATAAGTGAGCTGCTTTGTAACTTCAGAGAAGTTGCCGGATCTTTCGGCTGCGTCCGGCACAGTTAGAGTTTCAACGCTTGGCGAACTACGCTGTCTAGTACCTTGATACGCAAGGAAGAAGAACACATGATTTTTCCATATGGGGCCGCCAACCGTTCCTCCAAATTGATTTTGGTGGAAGGGCGGAACCGTCTTGCCGAAGTAACCCGCCGCATCGAATATCTGATTACGAACATACTCGAAAAGCGAACCATGAAATGCATTGGTGCCTGACTTAGTAATGGCGTTCATCTGTGCGCCCGATCCCAGTCCCTGTTGCGCCCCGTAGTTACTGGTTTGCAGACTAAATTCTGCAAGTGCATCTGGATTCGGAAAGACTGCAGGAGTGAAGAAGAAAGGATCTTCATTGTCGGTGCCGTCTAGCGTGTATCCGTTCTCCGCTTGCCGCGAACCGTTGATGGAGATAATATTTTCTTCTGCCTGTCCGCCTCCGCCGGTGCTAATCGCGCTGGCTCCAGCTACAAGCACTTGTAACTGCAATGGATTTCGGCCGTTCAGCGGCAGATTTTTCACACGTGCGGAATCGACAACTTCGGAAATCGTGTCCGTCCTGGTCTCGACCTGAACAGCATTGCCACCTACGACGACGCGTTGGCTGGTTGCGCCCACTTGAAACTGAATCGCGTTCTGGCGGTTTTCACCGACCTGCAGTTTGATTCCGCTCTCAACATACCTCTTGAAACCTTGTGCTTCAGCCGTCAGGCTGTAGGTGCCTGGCTCAAGTTGAGGCACCACGTAGTCACCGTTGCTGCTTGAAGTACTCTGACGCTTTTGCTGTGTTGCCACGTTCGTCACCGTAATGGTTGCACCGGCGACCGCGGCACCCGAGGGATCGGTGATAGTACCGAAAATCGTAGCCTGGGTCTGAGCATATGCGCTCGCTGTAATCATCATCAGTGCAGCAACGACAATAACTAAAGAGGCGATTGCGCGCCTGCCGGAAGATACGTAGATAGCAGGAACTATTTTGTCTTTTCGAAAAATCATCGAAGCCACCCATCGAATATCGACGCTAGTCGGCAAATGTCTGGCGTCCGTGGTTTTCCAGGGACGCGTGATAGCCCTGGCACGCACGGATGTCGCGCGACCGCATCAAAATCGCAAGTTAATTATTTTGGGAAAATAAAATGCCCACCTTCGCAAATGCCGGAAGTGGGCGGGTTGACTCTAAGTCATTCGATAGAACTGGAGTCTATCGACAACAACCGCGCGGGTTCCAGCAGGATAGGCGACAATAACAACAGAAATTATTGTTGGCTGGTGCTGAACTCGTTGCGCGATCAAAACTCATTCCAGAAGTGTAAGGGTCGTGACTTCCGCTGTCAACTTTCCAGACATTAGCGCGTCGCGAATAACCTATGCGCAATTCGTGCGAGAAGGTCTCGCAGGGATATGCCCAGGCTATGGAAGCGTGTACTTCATATCGACCACTTGTTTGCGCGCATGCGGCGTCTCAACAGATATGAAGCAAAGACGAATGCCATGACGAGAATCGGATCAAATTTATCCCAGGTACTGCCACCGCCATTCAATTGAGAATAGAACGCGAGTAACAGATCGATCGAGAGACCAGCATAAATCCACTCAGCCAATCGAGGCACATTGGGAATCAGAAGGCCCACGCCACCCAGGATGTGGGTCACGCCAACCAGAGGGATGATATAGAGCGGATATCCGAGCTGCTGATGGGCAATCCTCCATTCGCCGGGATCGTGGATCAGATATAACCTTCCGAAGTACACCCAGATGAACGCGACGAGGCCGGTGACTATCATCGCGGCGATTTGAGTGGCTCGACCTGCCCATGCGGATGTATCGATTGTGTGTTCAGTTTTCATATTGAAATTGATCCTCTTCTTACCGGTAAAATGGTTGAAATCGTTCTGCAATAAGTCGGCCATGGCTTAGCAGCAAAGGCAGGAACCGCCGGTCGAATTCGAAGCCGCGGTGGCCACGGCTGGCTGTTCCCGCCCCCAGGGCGGCTGATGCCGCTTGCCCCGGACTTATGCCTTGACGGCGTTCTGTGCAGCTGCAAACACATCGCGTGCAGACGTCGTTCCTGCTACGTGTTCCGTACCCTCGACTCCGAGGTCCATCCATCCCGCGTTCACGCTCTCGAACATTTCTTCGGCTGGTCCAGTGTGGCCCCTAGGGACGCCGAACTGCTGGAACGCATCCGCCCACCCTGCACGCGGAACTGCAAAGGCTTTTACGTCGAGTGTCAGGACTTCACCCAATTGCCCGGCCACTTCATCCGCGCTGACCATCGAACCCAGCTCGATGACGCGGTGCCCTGACCAAGCGGGCGCGGTCAGAAGCGTTGCCACCTCTGCGCCGATGTCGTCTGACGCGACCATTGTTGATTTCCGGTTTGTAGGGTTGTAGAAGACCGGGAGTGTTCCGCCCTGGGCGGCCTGTAAGCCAAAAAGAAAGTTTTCGAAAAAGCCGCCTGCGCGCACAAACGCGACCGGAGATGGCAGGCTGCGAAAACCTTGCTCCATCAGTGATAAGCCCGTGATCATCCCTACCCCGCTTGTTTTATTCGCGCCCATCGACGAGAGCGCTACCACCCGCGGGGGCACTACCTTGGTCAGCGCCTCGACATAGTTGGCAATCACGCCTTTTGCTTCTCTGTAATCGGGCGAGGGTGCCCATACCGCCGGCAACATCACAAACGCGCCCTCAACACCTTTGAGTGCCGCCGCTATGGCTGTCGCATCGTTCCAGTCGCCATCCGCCAACTGCACGCCCTGGTCTGCCCACTTCGCCGCTTTCTCGCGATTGCGCACAAGTGCTCGCACCTGTTTGCCTTGCTGCAGCAGATGCCGCGCGGTGGATCCCCCAACTTTTCCCGTAATGCCCATGACTAAATACATGATTGTGTTCTCCTTCTGCCTGGAATTTGGCCGCCCATCCAAATGAGCGACCTGACAATTAGAGGTTCAGAAAAACCATTGGTTGCAAAATAATCACCGGTTACATAACCAGTGGTTGTAAATTAACAATTGGTCGCCAAAGCCATCAAAAGAGATTAAGCTATGGAAGTGACATCCACATCACCAAGCCGCCGGTTAGAGCGCAAGGAGAAGTTGCGGGGCGAAATCCTAGCGGCTGCCAGCAAATTGTTCGCCGATCGCGGCTACGAAGCCGTGACGCTTCGCGAGATCGCGAAAGAGATCGGCTACACGCACGCCGTGATCTATCAGCATTTCCCCGACAAGTGGCACATTCTTGCCGAGTTGAGCCGCGAGACGATCGGGCTGATGATTCAGAACTTCGACGCGATTGCCGCGAAACATCTTGCACCGAAGGATCGTCTTTTTGCGACTTCGCGCGGCTTGATTCAGTTCTGCACTGGCCATCCACAGCAGTTCCGCAACGTCTTCTTCGGGCCGGAGAACCGCAACGGTGTCCGCGCTGGACAATATATCAACGACATTGGCGCGCCATTGTTCGAACGCTTCGTGCAGCTCTTTTTCGAAGTTGCCAAGGATGAAGGATTGCCAAATAAGAATGACATCGTGGTAGCTCACACCTGGTGGTTTACGATCTTTGGTCTCGCCACACTCATGGTCATCCAGGGGGTTGTGCCTGACTTGCCTGACCAGGCTCTCGTGGTCGAGCAGACGATCGCAACGCTTTGGGCGGGCGTTCAGGCTGTTCCGCGATTGCCGAAGAGCGCAATCACTAAACGATCCGGCCGATCTCGTGCCTCAAAGCAATAACAGCTTCTGTCTTAATTAGGAGAGGGAGCTTCCATTGCGCGAAAGCTGCAAAAATGCACCTCGATTCGGATTCGCTTTCGCTGGTGTCTGTAACTCCCCCGCACGAAAAATCTCGCCCAAGCGTGAACACGCGATCCGCAGCAATCGAAAGCCCGGCGGAATCCGGAGGGGTTTTCCGCGATGCTGACAGGCGCATGTATTATCGCCCAGGTTTTCCTATGATTCGTCTGGCGGTACCATTTCATCATGCGCAAAAAAATTCGTTGGGGAGTTCTCAGCACCGCTGCCATCGGCGTAAAAAAAGTTATTCCTGCCATGCAGCGGGGACAATATAGTCACGTTACGGCGATCGCGTCTCGTGATCTCGCCACAGCTCAAAAAGCTGCACCGGACCTGGGGATTGCCAAGGCTTACGGCTCATACCAGGAACTTCTTGATGACCCCGAAATCGACGCGATCTACAATCCTCTTCCCAACCAGCTCCACGTACCCTGGACAATCAAAGCAGCAGAAGCCGGGAAACACGTGCTGTGCGAGAAGCCTCTTAGCCTGACGGTTGCCGAGGCCAAAACTTTGCTCGCGGTCCGTGCCCGAACCGGGGTCAAGATTGGCGAGGCCTTCATGATCCGCTGCCACCCACAGTGGCTGCGGGTTCGCGAACTTCTGGACGAAGGACGCATCGGTCCGCTGCGCTCCGTGGTGGGCTACTTCAGCTACTTCAATGATGACCCATCGAATATCCGCAACCAGGTTGATACGGGCGGCGGTTCCCTGTTCGACATCGGCTGTTATTTGATCCACGGATCACGCTACGGATTTGCGCAGGAGCCCAGCAGAGTGGTCGCCGCCATCGATCGAGACCCTCAAATGCACACGGACCGCCTGGTGTCGGCAATTCTGGTCTTCCCCGGCGGCCAGTCCATCTTTACCTGCAGCACGCAGATGGTTCCCTACCAGCGGATCCAGTACTTCGGAACGCGTGGACGCATTGAAATTGAGATCCCGTTCAATTCGCCTCCAGACCGGCCCACACGTATTTTTATCGATGACGGCGGTGATCTCCTCGGCGGCGATATCACAACCGAGACATTCCCGATATGCGATCAGTACACGCTGCAGGGTGATGCATTTTCCAAAGCTATTTTGGATAACACCAAACTGCCCGTGCCTCTGGAAGATGCAATTAAGAATATGGCGGTGATTGAAGCGCTGTTCAAGTCTGCGGAATCAGGCAGCTGGCAGAGCGTGGAAGAATGAATGTGTCGCCCGACCCAACGATCGGGATAGCGACTGAGTGGACCGGTTACTCGCTGCGCAGTGCTCGCATGGGATCAATGGAAGCGGCGCGACGAGCCGGCCACCACGCTGCAGACACTGCGCAGCAGAACAGCACAAGAATTGCCCCTACAATGGACACAAAATCCAGTGGCCTTATTCCATAGAGCAGGCCTCCTAGAAAACGCGTCATGCCTAAGGCACACGTCACGCCAGCGATCGTGCCGACAGCAGTCAGCTGCATCGCATAGCGCAAAGTTTTCAGCAATACCGCACGGCGAGTGGAGCCGAGGGCCATGCGGATGGCAATTTCCCGCGTGCGTTCCGTCACCGAGTACGCCATCACCCCGTAAATACCCAGCAATGACAGCAGCAATGCGATCGTCGCAAATGCGGTGAGGATCGTGGTATTGAATCGCCTTGACGATTCGGTCGCCGCCACCACCTCCTCCATGGTAGCCACGCGCGAGACCGGGACCAACGGATTGAGCCGATGCACAATCTTCTCGATCGATACGGCCATCGCCTTCGGGTTCTGGGATGTTCGCGCTACCAGGACCATGGCGCCACCCATCACGAAGGTCTTCGCGGCGAGCTGTCCCATGTCCGCCGGACCTTGGGAAACGGGAGCGTACATTTGCACCACCGTCGGCTGATCCAGCGCAGCTTGTTTTATATCTCCAACCACACCGACCACCGTGATCCATGGGGTCGGACTGCTCAGGACGCCCACCTTGACGTGCATGCCGACCGGATTTTTGCCGCGAAAATAATGATCAGCAAAAGACTGGCTGATGATGGTGACCAGGGGTGCGCCGCTTTGTTCGTCGCCAGCATTGAAATACCGGCCGCGAATCAGAGGAATACGCAGCGCCCGAAAATAATCGCCCTGCACAAGATAATTCGACGTAATCAACCAACCCTCGCCGGACGACCGCACGTATCCTTCTGGAGTGATCAGCCTTCCGGAATTCGCTCCGACGATCGGGATATTTGTGGAGAATCCGACATCGCTCACCCCGGGCAAAGTTTCGATTTGCGCGTGGAGCTGCTGATAGAAATCTGCGACTTTCTGCTGACTGGAATAATCATGCCTCGGCAGCACCAGCGATGCGGTCAGCACATGCTGCGGCTGAAATCCAGGATTGGTTTCCAGCATCTTGGCAAAGCTGCGCAGTAGAAGCCCGGATGCGACTAAGAGGACGGTCGCCATCGCCAATTCTGCAATCACCAATCCACTTCGCAGGGAATGTTGCCCACGCGATTGACCCGAGTTTTGATTGCCACTTCGCAGCGCATCCAGCGGATTGGTCCTCATGCCGGCAAGCGCGGGAGCCACGCCGCAAGCAATCCCCGTCAAGGCGATCAACCCAAGTGCAACACCGAATAGCGGCCAACGCAGGGCGATTTCGCTGAGCCTCGGCAGCGAGTCCGGCATGTAGATGGCCGCCGCTCGCACCAGTCCAATGGCAATCGCGATGCCCGCCAAGCCGCCAAGCGTGCTCAGCATAAGACTCTCTGTGAGCAGTTGCCGCAACATCGCAAAACGCGCCGCGCCCAGGGCCATCCGCATTCCGAATTCCTGCTTACGTGTCGCTGCCCGAACCAGCAGCAGGTTAGCAAGGTTGACGCAGGCGATCAGCAGAATCAATCCGACAGCCGCAAGCAGAATACGAAACAGTGGCCGGGCATTGCGCACAACCTCATCTGTCAGGCTCCGGAAATAACCATGGAGTTCTACTCGATATTTCGCCGGGTACGAGGCTTCAATTCCTGCGATGATGCGATCCACATCGCTTTGCGCCTGCAACCTGCTGATGCCGGGCTTCAGTCGCGCTACCGCGCCGTAGTCGAAATCGTCGCCTTCCCTGTTCTTCTCCTCAGGAGTAAAACTCATCGGCACCCAGAGATCGCGGCCACTAAACCGACCCGCATCCAGCGGAAATGCGAAATTCCTCGGCATGACGCCGATGACGGTATACGGGCGCTTGTCCAAATCAATCGTTTTTCCCAATATGTTGGGATCGCTTTGGAAGCGATTCTTCCACAGCGCATAGCTGAGGACGGTCACCGGCGCAGAGTTGTCATCTTCCTGCTGGGTAAACGTCCGCCCAAGCAGCGGATCGACACCGAGCACAGGAAACAGCGAGGCTGTCACCCGTTCCGCCTGCGCCTGAAGGGGAGCACCCGCTCCGGTCATCAGATAGTTCGCGCTGATGTATCCGCCAATGCCGGAGAACGTCTTGGTTTCCCGCTGAAACGTGAGAATGTCCGGAGCAGTCACGTTGAATTGATGGGGATCGTGCGTAATCCTCTCATACAGCACAATGAGGCGCCCGGGATCAAGAAATGGCAACGGTCGCAGCAGCACCGATTCAACGACCGAAAAGACAGCCGTCATGCCGCCGATGCCCGACGCCAGGGTAAGAATTGCCGTCACGGCAAAGCCAGGGGATTTTCGCAGTTGACGGAAGCCGTAGCGGACATCCCTGAAGAAGATATTCAAGCCTAGAGCGGCGTCCACGCCGGCTACCTGCTCCTTCATCGCGGTTGGATTTCCGAATTTCAGGAGGGCGTCTCTTCGGGCAGCGTCGGGAGACATGCCAGTGGCGATGTTATCCGCGGTGCGCATCTCGATGTGAGTTTGGAGTTCTTCCTGAATCTCATTATCGAGGCTGGCTCGGTGTAGTAAGGCTCGAAAGCGCATCCATAAGGCCATATTTTTTGCCTCTCAGGCATACCGCAGCATGGTGCGGATGCCTTTTGCGAGTTGTTCCCAACTTTTTTCTGCGGCTAATAATTCTTTTCGTCCGGCAGCCGTCAACTTGTAATATTTTGCTCGGCGATTGTTCTCGGATGCGCCCCACTCGGAGCTGATCCAGCCGCTCTGCTCGATGCGGTGCAACGCTGGGTAGAGCGAGCCCTCTTCCACTCGCAGCAAATCATCCGAGGCACGATGGATATGCAGCAGAATTCCGTAGCCATGCATGGAGCCAAGCTGCGAGAGTGCCTTGAGAACAAGTAGATCGAGCGTTCCTTGCAGATCGTTCCGTGCCAAATTCTTCCTCCCTAGACTTCTAGCAGAGAAGAGTAGCGCCTTCTTCCCCTAGTCGTCAATAGGAGCCGGCGCTCACGTACAGGAAAAAGACGCTGAAGTGGTCGCTATGCGTTTCACGGGCCGCGTGGAACAAGGCTAAATTCCTGAATCGCAATCTTGGCACCTGCCATTGAACGCTCCGAGGCGGGACGGAAGAGCACTGTAATTTCATTGAATTGCCGGATCTTAGAGTTATTCGGAATTCTGAAGTCCAGGACTTCGCTTACCGGCGGGCGATCGATCGAGAACTGTATGGCGTGGCTGGAAACGACAGGCGATTGTCCGAGGTACAACGAGGGTTTGCCGGGCAAAGTTGTATTGGTCAGGATGACACCCAGGGCAATTTTTCCCGGGCGATTATCCGCATTTTGGATTGCGACGCGGATATGAGAACAACAATTCAGATCCACGAGCGTGCCAAGGTTCTGGCGTGCTTCCATCACGATAGGACGCCAGTCGGTGGAGCGAACATCAATCTTCGCAGGACTGCCATGTTGGATGTGCGCATCTGGCTCCGGCCGCGTGTCGGGCGCTTTGAAGTACCAGTAGACGCCATCGAAGGGAATTTTCAAGATGGTCGCGTGTGCGGCTCCCAGCAACAGGTTGCTCACGGGCGATGGAGCAGAAATCTTCCTGGGCTTCTTCTGGACCGGCCAAAGAATGACTCCTGAGTACGATGTTTTTGGCTGCTCTACCTGAACACGATGTTCCAGAGGAACGATGGGGGGAAATAGAAGCTGCCCATGCAAATGCCCACGCAATCTGATTCCATATTGGTAATTAAGTCCATATGGAAGGAGAGCAGCGAATGTGAACAGGATCGGCAAGAAGAACATGAGCCGGATTCGACTGGGTGCGGCGAATGCCTTCGTTGGCGCGCTCGAAGATTCGCTGGATTGTGCAGAAACTCGCCAAGTGGAAAGAGAGGAACAGATCGCGAATAAAGCTGCCGATTCAAGTAAATGATTCATCAACAGCGCGAGCATACCGGCTTGCGCGCAGGCCGCAACGCAAAGCACCGGAAATAATCCGCGAATCAGGGGCGCGGAATTTGGAACCTGAAGGAACTTATATTGTGGAGGGCTATCCACGGCTGCGACACTCGAAGGTTCGTTCGATGTGCGCAATTTCAGAATCGCTTTGGTCGTAGTTACCGAAACAAGGGCCGTGATGACAATCGCCCAGGGTGAAGCTTCGCGGGAAAGAAGGGCGAGCAAAGGAAACCAGAGTACAGCGAGCCATTCGAATCGGATGAGCCTGCGTATCTCGCAACGTGAGATGCTATCGGGCAGGATCGAGCCCGCACACCGCGTAGCTATCGCACTCGCGACGGCAATTGCGACAACATAGCCTGCCGCCAACAAAAAAAGAACGACCCCTGACAGCGAATGCCGCGATGGAAGTCGACAAAGAATTGCGGCGGCTGCACCTGCGGCGATAAGGCCGGCGAAGAAAGGCACCCAGGGAGAATCGGGGACCGTCGCTGTCGCGTCGACATATTCGATGGCATCCATCTCAACCTCATGATCCCCGGCTTACTCGCAGCGCAACGTTTGCGTGGGATCTAGATTTGCGGCTCGCTTTGCGGGTAGCAGGCAAGAAATTGCAGTGCAAGCGAGAAGAAGCAACGCGACTACGGCGACCATCCACGGCGCAAAGATGTTGCCGGGCGTCCAGTGCCGCACGATCTTTTCAAGGAAGAGGTTGCACACAAAGCCCACGATGATGCCGCCGACCACTGTCGCGAGCGTGGTCCTGACAACGATCCACACAATGTGCAACCGTTGCGCACCCAGTGCCATGCGAATTCCGAGTTCACTTTTGCGCCGCGCCACCGCGAAGCTAACCGTGCTGGCAACGCCAATGAGAGAGAGAGTCAGTGCGAGCCCCGCGAAAAAGGAAAAGAGGATGGAAAAGAGGCGCTGTTGCGTCCATATTGGCTGGTGATGCAATACCTCTTCAAGATCGTCGACCTGAGAGGTGCGTTGATCGGGATTGATGGAATGAAGCGCGAAGCGAATCGCGTGGACAAATGCCAATGGGGGGCCCGAAGTGCGCACAAAAAGCTCCGTCTCATTCCACATGAACGCCGTGTAGGGAACGTAAATTGCTGGAGCGGCTGACCGTTCCAGCCCGTCATTGCGTGAGTCCGCCACGACGCCGATAATTTCTCGCCATCCTCCGCTCTGCGGTGAGGCCGCGGAGAGTGGCGCGCCATCATCTTTGAGTGAAGGCACGCGGATTTGTTGCCCGATTGCGTCCCCATCTGGTAAGTAGCGCCTGGCAAATGCCTGGTTGACCACCGCCACGAAATCCCCACGTTGATTTTCCGTCTGATTCCATAGACTGCCCTGGAGAACGGGAATCTTGAGGGTGGCGAAAAACTGCTGGCTGACAAGAGTGGCCACCGCCCGGAGCGGTTGTTTCGGTTTCCTACCTGAAAATTTCAAACAAATCTGCCGACCCGAGATCGCCAAAGGGTTGCACAGGAGGTATGAGGTCCGAAGCGACAGCGACGGATAATACACCTGGCACGCCGGCAACTCGCTCGCGCAACTGGTCGATGTAATTGGCTCTTCGCTGCTGGTTCTTGTCCGTATCTTTCTTCAACGGAATGCGAATCGCCATAACGTTATGTGGGTCGTACCCAAGGCGCGTGGATGTGACCTTCAGGAAGCCTGCAATCGCGGCACCGGCCAGACCAAGGAGAACAAATGTAAGGGCGATCTGGCTTCCGATCAGCAGACTTGTTGTATGTCTGTTTTTACTGCCGCCGGAAGCGAGGGCTGTGCGCTGAATAATTTGCGAGACGTTCGGCTTCGATAGGCGCAGTGCGGGGGAAAGGCCCGAAAGCACACCTGCAATGAGCGCAACGCTAATCGAGAAAGCCAGGATCGGGAGATTGATGGTGATGTGGGCTTCCTGAGGAAATGCGTTTGGCATCAGCCGCAAAGGAAGCGCTGCGAGCCAGTACGATAAGGCGACGCCGATCGCGGCCGCTGCAAAGGAAATGGCGGAGGACTCGATCAGGAGCTGCCGGATGATGCGAAATCGGCTGGCCCCGATAGCACTGCGGATGGCCAGTTCGTGATGACGAGCTTCGCCGCGAGCGAGCAGAAGAACAGAGCAATTTGCACAACCGATGAGCAGAAGGATGACGACAGAAGCAAAGAGCAGCGCCAGAGTCGGTCCCGTGCGGTGCACGTATGGCTCGACGATCGGTTGAACAGCGACTCGGAATGACTCCGGGAAGTGTTTGGGTGTCTCCTTCTTGAACTGATTGAGATACGACTGGAATTCCGCGTCGGCGGTACGCCAGGCTCACTCCCGGTTTAAGTTTGATCCACGGAAAGAATCCGGGAGTTCGGGTCGAGGTCCAGGGTATATAGACGTCCGCGTTGCCTACCGTTTCCGTGAAAGTAAATCGGGAGGGCATGACCCCGACAATGGTGTAGTTCTCATGATTTAACTGAAGGGTTCGACCGACGATGGTTTTGTCGCCGCCATAGTGCCTGCTTCCAGATATCGATAACTGAGCACAACCACGTTCGTAGGCTGACCCGATTGCGGCACGTCGGAAGGCTGAATTCCTCTGCCCAGCATCGCGGGAATCCCGAAGAAAGAAGATGCATTGGAGGTGACGTAGGCGGCGTCTACATCTTCCGGAAGCACCCCGCCTGTTGCTTCAACACCCACGAGAACAAAACCCAAAATACTGTCAATCGATTTCGCTTTGCGGAAGCTCTGGAACTGGGAAGGAGTGAGTGCAAACCAAGTTGGAAATGTAGTATGTTTCGCGTTGATGAGCCTGGGATTCACAATGCGGTCGGCGTCGGCATAGGGGAAGGGATGAAGCAGCGCGGCGTAGATGAGGCTGAACATCGCCGTGGTCGCACCGATACCTAAAGCAAGCGACAAAATTGAAACGATCGAAATGGAACTGTGTTTGTAGAGAGATCGGAGGCCATATCGAATATCGCCTCCTATTTCATCAAAGGGTCGCAGGCCGACAGCTTCACGATATTTTTCTTTCTGTACGCCTGTCCGGCCGAGTTCACTGCGCGCCCGTCGTGCGGCTTCCTCGGGAGGGAGACCTTGTCGCATCAGGTCGTCCGCATAGGTATCGATGTGAAACTGGAGTTCTGCTTCGACATCGGAACCCATGCGTGTTGCGTGTGCGATTGCGTTCCACCAGGTGCGAAGGCGCGCCAGGACGCTCATATTTCCTCGGGTGTCACGGTCAGAATGTCGCCCACGACTCCGGCCATTTTGGCCCATCGGCCGGATTCCATCCGCAATTGCCGCTTGCCAGCCGCGGTCAGCCGATAGAATTTGGCGCGGCGATTGTTCTCCGATTCTCCCCACTCTCCTTCAATCCAGCCTTGGTGCTCCAGTCGATAGATCGCCGGATAGAACGAACCTTGCTGGATCTCCAGCCGGTCCCCGGAAATCTGCTGAATACGGAGCAGAATCCCATATCCATGCAGAGGACCAAGCGAAACTGCCTTAAGAATTAAGAGGTCCAGCGTTCCCTGTAGAAGATCAACACGTTTTCCCATTTCTACTCCCAGATAGACTAGGAGAATAGCTCCGCTACTCCTAGCTCGTCAAGGAGTGGGGTTAGAATGCCTGCCAACTGATCGAAGTGTCGGCTTGCAACCGTAGGCGTGATATTTGTTCGCTGGCACAGGAGGTTGGCTAGCGGTTTGGTCGACCAGAGAGGCTAGTCTGCCGTAGACCTCTGTCTCCGCTTTCTTTTCTGGTAGCTTGCCACTTTCACTTTGTTGCCGCAGATATTCATGCTGCACCAACGACGCGAGCCTTTCTTGCTTGTGTCAAAGAAGTGGACGACACACGATTCGCATTTACGAACGCGAGACAAGTCCGTTGCGGCAAGAAGATCTGCCGTGGCATCGGCAATCGGCGCCCAAAGGTCAGTCGGCTTTCGAAGCTCGATCCATGTTTCCCGAGTCACCTTGGCGCCTCGCGTGCGTAGCGAGGTGCGTCGAGGATATCGAAGCAGGAGAGAATTCACTTCAGCAAGGAACGTTTTGCTGGGCGGCGACCCACTCTCCATCCGCAGAACGGCGGCCCTTAATCTTTCTCTGAAAGAAATGAGTTGTTCCAGGAACGCAGCCGCTTCCGTCGAATTGCGCCAGCTGCGAATTGCGGCTTTGGCCTTGGACGTACCGACCATCCGTGACGCCGCCAGCCACCTTTCAAGCGCGCGGACATCCGGCAGCAGTTCCGTGGGCCCTGCCGCCAGAACGGGCTTTGTATTCAACAAGTCAAGGATTGACCGGTTGGCCACGAACAGAAATCCATCAATCCATTCGTCCTCCTCTTTCGGAGTAGCGCGCATAAGCCCTCTCCGGCCATTATCTCAAAATATTAATGACACCCGTAATGCATCTTTTATCGGTGTGTTTTAATCTGATTCATGTAAGAAGAAAATGTCGCCACCGGAAAGGAACTCCTAATGACTACCTTCCAACATGGAACAGTTCGCGGCCAGAAAATCTTCTATCGCGAAGCAGGCTCAAAGACTTCTCCAACTATCGTGCTACTCCACGGATTCCCAAGCTCATCACACATGTATCGTGATTTGATTCCGCAGCTGGCAGGCTCATTTCACGTGATCGCTCCGGATTACATCGGCTTCGGCTACAGCGATGCCCCAGATGCAAACAAGTTTGATTACACATTCGACCATCTCGCAGCCCATATAGAGGAATTGCTCTTTGGTGTTCTAGGGCTGAAGAAGTTCACCATCTACGTGCAGGATTACGGTGCGCCGGTGGGCTATCGCATTGCCTCGAAACATCCGGACGCAATCGAAGGGATCGTGGTGCAGAACGGAAACGCGTATGCGGAAGGCATTGGAGCGGCATTCGAGCCGATGAAGCCGTTCTGGGCGAATCGCAATCCAGACACTGAGAAGCCGGTGCGAGAGCTTCTCAAGAAGGAAACCACGATCTTCCAATACACCTACGGTACCAAAGACGTTTCGAGGATTAGCCCGGACTCCTACACAGTGGATCAGCTGTTCCTGGACCGCGCCGGCAATGATGCTATCCAACTGGACCTGCTGCACAACTACCAATCGAATCTCGCGCAGTACGACGGATGGCATCATTTCTTTCGCAACAAGCAGCCGAAGACATTGATCGTTTGGGGAAAGAACGATCCTTTCTTTACGGTCGAGGGTGCGCAGGCGTATCTGCGAGACATTCCAAATGCCGAGCTGCACTTGCTGGATACCGGTCACTTTGCGCTGGAAGATTCAAGCGAGTTCATCGCCCAGAAAATCATAGCGTTCTTTGCGTAATGGCAGAGGACATCCTCGTGTCTTGCACTTTTAACTTGCAGGAAGGATTGGCAGCATGAAGTTTGCGGAGAAGGCTACAGTTGTTGCGGTCCACGGTGCGTGGGCCGATGGTTCGAGTTGGCAAGCTATGGTACGTCCGCTTGAAGAGCGTGGTTTTCACGTGATTGCTGCGCCAATTCCTCTCACGTCGCTGAGCGATGACGCGGCCGCGCTGAAACGCACGATCGCACGAACGCGAGGTCCGGTGATCGTCGCCGGACATGCGTATGCGGGCGCTGTCATCGCCACCGCAAAGGACGACCGCGTGAAGGCTTTGGTTTATGTCGCAGCCCTGGCTCCAGACGAGGGAGAGACCGTCGCGCAGGTGTTTTACCGGGATGAAACTCATCCGAAGGCTCCCCAACTTGTACCGGACGCAGATGGCTTGATCTGGATGCCAGACGAAGGATTCTCTGACGCCTTTGCCCAAAACGCGAGCGAAGAGCAGATTGCCGTAGCAAAAGCTGTGCAGCGCCCAATCTCTGTAAACTGCATTCGGGAGCCGGCCGGTGCCCCCACTTGGAAATCAAAACCTACGTGGTACTTGCTTGCTGAACAGGATCGAATGATCAACCCGAAGACACAGCGTTTCATGGCCGAGCGAATGCACGCGAAGGTGAGGTCATTCCCGGTGGATCACTCTCCGCTGCTCACTGCGCCGGATACGGTTGTCGACATCGTCCTGGAAGCGGCGAAGGCGACTCTTTCTTAAGACGGGCGGCGACACTTTGCGTGGCGACGAACCATGTGCGCGCAGATCAAACGACAAACCTAGCACAGGAATGGCGGAGCACTGGACGAGATTGCGGAAGCAATCAAGGCAGCCGGAGCCGGATGCCTGTCGTGTGCCGTTGACCTGAGCGTGGTCCAGGCGTCGGAGACACTCATCCGCCGCACTCTCGATCGCTTCAAGGGAATCGATGCTCTGCTGAACATTGCCTCATTGCTGGCATTCATGGTTGCTCCGGCTGCCAAGTGGATGACGGGTACATCGGTCCGAATGGAGAGTGGCGAGATTCAAGTATTTAAGCCGAGTGCAGAGACTTCGCAGATAGCTCATTCACCGAACATGCACGTGGAATGACAAAGAACGATCAACGCGTTACTCGATTGAACCGCAACCAACGGGTACGCGGAAACATAAGTCAATCGAGAGTTAGTACCGGAGACCGAGTGTTTGAAATAGTCCGTGTTGATCTTCATCGAGATCGGGCACGCGGAGATGGTCGCTCAACAATTTTCGATGAATCGCCAGCATGGCAAAGTGAGCCGCGCCAATTGCCACGATTGCCAGCGCCATGTGAGTCGGGCTTGCTTCGATCCAAGGTTCGGCATTGCTCACAAGCAGGATCCAGGGAACGAAGGCCGCCACATATTTCAGCAACACGATCGCCAGGTTGGTTTTCTCACCGGCTCGTTCTCCGGTAAACGGGATGATTTTCACATTCAGGAAGAACGCATCTGTCAGCAGGACGCACGAGCCGATCGTCACCAGGATTTGCGCCGCAATCACTCTCCACCCTTGGACTTCTGTACGGCCGGCCAAAATCAGTACGGAAACAAATACGGCCATGATGACGATGGCCCAGGTGAGGATCCAGGTTTTGGCAGCGGCTAGCTGCTCCCACTCCGGCCGGCCTTTGACGACTCGGAAAACCCAGCGCCCTCGAGAATCGCCGGGTGAGACAAATGCCACTCGCAATCCGGCGATGATCAAAAATGCGGCCATGGGAATCGCCGCTCGCATTCCGTCCGCAGAAAATTCCAGGCGGATTCTTCCCTGCTCAACTTGCATGCGGAGTACCGTGGCGGCAATCAGCGAGACACATAGCCCGGCATACATGACCAGGTAGATGCGATAGCGCTGCACGCGGAACAGCGTCTGACTGATGAAATGGAAAATGGCTCGGCGAGCGGGGATGCGCACCAGAGTCACATGCAAGATCCAATTGAATGGCGCTGCCAGGGTGCTCCTCGTATCTCGAGATGCCGAGCCTTCGATCAGCTCACGCGTTCTGCGCCAGTAGGCGAGCGGATAGAAGAAAACAGCTATCGCGCACATGGCGAGGGTTGCTTTGTACCCGGCTTGCGCAAGCGTGGAGTACATCGGCAACGCTGAAGATCCCTCGAGAATGCGTTGGTACACACCCAGGAACCAGAATGGAGGAAAGTACAAAACATACGTGTGACTGGAATGCAGGAATACCGGGAGGGCTCCAGATAGGACGGGTATCAAAAACAGAATCATCAGCAACGCGGTAATGAAGGTGGCTTGCAGGACGAGTGATATTTTCCGAAAAGCTCTAGCTCCCAGAACGGTCAGAAGGAAGCCTTGAATTGCCAATATCGTGGCTGCGGCGAAGATTCCACTGCCTGCCACGGCCAGAACATGTGCGGCTAGGAACCGGCTGGCGCTGGGAGGATCGATGGCAGCGGGCAGAGCGAGTGTCGAGAGGAAATTTGTGATCAACAGAAAGCCGACAACGAAAATGATGACAGTCGCAACCCTGGCCAGAAAAAGCGTTCGTCGTTTGATGGGCAAGCTGGATAGAACAAAAATGTCCAGCAAGTCCGGAAAGAATAGATCCCATTCGAAGACCACGATGATTCCCATGACCACCATGGAATAGACGACAAAAAAATAATGGTCGCCCACCTGGGCCCAGTAGGGCCGCTGCAAGCGGAAGATGTCGTGATATACGGGCCACAGGTACATGGCCGCGACCCACCCGGGAAGGCCGGTTGCGCAAGCGACTTGAATCAGGCGGGTTGTTCCCTCCGCGTCGGACGACGCCATCTCGTTATTGAAGAATCGATCCAGGAAGTGATGGACGAGAATCGCCCACTGACTTTGCTGCGCACGAACAGGCGCTTCCATGCCTGCGAGAACATGGAGAGACAGAACCTGCGGCTGTTTACGGGGCTCGACTGGCAATTGATTAGGCATTCCCAATTTGCATCACCTCGACCAGTTCGCGTGCCAACACCTTGGTGTCTTGCTGCTGCACGAGTTGAGCAAACACGCTCTCCAGGCTTGCTAACTGCATCATTTTCGTCAGCTCCGACGGGGGCGCGTCCGCCACAATACTGCCCTTCGCGATCACGATCACCCGATTGCAAATCTGCTCGACGACTTCCAGGACATGCGAAATATAAAGGATGGCTTTGCCCTGCGCGGAAAGCTCCTCCAGCAAGTCTTTGAAGAGCCGCGAGGATACGACGTCGAGGCCAGAGAGCGGCTCGTCAAAGATCAAGAGCTTCGGGTCATGCATGAGAGAAGCGGCAATCAGGACTCGCTGCTTCATACCCTTTGAGTAGGAGGAGATCGTGGAATACTGCCATGACTCCAAATTGAGAAGTGCGAGCAGCCGTTTTGCCTTCTCGTCGATGACGGCTTCCTTCATTCCTCGCAATCTGCCGACCAGCTGCAGATATTCCAGGCTGGATAAGTGCGTATAGAGGTGCGCCTCCTCCGGAACATAGCCCAGCAGAGCGCGAAAACTCTCCAGATCATTTTGGATATCAGTGCCCTCAAAAAGTACACGGCCATCATTCGGTCGCAAAAGTCCAGTAATGATCTTGACCGTGGTGGATTTGCCAGCGCCGTTCGGCCCGAGGAACCCGACAATTTCTCCAGGCGCCACGCTGAAACTCACATTCCTGATCGCCGGAATGCCGCGATAGCTTCGTGACAGGTTCTGCAGCTCAAGCATGACGGAGGCCTCCGGGTGGCGAGATGTGATGGAATGTTTCGCTCTGACGTGCATTTCACACGTCGCCACGTACCCCTATGTAGCATGCTACGTTATCGCTGGTCAAGTAGTGAACTACATAGGTACAATTCCTGCTATGGAAGTTGAGGCGAAGCTCTCCCATACGGCGGCCATGATTCTGCATGCCATTCATGCCGGGAATGTCTATGGCTTCAGCGTGATGGAGGTGACGGGTCTGCCGAGTGGAACGGTGTATCCGGCGATGCGGCGGCTGGAACGAGACGGCTTGATCCTCTCAAAATGGGAACAGCAGTCGATTGCAGACCAGCAACAGAGACCGGCCCGAAAATATTACAGGCTGACCCGCACAGGCAAAGCTACATTGGAGTCCTTGTATAAGCGCTATCCGCTGCTTTCCCGAATGATTCCGCTTCCTGAGGTCAACAGGGCATGAACCTTCTTCGACGCATCCAGACCCGTCGCGTACCTGTCGCCATTCTGCATACTGCGGCGTGGCTTGTGCCGACGGTTCAGCGGAGGGAATGGCTTGCAGAATGGAAAGCGGAACTTTGGCATGTTTGCGACAGTTGCGAGCGGAAGCAAGAGGGACGTCCCGATGACATGCAACAGGCGACGATGTTTTGCCTTGGAGCGTTCAAGGATGCATTTTGGCTGCGCCGGGAAAGCCCAATGTCGACCGTTTCAGAAATTTTTCCGTTGGGGTCGCCATCGCGATGCGTCGCCTCGCTGGCAGGACTGGCAACCATCGCTGTATTACTGGCGGCCTTGCTACCTGGAGTGCGTACAGTCATTCTTCCGTCGCCATATTCCAATCCGCAAAACCTCGTCTTGATTTCGCCCGCCGGCCACATAGCAGATCCCTTTCCCGCTATCCCACTTGCAAGCTTTGAATCATGGAAAAGCGATACGAACGAACTGTTCAACGGAATGGCATTCTATCGACCGATTGTGGCGCGGCTTATGCTCGGCAGTCATCAAAGCTCGAAAATGTCTGTAGCACTGGCAAGCGATAACCTCTTCCAAGTGCTGGGGGTTCCCTCTGATTTCTCTATTCCGAATTCGAAGACCCAGGCAAACGCAGAGAGATTTGTTCTGAGCCATTCGGCCTGGAAAAAATATTTTCATGGGGATCGCAATATTGTCGGGAAGACGCTGCAGGTGGCGGGGCAAACGGCAATCATCGTGGGTGTGATCGATGATTCTTTATGGCGTCTTCCAGGAAGAGTGGACGCGTACCTGTTAGTGGACGCGCATGGAATGAATGCATTGCCCTCTAACTCCAATGGATACGTCGTTGCCGACGTGAAGCCATCCGATTTTCCGCCTCCGTCGAATGGTCAGTGGCAAATGTCGGTTCCGGATCCAGATATTGGCGCTGGAAACTACGATTGTGTTTCCCTGACCGAACGAAGCAAGCAGCCCATGTTCTGCTTTCTCTTTGCGCTCGTCCTCGCTTGCCTAACATTGCCAGCAATCACATCCCTGCCGCTAGGGGAATACGCAGCCAATTACACTCATTCGCACGAGGGGAACGAAATCCGCAGATGGATCTTTCTGGCTGCCAAACTTGCGCTGATTCTCGTTGTGGTTGGATTCGCATCGCTGGATCTGGCGCATGTTAGCGCTTCAATCAATTCACTTACTGCCGAATATATCCAGCTCGCGAGTTCGCTCTGCGGGTTTCTTTTCGCGTTTCGCTGGGGGCTGCACGATCAGAGACGACGCTGCCCGAAATGCCTGCGATCACTGACGCATCCGGCCTACGTCGGACAGTCCTCAAGGAATTTCCTTGGCTGGAATGGAACCGAACTCATTTGTGCCGGGGGCCATGGCTTGCTGCATATTCCCGACATGCCGACCAGTTGGTTCAGCACGCAGCGCTGGCTTTACCTGGATCCTTCCTGGAGAAGTCTATTTTCAGACGCCTATGCAGGAATGCTCTGAAACCGTAGTTTCTGGGAAGGCGCAACTGGAATTTTCGCGAATTACTGCTTCTTCAGCACAGCATCGTTGTTCTCGTCGGTGGTGATCACGGCCTCCAACTTGAGCAGTGCGGCATAGTCAGAGGGCGGAAGGGTTAATTCCTTCAATGTGTATTCGCGGTGGTAATGCAGCACGCCGTTTTCCGCTTTCACCTCGCTGTGATAGCTTGCGAAGCCTACGTCCATGTTGACCGCAGTCGGCACATCGTCCACAGCATATCCAGCTGGAATCTTCACGTCGAAATCATCCTTCCAGGTACCCGCACCGTCGAAGCTAATCGGATAAATCCTGGGCTTATCCAACAATCCGTAGGCATCGCTACCAATCACTCTTGGCCGGACTAGCAACAAGCTGCCCGCATCTTTGGCATACATTGGCGCGGTCACCTGGTATTGCATCTCCAACGGCTTGTCGAGTGTCAACACATTATCCGTTGTCTCCGTTCCCAGCGTGAAGTTGGAGAAGGATTCCTGCAGCGCCCGTTCCAGGTTTTTCCGTTGATCTTTCTCGCTCGCCATCGACAAGTTTTCTCGCAGGTTCCACGACGAAGCGCCGGAATGCAGCACGGTCACTTCGCCGGTCAACGTTCCGTCGGGCGACAACGTGAACTTTGCGGTTCGATCCGTCGTGTCCGTGTCTGGCTTCAACATGGGAAGCTGGATCACCTGGCTATCGGCACCAGCCACCAGCAAGCCGTAACTTCCCTGTTCGTTCTCTGGAATCTCGCCAATGGGAACGTATTGGTTCGTCGGATCGAAAATCAGATATCTTCTTCCGCTACGAGTGGTCACTACTGCCTGCAAACGCGGATTGTCGTAGCCGGACGGAATTTCAATGGCGGTGATCACGTGATCGCCGAAGATGGACGGCGTTCCTGGATCGACTACGCCTCTGCGGTGATCCACAGCCACCCAGGTTGCGCGAATGCCGACTGCGCTCAGCATGGAAATCATCAGCGTCGCTTTGTCCTTGCAGTCACCGTATCGATTGCGGAACACTTCTTCTGCCGGGTGCGGCTGCAGGTTGCCGATGCCGATCTCAATGCCGACGTAGCGAATCTGCTGCTGCATAAAGTCGGCAACTTTAGAGAGTCGCGCCATAAAGTCGCCATCGCCGACTACGGACCGGGCCTCGGCGGAAATATCGCTTCCGCCTTCGCTTTCTGGAGCCGCCAATCCCTGGTACCAGGTACCAATCTGCTCCCACAGAGCGCTTCCCTGAGGAATTGGACGGGCGCTGAAATGCACGGTCATCCTTCCTGCCAGCGCGGTCCATGCCGGATGCAGTTGTACCTGCGATAAGTCGATGCCTTTCAAATTGTCGATTTCCCACCGGAAATGATTCGGCACTTCCTGGGTCGGCGCAACCGCATCGTGCCTAAACCAGACCGGGTACTGGTGCCATCCGGACGGCAGATCGATTTCAAAGGAGGTCTCAACTGTCGGCACTGGGTTTTGAAATAGCCAATCATCTGAACTGAGATAGGTCGGGACCTGCTGCGTCGTCTCCCAGGCGATCACCCCTCCCGGGTCGGCTCCGGGCGGCGACGCCATCTTCACGCGCTCGTCGGCATAAAGAATGCCGTAGCTGCTTGTGCCTGCCTCTACGTATTCAGAATCCTTCATCGCGTAGTGATGACCGTCAGGCCCGATGCTCCACACGTGAAACGACAAGAGCTTCTGATCCTTCGAAAAGCCCACCGATGGAGTGGCTTCATCTCGGCCTTCCGGGCGCAGAATCTTCACCACCATTCGATCCCGCTCCACAGCTTTGCCGTCAGGCTGCACGGTAAGCAAAGTATCCTGCAGCAGAACCACAGCTTTCGCGTCGCCCCAGTCGCCTTTCGCGGCTGATGCGTTCATCACCCAATCCGGAATCTGCGAATTCAAAGCACGTGCTGGAACCGCGCACGCCAGCGCGACCAGAAGAATTCCGCAGAGCGGACGCAAGGATAGGGTCGCATCTAAGCGCCCAGAACGAATGCTGTCGGACCAACCCGAATTTGTCATTGGCCCTTCGCTGGAACCGACGTCGCGGCCGCCGTTGGCGTGCGTTGCAATACCACTTGCTGCTGGTCCTGCGTGGCTGCGTTCTGATAGAACTCCCGAAGCTCCGGATATTCCTTGGTCGGGAAAAGCGTGTTTGCAACCGCTAACAACCGCACCTGCTGGTAACTGGTCGCGCTATCGCCGTAGACGCTCTTGTATTCGGCACCAATGGGAATCACGGTGGTGATGGCCTTCGGCAAACTTTCCACCGACAGACCCGGCGCCAATGTAATTGTCACCACATCCTGTACCTCCGAGGGATAACGAAGGTCGACCGGATTCTCCCGCTTTTCTGACGCAAACATTGGCGTTGATTTTGTCTCGAAAAAGGATGCTGGGAGGAAAACACGTTTCCCCGTGGCCGCTCCCATGCTTCCGTTCACATCCAGGATCACCGTCAGGGTCATGGTGTTGTCAGTCAACGAAAGAATGCGATTCATTTTCACTTTTACGCCATCGGGAACCTGGCCCTGCACTTCGTTCTCCAGCGCCGTTTTCGTCGATTGCTCATCAGTGAGCAGGGCTTTCTGCCGCCAGCGCAGCGCCTGCACGCCGGTCATGGCTATCTGAATCTGTCCCTGCAGTTTGCCGTCCGGACCGATGGTCACATCGACATGCCGGACTGTGATGTTGTCTTTATATGTTGCCGGTGGTGCCGTCGCCAGTTCGGTGCCATCTTCCTTCTGGCGGAAACCAAGCATCTGGGTGTGGGTCCAGTCGAGCTTGCC
This sequence comes from uncultured Acidobacteriota bacterium, assembly GCA_963821145.1. Lineage (GTDB taxonomy): Bacteria > Acidobacteriota > Terriglobia > Terriglobales > Acidobacteriaceae > JAKAAZ01. The sequence continues at coordinate 97,397 of CAWGCV010000003.1, forward strand.
GTATTCGCAATATCGTTCTCCTGGATCGAAGTAGACTTCCTTGCCGCCTACGTTCACAATCGCAATCTCGTCTGTGAGCTGGCCCCAATACAGATATCCCCGATTCAGCAGCGATTGGTCGCGCGAAGTCAGAATCATATCGTAGGCCTTCAATCCCGCAGCCCGCGCCATAGCAATGAACAGCCTGTTAATCTCGTTGCCGTTGCCTCGCTTCTGATCCCAGATGTCAGCCGCGTTCTTAGTTTTCTGCCCCTCGGCCTTGTTTTCTGCCGCTGAATGCTGCCGCGTGAAATCCGTATTCTCCAACGTCATGACGGCGGCATAGATCTTTTGTAGCTTTTGTTCATCGCTGTCGCCGGGAGCCACAGTCTTTGCGACTGCCGCGTGAATCCGGTCGGACGGTTCCGCGTAGCGATTTACAGCCTTTGACCAGTACTTTGCCTCGGCATCCCAGAACTCATTCCCGGAAGGGTAGGGCGTGTAATAGAAAATGAGCCGATAGGTAAAGCTGCTGAGAGGCAGCATGTACGGCTCGTCGGGAGCTGCCGGAATATTGTCGACCACCAGGTCGAAACCGTCCAGACCAGAGCGGATCTTTGCCCCGGGAGGCAGCAGCGGAAAGTACACCAGATGACTGACTACATTCTCGTGCCCTTGAGAGTCGGTGGTGGTAATTGTTCGACTGGTATCAGTCGGGACAAAGTGGTAATGGGCGCGGTGCACGAAAATCGGTTTCTGCAAAATCCACGTGGGTGGCATGAAGTAGTTGCCTTCATATGTCAGCAGGTAGCGATACTCAATAATGCTGCCCACACGGATATCCGGCAGCGAGAACACCTTTTCCATCACTGTTGTATCGCCGGATTTCACCAATTCCTTGTTAAACGGCTTTCCGGTGAACGGAACCACGGTTCCATCCGGCTCGATCGTCCGCCCCGCCACGTCCGAGATACTGACGCCGCTCTCGCCCTTCTCGTAGGGAATCTCAATCTCGCTGAACTGTTCCTTGCCCTTCTCCGTCAGGATCTTGATTCGCGCATAGGTGGTGTGGGAATGCATCTTGTCATTGACGATTTCCTCGCGAAACAGATAGACCGCGGGTGAGTCAGGGGCGGCTGGATCGGAGGTCATTTTCAACTCGTCGGGAGTCGGTTGGGTCCAGCTCGCGCCAAAGACAGGAACATAGGCGACTGACATCAGGCAGAAAAACAAAAGGGTACGACGACAAATAGAATCCACGGCACAGCAGCCTTTCATTGGATAAGTGGTTCGTACACGATTTATCCGCAGTCCTGGAGGAACGAACCTGCAGAGTTTCATTCGGTGATTCTTTGTAACCCGGTTCCAGACTGTGTGCAAGAAAAATCTCCGCTCAGGCCGGTGCAGTTACCATCGAGACCATTTCGATGCGAAGCAGTACCGTTCAGAAGTAACGCCGACGCACGAGAGGTTACGCACTGCAGCTTTTCGATTTATGATTCGAGTACTTGAGCAAAGGCGTTCGCGCGGAAAATCCAATCCGCCCACATAGAGGGAGCGACCATGGAATGGAAAGCTGCAGCGCGCGAACGGTTCGATTCAGCCCGCGACGGGTTGATCGCACTCAGCCACCGCATTCACGCAAACCCTGAACTGGGTTTTGAGGAAGAGAAAGCCTCAGCGTGGCTTTGCGAGTCCTTGGATGAAGCTGGTTTTGCAGTAGAGAAAGGCATTTGCAATTTGCCCACAGCCTTTCGCGCGCGCGCCGGATCGGGGCCGCTGCATATCGCGATTTGTGCTGAATACGATTGCCTGCCCGACATTGGCCACGCTTGCGGTCACAACATTATTGCGGCCTCCGCAGTAGGTGCAGCCGTCGCTGCTGCAAAGGTTGCGGACGAGATGGGACTTACGATCAGTGTCATCGGCACACCGGCAGAAGAAGTGGGCAATGCCAGCGGAAAGATTCTAATGCTGGAACGGGGCGCGTTCGAGGGCATCCACGCTGCGATGATGGTCCATCCAGCGCCCTTTGATATGTTGCGGGCAAAATTGATTGCTGCATCCATGTTTGAAGTTCATTGCACCGGTAAGGAAGCGCACGCCGCTGCCTTTCCGGAGTTAGGGGTAAATGCGGCCGATGCACTCACCATCGCGCAAACAGCGATCGGTTTGCTGCGGCAGCATATCCTGTCGTCCGATCGCATCCATGGCATCATCACCAATGGGGGAGCAGCGCCGAATGTGATTCCTGCCCATACTTCCGCCAAGTACATTGTCCGTTCCGAGACGCTGGATCGGCTGGCCGAGCTGCGACCGCGAGTCTATCGCTGCTTTGAGGCCGGCGGCCTGGCAACTGGGGCCACGGTTGAGATTACCGGCGGCGACAAGCCGTATGCCGAAATGAATCACGATGAGGACATAGCGGCGCTCTACCGAAAGAATTCTGAAGACCTGGGGCGTCCATTTCCCAATATGGGTGAATGGGAAACTCGTCCCACCGGCTCGACTGACATGGGCAACGTCTCGCGGGCGATGCCATCCATCCACCCCATGATCGGCATCAACTCCCTGCCGGCTGCGAACCACCAGCCGGAATTTACGGCGCACTGCATCACTCCGGATGCGGATAAGGCGCTGATCGACGGCGCGCTGGCGATGGCCTGGACCTGCATCGACCTTGCAACTGATGCGTCTGTGCGCGACCGCCTCCTTGCCCACCATTGAGTCTATAGCCCTGAGCTTGCGGTGTTCGACTCTTGCATGGTGTGTGTTTGCCATCACGGTCCTTTAGTTGCGCGCAGGAGATCATTGTCCAATATGGACCGGACGATTTTGCGTTTTAAGAATTTTTCTGTGTCGGATTTTGTGCACACTTTGATAGAGTGATCCGTATTCGGCAAGAAATTGTTGCCGTGCGGCCTGCAAGTTTTGTTGGCGAGATTGTTTATCAGAATAAAGATCGCTGTGGATGTACGGTTTGGTTGGCACTCGGAGGCTCCGTGGCAATTCCACCCATGCTTCTTATCCAATGGACGGTTTTCCCCACTGCTCGAACGATTGCGTCGCCGTGTGTAACTTCTAGATTTTTCTTCAACTGGAACGTTTCCGCCCAAATACAGCAATCCATTTCTGCCCCCTGTACGTTTCCACCACTGAGCTCTCCGACTGAACCGGCCTTTCGGATCCGCGGACGAGCAATCTCTGTTTTCCTTCAAGGTGCAGCTTAGAAATTCCGTCAGCTTGACCGTCCACGAACCATCAAGCCCGGAATCGTTGAAAGCAAACGAATAGCCGGAAACGCTATTTTTTACGCAGTCCGTTCAAGCAGGCAAACATATCCATTTGTGGAGGCATGCACTCTAATGAAGCTCCAATGGTTTCGAATCCTAGTTTTCTCATTTTTGGCCTTTGGCGTCACACTGGCATCCGCACAGACGACAGCTATCGTCACCGGCGTGGTGACAGACTCTTTGGGAGCCGTAATGCCGGGAGTATCCGTCACCCTTTCGAACCCCACAACCGGGGTCAGTTACACGGTGAAGACGGACTCGGCTGGGTCTTATCGTGTGCCGAACGTCCCCCCGGGGCCGGGTTATACCGTCGAATTTACGTACCAGGGCTTCTCGCCCTCTAAGGTGGACGGCATCTATGTCAACGTCGCCAATTCCACGACAGAAAATGCCAAGCTTGCTCCGGGCAACGCCCCACTGGAGGTAAAGGTCTCCGCCACCGGTGAGGGTGTGACGCTGGACACGACGGATGCCAGCATCGGCAACAATTTTCAGGTTTCCCAGCTGAACAATCTGCCCGTTTACGACCGCTCCTCTCCAGCCGTGCTGTTTACGCTGCAACCGGGCATTACGCTGTCCGGCGCGACTACTGGCGCCCGTGTCGACCAGACCAACACCACGGTCGACGGACTTGATGTGAACGATTTCGCGACGGGCAACTTTAAGTCCATTACAGGCAACGCACCGGTCGACTCTGTGCAGGAGTTCCGCGGCACGACCGCAGGCTTTACCGCCGATAGCGGCCCGGGCGGCGGCGGCCAGTTTCAACTGGTCACTCGCAGCGGAACCAACCAGTGGCATGGCAACGCGAACTTGTATCACCGCGACAACTCCACGACCGCCAACGATTGGTTTAATGCTGAGGTTGGCAATCGCACACCGAAACTGGTGCAGAACCAATTTGGCGGCTCCCTGGGTGGACCGATCAAGCACGACAAGCTGTTCTTTTTCTTTAATTACCTCAACTCTCGAATCTCGCAGGACTCGACCGAGTTGCGTACGGTGCCGCTACCATCATTTACAGCGGGTGACGTTTCCTACATCAACAACAATCCTGGCTGCGTCTATACCAGCCGACAGAACACAACTCCGGGCTGCATCAGTTCGCTGACGCCCTCGCAAGTGGCAGCGCTGGACCCGGCGGGTATCGGAGAGAGCCCACAGATACTGAGCCTCTTCCAGACGATTTATCCGGTGGCGAATGATCTAACCACAGGGGATGGCGTGAACACAGGCGGATTTCGCTTCAACGCGCCTACTCCGGACGACATGACGAATTATGTGGGGCGCGTCGACTGGGTGGTGAATGACCGAATCAAGCTCTACGGCCGTGGTACGGTTGCACGGGAAAACGCTGTCAACGCGGCGGCGCAGTTTCCCGGCGATCCGCCCGCGACCCAATTTGTCGATCGCAGCTACGGGTATGTCGGCGGTATGGACTGGCAGATCAGCCCCTACAAGTTCAACCAGTTCATCTATGGCAGCACGGTGCAGGACTACAACTTCCCGCGTCCCAGCAATCCGGAGGGCATCTACCAATATTCTTTTGCGACCGGTGTGACAACTCTGCTGGACAACCCATACTCCAGCCCGTCCAACGCGCAGTCCCGACATGTGCCTATCCCGGAAGTCAGCGATAACTTCACCTGGATCCTCGGCCGCCACTCCCTGCAGATGGGAGGCTACTTCAAGTGGATCACTTCGCACGAGGAGACCACACTCGATTACAACTCTTACACCATCGGTCTGGGTGGCGAGGTACAAGGCCTGGACGCCTCATTACGCCCTCCGAACCTGCTGACGCCGAGCGGCACCGCCCAGGTGACCTACGACAGCGCCTTCGCGGCCATGCTGGGACGTGTCGGATCCTTAGCCAGCACCTTCAACTACGATGCGAGTGGCAACCCTCTTGCCCAGCCGTCTCCTTCTGTGCGCAACTTTCGCTACTACCAAACCCAGCCCTACGTCGCGGACACGTGGAAGGTCACTCCGACGCTGACGCTTACTTTTGGCGTCAACTACCAATACTTCAGCGTGCCATACGAGACCAACGGAAACGAGACCGTACAGACCACCACGTTTGACGATTATTTTTCGGCGCGCCAGAAGCAGAGTGCTCTGGGCGAGAGCGGTCCCGACGCGGTGCCATTTATTACCTACCTGCTGGGCGGCCCCAAGAATCACGGCCCGGGATATTACAAGTCAAACCCGCTTGAGTTCGCGCCTCGTTTTGCCTTTGCCTATAACCCAGGATTTGATCCTGCCACGGTCATCAACGGTAGCATCGGCATCGTCTATGACCGCACAATCATCGATGCGGTGCAGTACCAGCAGAGCCAGTATTCCTACCTGTTCCAGCAAAACAGCACAGTGAATTATGGCAGTGGGACGGATCCGCGCGGTTCCCTTGCCACCGATCCTCGGTTGGCGAATCCGCCGCTGGCCGTTGCGCCCCCAACTCCCAAAGCACCGTTCACCCCTTATGTCGACGCCAACGGTAACCCATATGGGTTGCAGAATGGCGGAGCGTTCAATGAAATGATCGACCCGAGCTTGAAAACTCCGTATTCGATCCTGATCAACGCAGGGATGCAGCATCAGTTCGCCGGTTCCTACATTCTGAAGCTGAACTATGTGGGCCGCCTTGGACGCAGGCTGCTGGCGCAGGCCGATGCCAATCAGTTGATCGACTTCCCGGACCAGGCGTCTGGACAACTGATGTCGCAGGCCATGGCGAATATCACCACCGAAGTGCGAGCCGGAGCCGATCCTACCAACCTGCCGGCTGAACCCTGGTGGGAGAACCAGGTCCTGCCTGGATTTGGAGCTGCCAACGGGTATCCCAACAATACCTCCTTGATTGCGAGTGCCCTTGAGTCGCTTGTCTATAAAGGAGATTTCGCGGACACGATTCAGGCTCTCTCCGGTTTGATGAATTACAACGTCGGCATGGGCGCCCAGTTCTCGGAGAACACGGTGTACACCAACAAGGGCTTTTCCAGCTACAACGGATTGCTGGTCAGCCTACAGAAAAACCTGACCAAGAGCCTGCAGTTTGATATCAATTACACTTGGTCGCACTCCATTGACAACGTCTCACTCTACGCGAATCAGATTGCATTTGGAGGTTACGGCTTCATCTGCGATGTGGTACGCCCTCGCGAATGCCGCGGTAATTCTGACTTCGACACTACCAACTACGTCACCAGCGATTTCACCTATTCGTTGCCATTCGGCCGCGGGCGTCAGTTCGCCAGCAGCAGTCCCCTATGGGTTGACGAACTGATCGGCGGGTGGGATCTCAGCGGCATCCTCACCTGGCATACCGGTCAGGCCTATAGCACGGTCGCAAGCGCCTTTGTCGCGGGTTATGCGAACGATGCTCCCGGAATCCTGATCGGACCCAAGAGCGCCTTACGACACCACCAACATAAGGACGCCAGTGGCGCAATGCAGATTTACGCCAATCCAGGCGCGGCCGCCGGTGCATTTACCGGGCCGGTGGGATTCCACATCGGCAGCCGCAATAACCTGCGCGGCCCGAACTTTTTCAACCTCGACGCGGGTCTGGCGAAGAACTTTGTGCTGGTTCCCTCGAAAAATGTCACCCTTCAATTCCGCGCGGACGCCTTTAACGTGCTGAATCATCCCAACTTCCAAGACCTGAGCTATTTCAACAATTCGAGCACCATTGACATTACTCAGCCCAGCAACTTTGGCCAGTTAACAGCGCAAGTGAACACTCTTCCTGGTTCCGCCCGAGTCGTGCAGCTTTCGGGTCGGATCCAGTTCTAGATCTCTGGCAGATAGAAAGGCCTGTCGCAGATTGCGGCAGGCCTTTTCTTTTTGTTGACGACTACAACGTACTGATGATCCCGCTGCTAAAACGCAATTTTTGATGAATCGACAAGGGTCGCCATCGCGATCGCAGGTATACCATCGCCATTGGTTCTACATACGCCTGGAAACGCCGGCGAATTTCTGACACTCCACTAGGAGACACGAAGAGATGAAAAAACTTTGGATCCGCGCTGCCGTCCTCCTGTTTGGAGGATGTTTCACAGTCTGCGGTTTCTGCTCGTCAAAGGATTTTCTGAACAACTACAAAGGCACTCCCTATCACGACAGCCACTATAACGGAGGGGCGCAGAAGATTCCCGGCGTGGTTTTCTGTGCGTACTACGATCGGGGCGGGGAGGGAGTGGCGTATCACGATTCCGACGCCAAGAACAACGGCAGCGGCATTCTGAATCCTCCGGACGGAAGCTATCTCCACGAGTTTCGTATGCATGAAGGGGTCGATACTTCGTATACCAAGTTCGATCTGAATCCACAGATCGACGACACGCCGTACGACAAGGTAAAGCCCCCAGCGAATATGTTGTACGTGGGCTGGACGGTTCCGGGCGAGTGGTTCAACATGACGGTTGACGTCGCAAGCGCAGGGGAATATTCGGCAGACCTGCTCTATACTTCCAACCGCGGAGGAGCTATCTCCTTCGATGTGAATGGCAAGCCCGCCACGGGCCCACTTACAATTGCCTCCACTTTCGACGCGGCGGATCCCATTGCGTGGCGGCAATGGCACCACTGGAATATGGCTCGGAATCTGGTAAAGATTCGACTTCCCAAGGGGAAAAGCGTGCTTACGGTTCACATCCTGACCAACGGGCAAATGAACCTGGGAACCTTTGACTTTAAGAAGGTGGATTGATCCAGGTGGGCGGGCCACCCGCTTCCAAGGATCTTCCAACGTTCCAGCGACGTAATGGCGAAACCGGACCAAGCCCATCCCACTGGCCGCGGCAGCCATTTTTCAGTGGCCTCGAGGGCACGCTCAGCGTATGTTTGTTGGGGTAAGCCAGCACTTCAGAATTTTCAGGTTTTAACCGCGCGGAGTTAGACGCCGTTGACGGCTGACTGTTCCTAGCCAGAGTCCAACGACTAAAGGACACATTGCCCAGATTTTGCGACCGCTGGGCGCAACCAGAAAAGGAACGGTGAATTATGTCGAAGCAACAGAAGTTTGGACGTTTTGCTGCTGTATCTCTCGGCGTCGCGATGCTTGCGCTACTGTATCAGCCAGTTGCCAAAGCGGACAGTTCGAAAGAAGAAGCTCGAGTCATAGACTCGGGTCATGTCATCAAGGACCTGACCACGAGTTCCAACGGAATTCCCCTTGGCATCCTGAAGAAGTCGGAATGCGTCATCGTATTGCCGGCCACCAAGAAGGTCGGCTTCATCGTCGGCGCGTCGTATGGCCGTGGCGTCATGACGTGCCGCACAGGCCCAAACTTCGACGGCCCGTGGAGTGCGCCTACCATGATGCAATCCACCGGCGGCAGCTTCGGCCTGCAAGCTGGCGGACAATCTACGGACTACGTCATCCTGGTGGTGAATGATGCGGGCGCACGCGCGCTGTTGAAGGGCAAGCTCAAGTTGGGCGCGGACGCCAGTATTGCGGCTGGCCCGGTGGGTCGCACGGCAGACGCCTCCACAAATGGCGTGATGAGTGCAGAAATGCTCTCCTACTCGCGTTCGCAGGGTGTTTTTGCCGGCGTATCCCTATCCGGCGCGACCCTGGGGCCTGACGGCGGCGCGAATGAAAATCTGTACGGCAAGAAAGTCAGCGCCGCGGAGATCGTTCAAAAGCACGCGGTTCCTGTTCCCGCTTCGGCGCACGAGTTGTTAGCGGTCTTGACAGCGAAGTCGCCAAGCAATCACTCCAACGGGAAGAAGTAACCGCTCCGCAGATTACAGCGATCGGCAAGCACAGAAACCGCACCCTTGGTCAGGCTTGGCAATGTCGAGCCTGCCATCGGTGCTGTTTTCTGTGAGCGCGATTCTCGCACCAAAGCGCACGTCTCAGGACCTCGCACGAAATTCCGATGAGATCGGAAATTTTGTTGACACTGTGAAACGAAAGGCCTAGCATCGGGCGCACTATGAGACAAATCGGGCTTTCTCTCGCCACCATATTCATGTCCGCCGTGCTGCTGCCATCCCCCGCCCGCGCACAAGCTCCTGTTTTTGAAGTCACTCCACAAACCAGCAGCGTTAAGTTCCATGTGGAATCCTCCATGGATCTCACCGGCAATTTCGACAAATGGACATCAACCCTGGTCTTCACCTCACCCGACGTATCCACAGGTGTTCTTGATATTGAAATTCAGGCTGCCAGCGTCGACACCGGAAGCGGGATGAAGAACGGCAAACTGAAGGACAAGGATTTTTTTGACGTCAAAGAGTTTCCGACCATTTCATTCAAGTCGACCGGAATCACGCAGACTGGTGCCAATACTTTTGACATTCCGGGTACCTTCACGATCCGTGGAGTCTCTAAACCTGAAACGCTGCACCTGACTGTTACGGGCATTGGAAAGGGTGAAGGCGCAATCGTTGGAACCATGGCTTTCGACCGCAAAGACTACGGAATGAACAAGAATATTCCATTTATGAAAATTGCGAACCGGGTCGAAGTGTCGGTTGACATCAAGGCCAAGCGTGTCAGCGGTCCGCCCGTCGTACTCAAGAAGTTCTGAGTCGGATTCGCGTAGGCCGAATATCGTCCGTCTCCTGAAAACAAATTGACACAAGGTGCCTGGAAACCCTACGATCAGGCACCATGCCCCTCCGTCTCCTTTGTACCCTGCTGTTCGCTGTCTTGCCTGCTGCCAGCTACGCTCAACTTCCTGAATACGCGATCACACCGCAACAGAGCATGATCAAGTTCCACGTCAAATCTTCCATCGACCTCGCAGGCAAGTTTGAACATTGGGGTGCCACGCTCAAGTTCTCTTCTATCCATGTTGAATCCGGCGTGCTCGACATCAGGATTCAAGCTGCCAGCGTCGACACCGGCAGCCGCATGAAGAACGACAAGCTAAAAAGCAAAGACTTCTTCAACGTCGCCCTCGACCCGTGGATCACCTTCAGATCGACCAAAGTGATTCAGACCAGTCAGACGACCTTCGATGTGCCCGGCATCTTTACCATCCGCGGAGTTTCAAAGCCAGAAACGCTGAAATTGACGGTAGACCGAACCGGGGTAGGCTCCGGAAGGATCCAGGGAACTATGGCCTTCGACCGCAAGGATTATGGAATGAACAGCAATATTCCGTTTATCCGGATCGCCAACCGTGTCGAGGTAGATGTCGATCTGACTGCCAAACGAACCAGCGGACCGGCGGTGGTTTTCAAGTATTGATCCGTGAATCTCACTTATAGTTATCCTGGGCATGGAGCCAGTCTCGCGAGGTCCTGCAATTGGCAGGAGGCACACATGAAACTCGAGGAATTTAAGGCGTCGGTTGCGCATCAGGAACCGCCAACGGGCTTGCCGAGTCCGCTGGTGGCATTGTGGTGGGACATGAAAGGCGACTGGACGCAGGCACACTCCCTGGTCGACGAGCTGGAGACGAAGGACGGCATGGCAGTGCACGCCTATCTACACCGCAAAGAGGGACAAGCCGCGAACTCCGACTATTGGTATCAGCGAGCCGGGCGCGATTTCTATCGACCAGATTTCGGGGACGAGTGGCAGGCGCTGGCTACGGCTCTTTTATCCTCCGCTAAATAAGCCTGGAGCATTGTCGCTGCGCAGAAAATCGAGCGCCCCGCGCGCGACGATTGTCGTATGAGCGCCGCCGGCTTCACGCAGCGTAATCTTGTCCTCGCTGACCGTGACATCTTGAACTTCACGCCAGGTCTTCGGCACATCGGCAAGAAACATCATCCATGATTCCGTCAGCTTTCCATGTGGCGGCACCGTGCGATCGATCGGACCGTCGAAATTTGCGCGCTGCCGTGCCATTTCCTCTTTGCCGACCGGCAACGGAGTTGGGCCAAACTCCAGTCCAAGCGCCCGCGTTCGACCGTTCCACGGAGCATAATCTCTGGCGCGGTTTTCGTGCCATATCGTTAGCCAGGGAAAGTCCGCGGAACGAAAGCAATATCCAAGCACCAGACCAAGCTCCCAGTTCAATGCGGAGATGAAGCCGATCTCCCGCTCCAGGTCCTGTTGCAATGCAACGACGAAACCGCCGTTCGGCGGCGTAAATGGACGTCTCAGGTCTCGCCGGCCATGGGCTTCGGTATCGACAAAGGGCCACTCAAACGGCTTGTCCGAAGGAAGCAGGCAGGGTCCGTCGTACCCAAGCGGCCATGTCCTGCCTTTGGCCACCGAGGCCGCGATGCTGCAGGACTCGGCATTCACCAGCGGCGCGCCTAAAGTCGCATGTTGTTGCCACTGGATTTCTCGCGGAGTATCGCGAAGGTTGCGAACCTGCTCCTGCACGCGCACCACGGATTCGCCCGGCGTGATCTGAATTTTCCGCAGAGCCTGCAAACCTGTGATCGGCAGCTCCGCGCGCAGCGTCAGACCGGCGTCGAGGGGATCTTCACTCTCACAAATCCAGGTCGCAATTCCAGCCTCTCCATGCAATGTGACTCCAAGACTGGCCTCCAAATCCGATGGAAGTCCAAAGCAATCGAGGCACAGCGAATGACCGGAGTAGGATGCAAGAAAAGTCCCGGTCGGCCTGCCGCCATATTGCTTCGCTAGTCCATCATGTTCGGGAGTCAGCGGATCCGCTGTGGTCCATGGCGATTCCCAAATCACATTCTCGGTTGCGTGACCGCTGGCGGGTGTAAACGAGAACGATGCGATATGCCCGCCGCCCGTCAGCATCGTCATTTCCACCCGATCATTGCCGAGATGGAGTGCGCCCCGGCCCTTCCATTCCGTCTTCATGCAGTCTGCCCTGACTGGTTCACAGTTGTCCTTTCATGTAGTTCATTTTGATTTTCAAGCTCCCGCGTCGGCAATCGGAGCATGAGAATCTCGAACGGCGTCATCGTCAAATAGATTGTGTGGTGGTCAGCGGGATTTCGTATGTACGGCCCCCCACTACGTTACACCTCTGCGTCTCGGACACCTGAAATTGAGATGGCTGCATTACGATCTGTCCTGCCTCACATGGAATCTCTTCCTGCCAAACTATGCTGCGCTTGCTATCCCAGGCCAAATTCCATCTGCAACTCGAGATTTCTTCAATCATTCACCGCCATACTCATCTCCATACGCTGGAAACACACTCGCACCGTTGTGCCGTGTCACAATCAAAGCTGGATCAGGGGTCCGGAAAGGCCAGCCTTTTTCAAGACCTATTCATCTTATGGTGTGATCGCTTCCAGCCAATGCAACCGTATCTGCCGACGAAAACATGGAGACAGCAAAAACGGCATCGAGGGCTTTCCATCATCGGCCGCTACCCGGCGCGTTGTCGCTCGGCGGCCTTTCCGTGGGCGCCCTGACACGGCGGGTATGGTCGTCTCTGATTCAGGATGAGGTCGTCGACCGATCCGCCGAGCTTGCATATTATTTTCTCTTCGCGATGTTTCCAGCCCTGATTTTGTTGTCTGGAATGTTCAGTCTGTTTGCCAGTACCAGCGCACGAGCGAACTTGGAGTTGATGCTATATCTGGCGAAAGTCATTCCCCCGGCGGCATTTGCGTCTGTGGAAACGGCTTTCAGCCAAACTACTCGAGAAAGCAATACCGGACACATTTTGTTTGGCGCGATTGCAGCGTTGTGGGCGGCTACGTATGGTATGTCCTCGGCGCAGACAATTCTGAATGCAATCTACCGAACCAAAGAGAGCCGCCCCTATTGGAAAGCGAAGGCGATTGCCATGATCTCCACCATGGCCATTTTCGTTTTGGTGTGCAGCGCTATGCTGCTCCTCATCCTGGGCGATGACCTGGCAAAGTTTCTCAGCGACGACCTGATGTTCAACCCACTCCTGCTTGCGCTCTGGAAAGTTGTGAAATTTGTGGCGGCCATGTTCTTTTTGGCAATGGTCTTTTCCATTACCTATCGATGGGGCCCGGCAGGCAAGAATCGCCCTTGGCGGTGGATTTCCCCGGGAGCGATCGTCGGCATCGTCGGCTGGCTGGCAGTTTCGATGGGCTTCCGGATCTATCTCCACTTTTACGATCCCTATGCGACCACCTACGGATCGTTCGGTGCTGTCATTGTTCTATTGACCTGGTTTTACGTCAGCGGATTTATGCTGCTGCTGGGTGCAGAGATCAACTCGACCATCGAGCGAGCGGCGGACAATCCGAGTATGAGCGATACGGTGATAGTACTCGGATAAATCCTTCCGCTCGCGTTCATGATTCTGTCTCGGACGGCCACCAAACAAAGCGGGTAAGCAGCGGATAGTACAAGCCCAATCGTACATTGGACGTTTCCGGATACACGATGCGCGCGATATCGCCGTATAGCTGCGTCTGTTCCGCATATTGCTCACGCTCTTTCACCAGAAATTCCTCCACCTGTCCCACGCCGTGGGACGCAGTTTTGAAGTCGACAATCCAGAGCGCATCCGTATCGAGACTTGTCGGAACTGCACCGGCGACAAACAGGCGATCGACGCGGATGGATCGCAGAACACTGCGATGAATCGCCGTCAAAGGAACCTCAAAACCGCGGTTAAAAAAAGTTGCGGGCCCTGCAGCGGATGGAACGGAGTGCTCGCTCAGAATCCACCGCCCAAGCTTATCCGCGGCCACGCCGTGCAACGCGGCGACGATGCGAGTCGTGTCCCTTGCCGCCTCCTTTGGCGGATGGCCATTGCTGAGCAGTTGCAATCGAATCGACTGACCAAGGGCCTCGATGGATCGTGTTTGCGCCGATGCTTCTGATTTTTGCGCAAGGATGTTGGCCAACGGTTCCAGAAATGCGTGCAGCACAGTGCCAAATACTCTTGCTCGCCACGAACCCTGCGGTCGCCGAAATGCGGGCGATTCATCGTCGCTGTCGAGATCGCCGACTCCTTCCTGCCACACCGGTGTTGGAATATCTGCGAGCGCTTCCGGAGCCTTCCAGTCGGAGCGCAGTCGCTGAAAGTTTGCCAGGGGCACAACTCGATTGGAGTTGGGCAAGTCTTCGGCGGCAGCGATCGATTCCACTTGCCCAGCGGCGCCGGCGATGGCCCAGTCGGTAGAGATATCCGTACGTGCCGGCATCTCCACAATTTCCCCGCCAGTTCCCGCGAGGTCCTGTTGTGCGCGCCAGTGCCGAACGAAATTTGCCTCCGCCACCGGCCACGCGGTATGCAGCAGTGTTCGTTTGTAAACACTCCCCAATTGTCCACCTTTTACTTCCTTGCATTGGCCGAAGAGGTGCACTTGTTGACGAGCACGAGTGCAGCCCACGTAGAGCAGCCGCTTCAATTCTTCCCGATCGCGTTGCATATTGGCTTCGCGAATCCACTTATTGATGGCTTCGTGTTCCTCCGACGCATGCTTAATAGGCGCTAGCAATACCTGGCTGACTGCATCGCCGTCTTGCTCGATGGCTGGCAAGACCTGCTCCATCCATTCTGCAAGGCGCGACTCATTCGCGGGGACGGTTCGATGCAGGCCTGGAAGCAGCACTACATCCCATTCCAACCCCTTCGCCTTGTGGAGCGTCAGCACCTCAACCGGAATTTCCTCCGCTCCACTGGCCGGCGCATAGAGCTTGGAAAGTTGAGTTTCAATCTGCGAGACGGTCGGCCAACCACTTTCACTTTCTAATTTCTCGAGTATTCGAAAAAATTCCTGTACGGTCGGCCATTCGCCGGCAGAAATGCAGTGTGGGCCGCCCAGGGTGTGCCATGTCCGCTCCACCAGCATCGAAAATCGTTCCCCACCGGCCTGCAGTTGCGCGGCATTCAACGCCTGCAATAATCGTGCAGCGCGTTCCTGGGCCTCCGTGCTGAGGTGTGCCGAACGCTCGCGAAACAATTCCGCGACTGTCTTTGTATTGCGCTGCAGATCGTCACCGCCGCACAGCGCCAGCAGGTCGGTCAGCGTGAGGCCGCACCATGGGGCCCGCAATACTGCAAGCCATGCAATACGGTCCGCCGGGTGCAGCAGGCAGCGCGCAATCGTCATCACATCCAGGATCGGTTGTCGATCTGGTAGAGAATCCATCTCGATCGCACGATACGGAATTCCGCGCGCCCGCATTTCTTGCAGAATGGAAGCAACGTGGGTTCTGGCTCGCACCAGGATGGCGATGCTCAAGGGTTTGCCGCCAGAATTCTGATTTCGAGCTCGCTCGATTGCATCGCAAATCTGCCGCGCTTCGACCGCGCAAGGATCTTCTTGATCTCCGTCTCCTGCGCTCTCCCGCTGAGCAAGCCGAACATGCGGATGCCAGAACAACCGCTCCGTTTGTTCTTCGAGATGCGCGGATTCTGACGCCTCAAACTCGACAGCGTCTACATCATCCTGCGCGTCGTGGGCAAATATCTCCGCGAAGGCTTCATTCGTCTGCTGCACCAGGCTCTGCCGCGAGCGAAAATTGGAGCGTAGTCGAATCGGCTTCAGCTGCACTCCGCCGACACCGTCGCGCCGAGCGCGCGCAAACAGTTCCACGACCACGTGACGAAAACGATAAATCGACTGCTTTGGATCGCCGACCAGGAATACGGTCTGGCTGTGCCCGTCCCATCCCTCGACCAAGCGACTGAACAATTTGAATTGTGTCAGCGAAGTATCCTGCATTTCATCCACCAGCAGATGCTGAATCTCCATCCCAAAAGCCAGTGCCAGCGAATCCGGTTCGTTGTCGAGCGCGTGATCGGCAGCCAACGCAATCTCGACAAAATCCGTGCGCCCGGACTGCGCGAACGCCACTTTCAGTTCAGCCACGGCGCGCCGTAGCAGCAGAAAGATCGACCGCAGGATAATGCGCTGTCGGTCTGTATAACCAGCCGGCGGCAGCTTGGCGACCTTGCCCAACGCACGAACCAGCTCGTGCTCACCTGCCAACGAATCCAGCAGCGCCTTGAATATTTGCGTGGGTGTCTGTTGCGCGGGAAATCCGATCTTGACGCTGACGCCGCCCGATTTTCTCAGCGTGCATTCGTCAGTCAGGAGTAAACGGGCAATTGCCTTCCATGTGGCAAGATTTTCCGCGGTGCAAGTTGCGACTCCGCTGGTACTCGCGAGGTCGCTGAGAATGTTCTTGTACTTGCTACCTTCGAGCTGGTCCGCCGCGTACCGTCCCAGGTCGAAAATCTGCGCCCATTTTTTCTGGGGCAGCATGGCCAACGCACGCTGCAACGCGTCCTCGCAAGCTTGACGCAGCGGTGCCTCAAACTTTTTGCGAACGATTGCGTCCAATTCGTCGTCGGAATATTCCACTTCGATCGGAAATACCCGGCCCCACTGGTCGCGGGTCCGCAACATGTCCCCAAGCAACTGCGCGGCACTTTCCATGCGGTTGTCCAGATGCAGCATCAGTTCGCGAGCGGCTCGGCTCAAGCGAGCATCGCTTCCTCCCATTTCCTTCAGGGTTGACTGCGCCGCCAGCAGGTAGAGATCACTTGCATCGTCCACCGGGCGCATTTCTGCGCCAAGCCGCGACAGCACGGGCAGACGGCCGACGATTTTGCTGCACAGCGAATCGATAGTCCCGATGTTGAATCGCTGCGGCTGGGTCACCAGGTTCCACCCGAAGTTGGCATCGGCTTCCAGTGCTTCCAGCGCGAAAGCTCGGGTTTGCTGGAGATGCGTAGCCCCAGGATCGATCGGAACATTCTGTTGCGCATCGCGCAGGGATTGCAGAATCCGGTCACGCATCTCCGCGGCAGCCTTGCGCGTGAACGTAATTGCGAGCACCTGTTCGGGCTGCTCCACGCGGCCGAGCAACCGCAAATAACGCTGCATCAATAATTCCGTTTTACCGGAACCTGCGGGTGCCTCCACAATCCACGATTGCTCGACGTCCCACGCATCTTCGCGCGCAAACACCTCCACCGGCGCAACAGGTATCGTCGCGTCCGTGCTCGACGGAAATCTGCGCAGGTTGCTCATCAATCGAAACTCCCCGATGCAATCTCGTCCGAAGCGTCGTCGCCACCGATACTTTCTGCCTCACGAATTCTGCACAATAAGGTTTGCTCGCAATAACGACAGGTCTCTCGTCCCTTCTTGGGATCGACGACCGCGACGCCGGCAACAAAATCCTCTGCGAGGCGGGTCAGGGTCATTCGCCACTCCTGTTGCTGCTGCAGCATTTGCTCTGGCGAAAGGTTTCCGCGAGGATCACTCTTAGCTCCGGGCGGAACCGGAAAGACGCCTGCAACAGAACCGACTACGGCCATGTCAACGTTTCTCGGATGAAGCCCGGCAAATGCAATTCCGGCCAACGGCGTTTCATCGCTCGCAGAGTCGCTTCGCAGCACGGCGTAGGCAGGCAGCTGCGGTTCATCCGGGCGCTCGCCGTCGCAGGCTTTGCTGTCGACCTTGCCAGTCTTATAATCCAGCAGCACCATTCCCTGCTCTACCTGGTCGATGCGATCGATGCGACAGCGAAGCTCCACACCTCCCAGATGCATCTGCTCCAGAGTCGCTTCCATTTTCACGACGGTGAAATCCGGTCTCCGTTTTTCAACTTCCAGCCATTCCGTTAACCGGGTCTCAATACGATCCGCTTCAATGTCCAGCAAAACTCGCTGCCAAGACTCGTCGGCATGCTCACGGAACCGTCGCAACGCGCGGTGAATATGTGTGCGCAGGATTTGGCGGATCTCTTCTTCTGTCTTTTCCAGCAGTTGCTTTTGCGATTTGATTTCGTCCCAAAAAAGCTGCAGGACCTGGTGCAGAATGATTCCCTGCGCTTTCGGGGGTAGGCCGGTGTCGGCCTCTTCGATTGGTTCCGCGACCAGTCGCATCTCCGCAAAGGCCCGAAACGGACACGCGGCCTGATCTTTCAGAAACGTAATGCCGCTGCGAACTTGGATCCCCTGAAACGGGACCGCAGGTTCTTCGTCGACAACTTCCAGCGCCGAGGACTGCGCCTCCGCATTGGGATTGATTCGCGATTGAATCCGACTCGACAAGAATTCCTCGATTTCAAGCATCGGAACTTCGGGCAAAGCATTGCGAACTGCAGGCGAGATGGCAATCTCCGGGCTGGGAGCATGTGCGCTGGCAGTGGTGGGATCACTCTCCTGTAGCGCGCAACTCACAATCACCGAGGGTGCGGATTTCAGGATTCGCTGCGTCACTCGTTCCGCGAAAGCCGCATCCGTCGCGGGATCTGCATAGGGCATGTGGGCCGCTCGCTGCACACTCCATGGAAGAAATGGCAGTGCGTGGCCATGCGGTGGCCAACTGGCCGCCTGTGCATTCATCCACCAGATTCGATCGAACGTGAGCCCAGCCGCTTCAGATATGCCGAGAATTTGTACGGGCGCATTTCTCGTTTCCAACGTGAAGAGCATATTGCCGGCCAGAGATTTCAGCCGCGTGATCGCATCGGAAAACGTGACCGAACCTGCAACGGCGGTCAATGATGAAAATTCATTCAACAACGCGGTCCAGCGCCGCAGCAATTGATAATCCGCGCTATCCGTCGCCGTCAACAAGTTCCATCCCGCGACGGACAGCAACTCTTCGATCACCTCCCGCCAATCGGCGTAAGAGCGTTGGCGCTTCAGGTCCATGCGTTGCGCGGCGGCAGCGAGGCGTTCCAGCGGTTGTCGCAACGGGGAGTGACCGTCGTGGCTATCGGAGTTCGCTAGCCACTCTTGAAAAGTCTGAAAAGATACGGCGCCGCCTAACTGGAAATCGCGCTCGCGGAATTTCTTGTCCTGCATCGCCCGCACATCGGACGGCCCAGAGCCGAAAGCACCGTGCACCACCAGCCACGACACGTCATCCGCCGGCAGCGACTTGTCCAACCACGCCAGCAACTTCAGTGTGGTACGCACCGCGGGCATTCGATCCATCGGCGTACCTAAGGAGAACTCATACGGCAGTCGCGCATTCGCTGCATGAATATCCATGGAAGACGGCGCCAGTACGCGACGGAACACAGCATCGAGGCGGTCGCGCATCTCTCCTAGCGATGGCATGACGACACCGATCCGCTGATCAGGTCTTTCAACCAGCGTGGCCCGAACCCATTGCGCCGCGCCCTCGATTTCTTGCTCAAGCGTATGCGCGAAGGTGATGATCGAAGTTGGTGTACTCTCGCCAGTGGACGACGCCAGCTCGGTTAAGTCGACCTGGCATCCTGCTTCGCGAAGAGCCTCGATGAGGAGTACCTGCGCAGGCGTTGTCCGATCGAATCCCACCAGAAAAATTGCCTCTGGCAGCGTTACTTTCCGGGCCCGAACCAGGTTTGCCAGTTCGTATTCGACTTGCGAAAACGACACGAACGAAGAACGCCGGCAGACTTTCTCCAGCTCCACTGCCCACCGCGAAAAAGCTTTGGCATCAATGCTGTCGTCCGTTCGAAACTCGCGCAGCGCGATGCGATATCGATGCATGACCTGCCAGGCTTGCTGGGCCTGTTGGGCCAAACCGGCAATCGAAATTGTCTGGGAGCCGGCTTCGTCCTGCGCCAACACCTGCGACCACAGTTCCCCTTCCTGCACATCGTTGAGCAAGATGCGACTCTCGACTCCGCGCAGAAGGGCGGCGTCCCACAGCATTTTCAGCCATGACTCCCAGGCCAGAATCTGCGGACTTCTCCAGCCCTGATGCCCAGCGGCCTGCTGTTGCCGGCTATACTGTTGGCGCAGTGCGCGAGCCGCGCGCACGGTGCTAGTGATGACGGCAGCGCCATCAATATTCCGCTCCAGCTGCCGCAACAATTCTTCTTGGGTTGGCATCTCTCTCCGGGTAGCCGTCATGTTCAACGGAGACAGTTTTACGTTATACGACGCCGCAGTGGAGCACCAGCCAGTGGCTCGGTCACGATGATATGCTTTGGCTATGAGGCGATGGTTCGCATCAGTATTGCTGTTGTTAACGGCTTTGTTGCCGCTGCAGCCGCTGATTGCCAGTGCACAGGCAGATGCCAGCCTGCCCGCCTGCTGCCGGCGCAGCGGCGCTCATCACTGCATGATGTTGGGGTTGATAACGCTGGCCGACTCCGGCACTCAGACGACGGTGCGGCCTGCTCCGTGCCCGATGTGGAAGATTGCGATCAGTCCCGCAGTCGTCGCTGTTGCCGCGGCTCCTCTGTTGATCTCCTCGAAGCCCGCCGTTGCCGAGGACGTTGTCCTCCTCGCACCATCCTTCCTTGTTATACGCCTCACGCGGTCCCGCTCCGCACGCGCGCCTCCTGCTGCAGGAGTCTCCATGGCCATCTTCCAGGCCTAGACGTATCCAGGTCCCAATCCATCGCAAATAGGATTGCGTGCGGTCTTTCCTGCACAAGACATTCTTTGTCTGCGTCGGCCTGACTACGCCGGGCATCGTGTCCGCGGTTTCGCACTGCGGCCGCCCCTAAACAATGGAATGACCGAAAGGGAAAAATATGCAGTATCCATACAGGCTGGCACTTGCAGTGGCTTTCTTTATTTTGATTGGCGTCAGGCCCTCTCACGCAACAATTTTCGGTTCCGTTCGCGGCATCGTTCATGATCCTCAACACCGCCCGATTCAGGGCGCACACCTTACATTGAAAGCTCAAAACTCTGACTGGACGCGATCAGAAAACTCCAATGGCAACGGAGAATTTCTGTTCACTTCAGTGCCCTTCGGCAACTACACCGCCACCGTCATCTCGAATGGTTTTCAGCAACTCAGTCAAGAAGTCATCGTCGAGTCCGACACCAGTCCAGTGCTCCATCTCCAATTGTCCATTCAAGGCGCAAAAGCAAACATCGTCGTGCCGGAAACGATTGGGTCGGCCACGACGGACACTGCTACGCCGACGGAGATGATGAGCCGTGTGGATATTCAGCAAACTCCGGGAGCCGATCGTTCCTACGGCATGGAGATGATCACCGACTATGTTCCCGCCTCGTATGTGACCCACGATATGCTGCACATGATGGGCGGCCATCAGGTGAACTGGCTGATTGATGGCGTCCCAGTTCCCAACACCAACATCGCCACCAATTTGGGGCCGCAAATCTTACCGAGAGATATCGACTATCTCGAGGTGTATAGCGGCAGCTACGACGCCGACTATGGAGATCGTAGCTACGGTGTTTTCGACGTAGTGCCAAAGACTGGCTTTGAGCGCAATCGGGAATGCGACCTGGTCCTCACCGCTGGTAATTTCTATCAAACCGATGACCAAATCAGTTGCGGATCACACACCCAGCGGTTCGCTTACTATGCGAGTTTGAACGGAAACCGCAGCAATTATGGACTTCAGACACCTGTTCCCCAAGTGGTAAACGATGCTGTCAATGGCTTCGGCGGATTCGCCACGTTCATCTTCAATTCTGACCCGAAGAACCAATATCGCCTGGTGACCTCGCTTCGTCGAGACTATTTCCAGATCCCAATCGACCCCAACCCCAACTCAATCGGGAACCAGGTTTATCCTTCGTACGGCCTGCATGACGCTGAAGTCGAACCCGATGGCTACGCCGTTCTCTCCTGGGTCCATACCTTCAACCCCGACAAGCTACTTACCGTTTCTCCGTTCTACCACTACAACGGAGCCGACTATAAAGGCGGGGCTAACGACTTTCCTGTTTCTTCCACTGTCGATCAGAATGCCAACTATGTAGGCATGCAGACGGATCTGAACTACAACTTCTGGAAGAACGATCTTCAAGCTGGCGTCTATGGCTTTTTTCAGCACCAATACAACTACTTCGATAACTATTTCAACGACGGCACTCCAAATGTTCCCGCCTCTTCCATTGCGGTGAATGGCGGGGTAGCCGCCGAGTACATCAACGACAAGTTCAAGGTGACCCCATGGTTTACCTTGATCACCGGACTTCGCCTGACACAGTTCGACGCCACCATTTCGGAGACTGCAACCGATCCTCGCTTTGGCGGTGCTTTGAGGATTCCGCGGCTGAATTGGGTCTTCAGCGGTTTCTACGGGTATTACTACCAGGCGCCGCCCCTTGTCACTGCCACGGGCCCTCTACTCGACTTGGCAAACGGCCAAAACTTTACCTTTTCCCCTCTCCAAGGCGAGCGAGATATTCAATGGCAGTATGGGGTCACGATCCCTTACCGCAACTGGACCCTAAGCGCCAATAATTATGAAACCCGGGCGGAGAACTGGCTGGACCACAACAACATCGGTGAATCGAACATCTTTTGGCCGATCACCTGGTCTTACGCGCTCATTCAAGGATGGCAACTGACGCTTCGCTCCCCTGAGATCATGCACCATGGCCAGTTTCATCTTGCCTATGCGAACCAAATTGCACAGGCGACCTCACCGATCACTGGAGGCCTGATTTGCCCCGCCCCGGTTACCTCTGCATGCCCACTCGATATTCCACCCGGACTTGCACCCGTCGACCACGATCAGAGAAACACCTTGAACGTGGGATTCAATGCCATTCTGCCTTGGAGTTCCTTCGCCGCAGCCAATGTTTACTACGGATCGGGTTTTACCAACGGACTGTATGGGACCCCTCAGGCTCAATATCCCGGACAGTACCTGCCGAGTCATACAACCGTCGATCTCTCACTGGGAAAGACCTTCGCAGAGAAATACACTGTTTCTGCAAACGCGATCAATGTGGCAAACCGCCGGGTGCAACTCGATAACAGTTTGACCTTCGGCGGTTTTCACTGGAACGATCCACGACAAATCTACGGAGAATTCCGCTATCGATTCAACTATTAAGTAACTTCAGCGATGTGGCTGGCTCATTGGTGACCCGTTGGCAATGCCACTCATTCATAGAATGTGACGGTCGAAACGAGGGGTTCGGCAATTGCTTCCCCTGTTTCGACCGGGGAGCAGCAGCGATGATGAGACGACTTCTCAATTCTGCGTATGAGAGAGTTGGTTCGAGCCGAGCCAAACACCCATTTGGATGGTAGGAAGGACCACGGAATGTCCAGAACTGACTCTCAACCGCATTAACAGAACAACGCACTCATCCAGCCTGACGTTTTGCGGCTTCCACTACAACGCACCGCATCGGTATTATGGCGAACTCCGCTACCATTTCAGTTATGGCCAGCTGTTCCACAAGTAAGGAGATGTTGATGGCACCGTCCAGATTGCGCTACGCCGCCACGCTGAGCCTCGCGTTGCTAATTGCAGCTTTCGGCGTTCTCGGCTGTCATTCGAGTTCGCAGTCATCCAGTACCGGCACAGCCGCTTCGTCGCCAAAGCAATATTCCATCCGCGGCAAAGTGGTTTCCGTCGATCAAAAAGATGGCGTGATTGCGCTCGATACGGAAGCTATTCCCGGCGTGATGGAGGCTATGACCATGGCCTACACCTTGCAGAATCCTTTCATCGCCTCGGAGCTTCATCCCGGCGACATACTCACAGCGCAGTTACAGCTAGCCGCGCAAGGTGCGGTCCTGAGCAACATCGTGATCGTGCAGCAGGCGAATCTGAATGTGCTGCCGCCAGTGCAGTATCACGTGCCACAGCCGGGCGATGCAGTCCCAGATTTTCGCTTTCACAACCAAAGCAATCATGAAATTTCACTCAGGCAATTTCGCGGAAAGGTGCTGGTGCTGACGTTTATCTATACCCGCTGTGCCTCCTCGCAATTCTGTCCGCTGATGAGCCGCAATTTCGCCCATCTGGATCAGCTGCTGGCCGCTGATCCAGGTCTCTACGGCAAAACCCACCTGCTCAGCATCAGTTTTGACCCCACATATGACACGCCCGCGGTTTTGCGCAGCTATGGCGGCGCGTACACGGGCCGATACACCAAGGAAACCTTTCAGCATTGGGATTTTGCTGCACCTTCTCCCGCCAAGCTTGCATCTCTATTGCAGTGGTTTGATGTGGCCGTAAGCTCGTCTAACGGGAAGATCGTGTCCCATTCCGTTTCCACTGCAATCATCGGACCGGACGGAAAAATCCGCGCCTGGTATCCCTCCAATGCATGGACGCCACAGCAGGCGCTCAAAGATATTCAGCAGATTGTGCAAAAGGAAAATTAGCAAATGGTCGTTGTGTTGATGGGTGTCACGGGGACGGGCAAGACCACGGTCGGCGAGGCTTTATCAGCGCGGACAGGTTGGCCGTTCGCAGATGCCGATGATTTTCATTCCGCAGCGAACCGCGCCAAGATGCATGCCGGCATTCCGCTCACTGATGAAGATCGTGAACCCTGGCTCGAAAGCCTGCATCAGCAAATTGTCACCTGGCTTCACGATGGAGTGAACGGCATCCTCGCCTGCTCGGCACTCAAGGAGTCGTATCGCACCGAGTTAACAGACGGCACCGGCCCTCGCGCCGTCCGCTTTGTATTCCTGACTGGACCTCCGGAATTGATTCGCGAACGCATGGAGGCGCGTCACGGCCACTACATGCCGGAGTCCTTGCTGCCCAGCCAGCTGGCAACGCTGGAACCGCCAAACGATGCCATCGAAATTTCCATCGACCAATCGGTTCCGGCCATGGTGGATCAAATCCTGAGTGCGCTCGCCAAGGAAGGATATGCTGGAGGCAGCGAGCTGAATCACTAGAGGAGATCGAACTCACCATGGCGAAATTCACACTTGGCACTGCGTTGGTGCTCATTATTCTAGGATTTGCGTTCTTCGTCGCAACCGGCAGCCACGCGCCCACGGCTCTTATCCCAGCCTACTTTGGCATCGTTCTCGGCATTCTGGGCCTACTGGCAAATACAGAAGACAGTAAGCGTCGCATGATCATGATGCACATCGCTGTCACGGTCGGTCTGCTCGGCGTGATCATCCCTGGCTGGCGCGCTGCGTCGGCCTTCGTCGCATCCTCGAACGGAGCCACACTGGTGCGCCCGCTTGCGGTGAAAGAGGAAATTGCGATGGCGATCATCTGCCTCATCTTTGTGCTGATGTGCGTTCGCTCGTTCATTGCGGCTCGTCGCGCACGAGCGTGAAAGAGATATATGGCAATTAAACCGGCATGGGTTGACGGGGGCACACGCGGCGGGAGAAAGTCAGAGTCTGCCGCCGGACGCGTGTCTCCGGATGCGCCGCAGAGTAAAAAGAAACCGGAGCTGCGCAAAGTCCTGCCGGAAATCTGGGCGCTGGTGCGACCGCGCCGCTGGGTGCTGGCGTTTGGCCTGCTGCTGATGGTCATCAGCCGGGTGTCCAGCTTCGTTCTGCCGCTTTCCGCCAAGCACCTGATCGACGACGTCATGGGGCATCACCAGGTCAGCCTCCTGCCCTGGATCATCGGCGCGGTCCTGCTGGCGACAACCATTCAGGGCGCGTCGTCATATTGGCTGACACAGCTTCTCTCCATTGCCGCGCAACGCCTCATCGCCGATCTTCGCGTCCAGGTTCAGCAGCACATTGGGCGCTTGCCGGTCGCGTTTTACGATGCTAACCGCACCGGCACGCTGGTCGCGCGCATCATGAGCGACGTTGAAGGTATCCGAAACCTGATTGGCACCGGCATGGTGAATTTTGTTGGCGGACTGCTCGCAGCGGTCATTGCCTTCGCTTTGTTGCTACGCATCAGCGCGGAGATGACGCTGCTCGCCGTCGTCGTGCTTGTGGTCTTTTCTCTGATCCTGATGACTGCGTTCAAGACCATTCGCCCCATCTTTCGCGAGCGCGCCCGCATCAATGCGGATGTCACCGGAAGGCTGACGGAATCGCTGGGCGGCGTTCGCGTGGTGAAGGGGTATCACGCGGAAGATCGGGAAGCGCAGGTGTTCGCCGGCGGCGTTCAGCGCCTGCTGGAAAATGTCATCCGCACCTTAACCGCTCAATCCGTGATGAGCCTGGCGTCTACTGTCGTTCTGGGTGTGGTTGGCGCATTGGTCATGTATATGGGTGGACGGCTTGTAGTTTCGCACGCGCTGACTGTCGGCGACTATGTCACCTACACCATGGTTCTGGCTTATTTGATCGCTCCGGTCATCCAGATTGTCGCTGTGGGCACGCAATTGACCGAAGCCGTTGCCGGACTCGATCGCACCAGCGAAATCCTTGCGGAATCCAGTGAAGACAATGATCCCCAACGTGACGTTCCGCTCGGGCCCATTCGCGGGGAGGTGGAATTTCGCGATGTCGAGTTTGCTTACGAGCCTTCGAAGCCGGTCCTGCACGGCATCTCATTCGAAGCCGCGCCCGGCAGCGTCACTGCTCTCGTCGGCCCATCCGGCTCCGGTAAATCTACCATCATCAGTTTGCTCTGCGCTTTTCACAAACCTGACTCCGGCGAAATACTTGTCGATGGAGTCGATCTTGCCAAGGTTCGCCTCAGCGACTACCGCACCCAGCTCGGGGTTGTGCTGCAGGAATCCTTTCTCTTCGACGGCACCATTCGCGAAAACGTGCAGTTCTCCCGGCCATTGGCAACCGAGGCCGAAGTGCTGGAGGCCTGCCGCATCGCGCGTGTTGATGAGTTTGCAGAACGCTTTCCGGAGAAATATGAAACTGTCGTCGGTGAGCGCGGCGTCAAGCTTTCCGGCGGACAGCGTCAGCGCATTTCCATCGCGCGTGCCATTCTTGCCAACCCGCGGATTCTGATTCTCGACGAGGCGACATCCAGCCTCGACTCAGAAAGCGAAGCGATGATTCAGGAAGGTCTTTCTTACCTGATGCGCGGCCGCACCACATTCGTGATCGCGCACCGGTTGTCTACGATTCGACGCGCCGATCAAATTCTTGTAGTTGAAGAAGGAAGAATTATCGAGCGTGGCACGCATGAAGAACTCTACGCCGCGCACGGCCGCTATTGGGATCTCTACACCCGTCAGCACGGCTTGCAGTCGAATCTTTTCCTCGCGCCCGGTGAAGGTGACAACGTTCCTGAAGACGACAATAAAAAAGAAGCGAAGAACGGCGATCTAAGCTTCAGCCAGGCCCTCCGCGACGTTCGCTAAGTCAGTCTTCTACCTTCACCACACCTAATTGCCACAGCAGAAACGCATAGTCGAACGCGATTTCCTTCAGATAATCGTAACGTCCAGAGGCGCCGCCATGACCCGCTTGCATGTTGGTGTGCAGCAGCAACAGATTGTCATCCGTCTTCAAGCTGCGTAGCTTGGCGACATATTTCGCCGGCTCCCAATACATCACTTGGCTATCGTTCAGCGAGGTCTTCACCAGCATGGTCGGGTAGGCTTTGGCGACCACATTGTCGTACGGAGAATACGCACGCATGTACTCGAACGCCGCAGCCTCGTTAGGGTTTCCCCACTCCTCATATTCCGCGACGGTCAGCGGCAGCGACGCATCCAGCATGGTATTCATTACATCGACAAAGGGAACATGCGATAGGACCACTCGAAAAAGATCGGGCCGCATGTTTGCCACCGCGCCCATCAACAGGCCGCCGGCGCTGCCACCTTCAATCGCCACGCGATCTTTCGCGCCGTAACCGTTTGCCGCCAAGTATTCCGTTGCAGAAATAAAATCTGTGAACGTATTCAGCTTTTGCATCATGCGGCCGGCATCATGCCAAGGCTTGCCCATCTCGCCGCCGCCGCGAATATGCGCGTAGGCCAACACCACGCCGCGATCCAACAGACTCAGTCGATTCGAATTGAATCCGATCGGCAGCGAATATCCGTACGATCCATAGGCGTAGACGTACAGAGGATTTTTTCCGCGCTCGAGCTGATCCCTGCGATACACCAGTGAAATCGGCACGCTCACGCCATCCGCGGCCGTTGCAAAGATGCGCTCCGATGCGTACAGTGTGCGATCAAACCCACCGGGAACTTCCAGCTGCTTCAGCAATGTGCTCGTATTCGTCGTGAGTTCATATTGAAAAACAGAGCTCGGTGTCACCAGCGATGTATAGCCATATCGATAACTCATCACGTCGAATTCGCGATTGGTACCCGGCGTCGCCGTGTATGTTGGCTCAGGAAATGAAATTTCGCGCGGAGTTTTTTTCGCCCGCTCCGCCAGGCTTCCCTCGCCCGTCAAATTGTGAATGCGCAGACGAGGCAATCCCTGGAATCGTTCGCAGGCCACAAAAAAATGCTGGAATAAATCGGCATCCTCCAGCATCACGTCGTCGCGATGGGGAAGAATCTGCTGCCAATGCTCGCGTCCGGGCTGCTCCACCTTCGCAGTGACCAGTCGGAAATTGCGCCCCGTATCATTCACGCGGATGAAGAAAACTCCGTCGCGATGATCCGCATAATACTCAATTTCATCGCGTCGCGGTTCCATGCAGCGAAACGCTCCCGCGGGATCGTTAGCAGCCAGATACCATTGCTCGCTGGTGGTGTGACTGGCCGACTCCACAAACAAATATTTTCCGTCGCGGGTGCGCCCAACCCCCACGTTAAAGCGCTCATCGGGATCTTCCCAGGCAATCTCGCCGTTTGAGAAAGTTTGCGTTGCCGCATCCAAGACACGTCGAACAATCTGGTACGGCCGCTTGGTCTCCTCGTCCTCCACGCTATAAAGCAGCGTGCGATCGTCCGCCGCCCAGGTGACCGAACCAACCCGCTCCGCCAGGGAGTGCAGCGTTTTTCCCGTCTGCAGATTCTTCATGTGAAGCGTGTACTGGCGAAAACCCGTGTTGTCGGTCGTGTACGCCAATAAGTTTCCGTCGTCACTCACAACGGACGCGCCCACGGACATGAAAGCCTCGCCCTCGGCCAGCTGGTTCACATCCAGCAGCACTTCCTCATCCGCAAAACCTTCCACCGGCGGAACCGGTCGCGGCGCCGAACCTTTCTCCGCGGGGACGCGGCAATAGATTGGATATTGTTTGCCCTCCACCGTGCGCGCGTAATAGTCGAAGCGCCCATCGCGGTACGGCACGGAAATATCGGTCTGCTGAATGTGGCTCAACATCTCCGCATAGAGAGTATCCATGAGCGGCTGCAGCGGCTCCATGACCGCCGCGGTGAAGGCGTTCTCCGCAGTCAGATAGGCTAGCGTTTCGGGGCTTTCTTTTTCGCGCAGCCAGGCGTAATCGTCTTGCAGCGTCTGGCCGTGGAGCGGAAGACTGTGGGGGTCTTTACGGGCAACAGGGGGCTTCAAATTCGTGATCGGTCGCATGCATCTCCACTATAGAGGAGCCGACGGCCTACACTGAAAGCGTCGCATAATCGCTGCACAAGCCACAGTGAAAACGAGCCTGTTCCGCCTGAAAAAAGGAGTCAACCTTGCAGCCTCTTCCCAGCCTTGCATTCCCGGCACTCTTAATTACGTTAGCGGCCTCGGCCTGCGCGCAATCCGCTTCGGTTCCACCGTCAAATCTGCCGACACCGAAGGCAATCGCACAGCCGGCTCGACCCACACCACCGACGCGCGATCCGTATTCGGCTGGATATGTCGAGGCCACAGAACTCCCCGATGGCGCTGTCCCTCCTGCCAATGCCGATGGAAACTTTATCCTCGGTCCGACGCATCCGCCCGCGTCGCAATCGATTGTCCGCGCCGGAGTGCCGCAGGGAGCGATTGTTCAGTTCACGATGAATTCCGCAGACAGCAAGTTCTATCCCGGAATTCAGCGCGAGCCGGGAACCTTCGGCACTCCGGATCCCACCAATCCTGCCAAATTGATTGTCACCACAAGCCATCCGTTGCCGTACACGCGGCGCGTTACGGTGTATGTTCCAAAGCAATATGTTGCCGGCACCGTGGCTCCTTTCATCGTTGGCGCGGACGGACCGGATAGCTCGTTGTTCACTGCGCTGGACAACTTGATTGCCGAAGGTAAAGTTCCGGTGATGATTGCCATCTCGATCAGCAATGGAGGCGGCGATGCCCAGGGCAGCGAGCGCGGCCTGGAGTACGACACCATGTCTGGAAAGTATGCCGAGTTCGTGGAGCAGGAGGTTCTGCCGTTAGTCGAATCGCAAGCTCACGTGAAACTGACCAAAGATCCAGACGGGCGAGCCACGATGGGTGGCAGTTCCGGCGGCTCTTGCGCATTGATCATGGCGTGGTACCACCCGGAGCTGTACCACCGAGTCCTCACTTATTCCGGCACCTACATCAATCAGCAGTGGCCTTACGATCCGAAAACTCCGCACGGCGCGTGGGAGTTTCACGAGAAGCTGATCCCGAACAGCCCGGCCAAGCCGCTGCGCATCTGGATGGAGGTCGGCGATCGCGATCTGTTCAACCCGAACATTATGCGCGACAACATGCATGACTGGGTCGTCGCGAATGAGCAGATGGCCAAGGTTCTGGCCGCCAAAGGCTATCATTATCAGTTTGTCTTTGCCCGCAACGCTGGGCATGTTGATCACGCCGTAAAGCTGCAAACGCTGCCGGAGGCGCTGGAATACATCTGGCAAGGCTATCCCATTGCGCCCGGAAATCAACATCACAACTGACGGCGAACTCTAGTGGCCGCTCCAGCCTATGCCAGATCCACCCAAGGAATCTGTTGTCGCAGGGTGGAAATATTCCTATTTCAATCGAGGGTTCCGTTCACTCGCCTTACTCCTTTCTGGCAATCCGATCATCCAACGAAAGAGAGACGGCCTACACTGGATGGTCGGACAACTACGTTCTTTCGGAGTGAACTGTGACAGGAAACAATCGACGGCCTTGGACTTCGCCTGCGCTGTTCGTCGCGTTGCTGATGGTTGGAGGATTTGCTTGCGGTGTGATTTTGGCTCAGGCACCGGTCCAACCCGCCGCACCTTCGCCTGCAGCCTCGGAATTGATTCAGCAGGCGCAAACGGTATCTGTCCCAATGCACGCTTTCAGCCTGACAGATGCGTCCCCTGTCAAGGATTTGCAGCCGCCGAACCTCACGCTCGATGTCGACGGCAAGCCAACCAACTTTCAGCTTACCCGGCCGTGGAACCAGACCATTAACCCGAAGACGGGTCAGGCCGAAGACCAGCCGAACATGCTGATTATTCTTCCCGCAGGCGGCCCGCTCGACCGCAACGACATTGTGAATGAAACCATCGCCGGATTGAAGGCCGCGCAGATTTCCGGATGGAACATTTCTATCCTGGACGACAGCGGCAATCAGACCGCGTACACCCGGCAGCTTCCGCTGGTCATTTCTGAGATGGAAAAGATCGGCGTCGAGAGCCCGCAATCGACGAATCTTGCGGACTGGCGCCATACGGCCGCTGTTGCCATTGCCAGCATGCGAGATCTTCCAGGCCGCCGTGTCGTCCTTTCGCTCGGCGATCTGTTTCACGAGGTTGTGTATCAGAACTATAACCAGGTCTATAACGCGTTTGAGGTGAACGACGTCTCCACCGCCGCTCGCGCGGCTGGCGTCATCATCTACGCGGCTGACAGTTCCAAGGAGATTGATTCCCTGCGCAGATTTCCTGCCCCGTATTCGTTGATTGGCAGCGGCCCGTGGATGCTGCTCTCCGACGACAATCTCCTGGATGGCTGGATTTGCGGGCCGGTCGCCGGTACGCTCCAGCAGATTCGCAACGACGGCATGGCTGCTTATGATTTGGACCTTCACCTGACGCTCAAGCAGATGGATGGGCTGCCCCATTCTGTTTCCGTGACCGCGAATCGAGCTCATCTGGTGGTGAACGCACCCACTTTTTACATGGCGCCCAGTCTCGCGCAACTGCAGCAGCTGTCGCTGGTCTCCGCGCCTCTGCGCCTGGCGCTCAAAAATCCCTTACCAAACCCTGCTTCGCCGCTCCAGCTGGGCACGCAGATGGAATACTTTCCCCACCCGGACGGCAAGACCGGGACACAGGTAGTGAGCACAGGACTGTTCTGGACCGGCACCACCCCTCCCCCCTCGCCAGTGGAATTGGCGGAGCAGTTCCAGCAAACTACGTCAGGAGCCAAGCTAGCCACAACCGTGAACCGAATGGATTGGTACACACAGGAGCCCCTCTGGAACACAGCCATCGACGTTGGCCCGGGAGATTACCGCCTGAATGTGGCTGCTGCCGACCCAACGGGGAAATTTACCGCGGGGGTGTTCAAGGATTTTAGTGTCGCACCGACCGACCCTGATGAAACGGTTCGTATCAGCTCGCTCGTCATTGGCCGCTCATGCGTGTTCATGCCACCTGCGACTCCCGCCGACTCCCAGCAGACCCAGGCGCAACCACCTCAAACCCAATCCCAGCCGATCGATTACCTGCGAGCCGGCAACTGCTCGATCCAGCTGGAACCGAGCCATTCCTATTCGCCGCAAGACGTGGTCTGGACCCTGGTTCGCATCACCCCGGTCGGCAAGTTGGCGAATCGTCCTGTGAAGGATTGGAAAGGTGATTTCATCCTGGTCGACGCAATGGGCTCAAGCCTTGTGAAACAGCCGATTCATTGGCTCGAAGGAGAGAATGGCAGCTTCGTGGGTACATCGGCCTTTCAGCTGGGCGATCCAAAGCTGAAGCTGGAGGATGGAGAATACGCTATCGTATTGACGTTGAGAGGTCCTGGAATTGAACAGGATTACTCTGAAGACGCGCCCTTCCTGGTTTTCGGTGCCGGGAACAATTCCAACCCCGCCGAGTCCCGTGGCCATCGCTAGTCGCACATTGATGATGGGGTCGAACGCGGCAATGAAAGGGCAAATATCTGCTCGCGAACGCGGCTGAAGCCGAAGAGTGCAATGGGTTTGGTGTAGTTGCGCGCTCAGGCAGTCGCTTCGGACGCTTCACGCTGCAGGCGCTGTTCTCGCAGTAAACTCCGCATCCGCAGCCTGGCGGAAAAGACGGTGCGCTGGACCTCTTGTTCCGAGGTCTGCAATAGCCCCGCGATCCGGGCATTGTCGTAGCCTTCTACATCGCGCAGCAGGAAGCAGAGCCGCTCTCTCTCTGGCATTTGCCAAACAGCCTCTTCCAGGTCGGTCCGGCGCACATTTCTGTTGCCGAGTCCTTCGCCTTCCGAGGTCATAGCCTGTACCGGATCCAGGGAGAAGCGACGATGGAACTGGGACATCAGCGCCTTATCCAATGTGGCAACAGTTGGCACCGTTTCTCGCTCAAACGCTTCGATAAACGTGGACTGCAAGATGTCTTCCGCTTCCCGCTCATCACCCGTCATGTAGTACGCAACGGAGAACACATGATGACGATGGCTCTCAAACACATCGCGCTGTTCCGCTTGCGTGTTATAGCGGTGTGTAACCCTGACGATAATTGACTGTGAAACGGTCGCTGGTCGCGGTAACATCATTCCGGCGGAAGGTCCTGTATTGGATTCAGAGAAAAACGGCATGACTTGGGAATCTTAGTAGCACGCAGTGGGCCACTCCCTCGATTCAGCGGATTCCCACAGGGGTCTATGCCCTAACGTAACGATATTCATTTTGGAATTGAATTTCCCGTTGCGTTTAGGATAGAAGGGCAGCCACATGCAGGAAGGAAGCATCTAAAGACGGATTTGGCGAAAAGTGGCACAGAAATACCACCTATATGCATTTGTTTGCCATATAGGAATTCGACGGGCTTTCCAATGAGAGATCTATCTGGCATTTTTACCTTGAACCTTGAACACTTTACCCGGTGGTTCTAACTGATTCTGGATGAGTTATTTGAGACGGAATGACTGAGGAATCTTCAGCAATCGCGACCGAAAGCTCAGCCCGGCCGTCCTCCGCGGTGGGCCAGATTCTCTTGATCTCCTGCGACAGCGCCCAATCCGGCGCCATCGCTCAAATCCTGCAAGATCAGAACCTCCCATTGCTTTCCTGCTCTTCGCCGGAACATGCCATACAAGCGCTGGCCGCCGATTCCGCGAAAAATCCTCGTATCAATCTTGTCCTTCTAGATGCAGGCCCAAATGCAAAACACCTGTTCCCATGGCTGCGAGAAGTGACCGAGAACCTGCTGGCTCCGCTGGTTCTACTGTGGAACTCCGATCGCGTCCAGATTCCGATCGTGCTGATCACGGATTCCCACCATGTGCCGCAAGCCGTACAAGCCCTGCAAATGGGCGCTTACGATTACGTTTTGAAACCTTTTTCTGCGGATCAACTGCTGGCCACTATCCGCAGGACTTTACAGTATCGCCGCCTGCAGACACAGAACGACTTGTTCCGGCACCATCTGGAGCAGCTGATCACGGCACGGACCGAAATGCTGCAACACAGCATGCGCCAGTTGGAAAACTCCTATGACGTTACATTGGAAGCTCTGGGCAACGCGCTCGACTTGAAAGACGCCGAAACGGAAGGTCATTCCAAGCGGGTTACCGCCTACACGCTGGCGCTTGGCCGGGCGGTCGGGCTGGCCGAGCCGCAACTGCGCGTCGTGGGACGAGGAGCCTTTCTGCACGACATCGGCAAGATGGCGATTCCGGACGCCATCTTGCGCAAGCCCGCGAAGCTGACGCCGGAAGAGCGGGCCGTCATGCGCACCCACACCGAGTTGGGATACCAGATGATCCGCAAAATTCCCTATCTGCAGGAAGCGGCCGAGATCGTGTACTCACACCAGGAGCATTTCGACGGTTCTGGCTATCCACGCGGCCTGCGCGGCGAAGAAATTCACATTGGCGCGCGCATTTTTGCGGTCGCCGACACCTTTGACGCGATCACTTCAAACCGTCCTTATCGCAAAGCCAATACCATGGAGGCGGCGAGAAAAGAAATCCTTCGGTGTGCCGGAACGCAGTTTGATCCATCCATCGTCGATGTATTCGTCGCCACGCCGGACTCGATCTGGCAAGACCTGCGCGAAGGCATTATGCGCGATGGGTTCGCTTTCTCTCCTTTCGGCTACACTTTCGGCAACATCCCCTAGATCAGTCTCGCCCCTCGCTGCGTGCGCCCCTTTGCCAACCTTGTGCGGCAAGGTCGAGAATGACTGCACGAGCGTATTTCTTATTCAGAGCAGATGGAGTACAACCATGGGCAAGCTGACAGACAAAGAAATTCAGGAAAAATTGCCGACACTCGATGGCTGGAAGTATGAATCCGGTGCGCTGCTGCACGACTTCGCCTTTGCGGATTTTGGAGCGGCATTCGCGTTTGTGGTGCGACTGGCGCTGCTTGCGGAAAAAGCAAATCATCATCCTGACATCGATATCCGCTATAACAAGCTGCGCGTCGCACTCGTCTCCCACGACTCCGGTGGCGTCACCGATCGCGATGTTTCCATGGCTGCGGAAATCGGCAAGCTATTGCAACAGTGAAAGTTACAAATCAACCACAGCCCACATCCAGGAGCCAGCATGCCAATCACAAAGTATGAAGGAATGACGCTCACCAAGAAGGTAATCGTGTTGGAAGAAACCTGGCTGGTGAACTGTGTTTTGCGCGAGTGCGTGATTTTCTATTCGGGCGGGTCCTTCGATGTGGTGAATGCGACTTTCGAAAGCTGCGAATGGAAATTCCAGGGAGCAGCACAACTGACCTTCTCTTTAATGTCGATGATTGGACTGATCCCGCCGCCGCAAATCGCCGCACCGGTACAAACATCCACCGGCTCAGTGAACTAACAAGCAACAAATCAAAGGTGAATCTCACCATTCACGATTCGTGGGCCTGCGCGCGCTGGCGCCTCGGCTGTCATCAAAGTTTCTTCTCATAACAACTGGGGTCAGGAGTATGATTGGCGTCAAATTCTGAGATGCTGTGCCCTGAAAACCAATGACCACTCGGCCTGAAAAGCTGTTTGAAATCCGCAATCGACAAATGTCGGCGATTACTGGACACAAATTTTTTCTTTTATTCGTTTTTCTACTGTTGTATCTGATCGTCTATCCCTACACGGAAAGCAAGGGTGTTGCTTACTACACTCTCCGTGTACTGGGAATTGGCATCACACTGCTGAGCGTCTATGCCGTCAGTTTCCGCCGGAGCCTGGTCTTCGTCGGGGCGGCGCTGGCGATACCTGCCCTGATGGAACATTTTCGTATCGCGCAATTGGACGCGAGCGCCACCGCGATGCTGACCATAGCGCTAACCCTCGCCTTCGATACCTTCATTATTGTTGCGATATTCCGGCGCGTGTTTATTCACAAACAGCCAACTGCAGAAACGATCTATGGCGCTTTATGCATTTATCTGTTGGTTGGACTCGGCTTCGCAAGCATCTATTCATTACTGGCCGCGGTACAACCGCATGCCTTCTATCTGGACCCGGCAATTACTCTCAATCAAACTCTGAACAGGTTCGACCTGATTTACTACAGCTTCGGAACAATGACGTGCCTGGGAACCACCGGAATCGCCGCCGTTTCGAACCAGGCCAGGTCGCTATCGCTCATCGAGGCTATCCTGGGCGTCCTTTATCTCGCCGTGCTGATCTCAAGACTTGTTGGTACCCGCTCGAATCCCCCGGAGAGATAAGTGCCGGATGACTCCTCGATGCGCTGCTACATCAAGTCAGAAACGAATCCGAACGAGTGTTCGCGCAACAATTGACCGGCCTTGCGGAAATCTCCCGCCCGCAAGGCATCAATAATGGGTTGATGCGAAAGGATTGCTTCCGGCAGCCGGTCCACACGCCGCTGTACGTTCAAGCGCGCAC
Organism: uncultured Acidobacteriota bacterium; assembly: GCA_963821145.1. Lineage (GTDB taxonomy): Bacteria > Acidobacteriota > Terriglobia > Terriglobales > Acidobacteriaceae > JAKAAZ01. The sequence goes on from CAWGCV010000003.1 coordinate 133,977, forward strand.
GCATGCATATTCCCAACGATTTCCAGGCGCGCACCACTTCCTGATTCTGGCAGCGCTCGACAATGCAACGATGAAAGTTACGATTGTGGCATGCCACCGCCTGCAGATCGCCCGCTTGTGCCGAGGTGCGCATGGAAGCGTATTCCTTTTCCAGGGTTCGAACTGATCCTTCTGGAAACTCGCTGATGAATTCCGTGGCCGCATGTTCCAGAATGCCTCGCAACTGATATGCATCGCGCAGCTCGGTGGGGGATAGCTCGCGTACCCGCGCACCGCGATACGGCTCCGACTTTACCACCCCAATGGCTTCCAGTTTCCGCAGCGCTTCACGCACCGGAGCCTGGCTGACGCGAAATTCGCGGGCCAATGTCAATTCCTTCAACCGTTCACCCGGTTGATAGGTACCGTCCATAATGCGTTCCAGAATGGTCCATCGAACGCGATCGTGAGCGCAGTTCCTGTCAGAGCCGGAGACAGCAGCTGGGTTTCTTTCACCCTCTTCAGCCATCATCGACGCGATCACCGACTTGATTTCGACAGTTGAAGCGCGATTCACGACGCGCTCAGAACTTGCATCGGCAACAGGCAGTCGAACTGTTTCAGGTCCACTCATTGTTCGTTTCCATTCCAAAAATCGACTTGAATCCGTCTCTTATCGCTCAATTCATTCTTTCGGCAACTGACTGCGATCCCATCCCCCGCCTAGCGCTTTCACCAGGAGAACGCTGGCGGTCATCCGACGAGTGACAAGGTTTGCCGAGGTCAACTCACTGGACAGTACGACGTCCTGCGCCTGAATGACGTTCAAATATGGATCGAGTCCGCGCGTGTATAACTTCATGGCTATGTCCATTTGTTGTTGTGCGGAGGCCACCGCCAGATTTTGCGTCTGGGTTTCGCGTTCCAGGATGTGCAGCGCGACCAGATTGTCTTCCACCTCCTGGTACGCGGTCAGCACGGTTTGCCGATAATTCGCCACAGTGCCGTCATAGTTGGCCTGGGCGATGGTGTTCAAAGCGTGCCGCTGTCCCCAGTCCACCAAAGTGTCTGCCGCAGAAAGGCCCACAGACCAGAAGGTGCTGGGTCCCGTGAACCAGTTTCCTGGCCGCCCGCTATCAAATCCGCCGGAACCTGACAGAGAAAAGTTCGGATAGTAGGCAGCGCGAGCAATACCGATCTGTTCATTCGCCGAAGCCATCTGCCTCTCTGCAATAGCGATGTCGGGGCGCCGTTCCAGCAGCTGCGATGGTAGCCCCGGCGGAATCGAGGGCGGTATGTACTCCACGACTCGGGCCGGAATCGTGAGCGAGGCAGGCGGTTCTCCGATCAGAATCGCAATCGCGTGCTCATCCTGGGCGCGCGCGATTCCCACATCCTGATCCTGCGCGCGCGTTGTCTCCAGCTGTGTTTGCGCCTGCTGCACATCCAGTTGCGAATCGAGGCCGGCGCGGAATAACTGGTTGGTCAGCAGCAGCGCCTTCTCATCAGCCGCCACCGTGGCGTCCAGGATGGATTGCTGCGCATCCAGCCCCCGCATCTGGAAGTAGTCGAGCGCCAACTCGGCCTGCAGGATTAACTGCACGTTCACCACATCGGCGGCACTGGCTTGGGCATTTTCGCGCGCCGCGCGCACCGTGCGCCGCACTCGACCCCAGACATCCGGCTCCCAACTCACGTCCAATGGAATTGAAAAGTCGTTGTACTGATTTTTGATTCCAGGAAAATAGGTCGCGCGGTTTTCTGATTCACGCAGGCGACTCACATCCACCCCCGCGCTCAAAAACGGGAAGTAATTCGCCCGCTGGTACTGCACCATGGCGCGCGCCTGGGTGTATTGCGTTTCAGCGACCTTCAGCGACTGGTTGGAAACGCTTACCTTGTCTTCCAGCGAATTCAGCTCCGAATCCCCGTAGACTTCCCACCAGTGCCCACGAATCTGCTGGTCGGCCGGTTGCGCAGGCTGCCATCCGGCCACCGATTTGAATTCCGGTGTCGTCGGCGCAGGGGGCTGATGATAGTTCGGCCCAACGGTGCATCCGGTTGCGCATAAAACCACCGCCAGCGCCGCGCACGTACCCGTCCTGGAAAAGCGCAGCGTCATGAAGGGTTCCCTGAATCCGACGAGTCTGCCGACGTGCCATCACCTGACGACGATTGATCCTGTTGCGGCTTGCCATCGATATCGACGACATGCACCGCTTCGTTTTCTGTAATCGCGTCCGGCGGATTATTGATGACGCGATCCTGCGCGGTCAGTCCGGTAAGCACCTCGATCCTAGTTCCCCAGTCGCGGCCTACCGTAATTACTTTCAGATGAGCATGATTTTGCGCATCGACGGTGACAACACGCAATCCTTCAGAGCGAAACAGTAGCGCGTCGACCGGAATGATCAATGCCGGATGAGTCATCGGGAGCTGCAGATGAACCTGTCCATATGCACCCGGAAGCAAGTCATGTTTAGGATTGGGAATATCGACTTCGACCATGAGTGTGCGCGTGTTCAGGTCGATCGAATCCGCCGTTCGCACAATCGTCCCTTTGAAAATGCGGCCGGGAAAGCCCGGAACATCAATATTTGTCTTCGCTCCGGGTCGTGCTTCGGATACATAAACGCCGGGGACATTCACAAAGATTCGCACTGTGTTCATGCTGGAGATATGGAACAATTCCTGCGGCCCGTTCATGACGGTGCCCGTTGCACTGATGTTTCCGCCAGGATTACTGGAGCTGCCGGTTCCGCCGTTGCTTCCTGAGTCCACCAGCTGGCCCACGTTGACGTTTCGGGCCGTGATCACGCCATCAAAGGGTGCATACACGCGTTCGAACGATTGCATTTCCAGCAACTGATTCAAACTCTGCTGGGCCACTTGCACCGACGCCGCCTGGGCGCTCTCAGTCTGTGTCGCCGTGTCGATGGATTGTTTTGAGACCGCTTCGGTTCCGCGCAATCCTTCATAGCGTTGCGCGGTCACGTGCGCCAGTCCCAGGTTAGCCTTGGCTGTGACCAGGCTGGCACGAGCCTCATCCACTTGTCGATCCAGTTCTGGAGTTTCGATCACCGCCAGCAGTTCGCCCTTTTGCACATGCGCGCCAATGTCGTGGTACCAGGCCTTCACATAGCCATTGGTCCGGGCATAAATCGGCGCATCGGTATAGGCCTGAATGGTTCCCGGCAGTAGGACCTCCTGCATGGGCTGGCCCGTTTGCGGATTGACCACGGCAACATCCGGCACGGCCATGCTGTCTGTTTCTTCGCGCAAGGCGGCGCGCGCATGCATGCGAGGTAGTATCCCCGTGATCGCGACCACGACGGCGACGATGAATAGCACGATCAAAATCGTCACAGTGCGCCGAGTCGCCTGTCGAGTGGGTTCCAGCGAGTGCTTCTGCGGCGCGCCCGAAGGTGCAGCATGCGCGCTGGTGGCTTGCTTTTCCGTTTCACTCATGGCTCTTGCTCCTCAGAAGCCTCGGCCAGCGGCTTCGATCTTCCATGCACCAGGCTGAAAAATACCGGCACGAAAAACAATGTGGCTGTTGTCGCAAACAGTAGGCCCCCGATGACAGACCGGCCCAGTGGCGCGTTCTGTTCACCGCTGGCTCCAACCCCCAACGCCATCGGAAACATACCGATGATCATGGCCAAGGCTGTCATTAACACGGGACGAAAGCGCGTGAAGCCTGCGATCATCGCGGCTTCGACAGCACTTGCGCCGCGTACCATCTCTTCCCGCGCAAAGCTGACCACCAGGATGCTGTTGGCCGTGGCCACGCCCATGCACATAATGGAACCCGTTAGCGCCGGAACGCTGATATGGGTGTGGGTCAGGAAGAGAAACCAGACGATTCCAGTCAACGCAGCCGGAAGGCCTGCAATGATGACAAATGGATCCAGCCACGATTGAAAATTGACCACGATCAGCAGATAGACCAGGACAATCGCAAATAGCAGGCCGCCGATCAGTCCTTCGGTCGAGGAGCGCATGGTTAACACCTGACCGCGTACTACGATGCGGGAGCCACGCGGCAGATGCTTGTTGGCGCTCGCCACAACTTGATCCACGCGGTTCGCTACCGAACGCAGGTCGGTACCATCCACCGAGCCGTAGATATCGATCACCGGCATCACGTCGTAATGGCTGATGGAGCCGGGTTCCACACCGCGATGCACGCCGGCAAGGTTGGAGAGAATCTGCAATGGCGCCCCGCTGGTGCCGGTAATGGGAATATTCTTCAAATCCTGCAGGGTATCCATGCGGTATTGCGGAGTTTGCACCGCGATAGAGTAGGTGACGCCACTGTCCCAGTTCAGCCAGAACTGTGGCGATGTCTGAAAACTGCCGCTCAGTGAGGTCAACACACTATTCGCAACGTCAGACTGACTCAGACCGACCTGCTGCGCCTTCGTCCTGTCCACATCCACCGTCAAGTTCGGAGAATCGAGCGCTTGCTGGATGTGCAAGTCGACAGCACCTGGAATTCTGCGCAACTGCGACATCATCGATTCCGCCAGGGCATGGTTGCCATCGATATCCGCACCGATGATCTGGACATCCAGAGGCGCTGGCAGGCCGAAGTTCAGGATCTGATTCACGATGTCGGTCGGCAGAAAATAAAATGTCACGCCAGGAAAATCGCGCGCCAGTTTTGCACGCAACGCACGAATGTATTCATCTGTCGGGCGATGTTTCTTTTCCAGTGCCACCGTGATGTCCGCGTCCCACGAACCGCTGGTTCCGGAATTGTTGTAAGAAAGATTGATACCGCTGTAGGGCAGGCCGATGTTGTCGATGACAGTGCCCAACTCGCTCTTTGGAATTGTCTCGCGAATCGTCTGGTCCACGCGATCGCAAAGCGCCGCGGTGTCTTCAATACGGGTGCCGGTGTGGGCGCGCACGTGCAGTTTGAACTGCCCTGCATCGCCTTGCGGGAAAAAGTCCTGCCCCAGCCATGGGAATAAGACTGCGATTGAAATTGCGCACAGCAGGAAAAATCCCCCAAGAAACAGGCCGCGATGATGTAGACACACCACCAGGATTTCGCGGTATCCAAGTCGAATCCGCTCAAACCGGTCTTCGAACTTCATCTGCAGGTTCACCAGCGGATTGCGGCTGTGCCGGCGACGATCCAGATCTCCTTCTTCATGGGGATGCAGCAAATATTTCGCCATGGTCGGGACAATGGTGCGCGACAGAAAATACGACGCCAGCATGGCGAACACCACCGCCTCACCGAGCGGCACGAATAGAAACTTCGCAACGCCGCCGAGGAAAAACATCGGGACAAATACGATGCAAATGGATAGTGTGGAAACAAATGCAGGAACTGCGATTTCCGCAGCGCCATCCAAAATCGCCTGCTCCACTTCTTTGCCCATCTCCAGGTTGCGATTGATGTTCTCAATTTCCACCGTGGCGTCGTCGACCAGAATGCCGACCGCCAGCGCCAATCCGCCGAGCGTCATGATATTGATGGTCTGGCCCAGGCTGCTGAGCGTGATCAGCGAGACCAACACGGATAAAGGAATGGAGACTGCGATGATCACGGTACTGCGCCAGCTGCCAAGGAATACGAGGATCATGATGGCCGTCAGGCAGGCGGCGATAATCGCTTCCACCACCACGTCATTGATGGCGGCGCGAACGAAGATGGACTGATCGTTCACCGGGCGGATCACAAGTTGCGGAGGTAGTGTGGCTTTGATCCGAGGAAGAATCCGTCGCACATGGGCGACCAGGTCGAGGGTTGAGACGTCCCCTGTTTTTTCAATCGTCATCATCGCGGCGCGCTGGCTATTGACGCGAAGGATATTCGTTTGGGGCGGGAATCCATTTCGCACATGCGCCACATCGCGAATGTAAACTGTCGCTCCATTGATCGTTTTAATTGGAAGATTATTGAGGCCTTCGATGGTGCGCGGGGCGCTGTTGGTTTCAACCTGGTACTCGAAATCCCCGATCTTTTCGGTTCCTGCCGGCAAAATCAAATTCTGCTTGGTGAGTGCCTGGACCACATCGGCGGGCGACAGATGCATCGCCTGCAGCTTTGCACTGTCGATATCCACCTGAACCTGCGGTTGCTTGCCGCCATACGGCCAGGGGCTGGAGGCGCCTTCGACCGTGGCAAGCTGAGGACGCAGAAAGTTGGTGGCTAGATCGAATAGCCGTTGCTGACTCAGTCCCTTGCCGGAAAGTGCCAGATCCAGCACCGGGACTGACGACGCGTTGTAGGTGATGATCAGCGGAGGCAGCGTTCCTGGTGGAAATTGCCGCAGCATCGTTTGCGAGATGGCGGTCACCTGCGCAACCCCGGCCTCCACATTCATTCCAGGATGGAAATAGATTTTGGTGACAGAAATTCCTGTCACTGCCTGAGTCTCCATGTGCTCGACGTTATCGACCGTCGTCGTCACCGCGCGCTCAAAAACGCTGTCGATTCTGTCACCCATTTGCTCGGGCGACAGACCGGTATAGCTCCAGATCACGGTCACAACCGGAATATTGACGTTGGGGAAAATGTCCGTCGGTGTGCGCAGAATTACCGTGATCCCAAGGATGAGGATGAGAAGGGAAAGGACAACGAAGGTGTACGGCCTGCGTAATGCCAGGCGAACTATCCACATACAGGTTTCCCAATCAAGGTGGAGGGTTGAAGTTGGTCGATGTGCGCAGGGTCGAGCAGCGAATTATCGATAATCCCACGATACACCCGATTGCGATGCGCTGCAGCCCTGAATCGGTGAAAACCGCACGATGTCGTAAGGATTGCCACCCGAAAAAGCAGGAAACAAACCGAATCCGCAAGTTGCACCCATTTGCATCTCAACAACTTAGGAGAGGGGACGCGCCGGGATGTCGATCATCATTTGCAGGTTGGATTCAAAGTGAAGCAGGCCGAGGTTCGTTCGCGCATCAAGGACTACGCCCTGATTGGAGATTGCGAGACGGCGGCGCTGGTGTCTAAAACCGGCTCGATCGACTGGCTTTGCTGGCCAGATTTTTCTTCGCCTGCGTGTTTAGCCGCTCTCCTCGGCACTCCCGGCAATGGGCGCTGGAACGTGGCTCCGACGCTACGGTCGCGAATTCAGCGACGCTATCGAAAGCACACGCTGATTGTTGAGACCACGTATTCCACTCGAACCGGCAAGGTGAGGGTGACAGACTTTATGCCCATCCGCGGCAAACATTCCGACGTTGTTCGGTTGGTGCGCGGCATGGAGGGAAGAGTCTCGATGACGATGGAACTGGCGCTGCGTTTTGATTATGGCCGCACCATTCCCTGGCTGCAGCACCCTTATAAGCATGACTTCATCGCCACCGCCGGTCCCGGGACCGCATACTTACGCACTCCGGTCGCAGTCGAATTTCACAACGGAACCATGGTGGCAGAATTCGACGTGAAGAAAGGTCAGACGATTCCCTTTGTCCTGACTTACGCTTCTTCGTTTGAAGGCATTCCAGAGCGCGTCAACCCGCGACTCGCCTTGCAGCAGACGGAAAGATACTGGAAAACGTGGGCAGCCCGTGGCGTCTACAAAGGCAAATGGGCCGCAGAGGTGGAGCGATCGCTGATTACATTGAAGGCGCTTACTTATCGCCCCACGGGAGGAATCGTTGCCGCACCCACGACCTCTCTGCCGGAGCAGCGTGGCGGCGCGCTCAACTGGGATTATCGATTTTGCTGGCTTCGCGACGCCACCTTCACCTTATTAGCGCTGATGAATGCGGGTTACAGCAAAGAAGCGGCGGCATGGCAGCAGTGGCTGGTGCGCGCTGTCGGCGGCGACGCGTCGCAGGTGCAGATTCTGTATGGCCTGCGTGGCGAACGTCAGACTCCGGAATCGGAGATTCCATGGCTGCGCGGCTACGAGAATTCCAGACCCGTGCGCATCGGCAATCAGGCGGCAGATCAATTCCAACTCGACATCTTCGGCGAAACTGCAGATGCCTTGTACCAGGCCCGTCGCGGCAACATCAGCCCGGACCCACAGGATCTGCAACTGCATAGCGAGCTGGTTGCGTACCTTCGCACCGTGTGGCAACATCCCGACTCCGGCATTTGGGAGGAGCGCGGAAAACCGCGTCAGTTCGTCTACTCGAACGCCATGGCCTGGGTCGCCCTCGATCGCGCCATTAAGAGTTTCGAGCAACACGGCATGAAGGGTCCCGTTGAAGAATGGAGAGTCCTGCGCCAGAAACTGCACGACGATGTATGCCGCAACGGATTCAATCGCAATTTGAATAGTTTTGTAACGTACTACGGAGCGAAGAAGGTTGACGCGTCGCTACTGCTGCTTCCCTTGCTCGGGTTCTTGCCGGCAACCGATAGGCGCATTTTGGGAACCATCCGCGCAATTGAGAAGCAATTGATGACTGGTGGATTCTTGAAACGGAATCGCCCCGAACGCAAAGCTGCACGACAAGGGGCATTTCTGGCTTGCAGCTTCTGGCTGGTGCAGGTACTTGCATTAGTGGGCAGGAATCGCGATGCGGAGAGACTGTTCAAGAAGTTGTTGCGGCTGTGTAATGACGTCGGCCTGTTGTCGGAGGAATACGACACGCGCGCAGGCGAGTTGACTGGAAACTTTCCCCAGGCTCTATCGCATATTGCCCTGGTGAATGCGGCCTTCCAACTGGATCCCCAGCCGGAGCATCAGCTTCGTGGATAAGTAGACCGGCCGGGGATTGCGATTCAATGAGCCACGCATCCTTTAGCTGGACGATTTTTTCTTCGGCACCTTGGCACCGGATTTTCTAGCTTCAGAAAGGCCGATCGCGATCGCCTGTTTCGGATTCGTGACCTTCCGGCCAGATCCGCTTTTCAGCTTTCCCTGCTTGAACGCCTTCATCTCCCGTTCGACACTTTTGCCGGCCTTAGGACTGTATTTTCTGGTGCGGGACTTCTTCTTGCTGGAGCTTTTCTTCGTCGCCGATTTTTTCGTACTACTGGATTTCTTGGTTGCCATAGACGTTCTCCCTTTCACTCCGATTGGAAGCCGGGGATGGACGCAAGGTTGCTGATGAATGCCCCCCATGATTGCGAAGCGCGAGTCTCCTGCAGGAGCCGCGACGGTTCCGGCCCGTACTCGCCGTGTCCAGCAAAATAGAATGGAGATGACCCACCGCAACGTTGCCTTGCTGTTTGCACCTCCGCGCTCGCAATGTATGTTGTCCCTTGGAGTGAGCTGGCGCGTATGGTAGTCGTTGGGAAAAAGAATGAGGTTTCAGAACATGCGTAGAGTTCGTGGGCTCGTCGCGAGTTGCACATCAACTGCTTTGGTTTCTCTGCTGGCCTTCTTCGTTGCGGGCTGCGGTCAGCAACAGGTTCGACCGGCTCCTCTCATCGGTCACGTACCGGACGCCTTACAGCCCGGCACAGTCGTGTCGACCCAGAACCCGCAGGTCGCCCGCTATACCATCGTTCCCCAATCGGCATCGCAAGTCACAGTCGAGTTTGGGCCCACCACCGATTACGGCAAGCAGACCTCCACCGTCACAGACTCCGGCGGCCAGCCTGCAACTATTTTTGTTGCCGGCATGCGCGCCGACACAACGTATCACATGCGCGCCTCGGTCCGATTTCAAGATGGCACGACGCTGAACGACGTCGACCACACCTTCACCACGGGTCACTATTCTGCGGATTGGATTCCGCCGATCACGGTTCAGACTTCGGGAACTCCGCAGCCCGGTGTCGAGTTGTTGAATCCCACCATTGGCCGCTACGCTCAGGCGACAGTGACAGACCTGGATGGAAATGTCTTGTGGTCATACGACTATCCAGATCGAGAATCGTCGTCATGGGTACAATTTCATCGATATGTCCATTCCGCACACTTGACGCTTGTCGGCTGGCGCAATTGGATCGGTCAAAAGTTAGGCTTGCACCCAGGCGGCAAGCCGATGCTGTGGGATAGGTCGCTTTGGAAGACACCACCCCCCGACCGCCGCTTCGCCACCATCATTAATCCGATCAAGCTGCTTCCCAATGGCGACTTTGTTATGGTCATCGGATTAGCTTCGCATGCGCTGGTCGATAGCCCCGACGGCAGCCCGCCGCCGCACACGCCAAGCATGCTGCGCGAAATCAATCTCGCTGGCGAGACGGTGCGCCAACTTTCAGTTGCCGAACTGAACAAGAAACTTCGCGCGACTGGATATAGCGGTCCGACGCTGGAGATTCTGCATCACGATGTGGCAGTGCTGCCAAACGGCCACTGGATCGTGATCGCAAACGGCACCCGAGAATATTCCAACCTCCCGGGCTACCCGGGTACCACACGTGTCATTGGCGATGTCCTGATCGACCTCGATACCAATCTCAATCCTGTGTGGACCTGGAACGAGTTTGACCACCTGGATGTGCGTCGTCATCCCATGGATTTCCCGGACTGGACGCACACAAACGCAGTTGTTTACACCCGGGACGATGGCAACCTGATCGTTTCCATGCGAGCGCAACACTGGGTCATCAAGATCGATTACAACAACGGGCATGGAACCGGTAAGATCCTGTGGCGGCTGGGAGCAGGTGGCGACTTCAAACTCCTCAATGGAAATTCGCCGACTGACTGGAACTACGGCCAGCATAATCCCACTATTTTCGGCGATCGGGACGCCGCCGTTTTCGATTTGGGCATGATGGATAACGGGAACAATCGGGTAATGGCTGACGGGAAAACCTGTGTGGAGAACGGTCAACCCCATTGCTACACCACAGTCCCCATTTTCCGCATCGATGAGCAGGCAAAGACGGCCACACTGATATTTCACGATATCTTTCCGCCCGCCCAATATTCCATGTGGGGTGGCGGCGTTGAATCTTTAGCGAACGGGGATGTGCAGATTGATTTGTGCCATCAAGGGAAGGCTTCCAATATTTATGAGGTCACAGAGAGCGCCAATCCGAAAGTGGTGTGGCACATGCACGTGGCGCGCAACAACGTATACCGCGCGCAGCGCTTGCCTAGCCTCTATCCCGGAGTGCAATGGTAATGACATGATCGCCAGCGGCGAGCTTGCTGCCATCAGGATAGATTCTCAGCCGGCGACCAATGCCGTCTTTCCGTTCTCTGCGTCGAGAAATGCCTCCTCATGCTTCGAGGGCAAAACGACCAGTTCTCCCATGCGCCAAGTGTGGGGATAATTGGTGCGGCTGACGATCTTCCAATCGGGAGCGGCAAACTCCACCAGCACCGTGTTGTCGACATCATTCAACACGATGTTGCCGTTTGGCAGGCGAGTGCAATCCTGAATCCAGCCTCCATCATAAAAAATATTTCCGGTGACTTTGAGGTCATCATCCAGCAGCACCAGTTCCTTGGATAGGCTGTTGCAGAAAATCCATCCGCCTGGAATTTTCTCAAGGCTGTGCGGTCGCGCCAGGCCTTCTAAAATGACTTCGCCCTTTTGCTGCTCTGGCGGAAGACTGCGATCAATCTGAATCAGAACTCCCTGGTGAAACAGCAGGGCCAGGATGAAGCGCTCTTCCTCTGGATCGCGCACGACGGCGCAGTTCACATGGGTACTTTGATAGCGCGTATGGTAATAAAGATTGCGATGTTCGCCGCCGCGTCCGCTGGGACGTGTATCTCCGGAGGGGGTGACTGCATAGCCATGCTCCGCCGCCCACCATTCCCAAAGCACGTTGCCTCGCAGATCGACTTCGACGACCAGGTCGGTGCCGCACGACGCCGCCAGTAATCCTCGCTTCGTTCTCTCCAGGCTATGCAGATCGTTGAAATAAGGGTGAGAGATTCGCTGCAGCAGCTTGCCCGGTTCGCCCGGCTCCAAGCCGATTCGGAAGATATTTCCCGCTTCAAAATCGTTCATGTAGAGCTGGCCGTCGGCAAAACAATATCCCGCCGGATTTCCCAGAAGCTTTTCCCACTCTGACTGCCAGATGATTTCGCGCGTATCCCAGTCGTATACCACGAACGTTCCCGCGTAATCGGAGGGCGCATCCATCGTCGGCCCTAGATCGTCCGACGGCAAGAAACGGTATTCTTCCTTCACCCATTTCAATGGAACTTCGGTTTGCGGCGCGGGTGCAATGCGCGTGGTCGCGACTTTCTGGCCGGGGACTGGAGGCAAACCACCTTCAATCTTCCAGCGTGCGCGGAGTCGCTCGTTTTGTGTGGTGTATACGGAAGCTGCGAGTAACATTCAATCAGAATACACCAACAAAACTGGCCCTTCAGAGGACCACTCCTTCTCCGCGCTGTCGTCTTCCGATTCCAAAAAGTTTCACCATTTTTTAAAGCAAAGCCCTTGCGACAAATATGTTATGTTGCGAATCCTACATAGCACTAACCTAGATTCCTCCGTCGTTTTCAACCTTACTTAAGGAATGTATTCGTGTTAAATTGAGCCAATCGATTCATTGTCGAGCTGCCTGCTGTCATCCGGAAATCAAGAAAAAAACAAAACGTATCAAAAAACCCTAAGGAGAATTTTGAGATGGCCAGGAATTGCGCTCGTTTTGGCGCATGCATGTTACTTGCAGTCGCAGCAGTTTTGACTGGATGCAGCACCGGCTCCAGCAGCATGGTCAATGCGGTTTCGCCCACCACGACCGCCAGCATCAGCGCAACATCGTATGACTTCGGCCAGAACATTGTTGGCAATCCTGAGACTCAGACGGTTGTCGAGGTCACGAACACCGGCACCAATCCGCTTACGCTAAATCCCAGCATTGTCGGATCGACGGCCGGGTTCACGGTTGTCGCTGCTCAATCCTGCGGTGCCACTCTGGCTGCGGCGTCGAGCTGTCCCGTCGTCATTACCTATGCTCCGACCACGGCTGGATCGCAGACAGCAACCCTGAATCTTGGTCTGGCCAATGTGCCTCTGCCATTGGCCCCGGGACTGGTCACGCTGACTGGAACCTCCGCTGTGATGACAGCGGGAACGGTAACGCCCACGGCAAATCCGCAGGTAGCCTTGTATACCATCACGCCGCCATTCGCAGGAAATGTAACCGTCAATTTTGGCACCACTACCAGCTATGGCAAGCAGACCTGGTCGGTCGCTACTCCCAGCGGCGGCGGTCCCGTCAGCATTGAAGTCGCCGGGATGTTGGGCAGCACCGCGTATCACATGCAAGCGGCCGTCACCCTGGCCGACGGCGTCACCGCCACCGACGTTGACCACACCTTCACCACCGGCGCCGTACCGCTTATGGGAGGCCCCCAGTTTACCGGTCAGCAGCAGCCCAAACTCTCCGCGACAATCCCTGCAGGAATGACACCCCAATCTGGAATCGAAATGATCACTGGCGTCGAGGGACCAGCCCAGGGTCTGTATGCGACGGATCTCAGCTGGAAACGTGATCTGGACCTATCCATTCAAACGATCAAGTGTCAGATTCCGGAATTCAGGGCGCGAAGATGCTTCCCAACGGGGATATTATTTCTCGAGTTCTGCGCTAACCTCCACGGTGCCGCTAACGGATCCAGCTTCGCGTCGGATACCATGCATGATTCGCGAGATCGATCTGGCCGGAAATACGTTCGACAGGTTTCGATCGCCCAGATCAACACTGCACTGGCGGCCAACGGTTTCGCAGGGTCGGTACTTGGCTACGCTTCCACCATGACGTTACCCCGTTACCCAACGGCCATGTGCTTGTCTGGCCAACACACTAAAGAATGTGGTCACTAACCGGTCAGACGACTCCAACCGCAGGTTCTCGGTGACGTGGTCGTTGATCTCGATCCCAATTGGAATCCCGTCTGGGTGTGGAACGAGTTCGACCACCTCGATGTCAACCGGACATCCCGGCACCTTTCCGGACTGGACCCACTACCAACGCCATCATCTATTCCTATGACGACGGAAATTTCTCGTCTCGATCCGTCACCAGAACTGGCTCGTCAAGGTGAATTATACCAATGGCGCCGGCGACGGAAGCATTCTTTGGACGCTTGGATATCAGGGAGACTTCACGCTGATGAATAACGGTCAAGTCGACACCAATCCCGCCGATTGGTTCTACGCGACAACATGGCCCTAGTTTCGTCGGCGCAAGCAACGCGGGAATTTTCAACCTGATTCTGATGGACAACGGCGACTGTCGCATCTTTCCTCCTGGCGTGACCTGCGGCACCGGAAGTGCTCCGCCCTGCTTGTATACGCACCGTCCCGATCTTCCAGATTAACGAGTCGGCGAAGACCGCAACCTTCAATTTCCATCAGATCATTGCCGACCAGTCTGTACAACTGCTTCGGCGGAAATGCGGAGGTGTTGCCAAATGGCGATGTGCACTATGATCTTTGCGGCCTAGCCGGTCCAAGCTGCTCTGAACTCTGCCGTGTTCGAAGTAACGCAAAATAGCCAGCACGACAGTCTGGGAATTGCAGTCGACCGGCGACTCCCTCTATCGCTCCTACCGCATGCCCAGCTTTTACCCCGGAGTGCAGTGGTAGCTTGAGCAAGTTCATCGGCGGGAAGGAAGCCTTCCAGGCACACCTTCCCGCCGCATCATTTTCACACCCCGGTTACAGAAAAAATACACGCCCGTAACAATTGGAACCTACGCTCTGTCATCAGGAGATTTAGCCAATGACAGCCGTAGAAATCCTTCGAACAAATCGTCGGAAAGCAATCGTCAGCAGCCTCGCAGTGGTAGCCTTCAGCACGTTGCTTAGCCAAGTTCCCGCCACAGCCCAGAACTTCCCTTTCGGCAACGACAAGAAATTCTGGCCAGGGAATCTAGTTGTCAGCCGTTCTGTCTACGACAACAAAGCGAGCAACGTTGTCGTCGGAACAGTGCTTCCGCCAAACTGCGCCAGCACCACCGGCGGGTGCTCCGCCTCCACCGGTGCGCCGTACAACGGAACCTACCCTTTCGTTTTCAATAACGACATTTACGACGGAAGTTTCGGCATCACGTCCGCCATCTATCTGGATCAGATCACGCCAAATGGCTGGCTGATCAACTCCATTGAAGTGCCGAACAGCCTGAATCGCGATCCCTGGTCGAATGGCAACCAACTCGTAACCAGCTTCAGCTCAAAATCGGAGTTGGCGCTGAACCTCTCCACGAGCGGCCAGTATCTGACCTTCATCGACTATGTCGCTCCAGTCAATGCCATTGATGCTTCGAACTCCAACACTCCGGCAGCCGTCGATCCTACCAATCCCGTGGGGGAGAACTATTACCGCGCGGTCGCAGAACTTGATCGCTCTGGCAATTTTCAATTTACGGAGACCAATGCATACAGCGGCAATAATGGTCGCGCCGCCATTCTGAATGACCAGCCCGGCACCAACGTGATTTACACCGCTGGCAATGCAGGCAATGGCAGCAACCCACAACCTGATGGTGTCATTCTGGGCGCGGGGGCTCAGCTGATCGATCCACTGAAGGAAGCAGAAAGCTCCCAGACCCCCGGAACTCCCACGCCGGTCGCAAGTTTCTCGGTGACGGAGCTCGGTGACAAGGCCGACAAAATCGGCAAGGAC
Source organism: uncultured Acidobacteriota bacterium (assembly GCA_963821145.1). Taxonomy (GTDB): domain Bacteria; phylum Acidobacteriota; class Terriglobia; order Terriglobales; family Acidobacteriaceae; genus JAKAAZ01. The sequence goes on from CAWGCV010000003.1 coordinate 149,440, forward strand.
GATAACTTCCGCGGCATGACGATTTTCAATAACGTGCTGTATTACACGAAAGGCAGTGGCAGCAACGGAGTGAACACGGTCTACTTCGTCGACACCACCGGCACTGCGTGCCCCAATGGAATCGGCCTTCCGGCGGCCGGAGCCAAGCTGCCGACGACTCCGCTCACCTACAATCCAGCGACGCTGCAAACCACCGGCCTACCGAACAACATGTGTATTCTTGCCGGCTTCCCGGCCGTTCCCGCAAAAACGGCGACCACGGTTGCCTATCCCTTTGGGATCTGGTTCGCCAGCGCAAATACGATCTATTTAGCGGACGAAGGCGACGGTTATACGGGCGGCACCGATCTCTACACGCATGCCGCTGCGCAAACCACGGCCGGGCTGCAGAAGTGGGTTTTCAACAGCACCACGAAAACGTGGAGCCTGGCGTACACATTGCAAACTGGGTTGAACCTGGGCACGCCCTACACCGTCAAAGGCTACCCGACAGGAACAAACGCGGCAACCAATCTGCCTTGGTCGCCGGCAACGGATGGCCTGCGAAATATAACCGGGCAAGTCAATCGTGACGGCACCGCCACCATCTGGGCCATCACCTCCACGGTGAGCGGCAATGGAGATACGGGCGCAGATCCCAACCAGCTGGTCGCCATCACCGATCGGCTCAGCAACACTACGCCAACGCAGGCGGCGAAGGAGATGTTCTACACCATCCGCCGCGCCGGGTTTGCAGAAGTGTTGCGAGGAGTTTCCTTCACTCCCGGAACCGAAGTAGCTGGCGGCGATCCCGACCAGGGCCACGGCGGTTGGTAGTCTGAACCGGCTTCCAATCTGCATGACCGCGTAAGAAAAGGGCGGGAGAGAATTCTCTCTCGCCCTTTTTGTTCGCAAACGCTCCCCCGCGTCGACTTCTTTCAACCCCTCGATGATTCAACCCATAAACATCGCGTCTACGTCTTGCCAGCTGCCCACGCGACGATAGCCGGTGGTGTTCACGTTGTGAGGTGCGGTAAATAGAATGCCTTCGCCCTGGAAGGACGCCAGGTTGCGCGGCATGTCGTCGATCAGAAAATCCGCATGCAGAATACTTTTATCGCCGCAGAAAACGAAATTTTGTGGAGACAAAAAATCGTAGTGGCGGCGTAGCCAGCGATATTTTGAGTTGAACGAGCTTGGAAACGCCATGGCCGCCGTTGCGATAAAAATCTGATAGCGGCGGCTCATCCGCAACAATACTTCTTGACTGCCATCGATGACCGGGATGTCTTCAAAAAAGCCATCGCTTAACAAGTAGGAGTCGATCAGCTCCACTCCTTCCGGCGGAAGCACCTGCCAGAGCCACTTGCCTTCTATGTCCTTTTTGGTGAGCGAGGTGTTTTGTTCGCGGCTGTAGCGGGCAAGCAATTCGCCCAGCGTATCTGCCATCACCTCATCCATGTCCACGGCGATTCGCTGCATACGGATTCGCCGTTAATCCTCTCGTTGGGGACGGTCGGAGCCGGTGGGCTTGGCGTGCTCTGCATCCTTGGCCAGGCCAGCTGGTTTTTTCGGAGCCGATGGCAGGTGGATAGCGTCGCTCAAATCGATCGCGGGATTGAAGTGAAGAAATCGTCCGCAAGATTCGCAAAAATGCAGCGCCCCCTGGCGAATTTCATTCCACCGCTGCGGACGCACCATCATTTGGCAGGCAGAACAACGCTGCTGCTCAACTGTCGCAATCGGCACCTTGTGCGCCTGGGCCATGCGGTCGTATTCCGCCAGCAGTTCCGGGTCCGCCGCTTGCCGCGCGGCATCCCGCTCCCGGTGGAGTTCCGCCAGTTTCGCCTTGTCCCGATCGCGACCGAGTTGCGACTTCGCCTTTTCTGTTTCCAGTAATTGCATTTGGTTGGCGCGCGTTTCATGCAACAGCCGCTGCTTCACTTCCAGCGCCTCGGTTTCCATCAGGCTGGCGAACTCCAGCTCGTCAATGCGATCGATTTCTTTCTTGCAGAATTTCAACTGATGTTCCAGCGCTTTCACCTGGCCGTCGCTTTTGGCATCATCCAGTTGAATGCGATAGCGAGCGCTTTTGTCCCGCATTTCTTCAGCATCCAGCTCCAGGCTGCGCCGCAACGACGCCTCTTTGGCAAGCGCGGTGGCAATTTGTTCCAACAGGCGCCCGGTATCGTAAAGTGCCGCTTCGCGCACCTCAACCCGTCCGGTATATTGCCCGATCTGCAGGCTCAAGGCCTGCGCCTGCTGCTCCAGCTCCTGCAAGTGAACGAGTTTTTCCAGCTTTTCTTGCATATAAGGTAGGGTAAAAACGCAGTCTAGCACGGACGCGGGTTGTGCACGGTCTGCCCGATCGCAAAAGACCCTGAGAATTGACCCGGCTCGGCCTCCGAGGTAAGGACCATCCGTCGAATAGCACGCAGATTTATCGACATCGATACAATAGACGCTGGAGTTTTGACCCACATGCGAAAAGCGCTTTTGCTGGTGGCCCTTTCTTTTGTCGCTTTGAATTCTTTCGCTCAAACCCCTCCGCAGGATTCCGGCAAAGCCCAGGGTGCTGGCAAAGCATGGACAAACGCCGAGATCTGGCAGCCCGGTGGCCCACTGGGACGCGCCCCGCAAGAATTTCTGTGGCGCCCAGACAGCGACAGCGTCACGTATCTCTCTGGCGACTCCGAACACGGCCAGCCTGATGACGTGATCGGCGTAAACGCAGCGAGCGGCTCGGCCTCGGTATTGGTAGCGGAAACTCGCATCGCGGCCATCTATGGCGCAAAGAATGACGAGCGTGATCGCGACCATCGCTCCCGCTACCATGTCTCCAGCTATCTGTGGTCGCCAGACTCGAAGCATCTGCTGTTCGACAACACCGGCACGCTGTGGATCTACGACATGCAGAAAGATACTGCGGTCGATGCCGGGAACACTGGCGCGGGCAGCGGCGACGATCCCAAATTTTCACCTGATGGCAAATCCATTTCCTTTCTGCGCGATCACAACTTGCACGTGCTGTCGCTCGATAACAAGCATGATGCTTCGCTGACCGACACCAGCGAAGCGACTTTGCTGAATGGCGAGGTCGATTGGGTGTATGAAGAAGAGCTCGACACCCGCAGCAATTACTTCTGGTCACCCGACTCGAAACACATTGCTTATTTGCAGATGGATGAGGCTACAGTGCCCACCTATCCCATTACAGACTGGATCCCAACGCATAGCACCGTCGACCAGCAACGCTATCCCCAACCGGGCGATCCCAACCCTGGCGTGCGCGTCGGCATCGTTGCCGCCAATGGCGGCGATACGCTATGGCTGCGCGTTCCTGTTAGCCAGCACAATGACTACATTCCCCGGTTCGGCTGGCTTGATAGTCACCACGTATGGATTGAGGTCCTGCGCCGCGATCATCGTCATCTGGATTTGTTTTTTGCAAATACTGAAACGGGTACAGTTCGCAGTGTGTTGCAGGAAACTGCCAACAAATTTTTCGACGAAGCCTACGATGTCTGGTTCTTGAAGAACGGACAGTTTTTGTGGAGCAGCTGGCGCGACGGCAACACGCACCTCTATCTCTATCGCTACGACACCGCCCATCCAACCGCATCTGATGCGACCCTGGTACGGCAATTGACGCATGGAGATTGGGAAGTGCTGAGCGTCGCCGGCATCGATCAGCAGAAGGGAATTGTCTACTATACGTCCAACGAAACCGATCCACGAGAAGAAATGTTGTGGCAGATCGGTCTCGACGGCATAGGGAAAAAGCTGATCAGCACCACGCACGGCGTGCATCACATCACTCTTTCACCCGACGCCACACACTATGTTGACTCTGCTTCCAGCCTGATGCAGCCTCCCATGGTCAGCGCATGCAGTGTCGCTGGTCCCTGCAAGACTTTCTGGAATTCGCGTCCGCTGGAAGGATATAACCTGGTGGCCCCGATCATGTTTACCGGCAAAGCCGCCGACGGCACCACTCTCTACGGAGAACTGCTGTTACCGCCAGATATGCACGCCGCAGCCAGTGTGCCGCTGATTGTGAATCCCTACGGCGGCCCGCATGCGCAGACCGTGCGCAATGAATTCGGCGGTCAACCATATTTGTTCGATCTGTTGTTGTTGCAACACGGTTTTGCAATATTACATGTCGACAACCGCGGCACGGGCAACCGAGATAGAGCTTTTCAGGAAGCAGCCTATCGCAACTTCGGCCCAATTCAACTGCAGGACCAGCTGACAATGGTCGATCAGGTGTTGCAGCAATATCCGCAACTGGACGCAAAGAGAGTGGGATGGTGGGGCTGGAGCTGGGGTGGCACTTTCACCCTGTACGCCATGACTCACTCCGATCGATTTGTGACCGGTGTTTGCGTCGCCCCAGTCACCAACTGGCGCCTCTATGACTCCATCTATACGGAGCGTTACCTTGGCCTGCCGGATGAGAACCAGAAAATCTATCAAGATGATTCGGTCATCACCAATGCATCCCACCTGCATGGAAGCCTGCTGATGGTGCAGGGAACCGGCGATGATAACGTCCACATGCAAAACACCATTCAGATGATTCAGCAATTTGTAACTGCAAATGTTCCATATAGATTGTTGCTGTATCCGCGCAAGACTCACTCGATTGCAGGATCACCTGCGCGGACTCACTTGTTCGATGCAATTTTGCAGCAATTTGAAACCGGCCTGCAGCCCTCCGCAGCCGGTCAGTAGATAGGAGCTACCTGCATATGCCTCATCCAGCCGAAGGCCCGCACACGCATGATCTGGTGCGTGGCCGCACCACAGTCGGCGACTTTGAACTCACCATCTGTACCGACGGAACCTACGTATTGGACGGCGGCGCCATGTTTGGAGTAGTCCCCAAGCCATTGTGGGAGAAGCGCGCACCCGCCGACGAGAAGAATCGAATCCTGTTAGGCGCGAACACGGTGATTGTACGAACCGGGCGCCATACGGTGGCGATTGAGACTGGCCTGGGCAATAAGCTTTCACCCAAGCTGCGAGAGATATACAAGTCGAGCGAATTGCTGCCCAAAAGCCTGGACGCCGCGGGTATACGGCCAGAAGAGATCGACATCGTCATCAATTCTCACCTGCACTTCGATCACTGCGGCTGGAACACGGTGCGCAGTGAGTCCGGTCAGATTGTCCCCATGTTTCCCAACGCCCACTACTTCGCCCATCAAGGGGAGGTGGAGCATGGCCATCGGCAATTGGACCGCGACCGCATCAGCTACATCAGCGACAATTACGATCCGCTGATTGCCTCTGGACAGATGACACTTCTAGAGGGACACACCGCCGGGAAAATCTTTGAAATTGTTCCAGGCATTACGTGCGAACTGTTTCCCGGTCACACCGCACAGCTCATGGCGATCCATATTGATTCCGCCGGCAAGCGTGCCACGTATATTTCGGATTTGATTCCGACCAGCGCGCATCTCGATAGCACCTGGGTGATGGGCTACGACTTATACCCCCTGACCTGCATTGAAGAGCGCAAGCGTTTCTATCGCCGCGCTATTCCAGAGAAGTGGCTGGTCCTGTTTACCCACGACCACCATCATCCCATGGGCACGATCCACCTCAATGAAAAGGGAAAACCTGTTCTGCAGTCGGTTGAAGAGTAAATGTAACTTATCTAGTTACATCATTCCGTTTAGAGTTCCGTCAGCAAGGAATTTCCTACGGGCGAACCTAGGCCAGTGCACGCATCCCAGCCGACACCTGCGTTATATGTGCCATTGGTGCCCTGCGTGATATCGCGAAACGCGGCGCTTCCAAGCAGCGGATAAATCTGAGGATTCAAAAAACCCACCGGCTTGCCCAGCTTTTGATTCAATAGCGCAATGAGACCAGCCCACAGCGGCGCAACCGCGCTCGTTCCGCCAACGACCTCCGTCTGCCCGTCCACTTCGATCGAATAGCCGGTCGCCGGCGCCGCATCTCCCGCGACATCTGGCAATCCGCGACCGTTGCCGCCATTGGTTGCGCCCGAAATATTTGCGTTCTGCTGCCATGTGGGTAGCGCGAATACTGTGCTGACACCGCCGCCGGTCGCGCCGCCACTTTGCGCTTCGTCATTCCAAACCACTTCGTTCGTCAACTTGGTCCCGCTCACCGTAATCTTTGTGCCTCCGCAAGCCAGCACGTGCGGACTCGACGCAGGAAAATCGACATGGTTCGCGCCATCGCTGACGCCATCGGTTGATCCGCTGTCGCCGCACGCCACCGTGATGCTGACTCCCAACGCCGCCGCTGACTGGCAGGCATCGTCGAGCGCCGTCATCGCCTGCTGCGTCCAACCGGATTCAGGCCCTCCCCAGCTAATCGAAATCACTGACGGATGATTGGTTGTGTCGTGGACCGCCGTCGTCAGCGCGTCAATAAACCCCTGGTCCGTGTTTGGGGTGAAGTACACAGCAATCTTTGCCGCCGGAGCAATGCTCGCCGCCACTTCAATGTCGAGCATCACTTCACTGTCAGCGCCGTTGGGATTCGTCGGTGAGTTTGTTCCTCCATCCACTGAGACGGCAACCACCTGCGGCGGAGTGATGTTCTGATTCTGAAAATATTGCTGAATGTCGGCCGTCTTGAATCCGCCTCCCAGTTCCAGAATGCCGATGGTTTCGCCGGTGCCGTCGACATCTGTCGGAAAGCTGTAAAACTCGGCCACCTGTCGCGGTAAATAGCTTTGCGCGCCTGCCGCCGCCGGGCGCAAATCTTTCAGCTTTCGAAGATGCGATTGCGCCTGCGGCCGCGTATCCAGCCCCAGCACCGCATCCACCATCGAGGCACACTCCCGCGGCATACTCACTGGCTGCTGATGGATTCGATAGTGCAGCCCTGCATGTTCCACCTGCTGCAGCTGGACTCCAAAAGCCTGCTGCATCTGCGCTGCCGTGCCGGTCAGTACCAGCGTGCGGCGATCGAGACTCGACGCAGCTTCATCGACTGACAAGCCATGTTGTGCCGCAAAGCTGCGTAGCTGATCGAATGCCTCCACACTCGCCGCATACTTGTCTGCGAATTCCGTGCGTGATACGTGTCGACCTTGCAGGCCGGGGAGGTCGAGCGGCTGCTTGCGTTTTACGATCACAGACACGTGGACCTGATTATCCGGCGGGATCGCACCCACCACGCGCGCGGCGGATGGAAGAGTGCGATCTGTAAAAGGGAACGAAACGCGCGAAGAAGAGGAAGTGGGCTGCATGGGGGAGTGCCTCCTGTCTTGATTCTTATCTTAGAGAGATGCAGAACATCTCGTGCGGGGTGGATGGCAGTCACAAACCCGGCTTCCGGAAGATCGGAGACCCTGTTCAAGGCGATCGGCGATTCTTAATGGATTGTTCTGGTTCGTTAATGCTAGACTTGCTCAATTTTCAGAAAACATTCCTGAACGTTGCGCATTTCTAATCGGGAGATTTCTTAATGAAGCAATTTCTGGCTCTTTTCTTGTGTCTACTCGTTCCAAGTTTGGCATTTGCGGATAGCGGCTACAAGGTAATCTACGACGGCGGATCACTACAGGGCGTCAAGGCATCAGAAAAGGTCAAGCTTTACATTGATGCAAACCAAGTTCGCATAGTTGATGGAAAAACTGACATAGAAACCATTCCAGCATCCTCGATCACGGAGATCAGTTATGGTCAGGATGTTCATCGTCGAATCGGCGCTGCTATTGGAATTGGAATTTTCACCCTCGGCGTCGGGGCGTTAATGGCTCTGACCAAATCCAAAAAACATTTCGTCGGTCTGACATGGGCTACGGGAACCCAAAAAGGTGGATTTGCGATGCAGTGCGATAAGAATGAATATCGCGGCATCCTGGCTGGGCTGGAGGGCATATCAGGGAAGAAGGCAGTCGACTCCGAAGCGATGACTGTGAAGAATTAATTCGCCGAAGTTGCGAGTGGCTTCCAACGCCCGCCGATGCTCTGCCCGGCCACTGCTGACACACGTAGCGGAGCGGCTCAGAAAATTCCGCGAAGGAGAAAGCCCATGAACTGGTACCTCGCAGTACTTAAAAAGTACGAGGTATTTACCGGAAGAGCTCGCCGCAAGGAGTATTGGGGTTTTGCCATGTTCAATTTCATCATCACCATCGTTTTTGTTGCACTTTCTGGCATGTCCAGGGGGTCCGGCCTTCTTACTATTTTCAGCCTTGCATTACTCCTGTATTCGCTCGCGATCATCATTCCGGGAGTCGCCGTTGCGGTACGTCGGCTCCACGATATCGACATGTCTGGTTGGTGGCTGCTCCTTGGGTTGGTCCCCGCCATTGGTGGCATCGCACTTTTCGTTTTAACTTTACTGGATAGCAATCCCGGCGAAAACCGATATGGGCCCAACCCAAAAAACTTCTCCTTGGAGCACCAGATGAATGACACGCCACTCAATTGAATCCGCGGAACCAGCAAAAACAAAATCGACGGGACAGTAATTCCCTATAACGGGATGTTGCCGTGTTTTTTGGGGGGATTTTTTTCGCGCTTGGTGTCGAGCATTTCCAGGGCGCGAATCAGGCGCAGTCGCGTTTCGCTGGGACGAATCACGGCATCTACATAACCGCGCTCCGCGGCAACATACGGATTGGCAAATCGCTCGCGAAATTCGTGCACTTTTTCCTGCCGCGTATCAGCAAGGATTTTGGCCTTATCTTTTTCTGTAAACGCGCGACCCGAGGGCCACACGGCCTGCGCCTGCCGCACGCTCTCTTCCATCTCGCGCCGATATACAACGTTCACGGCAGCTTCCGCGCCCATCACGGCAATCTCCGCCGTCGGCCACGCAAGGTTCAGATCCGTGCGCAGATGTTTTGAGCTCATCACGCAATAGGCCCCGCCATAGGCTTTGCGCATGATCACGGTCAGCTTGGGAACTGTGGCCTCCGCATAGGCGTACAACAGTTTCGCCCCATGACGAATGATGCCGCCATGCTCCTGTTGCGTGCCGGGTAAGAAACCGGGAACATCTTCCAGCGTGATGAGCGGAATATTGAACGCATCGCAGAAGCGCACGAAGCGCGCCGCCTTGCTGCTGGCATTAATGTCAATGACGCCGGCGAGGACCGATGGCTGATTCGCCACGATGCCAACCGGACGGCCATTCATTCTGGCAAATCCAACGACGATGTTCCGTGCATAGCGCTCATGAATCTCAAAAAAATATCCGTCGTCCACGATGTGCTGGATGGCTAACTTTGAGTCATAGGCTTGGGTCGGCTGGTCCGGGATCAGCGTGTCGAGCTCCGCATCCGCGCGATCAATGGGATCCTCCGTCGGCTTGCGCGGCGGATCTTCCAGGTTGTTCTGCGGCAGAAATGTCAGCAGCTCGCGAATCATCGCCAGGCATTCCGCATCATCGCGCGCCATCATGTGGGCGACGCCGGATTTTTCGTTGTGTGTCGTCGCGCCGCCAAGCGTGTCCTTGGTCACCTCTTCATGGGTCACGGTTTTCACGACGTCCGGGCCGGTGACAAACATATAAGCCGTTTGATCGACCATCAGGATAAAGTCCGTAATCGCTGGCGAATATACGGCACCGCCTGCGCAGGGCCCCATGATGGCGGAAATCTGCGGCACCACTCCAGACGCTTGCACGTTGCGCAAAAAAATCTCCGTATACCCGACCAGCGAGACGACACCTTCCTGAATGCGCGCGCCACCAGAATCGTTCAGCCCAACGATGGGCGCGCCGACGCGCATTGCCATTTCCATCATCTTGACGATTTTGGCGGCATTTGTTTCGGAAAGCGATCCGCCGAAAACCGTAAAATCCTGCGCGAAGACAAACACAATCCGTCCGTGGATGCGACCATGTCCGGTGATGAAGCCATCGCCAGGAATCTTCTGCTCATCCATGCCGAAGTCGGTGCAGCGATGCGTCACCAGGCGGTCCATCTCTTCAAACGTTCCCTGGTCCAGCAGCAGTTCGATGCGTTCCCTGGCTGACAGCTTGCCCTCGCGATGTTGACGCTCGCGCCGAGCCGCGCCTCCACCCTCTTCGGCCAGGGCGTTGCGGCGTTCCAGTTCCTGAAGTTTCGCTTGTACAGTCACGACTGGATTATAGAGAGATTGGCACGACAGAACATGCACGAACGGGAGGGAGCCGGAAGAAATCGGGAATTGATACGGATCAAATCAGGAAATTTGCCGCAAGCGACGACGCTTGTGCGAAGCCGCGGCAGACAGCGAGGACGCTGCTTACATTACGTGGCGACGAAACAGGCAATCTTCTTTTCTATTGGGACAAAACCAGCTGGCCACAGCACACCCGAGCAGGATGAGGATACTGGCACCACCCATAACCAGCGGCAATGCAGGTTCGACAAACTGCCATCCTTCGCGAAACGCTGCCAGACTCGCAGAAGCCATAGCGCTACACCCCATGTCGAAGTAGATACCTTTGTCTCGATAGATTCCATAATACGAACCCGGGTTGACTTTGGATTGAAAAAAATGAATCTAAAGCTAATTTTCTGTAAAACGCTGCGATCATTATGCGAACCGAAGGAGACCGTTGCCTTGAAATGGCGAATGAGCGCACAATAAGGCGAAGGATTGGCGAATCATATGGCGTCCTCGAACGAGATTCCAGCCCGGTCCGGCCCGCATGCGTCGCAACCGCCACGCGTACGCTGGCTGTTTCTCGATTTAAATTCCTACTTTGCGTCGGTCGAACAGGAGATGCAGCCGGACCTGCGCAATCGCCCGGTGGCTGTAGTCCCATTGATGGCGGATACTACCTGCTGTATCGCAGCCAGCTATGAAGCCAAGGCCTTCGGAGTCAAAACTGGTACGCAGGTGGGTGAGGCGAAGCGCCTGTGTCCCGGGATCACCCTGATCGAAGCGCGTCACGAACTCTACGTGGACTATCATCGCCGGGTCGTCGAGGCGGTCGAAAGCTGCGTGCCAGTGTCGTCGGTGCGATCCATCGATGAAATGGCGTGCGAGCTGATCGGTCGCGAGCAGCCGCTATTGGCCGCCATGGATCTGGCGCGGCGGATCAAATCTTCGATTCGCGAGCAGGTTGGAAGTACTCTGTGCTGTTCGATTGGCCTGGCGCCGAATCGTTATCTGGCCAAGATTGCCTCAGACATGGAGAAACCGAACGGCCTGATCGCGTTGACGAAGGACCTGCTACCGCACGCGCTACTGCGGCTGAAGCTGCGCGACCTGGTCGGCATCGGCGGCCGAATGGAGAAACGCTTGAACGCTCACGGCGTGAAATCCATGGACGATTTGCTGGCCTTGAATGCCGAGCAACTCGGGCAAGCCTGGGGCGGCGTGCAGGGAGAGCGCCTCTGGCACTGGCTGCGCGGAGAAGACTTCCACGATGCCGACCTGGACTATCCGAAATCGATTGGCCACGAACATGTTCTAGGTCCGGAGCTGCGCAACCTGGAAGGCACCTACGCCACTGCGCACAAGCTGTTACACAAAGCTGCGATGCGGTTGCGCATACAGAAAATGTGGGCGGCGGGCATGTCCCTTTCGCTGCGATTTACAGTGCCTAAGGGCGCGGCGACCGGCAAGCATGGGTCCGGAATTCCGCAGCAGACATGGAATGAGCAACTGCGGCTGGTGGAGTGCCAGGATTCGCAGACGCTGATTGAAGGGCTACGAAAATTATGGTCGATGCGCCCGGTGGGGCCGCTGTATGAAAAGCCTTTTCTGGTCAGTGTGACACTGATCCACCTGGTGCCGGAAGAGCTGCACACATTGAGCCTGTTCAGCACGCTCGATCGAGAAGCCAGCCGCGACCAGCTGGCCGCGACCATGGACCAACTGAACCAGAAATACGGGACAGAGACGCTATACTTCGCCAGCATGCATTTGGCGAAGGCTGCCGCGCCCACCCGCATCGCCTTCCACACCATTCCCGAATTGTTCTAAAGGTTCGTTAGCCTGGACGGCGGCTCTCCTGTTGCTGGCCCTGCGGCGCCGGGCGCGATTCCTGGCGTTGAGGCGCAGGTCGTGATTGCTGACGCGCCTGCGGACGTGGTTGCTGTTGCGGTGCTGGCCGAGGTTCTGGACGAGGCTCCGGTGCAGGGCGCGATTCAGGACGAGGTTGCGGTGCAGGGCGCGACTCTGGACGAGGCTCCGGTGCAGGGCGGGATTCAGGTCGAGGTTGTGGTGCAGGGCGCGACTCTGGGCGAGGTTGAGGTTGTGGCGCTGGTCTTGATGCTGGCTTCGGTTGTGGTGCCGGTCGAGTTTCAGGTCGCGGCTGCGGAGCAGGACGTGTTTCCGGCTTGGGTTGGGCTGGCCGCGTCTCCGGTCGAGGTTGCGCCGGGTGAGTCGCCGGCCGTGCCGGACTTGGCTTTCCATTGGCGGGATGTCCGGTACTCGGTGCCGGTCGGGTGGTGTTTACAGGACGCGCGCCAGTCGCCGGTTTTCCGCCGGTCGCGGGACGTGTACTCGTCGCCGGCCTGGCACCATTTGCCGGTCGTGTGGCGACAGCCGGACGAAAATCCTGCGGACGCGCCGCGGGAGTCTTGCGACCGCCATTGACGGGGCGAGTGTACGCGACTTCGGCGGGCTTCCCATTATTTGTCTTTGCAAACTGCGAGCGATTGCCTTGTGCCTGTCTCACCAACTGGCGTTGCGCCGGAATCGCGCCGAAGCGACGCGCCTTGGCCGCATTCAGCTGCGATTGATTCGGGCGAACGTTCAGTCCGCCATGTCCTCCGTTGTAGCTGACACGAGTACGGTTGTTGTAGCTGACGTTGCGCGTATAAACGTAGCGAACGTTGTTATTGACTCGAGTAATCGACCGGTTGTAATAAAACGCGCCGCGGTTCCAGTAGCCACCTTGATAGCCGCTTCCGAAATAACCGTAGCCATAGTTAATGCCACCGTAGAAACCGATGTACGGTCCCCAGTAGCCGTAATGCCAGCCATAGCGACCGCCGGCGAATCCCCAATATCCCGGTGTCCACAGCGCTCCAACATACGGCGCGAGTACCCACGCTCCGGGCACCCAGTAATAGCCGGCGGGCGACCAAAACCAATATCCCGGCGTCCAGATATAGTCGTTTCCCGGGCAATAGGGTTGCTCGTATTCCGGCATCGCCGGAGGCGGCTCGGGAGCATAGACTTCCTGCTGATCCTGACTGTCGTCGTAGTCCCCCGCGGCGTACCCACCCGCCTGGTCGTAGCCGGACTGATCGTAATTTGGCTGATCGTAGCCGCTCTGGTCCTGCGGCGGCGGTGGAGGCGGCTCATTCTGGCTGTACTGCTGTGGTTCGGCCGGCTGCGACGAATAAGACTTGTTCGACGGAGCCTGCGTAGCGCCCGGCGCCGCGCCATTATCATCGCCAGTCGCAACTCCGTTGACCGGCGCGTTATTCGCGTCGGCGGGATCGCCTGGATCGTTCTGGCTGGCTGAGGTCTGGGTTGTTGTAGCTGAGCTCGGTTTTCCATGGCAAGCCGCAACGCCGAAAAGAAGGACACCTGAAAGCGCGGCTCCGAAAGCCAACTTTTTGTGGGGGGTCATCCGATATAGTCTCCCGGCTCTAAGATGCAGGTTTTCTCCTGCTCGCAAGTGCGATTCAGCACATTTCCCAGCCCGAAGTTGCGACATTTCATAGGCAACCCCGCACCGACCGGCGTCATCGGTCCAGCCTGCGTTTGTCATGCTGAGCGATGCACAGTAGATTGATAGACGCCTATTGGATAACGATTTCCTCGACGCGAAAGAAGGAGAAAGGTTATGTCTAAATCGTTTTTGCTCGCTGGTACTCATGGCCGACTGAAACTCTGGTTCTCTGCTGCGATGGCTGCAGCCGGTGCGTTGGTGATGCTGACGCCCGGCTGTTTTGCGCAAGGCGCCGATAAAACTGCCCCATATTTAAATCCGGCAGTACCGATACAACAACGAGTCGACGACCTGGTATCGAAGATGACGCTGGAGGAAAAAGTTTCGCAGATGCAGAATCACGCGGCTGCGATTCCGCGGCTCGGAGTGGCAGAGTACGACTGGTGGAGCGAAGCCCTGCACGGCGTCGCGCGTTCCGGATATGCGACTGTATTTCCGCAGGCCATTGGCATGGCGGCAACCTGGGATGGTCCACTGATTCACGAAGAGGCGCACATGATCGGCATCGAGGCGCGCGGACGATACAACTCCGCCGTGCGAGAAGATAACCATGCCATTTTTTATGGAATGGATTTCTGGTCGCCGAACGTGAACATCTTTCGTGATCCCCGCTGGGGCCGAGGGCAGGAAACGTATGGTGAAGATCCATTCCTGACCGGACAACTTGGCATTCAGTTTGTGACCGGCCTGCAAGGCGATGATCCGGGCACATACCTGGCCATCGCGACCCCCAAGCACTTCGACGTGCACAGCGGTCCGGAGTCGGAGCGGCATCGTTTCAACGTGGATGTCTCGGCACACGATCTGGAAGACACGTACCTGCCGGCCTTTCGCGCCACCATCGTCGATGGTCATGCCGACTCCATCATGTGTGCCTATAACGCCATCGATGGAGCGCCGGCCTGCGCCAACACCATGTTGCTGCAGAAAACTCTGCGCGAAGACTGGAAGTTTAACGGCTATGTAGTGTCTGACTGTGGCGCGATCGGCGACATTGCCGACGGCCATAAATATGCGCCTTCGATCGAGCAAGCCTCCGTCGTTGCGGTGCGCGCCGGTACCGATCTGAGCTGCGGCGACGAATATGCCACGCTGGTGAAAGCGGTTCACGACGGCCTGATCAAGGAAAGCGAGATCGACGCAGCGGTGAAACGCCTGATGACCGCACGCATTCGCATGGGAATTCTTGCGCCGATTGCAGACCAGCCGATGCAGGCGCTGAATCGCTCGGTCGTATTTGCGCCGACGCACGCGCGACTCGATTTGAAGGCCGCTGATGAATCGATGGTGCTGCTAAAAAATGATGGCGCGTTGCCGCTCGGCGCCAACGTCAAAACCATCGCAGTGATTGGGCCCAACTCGGCCTCTCTGGCAGCGCTCGAAGGCAATTACAACGGAACACCCATCGATCCCGAAACGCCGCTGATGGCATTCAAAACGCTGGCCGCGCAGAAACGATTTCGCATTCTGGATGTGCAGGGCGCGCCCTACGTGGAGCAACTATCCTTGCCTGTTCCCCCGAATGTGTTTCACACCGCGGACGGCGGCGAAGGCCTGACAGAAACTGCATTTCCGAACACGAATTTTTCCGGGCCCGGCATCACCTCAACATCAGACAATATCGACAACAATTGGGATGGCGCGAGCCCGTATCCCAACCGCATTCCTCGCAAAGCGTTTTCAGTTCGCTGGACCGGAACATTAACGCCACCCGCAGCTGGCGATATCGCTTTCCAGGTGAAACTGGCCGACTGCTATCCCTGCAACAACATTGAAAGCTACAGTGTCTGGATTGACGGCAAGGAGGTGTCGTCCGCAACTTCTCACAATAAAAACGACCACGAGAAACCGGCGGAGTTCAAAGTGAATTTTGCCGATACCAAGCCGCACGAATTTCGCCTGGAGTACTCGCATCAATCTCCTCTGTTTGGCGCCGGGGTCAGTTTTGACTGGCAACCGCCCGTGGATACGCTGCGTCAGCAAGCGGTCGACGCCGCCAAACAGGCGGATGCCGTGGTCGCGTTCGTAGGAATCTCTCCGCGCCTGGAAGGGGAGGAGATGCCGATTCACATTCCAGGATTTTCCGGCGGCGATCGCACCTCCATCAATCTGCCGGATGTGCAGGTGCAGATGCTGCAGGCCGTCGCTGCTACCGGAAAGCCGTTGATTGTCGTGCTGATGAATGGGTCCGCCCTTGCTGTGAATTGGTCGGCGCAGCATGCCAACGCGATTCTTGAAGCGTGGTATCCGGGTGCTCGCGGAGGTCAGGCGATTGTCGACACGTTAATTGGATCCAACAATCCAGCGGGTCGATTGCCAGTGACCTTCTATAGTTCGACCGACGAACTGCCGCCGTTTACGGATTATTCGATGGCTGACCGCACGTATCGTTATTTCCACGGCTCAACGCTGTATGGATTTGGATTTGGATTGAGCTATTCGCAGTTCAAATTCGACAAGCTGCACCTCTCGACGGAGAAATTGAAGGCAGGCGATCCTCTCACCGTGAATGTCGACGTCACCAACACCTCAAAGGTGGATGGGGATGAAGTGGCGGAGTTGTATCTCACCTATCCGAAAACTAAGACCAGCCCGATTCATGCGCTCGCTGGATTTTCTCGCGTGCATGTCTCCGCAGGCGCAACTGTGCCGGTGCAAATCAAAGTGGATCCCAGACAATGGAGCCAAGTGCTGGAGAATGGCGACCATGTGATTCTGCCCGGAAGTTACACGCTGTTCGTTGGCGGAAGCCAGCCCGGAGCAGATGCCACAGGCTTGTCGACCACGGTGAGCGTCGCGGGAAAGAAAACGCTGCCACGCTAAACTGCAATTCAAAGTGAAACGAAGAAGGGCAGGCTTCGCGCCTGCCCTTCTTTTTTTATTACTGTGAAGTGCGCCAATCGAGTTGATCTATCTGAAGGCGGTGTCCCAGTTCTTAACCAGGTTGCCGACATTCAACGTGCCGATGCCGGTGGCAAAATCCCAGCCCTCTTTGCTGCCGTAGGCCTTCGAATATGACTTACTCGTCGTCGACAGCACGCCGTTGGTTCCGGACGGCGTATAGCAGTTAAATTTGCCGAGGCAGTTTACGTCCATGTCGCCCTGAGCCACGTCGTGAAAGATGCATGAAGATTCACTGCCGCTGCCAAGTGTCGCGATGCACGAATTTTTTCCGGTCCCGCCGAATTCCAATTTCGCGAGCGCATAGTACACGTAATTCGGATTGCCCTGGGGAGAACCCTGGGACTGGTTCACCAACGCCTGCACACCAGCGACAATCGGCGCCGCGAAGGATGTACCGCCCGCACCCGACCATCCGGCAGGATCGCCGGTGCATGGCGCGCCACCAGCACCCATCGCCGGATCGGTATAGCAGAACACGTAATAGTGTCCCCAAACACCATTGGCGGCGAACAGAGAAACATCCGGCAGATCCCGAACGTGATCATTTGGGTTGCCGAACACTCCAGTCTGGTACGTCGGTTTGGCATAGCCTTTGCAGGTGCCACTGACGGCGGATGTATTTGCCTTCGGAGAAGTTTCTCCATAAGCACAGCCGCTGGGACCTCCGCTACCGGCTCCCGTCGTCAAAAAGTACATTTCACCGGTCGTGGAGTTGCAGAAGCCATTCTTTCCGTACGGCACGCTGTAGCCTTCAATGTTGGAGATGAGAGTGCTGGCGCAGGAATCATTCCACGGGATCTCCGGTATGTACGACTTCGCCGAACCGTAGACGGAATTGTTGGTCGCTTTCCAATACTGCGCATTGGTGCCGGCATAACTGTCGCCGAAATCGGTGCCACCGACCGCCACGTTATATTGCGTCGAAGCAAATCCGTTCACCGCGATGCCGTATTTCGCCGCTGACTGGTTTGCGTCGCAGCTAGCGGCCCCGTCATCACCAGAGGCGACGAAGACCGAAACACCTTCCGCAGCAGCCTGCTGATAGGCGTAGCGATAAGTTGCATTGCCCGCGGCCCCCAGCCCAGCTTCGCACTCGATATAGCTGATGCTGACAATGGCCGGTGGAACACTTCTGTCGATCAGCGACTGCAGCGCCAACAGGCCCCCAAACGTGGTTTTCGAGTCCGCGCAAGAGGCCAGCACAATGGCCGCATCCGGCGCCGCGGCGCTCGCATATTCAGCATCCAAAATCGCCTCGCCGTCGTTACCGACAATCACCCCAGGATCAGCGCATCCGCCAGGATGAATTTGCGTGAGCGAACCCTGCTTATATTTGCTCAGCCCGAAGGTGTTGCGAAACGTATACCAGTCGCTCTTCGCATACACATCGCTGTCTTCGATCACAACGATTTCCTGTTTCTTTCCTGTGATTCCTTTGCTGTACACACCATCGAAGTTGTAAATCGTATGGAGATCGTTGGGGACCACCAACTGATACGAGGAGTTGACGGTGAAGCCCGGTGTGGCGCCCGAGGACGTTGCTGCAGCATTCGTCGCCTGCGTTTCGTGCGGCACCACTGCTTTCGAGATGGAATCAATTCGTCCCGAACTGATCGCGGTGTGTGCCGGCTTCGGGCGAAAATCGTTCAGTGACGACACCCCGACAATCAAATTGGCAAACTCTGCGGGTACCTGAGGATTTTGCACATTCGCGAAGTGATGTTTTCCGTTGACGATCACCGCGTGCAGGGCAACATGCATCGCGGAGGTGACCTGGGCGGCTGTCCCGGAAAAATCGATCATCAGTCCGCTCTTGGAAACGCCGTTCACCTGCAACCCATAACTCTGCAACCATGCAGTAATCCTCTGAACGTCCGCCGGGTCCGGTCCATACTGCTGTCCTAATTCTTCGGCGGTGAGCCAGTGATGAAAATCCGGACTGCCCGGTTGGTGCATCGCTTCAATCTTGGCTTCCAGCGCGGCTTCTCGAGTCGCTGGGCGCTGCAGCTGCAGCAGCATGTGGTCGAGTTGCAGGCTGCCATCAACCGCACCTTCGTCGACCGCGGACTTCACATCGGGGCGGACATTACCGGGCAGAGTAACCAGGGGAGTGGTCTTGGGGGCCAAGGAACCCGCGGCAGACAAGGGAAGAGCGAGAAGTGTCACTGCGGCTGTGATACCAAGGCAGCGCGCAGCCGTACGGATGAACAATGGGTTTGTCACTTCGAATGGCCTCAAAAAAAACGGTTGGGTATAACGTGGGTTTTCTAACGCTCTGTCGGCGCCTGGCGAGTTTGCTATCGGAGAGTCGTATTTGCTGCAGAGTTTCGTCAACGTTCGTTTCATCGGCGTGTCTGTGACACCAAAATCGCGCGATGAATGCACAGATAGATGCCGCCTGCCGGGTGGCCGTTGCACGGTGACGGCTCTGCTCGCGGTATCGACGGTATCGCAGAATTTTCGCTTTAGACGGCGCTGGTGATTTCGTCCAGGATGGCTTGCGCGGCTTTTGCTGGATCCCCCGCCTGCGTAATTGGTCGGCCTACAACCAGTTGGCTGGCGCCGGCGTGAATTGCATCCGCGGGAGTTGCGATGCGTTTTTGGTCGCCGACCGCAACGCCTGCCGGACGAATGCCCGGTACAACCAGCCTGGGTTCCGCGCCCAGTTCGCGGCGCAGAAGCGCAACTTCTTCCGGCGAGCAAACCAGCCCGCGCATCTCCGCATCGACAGCCATGCGCGCGAGGCGGAGTACCTGGTCGGCTGGAGTAGTTTCGATTCCGATGGCGGAAAGCTGGGCGCGGTCCATGCTGGTCAGCACCGTGACGGCAAGCAGTTGCGGAGCATTTTTTGTGGCGGCCGCAGCCTCTGACGCCGCGCGCAACATCGCGGGTCCTCCCGCGGCGTGGACCGTCAGTAACGATGCGCCCATCGACGCTGCGGAGCGAACCGCTCCCGCGACCGTGTTTGGGATGTCATGAAATTTCAGGTCGAGAAATACCGAAAATCCCTGCGCGGTCAGTTCTTCTACCATCGCGCTGCCTGCAGCAAGATACAACTCCAGACCGACTTTGACCCAGCGACAGGTTCCACGAAGTCGCGCCGCCAACTCCCTGGCAGCCACCGCCGATGGAACATCCAGCGCAACAATCAGACGATCCTTGGCGATTGCGGCCGCGTCTTTCGCGTCGGTGCTCATCGCTGCGCCTGCTCCACGGCGTGCGCGACGCGAAGCACGGTGGCCTCGTCGAAATGCTTGCCGAGAATTTGCGCGCCAATCGGCAAGCCCGCGGAGGTGTTGCCACAGGGAACGGAGATACCGCAAATACCCGCCAAATTCGCGGTCACGGTGTAGATGTCTGCCAGATACATCTCCAGCGGATTGTCAGTTTTTTCGCCCAGTCGAAATGCCGGTGTTGGAGCTGTCGGAGTAAGAATCGCATCGACTTGCGTAAAGGCCTCAAGGAAATCGCGCGTCAGCAGCGTGCGCACCTGCTGCGCCTTGCGATAGTAGGCATCGTAGTATCCCGCGCTCAACACGTAGGTACCCAGAAGAATTCGACGCTTCACTTCTTTGCCGAATCCCTGATCGCGTGTGCGGCGATACATCGTGCTCAGCGTGGACGCATCTTCCGCTCGCAATCCGTAGCGCACGCCATCGAATCGCGCCAGGTTGGAACTTGCCTCAGCCGTCGCAATCACGTAGTACGTGGCCACGGCGTAGCGTGTATGTGGCAGCGAGACTTTATGCAGGGTGCATCCGGCGGCGCGCAATACATCGGCGGTTTTTTCCACGGCGGCGCGTACTTCTCCGTCGAGGCCCTCGGCAAAGTATTCATCCGGAATGCCGATTCGCAAACCTTTGACGGGAGATTTTAATGCCGCCGCATAGTTCGGCACTGGCTGATGCGCGCTGGTCGCATCCATCGGATCTGGCCCCGCAAGGACACGCAGAAGAATGGCGGCGTCTTCCACCGTGTGCGTGAACGGACCCACACGATCCAACGACGAAGCGAAGGCGATCAATCCGTAACGAGATACGCGGCCATATGTCGGCAAAACGCCCACCACGCCGCAGAAGGAAGCGGGCTGGCGAATGGAGCCGCCAGTATCTGTACCGAGTGTTGCCACTGCCATGTTGGCGGCGACGGCCGCTGCGGAGCCTCCGCTGGAACCCCCTGGGACGCGATCGAGAGAGCGCGGATTATGCACCGGCCCATACGCGGAATTTTCGTTGGACGAACCCATGGCGAATTCGTCGCAGTTCAATTTGCCAAGCAGTACCGCGCCTGCGGCAGCCAGCTTGGCAACCGCTGTGGCATCGTACGGAGGGCGATAATTTTCTAGAATTTTCGAGCCTGCGGTCGCGGGTGCCCCCTGCATCACCAGCACATCTTTAATTCCAATGGGAACACCTGCCAGCGGCATTGCTTCTTCGTTCGCCAGGTCGCCGGACTGCGCCAACTCATCGATGCGATACGCCTGGGCCGTCGCGCGCTCGCGGCTCAGCGAAAGCCATGCGTGGATCTTTGGATCTTCCGCGGCGATGGTGTCGTAATATGAATCGGCCAATGCGACGGCACTTGTTTCGCCACTGACAACGGCGTGTCGCGCGGAGCGAATCGTGTGTAGCGCCTGCTGCGAAGCGCGGCTGGAAGTGGACTTCAGTTCTGCCATTCTTTTCCCTTACAAAATTTTGTCAATGCGCTATGCGCGCGGCGGGTCGCGGCTTCACCGCTCAATCACCTTGGGAACTTTGAAGTAGGTGCCATCGGTTTCCGGCGCCGTCGCCATGACCTTGGCGCGCTCGAGCGAGGGACGAACCGAATCATCGCGCAGCACGTTGCCGGCATCCACGCCGCCAACATGGCTGGCATCGCCGTGCATCACGGCGTTCACCTGGGTCATCGGTGGAACATCGCGGGTATCCAGCTCGTTCAACTGGGCTACGTGGCCCAGGATGGCGTTCAAGTCACGCAACATCTCCTGCTGCTCGTCTTCGCGGAGTTCCAGCTGCGCTAACTCCGCGACCCGCAGCACCTGCTCCAACGGCACCGGCTCCGGCTTGGCTGACTTGTCAATCCGCTCCGAGGTCTGCGATACAGACTGCATTTTCTCAATTCCTTTTGGTTGATCTCGCTGCCGTTAGTATAACGAGAACCCCGTCTGACACTGCTTTTGCACGTGAGAATGGCGTTGCCTGCGCAACAAAACGCGGTAGAATTTGTCTACTCTCAATAGGCGACGAAAGCACGCATTCAAGCGGGTTTCAGGAGTATCCGTAGGCAAAAACCGGCAAAAATCGGCCAATTTCCAAAGAAAACCGAGAAAAACCGAAGAAAACCTGTGGAAATGCGCTGTTTTCCGTTGACAAATCCTGCGGAAAGCCGCAAGGTAAACGGCGGAAGGGTTTCTTTAGACCCGCATCATTGCTTGCGATTCTCGCATTTTATGCGACGCTACAAGGGCAACGACACGGTCGATAGAAGTCAAAACAAAGCCGCAGTGGCACAACCACTGCTGGTATCAGGAGGAAGACAAACTATGGCAGCAGGTATGACTAAAACAGCACTCGTTCGGCACTTGGCCGAGAAACTCGAATTGACGAACAAGCAGGTAGCAGGATTTCTGGATCTGCTGGCGGATACCGCCGTCAAGGAAACTAAGAAAAACGGACTTTTTGTTATTCCAGGACTGGGCCGTCTGGTGAAGGCAGAGCGGAAAGCCCGCATCGGCCGCAATCCGCAGACCGGTGAAGCGATCAAGATCAAAGCCAAGACCGTGGTCAAGTTCCGTGTGGCCAAGGCCGCCAAGGATGCAATCGCGCCCGTCAAGAAGTAACTTGGGAGCGGTAGGAAGTTTCATGTAATCCGCTGCACGGTCCACGCTACGATAGCTGGCCCCGATGCTGCCACGGCGCAGGGCTATGGGTTCACTCACCCACCCTGCGCCAGATTGTGTAACCGCACGCTGTGCAACTGCACGGCAATGCAGGAAGTGCCGGTTTTACGCGGCTGACACAGCCATTCTCGTAAACGATCCCGCCGGTACGAACACCACTTTCACCTGATTTTTTCTTGAGACCACAACTCTGACGGACGACACCCTTGCGCGCCTGCGCGGGCCAGCTCGATGAGGATTGACAGTCGGTGCAGCAAAAACTCTTGAGCCGTCACCGTGAGCAAAGCACAGGATCTCTGTATTTCGGAGGAAGCCGATGCACAGATTCTTCGCTTCGCTCAGAATGACGATTATGTTTGACGATAGTATCGATCAATCCGCTCTAGGAACTGGCTGGTACTTTGGGTCGCCAGATCGCTCGCACCAGGAATGTAATTCCGACAGAGATTAACGCTCCTTGCTCCAGGATGGTCACGTTGTATCGATGGGCGAAGAGCACGTATGTGATCGCCATTCCCCATAAATGAATCTCTCCAACAATTCCCTGCAACCAGTGGGGTCGCGCCGTGCCGGCGGGAATTCTCGGCGTAATCGCCGGGAAAAAACGTGGAACCTTCTTCAAATATGCGGTGTACGCGTCGCCACGTTCGACGGTCAGCTTTCCTTCTTCCGCCAACACCCATGCCACAATCAACAGCGTCACCGTCACCAGCGTGAACAGCGCTCCGCCGGGTGGCATCAGGATAGATATAGCCGCCGTCAGCAACCAAGTCCCGAGATAGAGCGGGTTACGCACGAAGCGATACGGCCCATCGGCAACCACTCGCTCTGAGTGAAGGTCTTTGTCGTAGACCACATCAGAGCCCAGATACGCGGTCGCCCAGGTGCGAATCAGTGCCGCCACTAACAGCGCACACGTAGCCATCGTGATGACCACGATGGTAGAAGTCGCGATGGGGAAAAAACCCATGGCTTGGAGAGTGCCAGCCAGCCAGAGCCAGGTAGAGCCGGGATGCGCACCGCCCATGCGTTCCCACGGCGCCCAGAACGCTACGAAAAAGACCGCGATGAGCGCGATGCGCCGAAAACGAAACAAGAAATCTGCGAGCTTCATACAGGCAGAGCGATCCTTAGGCGCAACAATGTGGAAGATTCGAAGATATTCAAGCGTTATACCGCCGCTCCCAGAGCAGCCATCAGCGCGTCAAAGTCTTCCAGGCCGGAATATTCGATCGTCACGCGACCACGGCCGTTCTTATCCTCAATGCGGACTTTCAGACCAAGTTGGCGCTGTAGGCGATCTTGCGCCTCCCGAACATTGGGATCGACGGGTTCCTTTGCCTTTTCTTCGCCTTTTTTGCGCTTTTGCTCAGGATCCATCAGGCCCTGAACGTACGTCTCCGTCTGCCGAACCGACATAGAAAGCGCGACCACTTTGGTCATCGCTTTGAGAATTTCCTCCGCACCGTCAAGCGAGAGCAGTGCTCGCGCGTGTCCGAAGCTCAGTTCGCCTGACTCGACCTTGGCCTGGACCGGCGCGGGAAGCCTCAGCAGACGAAGAAAATTCGCTACCGTGGTGCGATCTTTCCCAGTGCGCTGGGCGACCTGCTCCTGGGTCATATGGAAATCGCGACTCAGCCGATCATAAGCGCGAGCCTGCTCCATCGGGTTCAAGTCGGCGCGCTGGAGATTCTCGACAATCGTCATCTCCATCGCCTGTTCGTCACTCACCTGGCGAAGGATAGCGGGAACGGTTTCGTTGCCCGCCTTGATGGAAGCACGCCAGCGACGCTCGCCCGCAATCAGCTGAAAGCGCCCGTTGGGCAGCGGTCGGACGATGATGGGCTGAACCACGCCGTTGGCGACAATGGAGCGAGCCAACTCGTCGAGCTTCTGCTCGTCCACATGCACACGGGTCTGGTAAGGATTGGGATCGATGTGATCCGTGGGCACCTCTCGCGGGCTGCCCCCTGGATGGGCGACAAACGGATCGTCAATCGTATGAGGCATTGACATTGCCCGGTCTTGGGCGGCGTGTGCCTGTGAACGTGCGGCCGCATCGGGAGGAGCCGGCCTGGACAGCAGCGACTCTAAACCCTTGCCGAGCGCGCGGCGTTTGGGGGGCTCAACTTTGCCTGGGTTTTTTCCTTCAATTCGAGACATACAGCGAAGTTCTCCCTTACATATCCGTAAAAATCAATTCCGAGGAGCGGTTCAGCCTTGCGGTACAACCTGGGCCGACTGACGCCTCAGGTATAGGGCCAGAAGCGAACTTTGGCTCCATCCTTGGCACGCTTCGATTCGGCCTTTCGGGCCAGCTCTCGCGGGCTCTCAATCTTGTTGCGCAACAGAATTTCCCGCGCTAACTCCATGTAACTTTCGGCTCCGCGAGAACGTGGGTCATAGATCTGGACAGGCTTGCCGTGGCTGGGGGCTTCGGCCAGACGAATGTTGCGAGGAATATTTGTTTTCAATAGTTTGTCGCCGAAGAACTCTTTCAGGTTCTCCGTGACCTGCTGCGCCAGGTTGGTGCGCTCGTCATACATGGTCAGGACGACGCCTTCAATCATCAGCTCCGGCTTAAATCCGTCCCGAACTCGATCTAAGGTTTGAACCAGCTCGCTGACACCTTCCAAGGCAAAATACTCGGCCTGCATCGGAATTAAGAGAGAATCGGCAGAAACAAGGGCATTCAGTGTCAATAAATCGAGAGCGGGGGGACAATCGAGAACGAAGAGCTGCTCCGGCCCCTGGTACGCTGCGAGCGCCTTTTGCAGGCGATAGGCGCGATCCTCCGCGTGAACCAGCTCGACATTGGCGCCGATCAGGTGCTTACTACTGGGAAGAAGCTTCAAATTTTCGATTCCGGTATCGATGGCCGTTTCGGCGACGTTCGATTCGTTGATGAGTACGGTGTAGGTGGAGGAGCGATCTTCGTCTCGGGCGAAACCCAGGCCACCGGTGGAATTGGATTGCGGATCACAGTCAATCAGCATGGTTGGGACGCCCTCGAGAGCAAATCCAGCAGAAAGGTTGATCGCTGTGGTCGTCTTGCCAACTCCGCCTTTTTGATTCACGACCGCAATAATTTTTCGCATGGGCTGATTCGGTAGGGTATCGAACGCGGAACCATCGCGCAATTGGCTTGGCTGTGCATTTCCGGGACAAATCTGTGGAGAATGTTTGGGCAGCGGCCATGGGCTCACGCTAGGTCTCATGGCTTGTATCAGTTAGGGGATTCGATACCGCGGCCGAGGAGTGAAATGGTTTTGGCGTCGCGGTGGAAAACTTTTAGGCGAGCGAGCCTTTTGAGCATGTTCCACGTGGAACAATTTCGCTTGCACATGGACCAATAGCGCACCATGTTCCACGTGGAACATTGGACAGCGCAAGAAGCCTTGCCTCACGGAGTTAGCTGACGCCAACCGAAAAGCATGACCCTTTGATCGGTACCCGGAATGGGCTCCGGGGCCGACCAGTCGATTCTCCCAGCCGCGCTTTGGTTTGTAGAACTGGATACGACGGCTGAGACCTCCGAGCGCGATGTCAGCACCATACACCTGCCGGCCACGGAATCGTGGGGCGCTCGAATCCGGGGAAGCGCGGCCCGAAGCGCGTCTCTCATTTTGTCTACGGCTCTGAGGGCCACTAAATCGAACACCGAAGACTGAGGCATATCCTCGACCCGCCCCGCAAATACCGAAGCGCCTCCCAGGCCCAATTCGCGGACGACTTCCCGCAGAAATGCAGCCTTTTTCTTCTGCGATTCCGCCAGCGTAACTCGCAGGTCTGGACAGGCGATCTGGATCGGAATTCCTGGGAAACCTGCTCCCGATCCGAAATCCAGTACCGTTTTCACGTCTTTCGGAATTCGCTGAGCCGCGCGTAGGCATTCGGCCAGGTGCAACCGCACCAGCACCCCCTGATCACGCACGGCAGTGAGGTTCAACTTTTGATTCCAATGAGTTAGAAGCTGCAAATACCGCGCCAGTAGTACGTAAGTCTCTGAGGACAAAGCCCGGAACAGCAGAGGCGAGACTGCCCCCTCAATATCTGACGGGCGGAATTGGAAAGGCTTGGCGTTCAGACTCATGGGAAGGGCTTATCCGAGAGAATCGGTAATCGGCCGGGGCTCCCAACCTGCAGCAGCCTCGATAAACCGTTGGAAAAGAAGGCGACTGGCCTGACTGGTGGCTGTGCTACGTTCCGGATGCCACTGCAATCCCACGACAAAATGGTCCGGTTGCGTGCCTTCAATCGACTCCACGACCGCGTCCTGTGGACAGCGGCCGGTCACGCGCAAACCGTCTCCGACGATGCCAATAGCCTGGTGATGGCTGGAGTTGACGGGCAGCCGTAGAAAGTCCGTCGTGTGGGTCACTTCCGGGCTCTCGCCCACAATGCGCGCTAGCTGAGAACTGGGCTCGATAAGCACCGAATGTGCCACGGCCACGCTGCCGCCGGCCCTGTGGTTCACCGGGATCTGTACCAGATCCTGCACGAGTGTCCCGGTACGCCAGCAATTCAAAGATTGTGTGCCGTAACAGATGGTAAGAAGCGGTTTATGCAGGTTGTGAGCGTCCTGCAGTAGCAATTCGTCTACATTTTCCCTGGCCAGATCTGGCTCGGCGGTTTCCGGCAGACGTTCCTCACCATACTTCGCGGGATTCATATCGGCTGGGCTTCCGGGAAGCAGAATCCCCTGACAACTGGTTGCGACTTTGGCGATTGCGGAGGGATCGATGGTCAGCGGAATCGCAACCGGTTCTCCTCCTGCCTCCGCCACCGCTGCGGCATATTGCGGCCAAGTACGCTGGTTGTACTCCGTTTGGGCAAGAGTGGGAATCGGAATACCAATACGCGGTCTTTTCGAGGTGTGGGTCACGGGATGCTCAATGTTGGTATAGCGGGAACTAGGCAGGACCGTTTCCGCTCGCATGCTGCAAATACATCTCCGTTATGGTATCGCGAATACGAAGAGTCAACGCATCGGCGGTTTTGCTGGTGTATTCGGCAGTAGAAACTGGCGGGCCAACCACCAGCAGCAGCGGCCGGGGAGTCAGATGGTAGGTATGCATCGGCATCAACTGATGCGTGCCGACCAGCGCCATGGGCACGATAGGGACCTCGGCGCGAATGGCCATGTACGCTGGCCCGCTGAGAAAATCCTGCAGGCTGCCATCCAGGGATCGACCGCCCTCGGGGAAAATCATCAAAGGCATGCCTGCCTGCAGCGCTTTGACACCACGATTGAGGCTGGCCAGGGTGGAGCGCAGGCTGGTGCTGTCGACGGGGATCTGGCCGGAGCGCTGCAGATACCACCCGATGAACGGGATCTTGAATAGGTCATGACGCGCCAGGATCCGAAACTGGAAGGGGAGCTTGTTGAGAACGACTGGCGTGTCCATATAGGACAAATGATTCGACACGTATACAGCCGCCCCGCCGCAATGGAAGTTTTCAGCGCCGACGACGCGCACCGGGGACAGCGCGATGCGAAGGACAACTCCTGCCCACGCTTGAGCGATGGAGTGTTGTACGCGCCCAGTGCCATCAAACAAGGACGCGATCAGGGAAATGCTGCCGAAAATCGCGGTAGCAACAAAAAACAGGGGGAAAAGGATGAGATAGGTGAGCCAGCGGAAGAATCCGGGATGGCGCGGCTGGGTTGGAACGGCACCGTGAGGCTCGTCGCTTGTGGGAGCCGACGAATCCGCGAGAGCTGTCTCCACATCCTCCGGAGCACTGGACATTAGCTAGCCTTTACCTTGCGAGTTCAAGAGCGACTCGCGCAGCGCACCCACCAGATAGACAGATCCGGCGCAGACAATCAGGCCGTTGGGCGCAGTTTCTGCCTGCGCCAGTTTCATTCCGGCAGTAGGCGAAGAGGCCGCCTCTGCCGCAACTCCGAGGGTTCGAGCGACCGCCTGCAAGTCCTCCAGCGATGCGGTGCGCGGCGAATTCACCGGAGTCAAAATGACGCGATCGAAGACTGGGAAGAGGATCTGCGCCATCTCCTCGACTGCCTTCTCGCGCAGGCATCCGAACAACAAAGTTCGCGGGGTCGGAAGTTGCGTGGCTAATCCAGGCCAGGTGCTCAGGGCGGAACGCAGGGTCCAAGCCCCGGCAGGATTGTGGGCAACATCCAGCAGAACGGCCGGACGAGTGTCGGTGCGAGGCAACAATTCCAGCCGGCCAGGCCAGCGCGCAGTACGAATTCCTTCCGCAATCTGCTGCGGTGTGATATTGTAACTGTTACTGTTACATAATTCAATTGCAGCCGCCACTGCCAGCGCGGCGTTACGGTGCTGATGCGTTCCCGCCAAGGCAGGCCGCAATTCCACAGATGTACCTGCCACTGTTACAGAATAGGGTTCGGAATAGAACTCCGTGGCTTCTTCCTCTGCGGAGCGACGCGGCGGCATAAACTCGACCGCGCTCACACCGCGCACATTCAATTCGACAGCGACTTCTCCCAGAGCCTGGTTCGCGGCGGGATGTTGCGGCAGAGTCACCAGAATTCCATTGGGCCGCAGGATACCGGCTTTCTCTCGCGCGATTGCATCGATGGTCTCGCCCAGCCATTCCGTGTGGTCGAGCGAGATGTCGGTGATCACAGAGAGCAACGGCTCAACGATGTTGGTTGCGTCGAGTCGGCCGCCCATGCCCACTTCCAGTACCGCGATGTCCACTGCCTGTTCCGCGAAGTAGAGCAAAGCGACGGCAGTAACAGACTCGAAAAAACTGGGATGCTGGGGTAGCTTGCCTTCGCTGAGCAGGCGGGATCCAGTTTCATCCACGCGAAAATACAGCCGCGCGAAATCGTCATCGGAGATGGTCGCGCCGTTGATCTGCACGCGTTCATTCACGCGCGTGAGGTGCGGGGAAGTGTAGAGCCCGGCACGATACCCAGCGACGCGGAGAATGTTCGACAGCATGGCGGCGGTTGAACCTTTGCCATTGGTGCCGGCAATCAGGACGCTGGGAAATTTTAATTCCGGCGAGCCCAGCGCGGCGGTAAGGATGCGCATTTCTGCTAAATCAAATTTCCGAGGAGATGTACCGGTGACAGCGGAAGAAGCGGCCTGCGCCAGTTCATGTCCGCGCGCATACAGACTTTCAATGGCCTGAGCATACGACATGGCTCGATTTTAGTAGCAGGAAGGTAATTCGTGTTGCGCAGTTCTATAACGATTGAATTGCGGCAGCAATTGCAGATCTCAGAATCGAGATGTGGGGCACCAGATAGGATACAAAGTCGTTCTGAAAAATCGTCGCGCAAGCGATCAGAGTGAAGAATTCAGAGGGCTTGATGTCACGAGACTGCGATCACCCCTCTGGATTGTTCGCTGCGCTCGGAACGACGCTTTCTTATGGAGAGGATTTCTATCTGCCGGCGCACCCTTGGGGGGATTCGGCAGGTGCGCTGGGGCAGGATGCTTTATCCTAAGGAAGTGGCTGAAGAATCCAAACATTCCATCACGAGACGGCGCTTTCTTCAGCTTTCGGGTCTCGCTGCGGCCGGTCTGGCGGTGTATTCTGGGGAGTTCGAGCGCCACGATCTGGAAATCACGCACCGCACGATTGAGCTGAAGCGCCTGTCGCCGGCGCTGGACGGACTGCGGATCGCCCAGGTCTCCGATATCCACTACGAGCAATACACGGAGGCGTCATTTGCCCGGCATGTGGTCGATCAGGTAAATCAGCTGGCGCCGGATTTGGTTCTGCTGACCGGCGATTATGTCAGCGAAGGGCCAATGCCGAAAGCCTACGGAGCAAAAACCAGCTACCCGTGCGCCGAAATCCTATCTGGAATAAGCTGCCCGCAGCGATGGTGCGTGCTGGGCAATCACGACACCACGGTCGGTCCGGAAATTGTGACGGACGCGTTGCAAACCCATGGCCTCCCGGTGTTGGCGAACGCCTATGTACCCTTCGAACGGAATGGGGCGCGGCTCTGGATTGGCGGAGTGAAGGACATCGGTGAAAGTGATCCGGACCTGCACCTGGCGGCGCCGCGGAAGCTGCAGACTGCGAACGAACCGGTCATTCTTATGGGGCACGAACCCGATTATGCCGACAAGGTCGTCAAACACGGTGGCGTCGACCTGATGCTGGCCGGCCACTCGCACGGAGGACAGGTGCGGTTGCCGTTCATCGGAGCGCTGTACACCCCCCCCATGGGCCGCAAGTATGTTGAAGGACTCTTTCATCTGCAGAATGATCTGCAGTTATATGTCAATCGCGGGATCGGAGCTGTCGCCGTCCCATTTCGATTTGATTGCCGACCGGAGCTGACCCTGATCACGCTGCGCAGCCCACGTGCCGTCACCGGATAACGACTGGGGAGAGAAACGGATGAACGTCCAGGTCGCATTCGGCAAACACGGCTTGTCGCTCGATTTACCGGATGGTCCCGACTACCACGTGGTGAAGGTGCACTCCGCGCCGCCGCTGCGCAATGTGGAGCAGGCTCTGGGGTCGGCGCTGGATGCTCCCGTGGCAGGATTGCCGCTCATCGAACTGGTGCGCGGAAAAAAGACGGCCGCTATCTCGGTCTGCGATATCACCCGACCCGCTCCCAATCCGATCACGCTGCCTCCGATGCTGGAACGGCTGCATCGCGCCGGCATTCCTCCGGAGAACGTGACGATCTGCATCGCGACCGGCCTGCATCGCGGGGCGACGGAGGACGAACTGCGTACCATCCTCGGAGCGAAGATTGCGGCGACCTACGATATCGCGAATCACGACGCCCGGGATCGAGAGCTTCACAGATTCGTCGGCACTACGCAGCAGGGAACTCCCGTATATATTGATGAGCGCTTCATGGCAGCGGACCTGCACATTACCCTGGGATTTATTGAGCAGCACCTGATGCTTGGATTTTCTGGCGGACGCAAGCTGGTTGCGCCGGGGCTGGCCGCGCAGGAAACCATCAAGGTGATTCACTCGCCGCGATTCATGCGCGAAAAGCGCGCGACAGAGGGATCGATCTGCGACAACCCGCTGCACGCAGAATTATTGGAAGTGGCGCGCATGGCTCGTCACGACTTTATGTTGGACGTCACGCTGACGAAAGAGCGGGAGATTTCTGGCGTATTCGCGGGCGAGCCGGTAGCGGCGCACGCAGCTGGCGTGGAGTTTCTCCGGAACTCCTCGGTGGAGTATCTGCCGGAACCGGTGGATGCAGTCATCACCTCGGCCGCCGGATATCCATTGGATTTGACCTTCTATCAAACCATCAAAGGCGTCACCGCGGTGCAGCACATTTTGAAACCGGGTGGCACCATCCTGATTTTGAGTGAATGTGCGGAAGGTGTGGGCTCGCCCGAATTTGCAGCGATGATGCGCCGCTACCAAGGTCCACGGGAATTTCTGGATGCGATTGAGAACGCGCCGGTCGAAGTGGATCAATGGCAGCTGGAAAAGCTCGCGCTGGTGGGATTGAAACACGATGTTCTGCTGTACACACCTGGAATCGCGGGCGAGGATTTGGGTTCTCTGCGGACGAATGCCTTCGATAGTGCTGCGGCAGCCGTAGCCGCCTTGATTGACAGGCTACCGAAGCATGCACGTGTTGCCGTGATTCCCGACGGACCCTACGCCTACGCACGAGTGCAGGAATAACAGGCGCGGTTCCCGTAGGATTGCTAGCAAGTCGTTGCAACCCTGGAGCCGCCGCCATGATGCTGCACATGCACGCACCCAATCCTCTCATCGCCATTGGAGTCCTGGCGTCCACCGCAGCCACAGATGCGGTGTATGTGATGTTCAATGCTGCAGTGACCGCGCGACGGCGAAGCGTGGCTGCCAGTTGGAGCAGCCTTTGGTATTTGCTGGCGGCGTTCGCTGTGATCAGCTATACCGGCAACGCGGTGTATGTGCTCTTTGCAGCAGCGGGATCGTGGCTGGGCGCGTTTGGCGCGGTGACCTGGCTGGACAAGGCCGACCCGAAAAATGCGACTGGAACTCCCCGAGCCTGACAAGAGAAATCGAACATCTGGCATTTCGAGGCGAAACAGTCGCTAAATGGGTCATTGCTTGTTGTTGCGGCGTGGGCGTATGGTGAAGCTCGCCACGAACGAACGACGGTATCAACCAGACTCTTCACTCCAGTTGCGCAGACGCCCTGGTCGAGACCCCCTATCGCACGCCATTCCTGGATACCAAAAACTCTATTCCTACCAGGAGGCAAATCATGATGAAAATGAAATTTGGATTGACAGTCGGCGCGTGTCTTGTGTTCGCAGGACTGGGTGTTGCCGGATCGAATTCGGCGAGCGCTCAGGAGCAATCGGGATCGACGGGATTTCACAGCATTTCCTGTATCAAGGTGAGACACGGCAAGTCGGCTGACTTCAAAACACTCGTCGATGGAACCTTCCTTAAGTTCGGGCAATCGCGGGTAGACTCCGGAGCCATCTCGGCCTGGATTGTATTGCGAACCGTCATTCCTGCGGGGCACGACGCAACCTGCGATTACGTATTTGTCAGCTTCTACTCTGGCCTGCCGAGCGCCCCGCTGGGCGATGAGGAAATGACTGCCGCACTGAAAAAAGCCGGCATCAGCACCTCGCTTGAGGATATGAGACAGCAACAGGATGCGGCGGGTTACCTGGTGTACAACAGCCTCGAACGTACGGCCCTGCAAGTCGGCCAAGCAAAAAAAGGGGATTACATTATCGTCAATGTAATGAGCGTCCCTGACGTCGGGGCATGGATCGCCAACGAAAAGAAAATGTGGCAACCCATCTTCGAAGATGGAGTTAAGGATGGATCTGTGGACGGTTGGTCTGTCGTGGAGCAGTTCCTGCCCCGCGGCACCAAAGACCAGGGCAACACGTACACGGTCGACATCTATCCGAACTGGGACGCGATGTTCAAATTCTTCGGAGCCGGTTTCTCCGATCGCTGGAAGAAAGTGAATCCTGGGGTGCCGATCGAGCAGGGAATGGATCAGGAACATAAGGTCGACACCATCGATCACACCGTGCTCTACCACGTTGTTCAGATGGTCCAAGCGCCGAAATAAGCCAGCAAAAACCAGGAAGGCCGCGCAAACGCCAGCGTGGCCTTTCCTTGGTCTCGCAACAAATAATGAATGTGCAGTTTTTCATTGCCGATCGTTACCGCGATGCAGTATGTTCACACTCACCCACGAACGACCGACGGTATTGACCAGATTCTTCGCTAACCCCTTCAGCTATCTGGCCGAGCCCCCTATCGCACGACATTCCTGGATATAAACTTCACGACGCCCAGGAGGCGAGCAATCCATGAAAAAGCAATTTGGTACGGTAGCAGGACTGTGTTTGATTTTTACAGGAATCGGTTTGGCAGGATCAGGATTGGCGAACGCGCAAGATAAGAAGCCAGATCTGACGCCGCCCAATGTGCTGGTCGTGCAAAGAGAAATGGTAAAGCCGGGCAAGGCTGGCATGGCGCACCAGAAGTCGGAAAGTGCGTTTGTGGAGGCAATGCAGAAGGCAAAATCACCCGATCATTATTTCGCGGCAACTTCCATGTCGGGCCCCAGCCGGGCACTGTTCTTTCTTGCATATGATTCGTTCGCAGACTGGGAAAAGTCGAATGCGGCGATGATGGGCGATTCCACGTTGGCCACGGACTTCGATAGCGCAATGGAGGCGGACGGCAAATTGCTCACTTCCTTCTCCACGATAGTGTTTCACTATGAGCCGGACCTGAGCATCTCGCCCAATGTCGACCTGGCAGAGATGCGCTTCATAGAGATCACTGTCATCGACATCAAACCGGGACATGAAGCGGAATGGAAGGAACTGGCGAAACTTCACAATGAGGTATACGGAAAAGTTCCCAACACACATTTCGCCATGTGGGAGGAATATTTCGGAGATGAAGGCGGCGTCTACATTGCTACGGCTCCTCTGAAGAGTCTTGCGGAGATCGATGAGCATCGTGTCGCCGCGCAGAAAGCCTGGGCATCTGCCGATTCGGACAAGAAAAAGAAAATGAGTGACCTGGAAGCTTCTGCGTTTGCCTCCATTCATACCAATCTGTATGCCATGGATCCAAAGATGAGCTACGCTCCCGACCGTTGGAAGACTGCGTCGCCGGATTTCTGGGGCAAGCAGTAAACTCAATCGCAGAAAAGTAAACTTTGGGCGGATGGAGGCGAACTTCATCCGCCCAAACATTTTGAAGCGCAACCGACCGATTTCATGACGCCAGAGAAAATCCTCGCGCCGTCGCACGACGCGGTGTCCCACGCAGACGAGAAGCTGAAGCGCGTGATCGGGCCGTGGGGATTGGGCGCTGCCGCAGTGAATATCGCGGTGGGAGCTGGAATCTTTGTTGTCCCTGCCTTTGTAGCCGCCATCCTGGGACCGGCTGCGATTGTGGCCTATTTCGTTTGCGGGATTGCCGTGGCGCTGGTGCTGACCTGCTACATCGAAATTGGAAGCTTCGTCCATCGTTCCGGGGGCGGTGTTGCGTACGTCGAAGAGGCTTTCGGGCCGCTGATGGGATTTCTTGCCTGGGTGATGTACTCGGTGGGGTATGAGGTGATTGCGTGTGCCGCGCTCGCAGTTGCGCTGATCGGTGCGCTGGCGGTGTGGGCTCCGGCCCTGAATCATGGAGCGGCTCGGGTTCTGACGTTGTTTGTTGTATTCGGCAGCTTGGCTGCGGTAAACATAGTTGGGGTTCGTCAGGGATTGCGCGTGGCTGTGGCTTCGACCATCGCCAAGCTGGTTCCATTGTTGCTTGCTGTTGTTGCCGGAATCTTTTTTGTGCATTGGCATGAGCTGCGGTGGGCGGGATGGCCACCGGCGCCGAAGTTGGGTGAGGCCTCACTGATTTTGTTCTTTGCCTTCCAGGGCATCGAAGAAGCACTCGCGCCGAGTGCTGAAATTCACGATCCCGCGCACACCGTTCCGCGAGCCATGTTTGGTGCAACTGGAACGGTGATTCTGCTGTATGTTGCATTGCAATTGGTTAGCCAGGGAGTTCTGGGCAGCAAGCTGGCGCACCAGACGACGGCACCGCTCGCGGCGGTTGCGGGAAGAATTGTTGGTGTCGGGGGAAGCACGCTGGTCACGATTGGCGTGGCCGTGTCGATTTTTGGCTCGCTGGCCGGCGGAATGTTATCGACACCGCGCGCATTTTTTCTGGCCGCGGAGGACGGGGCACTTCCGCGAGCGCTCGCCCGAGTTCATCCGCGATATCGTACGCCGCACGTTGCTATCCTCACCGTGGCTACATTGATGTTTCTGCTGGCGGCGTCAGGTGGGTTCAAACACCTGGCGATTCTTTCCAGCGCATCGATTTTGTGTGTGTACCTGGCGATTTGCCTGGGCGCGCTGAAGCTGCGCTACACGCGCAACCGAATGCCAGGAGCATTCCGCGCACCGGGTGGCCCGGTGGTGGGAATTTTGGGATCGATCGTGGTGATCTGGCTGCTATCGCACTCGACAAAATTGGAATTCAAGGCGCTATCGGGGACGCTGGCTCTCTCGATCGCCTACTTCTTTGCGCGGCGATGGTACATGAATCGGCATGGCGAAACGATCCGCTGACTTTGGCCAACGCAATCCACTGTAGGTCGAGATGCTGAAGGTTACTTCAGCTTGTAGGCTGCATAAAGTCGAGGGCGCGGATGAGATACTGCTTCATTTCTCTGCGGGGAACAACGGCGTCGAGCATTCCGTGTTCCAGCAAAAACTCCGATCGCTGAAAACCTTCCGGCAGTTTCTGGCGGATGGTTTGCTCAATCACGCGCGGCCCGGCAAAACCGATCAGCGCATCGGGCTCGGCGACGTTGAGATCCCCAAGCATAGCGAAGCTGGCGGTGACGCCACCGAAAGTGGGATCGGTGAGCACGGAGATGTAAGGAATTTTCGCATCATCCATCAATGCCAGACGTGCGGAGATTTTCGGCAGCTGCATCAGGCTGACAATGCCTTCCATCATGCGCGCGCCACCAGATGTTGCGACGATGACGAGGGGATGACGGGTTTCAAGAGAATGGTCGGCGGCTCGGCTAATGGTCTCTCCCACGACCGCACCCATGCTGCCACCAATGAAGGCATACTCCATCGCGCTCAAGACAACCGCGTGATGACCCATGTTGCCGGTTGCGGACAGAATCGCGTCATTCATTCCGGTATCGCGCTGCGCCTTGTTCAGACGATCCTTATACGGTTTAAGGTCGGTAAACTCGAGAGGATCGGTGGAACGCAATTCGGTGTCGATCAAGCGGTAACCGGGCTCGAGCAGGCTATCGATGCGCGCCCTGGCTGAAAGTTTGAAGTGCTTGCCGCATTTCGGGCAGACGTTCAGATTGGCTTCCAGGTCGGCTTTCCAAATGGTCTGGCCGCAGCTATCGCACTTGGTCCACAGACCTTCAGTGCGGACATTCTTCTCCGACGTGGTCTCAATCTCGTTTTCGTTTTCGTTGCGTTTAAACCAGGACATACTCCATCCATCCTAAACTGCGGGGCAGAAACTCAGCTTCAAAAACGAGGTCGGGGTACCCGCTGCATCGACGGCACCCTAATATTCGATACCGCGCTGCGCCAGAATTCCCTTCTGATACGCGTGTTTCACTTCGCGCATTTCAGTTACGGTGTCTGCAATTTCAACCAGGCTGGGGTGCGCGTTGCGACCGGTCAGGATGACGTGCACCATCTCCGGTTTCTGTTTCAGCGCTTCCACCACGCGCGCCGGATTTAGCATGTTGTAGCCGATGGCGTAGTTGATTTCGTCGAGGATCACCATGTCCCAGTCACCCGAGAAAATGGCCTGGCGAGCTTCTTCCCATGCGGCCTCCACCATGCGGATATCTTCCGGATCGGTTTCCGCGCCGCCAATTTTTACAAAGCCGCGACCCATCTGCTTCATCACCCAGCTGCCGCCGAAGGCCTGCACTGCATCAAGCTCGCCATAGTGCCAGGAGCCTTTCAGAAACTGCAGCATCAATACGCGCATACCATTGCCGACAGCGCGCAAACCTGTGCCCATGGCAGCAGTTGTCTTCCCTTTTCCGGGACCGGTGTTAATCAGAATCAGTCCGCGCCTAGCGTCCGTCATAAGCCAACCTTTCGCGACTAGCCTCTAGCTACCAGCTAAAAGCCAGCACCCAAAAGCTGTACGTGGGTCTTAATGTCCTAAGTGATAGGGATGGCCTTCGACGATGGTGAAGGCGCGATAGATTTGTTCCGCGAGAACGACTGCAGCTAGTTCGTGCGGCAACGTCATTGGACCCAGCGACAACACCAGCCAATCGCGACGCGTGGTGGCTTCCTGCAGCACGCCTTCCGACCAGCCGTCCGCAGGTCCTACCGCGAAGGTGAACAGTTGAATGCCGCGATCTTGCTCACGTTGCAACCATTGGGCAAACGTTTCTGACGACCAGGTTCGTCCGCGGTGATCCAGCAAAATCAGCATGGAGCGGGCGCGATTGCCACGCTCCCACGCGGCGAAAAACTTTTCCTCGGTTGCGTAATGTTCAGTGCGGCAACCGCAGTGGCGCGCAATGCGCTGGCAATAGGCGGAATACATTTCGTCAGCGGCAGCCTGCTTGCCGGTGGTGCGCCGCCCGAGTGTGACCAGCTGAATTTCCATCCTTTCCATACTTTACTGGAGTTTTCTGTCTGGATGTGAGAGGTCGCCTGCGGAATGTGGCAAGGCCGCTCGGTCAGCGAATTTGGTAAATGATTAAGGAAGGCCGTGAAACGGAATTTCGCTCGTGGCGATCAACAGGCGAAGAGGTTTAATGGGCTTGTTGCGCAGACGGAGCGGCGGAAACAGGCCAA
Source organism: uncultured Acidobacteriota bacterium (assembly GCA_963821145.1). Lineage (GTDB taxonomy): Bacteria > Acidobacteriota > Terriglobia > Terriglobales > Acidobacteriaceae > JAKAAZ01. The sequence goes on from CAWGCV010000003.1 coordinate 187,642, forward strand.
GGCAAATCTACGTCGCCTACACGACGAATACTGTCAATTGTCGCCCTCAAGTTTCCTACGGTTTTTCATATTCTCATCTCTTTAATACCATAATTACCATCGATAATCTGCAGGTATCGAGCTCGTAACCTGTTGATTTTGCGAATTATTTTATCTGGTCACAGAATTGCTTATTTTACCCCCCGAGGGCACTATACGGGTTTATCGAGTCGACGACCCCCGCGTCAACTTTCTCCTCAGCCCACCGTACGTTTTTCGACCTGGATGAGTAAGCCACATCTCAGCGCATTTATTAGGAAGCAGGAAATGCCGTTCGTAAACGACGCCCGCATGGGCGTCCCAGTGTTTCACGAGGCACTTAAGACAGGCGCGAGACCGGTTGCCGGCTCGTGAACTAACAAAGCAAGAGAGGGAATTCAATGCAATTTCGACACAACGGCTGGATTCGCACCACGGTCACCTTCGCAATGCTGCTGGGAGCAGCGATGTTTCTTCAAACTTCGCAGCCAATCGCATTCGCCCAATCACTCACTTCGGGTGATATCTCCGGCCACGTGACGGACCCAACCGGAGCGGCGATTCCGGGTGCGAAGGTCGTCCTCAAGAACTTGGATACCGGCGCGACGTATACCAGCACAACTAATGCGAGGGTAGCTACCACTCAGCCTTGCTGCAGCCCGGCACGTACTCCATTACGGTAAAAGGCTCAGGTTTTGAAACCACGACGACCACCGCGCATGTGGCCGGTGGTGCAATCGCGAACGGCGACGTGAAGATGACGCTGGGCAAATCCTCGCAGACGGTGACGGTCACCGAAGCGGAGCCATTGCTGAACACGGAAAATGCTGACATCACCACGACATTCAATACCGAGCAGGTACAAAGACTGCCGAATCCGGGCAACGATCTGACGTTCGTCGCGCAGACGGCTCCTGGCTCCGTCATGAACACGACGACGAGCAGCAACGGCGCGCGTCTTCGGTTATGGAAACTTTTCGTCGTTCGGTTTGCCGGCCATGTCGAACACCTTCACCGTCAACGGCATGTATGAGAACGATCCGTTCCTGAACCTGAACAACTCCGGTGCGACCAACCTGCTGCTGGGCAACAATATGATTGCCTCGGTCACGGTGGTCAGCAACGCCTATGGCGCGCAGTACGGGGGCCTTGGCGGTGCGCAGGTGAATGAAATCACCAAGTCGGGCACAAACCGGTTCCACGGCAACGCAGCCTACTGGTGGAATGGCCGGGTGATGAATGCCAACGGCTATTTCAACAACCAGACCGATACTCCGCGTCCGTTTGATAACGTCAATCAGTACGCCGCATCCGTCGGCGGTCCCATCTTCAAGAACAAGACCTTCTTCTTTGGTGACTTTGAAGGCTTGCGCGTCCTGATTCCAGTCACCAATGTGGTGACGGCTCCGGCCCCGAACTATGTCAGCTGCTTAACGACCGGTCAACCCGCAGCGCCGGGACGACAACGCCCTGCGCGGATCCAAACCGGAGGCCAATTTCCCAGGCGGTATTCCGCAGGTTCCCGCCAGCGACATTCCCATCACGCAAGCAGGTTCTGGGCGTATATCAGAATGCCCCGGGATACAGCACAGCAGCCGTCTCGCCAAACGATCCCAACGTGGTCACCTTCAACGTGAATACCGGCAACTTCACCCACGAGTGGCTGTTTGAGGGTCGTATCGATCAGCACTTCGGCGAGAAGGATTCTCTGTACGGCACCTACGATATGGATCGTGGGCTGCAGGCAACCTACACCGATCCGTTGAATTCGCTTTTCAATGCGGACAGCGTCCAACCACAATATTCCGGCCAGTTGGGCGAGACGCACGTCTTCACTCCGAACATTACCAACCAGTTCACCTTTGCGCTGCTCTGGTATTCGGCCATTTTCACGAATCAGAATCTGGCCGCATCCACAGCACTGGTCCCATGGACCGTGGCCTGGATCGACGGCTCGTATAACCTGCTCGGCGGTCTGAACTACGTTTGGCCGCAGGGACGCAATGTCACCAACTATCAATTCATCGACGACGTCAGCGTCATCAAGGGCCGGAATAACTTCAAATTCGGCTACTACTTCCGGCGCGACGACGTCACCGACTACAGCCCGGGCGGTTACGACCACTCCCTTGGCCTACGCAACGGAAACTGACTTTGCGGCGGGGTCGTTTGATCTGTACGCGCAACAGTATCCGACGCGTCTCACACAACCCGTAGCACTCTACAATGAAGCGGGCTACTTCCAGGATGAATTTAAGCCTGTGCCGAACCTAACTGTGACCGCAGCGGTTCGCGTGGAGCATAACTCCAACCCGATTTGCACCACCAATTGCTTCGACAGCTTTGCGACGGATTTCGGCGGCGTGAGCACCGATCCGACCACACCGTATAACTCCATGATCGTCACCGGCAAGCATGCGGCGTTCCGCAGCTTCCAGAGTTTCTCCATCCAGCCCCGCGTAGGCTTCGCGTTCTCGCCGTTTGGAGATGGAACCTCGACCGTGATTCGCGGCGGCTTCGGCATGTTCACCGACGTTTTCCCGGCGACCATCGCGGACAGTATTCTCAACAACGCTCCGACCAATGTCGGCTTCACGCTGTTTGGACCAGCTTATGGTGCCCGACCTCAATCAGCACCAATCCAAGCGATCCAACGAGCGGCGAAACCATCACGTCTGCGTCGAACGCGGGATTTCCAGCAGGCTTTGCCAATGCAGCGAGCTACAGCACCTTGTCCAACACCATCGCAGGCTTTAGCGCACCGAATTTTACGAACTCCTACCACAAGCTGAATTATCCGACGTATGAGGAGTGGAATCTGGAACTGGAGCAGCAATTCGGCCGAAGCACCGTGTTCGACCTGAACTACGTTGGCAACCGCGGCTATCACGAACCGGACGTGAACGGCGGCGTCAATGCGTATGGTGCACCAGCGGGCTTTGGCCCGATCAGCGGCTACCGCACCACCAAACCCATCGTTCGCACCAGTGACTGAGGTTCTTAGCAACGCCGTTTCCAACTACAACGGTCTGACGGCGTCGGTAGTTCATCGGTCGAAGTCCTCTATTGCTGCAGTTCAACTACTCCTGGAGCCACGCCCTGGATGAAATCTCCAACGGCGGCATTCTCAGGTTCAATGCCGGCCAAAGCGCTCTCGCGCCCACGGACCCGTTCAACCTGGCCTACAACTACGGCAATGCGGATTACGATAGTCGGCAAAATTTTACCGGCAGCTACGTCTATTCCGTTCCCTACTGGCGCGGACCTCATGCTGTCACCGACGGCTGGCAGCTTACAGGCACGGTCTTCCACCACAGCGGTTTCCCGTTCACGGTGAACTACAGTGGCGTAACAAACCGATCGCAACTACCCTTCGGGCAATGTCCAGATCTTTGCTCAACAACTCCGCAACGTGGCTCATTGCGGATCGAGTGCGGTCTTCAATACGCGAAACTCGGAGCTGGAGCAACCCGTGCGGCATTGTAAGTACAGCCAACTACACGACGCCAACAGCCTTTGGGCAGCAGGAACGTAACCAGACCACTGCACCGGCCTACACTGACACAGATCTGGCCGTACTGAAGAGCTTTGCAATTCCGAAGTTGGAGTCCGCGAAATTTACGGTGGGCGCTCAGTTCTTCAACCTGTTCAACCACCCGAACTTTGCCAGCCCGAATTCGGACGTCAGCGATTCCGGCACGGCGCCCGACCAACTCGACCGCCGGATTCATCACCTCAACGGTCAACACACCGACCAGCATCCTGGGCTCTGGCCTGGGTGGCGATGCATCACCTCGATTGATTCAAATCAAGGGTGTATTCGAGTTCTAGAACGGACATAGCAGTTGAGAAAAAGCAGGAGGCCTTCGGGCTTCCTGCTTTTTTGCAGCAATCGTTATTGATACACTCCGCGCATCGTCCACTTCTCTAAACGATCCGTCTAGATCGTTCGGCCGCGTTCTAGAAGGCCCTGCCAGCGGCCTATGGGATCTGGGAACTTCTCTCGGTTCGAACTACATCCCATTCGCAGAAAGGCTCTTCTCGATACATCTGGCAACAAAAAGGAACAGAGAGCCTTTGGGCCCTCTGTTCTTTTCAAGCCGCTTCCATATTCCGTTCCCAGCGTACCAGTGGTCCCGCGCAGCTCATTAAAAGCAGCAGCGGGCAAGAATCCTAGTTCGATGCGAGTGCAATAGCAATTCGCGTTCCATGGTCAAGTTTGATGTCACCGTGGCTGGATGTCAGGGTACCCGACGCCAGCGTGACATTTTTCAGGCTGCTGCCCGTCGCCACGAATTCTTCTGGCGCGCCCATATTGTCGATCGTCTGACCAGTCTCCCCGGATAGGCTCGCTTCGCTTCTGGTTGAGGAGAGCGGTAGGTTGTTCGCGCTTGCACCTCCGCCAGAAATGTAGGGCTTGGGAGCGACCCCGACTACAACTCCGTGAATGGAAATGGGTGAAGCTTTCTTGCTGGCAAGTACCTGATCAAAGGAGATGGTCACGGAGGCAGTACCCGACGACTGCACCGCAGTCACTTTTCCGTTGAGCATGGCGCCTCTCGGGATGGCAGTACCATTCGCCAGCGTCGTCGATGAGAGAGTTTTGGCGGTGACCGCCTCTCCTACCGTGGCATTCTTAGTATCGAGTTTGCTGGTGATCTCCGCCGAGAGAGCGCCGCTTGCGGTTGGATACGCGGAACTGCCCCCTTGCAATGCAAACGCTGGAGCGGCGGCAATGCTTGCCGCAAGGATGGTGGGTACGATCAAGGCCAAGAGTCCAAATTTTCTCATGTGGGTCCCTCTGAGTTTCATTCTGTATTTGAAATGACTCCAAGTTTCCACTTGAGTATCTGGCACAATATCACCGCTGTCAAAGAGGTTTTTTGCGTTTTGGCGTGGCTTTGCGCGGGTTTGGCTTCGAAACGATTTTAGCGGGGGCCTTGATGGCTTTTCCCTTGGCAGACTTCGCGGCAGTCGTTTTGCCGGTCTTTTTGGCGGCGACTTTTTTCGTGGGAGCTTTCTTCGCGATCTTTTTTGCGGGCAGTTTTTTCGCGACTGCCTTCTTGGCTGCCTGCTTCTTGCGGACGGCCGAAACACGCTTGGTCAGCGACGCCTTCAATTCCTCCAGATCAAGTGTGGTCGCAGTTTTGCGCAGCCGTTCAATGTGATAGAAGTCGCGCTTCTCTTCCGAAAAGATGTGGACGACAAAATCGACGTAGTCGAGGAGAATCCATTCTCCCTGACGATAGCCTTCGATCGAGTTGGGGCGCGTTTTGAAGTCGCGCTCCATCCGCTCCTCGACCGCGGTGGCGATGGCCTGGTTCTGGCGGTCGTTGGTGCCGCTGCAGATCAGGAAATAATCTGTGAAGCCGGAGTCCGCAGGGTCCAGTTCCAGGATGCGAATCTGCTCGGCTTTCTTGTCTTCACAGGCGGCAGCGGCGGCCGCAACCATGCGGCGGATTTCAGTTTTCGTCATGCGATCGTGCGATCTCCCTGGTACACGTTGAATTGTGCTAGCCTTCTCATCCTAGTCCGTTGGGAACAGCTGTGCCAAGAAGGAAGCGCCCGTCCTTAAGACGCACGCAACCAGAGAATCTCTGGACTAACAGCGAGGACAAATGCACACATTCTTCGCCTGCGGCACAGAACGACGGCACTTATTTTATCGCGGCCGATTGGCTCTAGCTCCGAGAAACTTGCGCGGCGGACGGACGGCCTATGGAGGGACGATAAATGTCGGTCTTCGCAATGTAATCCCAGACCGATGCAGGGACCAGTTCTCGATCGGGTTGGCCGCGATCGAGCGCGGCGCGCAGTTCGGTGGCGGAGATCTCTTCATTTAAGTGCGGTAGAAACCATACGCGAGTCTGAGCTGCGTCGGAATGATGGAGCGTCAGGTCGAAGGCGGGAAGGCTGCGGGTAGCACGATTCGCCGGAGCGGCGTCGACTGAACTGCGCTCGACCTTGATATCCGCAGGAAGCGCGGCCTCCGCGTCGGCGAATGAAAATCCTGGCCGAGCTGCGACAATCCAGTCGGAAAGTGCTAATAATCGAGACGCCTGGAACCACTTGCCAATGTCCATCCAGCTATCGGCACCCACCAGAGTAAATAGCTCCGTCGGCTCCGACCCTGCAGCCAGCGATGCGCGCAAGTGGCTCAGTGTTTCGACTGTGTAGTTGGGACGGGGTACGTCGGTCGAGTCGCGAAGCGGTGCGTCCAATAAAGATGGAACGAAGCGTGGGTCGTCCTGGGCGGCGAGCGCCGTCATCGTGTACCGGTGCAGGAAGTCCGTTGCCGGAAATTTGGCCTTAAAGGGTTGATGCCCTGCCGGAGCAAACAAAACCTGGTCAAGCGCGAAGAGATCCGCAGCCGCCGTCGCAATGGCTAGATGGCCGCGATGCGGGGGATCAAAGCTGCCGCCGAAAAAAGCGATGCGCCTCATGCGGTTCCTCTCGATGGCATTTCGGACAGCAAACTCAGATCTCAGGTGTGAGACCTGGGGCACTTGGACTCTCGTCGCACTGGAATTTTTATCTCATCCGGAAGTCTCTGGAATCTTCGCTTCACTCAGAATGACGGAGGAGCCTGAATATCTTTTCGTATTCGCTTCAGCCGGCTTCGGGGAGCGGCGCACGAAGAGCTCGAACCTTTTCTGCCAAAGCATATTTCAGCGCGTCAATACCCTCCCCTGTCACCGCGGAAATGGCATAAAAGGGGAGCTTCTTGCGCTTTGCCATCGATTGCAGCTTCTTCAGCTTGTCGGGATTTGCAACATCGCATTTGCTGGCGACCACGACGCGCGGCTTTTCTTCCAGGCCATGTCCGAAGTTCTTCAACTCAGCCTCGATGACGTTGTAATCTTCCACCGGATCGGGCCGGCCACTGCCATCGGACACATCGACAATGTGGGCCAGCAGTCGAGTGCGTTCAATGTGGCGCAAAAATTGCGCGCCCAGGCCAGCGCCGAGGTGAGCGCCTTCAATCAGGCCCGGGATATCAGCGACGACAAAGCTTTCTTCATTCGGCCACTCGCCCACGGTGACGACGCCGAGGTTGGGTTCGAGCGTAGTAAAAGGATAATCGGCAATTTTGGGTCGTGCGGCGGAGATACGCGAAATCAGCGTTGACTTGCCAACGTTGGGATGACCGACCAGGCCGACATCGGCAAGCAGCTTCAACTCCAACCGAAGCAGGCGCTCTTCGCCGGCGAAACCGAGCTCATGTTCGCGCGGCGCCTGATGGGTCGACGTCGCGAAATGCTGATTCCCGCGTCCCCCGCGGCCACCTTTGGCGAGCACCATGCGCTCGTCGGGGTTACGAAAGTCATGGATGAGTTCGCCGGTGGTGTCGTCATAGACAACAGTGCCGACGGGGACCTTCAGCACTGTATCTTCGCCATCGCGGCCGGAGCAGTTGGAGCCTTCGCCGTGACGGCCTCTCTCTCCCTTATGTTCGGGATTGAAGCGGAAGTGGACCAGCGTGTTATGGCTCTGGCTGGCTTCGAGAACCACATCGCCACCGCGACCGCCATCGCCGCCGGACGGTCCTCCGCGGGGCACAAATTTTTCGCGTCGGAAGGCCATGCAGCCATTCCCGCCGTCGCCCGCCTTCACCTTGATCCTTGCTTCGTCTATGAACATACGTCTGAATAGTCTTCCTGCCGCTCGGGAATAGCGTTACTCTCAGTGTAACGCTCACGACTGTAATTTCCGTCCCTCAGAGTCCGCGCCGGACCGGAGCTTCAACCTGCGACACAAGACACGCACAGAGAAGATTATCGCTCGGCAAACTAGGGTCAGATGGAACAGAAATAAGGAGAACGCGGCACGAGCCGATGTCTCATCGGGTTACGGCCACCATTGCATCACTTTCAGTGTCGTCCGCGCAGGCATGTTGAAGCCGCCGAAACGGGCGTAAAAGATTCGGGAGTTCGTCATGCTGCGCTTGCCTCCCCCACGCGCTCTATGCGCGTTTTGCCTTGTGTTGTTGTTTTTTCTGCCGACGTTGTCGAAGCTCCAGGGTCAGTCGACTACGGGCTTGATCGGCGGAACTGTGTATGACCCGCAACACGCGGTTATTCCGAATGCACGCATTGTCGCGTTGAACGAGGCGACCGGCGCAGAGTTTCTCGCCTACTCCGACAAGAGTGGCAACTACACTTTAGCCGATCTGCCGCCCGGAACGTATTCCGTCGACATTACTGGAGATGCGTTCACAGCATTTACAGCAACACATGTTGTGGTGGAATTGGGCAGACGAACTCCTCTGACAACTACGCTGCGCATTGGAGCCACGTCCAGCACTGTCCAGGTGGGAGCGATCGTTCCGTTTCAGTCGACCTATCCTTCGGTCTCGACGAATATTACCCAGTCGCAGTTGCAGAACTTGCCCTCTGACAGCCGCCGCTGGAGCAGTTTTGCGCTGTTGACTCCGGGAGTGGTGAGCGACCAGGACGGCCATGGGCTGCTGAGTTTTCGCGGCATCAGCGGGTTACTGAATAACAATACGATCGATGGCGCCGACAATAACCAGGCCTTCTTCTCTGAAGAACGCGGTCGGACGAAGGCTCCCTATTCCATCAGCATGGCAGCGGTCGAGCAATTTCAAGTGAACACAGCGGACTATTCCGCGGAGTATGGACGTGCTGCGGGCGGTGTCATTAATACAGTGACCAAGAGCGGCACCAATCAATACCACGGCGAGGCATTCTTCTTTGAGCGCAACAGCACCTTGTCGGCGCTGAATGCGTACACCACGCTGACCAATTTCGACAGCACCGCAAATAACTTTGTCACCAGTCCGTATCAGCCGACGGACGTGCGCCGGCAAATGGGATTTTCTGTGGGTGGCCCGATCGTTCGCGACAAATTGTTCTGGTTTTACTCGTTCGACTACAACACGCGAAATTTTCCAGCCGTATCGCGCGTCGGCTATCCCACGGCGATCTACGCACAACCGAGCCCAATTCTTCCATCCGGAAATTACCTGGGCTTTCGCATCACCTGCGCCAACCTTCCGCCTTACAACGCCAGCAACGGGATCTATGCGAGCGTGTTTCAATTTGAAGCTACCCAGGGTGCCTGCGAGCTGTACGACAAGCTCGATCTGGCATCCTACGACGAGGGAATACAGCAGTATCAGAAGGGGCTTCAGCTAGTGAATACGCTGACAGGTCCCGCTCCCAGAACGGGAGAGCAGACACTGGATTTCCCCAAGCTGGATTGGTTGGTGAACGATCGCAACCACGCAACTGTGACTTACAACCGCATGCGTTGGAGTTCACCCAATGGAGTGCAAACGCAAAGTTCGACGCAGTACGGCGTCAATAGCCTGGGCAACGATTATGTCAGCGTGGACTGGGGAATTATCCACCTGACGACGTTTGTGACAGAAAACATCGGCAATGAGTTGCGGGTGCAGCTGGGGCGCGAACTGGATCGCGAAACCAGTCCCGCTCCGGCAGGCGCAGAGGTCCCGCTGGGGAACAATCAATTTGGCCTGGCGCCGGAAATTAGCATTGCCGGGGGCTCATCCGGGGAAGGTATGGTGTTGGGAAATCCTTCAAAATTGCCGCGGCCAGAATATCCGGATGAACATCGCGGAGAAGTTTCTGACACAATCTCCTGGGTGCTGGGAAATCACACCTTGAAATTCGGCGGAAATTGGGATCGCAATGAGGACCTGCTCGATAACCTGTACGCCGGAGTGGGGCAGTACAACTACACCTCCTTCGGCAGTTTCCTGGCGGATTATTATCACGCGGTCGACGGATTGGGACCGCCGCACAGCTATTTCGTCAATAACTATGCGGGGTTTTCGCAGAGCTTTGGTCCGGGAGGATTTTTTATCACGACCAACGACTGGGCCGGGTTTGCGGATGATGAGTGGCGAACGTTTTCGCGTCTGACGGTCACGGCGGGCGTTCGCTACGAATATGAGCGCGTGCCGCGGCCCTTTCTGCCGAATCCGCAGCTGCCGCAAACGGAAGATTACCCGGATGATCGCAACAACATTGCGCCGCGGGCGGGTGTTGCGTGGGACCTGTTCGGCAATGGAGGAACGATTCTGCGAGCGGGCTATGGCATGTTTTATGGACGCATTGTGAATGGCACTCTGCATTCCGCACTAGTCGCATCGGGGTCACCGGCATCACAACGAACCTATCGCTATTCGTCGTCGACGGAGTATGGAGCACCACAGTTTCCAAGCATTTTTTTCAGTGTGCCGACGGGCGCAGCGCGAGGAGCATTGCCCAGCGCATATTATTTCTCGCCAAAGTATCAGGCGCCGGAAACAATGCAGGGAGAGTTGACGCTGGAACAAAAAGTTGGATGGAAGACGATTGTATCGGCAAGCTTCATGAGCAGCCAGGGTCGCGACCTGCCGAACTTCATCGACACCAATATCGACAACGCCACCGTCGGCCAGTTGAACTACACCATCGATATCCCGGGACCGCCGTTAGGCAAAAACAGTCCACTGTCTCAAGGTGCACGATACACCACGCCGCTTTATACGTCAGTACGACCGAATTATTTATACGGAAATATCACCGAACTGCTGAGCAACGTGAACTCGAATTACAACGCGGGAGTTCTGGCGATCACGCATCGCACCGCAAACGGCATCAGTTTCGGAATGAACTACACGTTTGCGCATGCGCTTGACTTCAATCAGAACGAATTTCTATATAAGTCGCCGAGCAACATTCTGGAGCCGAACAATATGGCGCAGGAGTATGGGAATTCCAGTACCGATGTGCGCCAGAGACTGGTCATCCATGCCAGCTTGTTCACTACATGGCACAAACCGGGCTGGCCGGGTCGTTTGATGAACGATTGGGGAATTGCGCCGGTAGTGGCCTGGCAAACGGGTTTGCCGTATACCTTGGGCGTCGGCGGAAGCGCTCCGGGAGGTGCTTTTTTCGGCATCAACGGCGAGGGCGGCCCATCGCGACTGAATGTACTACAACGCAACAGCTATCGCTTTCCGTCCACGCAGACAACAAGCCTGCGCGTAACGAGACGCATTCCGCTACGCGATCACTCCTACCTGGAACTGATGGCGGAAACTTACAACATTACGAATACAGAAAATGTAACTGCCATTGATACACTTGGCTACAACGCGTGTTCAACGCCGTTGACGCAAGGTTGCCCTTCAGATTCGACAGCCGCCCATCCGTATCTGGAATTCAACCCAACCTACGGAATCACCACCAACGCGAACAGCACCAGCACCTATACTCCGAGGGAATTTCAATTGGCGGCGCGGTTCGAGTTCTGAGTTAAGTTATTTCTGCGCCGCAACAGCAGCGGCATTTCCGGGACCGCCGACTGACTGTAAGCGCGGAATTCTGTCTTCCACCGGCGGCAGCGGAGGAAACGGAGCATGGGGCTCTGCCTGATACCAATACGCCACAGAATAATAGTTGTCAGAGCGGGCATTGGCGTGGCCATGCTCGATAGTGGCTTTGAACGACTTGCTAAAGGGGATCGGCGAGTCGAGATGAAAGCGATAGACGCTGGAACCGGTGCCCGCCAACTCCTTGCCGACCACGGGTGCACCGTAGAGCTGGTAGGAGAATGGCTTGCCGCCGAAATCCCATGCACCCAGAAAATAATCCTCGGAGCCGGTCCCGGCAATTGACGGGAGCCTGGCACCGTCGACAAAGAACATATCGTCGCCTTCTCCCCACCAGCCGTCCTGGTTCTGTAGCACCGACATGGTGACGCCGACATATTGCCCGTGACCGGTTGCTGCCATCCAAACGTAGTTATCTTTGCCGTCGAGATTTACCTTGTCGTTAACGAGGGATTCCCCATTGCTGGTCCACTTATTGGTCCAGCCGTGATTGGGCTGGGCCTGGCGATATTGCGCATGGAAATAGATGGTGCCGGGCGGAAGCGGATGCGAATACCTTTGATAGTCGATATTGAAATAGAGCGAATCGATTGATTGCTTGCCCTCATTGGTTACAGTAATGCGGGCGTGTCTGGCGAACGGCATGGGAAAAAAGCAGTTGAGCGCTTTGATGCTTCCGACGGAGAGATACTCCGACTGCCAATTGTGATATTCGCCGAGCCCGAGGCCGAAAAAGTCGCCGATGGGAGCTTCCACGCTGGGAGTTTTTTCGTTGTCCCAGTAGATACGGAGCACAATGCGCTTCAGGTTATAGGGCTCATCGTCCGCGATGGTGAACCAAATGTGCGAAATCATTGCAGGCCCATCCGCATCAAGAACAGTGTAGGTAGCGCCGGGGGCAACGGTGCGAGCATCGGCATTTCTGCCCGTGGGGTCGGAACTGGAAACGCGCACCAGCGTGTAGGTTTGCTGGCGGGGCAGGGCAGGTTGCGACGGTAGTGCCTGGCCGAATGTACCAAGAGTAGTTGCGGCCAAGACGCACAAGGCAGTCATCAGTTTTCGCATCGTATAAAACTATCCTTCGGAGGATTTTTTCCTCTATTTCATCCATCGAACTACAACTCGATCGACTTCTCGTTCACAAGTTTTTTCGCGTTGGCGATAAATTGCTCCAGCGGAACGGAGCCTTGATCGCCTTTGCCGCGAGTGCGTACACTAACTGCATTCGCCGCCGCTTCTTTGTCTCCCATGACCAGCAAATAGGGGATCTTCTGCATGGTCAGGTCGCGAATCTTGGCATTCATTTTTTCGTTTCGGTCGTCGAGCTCAACCCGCAATCCGGCTAATTGTAACTGTTGCTGTACGTTTTTCGCGTAGTCGATATGTTTTTCGCTGATGGGCACCAAACCGACCTGTACCGGCGCCAGCCAGAGCGGAAACGCGCCAGCATAATGCTCGATCAGGACGCCGAAGAATCGCTCGACTGAACCAAACAGTGCGCGATGGACCATGACGGGTTGATGACGCTCACCATCTTCGCCGACATATTCCAGTTCGAAGCGAGCGGGCAGGTTGAAGTCGAATTGTACCGTCGACAGCTGCCAGAGTCGGCCGAGCGCGTCGACCAGTTTGATGTCGATCTTGGGACCATAAAACGCGGCTTCCCCAACAATGGTCTTGTAGGGAATGCCTTTGCGCTGCAGCACGCGTTCGAGCGAGCCAATGGCAAGCGCCCAGTTTTCTTCCGAGCCCACAAAGCTGGCTTTGTCCTTGGGATCCCAAATGGAAAGCTCCACCTTGAACTCTGAAAAGCCAAACACCCTCAGCACTTCTTCAGCAAAGTCGATGCAGGCGGAGACCTCATCTTCAATCTGCTGCGGGGTGCAGAAGATGTGGGCGTCATCCTGGGTAAAGCCACGCACACGGAGCAGGCCGTGCATGGTGCCGCTGCGTTCGTAGCGATAGACGTTGCCGAGCTCTGCATAGCGGACTGGAAGATCGCGATAACTTTTTGGCGTGTTCTTGTAAATCAGAATGTGGCCGGGACAATTCATCGGCTTCAACTGATAGTCGGCATCATCGAGTTCGATCGGCGTGTACATGTTTTGCGCGTAGAAACCCGCATGCCCGCTGATCTTCCACAGCTCGTGCCGCATTACGTGCGGAGTAAAGACCATATCGTAACCGCGACGGATACATTCTTCGCGCATCCAGTCTTCCATCAGCTTGCGGATGAGACCGCCCTTGGGATGCCAGAAGACAAGGCCGGGGCCGGCGATGTCCTGAATGGAGAAGAGGTCAAGCTGTTTGCCGAGCACGCGATGATCTCGGCGCTGCGCTTCTTCCAGGCGCGCAAAATGCTCCTCCATCTCTTTCTTTGAGAAGAAGGCGGTACCGTAAATGCGCTGCAGCTGAGGATTTTTCTCATCCCCGAGCCAGTAGGCACCGGCGATACTCACCACTTTGAAGGCCTTGACGCGGCTGGTGGAAGGCACATGCGGGCCACGGCAGAAGTCGACAAAGGCGCCATTGCGATAAAGAGAGATTTTTTCGCCCGGCTTGGTGAAGCGCTCAATGAAGTGCATCTTCATAAAGTCGTTTTCCGCTTTAAAGCGCAACAGGCCTTCATCGCGGGGCTCGTACTCGCGTACAAATTTCTCGTCGCGGGCGACAATTACGGCCATGCGATCTTCAATGGCTTTCAAGTCTTCGGGCGTAAACGGCGTGGGACGGTAGAAATCATAAAAGAATCCGCTGTCGGTGGCGGGCCCGTGACCGAGCTTGGTCTCTGGGAATAATTCCAGGACGGCTGTCGCCATGACGTGGGCGGCGGAATGTCGAACGACCTTGAGCGCTTCGACATCTTTTTCGGTGAGCAGGCGCAGGGCGACATCTTCGGTCAGTGGAGCGGACAGGTCGACCAGGCGTTCGCTGGCGGCATCCTCGGCGGCATACATGGAGGCTTCAGTAGCGGAGTCCGAATCGCCGACGGCTGAAGGAGCGACGACATGGGTGGGCTTGATCTGGGCGACGACCGCAGCCGAGGCCAGGCGGGGCGAAATGTCGGTGGCAATCGACAGGGGAGTGGTTCCGGCGGGCACAGTGCGGGCGCTGCCATCGGGCAGCTGCACCTGAATCGATCTTGCATCTATGTTCATGTTGGTTCCTAAATGATCGCAGATATCAGGATAGGTGGTTTGTGCGGTGTCCGTCGAGAGAGTCCCCCGATTCCTGGGTGAGGTGATTGCATGCATGATATGTCTTACGGTCAATTCCCGCTGATGGCTCTCGTCTCCTGGGTTGGGCTTTGCGTTCTTGTGGGTTCGATTTCGGGCCTGCTGACGAGGCGAGAGATTTCGGGATGGTATGCGGGTCTGAGAAAGCCGTCGTTCAATCCTCCGAACTGGATCTTCGGGCCAGTTTGGACGACGCTCTACATTTTGATGGGCGTGGCGGCGTGGATGATCTGGTGCCAGCCGGTCTCGCAACTGCGCACCTATGCCCTGAGCTGGTTCGCGATTCAACTCGGGCTGAATTTTCTTTGGAGCCTGATCTTCTTTCGCTGGCATGCGATTGCGGGCGCGCTGGGTGAGGTCAGCATTCTATGGCTGGCGATTCTGGCAACCATGGTGCTGTTCTGGGAACTGCATCCGCTGGCAGGATGGTTAATGGTGCCCTATCTGGCGTGGGTTAGTTTCGCGACCGCGTTGAACCTGGGAATTTTGCGGCTCAATCGGAATCGATAGGCGAAATTCTCTCACCCTTCGCAAAAAACACGCGAAGAGTGGGGCATCCCAACATTCTCGGAGATCGGGTTAATCGTCGTCCTTGAAAAAAGTGATGTCGAGCGTGCGGAGATACGTGTGCAGTCCGGCATCCTGGATTGGGGTCAGGTAGGCGCGCTCGCCCGACTCGTTGCGATGCTCATGCCAGTAGCCCGGCGGGGTGACAAAGGCCGCGCCGGATTTCCAGTCGACCCGCGTGGGATTTTTGATGTGGCCATCGGAGCCTAATTCCGTGCCGACCAGGGTGTAGCAGCCCGGTTTGGCATCGATAATCAGGTCGAGCGCGACCGATTGATGACGATGTGGCAGCTGGCGGGTGTCGGGCTCGATCAGGCCATACATGGCCCACAGCACGTGGGTCACGGTCATGGTCTGCATGCAGCCGGGGTTGCCGAGAATCAGGCTGACGCGGCTGCGCGTGGCGGCCTGGGGATCGTTGGCGGCCTGTTCCAGCGCCTTGGTCAATTCGCCCCGCGTGTAATGGGCAGGTGCAAAGCGCGGATGGCTGCGCTGCACGCCGAGATAGTCGAGCAGCGGCTGATCATTGACCCAATAGAGCGCAGAGGTCTCCTTGGCACGGTGCCGCGCGGTGCTGCCTGGCAACGTAAAAAAATCTCCCTGCGACCAGCGGATTTCGCTATCGCCGACAGCAGAGACGCCGCTGCCGCGGATCACATAGAACAATTCCGAGGTGGAGTTGGCGGCCGTTTCCAGCGTGTCGCCGGCCTCGATCCGCAGAAAGCTGGCGGCAAGCGATGGCGTGCTGGCTGGCGCGGCAGACTTGAGCGCCTCCGACAGATCCAGCGGGATGATGCGGCTGGGACCGCTCGCGTAGAGGTCGGCGTCAAACTCCGCATAGGGAATCGGGGGAACGCTTCCGGAAGAGACTGGGTCGGCTGCAGAACTGTACTCGAACATCAGCGCGTTTTGCTCGGCGCTGTTTTTTGTCGCTGGGGTTGCGGATGACTTGGTTTCGGGATGGGTGAGTGTACTCATGGATCAACCTCCGGCAGCGGCAGGCGCCGCTACGGATCATTATAGGAACAACTGCTGGAAAACAGGCTTTGTCATCTCCTCCGACATGATGCCGCGGCTTACGTCTCCGCAACCGCGCTCTCTTCGGACGCATTGGCATCTCGTTCAAAAAACAGCAGGTCGCCGGGCTGACAATCCAGCACTTCGCACAATCGGTCCAACGTACTAAAACGAATCGCTCTGGCGCGGCCGGTTTTGAGGACGGACAGATTTTGCGGAGTGATCCCCACCAACTCGGCTAGCGTATTGAGACGCATCTTCCGCCGAGCGAGCATCACATCTACATTCACAACAATTGGCATAGTTGCTCTCTCCCTCCGCTAGATAGTGAGTTCGTTTTCTTCGCGAAGGTCCACTGCCATATCCATAAACCAAGCAATCACGATGATCACGATTCCAATGCCTAAGGAGTCGGCGTGACCTTGAAACGTCTTCGCCGGATGCACCGAGAGGGCGAGCGATGATATCCAGAGAAAACCCATGACACCCCACAGCAGACAAGAGATACCAAATTGACGGAGTTGCCCAACTGACTCCCGAGTGAAAATCTCACCACGTGAATAGTTTCCGAAGAGTTGATGCAGGTGGAAGACGCATTTGAACAAGACTCCGAACGCCAGAGCAGTCACCGTGCCCAAGAAAAGGCGATGGCCGAACGGCAACCCGGCAGTCCCGAATATCACATTGTTATAGTCGATGCCACCCACTCCAAAGATCACCGATAGAACGGCACCGAGGCCGGTGAAAGTAATCAGCGCCAACAACACTTTGCAGATAACGCGGAGAATGATGCTGACATTCTTGATCTTTTGAAGTTTTGCCTCAATTTCGGATCGCATGGCATCCCCTTGGGAAAAAGAACCGTAAAAAGCCTAACGTATTCCGTAAATTACCTTTTGTCAATATATTGTTATTGTTTAACGATATGTCTTTATTGATTAAATCCTGAGCCGCAAATCCCTCCCCGGCGGCCGGGATGACACATGTGATTGAGAAATCGGAAGAACGACCTACAACAGCTTGGCGGCGGCTTGGGCGAAGTAGGTGACGATGAAGTCGGCACCGGCACGGCGGATGGAGACTAAAGATTCCAGGATGGCGCGGTCGCGGTCAAGCCAGCCACGCTCGATGGCGGCGCGCAGCATGGAGTACTCGCCGGAGACCTGATAGGCGCCTAGGGGAACATCGAAGCGGTCGCGGGCTTCGCGGATGATGTCGAGATAGGGCATGGCCGGCTTCATCAGGATCATGTCGGCGCCTTCGGAGAGGTCAAGCTCGATCTCGCGCATGGCTTCGCGACGATTGGCGCCATCCATCTGGTAACTGCGGCGATCGCCAAATTGAGGTGCAGAATCGGCAGCTTCGCGGAACGGGCCGTAAAAAGCCGAGGCAAATTTCGACGCATACGAGAGGATCGGCGTGTCGGTCAGCTCGTCCACATCCAGGGCATCGCGGATGGCAGCCACACGGCCATCCATCATGTCGGAAGGCGCGACGATGTCCGCACCAGCACGGGCGAGTGAAGCGGCGGTCTTGGCAATCAGTTCGACGCTGGAATCATTTTCAATTTCATGCGCGCCATTGGCGGTCTCGCGAACAATGCCGCAATGACCGTGCGACATATATTCGCAGAGGCAGACGTCGGCGATCAGCAGGGTGGAATCGAGAGCACGCTCGCGCTTCATGGCGCGTAGAGCCTGCTGGACGATTCCGTTCTGATCCCAGGCGCCGGTGGCTTGCTCATCTTTTGTGGCGGGCAAGACCGAAGAGCAGAAATCCGCCAATGCCGAGGCGGGCGGCCTCGGTGGCATCCTGAATGGCTTGATCGATCGACAGATTAAAGACGCCGGGCATGGAGGAGATGGCGCGACGCACGCCATCGCCGGGACAGATAAACATGGGGGCAATCAGCGCGCCGGGATGCAGCCGGGTTTCGCGCACCAGGGCGCGCATCGGCTCCGAACGGCGCAGACGCCGCATACGAATCAAAGGGAAATCCATGCTGCGTCTGATTTTAGACCAGATTTCGTGCGGCAATTGACGCCAAAAGATTGGCTACTGGGCGATGTATGCCATTCGATGGTGGGTGTGTATATAATCGCACCGCCGACCCCACCCCCCAGAGCACGTCACAAAGAGAACAAAATCCGAGCCTCAAGACCAGGACGACGCACTCATGTGTGGAATTGTTGCTATGTATTCACGTCGCGATCCAGTCAGCGCGACGACGCTGGAACGCGCCACTCACAGCCTGTACCATCGTGGCCCCGACGGACAGCGGATTTGGATTTCGCCGGACCGGAAGGTGGGGCTGGGCCATGCTCGCCTGAGCATCATCGATCTTTCCACCGGCGATCAACCGATTGCAAGCGAGGACGAGCGCACACGCATCATCGTGAATGGCGAGTTTTATGGCTACGAGGCGATCCAGCGGGAACTGGAAGCTCGCGGACATCATCTTCGCACCCGCTCTGACAGTGAGATAGCGCTGCACTTGTATGAGGATTTCGGAACGCAATGCCTGCAGCACTTGCGTGGCGAGTTTGCATTGGTCCTGTGGGATCAGAACAGGCGCAGGATTTTCGCCGCGCGGGACCGGTTCGGCATCAAGCCGTTGTTTTATGCGTGGCACCGCGACACTCTGTATTTCGCATCGGAGGTGAAGGCTCTGTTTGCCGCCGGCGTTCCCGCACGCTGGGATGAAGAGAGCGTGTATCACGCAGTATCGTTTGGGGCGATGCAGATGCGGACGCTGTACGACGGCGTGTACCAGATCCCGCCCGGCCATTTTCTGTTGGCGACGGAGAAACATCTGCAGGTCAATCAGTACTGGGACTTTGACTATCCCAGGGCAGCGGATGCGGCCCCTCGCCGCTCTGACGCAGATTATGCGGCCGAGTTTCGCTACGAACTGGAAGAAGCGGTACGGATTCGCCTGCGTGCCGATGTGCCGGTGGGCGTGTATCTCAGCGGCGGGTTGGATTCCTGCTCAGTGCTGGGGCTGGCGGCGAAACATCATCCCGAGCCGATACGGGCGTTCACGCTGACATTCGAACAGGCCGCTTATGACGAAGGGCCCATCGCCAAAGAGATGGCAGCCAGGGCCGGCGCGGAGTTCAACCCTATTCCTATCTGTCAGCAAAACCTGGCCGAGAATTTCGCCGATGCGATTGCGCAGGCAGAAACACTCTGCGTCAACGCGCATGGAGTCGCGAAATTCCTGCTGAGTTGCGCGGTGCGAGATGCCGGGTACAAGGTGGTGATTACCGGGGAGGGATCGGACGAGATCCTGGGAGGCTACCCGCATTTTCGCCGCGATATGTTGCTATACAACCGCGAAGGGCAGGATCCGGGTGCGATCAAGGAACTGCTGAGCTGGCTGGACGATCACAACTCCGTCTCGCGCGGATTGCTTCTCCCGGATGGAGACACGGGACCGTTGGACGGGGTTCGACGAATTCTTGGCTATGTTCCTTCGTGGATTGAGACTTTTTCGTCTCGAGCGGTCAAGATGCGTCCCTTGCTGGGTGGCGCGTTCAGAGAGACGTTCGGCTGCAGTGAAGGCATGTACGGAATTCTGGATGAAGTGGACATGCGCAGCCAGCTGACGGGCAGAGACCCGCTGCACCAGTCGCTTTACCTGTGGTCAAAGACTGTCATGGCTGGCTACATCCTGACCATGCTGGGTGATCGCATGGAAATGGCGCACTCCATTGAAGGACGAGTGCCGTTCCTGGATCACAAGCTGGTGGAGTTGATTCGCTCGCAGCCGGTGAATCAAAAAATTCGCGGAATGACGGAGAAATACGTGTTGCGTGAAGCGGTCAAGGACGTGATTACTGACACCGTCTATCAACGGCAGAAACATCCGTTCCTGAGTCCTCCGGCAACCCTGAACCCAGACGAAACCTTCAGCATCTATGTGCAGGACACGCTGCGAGGCTCGGTGATGAAGTCGATGCCGTTCTTCGACCAGAAGCAGGTGGTGCGACTGCTGGATAGCCTACCGGAAATGGACGAGGGTGCGCGAACGGCGAACGACCAGGTGCTGATGCTGCTGGTGAGCATGTGTGTGCTGCACCAGCGGTTCGGACTGGCGGCGTAGAAAAACCCCGCCCCCGGAAACTCGACGAGCGAGATGTTGCAAATCCAATGTCGGATCGCCGGAGCCCTTTCTCGTGGCTAGATGGGAGGCCGAGGCGGTTGAGGGAACGCGTGGTGCTGCGCGGATAGCTGAGCGTAGTTCTGGTCCCCCGAATTTTCCAGCAGCACCCACAGGGTATAAATCGCCAGGATCGTACCCAGAAACGGCTTGATCAGCGTCAGCACGGCGACCACGATGGCGAAGATGCGCGCCCAGGGCTGGCGGGTGAGCAAGGCGAGTCCAACGGCCAGCGAAAGGATGGCGCGGCCGAACACGATGATGGCGATGAAGTGCAGAAGCCAGCCACCGGCATGAAAGGGCGCTATCACCCAGGTGTCCGAGCCTTGCATCCATGCGCCATGTCCGAATGCCATGTGAAGAAACGGCAGAATCAGCAGCCAGGTGAGGACGGTATAGATGGCGAACACAATCCATAGGATGGAAAGCGTCTGCACATGGCGGGCGATGCGCGAATACGCAAGCGGCACCACCCGGGGGTAGCCAGTTGGCACCGGGCCTGGAACGGGAGGCGGTATCACTCCGGTGACGCCGGTCGGTGCTCCACAATTCGGGCAATTCGGTTGTGCTCCGACTGCTTGACCACATTGGCTGCAATACATATCGAATCCCTTTCTTCCTTAATCTCG
Source organism: uncultured Acidobacteriota bacterium (assembly GCA_963821145.1). Classification (GTDB taxonomy): domain Bacteria; phylum Acidobacteriota; class Terriglobia; order Terriglobales; family Acidobacteriaceae; genus JAKAAZ01. The sequence goes on from CAWGCV010000003.1 coordinate 208,636, forward strand.
GGCCCTTTTCCCTGAAAGATACGCCGGTTGGGGCGATTTCGTTCCCTTTTTTGCGAAGAAATCGGCAGTGCCGCTGGGGGAGCGGAGTCGTGATAGCTGTCACTGTGTTCCGCATAATCCAAGCGGACAATCGTGGGTTGATCTCGCCGCGCTGGTCCCGGGCACGGAGATTCGGGAATTGTGTCCCGGCGAAGAAAGCGAACGAACCGGCGGATGCGGCGTACGAGGGAGCCTCTTGCTTCGACTGAAAATTGCGAAGCCCCGGATCGCCACGGTTCGCCGTGCCTCTCAGATCCTCTTCCTCGCCTTATTTGTCCTCCTGCTGCTACGAACCGAGTTTGGCGGAACGATTGGAACGGGCAGCGACATCCGCATGCGCTGGCCGGTGCGCCTTTTTTTTGAGCTTGACCCGCTGGCCGCGCTTTCGAATGCGCTGGCGACGCATGCGTTGTATCGAGGCATGCTCTGGTCGCTGCTGATCCTGCTGCCGGTGATGTTCCTAGGGCGCTTTTTCTGTGGCTGGATCTGTCCGCTGGGAACATTGCACCATTTTTTCGGGAACCTGAAATCCGAACGGAAGCGTGGGAAAAATTGGATAGACTCCAATCGCTACAAGCCCTGGCAGCGAACAAAATATGTGTTGCTGATTGTTGGGCTGGCGGCGGCAGTGTGTGGCAGCGGATTGATTGGATGGCTGGATCCATTCAGCGTACTGGTGCGCTCGATTGGGCTGTCGATTCTGCCGGCTTTGAATTACGCGGCGAATGCGATCGTGAATGGGTTGGAACACAGTTCCTTCAGCGTAGTGCAACTGGCAGGCCGAGGATTGCACGCGGTACTGGCAGCGACGATTTTGAATTTCCGCCAGCCGCATTTTCGAGCAAGCATATTGCTGGGTCTGATTTTCCTGTTTCTGCTGGCGCTGAACCTGCGGGTGACGCGCTTCTGGTGCCGGGCAATTTGTCCGCTGGGCGCGCTGCTGGGTGTCGCCTCGCGCTGGTCGATTCTTGGGCTGCATAAGGATCCCAAATCCTGCGACCAGTGCAATCGTTGTCTGCTGCATTGCCAGGGCGGCGACAATCCTATCGGCGGGGTGCCGTGGCACAAGGCAGAGTGCCTGATGTGCATGAACTGCGTGGGTGCGTGTCCCCACCAGGGGCTGGAGTTTCGCTTCTTTCGCAAAGAAACCGAGGTCGCTGGCCCAAATCTGCCTCGCCGCCGCGCGTTGGCTGCGCTGGCCGCGGGTGTGGCCGCAGTTCCCTTGTTGCGCGTTAATACTGCCCTGGGAAAGAGCCGTGACGAACGCCTGATCCGGCCGCCCGGAGCGCTGGACGAGACCGATTTTCTATCCAGATGCATTCGCTGCGGTGAGTGTATGAAGGTGTGCCCGAACAATTCGTTGCAGCCGTCGTTCGCAGAAGCCGGGCTTGAAGGAATATGGACGCCGACCCTGACTCCGCGGATCGGATATTGCGAGCCCAGCTGTGTGCTGTGTTCGGAGGTGTGTCCGACAGGAGCGATCTGGAAAATCTCACCTCAGGAAAAGGGATGGGTGGTGGGAGTGGATAGCCCCGGTGACAAGAAGCGGCAGCCGGTTCGCCTGGGCACTGCGTTCTACGACCGTGGCCGCTGTCTGCCCTGGGCGATGGCAACCAGTTGCATCGTGTGCGAGGAGTGGTGTCCGGTGTCGCCGAAGGCAATTTACCTGCAGGAGGCGGAGGTTGTGGATGCAGACGGCAATAGAAAGACTGTGCAGCAGCCGCACATCGACCCCAACCGTTGCGTTGGCTGCGGAGCCTGCGAGTATGCCTGCCCTTTGCAGGAACATCCTGCGGTGTACGTGACGAGTATTGGCGAGAGCCGGTCGGCAAGCAGCCAGATTCTGCTGACCCGAGGCAACGGTTAAGGAGTGATCGTGAAAATTGGAATCAAGGTAGCGGCAGGCTTACTGCTGCTGGCAGGACTGATGGGCGTCGGTTGCAAGAAGAAAGCAGCGGATCCTTTTCCGACATCGGGAGCAGTGGCGGGTTGGCAGAAGACCGCCAACACAAGAACATTTGCGGCCGGGGACTTGTGGCAATACATCGACGGCGGGGCGGAACAATATTTGAACGCCGGCGTGGCCACATGCGCGACATCGGACTACAAATTCCACGGAGATCTGGAAGCGGTGGTGGATGTGTATCGGTTCAAGACGGCGGAGGGCGCCAAGCAATTGTTCCACGCCGATCCGGCAACGAACAGCCAATCGGCGCAATTAGGCGACGAGGCGCGCGTCTATGGACAGAGCGTCGTATTTCGCCAAGGGCAGGTGCTGGTGCGGATCGTGGCCTACGAATCCGGACCAGGAACCGCGGAGGCTCTGCTGGCTTTAGGGCGGGGCGTGCAAGGGCGACTCTAGATCGAACTTCGGTCCAGCGAAAGGGGGAATGATGAAGAACCGGCGGGAATTTCTGAAGGAAATGGCGGCGGGCGTGGCCGTTCTAGGAGCGGAAAGCAAGTTTGCGTTGGCGGCGGTGAAGACCTCAATGCGAGCGATCGGAAAATCTAAAGTTGTCATCGTACGGGACGACAAGCTGCGCACTCCCGGGCCTGGACCTGATTCGGCGCGAGTGGCTGCCATGCTGGACCATGCGATGCAAACCTATGCGGCCAGCCACAATCCTGTAGACCCCTGGAAACGAATCGTGCAACCCGGCCAGGTGGTCGGGCTGAAAGTGAATACCATTGCCGGCAAAGGGCTATCGACCAACATCGCGCTGGTGGGGGCGATTTGTGCGCGGTTGCAGCAGGCGGGAATTCGACCCGGCGACATCATCGTGTGGGACCGCACGAATCACGAACTGCAACGAGCCGGCTACACCATTGCAACCGACACGGCGGACATACGGTGCTTTGGAACCGACAGCATTGGCTACGAAGAGGAACAGTTGAGTTTTGGCCTCGTAAACACGCATGTGTCGAAGATCCTGAGCCAGTGTGACGTGGTGATCAATGTGCCGATTTTGAAACACCATGGAGGCGCGGGTGTGACCATGGCGATGAAGAACATGTATGGCGTGATCAAAAACCCGAACGAACAACATGAGAACTGCTGCAATCCCTATGTCGCAGATCTGAACGCGATTCCGGAGATTCGCAATAAATTGCGCTTCATTGTAGGGGACGTGATGACGTCGCAATACCACGGTGGGCCCGGGTTCAATCCTGCATACACGTGGAACTATGACGGGCTGATGGTCGGGGAAGACCGAGTCGCGATCGACTACACGGGATGGCAGATTATCCGGCGCAAGCGGGCAGAGATGGGAATGCCGACGCTGGAGCAGGCAGGGACGCCACCACTCTACATTGAGACCGCGGCAAATCAACAACACCGGCTGGGGACGAATGATCCGGCACGCATCACGCTAACTGAAACCACGATGGCGTAAGGAGAGACATGCCAGCCAATGATCCAAAGATGACCCGTCGCGAGGCCATGCTGCAGCTGCTGCGGCTGGCTGGTGCGGGAGCAGGAACGGCGGCAGCGGCCTTCTGGTTGTCGCAGCGCAGCAAGCCTCCCAGCGATGCACTGGCTGCCAACGCCAGGCGAGACCACACGGTCAAGGCAAATGCTGCGCTGCCGGAGATGGTGGTGGTGCAGGGTGATGATCCACGAGCGCTGGTGCGGCAGGCGCTCCTAGACTTGGGCGGCATTGGGAGATTTATCGCGCGCAATGACGTGGTAGTGCTGAAGCCGAATATTGCCTGGGATCGAACACCGGAACAGGCGGCGAATACTAACCCTGATGTGGTCGCGGAGACGGTTCGACAGTGTTGGCACGCGGGGGCCAAGCGGGTGATTGTCACCGATGTCAGCTGCAATGAGGCAGAACGGTGCTTTCGCCGTTCCGGCATTCAGGCGGCGGCGCGGGCCGAGGGTGCAGAAGTGATCCTGCCGGATCCGGCACGATTTCGACAGGTCGATCTTGGGGGTAGGGTACTGCAGGGCTGGCAGGTATTTGAGCCGTTTCTGGAAGCCGATAAGGTCATCAATCTTCCCATTGCCAAGCACCATGCCCTGACCGGCGCGACGCTCAGCTTCAAGAACTGGTTTGGCATACTGGGAGGCCAGCGCAATCGCCTGCACCAGCAAATTCATCCCAGCCTGGTGGACCTGGCTGCATTCATGATGCCGACTCTCACACTGCTCGACTGCTATCGAGTGCTGCTGCGCAACGGCCCGACCGGCGGCAACCTTGAAGACGTCGCAATCAAGAAGACGCTGGTCGCCGGAACCGATCCGGTGGCGATGGATGCCTATGTCGCCAAGGCGTATTGGAATCTGGAAAGCGATGCGCTGCCCTACCTGAAGCTGGCGGAGCAACGAGGGCTGGGCGTGGTGGACTTTGCCCAGGTACGAACCAAATTCAGCCAGGTTTAGGCGAAGAACGGTTCCAGCCGAAGCAGGTTTGCGAGGCATTGAGTGTCCAGAGGGAGTGCGGAGCCCTTGATTCGACGGCCTTCCGCTCCCGAGGAGACGAGGAACCCCTGTATTGACGGCATTTTTTTCTGTTGACACTTGTACGTCAGAGCGGAGAATATCCTCCGGGTGGATGTGCGATAGGTCACATTCGCCCTATGAAACCCGGTGGTACACTTCGTGGTTCCTTCAGAAACACCAACTTTATCAAGCGAAACGCTTGCAGCAGGATTCAGTTCGGCCGTCCTATAGGAGGATTTCGTGACTGTAATTGCATGGGTGTGGTTTGTCTTAGTCGTGAGCGTGGTGTCGCTTGTCGCGGTTGCGGCTGTTTGAGCACCAGGTCCTGTCTACCGCTGCCGGCACACCGGCGATGCGGCCCAACGCCGCCCCAATCCGACGAGCGGGCAACGGAGAGCGGATGAAAACCAATTTCCTTTCATCGCGTTGGGGAAGATTCGCCAGCCTGCTGACTACCCTCATCTTGCTGGGACAAGGCGCAGCGTTTGCACAGCCCGCTACCCAGGTTGGAGGCGAAGCCAATCTGCAATTGCCGGATCTGACGCAGGTGCAATTTCTTGGCATGAATGGCCACCAACTGCTCCTGTGGGGCCCCGCATTTTGCATTTTGGGAATGATCTTCGGCCTGGTCATTTACTTCCATTTGAAGAAAATGCCCGCGCATAAGTCCATGCTGGAAGTGTCGGAGTTGATTTGGGAGACCTGCAAGACCTATCTGATCCACCAGGGTAAGTTCCTCCTGCTCCTCTGGTCCTTCATTGCGGTTGTGATCCTGGCGTACTTCGCCGTGCTGCTCCACTTCAGCGCCTTGAAAGTGATCATTATTCTCGGGTTCAGCATTCTGGGAATGGCGGGCAGCTACTTTGTGGCGTGGTTTGGTATCCGCGTGAATACGCTGGCGAATTCGCGAGCCGCCTATGCTTCGCTGGGTGGCAATCCGTATCGCGCATTCGGTGTCCCGCTCAAGTCGGGTATGAGCATCGGCATGATGCTGATCTCGATCGAGCTGCTGTTGATGTTCAGCATCATCCTGTTCGTTCCGGGCAGCTACGCCGGGCCATGTTTCATAGGATTTGCGATTGGCGAATCGCTCGGCGCTGCGGTGCTTCGTCTTGCCGGCGGAATTTTCACGAAGATCGCCGACATCGGCGCCGACCTGATGAAAATCGTGTTCCACGTGAAAGAGGACGATGCTCGCAATCCGGGCGTGATCGCCGACTGCACCGGCGACAATGCGGGCGATTCGGTTGGCCCCACGGCGGATGGCTTTGAGACTTACGGTGTGGTCCAGGTCGCGCTGATCGCGTTCCTAATTCTGGGCGCGAAGAGCGCTACCGTTGGAGTGCAAGTGCTGGTCTGGCTGTTTGCAGTTCGCGTGGCGATGCTGGTGGCAGCGGTTGCCGGCTACTACATCAACGAGGTAATTTCTAAAGCTCGGTTCGGTAAGGCAACTCGAATTCAATTTCGAAGCGCCGCTGACGTCACTGGTGTGGATTACTTCCATCGTGACGATTGCCGTCACCTACCCAGTCACCTATCTTCTGCTTCCCAACTTAGGTGGAGATCCTACGCTCTGGTGGAAACTGGCGACCATCACCTCCTGCGGAACCATCGCCGGGGCCTTGATACCGGAACTGGTGAAGGTGTTCACCTCGACCGAAGCTCGCCACGTAAAGGAAGTGGTGGCGTCGGCACGCGAGGGTGGAGCTGCTCTGGGTCTGCTGTCCGGGTTTGTCTCTGGAAATTATTCCGCTTACTACCTGGGACTGGCGGTAACAATTCTGATGTCGATTGGCTACGGGGTAAGCACTCTGGGCTTCCAGAATGTGGTTCTGGCAGCGCCGATGTTCGCCTTTGGCCTGGTGGCATTCGGTTTCCTCGGAATGGGACCTGTCACGATCGCAGTCGACTCATTTGGGCCGGTGACAGATAACGCTCAGTCGATTTACGAGCTGTCGCTGATCGAGAACGAGCCGGATGTGCAAGCGCAGGTGAAAAAAGACTACGGCGTGAATGTCGATTTCGAACGCGCCAAGAGGATGCTGGAAGCGGGCGACGGCGCCGGCAATACGTTCAAAGCCAGTTCCAAGCCGGTACTGATTGGCACGGCGGTCGTGGGTGCTACAACCCTGATCTTCGCCACTATTATGGCGCTGACGAATTCGCTGACCACAAACGTGGACAAGCTCTCTCTTCTGCACGCTCCTTTTCTACTTGGTCTGATCACCGGCGGGGCGGTGATTTATTGGTTCAGTGGCGCTGCTACCCAGGCCGTGACCACGGGCGCTTACCGTGCCGTGGAGTACATCAAGAAAAATATGAAGATTGAGGGCGCCGAAAAAGCCTCCACACAAGACAGCAAGATGGTAGTAGCGATTTGCACCCGTTACGCACAAAAGGGGATGCTGACGATCTTCATCTCGCTGTTTTTCGCGGCACTATCGTTTGCGTTTCTGGATCCGTTTTTCTTCATTGGCTATTTGATTTCGATTGCTCTATTCGGACTGTACCAGGCCATCTTTATGGCGAACGCGGGCGGTGCCTGGGATAACGCCAAGAAGATCGTCGAAGTGGAGTTGCATGAAAAAGGCACTCCCCTGCACGAAGCAACGGTAGTCGGCGACCTGGTGGGCGATCCTTTCAAGGACACAGCCTCTGTGGCACTGAATCCGGTCATCAAGTTCACCACGCTGTTCGGCTTGCTGGCGGTCGAGTTGGCGGTTCAACTGTCGGCTACCAACCCGATACTGACCCATGTGCTCGCCGGGGTTTTCTTCCTGATCTCGTTCTATTTCGTGCACCGTTCGTTTTATGGCATGCGCATAGGGAGCGACGAGCCTGCGAAGGCGTCTCACTCCAAGTCGTAGGCTGAAATGAAGGCCATCAGCGCTGACAGCTAGTCGAAAGTCGAAGCGCTGATAGATCTGCTGGCGACGTGACATTGGTGCTGGTGCCTCTGTGCTTGTATAACGGTTCAAGACAAAGCGCGCCAACAACAACGCAATGGCTACTCTTACCCATCCCCCCAGGGTGATAAGAGTAGCCATTCGGCGTCTCTGGTGGAATCTTCAGGTAAGACGGCTCAGTGGAGCGTTTGTAACGGAGTGGGCTTACACTGGTAAGCCTGCGGGATTCAAGGACGCAGGCTGAGCCTCTTGCACTCGCTGTCGATTCCGCCGAGTTCGACACCCAGCCGGCGATACAGCCGGTGCCGAGGCCACCACAATCACACACCAGGGGGAAATGGATATGAACACCATCACCGTGAAAGACGGGACAACGATTTATTTCAAAGACTGGGGAACGGGACAGCCCATCGTTTTCTCGCATGGCTGGCCGCTGACCGCGGACGCGTGGGATGCACAGATGCTGTTTTTCGGACAACGCGGCTATCGCGTGATAGCGCATGATCGGCGAGGCAACGGGCGCTCCAGTCAGCCGTGGGACGGCAACGACATGGATACCTATGCGGATGATCTGGCGGCGCTGTTTGAGAAGCTCGATCTGAAGAACGCAGTCATGATGGGGCACTCCACGGGCGGTGGCGAAGTGGCGCGATATATTGGGCGCCATGGGGCGAAACGCGTTGCCAAGGCGATACTAGCCGGAGCTGTGCCGCCTTTAATGCTGAAGACGGACAAGAATCCGGGTGGATTGCCAATGTCGGCGTTCGATGGCATTCGTGCCGGTGTCGCGGGCGACCGGTCGCAGTTCTACAAAGATCTGACGCTTCCGTTTTACGGCTATAACCGCCCCAATGCCAAAGTCTCCGAAGGCATGCGAGATAACTTCTGGTTACAGGGAATGACGGGCTCCGTGAAGAGCCAATACGACACCGTCAAAGCTTTTTCAGAAACCGACTTTACCGATGACCTGAAGAAGATCGATATTCCGACGCTAATACTCCATGGGGATGACGACCAGATCGTGCCGATCGACGACTCCGGCCGCTTGTCCGCGAAGCTGGTGAAGAATGCAAAGCTGAAGGTATATCCAGGCTATCCGCACGGAATGTGCCAGATCCATGCGGATGAGATTAATGCGGATGTGCTGGCATTCATCCAGAGCTAAATCAACGGGCGAGTCTGGCGGGTGCGAGACTCGCCTCGTTCACTGCTTATGCGGCGAGAAGAATTCTCCGCAAGGAACATTGCAAGGGCTTCGCCCGCGTCACTTCTCTTTCTTCTTGCTCTTGACATCCGCAATCGGCCGGAAGCGAAGTGCCGACCAGACATCATCCAGCGCAACAATGGAAACCGGTCGCCATCCTATATCGGTCATCGCGGCGGCAAGAATGTCGCGGCTCAGATCGCTGTCGACGCCCGCGGTCTTTTTTGGGTAAGTAATCCAGAAAACTGCTCCTGGGGCGGCGCGCTGCAACAGGCTCGGCGCAGATTTTTTGATCTCGGCCATGCGGGTGGCGAACAACTGGATGAAGTCATATGTGCCGGTTGGTTTGGTGGCAATTTTGACGTCCTCCGGCAATGGGGCCAATCGGTTCAGATAGCCATCGGGCGCTGCCATCACGAGCGCTCGCATTCCAGGTTTCAGTCCAAGCTTTTTGATGATTGGATTCACTGTCATCCTTGTTTTCCCTTGCTGAAGAGGACAATCACGATTGCAATCCCGCGAGCCGCGCTCTGTCAACCACCACGAACATAGCGATGACGCCCTGATAGCGAAAGCGGCTACCATGAGAGCGTGACTATGTTGCCCAATGTGCCCGCGCCGCTAGCGCATACCAGCGCGGAGATGCTGGAGTTTGCCCGCCTGCGAGAAATGGTGGCGGGATACGCCACCACAGCTCCCGGACGTGCATGGACGCTGGCGCTGGCGCCGTCCAGCGAGGTGAGCTGGGCAAGCGGCGAACAACAGCGGGTCAGCGAGGCGCTGCGACTCTTGCGCGCTGGACCCAGTTTTGATTTTCACGGACTGATCGATCCCGGTGACTTGCTGGATCGTGCCCGCATCCATGGCGCAGTGCTGGAAGTGGATGAACTGCGGGCTCTATCCGCGCTGGTCGGCCGATTTCGTGCGTTTCTGGAATGGCAGCAAACGTTGTCAGAAGAGCTGCGCGAACAAATTCCCTCCCTGCGACAACTAGCGATGCCGCTGGTCGAGAGCCGGTTTGCGGGATTAGTGCAGGCACTCGACGGAAAATTCGAAGCCGACGGTTCGATCGCGGATCATGCTTCGCCGGAACTGGCGCGGATTCGCCGCCAGATGGAACGGCAGCAACGGGCGATTGAAGAAAGTCTGCGGTCGATGCTGCGACGGCTGGGACCGGAAGGCTCCTTGCAGGAAGACTTGATCACCGTGCGGGGTGAGCGGTTTGTGCTGCCGGTAAAAGCGGAGTGGAAGCGGCGCGTGCCCGGTGTGATGCATGGGGCCAGCTCCAGCGGGCAAACGTATTTTATCGAGCCGATCGAAACTATCGAGCAGAACAACGAGCTGCAGCGGCTATTGGAAGAAGAGCAGGACGAAGAGCACCGCATTCTGGCGGCCATGACACGGCAAGTTGGCGAACATGCAGAAGCGATTCGAGTGTGCGCTGAGGTTCTGACGGAAGTGGAGTCGCTGTTTGCGCGGGCGCGATTTGCGGCGGATTTTCAATGCACTGCACCGGTGTTTTCGCCGAAGGGGTCGGAGCGAATCTTTCTGATAGCAGCGCGACATCCATTACTGGAAAAACGTCTGCGCGGAGAAGCGCTGTCACGACGATCTTCGCACGATCAACATGCATCCGAGCCGAAAACAATTGTTCCGCTGGATTTGGAGCTGCCCGCTGCCACGCCGCAGTTGATCATCAGTGGACCCAACACGGGCGGTAAAACTGTGGCGCTGAAAACCGTGGGACTACTGGCATTGATGGCGCAGTCCGGAATTCCCGTGCCGGCGGAGGCGGTCGAGCTGCCAGTGTTTGACGCGGTGCTGGCAGACATTGGCGACGCGCAATCGATCGAGCAGGATCTTTCCAGCTTCTCGGCGCACATCACGCGACTGAATGAAATATCGAAACTGGCGACAGCCAACTCACTGGTGTTGCTGGATGAATTGGGTTCGGCAACCGACCCGGAGGAGGGCGCAGCACTGGCGGCTGCGATTGCGGCGCATTTTTCCGCGCGGCTCGCTTGGTGTTTGATCTCCACCCATCACACTTCTCTGAAGGTGTACGCGGCCAACACGCCCGGTGTGCAGAATGCGGCGGCGGGATTTGAAGAGGAAACGTTCGCGCCAACCTATCACATTCGTGTCGGGGTTCCAGGGGTGTCCGCGGGCATCCACATTGCGGAGCGGCTGGGAATGGATGCGGACATTCTGGCAAATGCAAAGCAGCGGCTGGGCAGCCAGGCGGTGGAGATTGGGCGATTTCTCGATCGACTGCATGCGGACCTACTGGCGGTGAATACCGAGCGAGCGCAACTACAGCGTCGCGAGCAGGAGATTGCCAAAGAGCGCCAGCGGCTGGAGCGTGAAGGACGCCAGGAGCAGCAGCGCAAGGTACAGGAGATGGAAGGGAAGCTATCGTCTCTGCTGAAAGCTTTTGAGGCGCAGGTGCGTGAGGTGCTGCGTGGAATTGAAGACAGCAGCGCTCAGAAAAAAGTAGCGAAGCAGGCGGAGCGAGGGCTGGCAAAACTGCGGCGCGAATTCCGCGAGCAAGTGGACGCCACGGTGGTTGCGCATCAAACCGGCGCGGACCGGGGCGATCCCAACGCGCAGCCGCACATTGTGCGCAACGTGAACGTGGGGGACACGGTAAAGCTGCGCTCGTTAGGGAAAACCGCGATGGTGGAGCGGCAGGTCGATGATGAGAACTTTGAAGTATCCGTAGGGCAGCTGAAAATGCGAATTCGCCGCAACGACATTGCTGAGGTTGTGACTTCTGCGGCCGACCGTGGGCGGCAGATGACTCCGGTCGCGGCCGCGCGCGGCAAGGGCATTCGGGTTTCGCTGAACCGAGAGCGGGCCGGAGAAATGAGTTCAGGCGCGACCGAGATCAACGTGATCGGCCGTACGGTGGAAGAGGCGACGGACGCAGTGGAGAAATTTCTGGACCAGGCATTTCTGGAGGGAGTGCCACAGGTGCGCATTGTGCATGGTGTGGGCATGGGCATTCTGCGGAGAGCCTTGCGCACGTACCTAGGCAGCCATCCACAGGTCGACAAGGTCAGCGAGCCGCCGCAGAATGAGGGGGGAGCCGGTGCGACGGTGGTGGAGTTGCGGCAATAGCGTCTGGAAATCTCGAATTTTCAGTGCTACCATCACCGCGGCTGCGATAGTTTGCATCCAAAATTGGGCGCGAGAGAGAACATGATTCAAGTGATTACGGTAGAACGGGAATATGGAAGCCGCGGCGGCGAGTTTGCGCGGCTTTTGGCGGAACATTTGAAGTGGGATTTACTCGATCAATCCTTGATCGACGAAGTGGCCAAGCGCGCCGGCGTGCCGACGATCGAAGCGCGTCGCCGCGATGAGCGGCTGGATCCCTGGTACAGCAAGGTGGGTCGGGCGTTCTGGCACGGCAGCAATGAACGCGCCTCCGCGATATTGGAACAGGAGATTTTCGACACCACCCGCATGACCGAGCTGACGCAGGAAGTGATGATAGAGAAGGCACGGGCCGGCAGATGCGTCATTGTCGGACGTGGCGCGGCTTGTGCGCTGCATGGAATTCCTGGGTGCTTTCACACGTTCGTGTATGCCTCGACGGCGAGGAAGGTTCGCTGGTTTGAACAGGCATTCCCGGACAAAAAGGCAGTTGCGGAGCGAGAACTAGCGGCCACGGATCAGCGGCGCTCCGACTACGTTGAACATTTTTATCACAATGTGTGGAACGACTATCGGATCTACCACCTGATGCTGAATTCCTGCATGGGATTTGATGCGATGATCGGCGCCACCATTGAGGCGACTGGCGTCTAACGAATTTCGCAGTTGTATAGCGAAGGGTTTCTAGCGCTGTTCGTGCAGCGGCAACCTCTGAACATACTGATACGCCGGATTCTGCCGCTGTTGCCGCAGGATGCCGGCGATCTGTTTCCAAGTTGCGAAGAGGCCATGCGGAGTGGCTGGAAGGTCGTCGCGAATCAGCGCATGAAGCTTTGCCAGTCGATAGCAAGGGACGGCGGCATACATGTGGTGCTCCGTATGGAAATGCATGTGCCAGTAGAGAAAGCTGAGCAGCGGATTTAAGGTGATGGTGCGGCAGCACAGGCGAAAGTCGAGCACATTATCCTGCAGGCCTGCATGTTGGCTATTGTTGCAAAGATAATGCAACCATCCGCCGTAGAATGGCGCCAGAGTAATGACAACCGGTAGCATCCACCAATGCATGACGATCGACAGCACGAGGATCGTTGCGTGACCCGCCAGCAGCAGGCGCGCCCATCGCACCAGGCTGCGTTTTTCTTTTACTGCAGCATCCGGAAAAAGAGATTTCTCCCACGGACCCTGCAGCTTGCCACGAGCGATCTGGGTGGTTTTCGAGAGCGTCTGCCACAGTCCTACAGGATTGATGAATCCGGTTTTGAGAAATCCCTTCAGCGATAAGTCCATGGGAAGCACCACTTCTAAATCATCGGGCGGATGCAACGTGTACTTGTGATGCTCGGTGTGACTGGCCCAGAACTCATACGGATTGTGCCATCCAAGAAACGCGAAGACCCGGGCGAAGAACCAGTTGAGCGATTTGGTTTCAAACACGGAGTTGTGGACAAACTCATGAAAGCCGTTGATCAGGAAAGCCCAGAACATTCCGTGGATGAAACATAGCATCACCACCATGGGCCACGGCAGCCTGCCGGCAGAAGCGAAGGCAAGAGTTCCCGTGAAAGCGAGCAATCCCAGGTAGCCGCCGGTCTGAAGAAACCCTCTGAAATCGCTGCGCCGGTTGAGGGCCTGCAGCTGCTCGCGACTGACCGGAGAACGATACCAGGCGACTTTTACGGGCTGATGCGGACCATCCATAGGGGGTTCTTCGGCGACCCGCTAACAGCATAACTTGATTGGGGGGTCTCAAGGAATTTTCCATTTTCCAGATTCGTGATATATTTTTCTCCTGAAGTATACGGTGTATACATGACGACCGCTTCCACCTCGCGAAAGATCGCCAATGCCGCCCGTCGATTGCTTGATCACGAAGGAGTAGATGCCGTGACCATGCGGCGAATCGCCAAGAGGGTCGGCGTTACGCCCATGGCTGTCTACCGACACTACCGCGACAGGACAAGCCTGCTGAATGCGCTGGCCGACGAAGGGTTCGCAGAATTGGTCGCTGAACTAGCTAGCAGGCGCTTCTCCGGCAACATCGAAAAGCGGCTGACGGAAATGGCAGACATTTATATTGATCACGCGCTTGAAAATCCGCGATTGTTTGAGCTGATGTTTTTGCAACCCCGCGAGGGTGCGCGCAAGTTTCCACAGGATTTCAAGGCCGGGCTTTCTCCCACAGCCAATTTGATGGTGAAGGTGATTGAAGAAGGCATGAAATGCGGCTATTTCCGCGAAGACGATGCCTGGGAGATTGTGTTCGAAATGGGAGCTCTGTCGCATGGGCTAATCATGCTGTATCTCGGCGGCCGCATGGGCGTTTCTGCCGAACGATTTCGCGCTGTGTATCGGCGCTCCTTCAGGAGATATATCCATGGCATCTGCAAATAGCTATCCACGGTATGCGATGGCGTTGCTGACCATCGTAATTTCGGCGACTCTGTACTGGTTCGGAAATGGACTCAACCCCATCTGGCCGCTGATGTGGGCTGCGCCGCTGCCGGTGCTGGTGTTTGCCACGCGGAACTCCTGGCGTTTGACCGCGGCGACGGCCTTTTTCACGGTGTGGCTTGGCAGTCTGAATCTTTGGCACTATCTGCGCATATTGCATGCGCCGCCGACTGTCTGGGTTGTCATTTTTACAACCGCGGCGGTCGTGTTCATGGCGGCGGTGTTGCTGTTTCGCGCGCTGTTGTTGCGTGGCGCTGTGTGGAGCGCGCTGGTGGCCTTTCCTGCAGCGTGGGTTGTATATGAATTCATCCGCAATTTAACAACCTCTGGCGGCACGGCGGCAAGTTTCGCCTATTCGCAGCTGAGTTTTCTGCCTTTTCTGCAGTTGGCCTCACTCACCGGCCCGTGGGGGATGACTTTTTTCCTCTTGCTGTTCTCTACTGCACTGGCAATTGGCTGGCATCTGCGCTCCGCGGCGCGGAAGCAAGCGACGCACGTTTTGATCGCGGGATTGGGAGGTGTCGTGCTGGTGTTGGCGTTCGGTATGGCGCGCCTGGCGATGCCTCTGCATGCGCCGCAGGTACGCGTAGGTCTCATCGCATCGGACGAGAGAAACAATGTGTTCGTGGCAGATCCGGGAGCGAGTACGGAGCGCTTGTTCGGTGACTATGCCGCAGCGGCAGAAACGCTGACGAACCGCGGCGCTCACGTAATCGTGATGCCGGAGAAGCTGGGCACTGTTGAAGGACGCGCGATTACATCGACCGATGCCATCTTTCAAACTCTAGCCGACAAAACCGGGACGACGATCGTAGCGGGCATGGTCGACCGCGCCCCCGCTGTCCAGTACAACCAGGCACGCGTGTATACGCCGGCAAAGTCAATATTGCTCTATGACAAGCAGCACATGTTGCCGCCGATGGAGGCCATGTTCACTCCCGGAACGAACTTGACGCTGCTGCAAAGGCCTTCGGGCACCTGGGGCGTAGCTATTTGCAAAGACATGGACTTCGCCGCACCCTCAAGGCTTTACGGTCAGGCTGGAGTGGGCCTGTTGCTGGTACCGGGATGGGATTTCAATATTGATCGCGGATGGCACGGGCACATCGCGATCATGCGCGGAGTAGAGAGCGGCTTCAGCATTGCGCATGCGGCAAAGAATGGATACCTGACAGTGACCGATAACCGCGGCCGCATTCTGGCGCAAACCCGGAGCGACTCGGCACCGTTCGCGACCCTGATTGCAGATGCACCCGTCGCGCATGCGTGCACTCTGTATCTGCTATGGGGAGACTGGTTCGCGTGGTTGTCGGTGGGTCTGCTTATCTTCACCTTGATACAGCTTTTCCGGTTTCGTGCGGCTTCCGAGCAATGAATCGAACGCGGTGCTGCCGCGTGAGCGAAGGATGGCAACGCTGGAAGCCGGAAAGTTACGCAGGTGTCGATGAAGCGTGCTCATCCCCGCGGAATGCGAGCCGATTGGAAGGCTCCGAAGCATAGAATTGAGTCAATCTCCTGCACTCGCGTGGCCCCGAGGAAAATGCGCCCCGAACTGCAAAAAGCAATTCAATTACTTCGGAATGATCCCGCGGGCGTGCCACACGCGATACGGCTCTTGCAGGGGACGGTCTTCTCCTTCAGCATGAAGCTTTGCGGGCACCGCGAAGACGCTGAAGACACCATGCAGGATGTGCTGGTCAGTTCTCTGCCGCACCTGGCGAAGATTGAAGACCCTCGGGCGCTGTCGGTATGGCTGTACACGGCGGCGAGGAACCGCTGCTGGCGCAAACGGAAAAAAGAATCCAGCCACAAGACGGTTGCGCTGGAAGATTTGATGCCCGACGGAGCCGAGTTGAGCGCGCTGCTGACGGCTTCGGCGGCAGGCCCGGAACAAAAGGCGCTTACCCATGAAGATCAACTCCAAGTGCACGAGGGGGTGCTGCAGCTTCCTCCGCAATACCGGCTGGTGCTGGTGCTGCACGATATGGAGGAGCTCGACACGGAAGAGGTAGCGGCAGTGCTTTCGCTGCAGCCGGGAACGGTGCGGGTGCGGCTGCATCGGGCGCGCCTGATGCTGCGCAAGGAATTAGAGGAGTTGCAACACCCGCTGCGGACTTCCTCACGCCGCAAGAAACCTGCCGCTGACACGCGTTCGCAGGAATGCATGGAGATATTCGGAAATCTTTCTGAATATCTGGATGGGCGCATGGAAAAGAAAAGCTGCAAACAGATGCAGGCCCATATCGATGCCTGCCCGGCCTGCATTGCATTCTTATCTGACTTGAAGCTGGCTATCGACCGATGCCGCAAGTTGAACATGCCATACGACAGCGACACTTGCGCCTCCCTGCGGCGCCTGCTGGCTGAGGAGTACCTGCGCCTGCTGCAAAGCCGATCATCCACTGCAACAACGACGCTCGCCTCCTAAACGCTCCCAGCGAAATTAATTCAGAAAAGCTGTAACGATCTCCCGACTCGATGTCTTTATTTGACTGAACACCCAAGTGAAAGGGATTCGGGCGATGGGACGTAGGAGTCGTGTGAGCAAGGCGATGGTCCTGCTGGTGGGCCTCACGTGGCTGACGGTCGCGGGACGGCAGGCAAGCCGGGCGCAGGAGACACAGTCATCCCGTGCCGCTACGCCTTCATTGACATTGCGTCAGGCGATTGACCAGGCCCTAGGGAAGAACCCGGAGGCCGCGGTGGCACAGGCCGATGTGAAGGCGGCGCAGGCCGGATTGAGCGCTGCGCGGACTGGACTGCTGCCGCGACTAAATTTTGCCGAAGATATTTCACGAGGCAACGATCCTGTGTATGTCTTTGGCACGAGGCTGCGACAGCAACAATTCACCTCGGCGGATTTCGCGCTGAACAGCTTGAACAAGCCGACTCCGGTGGACAATTTCGTGACGCGCTTCAGCGGCCAGTGGATGCTGTTTAACTGGTCCGGCACCCAGGAACAGATTCGCGGAACCAGGTTTGCAGCCGCGGGTGCGAGCGCGATGAGCGAGCAAGCCAACCAGGGAATTGTGCTTGGCGTGGTCGAGGCCTACCAGGCCGTCTTGTACGCGCAGCGGCGAGTAGATGTCGCACAGCATGAAGAGACAACGGCGGAAGCACTGCTGGCCGACGCGAAAACAAAGGTGCACGCGGGCCTTGCAGTCGACTCCGACATGCTGACCGCGCAAGTGAATTTGTCAGAGCAGCAGGAGGCACGCATTGCCGCTGAAGGCGATGCCGATGTCGCGTGGGCACAGCTGGAAGCGGCAATGGGTGGAGACACGACCTCGCCGCGCGCTACGCTGCAGCCGATCGAGGCGCGCAGTTTTCCGGAGGGCGTGTTGGCGGACGACATTGCGAGCGCGCTGAAGGCCAAACCGGATCTGAAGGCGCTGAGACAGCAGACATTGGCGCAAGCCGCGGCGGCAAAGGCGGCGAGAGACGGCCTGGCGCCTACGGTGAGCTCCTACGGCAATTGGGAACTGGACAATCCTAACTTTACCGGCGGTGGCGGCAATAACTGGGTCGCCGGAGTGCAGCTCAATCTCGACATTTTCCCGATGGCGAAGCGCGCGCAGCTTGCCCAGCAGCGTGCCATCCAGCAAAAAGCGGAAGCGCAAGAGCGCGCGGGCGAGCAGCAGATTCGTCTCGCCGTGAATCGCGCCTGGACGGAGCACCACACCGCCGAGCGCATTCTGGCGACGGCGCAGGCATCGATGGAACAGTCCGCTGAGAGCCTGCGAATTGTGCATAACCGCTACAAGGCGGGCCTGGCGACCATGACCGATGTGTTGCGCGCTGAAGATGCGCAACGCCGAAGCCAGAACGATTATTGGCGCGCCGTGTACGGAAACGCAGTGGACTATGCAGCCTTGATGTATTCGACCGGCACCCTTACCCCCGATTCAGCGGAGACTCTGCAATGAAGCCAGCGCTATCCTCCCTACTACTTTTGACTCCCGTGCTTCTGATGGGCTGCTCTCATGAGAGCCAACCGGTGCAAGCAGCGACCCCCACGGCACAAGCTCAGTTGGTAAAGACTACGCAACAACAGATGCCGCAGTCGATTCGCACCAGCGGCACGGTACATGCGAAGGAAACCGCAATTATTTCCGCGCAGATGCCGGGGACCATCCGGCAGGTGCTGGTGCAAGCCGGCGACCGCGTGCGTGCGGGGCAGTTGCTGATCGCGCTGGATGATTCGGCGATGCGTTCGGAATTGAATCGCGCGACCGCAGCGCAAATAGCGGTGGAAAAACAGCAGATGGCGGCGCAGGCTGGCGCAACCTTGGCCGCGGGAACGTTGGCACGCTACCAGGAACTGAAAGACGAAAAGAGCGTGAGTCCGCAGGAATTTGACGAAGTGCAGCAGCGGTCTGAGGCCGCGCAACTGCAACTTGAGGCGTTGCAAGCACAAAGCAGCGAAGCGAAAGCAGCCGTGGCAGGCACACGAACACAGCTGGGCTACATGCAGCTGCGGGCTCTGTTCGCTGGCATCGTGACGGCGCGGGCGACTGATCCTGGAACGTTGGCGACCCCAGGAACGCCCTTGCTGCAGATCGATCGCGACGGCCCGTTGCAACTGTACACGTCCGTAGATGAATCGCTGATTGGTTCGGTGCGGCTGGGAATGAAAGTGCCGGTGAGCATAGATGGAATGGGGGAGTCCGAGCCTACGGCCACCGTGGCGCAGATTGTTCCCGCGGCGGATCCTTCGAGTCGCAGCTTCCTGGTCAAGCTGGATCTACCGGCGTCGAAACAGTTACGAGCAGGAATGTATGCCACGGCTAATTTTCCGGGCGCAGTGCGTTCGGTGATTATGGCACCGGCATCCGCGGTGGTAATGCGCGGATCCTTGCCTTGTGTCTACGCGCGGGATGGCGAGGGAGTAGCACAGCTGCGCTACGTGACCCTGGGAAATCCGCACAGCGATGAAGTCGAGGTACTTTCTGGCGTGGTCGCGGGAGAGACGCTGGTGAATCATCCGGGCGATCGCGACCTGGCAGGCAAGCGCATCGAGGGGCAACAATGAAGCCCTTCCCCATCAAACCCAATTCGGAGAGCCCAGGTAAGCCGCACGGAATCGCGGGACTGCTGGCGAGAACCTTCCTGAATTCGAAGTTGACGCCGCTATTTATTGTGGCCTCGCTCGCAGTGGGCTTGTTCGCGGTGGTGGCGATTCCGCGAGAAGAAGATCCGCAGATCCAGGTACCCATGCTCGACGTGATGACGGCCATGCCGGGCTCGTCACCTGCGGAAGTAGAGCAGCGCGTCACCAATCCGATTGAGAATCTGATGCACGAAATCTCAGGCGTGGAATATGTCTATTCCATTTCGAGCCCTGGACAGAGCCTGGTGATCGTGCGCTTCAAAGTGGGCACGGCGGAACAGGATGCGCTCGTCAACGTGTACAGCAAGTTGTATTCGAATGCAGATCGCACGCCGGTAGGAGCTTCGCCGTCGCTGGTGAAGGTGCATTCGATCGACGATGTGCCGATTCTGGCGCTAACGTTGTGGGGCGCGAATTACAACGGCTATCAACTACGGCAAATCGCAGAAGAGGTGCAACACACCATTCGACAGGTTCCTGATGTTTCGGAAACGAAGCTGATTGGGGGACAAGCGCGCGCCATGCGTGTGGTGTTGAGCACGGCGAAGTTGTCGGCCTTCAGTATTTCGCCAGACACAGTTGTGGAGCGGCTGAGGGCGGCGAATGCGCGCACACAGGCGGGAGAGTTTGCCGAGGGCAACCAGGAAATTCTAGTTGACGCGGGAAATCTTTTCAAAGACACCAACGATCTGGCAGGGGTTGTGCTTGGGGTTGCCAATGGACGCCCGGTGTACCTGCGCGACGTCGCCGACAAAATTGTGGATGGGCCGGCAGAGCCGCAGGATTACGTGTTATTCGGCACGACCCGTGCCAGTGCGCACGAACAAGCCGCACAGGAATATCCCGCGGTGACGATCACGATTGCCAAGCGCAAAGGCACCAATGCGACGGACATTTCGCGCGCCGTATTGCAGCGAGTGGCGGAGATGCGCGGCGTGACCGTGCCCGCCGACGTGACGATTACGACGACGCGAAACTACGGCGCAACCGCGAAAGCAAAGTCGGACGAACTGCTGAAGCATCTGCTGCTGGCCACACTTTCTGTTACCTTTCTGATCGCGCTGTTTCTCGGCTGGCGCGAGTCGGGCGTGGTGCTGTTGGCGATTCCAGTGACGTTGGCGCTGACTATGGTGGTCTTCTATTTGCTGGGCTACACGCTCAATCGCGTGACGCTGTTCGCGCTGATCTTCAGCATCGGCATCCTGGTGGACGATGCGATTGTTGTGGTCGAAAATATGGTTCGACACTTTCGTCTTCCGAAAAACTGCGGCCGACCGTTGAGTGAAGTTGCGGTGGAAGCCGTCGCGGAAGTGGGGAACCCGACCATTCTGGCAACCTTCACTGTAATCGCCGCGATTCTGCCGATGGCATTTGTGCGCGGCCTGATGGGACCGTACATGCGGCCGATTCCAGTGGGCGCGTCGACGGCCATGATGTTTTCTTTGATCGTCGCGTTCGTCGTATCACCATGGGCGGCGATGCGGCTGCTGGGGCGCAAGCACCTGAGTGGCGCGCACATGCTGGAGCCGGAGAAGGAAGGCTGGCTGACACAGTTCTACCGACGGGTGATGCATCCGCTGCTGTACAAAGCGCGGACACGATACATATTTCTAGGCGTGGTGGTGCTGCTGCTGTTGGCTGCTTGCTCGCTGGTGCCGCTGAAGATGGTGCTGGTCAAGATGCTGCCCTTCGACAACAAGAGCGAGTTCCAGGTGATGATCAATATGTCCGATGGAACTCCGCTGGAACAGACTACGCGCGTGGCGCAGGCGTTGGGAGCCTACCTGAGCCAGCAGAACGACGTGACGAATTATCAGATCTATGCGGGCACGTCGGGCCCTTACAACTTCAATGGGCTGGTGCGGCACTACTATTTGCGCAGCCAGCCGAACCAGGCGGACATCCAGGTGAACCTTCTGCCGGCGGATGTGCGCAGCGCGCAAAGCCACGCGATCGCGAAGCGGATGCGACCGGGGCTGGACCAGATTGCGCAGCGGCTTGGCGCAAGGATTCAAGTGTCAGAGGTACCGCCGGGACCGCCCGTGCTGCAAACGCTGGTGGCCGAAATCTATGGACCGAGTCCGGAGGGACAGTTGGAAGTCGCTCGCCAGGTGAAGCGAATCTTCCAGCAGACCAAGGGCGTGGTTGACACCGACTGGTACATGCAAGATCCGCAGCAGCAACTGGAGTTGCACGTCGACGAAACCAAAGCGGCGATACATGGAATTGCGGTGGCGCAGGTAGCGCAGACGATTCAACTGGCTGCGTCCGGAATGCAGGTGGGGCTGCTCCACTCGCAGGATGCCCGCGAAGTGGTGCCGACGATCGTGGAACTGGATCGACCGGACCGCTCGTCGCTGGAATCGCTAGAGATCATCAAACTGCGAGGCACCGATGGCAGCATGGTTTCTTTGCGCGAACTGGTAGACGTGGAGCACGCCACATTGAAGCCAGATATCTATCACAAGAATTTGACGCGCGTAGTCTATGTGACCGGCGATGTGGCAGGCGCGGAAGAAAGCCCGGTCTACGCCATCATGAAGATGAACCAGGCGCTGGACAAGCTGACCTTGCCCGATGGATACAAGCTCGTCCGCTACAACTCCGTCCAGCCGGAGTCGACCGACCACTACTCGATGAAGTGGGACGGCGAGTGGCAGATCACGATTGAGGTCTTCCGCGATTTGGGATTGGCGTTCGCTGCGGTGTTGATCCTGATTTATGTACTGGTGGTGGGCTGGTTCAAATCTTTCACGGTGCCGCTGGCGATTATGGCGCCGATTCCGCTCACGCTGGTGGGAATTCTTCCGGCACATGCGCTGCTAGGTGATTTTTTCACCGCGACTTCGATGATTGGATTCATTGCGGGCGCGGGCATCATCGTGCGCAATTCCATCCTGGTCGTGGACTTTATCGAGCTTCGGCGGCGCGAGGGCATGCCGCTCGCTGAAGCGGTGATCGATGCGGGAGCAGTACGGTTGCGGCCCGTGTTGCTGACCGCAGCAGGGGTGGTGGTGGGAGCGAGTGTAATTCTGACGGATCCGATCTTTCAAGGGCTGGGCTTGTCGCTGATTGCTGGCGGTGTGGCTTCGACATTTCTCTCATGGCCTGCGGTTCCAGTGTTGTATTACATGCTGAACGCTCGCCACGAGAGGGAGCAACAATCATCTATCACCACCCAGCAAGAGGAGGTTTTCCATGACGGTTGATCGAGCGGTTCGTTTGATGGCAGGCGTGATGGTGCTGGTTTCATTGGCGCTGGCACGATGGGTTTCGCTGAATTGGCTTTGGCTGACGGCGTTTGTCGGGCTGAATTTGTTGCAGTCCGCGTTCACCAACTGGTGTCCGGCGATGACGTTCTTTCGCAAGATGGGTCTGCCGGAACCCAGCAGGGCGATGCGGTAAGGTAGCTGAGTAACGGTACGAATTGAAGGAGAGAGCGCAATGAAAGTGAACGTAAGTCACATTGGCAAGACACGGTTTCAAATTCAGGCGAGACAGCACATCATTGAATGTGATCAGCCGGTTGAGAACGGCGGAGGCGATGAGGCGATGACGCCGCCTGAGATTTTTCTGGCGTCGCTCGGGTCGTGTGCTGCTTTTTATGCGGCGCAATTTTTATTGAGTCGCAAGCTGGCCGATCACGCCCTGCAGGTCTCAGTAGATGCTGAAAAGCTGCGTGATCCGGCGCGACTCGGCAACTTTGTCATCAAAGTGCAAAGCCCGGTGAGCCTGACGGCCGATCAGACGCTGGCTATGCAGCGATCTGTACATCGCTGCTTGATTCACCAGACCATGCTGCAACCACCGCAGGTTGAGATCGAAATTGTGACGACAGAAGTGCCTGCCATTGCTTGAAGAAAACGCGAACTGAGGTCTGTAGGCCAGAATCGAGATCAAAGTAAAAAAGCATCCATTGGCTAACCGCCAGTGGATGCTTTTCTTTCAGTGGGATACTAAAACACGGCGTCAGATGCGCATCGGCATGATGATGTAGCGATAGCGGAAATCGTCCTTCGCATCTTCCGGGCGAACCTGGCCCGCGGTCTGGGCGTCTTTGAACTCCAAGCGAACCTCGCTGACATCGCCGACGGCCTTCAGAAAATCGACCATGTAGGTGGAGTTGAACCCGATGACGAGCGGGTCCATGTTGTAGGGCGTCTCAATGGTGTCTTCCGATTCGCCGGCCTCGGTGGAGGAAGAAGAAATCTTCATCTCATTCTGTTCGAGCCGCACTTTCACCGCTCCCGAACGTTCATCTGCGAACTGCGCCACACGCTGGATGGATGCCAGCAAGTCGGTGGTGCGGACGATGACGAAGCGATTGTTATCGCGCGGGAGAACTGCTTCGTAATTCGGAAACTGGCCGGTCAGTTTGCGCGAGGTAAGGACGCGATTGCCAACCTGGAAATACAGCGTCTGTTCATCGTCGGAAAAGTCGATGAATTCTTCTTCTGTGTTTGCTAGCAGCGATTGCAGCTCGGAAAGCGCTTTGCGAGGAATGAGAAGTTTCTTCTCTCCGCTGACGGCAAGGTTTTCGTTTGTCTTCTCAATGTGCGCCAGGCGATGACCATCGGTCGCAACCATGGTGA
Organism: uncultured Acidobacteriota bacterium; assembly: GCA_963821145.1. Classification (GTDB taxonomy): domain Bacteria; phylum Acidobacteriota; class Terriglobia; order Terriglobales; family Acidobacteriaceae; genus JAKAAZ01. Next base: position 232,544 of record CAWGCV010000003.1, read on the forward strand.
GGCTGCCGGCTTTCACCAGCAATAATGCGCCGTTCAGCGTATAGCGCGATTCTTCATTGGCAACGGAGAAAATGGTTTTGCCGATCATGTTGCGCAAGACGGATGCAGGCAGACGAATTGCGCCTGCCGTCGGAAATGGCAGCACCTGGGGGAAATTCGCACGGGCCATGCCGACCATTTTCGTATTTGAGCGGCCGAGACGAATCTGTACCCAATGATTCTCCATCAGCTTGATACTGATTTCGCCGTCCGGCAGTAGCTTAATGTAATCGAACAGTTTACGCGCTGGAATGGTGCAGGACCCGGGCTTCTTGACTTTGGCCGCGCAGGAAGTGCGGATGCTTTGATCAAGATCGGTGGCCGTGATTGTCAGTCGATCCTGGTCCGCCTCCAGCAAGAAGTTGGATAAGATCGGAATCGTTGTCTTGCGTTCGACAACGCCTTGAGTGGCTGTTAATTCGCGCAGCAACAACTGACGATTTACGCTGATTTCCATCGCAGTACTCTCGACCACTGGCTTCTCCGGCTGGACTTCCAGACTTGGCATTCAGAACGTCTCTCTTTTCAACCTTATATACCACGGGAGCGTCCCGCTGCGAACCCACTATGGACGTTGGTTTCATTGTAGAGAACAAACCTTATGTCCGGCGTGGAAATCCGCTGCGGAAAAGAGGGTACAGTCGATGAAAATCTGGCGTTGGAGGGTCTATCGGGATGGCGATGGTTTTGTCGTTTTCGGAGTTTGGGTTGGCGGCTGAGGGGAGGTTGTTTTTAGGTACTACGGGGGAAAATGAATAGACATACAAAGACAGTAGTAATAGCAGATGGCAGTGGAAATCAGGATAATGAGGCCGTCGCCAACAAAATCTGGGGTGCGAGCCATGTCCTGTTTTCTAAAACTGGGCGTGGAGAAAAGGTAAAACCGGTAAAAGCGGTGCGCGACTCGAGATTGGGGCAGGTCCGGCCGCCTCGATCTCCACACGCTCCACAGGGAAGACGTGGGCCCATGTTTATTTCTCGCACCGGATGTGCAAAGCTCATCCCCACTCAATGCTCACTGGCTTTTGCGGCGATCAAGGGATGCACAGCCGTCACTTTTCAGGCTCAATGCCCAACTCCTTCGCGATGTCGCCATTCTTCAGCTGGTCAATTGCCTCGCGGAGGGTCATCGACGAGGGAGTTTTCTTGTAATCGCTGCTGATTTCGTCCTCTTGCTCATTGATGCTTTTGAAAATCAGCATGTGGCCCTGGATATGCACATGGGTTTCGGTGATTTCCCAGATGCCGGGAGCCACCTGCGTACGAACGATGCGGAATGTGCCGCCCTGGTTCATTTTCCCAAAGAGTCCCCAGCCAAACTCCACCGTCTGAATCAGCTTGCCACTCAGCACCTTCACGCGTTTTTGGGATGCGTCGACCACCGCCTGGCCAGCCATCGCAGCGAAGACGCGGGAGGCATAGGTAGGCGGCTGGAAAGCTGGGTTGGGCTTGAAGTCCAAAGTAATTTCACCATTGGATTCTCCCGCGTATGTCCAAATAAAAGCGTTAGGCAACATCTTCATCAGGGAGACGGATTGCTGATCATCGTGGGCGCTGTTTTTGTGCTGTTTGGCCAGCACCGAAGGATCGGTGAGGATACTTTCCATGCGGGCGTCGTCCTGAGCCCGCTGCTGCTGTGTCAATGGATGGCCATTCAACAGAATCAATTTGGAAACTGTACCGTTCGGCGTTTCGACAACAAGCTTCACCGTACTCCTGGCAGGTACGGTGTCGGAATCTTTATACATCCAGTGGGTATGGTCATTCTGGTTGGCCTGCAGCTCGTTGTAGACAACCTGCTTGACCAGTTCCTGAGGAGGGAGTTTCTCGGCAGCAGACTTTCCACAAAACCCCGGCAGTAACAGAATCGACAGCAAGGCAATGCTCGTATACCAGGGAACTCTCGCCGCGGAAACCGCGGTTTGAAAAACATTCCGTCCTTTTAAAACTCGCACGCACACCTCTTCCTTTGTTTTGACTTGGCTACCAGACCGCAGCTTTTGAGGCTGCCGTCGTCCACCCTTGATACCAATTCTCTCGCATGGTGAACGCTGGTAAAGTTTTGCCGGGTCGCGCCAACAGCACCTGGTAGAGCTCGATGTTTCCCTGCTGAAATGCGTATGCCGAGCCTGCCATGTAGAGCAGCCAGATGCGGTAGGTCCGCTCGGAAACAGTTTTCAGAACGCTTTGCATGTTCTTCTGCAGATTTTGAACCCAAAGGCGCAGTGTCTGTTCATAGTGGATGCGAAGGTTGTCGACGTCGCGCACTTCAAAGCCGACGGATTCGGCCACTTCCAGCACTTCACCCAGGGTGACCAGCTCGCCATCGGGAAACACATACTTATCCATGAAGGAATCTTTTGCGGGAGGGCAACCTGCCGACCGGGCGATGCCGTGATTTAGAAACAGCCCATCCGGGGAGAGCATGCGCATCACGATGGTGAAATATTCGCGCAGGTTTTTCAGCCCGACATGCTCAAACATACCGATGCTGGCGATCTTGTCGAAATGCGTCTGCAACTCGGGAATGGTGCGATAGTCCCGCAATTCCACGCGGCACTTGTCCTCCAGCTGAGCGTGACTGATTCTTTGGGCGGTGACGTCTGCCTGCTCCTGGCTGAGCGTGATGCCGTAGGTGTCGGCTCCGTAGCGGGAGGAGGCGTGCAGCAGCAGGCTTCCCCAGCCGCAGCCGATGTCGAGGAAACGCTGGTTCGGCGCCAGAGCCAGTTTGCGGCAAATCAGTTCCAGCTTGTTGGCCTGGGCATTTTCTAATCCTTCCGCGGGATCGCGGAAATAGGCACAGGAATAGGCCAGCGTCGGTCCCAGCCAGGTGCGATAGAAGTCGATGGGAAGATCGTAGTGGTAGGAGATCGAGGTGCGATCCCGCTCTATCGAGTGTTGTCTGCCATAGCGGAACCACTGTGCCAGGTCGGACGAGGAGCGCCAGAGGGTGCGCAGGATGTGGTGACCGATGTTGCCAGCCTTCTGGTACAGGTGCCGTACGGGAGGAAAGGCGGCGAACAGATCACCGTCGACGTCCAGATCCTGATTGATGAAAGCCTCGCCCAGGGTGCGGTCCGTCGGATCTTTCAGTAGCGCGTGCCAGGCCGCCGAGGATTTGATCACAAACGTGCACAGTGGCTGCTGGTTGTGCGATGAGCACCAGGACCATCCATCCGCGCTTCGGATGGCGAAACAAGTGCCGGAATAGTCGCGAAAGAGATCCTGGAACAGTTGGGTGCGTTGCGTCTGGTTTGAAGCCGAAAGCATGGTTCCCCCTTCCGAACGACCGATCCGATCGATAGAAGAAATAGAAGACACGGAGGACTCAAAGCTGTGAGCCACAAGACTGCTGGCATTATGGTCTACCACTGAATGTAGAGAATCAACTGGACGTTAAAGTTGCCTCAGCAAGGGAAATAGGAAGCCGCAAATATCCACGTCGCAAAGCCTTACAGCGAGCCTTGCGGGCAAAAAGGTACTGCATGCCGATCGCTCGACATGCAGTAGGAGGGCGGAGACTTGCGATCTCCGACGTGAGGAAGGCATCTGGCTCCAGATTGGCAGGCCTCGAGATGTGGAATCATCCTAAGCAAAAACGATGTTGCCTTCCATCCGGCGTGCCCTGGATGAGGTTTGCTTTTGGAGCTCCTGGTGACAGAGCCCCAAAAGAGGCTTATTCGGCTGACGGGATGGAACCCGAAACGTTGGCTGCGACAGACGCTGTGACGACAGAAGTGAAAGTGGCCTGCGTCGCTACGGTAGGCACGGAGACGGGATTGGTACCCGCGGAGATAAACGGGCCCAGAGCGCCGGCTGCCGTGGTGGTGGAGTCGCCGCTCACGCTGACTACCAGGCCGGTGAGACTGGCGTCACTCTCGTAGTTCACGTTGTTGGCCGGGATGAGGTTGATGCCGCCGAAACTGGGTGACCCGAGGGTAACGGAAGGAATGCCCCGCACCAGCGCACGATGCTCCGCCTCAACACCCATGATCGACGCGGAGACTTTCGCGTAAAGGATGAGATCTGCTTGAGTGAGATTGGAGCCGCTCATGGCCGGATTGGCCTGAGTAGCGCTAAAGCCGTTGTACCCGGCTGCCATCGAAGCGAATTCTTCCACGGCGGTCATATAGGCGCCGACGAAGGCTCCTTCGAGAGCCAGAAGAACCGGCAGAAACCCTGTAAGCGAGGAGAAGGTCCCAGTTGGATAGTAGAAAGTCTGCGGAACACCCGCACCCGAATCGCCGCTGCCGTTCGTGGGCAATCCCAGCAACGAACGCAGCAACTGGGCGTGAGCCACTTCTTCAAGCAGCGCTGCCTGGAGATACGCGACGTTGATGACGCTGCCGGAAGAACTGACGTTCACCGCAGTGCCGCCCGCGCCGGCGAGGTTTGGATCGGTTATCACAGCCGATGTGGAGAGTGCTGTGTAATAGGTGGTGATCGCCAGGCTTTCAGCAATCAGAGCTGCGGTCAAAATATTGGCCGCCGTATCTGTAGAGCCTGCGGCACTGACGGGTGTGGTTTTCATCATTGAGCCGCCGCTGCAGCCATCGACAATAGCCATGGCCGCCGCGCCCACACTGAACATTGTCGCTCCGGTGAGGAAGGAGCGACGGTTCAGGCCACCCGCCACACTCAATTCCTTGATCAATTTATCTGTCGCCATTGAAGTCTCCTTGGTTGTTCTCTTCCTTCCGACTCGTCGGGAGGGAGCGTTGTTGGATTACAAGCAGTACGCCCGCACCACATGTTTCAGATTTCTTGCGACTAGCATTCCTTTGAAGCGGGTTGATACCTTCCTGCAGCCTGTACGGGGTGGAGGATCGGATGGATTGGAGGATTGGCGATTTTTCTTGAGTTGGCTGCGAAGATACCTGGTGCCGGAATGGATTCTGAATTGCCGCAGCGCGACGAAGCGCTTTGCGTTGTCAGTTGAAATTTTTGTGTGCGCGAGATTTGGGTGCAGAAGAAAATACCCCGAAGACTCTCAAAATGAAAGCCTGCAGGGCACGATGAAGCGGACTGGAGGATGCGAACGGCTTACTTGTTGAGTTGCTCCATCAAGTTGTTGATCATGCGATTCAAATCGGTGTCGGTGTGGCGCAGCTCATCGATCTTGGCGATCGAATGCATCACGGTAGTGTGGTGCTTGTCTCCGAAGTGGCGACCGATTTCCGGCAGCGACGCTTCCGTCAGCTGTTTGGCGAGGTACATGGCAATTTGGCGCGGGACAACGATGGAGCGGGAATTATTTTTCTGCTTCAGCTCCATGATCTTCATGCCAAACTGATCCGCAACAGCACGCTGAATCACTTCAATCGTAACTTTGCGAACCTGGGTGTCGATGAACTGCTTCAAGCACTGCTGCGTAACGGCCAGGCTAATCTCCACGCCATGCAGACTGCACCACGCCAGCAGACGAACCAGCGCACCTTCCAGCTCGCGTACATTGGTGCGCACGTTGGAGGCGACGAACAGCGCCACGTCGACCGGAAGCGTGACGTGCTCACTTTCCGCTTTCTTCTGGAGAATCGCCACTTTGGTTTCCAGATCGGGCGGCTGAATATCGGCAATCAGCCCCCACTCAAAGCGATTGCGCAGACGATCTTCGATCTCCGCCAGTTCTTTCGGCGGCCGATCGCTGGCGATGACGATTTGCTTCATGCTTTCGTGCAGCGCGTTGAAGGTATGGAAGAATTCTTCCTGGGTGCGTTCTTTTTGTGCAAGGAACTGGATATCGTCGATCAACAGCACGTCAACCGAGCGATACTTGTCTCGGAAGCTGGACATGCGATCGTAGCGCAGCGAGTTGATCATCTCGTTGGTAAATTTTTCGCTGGACACGTAGCAGATGGACGCCTGCGGCTGATGCCGTTTCACTTCATGTCCTATGGCATGCATCAGGTGCGTCTTGCCGTTGCCGACAGAGCCATACAGAAACAAAGGATTGTAGGCTTTCGATGGACGCTCAGCTACGGCTTCGGCGGCAGCGCGGGCAAATTGATTTCCATTGCCGATCACGAAGGCGTCGAAGGTGTAACGAGGATTCAGCTGAGCGGCAGTATCCCAATCGAACCGGGATTGCTGCGGCGCCGGGGCCGCGTTGGTGTTGTATCGATTGCGGGCCGGGTTCGAAGAGCGTGTCGGCTGCGGCGCAAAGCCGCCATCCTGCCGTACGCGTGGCGGCGGCGCTTCCTCCTGCAGTGCTTCGAAGGAAACTTCGTCGACTTCCAGTCCGAGCTGGTCGACGGCCTCCAGGATGTGATCGTTATACCGTTCGCCAATGTGTTCAAACTCGCGGGTGGGCACGGTGACGACTAACACTCGTCCTTCAATGCGGCTGAAGCGCGTGGGCTTGAACCAAGTGTCGAAGGACTGGTGATTGATCTTTTTCTCAAGCGCCGTCAGGATGCGAAGCCAGGGATTGATGGTCGAGGAAGCTGTGGCTAGAAATGACATGCTTTTTTCACTTTCAACGTTGCGGCGCGACTGCCGGTGCAAGTGAGAAATCTGCAGCGGAGCTTGCTCCTTCGAAGCTAAACAATACGGCGAACTCCATGTTCATGTGACGAACTTGAAATTGCCAAAGGTCGTGAGAAATGTTGGCTACGGTTTGTCCGATACTCGCTGAAAAGTGGTCGGCCTGGGGCGGTCAGAGCACACGGAACGGGTTGTTCGGATGACGTTAGCGAAAGCCGATACTAGCACATTCAAGTGCCGGTAGGCAGCAGTGTTTTCGACACAAAATCATTTCTTTTCGAAACTGCACCAAGGCTGGTGAAAGGGCATATCGAATGCCGGATTTGCATTGACAGCGCGCAATTTTCTCTGTCGAATTTCGGTCGTCGCGCACTTCATTTTCGTGTACCACTGCATCACGAAGTTGTATGATTGCCTTCGCGTTTTCGACGAAGTGTGCACACATAGAATAGCGGACCCGCAGCCGCGAGAAAAGTTCCGAAAAGAATCGCCGGTAACCTGGGAGTAATGCGATCGGCACTCGCCGCGTAGATGGTATAGAAAACCACCGCGGTAGGAGTGATGCCAATCGCCACTGCGCCAAAGCGGCCGAGAGGAACGCGGAAGGGCCGGACCAGTGACGGTTCTCGCCATCGCAAAACCGCGAGTGCAACAAATTCCAGAACCAGGCTCAATCCATAGAGCAGTATGTCGAGTTCGAGAAGACGCGTGAGATTGAATCCGAGCGCCAGCGCCCAAGCGACTCCACACACCAGCACCGCGACCCAGGGAACACCATTGGCCATGCGGCGTTCCAAGGCTTTCGGCAGCAGACCATCGCTGGCCATGGCCGCAGGAACGCGAGCGTAGGAAAGCATGAGTGCGTTGAACATGGCGATGCCTGTCAGTGCACCGCCAGTTACAACAGCAATGGCAAGCCACTCGGCGAAACGGGGGCCGACATGCGTACCTAAAGTTCGCGCGACCTCAACCCACGAGCCGGTAACAAACATCGACGATGGAACGCCGGTCAATGCGACTATGGCGATGGGCAGTACATAACTGCCCGCGACTAGCAGAACAGCAGCCAGCATGGAGCGAATGTAATTGCGCTGCGGATCCTCCACCTCCGCTGCAATGGTGGAAGCATTGTCCCATCCCATGTAGTTCCACACTACGAAGAGCAGCGCAGTCACCATGCTGCCGTGCGGCGTTCGCGCCAAGCTCGCATGCTGCACAGAACTTCCCGCAATGTGGAACAGGCCGATTCTCCAAATGCCTAAGCCGATGATGCCGAGGAAAGGAGTTAACAGAAGACCCAGCATCCATAAAGAACCCTGGCCAACGGAGTACGCGCCGCGCAAATTCCACGCAACGCAAATCACCACTACTGCCAGCGACAGTGCCAGGCCGCGATGCCCAGCTGTCAGACCGGGATCCAGTTGGCCGAGGTAGGCGACCGCGAGGGCAGGATATATCGCCATGTCAAAAATACTGGCGGAAAGTGAAAGCCACGCCTCCTGAAATCCCCAGAAGCGGCCGAGAGCGCGACTGACCCAAATGTAGAAGCCACCATCCTCAGGAAGCGCGCTGGCGAGCTCGCCAACCATCAGCGCGGTTGGCAAACTCCAGATGATGGGGACGATGCAAAGCAGCAGCAACGCCCGTCCATACCCTGCCTGGCCGACGATGTCTTCCAGTCCATACGGACCGCCGGACACCATGAAGTATGTAGCCGCCACCAATGGAAGCAGCCGCAGTCGACGCATGGAGCGAGGAGCTCTCCAGGCAGCATGCATGCGTGCGAATTGTGATTGCGTCTCGACGATTCGTTCCTGGATGGATTTGTTCGTGCTTCCAACTGAATCTTTACTGTTGTGTTTCCGCCTCCAGCTGCACCGGTCTATTTATCTTTGCCTGCATTGTATTTTCACCCGCGTGCAATGATTCGGTCACACCCAGCAGCGCAAGTTCTGCAGATTTCATACGTGCATTTCTACGCGAATGAGACAATGTCATCGACATAGCCGGATTTATTGAGCCGATTTGGAGCTTGCCGACTATGAAAGAGAACGGTATGCTGTCCAACGCAGCATACGACACAACCGTGGAAGGCTACTATGACCAAATCCAAGATCTTTTTTGTGGCGATGATTCTGGCTCTTGTTTGCTGTTCAAGTTCGCGCTTGCGGGCGCAGAGCGGCACAACCGCGCAGTGGGGCCGGCATATTACCTGCGCCTCGGATGATGGCCGTCGGCACTATTGCCCTATCAATACTGGGGGCGAAGCTCGAATGACCAACCAGCGCAGCGGCTCCCCCTGCATCCAGGGTCGGACGTGGGGTTACGATATGCGAGGAATCTGGGTAGACCGCGGTTGCCGCGCCGACTTTGTGGTACGGCCCGCTGGGTACAGACCCGGACCTCCTCCTCCGCCTCCAGGAGGCCGGATGATCACTTGCTCTTCAAACAATGGCAGTCGCAACTTTTGCCCAGCCGATACGCGCGGTGGAGTGCGCATGGTGAATCAGCGGAGCGGCTCAGCGTGCATTCAGGGCCGGACATGGGGATTTGATGGCCGGGGAATCTGGGTGGATCGCGGCTGCCGCGCCGATTTTGCGCTCGGTCGATAGACAACGTTAACGGAAACGCTCCGGCGCGCGTGTGTAGCTGACGCGTCGGAGTGCTTCTAAGCGTGCGTCTGAAATTCGAGTGGTTACGGTTAGATCAGCAGATTCGTCCACGCTTGCCGGCAGCGCTATGGCCCGCAGGATTTGCGCCGACCCATCGCTCGTCCGCAGGTTCACTTGCCAGTTGGTACCGCGAGTCGGAGGAAATGCGCAGCCGGTCGGTGCGGTTGTCCATGCCTCCATGCACCAGGTCCATGCAGAAGATAACAACATCGCCAGCCTTATATTCCGCCGTCAACCAGCGGCCTCCTAAGGCACGCCGAATCTGGTTTGGATCTTCAGAGAGCCATCCGTTCAACCCGGCTGCGGTGCGCGCTGGATCGTCCGGCCGGTTGGAACAATACGAATCGACATCCCGTTGACCATAGGTGGCCTGCAGCCGCGCGTTCTTGTGGCTGTTTTCCAGCACCATTAGCCCACCCATCTGGAAATCAATATCTCCCAGCGGAACCCAGGCGGTGTACAGGCGACGCGTTCCTCGACCCATGTAGACAATGTCGCAGTGGCTGGGAGTGCCCAGGCCCGGTGATATGCATCGCAGCCAGGTGAAATCGAAATGCAGAACCTCTCCACCGAGGAAGGATGTGAACAAGCTCATCAGGTTTCCCTGCCGAGCATAGAGAAGATGCTGCAGCAGCGGATTGTTTTTCTGCGCTAATTCCGCCTGAAAAAACAGGTTGGTACCGGGCTTCGGCTTGCCCATCATCAACGGCGCCGCGGGGTCGAGCTGGCCTTCCGCTGAAAGCTGCGTCAGAATATGTCGCCTCGCCCCAAGCACTTCTTCGCGCTCCAGACATTCACGCAAAAACAGATAGCCATTTTCCGCCATCGCTTCTCGCAGGTGAACGGGACTGTCATGCGCGACGCAGCGAGACTCCATCAATCCAATGGCATCCTCACCTTCATCCAGCTGAAATCCGCGAGAGTACATGGTGGGAAGCGCGCAGGCTGTAGTCATCAATGCAAGAGTCCCCTACAGAAGATTCGAGACAGCAACGCTGAAAGCATACGCTTCCATATAGATAACAAGACAGATGGATCGATGAAAGACTAGTTGCGGCTTGGATTCTCCCCATGGTGGTCGCGCGGTGTTTCGCCCTGGCGGGACTTGACGGCGAAAGGGAGCGGCGCGTTGGAACCGATGTTCCGCTCTAGAATGGCTGCATATGCGCATGAAAAGTTTGGTGATGATTGTCATTTGCCTGCTCGCCGCTGGCTCCAAGTTTGCGCGGGCGCAAATGCTGCCGCTCGCTCCACAGAAAGTGATTCTGGATACCGATATTGGTGATGACATCGACGACGCGTACGCATTGGGCCTGGTGTTGACCAGCCCCGAACTGAAGCTATTGGGCGTGACGACCGCCTGGGGCAATACAGGTTTGCGCGCACAGTTGGTGGAGGGTCTTCTGTGCGAGACAGGACAGCAAAATATTCCCGTCTTTGTCGGAGTTTCCACCAAGGCGAGCAATGTATTTACCCAGGCATCATGGGCCGGTCGTTTTCCGGCTCCTGCTCATGCGAACACCGACGCGATTGCATGGATGGCGAAAACGATCCGCGCCAATCCAGACCAGATCACACTGATTGAAATTGCGCCATTGAGTAATGTTGGAGCGCTGATTGATCGAGATCCTGCTGCCTTCCGCATGCTGAAGCGGGTGGTCATGATGGGCGGATCGATTCACAGGGGTTATGGAGATCTCGGCTACGCTCCCGATCGGGGTCCATCGGCGGAGTACAACATTGCCATGGACGTGGCAGCCGCGAAAAAGCTGTTTGCCTCGGGTGTGCCGATCACGATGGCACCGCTCGATTCAACCCAGTTGAAGCTGGATGAGGTGATGCGGTCGATTCTGTTTCGCCAAAGCACGCCGCTGACAGACTCGCTCGAGGTCCTAACAGACGAGTGGGGAAGCGGACGATCCGTCACGCCAACGCTGTTCGACGTGATGGCGGTGGGGGCGACGATCGATGGCGACCTGTGCCCGTCGCAGCCAATGCACATCGAAATTGACGACCGCGGGTACACGCGGCCTGAAGCAGGTGCGCCGAATGCTAATGTCTGCCTGCACTCTGTCTCCGACCGTTTTTTCCAGTTTCTATTACCACGCCTGATGGAGCAACGGCTGGGGATGGGAAGCCCGAGTCTGGGTTGCTCGACGCCGGCAGAAAAAAAGTAGCTCCGTCCGTAGTTCTGGGCATGATGGTGAGGCGACGCGTTGCATCTAAACCTGGTGATGCGTCGTGCCGCTAGTCCCGTTTCGCGAAAAGTTCGATGAAGTCTCGTGTCCGGTCTTACCTTAAAATCGCATTCATTATTTTTGCAGGAGCAGTCGTCGTCGCCTTTGCGACGGCATGGTACTGGCTGCACAACCCCGATCGCTACATTCCGATGGCGATTGCAAATGCCGACAAGAGAACCGGGTTGCAAATCACCGTCCAGCATGTCGAAATCCGCTACTTCCCTTTGTTAGTGCGGGTCTACGGGCTTGAAATCAAAAACCCAAAGCCGTTTCCGGCAGGAGATTTCCTGAAGGTTCCCATGTTGGAAGCCTCCGCGGAATGGACTCCGCTGCTGCTGCAAAAAAGAATTGTGATTCGCTCGCTGGTGCTGCACCAACCGGCGATCGACTTCATCTCCGATCCCGATGGCCTGTGGAACTTTCAGAATCCAGCCGGCCCGAAAGATCAACCCAGCCGTTTTTCTACCGGTTCGATTGGAAATCTTGAAGTACAGAACGGCGTGCTGCTGGGATCGAACCTGATCGAGCCGTCAGACAAGCCCGGGCCGGTGATTCTGGAGTTGCAGAACGTCTGCGGTGATCTGAAACGGATCCAATTTCACCCGCACGGCCAGGGCGCTCCGCTGCAGGCGATTCAAGGCCAACTGACGGCGTCGAACGCAGGTTTCGGCTCCATCCACACGCGAGATTTACGTTCAGACGTTCGAATTCTGCCGCTGGCCTTAGTCTTCAAGAATTTCAACGCTAAGACTTATCGCGGAACAGCCAACGGAGATTTCGGCTTCAATTTTCAGGGGAAGAACACCACCTTCCACGCCAAGATGAACGTGACTGGGGTCGGCATGCCATACCTGCTGGCTGAATTTGCCAACGGACCGCCGAAGATGACGGGAATGCTGGAGGCCAAACTGGATGTCGGCGGAGAGATTGCCCACTCTTCCAACCCACTCGGCGACATCTACGGGACAGGCGACTTGATGGTGCGGCAGGGAGATTTGCCCGGATTGGACCAGAATCCCAGCATGAAGCAGGTGGAACAGTTTCGAACAAAGGATGCGGCAGGAAAACCACCTTCGGCCTTCTCCACGTTTGGCGGAGACATGGAGCTGAAGAATCGGCGGATGTACAGCAAGCGCGTCGCAGTCGATTTCTACGGTATTAATGTCGATGGGACTGGCAGCATGTCTCTGACCGGCGGCCCGGTGAATTATCGAGGAACGGCAACCATCGAAAAAAAGCAGAACTTCTTCACTACGACCTTTGCGCGCTGGTTCAAACATGCCAAAGAGAAAGATGGCCGCCTGGAGTTTCCCATCGCGCTGACCGGTACGTTGGCGAACCCGCAGTTTGCGGTTGTCCATTGAGGCGACTGCAAAAAACTTGTTCGAGATATACGCGCAGGCGCGGCATTTGCATCCAATCGGCTAATACATGGCGAAAGGCGTTCGCCGCAAGGGAGACAGAATGCTAATTATTTTGATCGTTCTACTATTGGTTGTCGTATTTGGCGGATATCGTATGGGGCCCGGAATTGGCTACTACGGTGGAGGCGGCCTCGGGCTGATTTTGCTAATCGTCATCATCCTGTTGCTGTTGCGAGTGATCTGAGCGAGAAGACAAGAAGGAAAATTGGCAGGAATCTGCGTAGGCTCCCACAAGCCGACGCGATTCCTGCCTTTTTCGTGTTTGCCGCGTAGATAAGCGTGTTTGCTGTCGAGAAACAGGCGCGGAGAAGCACAGGGACTTTGTGTGGGAGGCTGTTCTCCGGTATACTCAAGGTTTGCTGTCTATATAAGATTTTCTCTTTAGGAGCGCACTCCGATGCCGAAGCGCACATTTCAACCGAATCGCCGCCACCGCGCCAAGACGCATGGCTTCCGGACCCGCATGAAGACCAAGGCGGGCCAGGCCGTACTGTCGCGCCGTCGCGCCAAGGGCCGCAAGCGCGTGTCTGTCAGCCCCGGTTACCGCGACTAACGCCAGTCGCTGTATTCACACCTGGATCTCACCGTCGAAACCTCCTGATTCCCCGGGAATTGCGGTTCGATACCGCCGCTCCACTAGGGGAACTGCGCATATTGCGGATGTCCTAAAGCCGGTTTGCGCGACAATAGGACCATCGGTGAAGCGATGCCAGTCCAATCTCCAGCTCATCGAACACCCGTTACCGCACCGCGACCGGAATCGAAGCTGCGCAAGCACGCCGATTATCAGCGGGTCTATCGCGAGGGAAAACGGCAATCGCTGCCGCTGATGACGTATTTCTTTGCGGTTCGTAAGCCGCAAGAAGCGGCCACAGTCGTTGGGAAATCATCGCCTCGCCTCGCAATTGAAATTCCCGCGGGCTCCAGAGTCGGCTTAACGGCCGGCAAGGTGCTGGGGAATGCGGTTGACCGGAATCGAATCAAGCGGCGCATGCGGCAGGCGATTCGGCAGGCGCAAACGGAACTCACCGCGAATGTCGACGTGGTTCTTCATCCGCGTCGGAATGTGCTGGAAGCCGAATTTCCTGACATCGAGCGGGATGTACTGCGAGCATTTCACGCGGTGCAGCAGGCAATCAAACCGCGCCGCGATACCGACTCCAGCCATGGCAACTAGTCAGGAGCGGCGTGCGGCGCGGGTTGAGCGCCTGGCAGGCTTCTATCGGCGATGGATTTCTCCTGGCCTGCACGCGCTGTCGAGCTCTCTGCTGCCAATGCCCAGCGGATGCCGCTTTCAACCCACATGTTCGGAATATGCCGCGATCGCGGTGGCGCGCCATGGCTGGTTGCGCGGGTCTGGAATGGCAATCGCGAGAATTTCGCGCTGCCATCCGTGGAGTCGCAAAGGGCATCATGGCGGTTTCGATCCGGTGCCGTAAGTGCTTCACGCGCGGCGTTTTTCGTCCGATTTACCCTTCTCGATCGGATATGTAGCCTTACCGCACTTCGACAACCTGCAAGTGGGAGATAAAAACGGGTAGGATAGGTATACCCGCATCTGCGCGAACCGTCCCGGCACGTCGAACCCCAGAAGTACCGAGGAACGATCGAGACAGCAGAAAATTCAGCATCCACCGCAGGCCTGGCCTGGTCGTGGAAGCGTTTGCGCTGAAATTGTAGTGCGGAAATTGAACGCAACAGGAAGTACCTTGGCCGAATATAAAAATCCTAACCAGCATGGTGGAAAGCAGGATACGAGCTCCCTGCTGGTGTTCAGCATTGTGTTTGCGGCAATTCTGCTGGGTATGCAATTTTTCCGGCCGAAAAAGCCGGTAACACCGAACCCAGCGCAGACCGCGGCAGCGAAAACGAATGCGAGCCAGCAAAACGGCGCAGGCAGCGGCAACAATGTCGCAAACGCCACGGCGAATCCCGCGGGCGAGGAAACATCGGCAGAGGCAACGGCGAAGGTTGCGGCCGCCACCCAGAGCACTACGACCGTCGAGAATGAGCTGTATCGGATTACGTTCAGTAATCGCGGCGGCGAAGTGACTTCGTGGATTTTGAAGAAATACACCAATTACGATGGCAAACCGCTCGACCTGGTGCATCCGACGGCTGCGGAAAAATTCGGCTATCCGCTGTCGATCTATACGTATGACGCGGGTTTGCGGCAGCGACTGTCGCAGGCGCTGTATGTGGCTTCCGCCACAGGCACGCTGACAGCGCCCAATCAGTTGACGTTTGATTATTCCGCCGGTGGCCTGGTGGTTCGCAAAACCTTCCACTTCGACGACAGCTATGTTGTCACGGCAGATGTGAGTGTGACTCAGAATGGCGCACCGGTCGAGGCGCTGGTGGCATGGCCCGCCGGATTTGGCGATCAGCGCGACCCACGCGACTATTCCACGTATCAGAAGATTGATCGCTCTAGCGGCGGCAAGGTGGAAAGCATCGCGCCGAAGAAGGTGAATGATGGCGAAACGCAGGCGGGCTCGCTCGAATGGGGCGGGGTCAGCGATCTGTATTTCGCCGCGATGTTTCTGCCGGAAACTCCGGCCAACAGCACATTCGTTGCGCTGCGCCACAACCTGGACATTCTAAAAAATCCAGACGAACCGAAGACCAGCGAAACCGAGCCTGAGCCGATTTTAGGTGCAGCTGTCGGTGCCGTGAATGGCCCCACCACGGTGCGGATCTTCGCCGGGCCAAAATCGTTGGGCGTGTTGTCGTCGATCCGAGCCATGGGACCAGATGGCAAACCGAACGGACCGAACCTGGTGCCGATTGTGCATTACGGCATGTGGTCCATCATCGCCAAGCCGCTTTTTTATCTGCTGCGCTGGGTGTATCAGCATGTAGTCCCGAACTGGGGCTGGGCGATCCTGATCCTGACAGTATTTCTGACGCTGGCCATGTTCCCTACCCGCTTCACCATGATGAAGTCATCCATCAAAATGCAGCGAATCCAGCCGCAGATGAACTTTATCAAGGAGAAATACAAGAAGTACAAGTTCGACGATCCGCGCAAGCAGGACATGAACCGGGAGATGCAGGAGCTGTACAAGAAGGAAGGCGTCAACATGTTTGGCGGCTGCCTTCCGATGCTGGTTCAGTTCCCGTTGATTTTCGCGTTTTACGCGATGCTGGAAAATGCGATCGAACTGCGCCATGCGCATTGGTTCTGGCTGCACGATTTGTCGGCACCGGATCCGTATCACATTCTTCCGATTCTGATGGTGGTGTCACAGTTCTTCTTCCAAATGTTCACGCCGTCTCCGGGTGTCGACGCAGCACAGCAAAAAATGATGGCCTTCACGATGCCATTGTTCAGCGGATTTATCTGCTGGCATTATGCGTCGGGGTTGGCACTGTATTGGTCGGGAAGCAACCTGATTGGCATCGGGCAGCAAATGATCATTAATCGCACCAAGTTAGGCAAAGAGTTGCGGGAGATTCAAGCCAAGAGAGCGTTGAAAAAGAAGGGCGGACGACCGGCTGCACTTATCCGGCGTTGACAAATCTGCAGAAGCGAGACTATGGAATACCAATGCCCATTGAAAACTATCAATCTGCCGTAGAAACGATCGATGCATTTCTCAAGATGGTGGTCGGCAAAGGCGGTTTGCGTCTGAAATACAGAATTACCGCAGGCGCGGGTGCAGCCGATCCACACAAGTTCGAGTCACGCGAAATCTACGTAGAGATCGCGGGCCCGGACGTGGACCTGGTGTTAGAACATAATGCGGAGTTGTTGCGTTCCTTAGAGCACATCGCTGCAAAATCCCTGCGGTTGGAGCCTTCCGAGCATGACCTGGTCAGCTTCGATGCGCGCGGCTATAAAGCGTTGCGTGCGCAGGAACTGAAGCTTGCCGCTGACACTGCCGCGGAGCAGGTGCGCCGAACCAGCGAACCGTATCAATTTGCGCCGATGAACTCCCGTGAGCGGCGCATGCTGCATCTGGCCCTGAAAAACTATGAAGATCTGCGAAGCGAAAGCAGCGGAGAAGGCATGCGTCGCTCTGTCGTGGTCTATCCGAAAAACTGGGAGCCCAGAACTCCGTCCGCAGGAACGGGGCGGCCGCGCACGTTTGGTCGAAGCTGAGCGCTGCGAGTCGCGGTGGGTTTTCTTGCGTGCGATCGATGACCGAGCCTGCGCGAAGTAAAATCGACCCGTGACTGAGTCAGTACATTATGTAGCTGTCTCGCGACAACGGCACGCCGATATTCCGCGCGACACGATCGTAGCCATTTCAACACCCCCGGGTCGCGGCGGCATTGGAATCGTGCGTCTCTCCGGTGCCGAAGCAGTCACGATTGCTTCGAGTCTGATGCGGCTGGCGAAACCTCTCGTGCCAACTCAGGCGCAGCTCGCCGATATTCTCGATCCCGAGAGTGACGACGCGGAACATGCGACGCGTATTGACGAAGCTGTCGTCACTTTCTTTCAGGCGCCCAACTCTTACACCCGAGAAGATGTGGTTGAGATCGCCGCGCATGGTTCGCCGGTGGTGTTGGAATCGCTGGTGCGAGCTGCCATCGTGCGAGGCGCTCGTCTGGCACGCCCCGGAGAGTTTACCGAGCGCGCTTTTCTTTCCGGACGCATCGACCTGACGCAGGCAGAAGCTGTGCGCGATCTGATCGAGGCGCAAACTCTGTACCAGGCAAAAATTGCGTCCGAGCAGATGGAAGGTGCTCTATCGCGTCGCATCCAGCCGATCAAGCAGGCGCTGGTCCATCTGATTGCAGAATTGGAAGCGGGCATCGACTTTGCGGAAGACGACATTGACGTGATGCCGGCCGCTGTGATCGCGAGCCGGGTGACGACGATCATGGTACCGCTGCAGGTGCTGGCTGCATCGTTCGCGTATGGCCGAGTGGTGCGTGATGGAATTTCGCTCTCGATTGTTGGCCGTCCGAACGCAGGAAAATCCTCCCTGTTCAACCGTCTGGTGCAGCGCGAGCGCGCCATCGTGACAGCCACGCCGGGGACCACGCGAGACCTGGTGACGGAGCGCGTTTCACTCGGTGGAATTCCGCTGGATCTGATCGATACGGCTGGCTTGCGAACCGCGCTGGATGAAGCGGAAAGCATCGGCATTCAAAAATCGCGCGAGGCTTTGGCAGATGCCGACGTGGTGCTGCTGGTGCTGGATGCCACGGCAGAGGCGTTGACGCACGAAGAAAATGCGCTGCTGGAGCAGATGCGAACGCGCGCGGCGCTGGTGGTGCTGAACAAGATGGATCTTGCCCACGGGAAATCAGCAAACGAAATTGTTCCCCATCTGGCGGGATCACGTGAAGCGATTGAAACTTCGGCGCTGACAGGCGATGGAATTTTCGAGGTGAGAGATGCGATCCTTACGCTGATTCGCGGTGGAGGCGAACAGGTCGAGACTGGCCTGATGACCAATCTTCGGCAGCAGCATGCGGTGTCGGAAGCATTGCATGCATTGCATGGCGCTGAGCAAGCGATAGTGGCCGATGTTCCGCACGAGATGCTGCTGATCGATCTTCACGCCGCCCTGCGCAGCCTGGATGCATTGACTGGCACCACAACGGCCGACGATATTCTGAACTTGATCTTCTCCACCTTCTGCATCGGAAAGTAAGGCTCAACCGCGCGGAGCTGCTCTATCGAAGAAGCACGGCTTGCGCCGGAGCATCGTGTCTGATTTCGATTGGCCGGTGCGGTACACTGAACCGTCGTTGCGATGCCGCTATCTGGCCCAAATGAGTGTTTAGTTTTGATCGCACGGTTCAGCGGCAAATCATATTCGACCGATATCCATTCTAGGTGTCTGAATGCGCCGATCGATTTTTGTTGTAGGAAGTGTCAATCTAGACCTGGTCTGCACTGGAAAGCGAATACCCGCACCTGGAGAGACCGTTACAGGCGCAACATTTGAAACCTTTCATGGCGGAAAGGGCGCCAATCAAGCGGTTGCTGTGGGGCGCCTCGGATTTCCCGTCAGCATGGTTGCAAAGGTGGGCGATGACCAGTTTGGCCAGCGTTTGCGGCGGGGTTTGCGGGAGGCCAGCGTCAACGTGCGAGCGGTGGGTACCGCCAAACGCACTGCCTCCGGTGTGGCGCTGATTACGGTAGATGAAAACGGACAAAATAGTATCACCGTCATTCCTGGAGCCAATGCGCAACTACTCCCCCGCGATCTGGAGAAAGCTCTGCCGCAACTGCGTGCTGCTGGAATGATTCTGACGCAGCTGGAGATTCCAATGGAGACGGTGGAGTATCTGTGCAATGTCGCAGGGCGATTTCATGTGCCGTTGATGCTGGATCCAGCACCGGCCCGAGCGCTTCCTCGAGAGATGCTTCGTCATGTGACTTACCTCACGCCCAATGAAACGGAAACCTGTGCGCTGTGCGCGATCCCGCCTGATGATTTGAATTTGGCTACAGTGGCTGAACTCGCCAGAACCTTACAAGGGAAGGGCCCTGCAAACGTAATCGTCAAGATGGGAAAGCACGGAGCGTTTGTTGCTGGACCAGAAAAACCGGGGCGGATCGTGCCGTCATTCAAAGTGCGCGTTGTGGATTCCACCGCAGCCGGAGATGCATTCAATGGCGGCTTGGCCGTGGCTCTGATGAGAGGGCTGGGCCTAATGGAGGCGGTTCGATTTGCTGGAGCCGTGGGGGCATTATCCGTCACGCGGGCCGGAGCCCAACCGGCAATGCCGACCTCTGGCGAAGTGGAGAAATTTTTAAACGGAAGTTCGAAGAAGAAACTAACGCGGTCAGCGAAATAAGGCACGGGCGCCCCGGTTTACGCGCGAAATGTTTCGCCATGGGAATGATAATGCGACATAAATCAGCGACCACGATCTGTCTTCTGGCCATGTTGCTACCGACCCGTATGCGCCTCAAAGTCGATTCCAATAATGCTCGATACCGACATCGGTAGCGACATCGACGACGCGTTTGCGTTGGCACTTGTTCTCGACAGTCCAGAGTTAGATTTACGCGCAGTGACAACGGTGTCCGGCGACAGCCAGGCCCGCGCTCGCATCGCCGCGAAAATGCTGTGGGAGGCCGGCCGCAAGAATGTGACAGTAGCCGCGGGTGAGCCGGGTGGGAAACTCGATATTTCTCAAGCTCGCTGGGCGGATGGATTCACCAGTCCATCGATGGTCTCTGAAAAAGCGGTGGATCTTTTGAAACAGGAAATCGACCGCGGACAAGGAAGGACTGTTGTGGTGGCGATTGGACCACTCACGAACGTGGCCGCGCTTTTACAACGCTATCCGGAAGAGAAGAAAAAAATTAAACAGATCGTCTTGATGGGCGGTTCGCTCGCTCGCGGCTACTATCCTGGCTCTGGACCCACGGCAGAATACAACATTGCCGCTGACATTCCTGCATCGCGGGCCGTGTTTTCATCGGGCATTCCAATCCTGATGGCGCCACTGGATGTCAAGCAATGCGAGGCGATCGCTTAGACCTCATGATTGCAGGCTGCATCAGCTTCCCGAAGCAGCCAGGAAGTGAATGGTGTAAGGAATTCAGATGGGAAGACTGGTATGCTGATGGAAATATTTATCTGCCGACCCCAATGATCCGAAAATACTTTGTAAGCGCACAACAAAAAGTCCGCCACGCGCTGACTTCGGTCAATCGGAAGGTTACAGGTGACTGCGGACGGGCGCACACGATCTCGTGTGGAGATGAGGTCCAACCGTGGCAAACATGAAGCAGATTGCAGCGCTTGCTGGAGTATCTCTGGGCACCGTCTCTCATGTCTTAAATGATTCGGCCAAAGTGCGTGAGCCATTGCGCAAGAGGGTGTTGGAGGCTGTACAGATCACGGGCTATATGCCGAGTCAACTAGGCCGAGGACTGCGCCGAGACAAGACGAATATTCTGGGCATGGTCATTCCCGATATTCTTAATCCATTTTTTCCCGGGGTTGTGCGCGGAGTGGAAGATGTCGCCTTCTCCAATGGATATCGACTGGTGCTCTGCAATACCGATAATGTCCATGAGAAAGAAGTGGAGCATTTGAACGCGCTGCAAACGTATCTCCCTTCCGGGCTTATCGTAATTCCTTCCAGCTTCAGCGATCTGACCGTGCAGACCGAAGCATTTCGCAAAACAGGTTCCGCAGTTGTCTGCATCGACCGCTTGCCACGCAATTGGGATGGAGACAGCGTGACCATCAACAATGCCGGCGGCGCCTATCATGCCACTTCATACCTGATTGAACTCGGTCACCGCCGTTTGGCGGCGATTACAGGTCCGCTGGACCTGACCAATTCGCAGGACCGCCTGAATGGATTCAAGCGCGCCGTCCGCGAGGCTGGCCTCGAGATTATTCGGGAATACCTGCAGGAAACCACGTTCGACAGGGCCGGCGGTTACGCGAAGACCAGGATCCTGTTACAGATGTCTCCTCGGCCCACCGCTATTCTGGCCTGCAATGACATGATTGCCCTGGGTGCGCTGATGGCGATCCGCGATGAGAATTTGCGTTGCCCGGAAGATATCTCAGTAATCGGCTTTGATGGGCTCGATCTGACGGAGATGACGACGCCGCAGTTGTCCTCCGTATATCAGTCTTCATACCAGATGGGGGCTGCCGCAGCGCAACTGGCGCTCGATCGGGTCGCAAACAGTTCCGGCCCGGTGCGTCGGATCATTCTCAAGACCGAATTGAAGGTGAGAGGATCGGTCGCGCCGCCTCCAAGGTCCTCACCGGCTATTAAAAACTCAAGGAAGTCAAAATCGGTCCAGATTTCTGCGGGAATTTAAGCAGCAGGCCGGATTTTCCATGTGGAGAGAGACTCCGCAAGTATCGCGACAAAATTGTTAAAGCAAAGTTTTCCGTAGTCCTGATGCCAGGTCCACGCGCCGGTGGCCTTTGCATCCTTCATAATCATCTTGGAGTGATAGTGGTACACGTCGCCGCCTAAAAGCGTTTCCGCTGAGTTCACGCCGGACTACGAACGCGCCACCGCGCCGTAAATTGTGTCGGTTGGATGATTCCACACCGAAAGGCGCACGGTGCTGCCCTCTCGAACGGCGCGACCGAAGGAATGTTGATTCGAGCACGCGATCCTCTCGCGCCCCCTCCAATAACTCAATTTCCTCTTGATTCAGAAATTCTCTGACAATGACGAAGCCGTTCCTGATACGGACGAACATCACGATTGTTGATAACACCCTTGGCCATGGCACATCAACTGTTTCTCCGCCTGCAGCGTACATGCGAGCACCGCGCGGTGTTTTCGATGCACCTTTCCGGAAAGTTGTAACTGGAAGTTCCAGTTGATTCCGCGTCGAAATGCAGAGGCAATCTGCATCCTTCCGATTGTCAAAACCAACACAATTCCCGTCAGAATTGGGAGTGCGAATGAAGCTGCCGCGAATAATTTCGATGTCATGCATTGAAGGCCCACCCTGGTTGAGCGACAGTTCACGATCTGATACCGTCCCAGTGAGGGAATGGAAATGAAACGGTCGGAGTTGAATCGCTACATCGCGGAGGCGGACGCATTTTTCGCGAAACATCATTTTGTGCTACCCCCGTTTGCGCAGTGGACTCCGCAAGAATGGGACAAGCAAGGCCCGGAGGCCGATGGAATCCGCCACCAGCGATTGGGTTGGGACGTGACAGATTTTGCGTCGGGAAAATTTAGTCAGACCGGCCTCACCGTTGTTACGCTACGAAATGGTTTGTCGCCGGATGGCAAGCCTTCTAAGGTGTATGCCGAAAAAATCATCTATGTTCGAGAGGGGCAGATTACGCCCTTTCACTATCACGCCAGCAAAATGGAAGACATCATTAATCGAGGCGGCAAGGGAGCGGGCTCGCTGGTCGTTCGACTGCACAATTCCACCGAAGACGGCGGTCTTGCGGAGACTCCCGTCTTTGTTTCCTGCGACGGAGTGCGACACCGTGTGGATGCGGGCGGAGCAATTACGCTGGGTCGAGGCCAGTCGGTGACGCTGCCTCCATTTCTGTATCACACGTTCCACGCGGTCGACGGCGACGCGCTCATCGGCGAAGTCTCCTCGCTGAACAACGACGACACCGACAATTTCTTTCTCGACAAGTTACCGCGCTATCCCGCGGTGGTTGAGGATGAAGCTCCGACGCGCCTGCTTTGCACTGAATATCATCTGGCGCCCTCCGGCGCATAAAGTCCAACGCAGGGTGCCTACGTGTTGACGCGCACTGTTGCGCAAGTTCCCGATAAACTTACGCTCACCATTGAGGCTAGCGATGCTTCGCCGATCGTCGATCCCGCAATCGTGATCAAAACTGGGGAGAAGGATCAGCTCGTCTGGATATCGAAGGCAAGTCGATCCCCTGGGGAAAAGACTTTCGTATGGGATATGTTCATCGGCTGGATGGGACCGACTTGATGATGTGGAATCAGCGGCAGTCAGAACGCCCACTCCACTTGCAAGTGGTATCGACAGGATCAACCGCGGGAAGATGACCCGTCGGTTCCTGCCGATCAACAGAGATAAGAATGCCCGATAACTACCACTGAATCTTGTCGGGGAAATATTCCGAGATCAGGTCCCGATAATACGGAAGAACTTCCGGCAGGTTCGGTTTTGCTGCCCCTTTGGAGTACAGATCGTAGGGATTGAACTTGCGAACCCACTGAAACATTTCCTCGTCGTGAGCAGACATCAAGTGGCGATACGCACCATGCTTATGGGCGGAGTAGAAAGAGTGATACCGCAACATATAGTGCGCTGGTTCCGGCAAATAATTCTTTGTTACCTGGTAGATGTATTCGTCATGTCCCCAGGACATGTGAACATTCTCTAGCCCACAATGAGGTTCATAGATGCCATATAGCTCCTGATATAACGGATTCTTTGAATCTGGGTTCGCACGGAAATATTCAGGATAGACAATCTCGTTCGAGTAGGCGCATCCGACGGGAAACGTATCGCCGACAACTGCCCACTGAGGCTCCCCATATAGGCAAAGGACTTTTCCAAGATCATGGATGAATCCGGTGAGAACGAACCAGCGAGGATGGCCGTCTTTTCGAATCGCTTCCGAAGTTTGCAACAGGTGATCGATCTGCGACAAGTCTGTATCCGGATCGCTGTCGTCGACCAGGGTGTTTAGAAATTCCGCGGCTTCCCAGATTGTTTTCTTTTCTTTCTGCAGTGGCAGATATTCACGTTCCTTTGCCTGCACGAAGTCGACAGTTTGCAGCGCATGATTCTGCCGATAGAATTCCGCGACGCCGGGATTTGCGTCGGGATCGTAATTGCGGAACTCTTCCCGATCCTTATTCTCCTTGTAGCGGGAGGCAACAAAGTCGTCCCAGTCATCAAGCTTCTTGAGCGGATTATCAGCGGTCTGAGGATTCATGATCAACTCCAGGCAAACGAGTGACCTTATCTTACGGCGATGGAGAAGGGCACCGCAAATCAATTTCGCTCAACACAACGTCCCAGTTCAAATTTGCTGCATGCCCCTCAGAATGCGCTGGAATTGACATGGCGGGAATCTCGCCGCTACCGTAATCTAGCTCGAAAGAGTTTCTATGCTGAAGGCCATTTTGACCGATAGCCATTTCTGGATACCTGTCGCGGTCCTAGTGATCGGCATCGCACTCTTGTTGTACTTGCGATAGGGAGAAGGAACGTGAACAACGTAGCTCGAGCACCTTCTCCACTGCAGTCAACCCACGGCGTCGGAATCATTTGCGGTCTGGCTGCGGGAGCGTGGCTGGGCGGCGCAGAGGTTCCGGTCAAGATTGCCAGCGCAGCCATTTCTCCGTTTGCCGTTTCTCTGTGCATGGTCGTGGGTGTGTTTGTTGCGCGCTGGACGATCCCCGCTGTGTTGAAGGGAAGCGACTACATCTTCGCCGACCTGAAAGAAAATCAACACCTAATTGTGTGGGGAGCGTTAGCGGGTGCGCTCTGGGCGGTTGCTAACACACTCACGGTGTATGCCATCCGCGATGTCGGGCTCGCGATTGCCTTTCCTCTGTGGAACACGAACTGCCTGGTTGGAATTTTCTGGGGATGGCTCCTGTTCAACGAATTGCGCGGCGCGAGTGCAAGAAATTGGCTGAAGGTGCTGGGCGGAACGTTGGCGATATTGTTGGCGGCTGTGATGCTGGCCTACAGTTCGACACACGGTTCGCGGATCGCTCCGGCGCACGCGCGAGAAGGGATTCTCGCTGCCGCGGGCGCCAGCCTGATGTGGGGCACGATGTACATTCCCTATCGCAAGGCTTATCTAAGCGGCATGAATCCGCTCTCCTTTGTGACCGTATTTACGGTTGGCGAACTGGGAATGATGCTGCTTCTGAGTGTAGGGCTGGGTGGAGGATTTCGCCCCCTTCTTACCCAACTGCGATCTGCTCAGACCGCCATCTTCTGGTTGTTCCTCGGCGGGTTTTGCTGGGTCATCGGCGACCTGTTTCAACAATATTCAACCAAGTATGTTGGAATTGGCCGCGCCATTCCTCTTTCTAATACGAACCAATTATGGGGGCTAGCCTGGGGAGCTTTGGTCTTTGGCGGTCTGGCAGCCACCGGAGTTATGCACCACTTCATCATCATCGCCGGATCGGTCGTGATGCTGCTTGGAACACTGGGGATCAGCACTTCCGTGGCTAGCGGCGAAGAGCTTTCGGCAACACGGCAGGCAATTCTGCGGGAATGCGATCGCTATTCGCTGAATTATCTTCGCGTGCTGAACACGCAAACTGGGCGGGATTTGGCGGACAACTCCACAACGGATCGACGATGGTGGGATTACGCGATTGCGATCATCGCCAGCAGTGTCTTCATCGCGCTCGCGGTGAAAGCCAAACGCCCTCCGTTACCGATGCACATGTTCTGGGCGAACGGACTATTGGCTCTCCTGCTGCTGACGTTTCTCGGTGCCGGATGGTGGTTGTGGAAGAAGACAAGATTCTGCTAGCAACCGGGCCGCGAGGCATTTGTAGATGCGGAAATGGCACGCGTCGTGACGGTTGATCCACTTGAGTCTAGGCCGCGATCCCTTCCACGATTCAGCAGGCAACACCACGATTTATATTGTCTTCAACAGGTCATAGTTTCTACATTACGAGTGCAAATATCATGGATCGAATCATGTTCCACCTGCAAGGAGGATGGAATGCTTTTTCAGAGGCGCCAACTGCTCCGCATATTTTCGATAGCCTGTGGGTCGAGCTTGCTATTCGGGCGCGACTCCCTTGCCATCGCTGCGCAAACGGCGAAGCCTACAAATCCTCCCGCTGAGGGCGCGGCAGCTGATCGACAGCGAATGCCCTCTGCAACGGAAATGGAAAAAGTGACTGGAATTGGCGGTTTCTTCTTCCGTGCCCACGATCCGAAAGGGCTTGCCAGTTGGTATCAACAGCACTTGGGAATCACACTGGCTCCCACGAGCTACGAAGCCCCGGTCTGGGAGCAACAGGCAGGGCCGACCATTTTCGATCCATTTCCGGAGACGACCCATTATTTTGGCGATCCGGCAAAAGTCTGGATGATCAACTTCCGTGTGCGCAATCTGGGCAAAATGGCCGCGCAGCTACAAGCTGCCGGCATTACAGTAAAGATTGACCCGCAATCAGATTCCCATAACCGATTCGCTCGCTTGCATGATCCCGAGGGAAACCCGATTGAATTGTGGCAACCTGAATCGCCGAAAACTTCTTCTTAAGCGACTGTCGGCCACAAGCTTATAATTGGCAAACTAAGGAGGCAGCATGTCCTACCTCAAAACTCTTACTCTCTCGATCCTCGCGGGTGCGCTATTCAGCTGTGCATCGGCTGCGCCAGCCCAGGTGTCCATCAATATTGGAGTGGCGCCTGTGTGTCCTTACGGGTATTTTGACTACGCGCCGTACGACTGTGCTCCCTACGGCTACTATGGGCCAGACTGGTTCGTAGGTGGCGTGTTTATCGGAGCCGGTCCATGGTTTCATGGCCCGCATGGTTTTTATGGCCACGTCGACAACCGGTATGATCCTCGCCATGGGTACCATGGTCCGCTACCGGCACGTGGTGCCGAGCAGTTCAACAATTTCCATGGCAATGAAGCTCGCGATGGACAAGGCCACACAGGCAACGCTGGCCATAGTGCAAGTTCGGAACATGCTCTGCCCGGATATCATGGCGGTGGAAACAGCGGTGGTGGTCATCCGAGTGGTGGAAACCAGGGCGGCGGTCACCACTAGAGCCTGCGGTACTTCAGACAATGGGTGACATGAGAGGGCCATCGGCCTCTCATGTCGCTCGGCTCCTCCGCAACAGAATTTCTTCCGCACATCGCTGTGAATCAGACGTCAGTTCGAATGATGTTCGCAGCCACCCCCGTCGAAAGGACCCAAAAGATTCTCCGCACAAAGGTGCGAAAAGTTCGGCCAGCAATCTAACCTGCCGGAGTAACAGCTTGGGGAGAATATCTTCGCGGAAAACGCTTTTTTTCCGATCGCTATTTACCGTCGATGCCAAGCCAGTCTGTACTGTGTTTTTCGATGGCGATTCTTACCAGCTGGCTGCGGGTTCTCACTCCCGCTTTGTGAAACAACTCCTGCACGACAGCCTTGATCGAACTTTCTGAGACTTTCAAATTCCATGCGATTTCTTTGTTGGTAAGACCATCGAGAATTCCTGATAGGACATCCTGTTGCCGCGACGTGAGAGGCCGCGCAGAACGAGGCTCGGAATATTGATCCTTCACTCCCGACACTAGAGTTCGAAGGAGATTTCCATCCAGCCATATCTCCCCTTGTGCGACCGTTCGAATCGCCTCGATCAGTTGAGCCGGGCTGCTGTGTTTCAGGATGATCCCCGCAACACCGGAATGAAGAACATCCATGGTGATCCGATCGCTCATCCCTGCGGTGACCATCAGAACCCTCGCAGAATAATGGCTGGAGTGAAGATGCCGCAGCAATTCGGTTCCGCGTTCCTCACCAAGATCGTAGTCAAGCAGAACAACATCGATGGCACCTCGCTGCAGAACGCGGATTGCCTCGGAAACTACGGCACAATGCGCGACCACCAGGAAATCAGCTTCGGACTCGAGCAAGCGGACAACGCTTTCGCGGAACAGGCTGTGATCGTCGACCAGCAGAATGCGGGTGGGAGTCATGCGAGGCTCTTCGCTTGTTCCACGATTGGAATCTCAACAATGAAGCTGGATCCGTCCACCTGCGGTTTGTGCCGCAGTTCGCCTCGGCAGGCGCGCATAAATGCCCGCGACAAAAATAGACCGAGGCCTGTCACCTCCGCTTCCTGCTGAAAGGGATGAAACAGGCGATCCGGGTTCGCCACTCCGCCGGCATTGTCACAGACTTCAACCAACACGCTGTGATCATCGACCTTCGCAGAGATCGACAGCATCCTGTAGTCTCGCTCGCCGAGAGCACGAATACTATTTGAAGTCAGGTTCAACAGTACTTGCATCAAGTTCTGGCGATCGGCCCAGACTGTTGGGAGTTCATAAGGAATATCCCATCTGCCTTCGATGCCAGCCTCTCGAAGGGCTGGCGCAACTACAATCCGCAGGTCATCCAGAACCGCTGTCAGATCTGTCTCTGCCGTTTGATCGGTGTATCGCCGGAGGTCAACTGAGGCGATGCGCTCGAGAGCATGAAGAAGATTGCCAAGTGCCTCGAAGTCCTTGTTCTGAGATAGCAAACCGCTACGCGCAAGGTTCTGATGCACAACGGCGATTGCGCCGGATACGTTGCGCACCTCGTGCGAAACTGCGGCGGCTGCGATGCGCGATCCTGCCAGCATCTGGTGCAGGCTGGTTTCTTCCTGGCTGCGAAGATCTTCCGATGTGTCCAGGATCATGGCGGCGAGGCGCGATCCACCTTGAGTTGGGTAGGTGGAAAAACAGATTTCAGCGAGGAATATTTCTCCATCGGCGCGCTGCCCCCTGGATTGCATCACGGTACGGTACAACCTAGGCACGACCTGTCGCGATAGACTTCCCAACGTCGGAAAATACTGATGGATCGATCGGCCGGGAAGAGTGTCAGGCTGCAGCGCCAGCATTCGATGGGCCGCCTCATTCGCCATGAGTACGCAGCCGGTGGAGTCAGCCGTGATAATGGCGGCAGGGCTGTTATCTACCAGCACCTTCAATTGCTCCTCGGCATCGCGTCTTGCATCCCTCTGTTTCTCAATTTCATGCAGCGCTGCAACAGCATGACGGCGACTTTGGTTAATTTCGTAAACGAAAAGTCCAGCACAAAGAAAACCGGAAAAATACATGACGTCCCGCGGTACTCCGGCTCGCAAACTCCAGACGAACTCGTCGAATCTCTCCGCCAGAAATGTACACAACGCAGCGACCGCGGCGATCTGCCATGGTTTTAGAACTCTGCCCGCAATTAGCATGGGGAACAAATAGAGAAAGCCAAGCGGGAGCTCATTGCTGGCATGCCAGTCAATCAGCGCGATCGCCAGGATCAGCGCGCCGGTACTGAACAACGCGGATTTTTTGCTGCTTTGCAATCGCGACTGGAACATCAGTGGCCACCTGGCCATGGGACGGAATCCGGCTCTTTCATCTATTGTGCTCTCATCTTGAATGGCACAGTTGAAACCGAATTTCCATGAAATCATCGTGCCGCATTCCTGCAACCTTGTCGCGCAATTGGCCAAAAGATAGCCTGGTGTGCCCAATCGATAGGGTTGCCAGTCTTGCCACTTACCCGCAGGCTAAGAAGAAGAATTCTATTCGTCAGCAATGTGCACATCGCCTGGAACTACAGGCAGGCTTGAGCGCAGTTCCCGACCGCCACGATCTGAAACTCAGTGAATGATTGCCAGAAAACTACAGCCCTCCCTTCTTTTCTCGCTTTGCGCATTTGTCGCCATGCTCATCGCCCAACCTCTCAATGCTCAAACCAGCTTCACGTGGGACCAGATCAAGACGAAGTTTGAAGCCGCCAACCCTACGCTACAAGCCGACGAAACCAACGTGCAGGAGATGAAGGCTGAGGAAATAACCGCGGACCTTCGCCCCAATCCGCAGTTCACTCTTTCGCAGGACGGCACGCAAATCGCACCACACAATGGCGTCTGGAAGCCGCTGAGCGGTACTTATGTCGTACCGTCCCTGAGTTATCTGCACGAGCGAGACCACAAGCGCGAACTGCGCCTGAAAAGTGCCCAGCAGGGCACGCAGATTGCGACCAGCCAGCACTCTGATCTGAAGCGCAACCTTCTTTTTAATCTGCGGTCTGTTTTTGTGCAGACGCTCCAGGCAAAAGCTGTGCTCGCGGTAGCCCAGCAGGAACTCGTCTACTACGATCACATCATCCAAATCAGCCAGGCTCGCTTCCAGGCCGGGGATCTTGCACAGGTAGATCTGGATCGAATTGAGTTGCAGCGGGTGCAATATGAGTCGGACCTGCAAACTGCGGAAGTGAACCTTCGCACTTCAAAGATCCAATTGCTGCAACTGCTGAATGACAGAACCCCAGTCGATCAATTTCACATTCAGGGTCCATTTAATTTCGACAATCAATTGTCGCCGCTGGAAAATTTTCGGCAGATAGCACTCGATAATCGGCCCGACCTCCGAGCGGCTTTGGAGTCACTGCAACAAGCAACGACAAACCATAAGCTCGCCATCGCGAATGGGTCGACTGATCCCACGTTCAGCGGCTGGTACACCTGGAATGCCTCGACGAACAACCCGTACGCGACGCAGACGTTAGGGGCCAGCGTGAGTATTCCGCTGCGCATCTTCGACCGTAACCAGGGCGAGAAAGAACGCACGCAGTTGGATATCGGGCGGAACCAGCAGATGGGGGACGCGACTCGGGCGCAGGTGTTCGCCGACGTCGACTCTGCGTATGCGCAGGTCAACAGTAATTTGATTTTGCTGCGGCCGTATCAGAGCCAATATTTGTCGCAGGCAGCTCGCGTGCGGGACACCATCACTTTTTCCTGGCAGCATGGAGGCGCCTCTTTGATGGATTTTCTGAACGCCCAGAGCGATTACCGCAATGTGCAGCTGGCCTATGTGCAATTGATCGGTTCGTATCTGACGGCTGCAGCCCAGTTGAATCTTGCCGTAGGCCGTGAGGTCATCCAATGATCAAGAAATCAATCCTTAAATTCGCCGGCGGCCTCGCGCTGTGCCTAGCGATTTCAGCCTGCAGTAAAAAATTCGATCCTGCCTCCGGAGCGGCACCCCCGCCGCAGGTGGTTGCAACCAGCAACACCGGGCTGGTGACGGTTGCCAAACCGGAGCGGTTTTCCCTGGTGCCTGCGGGCGGAATTGAACTTCGCTCCAAGCTGAACGTCACCGGCACGGTGAATCCCGATATTGCTCGAGAAGTTCCGGTGATCTCATTGGCAAGCGGACGTGTCGTCGATATTTTGACGCGCCTGGACGACAACGTAAAAAAAGGCCAACTGCTCTTAAAGGTCCAGAGTCCGGACATCACCAATGCCTTCGATACCTATCTGAAGGCGGTCAACGATGAGCATTTGGCGAAGACCCAACTCGATCGTGCCGAGATCCTTTACCAACACGGAGCCATCCCTAAAAGCCAACTCGATCAGGCCCAGGATGCCGAACAGGATGCGACGGCCGATCTCCACGCGGCCGAAGGTCAACTGGACACACTCGGCGTCAACAAGGATCATCCGTCAAACATCGTGAATGTCTATGCGCCGATTTCTGGCGTGGTGGTTGCGCAGAACGTGACCAATGCGGCCGCTACCGGCATGACCTATGCGGGCTCCTCAACGGCGTTCACCATCGCCGATCTCTCCACTGTATGGATCATCTGTGACGTGTATGAAAATGACATTCCCAAGGTTCGACTGGGTCAACAGGCTTCAATCCGAATCGATGCCTATCCAGGCAAGGTGCTGATCGGCCATATCAGCGACATTGGTCCGGTGTTGGATCCCAACATCCGAACTGCGAAAGTCCGTATCGAACTTCAGAATCCCGGAATACTCCGCTTGGGCATGTTCGTTACTGCGACGTTTGAAAGCAATTCGAAAAAAACCTACGCCGTGATACCTGCAGACGCAATCCTGCACCTGCACGACCTCGACTGGGTTTATATCCCGGCCGGTGAAAATAAATTCCAACGGGTACAGGTGAACACCGGGGACACGCTGCCGGGGAACAAGCAGGAGATTCTTTCCGGCATCGAGCCGGACCAGCAGGTGGTCTCGAATGTTCTCCAGCTAGAAGCCACGCTGGAGGCGCAATGATTCGACGGCTCGTAGATTTTGCACTGCAGAATCGCTTCCTTGTTCTTGCGGGTGCAATCCTGCTGTTTGCCTGGGGGATCGTCTCGTTTCATCGGCTCCCGGTCGAGGCCTATCCAGACGTCGCGAATAACTACGTCGATGTGATCGCGCAATGGCCCGGCATTTCCGCGGAACAGATTGAGCAGCAGGTCACGATTCCGCTGGAAACCGTGATGAACGGTGTGCCGGGGGTCGTTCATGTTCGTTCATGGTCGATCTTCGGACTTTCGACTGTAGAGATGGTATTCGGCGACGACACCACAGATTTTGAAAATCGCGAGCGAGTATTAGAGCGCCTGTCGCAAGTGAGCCTGCCGCCTGGAGTCGTTCCCCAGATGGGCACAGATTGGAGTCCGGTCGGGCAGATCTATTTCTACACACTTCAGAGCAGCAATCCTGAGTATGACGTGATGAACCTGAAGTCGCTCGAAAACTGGGTGGTGGAGAAGAACCTGAAATCCGTCCCAGGCGTGGTGGACGTCAACCCTTTCGGAGGCCCCACGCGCGAATACCAGGTGCGGCTCGATCCCGAAAAACTGGTTGATTACGGATTGAGCCTGAGCCAGGTGGAGCAGCAGCTTTCGACGAACAACGCCAATGCCGGCGGCAGCTTCATTGAGGAGGGGCTGCAGCAGATCAACGTTCGCGAAGTGGGCCTGGTTCGAAATATTCAAGACATCGAAAATACGGTGATTACAACGAAGACCGGAACTCCGCTTCGCGTGAAAGATATTGCGGAGGTGACGCAGGGCCCGCAAATCCGGCTGGGTCAATTCGGTTGGGCCATCCGCCGCGAAGACGGAAAAATCATTGACAACGATGACGTGGTCTCGGGCATTGTTGCCATGCAAAAGGGCGCCGATGCGCAGCCCACGCTGGAGGGAATCCACCAAGAAGTAAAGGAACTGAATGACCGAATCCTGCCGCCAGGTGTAAAGATTGTTCCCTTTATCGACAGGAGCGACTTGCTGCACTTCACCACGCACACAGTGCTGCACAACCTGACTGAAGGAATTGTTCTGGTCGTCATTATCCTTTTCCTTTTTCTGGGAAATGCACGAGGCGCGTTCATTGTTGCTCTAACCATTCCATTCTCGTTGTTGTTTGCCGCGATTTGCCTGGACCTGAGGCATATCCCCGCGAACTTGCTCTCTTTGGGTGCGCTCGACTTTGGCATGGTCGTGGATGGCACCGTGGTGATGGTCGAAAATATTGTGCGGCGCCTGGCGCGCAAAGAGGAAAATGACAAGTCCTCGTACGAGCGAATCCGGGAAGCGGCTCATGAAGTGCAGCGTCCCGTTTTTTACGCGATCGCCATCATCATCACTGCCTATCTGCCCATCTTCACGCTGCAGTCTGTGGAGGGGCGTCTTTTTCGGCCCATGGCCTGGACAGTGGCCTTTGCCTTATTGGGCGCATTGATTTTTTCCATGGTGGTTGCACCGGTTCTCTCCAGTTTCCTTTTCAGAAATGGAGCAAAGGAGTGGAAGAACCCAGTGATGGAATTTCTTCGGGCGCATTACCGCAAGGGTGCAACCTGGGCCATCCACCATCAAAAATTTACCATCGGCGCCGGTGTACTCGGTTTGATCCTCGCAATCTACCTCGCCTTCAGCGGGATCATCGGCTCGGAGTTTCTTCCACACCTGGATGAGGGCTCGTTGTGGGTGCGCGGCACGCTCGAGCAAAGCGCCGGACCTGCTGACGGCATTCGCGTCTCCAATGAAGCGAGAATCCTGATCTGTTCATTTCCAGAAGTCACCGAGTGCACCAGTCAGACGGGCCGCCCCGACGACGGAACCGATCATACGGGGTTTTTCGACACTGAATTTTTTGTCGGACTGAAACCGAAGGAACAGTGGCGTCCCATCTTTCACGAGGATAAAGACAATCTGATCGCGTCTATGAGCAGTGAACTCGAGAAGAAGATACCCGGCGTGGTCTGGGGTTTTTCGCAGCCGATTGAAGACAACATGGAGGAGGCCGTCAGCGGAGTGAAAGGCGAGTTAGCCACCAAGGTCTACGGCAGCGATCTGCATGTGCTTGAGGACGAAGCAGACAAGGTTGCCGCCATTATGAGTCATGTGCGGGGCATCGCGGACCTGGGAGTTCTGAATGTTACCGGCCAACCGGACCTGGATTATGTCGTCGATCGCCAAGCGGCGGCGCGATATCAGATCAACGTGGCAGATATCCAGGACGCGATCCAGACGGCGGTCGGAGGAACTGCGCTAACGCAAGTTCTGAAGGGCGAGCAGGTGTATAACCTTACGCTTCGCTATCTTCCACAATATCGCGATACCAAACAAGCGATCGATAATATTCGTCTGCTGTCGCCCTCTGGAGAGCGGGTTTCTTTAGCGCAGCTATGCAAAGTGAAAGAAGCCGACGAGGGCTCGGAAATCTATCGCGAGAATAATCAACGATACGTCGCAGTGAAATACAGTGTTCGCGATCGTCCGCTCGGCGACGCTGTACGAGAGGCAATTCAAAAAGTCGATTCGCAACTAAAGCTTCCTCGCGGATATCACATTGCATGGGAAGGCGAGTACCAAAGCGAGCTCCGTGCAGAGGCGCGCATGCTGGTCATCGTTCCCTTGACCGTGCTGTTGATCTTCATCATTCTCTATTCGATGTACAGCTCATTTAAATGGGCCATCTTGATTCTGGCTACCGTGGCGATGGCGAGCATCGGCGGATTGCTGGTGCTCTTAATCACGCATACCAACTTCAGCGTGTCGTCGGAAGTGGGTTTTCTGGCGCTCTTCGGAGTGTCAGTGCAGACCGGAGTGATCATGCTGGAATACATCAACCAGCTTCGCGCGCGCGGCAATTCCATTCAAGAGTCTGCGGTCGAAGGAGCAGTGCTGCGGTTGCGCCCCATCATGATGACGATGTTGGTCGCGACCTTGGGTCTGCTGCCGGCTGCCATGTCGCACAGCATCGGATCGGATTCACAACGGCCCTTCGCCATCGTCATCGTGGGTGGCCTGGTCGCCGACCTGGTGATGAGCATATTCCTGCTGCCAACGCTGTACGTCTGGCTTGCAAGAGACAGTGATGTCCTGCCAATTCCAGAAACTGAGTTTGAAAACTAGTGGATCGTGACAGATCCGAAAACCAAGAATTACGAATTTCAGTTGCGTGTCCACGCCAATGAAGAAAGCTCATTCGATCAACGACGGGAAACAAGCTGGAAAACAGTTTGCAACCTTTATTTTCTGGGTTGGTGCCACGCTCGCAGTGATCTGCATCTTGTCGACGTTTGCCATGATCGTGATTGAAGCAATGTACCAATTGAAGCGTTAATGCCAAGGGGAAGCACGCGAACATGCGGATGACTAATAGGGGCGTTTCGATGGTTGACGATAAAGATATTCCGAACTCGTACATTCTCTACTTCGTCGCGGTGATTGCGATGATGGGACTTCTTGTACTAGGGGGAGTTCTCTTTTGGCTTGGCTAATCTGTAAGCGAACAGCGACCCGGGTAGAGAAAGATGTCTGCTAATTGCGAGCTAGCCAAGGTTCGATTCATCGCAGGGCTTCACGTCAAGGTCAGGTTCGTCGACTCTCTGAAATCGGAGTTTTCTTGCATGGTTCCATTCATGTAGAAACGCTTGAAGCATTCTGGGTCCCTCAGGCTGGCGATGGCTTCGATCACTTTGCCCAGATAATGCCAATCACCGGATTGCGGATTCCGATTTACCTCTTCCGCGTATTCCATGAAGTAGATAGCCCGATTCAAGCGTCTGCGTTTTTCGAGCAGGATACCTCTTTGCAGACGGAGTTCCTCTCTCAGTTCTCGATCCAGGCTGCCCAGGCATAGTTTGATTTCGGAGCGTGACAGCCCAATCATCTGCATCACCGCCAGTCGTTCCAACTGGATCAGGTCTCGTCGGTTGTATATGTGATGGCCTGAGCCCTGAGCGATTTCAGGATGGAGTAAGCCAATTCGCTCATATCTGCGCAATGCTTGCTTTTTCACGCCAGAAACCTGAGACAACTCGCTCACCTTGCACACGGTGGGCGAGTCGTCCATTTGCTCTGCATAGTGGGTATCGCTCATGTCAATCATTTCCGTCTGGAATGCTTCGACTGTATTTGTCAGAATAAGAAGCGCCCTTGCACCACCAGGATCCGGCCAGAGACTACCGACGGAGATTGGCTGGATCCGTACGGACTGGTCGGTGGACCGATGTCTGACGAAATGACGCCCAGTGTACTTGGGTTGGATGCGTTATTTCCCGGTGGTCCGAAGTTCACGTGATTCAGCACGTTATAAGCCTGGGCACCAATCTGAAAGGCCGTCGATCCCTTCTTGAAGATGTCCTTGTACAGGTTCACATCCACATCCGAATAATGGGGTCCATAGAAAGCATTCCGCGGCACATTGCCGTAGTTCGTTTGCACAACTACACCCGGGCCCGCATCCTGGGGACCTGCACCGTTGAAGATTCCCGGCGTCTGGAAGCACGGCTGTGAAAACGAAGTGCAGTGGTGGTTGAAGTTGTTGTTCAGGACTTCCGCCAGCACTGTCGTGCCGCCAGTAGCATTGGCCCCTAATGCGTTCCCCGCGTCCACGTTAAATACGCTGAATGGCTCTCCGGAACGCCAGTAGGCCTTGGCTCCTACGGTCCATCCCGCTGCTCCGAAATCCACGAACTTGTTGCTGAAGTGGAAGGGTTCCACGTAAACGAGATCCATCACGAAATTATGGCGGATGTCATAGTCGGCATTCGAATACATCAGTCTGGACGGGCCGTTCGGGGTTATCTGAAAAGCAACCGACGCCCCGTTGTACGGAAGCTGAGAATTTCCTCCATTTGAAATGTCGTCTAGGGCGTGGGAGTATGTGTAGGAAATGTCGGTTGTCAGGCCGCGTCGATCAAAATGTTTATATTCCACTGACAGCCCGTTGTAGTTGGAGATTGCGTTAGTAGTGAAACCCTGGACCGTCGCGAAGCGCGGATCTGGCGAGTTGATCGCCACATCGTCAAAGGTCCCGTTTCCGAAGCTGCCATAGGGAGTGGTGCCGACATTTTGGTTAAAGTTGTTGACTGGCATGAATAGGTTGAAACCATGGTTGCCGGCATAGGCAAGGATCAAGGCGTCGGTCGGCGTGATCTGCCGCTGTAGTTGCAGGCTGTATTCCAAATACCGCGCGCCGTGAAATTCCTGCGGTGTGGTCGCGTAATTGGGAGGTGCGAAGTTGGGTACCGTTGCCAGGATGGAATTGTACGTTGCTCCCTGCGAAAATCCATTCAGCACAGCTGCCGCGGAGCCGGATGCGACTGCCTGTGCGCTTCCCGATCCTTGCGCCACCGTTCCCGTCCCAACACCGGCAAAATACCGGTTAGGAAATCCAGATTGGGCCTGCTCGAGGATGAGGCCGGGAAAGTTATCAGAAAATAATCCCACGCCTCCGCGCAGGACCGTCTTTCCATCGCTATGCATATCCCAGTTGAACCCTACACGCGGCTGCACGATTGCGGTCTCGATGGAAGGAAACGCGCTGCGATGTCCGCTGGAAATCGTGGCATTATACGGAACGTCGAGCGGGTTGGTTCCCGACGGAAATGCAGCCGGAAATCCGCCC
Source organism: uncultured Acidobacteriota bacterium (assembly GCA_963821145.1). Classification (GTDB taxonomy): domain Bacteria; phylum Acidobacteriota; class Terriglobia; order Terriglobales; family Acidobacteriaceae; genus JAKAAZ01. The sequence goes on from CAWGCV010000003.1 coordinate 270,249, forward strand.
ACGTAATGGTTGAAGCAGTTGTTCACGCAAGCCGGGTTGCCATTGCGATCGACGCGAATGCCATAGTTGAGCACCAGGTTGGGCTTGACTCGCCAATCGTCCTGAGCGTAAAGACCCAGGTTATAGACGGCGTCGTAAAGATTGGCCAAGCCTGTCTGCGGAAAGCCCTGTGTAAAGGTGGACGTGCCACTGGGTCCGGGCAACGAACCACCGAATTCATCCGCAACCTGTCCGAAGGTGTAGAAACCGCCGTATGCCGCCGTCTGCAGTACTGTGTCGGTCAAATCGTAGCGCAGGAAGTCGAGTCCGAATTTGAAATTATGGTTCCCCTTAAGCCACGAGAGAGCGTCGACCACCTGATACTGGGTGCCGTTGGTTCCCCCCGGAAAATCGTCCCAGATCGCACCCAGCGTGGTTCCTCCTGCAAAAAATGAAGACTGTCCCACGCCAGCCAGGCTGTTCGTTCCGCCGTCACTGCTCTGGTTGAATTCTGTGGGTGACGAGGCCAGGGCCGCCGGAATATTTGGTGGCCCGAAGATTGCGCTATAGTACAGCCCGCCAACAATAAATTGGTTCACCACATTGGGACTGAAGGTATAGGTGTCATTCATCTGCCCCGTGTAGGCGGGCTGGGTGCTACCGGCGTTCCACAGTGGGTTGATCAAGCTGGTAAATGTTGGCTGCTGGCCTTGATCGTCGGTGACTCGAAAGAAAATGAGATGCTTGGGGCTGACATTCCAATCGATCCTGCCCGTCACCAGGTATTCCTTATTAAGCCCGGTGGCATTCACAAATGCGGAATCGATGCAGCTCTCCGCGGCGCTGGTCCCTAGCGTTCCGCCGCTCGCGTAATCCGGCGTCCCAGCCAGGGTTCCGCAACCGTAATTTCCGGATTTGTCCTGCAGCGGTCCACTCGCTCCCGGAGCACCCACTACCGGAACTGCACTCGCATAAGCTGGGGATGCGTTCGTCGAAGTAAACATGGTGCCGTACAAAGCTTTGCTGGCAGCCGTGAGGTGAGGATTGGCTAACACGCTGGCCTGCAACGCCGGTGAAGGCAGGTTCACAAAACCGGTCTGGGGCAGAAGGAATCGAATGCCTTCGGTATCGGCAAAAAAGAACAGCTTGTCGTGCTTGATGGGACCGCCGATCTGGGCGGCGTATTGATTGGATATCGCCTTCGACTTAGGAACCCCAAAAAGATTATTAAAGTAGTCATTGGCGTTCAGCCCGGAGCTGTTGTAGTCGTACTGCAACAGCCCATGCACCCGGTTGGAACCGGATTTGGTAGCGTAAGTTTCGATGATGCCGGCCTGACGGCCGTATTGCACGCTGTACCCATTCTGCACCACGGCTGCCTGGGCTATCTCCTGCTGGCCAAGCGTCAGGTTGGAGGAACCGGAGAAATTGACGCCGCCGTATTCTGAATCGTTGTAGTCGATGCCGTTGACAATGACCATATTCGAAAGTCCGGGCAGCCCGTTGGAAACAATTTCACCAAAACCCTCAGTGCCGGCGCCGACTACCACTCCGGGCACGGTGAACGCAATCGTAGTAATGTCTCCACCCGGTGCCGGAAGATTTTGGAACTGCGCAGTCGTAAATGTCGTGGTTGTGTTCGACGTTTGCGTGTCGATCAGTTGGGCGTTCATCGCGCTCACCTTCACGACCGTCGTATTCGCAGAGGGCGTAACAGTAATGGTCACTGCCGACTGCTGTCCATTCAGGATCTGCACGGATGTAGTTGTCGATTGCAGGCCGGACGCAGTCGCGGATACGTCGAATGCGTCTGGCGGTAAAAACGGCGCAGTAAATAGACCATGACTGTTGGTGGTGTAGGTATGTGCGGCGCCGGTGGACATATCCGTGACCGTAACCGTGGCGTTCGGAACGACAGCACCCGTCGAGTCAACAACGGTACCGTTGATAGCGCCTGTCGTCGTTGTCTGTGCATATAACGAGGGCCGCAAAACGAAAATCGATGCTGCGAGAACGGACATCAAGACTGCGAAATTGGCTACACTACCAGCCCATTTCTGAAGAAAAAACTGCATGGATCCCCCCTGGAGGATTGTTCTTGGCGGAGTTCATGTTGTGATTAGGCTGGGTATACCGAGTCGTGCTTTTGCAGGGCTTTCGCCGAAAAGTTCTCCCCGAGGCTAGCGCGGCCGTTGCTCTGGCAGCTGGGGATTTTCACGCTGTGACGCCGATATGATTGGCAATCCGTTCTGGGCCTATCGTCACGAGTGATTAAGGTTGTTCATTGTTCGGAATACCCAACGTGGCTCTATCATGGAGGGCCCTAAACCGCTTTGTTTCTTCTACTGTCCATCTTCATCACTGGCCTCCCCATAAATGAAACCGATGCTATATTTTGTTGCTAGGTTGCCGACTCCCTGTTGATGTTCTGGGTACCCTACCTCCACTCGCTTAACTGCTGGCGATCAGCGTTAACGCCTTCATCATTCCTTAACAGTGAACGAAGAAGTGGTCGGGGGCAATATCCACTTGACCCGATTCCGACATGACCACTACACTCTTGCGCAAATGAAGAAAGTAGCCTCAGGTATTTTGCCCTTGATTGCGATCGACAGGAAATCCTCGAAGACGCTTCATCGTCAAATTTATGACTCGTATCGCACCGCAATCGTTGATGGAGTGCTGCGCCCCGGTCAGCGGATTCCATCCACACGGGAGCTGGCAGCGAGTATTGATGTATCGAGATTTCCAGTTTTGAACGCCTATGCTCAACTGTTGGCGGAAGGCTACTTCGAGAGTCGCGTTGGCGCGGGCACGGTCGTTTCCGCTTCCCTGCCAGAGCGATTTACGTCGAGTCAATCTCGCGGCGAGCGACTAGCAATCAGTCGCTCTGGACCTCGGACAATTGCACGCCGCACTTCCATCCTTACTCGATATGAAATGCCATCCCGGGTGCAAGGGCACGGAGCATTCGGTGTCGGACTCATCGCCTTCGATCAATTTCCAATCGAGTTATGGACCAAAATTGTGACGCGTCGCTGCCGTCAGATGGGTGCCAGGTCGCTGGATTATGGCGAAAGAATGGGATCCAAAATTCTTCGGAAAGAGATCGCAAGCTATCTGCGAATCTCGCGATCGGTGCGATGCGAGCTGGACCAGGTGATGATCGTCAGCGGCTCGCAACAAGCACTTGAAATCTCCGGCCGCGTTTTGCTCGATCCCGGAAGTCCTGTGTGGGTTGAGGATCCCGGCTATCTATTCGCACGAGACGCTTTGACCTTATCGGGCTGTCGCCTTGTCCCGGTTCCAGTGGATAGTGAAGGGTTGAATGTCGCGGCCGGTATCGAGCGGTGCCGCAAGGCCAGGGCCGCAGTGGTTACACCTTCGCATCAATTCCCGCTGGGGGTGACGATGAGTGCGATGCGGCGGCTCGAATTATTGGATTGGGCCAAGAATACGGGAGCTTGGATTATCGAGGATGACTACGACAGCGAATTTCGATACGCGAGCTCACCAATCACGTCGCTGCAGGGACTCGATGACAACGCACGCGTCATCTATATAGGTACATTTAGCAAGGTATTATTTCCTTCCCTACGCCTCGGGTACATGGTGATCCCGCCGGACCTCGTCGACCATTTTGTAAAGACACGGCGCGCCATGGATCTTGGCGGTCCTACATTCAATCAAGATGTACTCGCAGAGTTTATTGCAGAAGGGCACTTCGCGCGCCACATTCGCAGGATGCGAGTCCTCTACCACGAGCGCCGAACAGCGTTGGCAGAGAGCATCGATAAAGAGCTCGGATCGAGAGTCAATGTAATTGGAGACGAAGCGGGTCTGCAACTGACCGTCACGCTACCTGACGGAAGCCGCGATCGCGAGATTGCAGAGCGCGCCGCCAGAGAAAATCTCTCACTCTGGCCTCTGTCTGCCTCCTATATGGGCGAAATTTCCCAGCCGGGGTTCATTTTGGGTTTTGGCAACCTTGCGGCAACTCAGGCCCCCGCCGCGGTGCGGAAACTCGCGAGGTTGCTCACTGTGCAGAAGCATTTGTGACCGCAAGGGCGCGGATAATGGTGTCAGTATCGTAGACGCAACCGCCCCACACTCCGCCGCTTGCGTGTATCAGTGCAGCCCATAGTCGCGTGTCGTCGGGAAGGTTGGGGTCAGGCGCGAGATCTTTTCGTAAGGATCGCAAAGTTAGTCTTCGCGACCCTTCTTCCGCGTCGAACCGTTCCGCCGCTTCGCCCACAAAGTTGACCGACCCCTCCAGTTTGATCCGATCGATCAAAATTTCAATCATGTCGCCGTCGATGATTTTGCCGACACTCCCACCGGCCAGCGCCTCCGGGGAAACATGCCCAATGCATGCGCCCGTGGAGACTCCGCTGAATCGCGCGTCCGTAATGACAGCCACGTGCTTACCGTGGGGAAGATGCTTTAATGCGGAGGTCACTTGATAAATCTCCTGCATGCCAGATCCCATGGGGCCGCCGCAGATCAACACTAGAATGTCGCCGGTTTGTATCGTGTCGTTCTTGATGGCGTCGATCGCAGACGATTCGGAAACGAAAACTCTGGCAGGTCCCGTGATTTTAAAAATGCCGGACGCATCGACAAGGGAGGGATCGATAGCCGTACTCTTAATCACCGAGCCTTCGACCGCAATATTTCCGACCGGGAAGCAAAGAGTTGGGGTCAAGCCACGGGCCCAGGCGCGATTGGGACCCATGATGACATCATCCGGATCGATGCCATCCAGATCTCTCAGCCGTCCGCGCAGTGCATGACGTCGTTCGCTCTGCTGCCACCAGTCCAGGCTTTCGTCCAGTGTGGCTCCGGATGCAGTCAATACGCGGGTATCAATCAATCCGGCGCTCCTCAAATGCAACATCACCTCAGGGACGCCGCCAGCCAGAAACACCTGAACAGTCGCAAAATTCCTCGGACCATTGGGCAACGCATCCACCAGGCGGGGCACGGAGCGATTCACCTGAACCCAATCCGATGCGTCCGGTCGTTTCAAACCTGCATGGAAGGCAATCGCAGGAAGGTGAAGCAGCAGATTCGTCGATCCGCCAAACGCAGCGTGCAACACCATTGCATTGTGGATCGATTCCTGGCGAAGTAAGTCGCGAGTTCCCAAGCCCATTTCAAGCAGTCGCAACAATGCTTTGGCAGAACGGCTTGCGGCATCCAGCCAGATGGCGTGACCAGATGGCGCGAGGGCCGTGTGAGGAAGGGAAAGGCCAAGCGCCTCCCCAATCACTTGGGCGGTTGCCGCCGTGCCCAGGAACTGGCATCCGCCGCCTGGCGTGGCGCAGGTGCGGCACCCTACCTCCGCCGCATAGTCGAGTGCAATTTCTCCATGAGCGAATCTCGCTCCAATGGTTTGCACGATGCCGGCATCCTCTCCGTGTTCTGGCAGTAGCGTGACACCACCGGGGACCAGCACAGTTGGAATGGATTGCGCTGAGGCAAGCGCCATCATCATTGCGGGCAGGCCTTTGTCGCAGGTGGCGAAACCGACGACGCCTTTTCGTGTTGGCAGAGAACGCATCAATCGCCGAAATATCGTCGCCGCATCATTTCGAAACGGCAACGAGTCGAACATTCCTGCTGTACCTTGGGTTCGCCCATCGCAAGGATCCGTGCAATAGGCTGCGAAGGGTACCGCTCCCGCTGCTTTCAGTGCACGCGCCGCTTCCGCAACTAACAATCCGACTTCCCAATGCCCCGTGTGAAAGCCGAGCGCGACTGGACTACCGTCCTCTGCGCGAATCCCTCCGTGGGTGCTCAACAGCAGGATTTCGGGGCCGGTCAGTTCTCGCGGCGACCAACCCATACCGACATTCTGGCTGAGCCCGAAGAGATTTCCGGATGGCAGTTGCAGCAGCATTTCAGCCGTCAGCGGCAATTCTCCGGCTGGCCCCGCAGCATGCGTGGCCACGTCCAACAACCCGCGATCCGGAGACTCCAGCACCGACAGAAGAGATGTTTTATTCATTGCAATCGGAGTGCCATCGCCAAGTCTGCGCGCCGGCATTGTTAACTAGAATATCGATCTGTCGAAATCGCTCGTCGAACGCGGCAAACAGTGTTTTCATATCGGATGCGTTGCCGATATTTCCAAAAGCAGGAAACGCCTCCACGCCCAAGTCTCGCAGTTCAGTGACTGTGTCGTCAGGTCCACGAGCATCGGAAAAATAATTCACGCCCACGTTGCACCCGGTCCTGCCTAGAACGAGGACAATGCCTTCGCCGACTTCTTTCCTGGTGCCGGTGACCCAGGCGGTGCGACGATCCAGCCTCATTGCGGGGGTCCTGGATAGCGGCGCGGATTGACCATTTGTTGATACACGCGTTCCAGCGGTTCAGGACTGACGCTGATTTTTCCACGATACGGGTTATCGAGCGCTGCCACCATAAACACCATCAGCCCGATCAGCGCAGAGAAAAGTACAGTCATCCAAATATGCATCTTCATACTCTGCATATGAAAGAACCACGTGGAGATGATGCAGATCGCCGCACCTATAACGATCAATGCCCACAGAGGTGACGGCAATTCATCCGTTACGCTGTCGAGACGGATACTGCGAGATGTTTCGAGAGCGTCGAATTCTCGCGAGACATCCTGTTCGAGGATTACTTCCGCCTCGGTTTTCGGTTCCCACTTGCGAAAATCTTGCCGAAATTTATCCAGCGAGACGCGATTTTCGGTGGGGACAATCCCTTCTTGCTGCTCCGGCCAACCAATCTGGATCACGCCGATTGTGTAGTCGCGAATATCCTGTTGCAGTACGCTTCGCATCGGCTCTTCCAGGCTGCCGACGGTGCGATACAGACTGGCGACCGCTGCCGCTTCTCGCGCCACTTTGGCTTCCGTGTCGGTATAAGTCGTCCACGCTCCGATGGCCAATAGGCCCAGCGTAACTCCATACAGGACGGTGATGCCGGCCAGATAGAATCCCACGATGTCGTTGTAGGAGTGTTGCAGGTGAACCCGACGAATCATCCTCCGGCTAGCGAGCAGTCCAGCCAGACCGAAGGCGACAAACAGAGATATGGTGAGCAGCTCAAACAGCCAGTTCGGCAGATCGTAAACCCAATACATATTCATGGATCCTCACCAACAACGAACACTCTTCCAAAAAATTCTCTTTCACATGCAACAGCATCGTGAGTGTGGCCGATCGCCTCGCGACGGATTCAAGAAACACAGTATAGCGTTCCGGAATTGGATCGCACCCTGCTCGAAAGTTGCCGACTGCCGGCTGCGCAATATGTCGCGACCGTCACACTTTTATCTACCATGCAACACCGGCGGGCAGTACAGTAATTTTTGTCACTTGAGGAGAATCCACCATGCAAGCAAGATATTTCTCTGCGGCGCTCGTTCTCGCATTTTTCAGTCTAGCGGCATCCGCGCAAACTACCAGCCCCGCCGCACTGCCTCCGCCAACCTTGCCACCATTTGTCGGCGCTATCGCCGGTCATCCCGAGTGGCCGGTTGCGAAATCCGAGGATGTGAAATCTCCCGAAGCCATTCTGAATGCGGTCTATGACGTAATCTCCGGCGGCAAGGGGCAAGTGCGCGACTGGAACCGCATGCGGTCCCTGTTTATCCCCGGTGCTCGCCTGATCCCTACAATCACCGTGGCTGCGACTGCGGATAAGCCGGCTCATACCGATGCCGTACTGCTTACGATCGATGATTACATTGCGCGCAGCAGTGGAAGAATGACTGCGAGCGGTTTCTTTGAGCACTCGATTCATAATGAGGAGGAGCAGTTCGGCAATATTGTTCAGATCTGGAGCACCTACGAATCCCGCCACAACGCCGAGGATCCGAAACCGTTCGCCCGGGGCATTAACAGCTTTCAGCTGTTGAATGACGGCAAGCGTTATTGGATCGTGAATATCTTCTGGGACGCTGAATCTCCTGAACATCCAATTCCAGCCAAATACTTGCCGAAGTAAAACCTGGTTCGTATTCAGATAGAAACGGGTTCCCGATCAAATTTCTGCGGCGGTGCAATCTGTTACCGGGCAGCCTCTGCCACCGTCGCGTGTCGAAGATGCGACCGCAGCAGAGCCGCACCGCCTGCAATCACAGCGAAAGCACCGAGAAGCCACAACACATCGTTCGTGGCAGTCAGCACGGTTTGCGTGGGAACGCCGACCGTGTGGTTCCCTACACCGGTCAGCACTGCAAGCCGCCAGGAGAGCGTGGTGGAGGCTGTCGCAACGCCCACAATGCATCCCAGCACGCGCATCAGATTGAGCATTCCGCCCGCTTCGCCACAACGTTCCTCAGGGGCCGCGGCCACCGTCGCACTGTTATTCGGTGCAATAAACAAGCCAAGCCCAATTCCAAAGAGAGCCAGCGCCGCCATTCGCGGCAGCTGGTGTCCAATCGCGCCGGTCAGCGTCTGTGATAACAGGGCCATCGCGCCACAGCAAAGTGCCATGCCGGCGGTGGTTACAATTCTGGCTCCCATGCGTTCATATATAGCGCCGCTGATGGGGGCCACCACGCCAAGAGCAATGGGAACAATGGCAAGTCGCACGCCCGCCGCGATCGGCGATTCCCCAAATCCGCGAATAAAAGCGAACGACATCAGAAAGAACATGGAATACAACAGCGCATAGGAAAGATTCACCGCAATCACGCCCCCGGCGAAAGCTGGAATGCGAAACAGGTGAAGATCAATCAGGGGAGCCGTTGCTTTGCGTTCACGCCAGACAAATAACGGCAGCAGAATTGTCGCGGCCAAAACAGTCCCGACCATGGGAATTGACCTGAGACCCCACGCTTGAAACTCGCTCAAGATCACGACAATCGAAACTACCGCCGGGGTCAGCAGAAGCGCACCCTTCCAGTCAAACCGCTTCTCCGGTGCCAGCCCTGTGGTTTGTGGCAACACCAACCAGCCAAAGATGACGCCGGCGAATCCGAATGGCACTGACACCCAAAACACCCAGCGCCATCCCAGCGTTCCCAACAGCAATCCACCGACGACCGGGCCAGCGCTGACGCCGACAGCCTGAGCGGCAGCAAATAAACCCATGGCCCGACCGCGCCTCGCCGGTCCAGCCGCCTTTACAAGAATCGTGATGCTGTTGGCTCCCAACAACGCTCCGCCGACGCCTTGAAGCAGGCGGAATAGGATTAGCAAATTCAGATGCCCGACCAGCCCGCACATCAGGGAGGCTGCGGTGAACAGCGCGTAGCCGGCCATGTACAGCAGCTTGCGGCCAAACATTTCGGAAAGCCGCGCGAAGGCCGGCAAAAGCGCTGCATAGGCGAGCAGGTAGGCGATGGCGACCCAGCTCACGGCCGTCAAAGTGGCGTGGAACTCATGCTCCAATGCTGGTAGCGCGAGCTGCACAATGCTGGCATCCAGTTGGCCAATAAATGCGCCGATGCAGGTGGCGCCAACAACGAGCCAGGGATAGTAATTGAGCCGCGCGATAAAATCCGGAGGCGCGGGCTCATACCCGCTTGACAGGCGGTTCCGCAACAGCGCGGGGGCGGAAGAAAGTCTCGTTGAGCCGCTCATGCAGTATCCATCGGGGAATTTCTATCGCATAGTGACATGGAGTCAAGCTGCCTGTCGAGAGAATTATCGCTGTGCGTTGCGCCTTTGCAGAGGCTTCCTCACAGCGTCCGTGCGCAGAAGAAGCGCCGCCTGTGCTCGCCCTGAATTTTATTCATGGGTTACGTCGATCATGTTGTCGTCGGCAATGCGGTCGATCAATTTGTTATACGGATCGATTCCCGCGCGTGTCGGCTGCTGGTCCACAACGACCGTGTAAGTCTCGTGCTCCTGCGTTAGTTTTTCCTTCTTCATATACAGGGGCTTTTCTTCATCCTTCTTACCGGTAAAGACGCCGATTTCAATGTAGTCCGCCAGCGGCATGGGGGTTTCAACCCCGTTGCCGTCTGCCTGAAACTTGCGCGCCTGAACTTTCAGCGTGACCTTGTATTTGCCGTCGGCGGTTTTCTGCGAAGTCGCCGACAGGGTCTTGTTGTCGTAGATGACAATGCGGTTGAAGCCGTCGTCGACCATGTATTGCAGTTCGGGCGGCGTTTGGGCGCGAATTGCCGCGACCAGCATGCGTGTGTCCGGGTAGGCCTGGTCTTGTGCACCGGCACCGCGCGTACTGTCGGCAGCATCTGCCTGATTGTTTGCATTCGCATACCGGTACTGCATCAGGAAGTTCTGCAGTGCCAAGTCCATCTTGTCTTCGCCGATATAGTCGGCCAGTGTGTACATGATCTGGCCGCCCTTTTCATACCAGACATACGGCTCGCGCTGAACCAACGCCAGCGGCGGCTCGTGGCGAATCTCGCCCGCCCGGCCGCGAAGATATCGGTCGAGAAAGTGGCGTAGGACTCGATGCATATAGTCCTTGCCATATTTATGCTGCACCACCATGTACGCGGAATACTGTGCCAGCGTCTCCGACATCATGTTCGACCCTTGCACTTGCGCGCCGATAAGCTGGTGGGCCCACCACTGATGTCCCAGTTCATGGGCGGTAACGAAATACGTCAGGTCGATATCATCTTTATGCAGCATGCGACCAATGAATCCAATCCCCTCTGAAAATGGCACCGTGTTCGGAAACGATTGCGCGAACTCACGATAGCGCGGAAACTCCATGATGCGATATTGCGTGAACTGGTACGGACTGTAATGGGCCTGGTAGTAATCGAGGCCCGCGCGGCTGCTGGCAAGCATGTCGTCGATATCGTAGGTGTGGGTGGGGTAGTAGTACACCTCAAGATTCACCGGGCCATTCGGGCCGTTGTAAACTTCTTTCCGCGTCGCGTAACGAGCCGATAGGAATGCAAAAAAATCGGCAATGTGCGTCGAACCCATGCTGTATTCGTAATAATTCCGGTTGTCCTGTTTCCAGGTGCGCTGCAAATATCCAGGTGCAATCGCGATTTGATCTGCCGAGGTGCTGACAATGGTATGGAACGTAATCCAGTCCGAACTGGGAACGAAAAGATTTCTGCGCGAATACACAGGGTCTCCGCGTTGCGCCATCTCCTCCAACTTGCCAAGATGTTCTTCTCGACGCCGGCGCGGGTCATCAAGTTCATAGGTCTGGTCGTATCCAATCGTCGGGAAGAAACTCGAATCAAAGAATGTGCCGTTGTAAGCAAACTCTGGCCGCTCGTTGCCGTCGCGGAACCCGCGCGTAGTGTGCGAAACAGAAATTGTAAGTGTCAACACATCTCCGGGTGCCAGTGGCTGATCCAAGGCGTAGATGGAATACAGGTCACGCGGCGCGCGGCTGACCAGGTGGAACGGGCGATCAAATTTTACGTTCGATACCGCCTGCTGCTCGTCCGTGATGTGAATCTGAGAGATCGGTTGGCCCGTCTTGTTTTGCAGGGTGATTCGGGCCGTGCCATCGAAGGATCTGCGCGCTGGATAGATGTTGATGTTGGTGTCGACCGCCGTGACCTTAGGCTGCGGGAAAAGTTGATACTTCTTGTAGTCGCGCTCGTACCCAGCCTGGATGTGGCGACGATCTTTGGCCGTTATATATTCGTTCAGCACATGGGCGTTGTAAAAGAACCAGGCCCCGGAACCGACCGCGAGCAAGAGAAACACGATCGCAGCCGGAGCCAGGCGCGGAGCTCTTGCCAAAGCGAGCCGCGTGCGAGCCGCCAGGGAGTCTTCAGTTCCGCGGCGAGTATACGCAATGGAGATAACACCTAATACCGCAAAAATTGCGAACCAATATGTGATGGACCAAAAGATTATGGGAACAAAGTGCCCATAGCCATTCATGTCAGAGTAGGTGTACGGTGGGACCCAGCCGACAAGGTATAGGGTGTTTTCCCATCCAAAGTTGAAGAGAATCGGTTGCAGCACAACTATGCCAATAACAATTCCGTAGCCGATAAATTTGTTCGAAACGATGGTCTGCACAAACATCGACAGCAGCGCGATGCACATGATCTGCGCAAACGTGACAAGATACAGTTCCTTGAAGTACTGCAGGAACTCGTAGTGGTAGTAGCCGGCAATGGTTTGCATCATGACGCCGACCAGCATTGTGACCGTCAGCAGAACCAGTTCCACGAAGGCGATGGCCGTGAGCTTCGAAAGCCAGTCAGTGGTTTCTGAAATGGGCAGCGCGTCGTGGATCCCGTCGAAGTGGTTATCCCGTTCGCGCCAGATCAGTTCAGCTGAGTAGAGGACAGCAACGATATAGAAGAACAGGGTAGCGCCGCCCTCCACCGCCTGCAGCATCAGGTAGGTTACCGGCCACACATTCTGATCGCCCAGATGGCCTGCGAAGTGGCCATTATTGACGGCGAAGACGATCATCAGGCCCACGATGGCCCAAAAAGAAACCTCGCGCCGGATGGTTCGAATACGTAACTGTGTCAGCGACAAATACTGAATCCACGAGGTGCGGGCGCCAAAAATTTGCCGTACCCGCGGCAACTGTGCCACAACAAGCGAGCGGGCTGGGCGCTTTTCTTCCTCGTCCTGTTGACGGGCTTTTGCCGCACGACGGCTTTGAGATTGGGCGGTAAGCGCCTCGACAGAGATGGGAAAGAAACGCCAGGCAACTGCCAGCGACACCAGGCCCACGGCCGTCCATAGCAGGCGGTTGTAGAGGAAAACACCGGGGGAGTCACCCGAAAAATTCCACGGGAGCAACAGCGTGTTCTTCTCAATCACAGTCCAATAGCGAGAGACATTGTCGATCAGGATTAGCCCGATAGGATCCAAAATTCCCGACCAGAAATGTTCCAGCGATCGCGTCGCCGAATAGACGGTGATGCCAATGATGTAAAGCATGAACAGCGCCACGCCCTGCAGATACACGATGAACAGTTTGCGGGTCAGAGCTGCGATCATGAAGAACAGCGAACCGAGAAAGAAGATCTGAATGACGATTATGGAAAGAAACGGCTGCAGATACCACCACAGATGGTTTGGAGCGATCCGCGTGTGGTCGGCCCAAGGGGCAAAGGTTCCCGCGAAAGTGCCGAACATCATCCCTGTAAAAACAATCACAGCTGTCACGAATGAGCCAGCCCATCGGCCGCCCAAATAGGCAAATTTTGTGATCGGCTTGGTGAACAGTATCTGGTAGGTGTCGCGCTGGAAGTCGCGCAAAATCGACGTGCCAAAAATGGCGGCAATGATAATCACGCCAAACAGGCACGAGTACAGATCGTTAAAGCTGTTGGCGTAGGGCCCGTTCAGCAGAACTTTGCCGTTTGAAAATCCGATGGGACCGAAACTCTCTGAAGCTACGCACAGAAAAGAGAAGATAAACCAGAGCAAAAAGTAAACGTACGTCGAGATGCTCTTGAGACGAAAACGAAGTTCGAATGTGAAAAACTCCCAGAACATTGCCATGGCATGATCCTCGGTGGCGGAAATCTAGTTAACCGCGTGGCGGGATAGGTTGAGGAAATACACATCCTCAAGTCCCGAGGGGACAGCATGGAAACCGGAGCCCGGGGAGGCCGGCGCAAAAACGCGAATCTCGTGCTGTCCACCGACCAAGTGCGTACTGATCACTTGAAGTTCAGCTTCGACAGCGCGAAGTTCTTCATCAGTGGCCACTACCTTGGACCAGATTTGACCGTCGAGCGCGGCCAGAGCTTCGCTGGGCGAGCCTTCCAGCAGCACCTCACCGGACGCAATAATGGCCATGCGCGGGCAAAGTTCACGCACATCATCGACGATGTGGGTGGACAGAATTACGATGACATCACGGCCGATGGAGGAAAGAAGATTCAGAAATCGATTGCGTTCAGCGGGGTCAAGACCGGCCGTAGGTTCGTCGACAATAATCAGTCTCGGATTGGCGAGCAACGCCTGGGCAATGCCGAAGCGTTGTTTCATTCCGCCTGAATATGTAGACAAGGCCTTTTTCCGCACATCCCATAGATTGGTCTGCTGCAACAACGCGTCAACCATCCCTTTGCGCTCGCTTGCGACCGTAACGCCCTTGAGGATTGCGAGATGGTTGAGCATATCGACCGCCGACATCCGCGGATAGACGCCAAATTCCTGCGGCAGATAGCCGAGAATCTTCCGTACCGCGTCCTTCTGCGTCAGAACGTTTACACCATCAAGATCAATCGTTCCGGAATCAGGATCCTGCAGGGTGGCGATGGTACGCATCAGCGAACTTTTTCCGGCGCCATTGGGACCGAGAAGCCCGAACATATTAGTGCCGATGGTTAGCGAAAGATTCTTCAGCGCGCGTACGCCATTGGGATAAATCTTGGAAATATTTGTGATGGTGAGTGCCATGATTGGAATCCCCAGGAAGAAAAATATCTATTACCGGTGGGTAATAGGCGAACATTATCACGCGGCCTTGGGGACGGCCAGTCAATTGAGCCGGATTGCGGACTTGCGCAGCGAGTCGCCGCGTTTCATCGTAGCATAGGGCGGCTGCAATTCCCGACCTCATAGATCAGGGCTGGAATGGCATCTGCTCGGGAACAGCTTCTCCGTCAGCGCGGGGATCTGTGGCGCCGAAATTCACTCCACTTTGCTGGTTGTGCTGTACTGCATTGCCGCGACCCATGCTCTGCGAGTAGCGCGGCAGAACCTTGATGTCATGTCCCTGTTGCCGCAGACCATCAATCACCTGCGGCGATATGCCGTTTTCCATCAACAGGCTGCAACCGGAAAACGAAGGCATGGTAAAGCGAGCCGACTCCAGCGCCGCCTCAATATTCATGTGGAAGTCCGCGATGTTTGAAACGAATTGCGCGTGCGCCTGGGCCTGGTTGAATCCGCCCATGATGCCGAAGGCGATTCGTTCGTCGCCCTTTTGCATGAAGGCAGGAATGATGGTGTGCAGCGGACGTGTGTGTGGACGTAGCGTGTTGGGCTGGTTCGGCTTAAGCGTAAAGGCCGACCCACGGTTTTGCAGCACAAATCCAGTTCCATCGGCGACCAGCCCGCTGCCAAACGCTCCGGCATTGCTTTGGATCAGCGACACTTCATTCCCATCTCGATCGACCACCGCCAGATATGTTGTGTCGCTCGACAGGTGCGACAGTTGTCCAGTCAAATCAGAGGGCAACACGCTACAGTTCGCGCGGTCACTAATCTGCGCGGCCCGGCGAACGGCCAGCTTGTTTGAGATAAGTTGTTGCACTGGGATGTGTGTGGCCCGAGGATCGCCGACATAATATCGCATGTCTGCATATGCCAGTTTCTTCGCCTCAATTTCGATATGCAGCGACTTCTGGCTGTTGTGTCCCCATTCCGCGATGGGAAATTGCTCCATGATGTTCAGCATAGAGAGCGCGGCAATCCCCTGACCGTTTGGCGGCATCTCCCAAACGGTCCAGCCACGGTATGTAGTGCTGACGGGCTCCATCCATTCCGGCTGAAAATCTGCGAGATCTTCCGCCTGCAGAAATCCGTGCAATTGCTGCGATAGCTGCAGGATTGCAGCTGCGGTTGGGCCCTTGTAATAACCGTCGCGGCCATTTTGGCCAATGCGTTGCAGCGTCGCTGCCAAATCGGGATTGCGAAACAACTGCCCAGCGGCAGGTGATTTGCCATCGGGCAGAAAAACGTGGGCGAAGCCGGGACTGTCGGCGAACTTCGGTCCAAACTCCTTCCAGTTTTCGGCGTCGGTCTCGGGCACAGCGATCCCTTGCTGCGCGAGTGCAACCGCGGGGGCCAGGTCTTCCGCCAGGGAAAGCTTGCCGAACTTGTGATGGAGTGCATCCCATCCTGCAACGGCGCCGGGAACGGTCACCGAAAGGATGCCGGTGCCTGGAATCTCCTTCACAATACCTTTCGCCTTCAAGTCCTCAATGCTCATGGCTTTTGGCGCCCAGCCGCTCGCATTCAGGCCATATAGCTTTTTCGTCTTCGCGTCATAGACAATCGCGAACAGATCGCCGCCCACCCCATTCATCATCGGCTCAATCACGCCGAGCGCAGCGTTGGCGGCAATGGCTGCATCCACAGCGTTGCCGCCACGTGCCAAGATGGCTGCGCCGGCCTGCGATGCGACGGCTTGGCTGGTTGCCACAATTCCATATTGCGTCATCACCATGGAGCGAGACTGGTCGCGGCTCGGCTGAGCGATGGCCCGTTGCAGGCAGGCGGTCAGGCATATCAACAGAAAGGTGCAGGAAATCATTCTCCGTATTGAAATCATTTTGAGGAAACCTTAGGAAAAATGTGACTGCTCGCAATGTGCCATGATACGTCTTCGATCCGCGACTTGGCCTCCCCGTACATGCAGCATTTCCAAGATGAGCCTCTGCCGCTGTAATTCGGCAGAAATGCGTGCAACAATCACCCCGTGGTACGAATGGTAGTAGCAAAGGAAAACTATGGCACAACTGATGAAGACCTCGAACCCTGCATTGAATTCCCAGGTATTTCAAAGCGAGCATGCTGCCCTTGGCGAATCCATGACTCTGGATGGCACGGTAAATAAAACCGGAATCCTGCTCGTCTGCGCGGGAGCCTCCGCAGCCTGGGCGTGGCATGTATTTATGCAGACCCGTTCGGCTGCGAGCGTGCTTCCGTTGATGTGGATCGGCTTGCTGGGCGGATTGGTCTTTGCAATGATCACCATCTTTAAAAAGACCTGGGCCCCCGTGACCGCCCCCATCTACTCCTTGCTGGAAGGGCTGGCGCTGGGCAGCATATCCTCGATTCTCGAGCTGCGCTATCCCGGCATCGCCATGCAATCGGTGGGTCTCACCTTCGGAACGCTGTTGATTTTATTGCTGGCGTATCGCTCTGGCTTGATTCCTGTCACACAAAAATTCCGCCTCGGAATTGTCGCTGCCACGGGCGCCATCATGCTGCTCTATATTTCGGAAATTGTGCTAGGATTTTTCGGAATTCACTTCGCTTCGATCAACGGCAACGGGTTGATCGGCATCGGTTTCAGCGTGGTGGTTGTCATTATTGCCGCGTTGAACCTTGTGTTGGATTTCGATTTCATCGAGAGTGGCGTACGTGCTCAGGCCCCCAAGTACATGGAGTGGTACGGTGCGTTTGGGTTGATGGTCACACTAGTGTGGCTCTACATCGAAATATTGAATTTGCTCGCAAAGGTTCGGAGTCGCGACTGAGATCGCGTTTCTAGTCGACTTCGCTCGAAATGAACTCCGCGCTCTTCTTCAAGTCCGCGATAAATTGTTGCGTTTCTCGTTCGCGATCTTGATCTGTAATTTGCCGAAGCAACGATGATGGGTGTACGGTTGCCAGGATTGGCGGATAGCCCTCGATTCGCAAGACCGTGCCACGCTGCTTCGTTACCCGAAACGAGGATCCCATCAATCCTTGCGCGGCTGTCGCTCCTAACGCAACGATCACCTTCGGCTGCACCGCTTCGATCTCATGTTGGAGCCACGGCTTGCATGCAGAAATTTCCATCTGGTTTGGCTTCTCGTGCAGACGGCGTTTACCGCGCGGTTCCCACTTGAAATGCTTCACCATGTTCGTGATGTAGGTCTGCTTGCGGTCAATCCCGGCTTCGGCCAGGCATTTGTCCAATAATTTCCCCGCAGGTCCGACAAAAGGCTTGCCGGCAATATCTTCCTGGTCGCCTGGCTGCTCGCCAACGAGAAGCATCGCAGCATGAGCAGCCCCTTCGCCAAAAACGGTTTGTGTGGCGCGTTTGTACAAGGGACACCCCTGGCAATCCTGCGCCGCCTTTCGCAAGGTAGCGAGGCTGTGGGTGTCAGGGATAAACGGAAGCGCGGAAAACTGTTTTTGAGCAACCGGAGACATCATTCATTCTGATGCGAGCGCTAGCGAAGGAAGCGCGCCTCGATCTCGCGGGTGGTCACGTCGCGGCAGCCTTGCGATGAATATCGAGCTTGTTGTGTTAGAGGGTTCGTGAATGCAGCGGAGCGAATAAAAAACGAATCGATCCGGTACAATCCACAACATGCCCTCGACGCTACAGACCGGTGCCAATCTCGGAATTCCCACCAGTCTCAATTGGGCGCACCCAATCACGCAGGAATGGTTTGTTGGACGATTCGGTACCCCTACTGAACCGCAGATTGAAGGTTGGCCGTATATTCACGCGGGCCATTCGACGTTGATTTCCGCGCCTACTGGTTCTGGCAAAACCCTGGCAGCGTTTTTGGTTTGCATCGATCAAATGCTGCGCAAAGCGATCGCGGGCACGCTGTCTCCATATACGGAAGTGGTGTACATCTCGCCACTGAAGGCGCTTTCCAACGATATTCAGAAGAATCTTGATCAGCCGCTGCGGGAGATTCAGCAACTCGCCCTGGAACGCGGATATCTCTACGGCGAAATTCGTACCGCGGTGCGCACCGGCGACACGCTGGCGTCAGAACGCGTGGCCATGTTGAAGAAGCCCCCACATATTCTGGTGACCACGCCGGAGTCGCTGTATATTCTGTTGACCTCAAAAAACAGCCGGGAAAATCTTCGCCGGGTACGCACCGTAATCGTGGATGAAATCCATGCGGTCGCGGATGACAAGCGCGGCTCGCATCTGGCGTTGTCGCTGGAGCGGTTGGAAGCACTGGTGTGCGGTGAAAATCTCATTGCCCGAGGCACCCGGATGACCGGCCCGATGGGACCGCCGCAGCGGATTGGATTATCTGCAACGCAAAATCCAATTGAGTTGGTAGGGCAGTTTCTTGTAGGCAGCTCGGACGATCGTCAGCCCGCGAAGATCGTCCAAGTTGGGCGACGACGCACGATGGATCTCGCGATCGAGGTTCCAACCTGTGAAGAACTTGGTTCCGTCACAACGAACGCCATGTGGGATGAAACCTACGATCGCCTGGCCGCGCTTGCGCAGGAGCATCGTTCGACTCTGGTATTTGTGAATACGCGCCGTATGGTCGAGCGGCTGTCACACGCAGTCGGCGAGCGCATCGGCGCCGAAAATGTTGCCGCGCATCATGGCAGCCTATCGCGCAAGCTGCGTCTGGATGCGGAAACCCGGCTCAAGAATGGCGAAATCAAATTGTTGGTAGCTACGGCTTCGCTCGAGTTGGGTATCGATATTGGAGCCATCGATCTTGTCTGCCAGGTGGGATCCACGCGCGCGGTTGCTGCGGGAATGCAGCGGATTGGTCGCGCAGGCCACTGGAGAGGTGCAATTCCGAAGGGACGTTTCTTCGCCACCACCCGCGATGACTTGATCGAATGTGCCGCACTGGTGCAGGCGATGCGCGCCGGCGATTTGGATCGACTGGAAATTCCACCGCAGCCACTCGACGTGCTGATGCAACAAATCGTCGCAGCCTGTGCCGCTGAACCGTGGAACGAGGATGCACTTTACTCCATGCTGCGCCGTGCCTACCCGTATCGGGAACTGACGCGGAATGAATTTGATGAGTTAATTCAAGTTCTTCATCGGGGCATCGAATCCAGCCGCGGTCGCTATGGGGCGTTCGTCATGCGGGACGCGGTGCATGGCGAATTGCACGCTCGTCGAGGCGCGAGGCTTGCGGCCGTGTGTAATGGCGGAACGATTCCCGACACCGCGCAATACGCGGTCATCATGCAACCGGAGGGGTTGCAGATCGCAACTCTCGACGAGCATTTTGCCATTGATTCTTCGGCTGGGGATGTGATCCTGCTGGGCAATACAAGTTGGCGAATTCAGGGCATCGAGACGGGGCGAGTGTTCGTCGAAGATGCACATGGCCAGCCGCCGAATCTGCCGTTCTGGGCCGGCGAGGCTCCACAGCGTACGGATGTTTTAAGCGGCCATGTGGCACGTCTGCGGGAAGAAATTGCAGCTCGAACCTTGAGAGTGCTGCCCGGCCACGTGTCACAGGCCCACGCGGATGTTGCAGATGCTGCCTTGTGGCTACAACAGGAGTGCGGTGTTTGTGATGGCGGCGCGGAGCAGATGATTGGCTACATAGCGGCAGGTCGCGCGGCGTTGGGCGCGGTTCCATCCCTGACAACAATCGTTGCCGAACGGTTTTTTGATGAAGGTGGCGGCATGCAACTGATTTTGCACGCGCCCTTCGGCGGCCGCATCAACAAGGCCTGGGGCTTGGCGTTGCGCAAGCGTTTTTGCCGGGGCTTCAATTTTGAATTACAGGCTGCAGCGACTGATAATGGCCTTTGCATTTCACTGGCGGAACAGCACAGCTTTCCTCTGAGTGATGTCTTTCAATTCCTCACGCTGCAAACTGTGCAAGAACTGCTGGAGCAGGCGGCGCTGGACTCGCCAATCTTCAAATCGCGCTGGACTTGGGCCGCGGGACGCAGTTTGCAACTGTTACGGTTCCAAAAGGGAAAGAAGGTCGCGCCGCAGATTCTTCGCACGCGTTCCGACGATCTTTTGGCAAGCGTGTTTCCCCAGGTGGCGGCCTGCATTGAAAATATTCAGGGCGATCGCGAAATTCCGGACCATCCCCTGGTGCGAGAAGTCATGAAAGACGTCCTTGGCGAGGCAATGGACCTGGTCGGGCTGAAACGTGTGCTCGATGGTATTGCTCGCGGAACCATCCAGTGTGTCGCCATCGACACGACTGCGCCTTCACAGTTCGCGCATGAATTGTTGAATGCGAATCCATACGCATTTCTCGATGACGCGCCATTGGAGGAGCGTCGCGCGCGTGCCGTTTCGATGCGTCGCACCTTACCCGCCAGCATGCAAGAAGACGCAGGTCAGCTTGACCCCGCGGCTATTGCGGCTGTGCGCTTGGAATGCTGGCCGGATTTGCGGGACGAACACGAAATGCACGACTTGCTGTTTCAGGTAGTGGCGCTGCCAGTCGCTATGCTGCAGCAGCAGGAAATGTGCCCGTGGGCAGACTTATTGAAGCGCCTCGAGCGCACCGGTCGCGCCAATGTGGTGAATACACCCGCCTGTGGCCATTGGGTTGCGACAGAAAATCTTGCTGCTGCGGCGTTGCTTTGGCACAAAGACAGATATGTGACCGATACAGTTACCTATGGGAATGCGATGATGAAACTGGTTCAGGGCTGGCTGCAAATCCTTGGACCGGTGACCGCAAACTCTCTGGCGTCGATGCTGGACCTGCCTGCCTCAGATATTTTCCAGAAGCTGCTCGAACTGGAGATGCAGGGAACGATCCTGCGTGGGACCTTTGAAAACGCCACAGCAACTGCGCGCCCCACCGACTGTGACATTGAATGGTGCGAACGTCGCCTGCTGCAGCGCATCCACCGCCTCACGATCGGAAATCTGCGCAAACAAATCGAGCCTGCTTCGGCCGCCGTCTACATGCAGTGGGTGCTCGCCTGGCAGCACCTTGCACCGCAGTCGCAACTCAGCGGGGAGCAGGGTGTGCTGCAGGTGCTTTCGCAGCTCGAAGGATTTGAAGCCCCTGCGGCGAAATGGGAGCAGTCACTCCTGGCGCATCGTGTGACCGGCTATGATCCACGATGGCTCGATCAATTATGCCTGTCTGGAACTGTCGGATGGGGCCGCGTTTCCCCGCACCCAGCCTGGTCCGCTGCCGAAGGCGGCGCCCCGCGCAGAGTGGTTCCCACAGGAATGTCGCCAATTACCTTTTATATTCGCGAGACTGCACTCTGGCTGGACGCGGTGCTGGAAAACCACTCTGTCGACGAGGCAAAATTGCGCCAGTCGCTGAGCCAGGAAGCGCAACAAATTCGCACCCGGCTGGAAGATCGTGGCGCCCGTTTCGTGGAAGAACTGCAGCGAACCACGGAGTTGACCACAGAGCAGGTCGAGCACGCGCTGTGGGAGTTGACGGCCGCCGGTCTGGCCGCAGCGGATGGATTTGATCAACTTCGCGTCATCATGGATTCCAAGCGCAAGTCGGCGGCCTATATTCAGCGAAGCAGAAAGCCCGGTACCCGGATGCGCAGTGCGGCGGGACGGTGGTATCTGTTACGCAACTCCGCCGTGTTGAACAGAGCCGCGGCGCATCAAGCTCGACTCGATGACAAGGCTCTGGAATCGGCAGCCTGGGTCTTGCTGCGTCGCTATGGAGTTTTATTTCGCGACCTGCTGAAGCGAGAAACGACAATGCCGAAATGGCGAGAACTGCTGGGAGTGCTGCGACGGCTGGAAGCGCGCGGAGAAGTGCGCGGCGGAAGATTTGTCAGCGGGTTCAGCGGCGAGCAGTATGCTCTGCCGGAAGCAGTTGAATCGCTGCGCCTGGCTCGCGCGCGTAGTACGGACGCAACCAGCGCGGCGACGATCGCCGTGGCAGCCGCAGACCCAATGAACCTTGTTGACATCATTGTCCCTGGCAAGCGAGCATCCGCGATCTCCGGGCGGGTGGTTACATATCGCGGTGGAAAGTCTGAAACGGAAGAATTATCAACCGCACCCGAAACCGAGTCACGCGCCAACCATCCAAGAACTCGGAATCGTCCGTCGCGACATGTACCCGCGCGGAAAAAATTGGTTCCATCCGGCGACCGCACTAACCGTGGAACGGATTCGCATTCGGATCGCTCCCGACAGGAGCGGCTTTTTCCCGGCTAGCTGCCTGCAAAGATTGAATGACATTTCGCCCCCTGCAACTCGGCGCAAGCTGTTGCTGAAGGCTATCAAAACGGAAAAAACATAGAAACCGTCGTCCCGTGACGTATGGGATCGACGTTGCTCCGCAGGGTGATTTGGCCATTGTGTTTCTTCACGATGCCTTCGCTTACCCACAGCCCCAACCCTGTGCCGGTACTATCTTTGGTGGTCACGAATGGCTCAAAGATTGACCGCTGCAAATGTTGTGGAATCCCTTCGCCCGTATCGGCCACCATAACTCGTATCCCAGCTGCGCCTGTGTCAGCCCATCTTTTTCCCCGCCGTATACGTACTCGCAGACGGCCGCCTCGAGACATTGCATCCACGGCATTGCTGACGACGTTTGCAAATACTTGACGCAGCTCATCGGAGAAACAATATAGCTCGCCTCGATCCAAATATTCCCGCTCCAACACGATCGATGCCGATCTAAGCCTGGGACCATACAGCGCAAAAACAGAATCCATGATGTCGATAATGTTGACACGTGCAGGAGTGCTCGATTGCTTGTGGAATCGAAGTGTTTGCGTTGCCACCTGCACCGCCCGGGTCAGTTCTTGATCGGCAACGGTGAGAAAGTGTCTGGTCTCGTGAGTTAAAGAAGGATCCTGCAGCGCCAGGTAAATGGAGTTGGTGACGGCGGTCAAAGGATTGTTGATCTCATGTGCCATGGTGGCGGCGAGTCGACCCATGGCTGCGAGCTTCTCTGACCGTCTTACACCTTCTTCAGCAATCTTCCTGTCGTGAATATCGATGGTGCATCCCAGCCATCGGTCGATCCGGCCCTCTTTATCTCGTATAGGCAGAGCGCGCGTCAGAAAGTAGCGGTACGCTCCATCGTGCCGTCGCAACCGGTATTCGTTTAAATAAACCTCGCCCGTGCTCATGCAGTGATCCCAACACTCTCGCGTTCTTTTCAAGTCGTCCGGATGTACCAGCTCGTAGACTTCCGTACGCAACCATTCGGTGGAGCGGCCAACGTAATCCAGCAAACGCTGGTTGCAGTAAATATACTTACCATCCGCGTCACGTTCCCATACAAATTGCGGCAGGTTCTCAGCAAGAATGCGATAGCGCTGTTCCCGCTCGCGCAGGGCTGATTCCGCTTTCTTCTCTGCCGACATATCCTTCACAAATCCTATGTATTGGTCATGCGATCCTTCCAGCAGCGCATACCCACAAAGGATCGGCACCCGGCTGCCGTCTTTGCGGATGTACTCCTTCTCATAAGGCGTACAGCTGCCTCGCTGGGCCGCTTCCACAATGTGTATCTGATCTAATTCCGCATACTCCGCAGGGGTCATCGTGTCCCAGCGAACTCGTCCAGCCTCCATGTCTTCGCGCGTGTATCCAACGATCCGCAAGAATTCATCGTTGCTCTCACGAAAGCCGCCGAATCGGTCCGGGATGCCGATGCCCATCAGATCGGACTCCCACAGCCTGCGGAAACGGGATTCGCTGGTGCGAAGCTCCTTCTGAACTCGCTTCAGCTCAGAAATGTCGACGAAGGATCCCACCGCCCCACGCACATCGCCTGCCTCATCTCGCAATGGAACCGCGTGGCCAAAGACATCGAGACACGTTCCGTCATCGAACGCAACGTTCAGTTCCGTATTCAGTACGGGCTGACCGCTTGCGGCCGCTCGTTGAATTGGCAATTCATCCGCCGAAAGCTCTTTTCCTCCACTGAATAGCCTGAAAGACGGCGATTGGCCGACGAGCGCGGACTTGGAGCTGTTGGCCCCGGGTGGCAGGCGAAGCATTTCGTATGCAGCGCGGCTGCTCGTCATTTCTTGGCATGCTCGATCGTGCGCGATAAAGGTCGCCACCGGCAGCGCGTCCAGAATTGCTTTCAGCTCATTGGCGCGTGCTTCGGCTTCGACTTCGGCAATGTGCAATTCGCGGAAAATGGAATTCGTATCTGTAACGTCGGTGCTGCCTGACCAGGCGCGCCATTGGGGCGCCGGCCGAATCTCGAAACAGCACCCAGCGGGACAGCATCTCAATTGACTTTCCCTCGCGACCCACGCGCGCCACCTCTCCCTCCCAACGACCCTGCTGCAACAGCAGTTGAAGAAGCTGATCGTAAGGAACGGGAAACTGTGGCTTCAGTAATTCGTATTCATCCTTGCCGATCGCCTCTGCAGCCGTCCAGCCATAGAGTTTTTCCGCGCCTTCACTCCATGATGTGATGGTGCCTTCGAGTGTGGTGACAAAAACGGCATCGCTAACGAGACTTAGGATGTTTGCATTATTCATAGAAGTTTCAAACCATCAACGCGGAGTTCTTGTCTTGCCGGAAGGCAGCGTGGTTTCTGGGGGGAAACAGTCCGAGAACAAACGGAAGAACGTGTTTTCAAGTTTGCGTCGTGCCCGAAATTATATGCCGCGCGCGCAAAGTTGATATGTCGGATAGTCGACGCAGGCTGCCACTATTTTGTCCTCACGGGCGAGATTCAATGAATTTTCAAGCTCCATCAAAAATCGGCGTGCAGCCGGAGACTGAAGCTGCGCCCCGGACCGATTGCATTGCCGGAAAACAATCCTCCAAAATCGATCACGTCCAGCTGATTGCTCAGATTGGTTCCATCCACTTGCAGATTCATGGTGACCCGCTTGTTTCGGTAGAGTTCAGCCGCTGCGGTCGCATCGAATAGCAGCGCCGGCTCTACACGTCCGCGGTCAAAGTTCAGCCGCTTTACGACCGCGGGCCCATATTGCGCGATCGCCTCGGCTTCAGTACCGGTGTAGTCGAAAGGCAACCCAGAATTGAACTCCGCGCCGGCCGCCAGCCAGAACCGCTGCGTCAGTTGGTCACGGAAGCGTGTTCTCACCGTGTTGCGCTGATCTTGCGAATCAGGAAAGTGTCCGGAGAGTTGACTGGCCGCGCTGCTCGCGTCCGGGCCAAGAAAAAGTCCTCCTGTGACGGGTAGCCAAACATTCCCCACCATGTAGGAGTAGCTGACGAATCCGCTGAAACTGCCTAGACGAATCAGTTCAAACTTGCCTTCCGCGCCGTAGATGACCGCGTGGTTGAATGCAATCGGATAGCTGATGCCAGTATTCAGCAATTGATCGTCGTCAGCGTAATTACTCACATCGCGTCGGTACATATTCGCATCGAGACGCATGCGTGCAAGGAATGCTTTCGACATACCGACTTCGTAATAATTTCCGCGAGAGGGTTGCACCGGAAGCCGCAAAAACTGGTCGCTCAGCGCATCCACCTTGGGTGAGCTGGAAAGTAGAATGTTCTCAAACGACGGCGTCTGAAACACGCGGTCGTAGGAAAAGTGCAGCATCAGATTGGCCGCGGAAAAATAACGCCCAACAGATAGCCGTGGGCTGAACGCAAACTCATTCAGTAGCAGTTGATAGTGGTCATAGCGAAGACCAGCGCTGACCGTCCACTTACCCATACGCACCAGATCTTCAACGAAGGCGGATTGTTCCAGGTCAGGACGGTTCGCAATAAAGCTGAATGTCGGTGGAGTATCCGGGTCAAACTGCGATGGGTCCGTGATGATGTAGTTGAAATTCTCGTTCAGAAAAATGTTGTCAGACTCAACGCCGGCTTTCATCTCCTGATTGCCGTGGTGTAAGGAATACGTTCCTTTGAAATAACCCTCGCGGAAATGATTGTGCTGAAACACAATGATCGGCGTTGACGCTGCATTGGACGTCAGGTCGTTGGAGTTGTCGCGCACCATCCCAGCCAGCGTGGCGATGCTGTTGGGCGAGAAGGTGTGCTGGTCGTGAACCGTGCCCATGGTTTCAAAGTTGTCGCCGTACTGGCGTTGACCCGCTTGCTGTTGTACCAGTTCATTTGGAATTTGAAATCGCGACAGCTCATGCCGAATGCCGAGACTAAGTCGATCCGCAGCGGAGAAATCGCGCTCGTAGCGGCCGGAAAAGTCACCGGTTGTGCCAGTGTTGGTGTAATTTTCCGGAACCACCGGATTGAGATAGTGGTCAGTCATGCTGCCCGCACCGGTAGCGCCAAATGTATTCTTGCCGCGTAGGTATTGCAACTGCGCGAAAGCCGAGCCAGTATCGTAACTACCGCCGGATAGAACCACCTGGCCATGCAACCCAGGATCGGTATCGCGAATCGTGTTCAACTCTACGACGCCGCCCATCTTGCGACCGTATTCTGCAGGAAATCCGGCGGTATAAACGCTCATCGACGAGAGATCATTCGCTTCGATTTCCGGTCCGAAGCTGGGAGAGCGATTATCCGTCAGTGGAATTCCGTTGATCACAAATTGAGTTTGATATTCGGATCCGCGTGGATGCAGCACAGCGTTGCCTTCATACAGCCATCCCGGCTGCGAGTTTACTAGCGCCTGTACCGACCGGCCTGGCAGCGATGCCACGCGATCCTGGATTTGCTGCGAACCGATTTGCATCACCGACGACGGCATGTAGGGATCGATGACAGTATTCGGTGCAGTCACTTTGACAATTGTCGTGATAGGGGTGAGCCCAAGATGCAGGTCGCGCTCAACAGGAATCGCGGAATGGATGTCCGCGCTGATTGAAGCAGATGCAAATCCAGGCCGGTCCACCTGGACGGAATAAATCCCGAAAGGAAGTCCCTTGCAGTCGATGGCACCGAAAGAGTTGGTTGTGAAAGTGTTGCGATAGTGCGTTCCCTCACTGCTTACCGTGACAGCCACATGTGGGGCCGCGCCCGCCGGATCGGTGACGATGACGCGGAGCTCGCCTGTGTTCACCTGGGCGAGTACACTGCAGGCCGTGCTGATCGCAAGCAGGCTCAGAAGTTTGATTGCACGAGAGGACACGGTCATAGGAGTGACGTGAGAGGCTGGCAGGTTGTTTCAGTGTAGCTCCGGCAACTGTGGCACGCAGAGCGTGCGCGCCTGTACGCGCTTCGCCACCGGCACAATAGAGCGGCGACGATGTCAGCTTCTATTCCAGGAATACCGCTTCAGTTTGCGCCGAGGTTCGCGTTGACCTTACCCGCCCTCGCGGCCGAGGAGGACGCATGGTCGTTCGCACGAAACATGGCCCACGGAGTGCCCTGCATATCCCGCAGCGCGGGCTTCTCCCAGGCAAACTCAGGGTGCTTCGCCAGGAAAGGTCCCACCAGAAACGGCTCGCCGCAAGGCCGATTGGTTCGCGCCATAAACGACATGTTGCTGATCATCGAACTGTCGGCTGCCTTGGCATTGGCCGCACCGCCGGGTTCAAAAGGCGGATCGTCCCATATCGCAACACCACGTTCAGAGACGTCCTCATGTCCGCAAAGGGTGCGCTCATTGGCTCCCATTTTTCCTGTATATGCGTCCAGATGATCGGCGAGAAACTTTTGTGCCAGCGGAACATCAATCTGACCCTTATATTGGGCCATCACTTCCTTCCAACGTTTGTGCCGAGCGTTGGCGGTATTGCCGGCGTCGTTGGGATCGAATGTGGTCTCTTCCTTGGTGAGCGTGGGATCGCTGGGAAAATTGGATCCAACAAAGTAGCCATTCTTAGTGCGCCACAGGCGATGGTATTTCAGCCCTAATTCCAGGCGCGCGATCTCCCCGGTGTGGTTATCCGCGATCAGCCAATCGTTCGCATAACCGCCGTTATTTTCCTTGACCATCAGACGTTCAAAGTCGTCGATATTCGCCGAGTACTGCATTGCCTTGCGCGCACGAACAAATTCCGGCACGGCGTTAGGATCGAAACCGTGAAATTGGCTGATGGTTGTTTCCGTGATGGCGATCCCCGCGGAATTAATGCCGAAATCATCGCCGCTGTCGATCTTGCCCGGCCATCCATCCATCAAAATCCGATATCCATGTTGCGGAACGATGTCGTACATGATGCGCCAACGCTCGCCTTCAAGAAACGGGCTCCACAGGCTGTGCGCGATGACCGGCTTGTGGTCGCGCGTCCAATCGCCGGTGGCAACAAACGCGCTGCAGCGACCGCGAGGCCTCAAGCTTGCGAGGGCTGTTGGATGCTCTTTGGTTTTCAGATACGGCACGTAATACTCGTCCGTCTCGTTGAAGCCATTCACCGCAACGACGTCCCAGATGTCCATGTCAGTAATGCCGTGGGCCTTCAGACCGTCCGCGATTCCCTGCAGTTCCTCGCGATACTCGGCTTCAATGTGCGGCCAGTAGACATTCTTCGCGGTCGTCCGATAAAACTCCCAGCTGCGATGCGTGTTGTGCGTGTCTTCCAGCTGAATGGCATGAAAGCCATCCTCGATTTCAGGCGCCAGCAAATATCCATTGCCAAAACCAATCTCATGCGGAGTGCCTTGCAGGTGGACATACACCCAATTGGCCCGCTCAAAGCGATAGGCCCCGTGCAAATCCGGACGCGTTGGTTGTGATTGTGTTTCAGCCTTCGGGGTATTGCCGGCGATAAGAATGAAACCGAGCAGAGCTGGAACAAGAAAACTGCGGAAATAAAAGCGCATTCGTTGGCCCCTCCGACTCAGGCTAACGTTGAAAACTTCCCAAGGCAATCAATATTCGGAGCTTGGTGGCTTTGATATATTGGAGCACCGGGCGGGAATCGAACCCGCGAATACTGGTTTTGCAGACCAGCGCGTTAGCCACTTCACCACCGGTGCCCTTGGTTGAACCATTTGAAAACGAAAAACCCACTCGGCCATTCGGCTGCGGGTGGGTTTCCATGCTTGCGCGAAATTGCTTTAGTTCAAGTCGCTCATGGGCACACCCGCATATCGCTGCAGCAACAGCAGAGACAGCGGCGGGTTGGAGCGATGTTCAACATTTGTGAAACTTTCAGAAGCGACGTGACCACCTCTTAAATTCGAGCATAGAGGCCGCGACAAATTGTTGTCAAATGATCGCACCAGCGTTTCGTCTGCGCAATGATGTTTCGCGCGGGCTTTCCATTGTGATCGAGTGAGCCGCTCACCGCCCGCCCGCTCGATTCTTCCAGTGACGCTGATAGTTGTCCAATGTTGAAAACGTCTCGCTCCGCATGCGATCGATATAAATCTTCCCCTGCAAATGATCGATTTCATGCTGCAGAATCCGCGCGTACCACCCCTTGGCTTCAATCACACGAGGCTTTCCATGGTGATCAAGACAGGTGACGCGAACCGACCGCGACCGAGGAACCTCCGCCATAAATCCTGGAAGACTCAGGCAGCCTTCAAAAAAGGAAACCTGCGAGTCGGAAAGCAACTCAATCTGCGGATTGATCAGCACTTGGAAGTCGACGGGCACACGTTCTCTGTCTTTGAGTTCGGCTTCCGTCGCCGACTTGTGATATTCCGCCCGATCTTCAATCACCGCCAGGTTCAGGGACTGTCCAATCTGCGGTGCTGCCAGGCCGACGCCCGGCGCGTCGCGCAGCGTTTCGCGCATGTGCTCAATCAAGTCTTTGATCTCTGGGCTGCGAATCTCTTTTGGCGTGAGTGCGCGGGACATCTGTCGTAGCACGGGATTTCCAACACCATAGATTTTTAGAAGCACTTTGTAGAGACGCCCCGTTACAAATGATTCTTGGTCGTGAAGCTCTCGGAGTCGAACTGCAACTCCCCATCTGCACTGATCGTAACTCAGGCGCCTGACGCGGGCCGAAAGCCTTTTCCAACCGCGTGCATGCGGTCATGGCTTCGGCTGATCCCCAGTCTCTTGTCCCGATCGTCTGGATTGTGCGGCGGCTTTTTGCTGCGCCTCAATTAATTTCTGCTGCGCCTTGGCGGCGTTCTCCTGCGCTTTAGCCAGCTTTTCCTGGGCTTTGGCCTCCTTCTCCCTTTGCTTCGCCTGTTGTTCGGCTTGCTTTTGTTGGGCCTTCTGGTCGTCGGGCGAGCTCGATTGTTGAGCGATGGCGAAAGTGCCGCTCAGCAGCGAAACAGAAAGCATTCCAGATAGGACCAACGAATGGACGCGCATGGCATACTCCTCCTTCGATTTCCGGCTACAACGAACGGAAATCTTGCAGATATTTTTCTGATGCTTCCGCTTGGTGTCGAGACTCAAGCCTGGGCAGGAAAAATTGTGTGAAGCGAGCAGGCGAGTTCGACGAGACGGATTCGGTGAGGGTAATCGGCCTGAAACTGAGTTAGCAAACTCCTATGCCAGTGGACGTTTGAGCCCGCGCCGACGCCGAAGCAAGAGAATTGCTATGCTACAATTTAGCAACTTCTTTGGTGATGGAGTTCTGCCGAGTGATGACGACTCAACCTTCTCGAATGTATATGGCCATGCGTGCCCCAGGCGGTCGCAGGCCAGCTTCAGAAGTCTGAGTTATCCCGCTCAATCTTCATTCTGGCAGCCGCCTGGGGAGTTCCCGCCACGGCCAGTTTCTCCCAGGAACCATTGCATAGCCCTAATGGAGATTGCGTTTTGAGCTCACCAGATTTAGACATTTCTACCGTCGCGATTCATGGCGGACGATCGCTGGATTCCCACGCCAGCTCGATCCTGTTTCCTCTCTATCAGACCAGCACGTTTGTGCACGATGCGGTCGGCGTCGACAAAGGATTTAGCTACTCGCGCGTATCGAACCCCACCGTGGACGCGCTGGAAAAAGCGATTGGCGCACTGGAAGGAACGCCGCCGGCAGTTTGTTTTCGAACTGGCATGGCTGCAGTGACCACGCTGTTTCTTTCGGTGTTGAAGTCCGGCGATCATGCCGTGTTGACCGATGTTGTGTACGGCGGCACCATGCGCCTGTTTCGCGAAGTGCTGGATCATCTCGGCATCACCGCGTCGTTCGTGGATACATCCAATCCGGCCAACGTTGAAGCGGCGATTACGCCCGCGACTCGTATTGTTTTTCTGGAGACACCGGGCAATCCAACACTGAAGCTGAGTGACATTGCCGCGGTCGCGGAGATTACTAAACGCCACTCCATCTTGCTGGCCGTCGACAACACATTCCTAACACCGGTTTTGCAAAACGTCCTGCAACTCGGCGCAGATATTTCTCTGTTGTCGACGACGAAATATATCGACGGCCATAATGCAACCGTCGGCGGCTCGCTGGCTACACAGGATGAAACACTGCTGGAGCGATTCCGGCTGATCCGCAAGACAATCGGTACCACGCAGGCTCCATTCGAGGCATGGCTGGCGCTGCAGGGAATGAAGACACTACCTGCGCGCTTGAAACTCCATTGCGAAAATGCGCAGACCATCGCTGAATGGTTGGAGAGTAATCCTGCGGTCTCGCGTGTGTATTACCCGGGCCTGAAATCGTGTCCACAAAAAGTTTTGGCAGAAAAACAGCAGGGCGCGGCCGGCGGCATGGTCGCGTTCGAATTGAAGGCAGGATACGACGCCACGATTCGCATGTTGAATCAAGTTCAACTTTGCTCGCGCGCCGAAAGTCTGGGAGGATTGGAAACTCTGATCACGCATCCATCTTCAACAACCCACGCTGACCTGGATCCGGAGTTGCGCCAACGCCTCGGCATCACCGACGGTTTGGTTCGCCTTTCCGTGGGATTGGAAGCTCCGCAAGATATCATCCGCGATCTGGAACAGGCGTTCGCAGCTGCCGGATGTAATGTCGTCCAGGAGAAAGAGGTTGGCCATGAAAATCGCTAGCCGCCTGGTAAGTTTCGATCCCGCTCCAGGAGATCGCTTCCGCCCCATCTCCACGCCTATCTATCAGACCGCAACGTTCGAGCAGGAATTTTCCGATCAGTTTGGCGAGTACGATTACTCGCGAAGTGGCAATCCGACCCGCGCCGTCGTCGAAAAGCAAATTGCGTCGCTGGAAAATGGAACTCACGGCTATTGCTTTTCCAGCGGAATGGCCGCCATCACGACCGCGACCAAACTGCTGCAGAACG
This sequence comes from uncultured Acidobacteriota bacterium, assembly GCA_963821145.1. Lineage (GTDB taxonomy): Bacteria > Acidobacteriota > Terriglobia > Terriglobales > Acidobacteriaceae > JAKAAZ01. The sequence continues at coordinate 302,557 of CAWGCV010000003.1, forward strand.
GCGACGAAATCCTCGCTGACAACGATTTGTACGGTGGCACCTGTCGACTATTCACCAAGGTACTGAAGCGCACCGGCATCTCCGCAAAATACGCGGACGCGTGCGATCTCGAAAATTTCGAGCGACAGATTACTCCCAAAACAAAATTGATCTACGTTGAGTCGCCTACCAATCCATTGCTGCGCGTGGTGGATCTACGCAGGCTCGCTGGCTTGGCGCATGCTCACGACGCGCTGCTCTGCGTGGACAACAGCAGCATGTCGCCTTACCTGCAGAACCCGCTCGATCTGGGTGCTGACGTCGTTCTGCATTCGGGAACAAAGTTTTTAGGCGGACACCACGATGTCACCGCCGGAAGCATCGTTGTGAAAGACAAGGCGATTGCCGAGCAGATTTATTTTGTGCAGAACGCAGAAGGCAACGCGCTTGCGCCTTTCGATTGCTATCTGCTGCTCCGCGGCATGAAGACCTTAAAGCTGCGTTTAGATTGCCAGCAGAAAAACGCGCAGGCCATTGCGGAATACCTTGCCCAACATAAATCGATTCAACGGGTCTGTTACCCCGGGCTGAAAAGCGACCCCGGGTATGAGCTGCAGCATTCCCAGGCGCGGGGTGCGGGTGCTGTATTGAGCTTCACGACCGGTTCTGTCGCCCTCTCAAAAGCCATTGCGGAAAACGCCAAGCTGTTCCGCATCACCGTCAGCTTCGGTAGCGTTAACTCCTCGATCAGCGTGCCTGGGAACATGTCGCACGCCAGTGTTCCGGTGGAGTTGATGTCGCAGCGCGATCTGCCGAAAGACCTGGTGCGCATTTCTGTGGGAATTGAGGACGAAGAGGATTTGCTGGCCGATCTGGATCGCGCCATCCAATCCTATCGCTAAGGGCACCGGTCTGCGACTTCGCGCAAGCTGCAACGGCCAAATTCAGACGGAAGCTCCTTCCTCTGCGACCTCGGCTGCCTCTCGGTTGCAAGGGATCTGCACCGTGAAGACGGCGCCGCGCGAGCCATTGCCATTGTGTGAGTTCACTTCGATGGCACCGCCGTGGCGTTCGACAATTTCTTTCACCACCCACAGACCCAGCCCGGTACCAACATCTTTCTTGGTGGTAAAGAACGGTTCAAAAATTCGCTGCGCGTTTTCTTCTGTTACACCCGGGCCATCATCTTCCACAGCCAGATGCACCACGGGTCCTGCGGTATTTTCCCTGCACGCAAGACGAATGGTAATTACGCCATTGTGTCCCACCGCATCGGCTGCGTTGGAAATCAGGTTGGCTACCACCTGGTTCATCTCGCCACGCACCACCTGGATCGGCGGGCATTCGCCAAAATCCCGCACCACCGTAATATTTTTCGTATTGAACTTATTGGAGTAGAGCGCCAGTACCGACTCAATGAGCGTGGGAACTTCTACCAATACGGCGGCGCTGGACTCTCGATAGAATCCCAACGTTTGCCGGGTCAAATGCGAGACGCGTGCTAACTCCTGCTCTGCCATGCTCAGTTGTTGCATGGCTTCCGTCGGCATTTGCGGTGCTGCCTTTGCCAGGTAAATCAGGTTCCCGACTGCTTCCAGCGGATTGTTAATCTCATGCGCAACGGTCGCTGCTAGGCGTGCCGCCGCCGCAAGTTTCTCCGCCTTGCGAAGAACTTCCTGCGACTTGCGATGATAGGTCGCATCGCGAAATACCAGGACGACCCCCACGACATCGCCATTGTCGTTACGGATTGGCGCCGCGCTGTCCTCAATCGGAGTTAACGAGCCGTCTCTGTGCTGCAATACGGTGTGGTTCGCCAGCCCCACAATCTTGCCTTGCTCCAGAACCTTCTTCACGGGATTTTCGCTCACCTGATGGGTGTACTCATGGAAAATTGGGAAGATTTCGTGAATAGGCTTGGCTTTGGCCTGCGCAAAGTTTGTGCCAGTCAATTGCGCAGCCACGGGATTTACAAATGTAACCATCCCCTGTTTGTCCGTGGCAATCACAGCATCGCCGATGCTGGTCAATGTAACTCGGAACCATTCTTCGCGTTCGCGAATCTCTGCGCCATGTTTCTCGCGAAGATCCATCTCCCGCAAAATGCGAAACGCCAGCAACAAAAGACCTAACACCGCCAAAATGGTGGCGAAGTAGATGGCGAGAATCGTGGAGCGGATACTGCGCTGGTACGCAACCATGCGCATCTGTTCCACCGACGTTTCTTCCTGCATCATCTGATTCGTTAACTGGCGAATCTTGTCCATCGTCGCCAATCCGAAGTTCGACAGAACCAGCGCCTTCGCCTGATCGGGCTTGCCGGATTTATATAGCTCGATGGTTTGATCGAGTTCGCGCAACTTCTCCTGGGTCAAGCCACGGAGTTGGGTAATGTTCGCTTGTTGACGCGCATCGTTGGCCGTCAACTGGGAGAGATTGTGCAGGTGAGGTTCAATCTGGGCCAGAGCCGCATTGTAGGGTTGAAGGTACCGCGTTCGGCCAGTATAGAGAAATCCTCGCTGGCCAGTTTCCGCGTCTTTCAGCAACGATTCGATCTGGCTGAGCTCGAAAAGTACCAGCCGCGAGTGCAGTACCCAGGATTGATTCGCGACCTGGACGGCAAGCTGACGTCGCGTGACGAACGCGTTCGCAATCAGGATGAGCAGCAATAAGACAAAACCAGTCAGGACTCCGGCGCGTTTATAAAAATTTTGCATAAGTCCGAGGGGGCTGATCCTTCCGAACTATTCTAGCCGACGATTTCCCAATTTTGACATGTCGGTTAGAACACACGCGCGTCCCGAGGTGCGCATCTTTTTCGATCCCCGCCAGGGCTGCCGTAAACGTTTTCAGCCGCTAGGGCCGTCAATCAACTGGGCGGTCACTCTCGAACATGGCCATGGCCTCAATCTCAATCAGCAGATCCGGGCGGCAAAGAATTGCCTGAATTCCCGTGGAGGCAGGTAAAGGGTTCAGCCCTTGTTCCCGAAAGAATTGCGTCCGTATCTTGTTGAATTCGTCATAGTCGCGCTCGATATCACGCAGATAACAGCTGGTCCGCACGACGTCCTTCCAGGTAGCGCCTTCCGCCGCCAGCAGGCCGGTAATATTGTGCAGGGTACGTTCCATTTGCGCGCCAAAGTCCCCGACATGCACGGTTTTGCCGAACTCATCAATGCTCGCCGTGCCTGAAATCATCAGGATGGTGACGCCTTTGATGTCCAGCCGCAGACCGCGAGAAAACGACGACGGCTTGGCGTATTCGTAGGCCTCATTCAGGACGCGCGGCTCCGTGATGGCCTTCTTGCTGACTGGAGTGTGCGTTTCCGATGGAACCTGGATCATTTCTGTTGGTGACATATAAGGACCGCTTTCTTTGCTTCGGATTCGAAAATTCAATCGCCGGCTGTAACCCCAGCGGTAGAAGTACTTTTACCCTCTTGCAGACGGGAACGCGGCTAGCTATCGGATCTCTATGCCGCTCCTATCCGGTACCCGTCCGGATCTTTCCCGCGGACGCGTCGCCACCACACTTGGAACGTGGGGACGTTAACGGTCACGATAAACAGCTTTCGCAGGCTATTCGAGGGGCATTCCAGCGGCCGCACGCCGTGCCAGGAATGTTCAGTGCGTTGAAAGAAAAGGCTCTCATTTCCTCGGGGAACCAGAGAAGCAGCCACGCTTAAATCTTCAAAGGCCGGGGCGGAATGCGGTTTGAAACGGCCTTCATCATCCATCATCAGGATCTGGCCGCCCCAGTTTTCATCCCAATCCTCTTCCGTATTGAAGTAGAAAATGTGGGTTGCGAGCTTGCGCCGCGCATCGCAATGCGGCGAGACGGAACATCCCTGCCACGCGTAATACCACTCCATCGTCAGGATGAACTGCTGCTGACCCAGCATCCTTCGCAGCAAAGACTGGTAGGCCTCGCCCTGCAACTCCTCGACAAATTCCTTCCAGGGTCCCGGCAACTCGATCCCCGGACGGTAGTGCAGAATGTAGCGGTCGTGCGGGGCCTGCCCATAGCCGCGTTTGACCCCGACCATGCGATCGAACTTCTCCACGTCCGGCATGGCGTGGCGCAAACGCTCAAAACCTTCTTCCGTCAGCGCCTCCGGGATACTGATCCAGGGATAGGGCTTGCGCCCACGGAACATTTCCGGGGAAAGGGACTCGATATGTCCCGAGTCGAGATAGGTCACGCCAAACCTCCGAAAGCAGGCACTCAGGAATACGGTCTCATTCCCGAGCACATTCCTCCGTGACGCGCATCACGGCCCACCACAAAAAACGGTATGCTTTTGGTATCTAGGACTGTAGAAAGGACCGATCATGAATATTGCCGCAAACGTAACCGATCTGATTGGACATACTCCTCTGGTGGAGTTGCATCATGTGACCGAAGGTAGCAAGGCGAGAGTGGTGGTAAAGCTGGAGAGCCAAAATCCGCTGAGCAGCGTGAAAGATCGCATTGGCCTGGCTATGATCGAGGCGGCGGAACGCGAAGGGAAAATCGCTCCCGGGAAAACTGTTTTGATTGAGCCAACCAGTGGCAATACTGGCATTGCACTGGCATTTGTAGCCGCGGTGAAAGGTTACGACATCATCCTGACCATGCCGGAAACAATGAGCCTGGAGCGCAGAATTCTACTGCTGGCGTTCGGAGCCAAAATTGTCCTGACTCCCGGGCCCAACGGCGTCAAGGGTGCTGTCGCCAAGGCGGAAGAGATTCTGAAAGAGACGCCCAATGGCTATATGTTGCAGCAATTTAATAATCCGGCGAATCCGAAAATTCACTTCGACACCACGGGGCCTGAAATCTGGAATGACACCGACGGAAAGGCCGACATCCTTATCTCTGGCGTAGGTACCGGTGGAACTCTGACCGGCGTCAGCGAATATTTCAAGTCGAAAAAACCAGGCTTCTGGACCGTCGCGGTGGAGCCGACCGACAGCCCTGTGCTTTCCGGCGGCAAGCCGGGACCGCACAAAATCCAGGGAATTGGCGCTGGATTTGTTCCCAAGGTGCTGAAAACCGACTTGATTGACGAGATCGTTCAAGTAACAAACGACGAAGCTATTTCTATGGCGCGGCGTTTACCCAAGGAAGAAGGCCTGCTGGTTGGCATCTCCGCCGGGGCGGCCGTCCATGCGGCGCTGCAGGTGGCAAAGAATCCGAAGAACGCCGGAAAATTGATCGTCGTCATTATTCCCAGCGGCGGCGAGCGCTACCTCTCGACTGTCTTGTTCGATGAGTTCCGCAAAGAGGCAATGGAGACAAAAACCTCCGCGGTAACGGTATAAAGCGGTCAGGTACGGCTGAAGTCAATCGCTATGACGATCCGCCACAAAGCGGGTCGATCATAGCGGCGACCCTGGCCGCAAAAGCACTTATGAGACCGCTTCTATGAATCTTGTTCGACTGATTCGCGAAGACGTTCGCTGCGTTTTCGAGCGCGACCCTGCGGCCACCTCGAAGGCGATGGTGCTGTTGTGCTATCCGGGCCTGCACGCCGTGTGGGCCCATCGCATCCATCACATTCTTTGGTCGCATGGTCTAAGGCTCTTGCCCCGTGTGATGTCGCAAATCACGCGATTCTGGACGGGAATTGAAATCCATCCCGAGGCGCAGATCGGCCGACGATTATTTATCGATCACGGCATTGGCGTGGTCATCGGCCAAACCACAATCATCGGCGATGACGTGACGCTCTACCAGGGTGTGACGCTGGGCGGCACCGGAAAGGGCACCGGCAAACGCCATCCCACTCTGCGCGACGGAGTGTTTGTCGGCAACAATGCGAACATCCTCGGCGATATCACCATTGGCGAGCATTCCCGTGTGGGCGCCGGCTCTGTGGTATTGCGCGACGTGCCTCCGGACTCAACCGTTGTGGGTGTTCCCGCACACATCGTGTATCAGGCGGGCAAACGCGTGCTGATCACCGATCCTCGAGAAATCAACGATCCATTATCCGACGTGATCGTCGCGCTCTGTGATGAGGTCAAGCGTCTCAAGTCGCGCGTCGAGCGCCTCGATGGACAGTTGCAGCAATCCCTGCTCACGGATCCGGAAAGTGCTCTCACGGTGGAGGAAGAAGAACGGGCCCGCTATCGCAGCCAGCAATATCCGCGGTCAGATTATGTGAGCATGGGCGAAGGCATTTGAAGCATTCGCGCGAGGTAGACCCCGGACTTTAGTCCGCGGAACCGAACTCCAGCCCGCAGCGCGCCTTCAGGCGCTGAGATATACCGTCGCTCACATTCCCGGATGCGAAAGGTGATTCGCATTCGGCACCAGTTCCATATAGACCGAGCGCGGCAGATTGGTATTCCAGTGGCCTGTCGCCTTGGCGAAGCCTACAAATCCAAAAAACACGCACGCCAGCAGAAGGGCCACGGCCATGGGAGTTAGCACAAGATTGCGCCAGCGATCCTTCCCTTCAATCCCCCGACGCGGCGGTAGCGAGAATTGCAACGCGTTCTCCGCCGGACACACGGCGATGCATTCCATGCACGCGGCGCATTCAACGGAGCGAATCTGAATCAGTCGATCTACCGGCAGATTGGCGGAGCAGGCACGCGCACACTTGCCGCAATCAATACAGGCAGCCGCATCGCGTCGAATCTTCACTGGGCTCAGCAGGGACGCCAACCCCATCAGCGCGCCGTACGGGCACAGATAGCGGCACCAGAAATTTCGTATGAAGAGCGAAAGCGAGAGCAGCACCACGAAAACGATGATTCCGGTCTCGGCCCAGGTCGAGGAAGAAATTCAGCATTTTGACATCCGCAACCATGCCATACGGCGAATGCAAAAAGTCAGCCAACGCCGCAGTCGACATGCTCCCAATCACAAATGCAAAAAAACTGAGGAGTAGATACTTCAATCCGCGCAGCGGTACATCGAGCCATTTCGGAAACAGGAAGTTTCTGCCGAACAGTTTCTCGCCCGTCTTCCATAGGAGTTCGGAGAGTGTGCCAATCGGGCACAGCCAGGAGCAGAATGCTTTCTTCAAAAGCAGGCTCGAGAGGAGGAACGCGAGAAACAGAAACATCGCAGCCGGATGGATCCGCGGGATGCTATGCGTCTCCAGCAGGTATTTCGTGTTCATCATTCCCGCGATGGGCAGCCATCCCTCCACTCCTGCGGGACGATTCACATACAGCGTTTTTCCCGCGCTATCGTAGTAGCGTGTCCATAGGCAGAATTGAATTCCCAGCTCTATGTTCAGCATCACAAAGGCGGCCTGAAGGCTGTGACGAAACCACCGCGAGCGGTCCTGTAACTTACGCCGAATCAGCTTCTTCCGCGCTACCGCAGGCGACGGCGCGCGCCTTGCATTGAGCCCATCGGATACTCCGCCCATTTTCAGCGTATCCATTAATTCGGCCTCAGATCGACCAGACATCTCCAACCCTCAAAGGTTGACTCTAGAGGAGGGCCAAAGTGACAGCTGTGATGCGCGTCACAAACGATTGACGCCCGGAAAACCATACTAGAGTGTGTTGAATATTCAGGGTGCGACCATGACTGACAACTGTGTCAACAGGATGGAAAACGAAGGCTGCTTCATGTGCAAGGAAAGGCACACGGACTGGTTTTGCAATCTGTCTCCACAAGCGCTGGTGGAATTCGAAACACTTGGCATGCAGATGACGGTTCCTTCCGGCAGTACGCTCTTCTTTGAATCGCAAACGGCGCGCAGCGTATACATCCTATGCGGCGGCCATGTGAAGTTGACCACCTCTTCAAAAGATGGCAAGACGTTGCTGGTGCGCATTGCCCGCCCGGGAGATGTGCTCGGCTTGAGTGCTGCCATCTCCGGCACGGCGTATGAAATTACTGCGCAGGCAATTGAACCCGTCCAGGTGAAATCATTTCAGCGCCAGGATTTTCTGCACTTCATTGAACATCACCTGGAAGGCAGCATGCACGCAACCAAGATGATCAATAAGGAATATCGCGATGCCCTGGGCGATGCTACCCGTCTCGCGCTTTCCATGTCGATTGCTGGCCGCGTTGCTCGTCTGCTGCTGGAAATGACATCTGGCGTGCGCGACGCGAAACCGCGCCTCACCATGTCCCTGACCCACGAAGAGCTGGCCACCATGCTGGGCACTACCCGCGAATCCATCACGCGCGTGTTGAGCGAACTCAAGCGCAAAGAGATTATTTCCATCAAAGGAACATCCCTGACCATCCTGCGCAAATCTGCCCTCGAACTGCTCGTTTAGGCCGATAAATCATATAGTTGATGTAACATCTGTGACGTTCGTCACCGCTGCTTTCGGTGCTTCCTCCCTATCGTTAGACAAAGAGGGGCCGCATGTCTGACGCTCTATTGCTCCACCGCATCCACTTCGCATTTACGGTCACATACCATTACCTGTTTCCGCAGTTGACCATGGGATTGGCGCTCCTGATCGTCATCTTGAAGACGATTGCCATTCGCAAAAACGACCCGGTCTATGATGAGGCCGCCCGCTTCTGGGCGCGCATTTTCGGGATCAATTTCATCATGGGCGTGGTCACCGGAATTCCCATGGAGTTCCAGTTCGGAACCAACTGGGCCCAGTTCTCTCGCATGACCGGAGGTGTGATCGGCCAGCCGCTGGCCATGGAAGGTGTCTTTTCCTTCTTTCTGGAGTCGGCATTCCTCGGCCTGTTTCTCTACGGAGAAAAGCGCCTCTCCCGCTGGCAACATTGGTGGGCGGCCTTCCTGGTATTTGTCGGCTCCTGGATTTCCGGCTTCTTTATCATCGTCACCGATGCCTGGATGCAGCATCCCGTCGCGTATCGAGTTCTGGCCAATGGATCTTATGAAGTCACAAGCTTCTGGAAGCTGCTGCTGAATCCCTGGGCGCTCCTGCAATACGCACACAATATGAGCGGCGCTGTGATCACGGCGGCCTTCGTCATGTGCTCCGTCGGCGCCTTCTATCTGTTGGAGGATAAATTTTCCGAGTACGCCCGCGCGTTTCTGCGGGTCGGCGTAATCGTCGGCGTGATCGCCTGCATCTTCCAGATTTTTCCCAGTGGTGACCTGCACGGAAAATATCTGGCGCACCATCAACCCGCCACGACCGCCGCCATGGAAGGACTATTCGCCACGCAAAAGGGTGCTCCCATGGTGCTGATGGGACAGCCGAATGTTGAAAATCAGCGGATCGATAACCCGCTGGTCGTCAATAAGGTACTCAGCTATCTGGTGTATGGCACCACCTCAGCGGAAGTGAGCGGACTGAATACATTTCCCAAGGATCAGTGGCCTACAAATATTCCGCTATTGTTCTTCGCGTATCACATCATGGCCGGCCTGGGCACCTACTTCGTCGTGTTAATGCTGCTCGCCATCATCTGGCTGTGGCGCGGAACATTGTTCCACGCGAAGTGGCTGCTGTGGCTGTTGATGCTGAGTTTCCCGCTGCCCTATGTCGCGAATATTGCGGGCTGGATGACCGCCGAGATCGGCCGGCAGCCGTGGCTGGTGTACGGCCTGATGCGCACCACCCAGGGATATTCCCAATTTGTCTCGACAGGAAACACGCTGTTCACGTTGCTCGGCTTCATGGGACTGTATGCGATCTTGTCGATCCTGTTTGTCTTCCTGATTTATGCCGAACTCGCGCGCGGGCCGCAGCCCACACCGTCCTCCGGCATCCACACCGGCGCACCAGTCAGCGCCGCATAGGAAATAGGTACAGGAGATACCATGATGGGCTTGATCTGGTTCTGGATTGTCGCACTGATGCTGGTGGCGTACGTGGTGTTGGATGGCTTTGACATTGGAGCTGGCATCGCGCATTTTCTCATTGCGCGTACGCACCAGGACCGGGACGTCATCTTGCGTTCCATAGGACCTGTATGGGATGGCAATGAGGTCTGGCTGCTGGCCGGTGGCGGCACTTTGTACTTCGCATTTCCGCTGCTGTACGCATCATCGTTTAGCGGATTTTATCTGCCGCTGATGATCGTATTGTGGCTCCTGATTCTGCGCGGCATCGGCATTGAATTGCGATCGCACTTCGGCACCGTAGTCTGGCGCGGATTCTTCGACGGATCCTTCGCCATCTCCAGTATCCTGCTCGCCATTTTTCTCGGCGCCGCCTTGGCCAATGTCATTCGCGGAGTGCCGCTGAATCCCGACGGATATTTCTTTGCTCCCCTATGGACCAACTGGAAAGTCGGTCCCAACCCCGGCATTCTGGATTGGTATACGGTGATCGGCGGCTTGGTCGCGCTCGTCGCCCTCGGCATTCACGGCAGCTTGTATCTGGCCGTAAAAACCAGCGGAGAGCTGCAACAACGGGCTCGCGATCTGGCACAGCGCGCGTGGATTCTTCTGCTCATCCTCACTATTCTCAGCCTCACGGCCACCATGCTGGTTCGCCCCGCTGTTTTGCAAAGCTATTTTCACTATCCAATCGCCTTCCTCATCCCCGCCGGCGTGCTTGCCAGTCTGTTCGGCATCCTGCTCAACTCCCGCAAGGAGAGGGATTTTCCGGCCTTCCTGAGTTCCTGCCTTTATCTGACGCTGATGTTGGCCGGAGCGGCGGTGGGGTTGTGCCCGGTTCTGTTGCCGTCCAGCCGCAATTCCGCCCAGGACATCACCATCTCGAACTCGCTCGCGGGCCATCACGGTCTGGCAGTCGGACTGGTTTGGTGGGGTTTCGGCATTTTGCTGGCGATTGGATATTTCATCTTCGTCTATCGCATGTTTCGAGGCAAAGTGGCAGAAACCGCGGATGCTCATGGCCATTAAACGGCTATGAAGTCGCGGCTGCAAAATGAAGGGGATGTCAATTTTGCTCTCTCCAACGACCTCGCACAGGATCTCTCATCTAACATAGGTGCACCCCGACTGAGAGGTTCCTGTGACCACTGATATCCGCACCACCCCCGCCCGCCGCTCCAGTTCTACCACCAGCAAACTCGCTTCCCGCAAGCCGCTATCTGTCGAGGAATTGAACAAGATGGACGCCTACTGGCGCGCCTGCAATTATCTATGCGTCGGCATGCTGTATCTGCGGCAAAATCCGCTGTTGCGTGAGCCGCTGCGTCCAGAGCATATCAAGCAGCGCCTGCTTGGCCACTGGGGATCAGATCCCGGCCAGACATTTACCTGGGTCCATCTAAATCGACTGATCAAAAAATATGACCTGGACATGATTTACATTTCCGGTCCCGGCCACGGCGCTCCCGCCACTCTATCCAACGCCTATCTTGAGGGCACATATTCTGAGGTCTATCCCGACAAGAGTGAAGATGAAGAGGGAATGCAGCGATTCTTCAAAGAGTTTTCATTCCCCGGTGGAATTGGAAGCCACTGCACTCCGGAAACTCCCGGTTCAATCCATGAAGGTGGCGAACTCGGCTACAGCATTTCACACGCATTTGGAGCCGCCTTCGATAACCCGAACCTGATCGTCTCGGTAGTTGTCGGCGACGGCGAGGCGGAAACGGGCCCGCTCGCAACCTCCTGGCACTCCAATAAATTTCTCAATCCTATTCGCGATGGCGCGGTTCTTCCCATCCTGCACCTGAACGGATACAAAATTGCTAATCCGACTCTGCTGGCGCGCATTACTCCAGAGGAGTTGGATCAGTTGCTGCGTGGCTATGGATGGACCCCATACTTTGTTGAAGGTGACGATCCCCACATCATGCATCAGCAGATGGCGGCCACGCTGGAACATTGCGTGCAGGAGATACGCTCCATCCAGAAGCACGCGCGCAGCACCAATACCGCCGATCGGCCTCGGTGGCCCATGCTGGTTCTGCGTAGCCCAAAGGGATGGACGGGACCGAAAGAACTGGACGGTCATAAGGTAGAAGGATTCTGGCGCGCCCATCAGATCCCAATTCTGGATGTCACCACCAATCCAGCCCACATGCAGTTGCTGGTGGACTGGATGAAAAGTTACAAGCCGGAAGAGTTGTTCGATGCGGCGGGCACTCTGATTCCCGAGTTAAAGGAATTGCCGCCTCAGGGTCATCGCCGCATGAGCGCCAATCCGCACGCCAACGGCGGCTTGCTGCGCAGAGCATTGCGGCTGCCGGATTTTCGAGACTTTGCTTTTAAGGTCACCAAGCCGGGTACCAGTGAGGTGGGCCCAACCGAAGTGCTCGCGCATTTTCTCGCCGAAGTGATGCGCAGGAACATGGATAGTTTCCGCGTCTTTGGTCCGGACGAGACTGCCTCCAACAAATTGCAGGCCATCTACGAGGCCAGCAAGAAAACCTGGCTCGCTAAATATTTGCCGGAGGATCAGGATGGCGGAGAGCTTGCTCTCGACGGTCGCGTGATGGAGATGCTGAGCGAACACACGCTGGAGGGATGGTTCGAAGGCTATGTCCTGACCGGACGCCACGGTCTGTTCGCCAGCTACGAGGCGTTTGTCCACGTGATCGATTCCATGTTCAACCAGCATGCCAAGTGGCTGGAAAAGTGCAAGACAGAAGTGAAGTGGCGCGCTCCTATCTCCTCCATCAACATCCTGATTACATCGCTGGTCTGGCGGCAGGATCATAACGGCTTCACTCATCAGGATCCGGGATTTCTGGACGTCGTCACCAATAAAAGCGCCGCCATCACGCGCATTTATCTGCCCCCGGATGCCAATTGTCTGTTGAGTGTCGGCGATCACTGTCTGCGAAGCACCAACTATGTCAACGTGATTGTTGCCGACAAGCAGCCCCACCTGCAGTATTTGAATATTGAGGACGCGGTGCGGCACTGCACCAAAGGTATCGGCATTTGGGACTGGGCGAGCAATGATCAGGATGCGGAGCCGGACGTTGTGATGGCAACTGCTGGCGATATTGCCACAATGGAATCGCTGGCGGCTGTTGCGATTCTGCGCGAACGTTTTCCGGGACTGAAGATTCGTTTTATCAACGTGGTCGATTTGTTCAAGCTGGAACCGGAAACGGAACATCCGCACGGTCTGTCGGATCGCGACTTTGATTCACTGTTTACGCTGGACAAGCCGGTCATCTTCAACTTTCACGGCTATGCATCATTGATTCACAAGCTGACGTATCGACGCACCAATCACGACAACATGCATGTGCGCGGATACAAGGAAAAAGGCAACATCAATACGCCGCTGGAACTCGCGATCCTGAACCAGGTGGACAGATTCAATCTGTCGATCGATGTGATTGATCGGGTACCGAAACTGCGCGCAACCGGAGCCCACGTTAAAGAATGGCTGAAAGACCAAATCACCGACGCGATTGATTATGCGCACGAAAATGGGATTGACCGAAAGGAAATTCGAGAGTGGAAATGGCCCTTGGGATGAGACCTGACTTGAAACATTTGCCGATCCTGGTTTTTAATGGCGGATCTTCGTCAATCAAATTTTCCATCTATATTTCCGATGGCAAACAGCTGACCAAGCTGAACGAAGGTGAAGCGGGCGGCATTGGTACGCCGAAGCCGCAGTTCAACTTTTACGCTTTTCGCGACGGACAACGCGAGACCCTGGTGTCGGAGTCGGAGCCGAAGGACCTTGGCTCGATCCGTGAGGCCGTGCGAAAAATTGCAGCTTTATTGCATCAGCCGGGACTCACTCAGCCTGCTGCCATCGGTCACCGCATTGTCCACTCGGGGCCGAATCTGCACGCACATCAACTGATTACGTCGGCGGTGTTGCTGGAAATTGAAAAGGCGACCTGTTTTGCTCCGCTGCATCAACCCATCGGCCTTGAAATCATTCGTGAAGCCAAGGAGAGTTTTCCCGGCGTGGAAAACTACGCATGCTTCGATACGATTTTCCTTCAGGACCTGCCGGAGGTCGCGTCGATCTACCCGCTGCCGAAGGAAATTCGCGATCAGGGTGTGCATCGTTACGGCTTTCACGGATTATCGTGCGAATCGATCATGGAACAGTTTCAAGAAGGCCGAGTTCCCGACCCGAATCCGCCCAACCAGATTCCAAAGCGTGTGATCTATGCTCATTTGGGCAGCGGCGCCAGTGTGACCGCAATTCGCGATGGAAAAGCTCTCGATCACTGCCTGGGCCTCACCCCGTGTGGCGGCGTCATCATGGGCACTCGTCCCGGCGATCTCGATCCCGGACTGGTCTTCTATCTGATGCGTCGGCAAGGCGGTAGCGCAGCGGACGCCACCAGCGCGGTCGAGCAATTGCTGAACAAGCGCTCCGGCCTGCTTGCACTTTCTGGCTTGTCCAATGACATGCGTCTTCTCCGCCAGGCCGAAAAAGATGGGAATGCCCAGGCTGCGTTGGCGATAGAAGTCTTCGCACTCTCCGTCAAGAAAATGATTGGCGGCTACGTTGTCTTGATGGGAGGTCTGGATGCACTGGTCTTTTCAGGCGGCATCGGCGAACGCGATCCGATGACGCGTGCCCAGGTCTGCGCCGGCATGGAGGTTTTTGGACTGACGCTCGATCCGGAGGCGAACAATCCCACGCATGCGGGCCCGAAGACGATCAGCAAGCCGGATTCGAAGATTGCTGTCTACGTTTTGCCGGCCGACGAGGATCGCATCATCGCCGAACATACGGCGCGCCTTGCTGCGGAAGAATAATCACCGGCAACGCTATTTCAGTGCCACCCACAAGCTGGGATCGACGTGGGGAAACACGCTGTCCTGTACTTCAATTTTGTGCAACGCGGCTTCCTCTTCCGAACTGAGTGTGCCGCCGCCGGAGTGCACGTCCCACATTTTCTCAAGCGTACGAAAGGACGCAAGGTGTTCATTGAAGCGGTCTTCCGCGTAGTCTCGCGCAGCTTCCGTTGTGATCAGAAACTGCCAGTCGGAGGACTCCAGCAATAACAATTCGCGGCACAACTGCTTTAGGATGCGCTCTCCGACCGGATTATTTTTCCAGTGATCGGAAGTTGCAGCAGCGCGCACCGCTACCTCCGCCGGATACAAATACTCCCACGTCCAGCGAGTATCAGGGCTGAGCCATACTTCGTTGGTGCCGTTCTTTCCCCAGGAACCTTCCGGCAGCGCAAGAAAACTGTCTGGCGGATGGCGATCGAGATAGGCTGCGCAACTTGTCAGCGCCACCGGAACTTCTGCACGCGCCATGATGCGCGCTACATGCTCCAGCCACATCGGTCCTTCAAACCACCAGTGACCAAATAGTTCGGCGTCGAATGGAGATGTCAGAATCGCTGGCACGGGATCTTTAAATCCATAGCGCAGCGAGTCAACCACCAGGCTGACATAATGTTCCGCGTGCGATTTGGTGCGCGCCGCTGCCTTCTCCGGGAAATACGGCGTCTTGAACGCCATATCGATTTTCGTACCGGTCACCTGCCAGTAGCGATGGCCGCCCGGAAATCGCTTCTTGTGAAAGTCCAGATAGTTGGCCTCGCCCGGATATCCGGCGTCGCCGCTCCAAACCTGCAGACCTGTGCGAGGGTCGCGCGGAAATATTGTCACCGGTCTGCGATGGGCACGTGGGCCATCCACATAATAAGGCTTGTAAAGGGAGTGATGCGGCTCGCACGTCTCAACCTCCAGCGATGCAGCCACGCCGACTGCCCCACCCGCTCGCAACTCATAGGGTGTAAACAGAACCGATTCTTCCACCAGGTGCGTATCAACAAAAAAGTAGTCGATCTTGGCGTCTTCCAATGGCTCTTCAACGCCTCTGCGATCGAACGGCGGCCAAGGGTGGCTGCTGCCATGCGGAACCACCGGATAACTCCACATCCCGGCCGGACGATACGCGCATTCCGGCAGCCAAATGCCGCGCGGATGCTGTCCAATATGCCGTTCATGGGTCGCCACGCCGGTTTGCACCTGTGCCCGGATCGACTCATCCGTTCCCAGCAATGGAAAATAGCCGTGGGTTGCGCCGCAAGTGATAATGTCAATCAGTCCGCGTTCGGCTGCTTCACGAAATCCACGAATGATATCGCCCCCGAGGGCGTCAAAATCATCCAGCGCCTGCTGGAAGTAGGCACGCCAGTATCGCGCCGTCTCGGCCAACTGCGGCTCACCGTTCTGGCCGAAGTAAGCTTCGTCCTCATTGGCCGCCGTCATCTTGCGTTTCAGATATTGAGGAAACTCCGCGCGGAACACCGGATGCGCCAGCTGTTCCAGCAAAAT
The DNA here is from genome assembly GCA_963821145.1 of uncultured Acidobacteriota bacterium. GTDB lineage: Bacteria > Acidobacteriota > Terriglobia > Terriglobales > Acidobacteriaceae > JAKAAZ01. The sequence goes on from CAWGCV010000003.1 coordinate 318,636, forward strand.
GGGAGAAAGATTCAAGTTGGCGCGCAAGGCGATTCCATCGCGCTGCAGGTTGTCAATCACCCGCAACAGCGGCAAATACGTTTCGGCGGCGGCCTCCAGCAACCACTCCAGACCATGCGGCCAGGTTCCATGGTTCACCACATACGGCAAATGTGCGTGCAAAGTAAACGTCAAGTACGCAGAAGGACGTTCGTGAGGCGCATCAATCATCAATTCCCCTTTAACGTTACGTTAGATGCGGTTGGGGAAGAACGAGAATCAGGCGCCCGGACCATTCGGGTGAGGACCCGGACAGTGCGGACCCTGGTCGCGAGAAAAGCAGGTTCTTGCCCTTACTATAGTCTTCCTGGCATGAAAATCCGGTGACGATTTGTTCGCGAAACGGCGTCCAGCGCAGGCTTGGACTCGTTTCATCGCCGTGAGACTGGTTCGCAGGTTCGCCAGCCGAGAACAGGAATCGCCCCTTCTAGGGTCGGCAATGCCCCGGTTTTGCAGCAGATGGGGAACCCAAGTGCGCATTGCCGGGCCAATATCCTTTTGCTACTATCCAGATGATCGCGTAATTCCTCCACTACGCGAAGGAGATAAGCAAATGCCAGAACAGGAAACAACAGGAATTGGGTGGTTTATCGCAGGCCTTGGTTTAGGTGCGTTGCTCGGTATTTTGTTTGCCCCCAAGGCGGGCAAAGAACTTCGTGAAGGCTTGATGACCAGCGCGAAGGACAAGAAGGATTATGTAACCGCCCGCAGCCGAGAGGCGCGTGAGCAGATCAATTCCGTGGTCGACAGAGGCCGCGAACAGGTCAACGAGTTTGCGGAGCGTGGCAAGGAAGCCGCGGAAAAAGGCCGTGAACGCTGGAGCGGCATTGTGGATCGCGTTTCCGGCAGCCGGTCTGAGGCTGAACACCACGTGCACGATGACGAAGAGCCATTTCATGGCGGTGCAGCCGAAAATCGCTTTTAATGCATCTCAAGGGCAGGTGCGCCATGCAGTTCCTGCCGCCGTTGGTATAGATGTGCCTTGCGGTTCTACACTTGTCCTCAGGCCACTGACTTCGGCTCCCTTTCAGCGGATTTCGCCCGATGGGGTCAGAGCCACGGTCGGGTCAAGAGTCTGCTAGTGCAAATTTCGTAATGAGGGGGCTTCATGCCAACCGGATCGACGGTTTTCCTTGTATTTACTGGAGTAGTTACGTTTGCGGTTGTATTGCAGACGATTGTCTTGGTGGTGTTTGCCGTTGCTGCCAAGGCGGCTCAAGCCAAAATCATGGAGCAGGCGGATCGGCTGCAAGCCGAGGTGCACACCATCGTCGAATCAAGCGCGAATATCATGGAGACGCTCGACGACTTAACCCCGCGCATGCGCGCCATTACTGAGAATGTCCAGAAGGCAACCGACACGCTGCGCAACCAGGTGAACCACATCGACGGAGTGGTAACTGACATAACTGGAAAAACCCGCCACCAGGTTTCCCGCATCGATAGTATGGTCACCGACACGCTGGATGGTATTGCCCGCGGAACTCGCACCATTCAGGACAATATTATGGCGCCGCTGCGCCAGATTGGTGGATGGATGAACACCATTCGCGCAACTCTGGATCTGCTGCGCGGTGGTGGTGGTGGCGACCGTCGCAGCGAGCGTAGAACCCGCCGCTACGACGAAGACTACTAAGCTCGCTCCGCTAGACCTCGGACCTTATCATTGAAATGGGCTCCGCAATTCAACGCCTAAGTAGACCCCGGACTTTGGTCCGGGGATAAAGAAGCCGCCAGGATCACGCCTTTAGGCGCGGGGTTCCCAGCCTCGCACGCAGCCTATTTGAAAAGATTCTTCGCGATGAACAATACATTGGCCGGGCGTTCCGCCAGCCGTCGCATAAAGTACGGATACCATTCCGTGCCGAACGGAACATACACGCGCAGGCCATATCCTTCCTTGGCCAGAGAACTTTGCAGATCGCGGCGCACTCCGTACAGCATTTGAAATTCGAAGCTGCGTCTGTCGATTCCTTCCTGCTCCACAAACTTCTTGGTCTCGCGGATGATCACTTCATCGTGCGTGGCCAATCCGTGAAAGACCCCGCTGGTCAGCAAAATCTTGGTCAGTTTCAAGTAGTTGGCGTCCACATCCGCCTTGGCAGGGAACGCCAGCGTCGGAGGTTCCTTATACGCACCTTTGCACAGGCGAATTCGAATGCGATCGGCCAGCAGCAGGTTGACGTCGTCTTCACATCGATACAGATACGATTGCAGCACCGTTCCGATGCGACCCGCATGATTGGGCATGGCGTGGATTTCGCGAGTCATGTCGATGGTGGCCTGCGTCAGGTCGCTGCCTTCCATATCCACCCGCAGAAAGTTGTCAGTGGCGGCGGCATGATCGACCAGCTCGCTGGTGATCTGGCGCGCAATGGCGGGGCTGATATACATCCCCATCTGCGTCAGCTTCGCACTGACGTTGGCCTTCAACCCGCGCTTCTGTATCTCATCGAGCAATTGGTGATAGATGTCGGCGGCGCGGCGTGCCTCCGCTTCGGTGGAGACATTTTCGCCCAGACTGTCGAGCGAAACCGGAATGCCTTCGCGGTTCAGCGTTTCAGCGACGCGCAACGCGTCGGAGACCTGCATGCCCGCGATAAATCGGCCGGACATTTTCTGGCCCATGCGGGATTGCTCCGCAAACGAGCGCAATGGTTTGTTCTGCGACAGCGCAATCAACGCAGAGCGAAGGACATTTGTCGTCATCGGATCGAGGCCTCAAGCAAACTCTCTATTGTGTCATAAGAGCAGTGAATGCCGCTGTGCGATGGATCGCCCGCGTGTACTATGACGCCAAAAATGGAAACCTCGCGGATCACCGCGAGGTTGTTTGTTGCATCGAGCCTGCGACGAGGATTACCGATTCTCGATCGTGACGTACTTGTTCGGATAGGCCGGTCCCGTATATTCGGCGCGCGGACGGATCAGTCGGTTGTCCTCAAACTGCTCGATCACATGCGCTGACCATCCGGCAATGCGGCTGACCGCAAAGATTGGGGTGAACAGATCCACATCAATTCCCAGCGTGGTGTAGGTCGAGGCCGAATAGAAATCCACGTTGGCGTTCAGCTTCTTTTCTTCCTTCACAAACAATTCGATCTTGCGCGACATGTCGAACCATTTGGGATTCCCGTCGGCACGTCCCAGGTCCTGCGACATGCGGCGCAGGTGAGTTGCTCGCGGATCTTCCGTCCGATACACGCGATGCCCAAAGCCAGGAACTTTCTTTTTGTCGGCCAGCATCTGCCGCACATATTCCACTGGGTCAGCACCCGCCTGGTCGATGGCAAACAGGATGCGCATCACGGCTTCATTCGCGCCACCGTGTAGCGATCCCTTTAGAGCGCCGATCGCTCCTGTGATTGCCGAATGCATGTCGGACAGCGTAGCGACGATGACGCGAGCAGCAAATGTAGAGGCATTAAATTCATGATCCGCATGCAGAATCAACGCAACGTCCAACGCACGTTGTGCCGTTGCGGATGGTTTTTCGCCATTCAGCATCCACAAAAAGTTACCCGAATGGCTCAGCGACGGATCGGGCGCGATGATCGATTTGCCTTTGCGCACACGATCAAAAACCGCAACGAGCATGGGGATTTGAGCGGTCAGACGAAATGCTTTGCGTACATTCGCTTCAGGAGACATGCCTTCCTGGTCCGCGTCGTACATGCTCAGCGCGGAAACTGCGGTGCGAAGCGCCGCCATCGGCAACGCATCCTTCGGTAACTCTTCCAGCAGCCGCACCACTTCCGGCGGTAATGCACGAGCGGCGGTCAGTTTTTGATTGAAGTCGGCGAGTTCTGCGGTGGAAGGCAGGCGGCCAAACCATAATAGATAGGCTGTTTCAGGGAAGGTCGACTTCTCTGCCAATTCATGGATATCGATGCCGCGGTAGGCCAAAACGCCCGCGTCTCCGTCAATCAGACAAATTCCTGAGTCGGAAGCAACAATGTCTTCCAACCCGCGCGCCGCGGCAGTCATAGCCATGTTCGTGTTCTCCAGACAAATTTTTCTGTGTGCAGAATCCGGTGCCAGTCCCGCCCTACACTCCTATCTCGATACTACAATGCAAGCCGGAGGTTCGTCATGCCGAAGGCGTCGGACGCGCCTTTCGCAGGTGAATTGTGACCGTGCTTTCACGCCTCGCATAGAATCGCCGCACTTGAGGCACCGACCCGACCGTTCCGCCGTGATCTTCGTCATTTGTGCGACCCTTGTTTTTGTGAAAACCTAGAGTGTGCCGTTCGACCGCACTCGAAGTGTCCTGAATCACTTGTCCTGCTGCATACGCATCGCTCGATGCGAGGAGTTCTTTCGAAATGCTTGAAGACGAAGACCTGTACGGGGAGCAGAGAAATTCCCCCGGCCTACTGATATTGATCGCAGGGCTCTCTTTCCTCCTGGCAATCGGAGCGCTGGCCTGGAGTTATTTTCTGCAAAGCCGGTTGGACGCTACAGAAGCAAGATTGACCCAGGCCCAGGAGCACATCGACCACCTGTCCGCGCAACATGCGGAGATATGGCGTCAAATGCGCGCGACGAACGACGAGTTTGGAGCCAAGCTTGGCATCACCCAGCAGCAGATTGAGCTGCGCGCGCAAAATATCCTGCACCAGCAGCAAGTTGCAGACGCGCGCATGGCCCGGCAGCAGGCAGCTACCCAGCAAAAGGTGACGGATGTGTCGCACGCCGTCTCCAACGTGCAGACGGATGTGGGTGGCGTCAAAAAAGATGTCGTGAGTACGCAGAAGGAGCTGGCCAGCACCGAACAACAGCTCCACGCCGTAGTCGGCGATTTAGGGGTGCAGAGCGGCCTGATCGCAACCAATTCTCAGCAGTTGGATTACCTGAAGCACCTGGGAGATCGCGAATATTTTCAATTCACCCTGCGCAAGGGGCAGACCGCGTCCTCAATTTCGATCGTGAAATTGCAGTTGAAAAAAGCCGACGTCAAACATTCGCGTTACACGCTGGACATTTATTCCGACGATAAGAAGATCGAAAAGAAGAATCGCGATATTGACGAACCGCTGCAGTTCTACACCGGAAAAACTCCGATGTTGTTTGAAGTGGTGGTCAATCAAATCGGCAAGAATCAAGTATCCGGATATTTGGCAACGCCCAAGAACGCACCCAAGCCATTTGCCCCGTAGTTCTTGATTAGGCTCTGGCACGCCATTTCGCGTTCATTTCCGCCACATGTTGCCTCAATCAGAACGCTTACTGCAGCGGCAGCGCCACAGATTGTCCGTGCTGGAAGCTGATGATCACTTGTCCGCTCTTCCGCGACGTCCATTGCGGCTTCGTCCATGGATAGGCGAATACCATCAGACCTTCCACGGAACCTCCTGGCGGAATGACTGTGTGTCGCGTCAGCGCGGGCATACTCATGGCGGTCAATTGCGGAAAGCGCTGCATGAAGCGGTCAATATCCCCGGGCAGGGCTGCGGAGCTTTGATCGCCTGTCGCCTGACCCGGCATTTTCACATCAGAAACCAGGTCGAAGAGTGTGAGCGGATCTTTGCTGATATTCGTCACCCGCGCCTGCACCAGCAGAACGGTCTCATCCTGCTCCGGCAATTGTCCGGGCATCCCCGGCCCTTGCGGCGACGCACCAGAGTCCACTTGCACCTGATAGGCGTATTGCCGCAACAAAGTTGCGGAGGCATCCGGCTTTGTCCGGCCAAAGTGTGCGAAAAGTGCCCACGCAATAAGCAGGCCTACCACCACGATGATCGCGGGAACGACAAGCGGGCGCCAAGGTTCAATCGGCTCAATCTCATCCATCTCGAGCCCACCCACGTTAGGCGTGCGCGCGGAGGGGGGTAGGGTCGATTCTTCTTGCGGCGTCTCCGGGGCTGAAGATTCGGGGGTAATCATGGTTGCAAGCAGTTTACTCGGAATCCGAGGAAATCAGCACACAAAGTTTAGAGAATTCGAGGGCGAAATTGCCTGAGCACCTCCTCCGCCGACCTTGTATTTAGAACATCTTCCGCCCTCAGGCCGGCCCGGCGCAGCTGGCGGATGCCGTAACGCATCTTTTCCAGGTGCGAGGTATGGTGCGAATCCGTGTTCACAACAATCTTGCATCCCAGCTCTTTTGCGCGACGTAAATTGCGGTCATTCAGGTCCAGCCGGTCGGGATAGGCATTGTGTTCGACGGCAACTCCCAACTCGGCGGAGCGCTTCAAAATGGCATCCAGATCGAGAGCATACGCTTCGCGCCGCAGCAGCAGTCGTCCAGTCGGATGGCCAAGAATTCGCACAAACGGATTTTCAATCGCGCGCAGAATTCGTTCCGTCATCTGTGCGGACGGCTGACCAAAATGAGAATGCACGCTCGCGACAACGACATCCATCTGCGCCAGAACATCATCGGAAAGATCGAGGTCTCCGTCGACGAGAATATCGACCTCGATGCCAGGAAACACTCGAATCCGACCTTCCATCTCCCGATCGACAGCGCGAATACGTTCCACATGCTGCAGTGCCCGCGCATCATCCAGGCCGTTCGTCATCGCAAGATTTTTCGAGTGATCCGTGATCGCGATGTATTCGTAGCCGCGCTCCAGCGCTGCATCGGCCATTTCGCGGATCGTATTTTTTCCGTCCGTCTCATTCGTGTGCATATGCAAATCGCCGCGAATGTCAGATTGCTCGATCAGCTTGGGAAGTCGGTGTTCCGCTGCCGCTTCGATTTCTCCCAGGTCTTCACGCAACTCGGGCGGAATCCAATCGAGGCCAAGCGCGGCATAAATTTCTTCCTCAGTCCGGCTGGGTAGCGCTGTCCCATCGTCCAGTCGCGCCAATGCATATTCATTCAGCGTGTAGCCCATCTTCAACGCCCGCTGCCGCACTGAAACGTTGTGCAGCTTGGAACCGGTAAAGTATTGCAACGCGGCGCCGTAGCTTTTTTCCGGCAGCATCCGCACATCCACCTGCAAACCCTGCCGCAACCGAAAGCTCACCTTGTTCTGCCCCTTGCCAAGAATGTCGGCGATGGGAGGATAGGCAGCGACATATTCCACGACCGCCGCAACCTTATCTTCTTCGCAGGCTGGCCCAGTGATCAGAAAATCCAGATCGCCCACCGTTTCGCGGCCGCGGCGCAACGATCCCGCCGGCGTCACACGGTCAATGCCCGGACAATTACGCAAATATTCCGTCAACTTTTCTGCTGCCAGCTCGGCGTCATCCAGATGAAATCGCCCAATGTTCCTGCGATATTCCGCGATCCCTTGTAGCAGCTTCGCCACCTGCTTGGGGCCGCACCTTGGCAAGTTATCCAGGCGTCCTTCTTTGCACGCCGCTTCCAACTCGTCGACACTTGAGATTTGCGCGGCGTCCCAAAACAGAGCTACCGTCTTCGGCCCCATGCCCGGAAGGCGCAACAACTCCAGCATCGATGGCTTGTACTTGGCCAGCAACTCCTGATGCAGAGTCAGCGTGCCCGTCTTCTCCAACTCGACAATATTCGCCGCCATTCCCTTGCCGATGCCGGGAATCTCCAGCAATCGCTTCGGTTCCGCTGCCAGCGCACCCAAAGAAACCGTGCTCTGCTCCACCACTTCCGCAGCGCGCCGATAGGAGCGAATGCGAAACGAGTCAGCCGCGCTCACTTCCAGCAGATCAGCCGTCTCCGACAATATTTGTGCAATCTGACGATTTTCCATGGCGATCAAACGGGCAGAATTTCCGGCCCTCGCTGGCATCATCGCACTCTGCCCACAAAAATGAAAACCCGGCGCGGTGGCCGGGTCGGGAAAAACATATTAGGTGAACCTGTGTTGCCTGCAGTCACGGTACGCCACGATCTGGATTGTTTCGTTAGCGACGGACACAGATGTGCGCACACGAACACGACCCATTGCAAAGCTCTTGCAATTCAAGAATACGGCTGTGGAGTTGAGCCTTAGCTTCGTACCGTCTCGTGGACCGCGTCTTGCAAGCGCATGACCTGATCCGCTTGCGGTCCTTTATCTCCCTGCACGATGTCAAACTCGACCGGATCGCCTTCCTTCAGGCTCTTGTACCCGTCAGTCTGGATTGCTGTGTAATGTACGAACACATCGGGACCATCGTCACGCCCAATGAATCCGAACCCTTTAGCATTATTGAACCACTTCACTTTGCCTTTGTGCTGAGACACGGAACACGCACCTCGAATCTACAGATGGGAAACCGTCAAGGGATCCTGCCGATATAGACGTAGGAAGCGGCGAATTGTTATGCAGAGAATGAAAAAAATATGAATGCAGGAGCGGAAGAAATGGCGAAAGATGGATCGCACCGAGTTTTTTCAGGGCAATCGCGAGGATTGCTGTGGAAAAATTGCGCGCGTTCTCATCAAGATGCTGTGAGTGTTTCGATTTGGGAATCGTTTTAGGAAATTCCAGCAGCGCGACGACGTACGTACATCAAAATTGCAATGATGGATTTCGCATCGATGATTTTTCCGCTGTCCACCCATTCCAGTGCCTGCGATAGCGGAATCTGCTGGTGCTGAATATATTCGTCCTCATCCGGCGCGGACTCTCCACAACTTAAGCCCTCCGCTAGATAAACCTGCATCCACTCACCCAGAAATCCAGGACTCACATAGAACCGCGCAATCTTGCTCCATCGCTTGGCAATGTATCCGGTCTCCTCCAGCAATTCGCGTTTCGCACCCGGTAGAACGGCTTCCTCCGGCTCCTTGCGCCCCGCTGGAATCTCCCACATATATTGTCCGGCGGCATGGCGATATTGACGTTCGACGACGATCAGCGGATCGGCCGGATTGCGTGTGTCGTCCACTGCAAGAATGACCACCGAACCGGAATGGCGAATGACATCACGACGAGCGGTGTCACCCTCCGGTTCGCGTACATAGTCTGTGTACACGTCGAACAGAGGGCCTTGATATGCCAGCTTGGAGGAAACCAGCGCGACTTTTCCGCCTTTATTTCCGTTGAGTGTCGCACGGGAAGAAGTGGATTTCGATGTGCCAGACTTTGCGACGGCGGCTGCTTTCTTTCGGGGGGCAAGCTTCTTCTCAGAGGCTGGATGTGTGTGAGTTTTACTTTTTGCTTTGCCTCGTCCTGCTCTCTCTGCCATCTTCAACGGTGTTTTCTGCCCAGATCGCATCCAGTTCCTTTCAGGGTGTTCGTCTCAGCCGGAATGTCTCCCAACAGTATCGGCGTAACATCCGTTCCACATGAGACGTTAAACCAAACTCGCCTGCGTGCGTCACAAAAATCTGAGGAAATCCAGCACACAACTTATCGCGTCGCCGGATGGGCTTCCGGATGATCGATCTCGGCAAACGTCATATTTGCCGCCGGGTGGCCGGTCGTCCGCTTCCAATCCTGAAACAGTTGCCCATAGCTCGCCTTCATGTAATTTGCCGGAGAGATGCCAAGCTTCGCGGCGATTCGATCGATCCAGTCCGAACTGCCTTCCAATTCCGCAAAATCGCCAATGGGAGTTACGTCCACCACCACGTGCCCCTCGCTATCAGCCCATTCTGTCCGAAGTTTCTCGTAAACAAACATGGGGGCAAACCCCAGCCGCTCAAAAATAGCGGCCAGCGGACGACCATCCTCAATCTCGGTTTCCGTTTCCGCGCGAACTTTGTGGGCGCTGTTTGCCGAGCTTTCTACCGGCGCTTTGTGGGTAAGAATCCAGCGGTCGCCATACTGGCGGATGCGCAGCAATTCCCCGCGCTGCCGCAACTCCCCGTCAGGTTTGTCGAACAGCACATTGCGCTCCATCGTCTCCGCCGTCTGCAGGTGAAACCCAAGAGCAGGCAGCTTCATGGTGAAGCCGGCGCGATCCGCCAGTCGAACTTTGATTTCAGTTTCCATCTTGCCCGTCGCCGTCTCCCCGTTCATATCCATAGTTTCGCAGATGCAGGCAGTCTGCACGAATCAACCGGTAGACAGATTAGGATGAAGGACGGATGGCTTGCGTTGTGCACGCGGCCTGCGCCCACCCTGATGACCGCAAACAATACAGTCCGCCTGTCGATTTCTGTCGAATCCATCTCCTCTGTGGCCGCTCGAACCGCCCTTTCCCAGGCTGCGGAAGTGATTCGCTCCGGCGGTACCGTGGCATTTCCTACAGAGACGGTCTACGGCCTGGGCGCAAACGCGCTCGATCCAGCCGCAGTGGAGAAGGTTTTTCTCGCCAAGCAGCGGCCCGCGTGGGATCCCATGATTGTCCACATCGCCGATCGCGCGATGTTAGAGAAGGTCGCGCTTCGCGGGGCTGGAGACGCGCAACAAAAAATCGATGCGCTCATGGATCATTTCTGGCCCGGTCCGTTGACCATCCTGCTGCCGAAGCAGCCGGCTGTGCCCCCCGCTGTGACTGCCGGGCGCGAGCTCGTCGGAGTCCGCATGCCTGCGCATCCCGTGGCCCTCTCGCTTATCGCCGCGGCCAACCTACCGATCGCGGCGCCTAGCGCCAATCGCTTCGGCCACACCAGTCCCACCACCGCGCAGCATGTATTGGAGGACCTCGACGGCCGCATTGATCTCGTGCTCGATGGCGGCCCGGCCTGGTGCGGCGTGGAGTCGACTGTAATTGAAGTTCGCGATCACGAAACCATCCTCTATCGCCCCGGCGCCATCCCGGCCGAGGAGATTGAATCCATTGCCGGCCCAGTGACTCTCTATCGACAGGCGACTACCAGCGCAACGCCGTCACAGCCTCCGGAATCCCTGCCGGCCCCAGGGGTGGACATGCGCCACTATGCCCCCAACGCCCGCGTCATCCCGCTGGAAATGAGCCAGCACACCGGAGATGAGCGCCGTCAGAGGTGGCTGGATGCGGTGCAGGAACAGTTGGACTCTGGGCACAAGGTTGGCGTCCTGCTGCCTTCGACATGGCCGTTACCCGAGGCATTCGCTGGGATTCATTTCGCCTGGGGTAGCTGGGAGGATGATCAGGAATTGGCGCAGCGGTTGTTCGCCGGCCTGCGGACCCTGGATGCGATGGGGGCGGAGGTCATTCTGTGCCCGTTACCGCGAGCCACCGGCCTGGGAGCCGCCATTCGAGATCGGCTGTTGAAGGCCGCCCGCAAAGACTAAGCTGCTTTCATCGAATTTCTTCTGAGGCTTGATCGATGGAAAATACACCCACCGCAAAGCACATCACCGCTGGAATCTAACCAAATGCAAATCTTCGACTTCTTCAAGGAATATGAGGCTAGAACAGACGAAGAACTCTTGCGCTTATCGCTGGAGTCTGATCAATTGACCGATGATGCCAACCAGGCGTTGTCGATCGTGATGCGTAACCGCGGCATTGCGACGGGAGAATGCAAGCGAGAGTTTCAGCGGGAAGAAGCGAGAGCTGAAAGTGAGAGGGCTAAGAACATCGGGCACCTCGCAATCTTCCATCCCCTCGGGATAGGACGAGAACGCTACTCGAAGTTTGACCACCAGTTCGACCGAACGTCCGGAATGGAGCAGTTCATCACGACCATTTTTGTAGTGATTTTCTGGTTGCCGCTGATACCGATTGGAACGTATCGGGTCGAACGAAAAAGAAGATTCTTCTTCGCCTCTAAAATGACCGTCCTTGAGAAGCTGCCGCTGAATTGGACCCAGGTGCTGGCAGTTTGGGCGGTTGCCTCGCTCATCCTGTTGGGCGGTTACTGGGCATTACTCCTCTTGGTGTTGACCCGAAAACCCGCTCACTAACCGCATCTACGACATGGTTTGAGGTAGGTTTTCGCCGGCCTTGTAGATGTAGCGGATGCTGTCTTTATAGACCAGCACGCGGGTTCGCGCGCCACTTAGCAGGCCGCCCCGGCCAACGTTTCGCAGTTTAATTGCGAACCGGTCGTACCATTCGATCACGCCTTCCAGCTCGTCGCCGTTTTCCAGCATGACGATCATCCGCGTCTGCGCCTGAATTTGCTTCTGAAAATAAAAGACTTCGGCGTGCGAGCTATCTTCGATGGTGCCGTCTGGCATGGCGCGCGCCGTCAAGGCTGGGCCGTGGCCAAAGATTGTGGCTTGGCGCGTGGGCGCGGATCGTAACGCGAGATTCGGCCGGATGAGGCGCCGTTGCCCGGAAAAATCGCTCGCTGGCTGCGTCGCGGCAGGTACGGCCACCACGATGGCGGTACGCTCGATCGGTTTGGGCTTGGGTAATGGCATGGATTTCATTCGAACGGACAACAGGGCCAGGATTTTTAACCTCCGGGACTGAGGTGGAGGAGAGCTCTTGGACCCAATTGATTCTGCTGAATGAATACGATGCTAGTCGAAGACCGAACGTTTTCCAACTGCAGTGTTTGTTTTTTTATTTTCGACCGACTTCAATTCGGAATTACCGCTGCTCGAGTGCCGCCGTCATCGCGTCCAAAGACAGCGAACGCAGCAGGTTGCGCCGCATGCCCGACTCCACTTCCGCGATGCGCCGCACGGCCCGTTCAATCCAATCGAACGAAACAGCTTCGGCCAGGCGGCGAAGTTCCGGCAAAACGTCGATGTTGCGTGCCATTTCAGGCTGTCCCGCCTGCAGCAACATCATGTCTTCCAGCAACAGATACAGGCTTCTCAGCAAATCCTGGGTCTTTTGCTGGCCCTCGGCCCCGGCGCGATAGGTTTCCGTCACCCGGAACAACGCCGAGTGGTCCGGTTCAGCCGTTGCCGTCCGCAGCAGCAGCAGGGCATCCTTGCGGCTGGCGAGATAGGTATCGGCGTCAAAAGCGATCGTCCTGCCAACCGCTCCTTCGGCCAGTCGCGCCACCAGGGTGCGTCGAGCGGCGGGCCACTCCGGGTGCCGCTCCGCCAGGATCCTTTCTAGCGTCTCCATGGGCACCGCATGCAAACGGATTTGGCTGCAGCGCGAGCGAATCGTCGGCAGCAGATCCGAGGGATTTTCCGCCAGCAGCAGCAGATGTGCATACTCCGGCGGCTCCTCCAGCACTTTCAGCAGCGAATTGGCAGCTTCGCTCATGAATTTTGCAATCGGGAAAATGTAGATCTTGTCCTTTCCTTCCGACGGCGCCCGCTGCGCGTTGCGGATGAGCGACCGAACCTGGCCCACCTTGACTAGATTCTGCGGCGGATCGGGTGGCACCACCAGCACGTCGGGATGGGTCTGGATCAGGATGCGGGTGTCTTTGCGGTCGGCATCGCGCAGATCTTCTCTCGCCTCAATTGCCTCGCGCTACGCGGGCATCCAGATCCAATGCAGCGGCAATGCGGGTGCAATTGTGGCATACGTCGCAGGCATCCGGAAGACCGTTGAAAGTTTGCGGATCAAGACAGTTCAGCGTCTGCGCCAGCGCGATCGCCAGGGAATACTTGCCCGCCCCGCGTGGCCCGGAAAGCAGAATCGCATGCGGCAGACGACCGGATGCAGCGGATTCCTGCAGTTGCCGTACCGTCGCTTCATTGCCGAGAAAACTGCGGAAGTTCACATTTTTGAGCCTAGCAGAATTGGTTGCGTTCCTTGGCGACCATCATCATCGGATATTTCGGCCGCAAAGTGATTTTGGGCTGAACGTCGACCGTCTGGCCGGGAACCATGTGGAAGCTCCATCGCTGTGCCAGCGTCGCCAGAATCAACACACCCTCCATCCACGCGAAGGCCTCGCCGATGCACTGGCGCGACCCGCCGCCAAAAGGAAAATATGTGAAGCGCGGCCGCACCGCTTTCCGCTCGGGAGTGAAACGCTCCGGATCAAACCGCAATGGGTCCGGGTAAAATTCTTCGCTGCGCTGCAGAATGTATTGGCTAAAGAAAAAATATGTTCCCGCAGGCAGTCGATAACGGCCCAGCTCAATCACCTGCGTCGATTGTCGACCCATGGCCCACGCCGGCGGATACAGCCGCATCGATTCCGCAAACACCATCTCCGTGTAGCGCAGCCGCGGAATGTCTTCCAGTGTCGGCAGCCTGCCGTGCAGCGTCTCGTCAATCTCGCGTTGCATCCGCTCTGCCGCTGCCGGATTTTCCGATAGCAGATACCATGTCCAGGTCAGCGCATTGGCCACCGTTTCATATCCCGCCAGAAAAATCGTGATCACTTCATCGCGCAGTTGCCGATCGCTCATCCCGGTCTGCGGCGCGAAGGATTGGCGCCCCGCGTCGCCAGGTGTTTCTCCCTCATCCCGAGCCGCCATCAGCATGGAGAGCAAATCGCCGCGATCTTCATTGGAGGCGCGCCGTTCCGCAATCATGCGATACACCTGCGCATCCAGTCGTGCCCGCGCTTTGCGAAACCGAATCAGTCCGGGGATCGGCCAGCGCAGATAACTCTCCGCCTTCGGCAGCGCGATCAGGTAGTTGTAGAGGCGCATGATCACGTTCACTTCATCATTGATCTCGCGAATCGCCGCGGTCACGTCGGTGGCGAACAGCGTCCGCGCCACAATCTCCAGCGTCAGCTCCATCATAGCGGCAGACATGTCAAAGGTCTGCCCCGGTTGCCACGTGGCGCGCATGGCTTCCCCGCGTTTCACCATCATTTCGGCGTAAGCCTGGATGCGCTGGCGATGAAAGGCGGGCGCTGCAATGCGCCGTTGCCTCATGTGAAACTCACCCTCGCTGGTGATCAGTCCTTCTCCCAGCAAAATCTTCATGCGGTTCTGGGTACGTTCTTTGATGAACGCCGAGGCCTGCGTCACGAGGATCTCGCGGATCAGTTCCGGCTCATTAATGAAGACAATGTTGCTGCCGCCAAGTTTGTAATGGGAAACGGGTCCAAAGGTTTTCGCCAGGTGTTCAAACAGCAGAATCGGATTTCCCGGCCGAAAAAATCGTCGAAACAAATAGAGTGGCAGGTTGCGTTGCAGGCCTGGCGGAAAACGGAAAGAGGCAGCCTCGCGCCCCGGATCGGTTGGTGCCGAAGTTGACGATGGGCTGGCCATGAAGGGAAGTGGAATCACAGTGTGGCTGCAGATTCAATCACGCAGTGGCAGCGACGCGCGCCAATCGCTCCTCGACAACCTCCACGATACGCTTTTCAATCGCATCCACCGACGCATCTTCCGCAATTGTGACCACACGCAAAGTTTCCCGCGCGGCAATCTCCTGATACTTCAAAAACACGCGCTCGTAGAAAGCTCGACCTTCGGTTTCAAATCGATTTTCATCCGTTCCCTGGGCGATTTGCCGGCCATTTCGCCGCCGCGCTCGGGCCAGCGAAGCCTCCAGGCTCGGCAGCAGCAAGATCGTCAGATCGGGCCACAGGTCGCCGCAGACCGTGCGATGCAGGTCCAGAACCGGCGCACTTCCCAGGCCGCGTCCACCTCCCTGATACGCCTCTGTGGAGTCGGTAAATCGATCGCACAGGACAATCTTTCCTTGGGCCAGCGCAGGCAGAATAATCTCCTGAATTGACTGAGCCCGGTCGGCAAACATCAGCGCCATCTCCGCCAGCGGCGCCACGTTCTGCGTTTCCGAGTGCAGCAACACCGCGCGAATCTGATCGCCTAACTCCGTTCCGCCCGGCTGACGAGTAGTCGTGACATCCCGGCCCTGCGCCTGCAAGCTGCGCGCCAGCAGGCGAAGCTGGGTGGATTTGCCCGAGCCATCCAGCCCTTCAAACGTAATAAAAAAACCGCGCGGCATGGCGGTAGGGTACCACTGCCGACGCCGGCGACGAGAAGAAGCAGTCTGCCCTCGATCCTCTTTGAGAAAATCGCATCATGGCACTCGAATTCACCACCTCCTACCTCGAAGATTCCATCCATCTCTTCCGTCACTACAAGAAGCTCGCAGAGCGTGCCATCGCTCAAGCCACGGATTCGCAGCTGTGCCAACTGATCGACCAGGATGCGAACTCCATCGCCATCGTGATGCAGCACATGGCAGGCAATATGAAATCCCGCTGGACCAACTTTCTGACAGAGGACGGCGAAAAACCGTGGCGCAATCGCGACCGTGAATTTGAGCAGCCTCCCGCGACGCGAGAGGCTCTGATGCAGATGTGGGAAGACGGCTGGGACTGCCTCTTCTACGCGCTCGAGTCCTTAACGGATGCGGACCTGAGCCGTCCCGTCCCCATTCGCGGCGAGGCGCATTCAGTCATGCAGGCCATCAATCGCCAGATCGCACATTACGCCTACCACTGTGGTCAGATTGTGCTGCTGGCCAAACATTTCCAGCATGCCCAATGGACTTCGCTCACCGTCCCGAAAGGCAAGTCCGAAGAGTTCAATGTGAAGGTACGCGCGGGCGAAGCCAGCCAGCGATAGGTACATCCTGTGCCCGGTGTCTGTGCGCTGCATTACACTGTTCCTTCGTCTGCACACCGATCATTTCAGGAGTTCTATGCGCCTAAACATTTCTCTTGCCTTGGCCGCCATCGCCCTGGCGACCGCATTTCCACGCAATAGCGTTGCACAAGCTGGCATCGCAACACCCGCGCAGTCCGCTTCGGCTACACCCATCACTGTTACCGTCGACGCGACTGATGCGCCGCGCAAAATGCTGCACGCGGACCTCGTGATCCCTGTCCAGCCAGGCGACCTCGACCTGGTGTACGCGAAATGGATTCCGGGTGAGCACGAGGCCTCGGGCCCCATCGACGACCTGGCCGGCCTCGTCATCAAAGCCAACGGCCAGACGCTGCCGTGGGTCCGCGACAGTGTCGATATGTTCAAGTTCCACGTGCATGTTCCGCAGGGCGTGACCGAGTTGCATGTGCACGATGATTTCCTGGCGACCGCCGGTCCCGTCGGCTTTTCCGCCGGCGCCTCCACCAGCGAAAATCTCGCGATGATCAGCTGGAATGAAGTGATGTTGTGGCCGCAGGTCCCCAACGCGAAGGACGTACAGGTCACGCCCAGCGTCATTCTACCGACCGGCTGGAAGTTCGCAACTGCGCTCACAACCACCGGCACCGAAGGTACGACGACTCACTTTGCTACTGTCCCGTTGAATGAATTCGTAGACTCGCCTGTCCTTTCGGGCCGCTATTTTCGGGAGATTCCGTTAGCGCCGGAAATTTCTCCGAAGCATTATCTCGACCTCGCCGCCGACGGACCAGAAGATCTGGAAGTTCCTTCGCAAATGCTCGCAGGATTTAACGATCTGGTACGCCAGGCCAGCGCGCTGTATCAGTCGCACCACTATGGCAGCTACCACTTCCTCATGACACTCAGCGATCAGGTCGCGCATTTCGGTCTTGAACATCATCAGTCCAACGACGACCGCGTGCCAGAGAAAACCTTCCTCGATTCCAATCTGGATGTACTGGAAGCTGGACTGCTGCCGCATGAATTCACTCACTCGTGGAATGGCAAATATCGTCGTCCTGCAGGATTATTGTCGCCAGATTTCCAGACTCCGATGAAGGGCAATCTGTTGTGGGTCTATGAAGGCCTGACGGAATACCTTGGCGATGTGCTGACGGCGCGCAGCGGCTTGTGGACGGTCGACCAATATCGCGAAGCGCTGGCAGACTCCGCCGCCGATCTCGACAATCGCCCGGGACGCACGTGGCGCGACCTGCAGGATACGGCCACCGCCGCGCAAACCTTGTATGGAGCCAGTGGACAATGGGATAATTGGCGCCGCAGCGTGGACTACTACCCAGAGGGCGAACTGCTCTGGCTGCAGGTCGACACGATGATTCGCCAGCAGAGTCATAACAAGAAATCGCTGAACGATTTCTGCGTGCGCTTCCTCGGCCTGAACGGCGATACCGGCCCGATCACCGTACCTTATACGTTTGAAGATATCGTCAGCAATCTCAATGCAGTGCAGCCGTACGATTGGGCTGGGTTCTTGACAGAAAAACTGACGACCAAAGAGGATCACGCGCCCTTAGGCGGAATTGAAAACGGGGGCTATCGTCTGACGTATTCAGATACTCCCAACTCGATGGAAGAATCCATGGAGGCGCTGCGAGGCGTGGATGCCTGGTACTCGCTCGGTCTGCATATCTCTCATCAGGGCGATCTGCGCGATGTGCTGTTTTATTCTCCAGCATACAAAGCAGGCTTGGGGCCGGGAATGAAGATCGTCGCGGTGAATGGACGCGCCTACACCGACGCATTGATGCACGACGCTATTCGCAATTCCAAGAATTCCCAGGCACCGATTGAGCTGATCGTCGAGAACACCGCATACTTCCGCGACGTCAAGATCGACTACCACGGTGGCGAACGCTATCCGCATCTAGAGCGCGTCGACTCCAAACCCGACATGCTGGATGAAATATTGCAGCCGCTGCCGACGCATTCGAAAAAGTAAGCAGCGTGATTCTTATCGCCCATACTGCGCAGCGGACCGTACGTAAATCGCTGCGCAGCATTTCTCCGATTAAAACAGCAGCTTCGCTCCGAACTGAATCTGTCGCGACGTTGTCGAGGTTGTCGTGATCAACCCTGCCGTTGGCGATGGGGTGGTGGTATCGGAGGCGTAGACCACAGTATTTGGAGTTCCGAAATTCGTGCGGTTGAGAATGTTGAAGAATTCCGCCCGGAACTGCAGATTCAGTTTCTGCGTCAGCGCCGTATTCTTTCGCAAGGAGAGATCCAGTTCAGAAATTCCAGGACCGGTTAGCGTGTTGCGCCCCAGGTTGCCATACGTGCCCGCAAATGGCACCACAAACGCGTTCGGATTAAAGTATTGCGTTGGCCCACCCTGAACGATGTTGCCACGAAACTCAGGATTGACCGATGGACGAATCGGATTACGACTGTCTCCATTGTTGGTCGGGTTGAAACCCAGCTGCGGAGTGAATGGGAAGCCGGACTGCAGCGTGGCAATTTCGCTGGCCGTCCAGCCGCCGATGACTTTTTGCTGCCATCCACGCAGGTTACCAAGGAATCGTTTGCCTTCACCGAACGGCAGCTCATAGGTGGAGTTGATCACGGCTACATTGCGAATATCGGTGTTGGCGCGCCCGTAATCCAATTTTGGATCGGTAGGATACATCACAAATCCGGGTGCGTTGGCGCCCACGCTGCTGTTCCATGCAGTTCCATCATCCAGGCTTTTCGACCAGGTGTAGACGCCGCGTACTTGAAAGCCATGTTGAAAATGACGGTTCAGATCTACCGTCAAGGCGTTGTAGTTACTGATGCCGTCGGAAATCCACGTCGTGCTGGCACCCAGGTGCGGATTCGCATTGGGCGCATTCGCTGGATAATAGACGGTTCCCGCAGGTAATGTATCGGGGCACGGCGATGCCGGGCAGATGGTCGGAACGGGCTCATTCACATCCTCTGAAAGTATCTGGTGCGATCCGTGGTATCCAATGTAGCCCAGGATGAGAGACGTATGGGACGCAAGCTTCTGCTCAATGCTGGCCGAGTAGGAGAGCGATGTCGGTGTGTATGAGTCCGGTTGAATTCCACTGGGCGAAACCTTGCTGCCCGCGGGTGGCGGCGCCCCGGGAACAAAGTGCAATTCAGAAACCGTTACGTTCTTCAGGGTCTGCGTGGTGTTGAAAGGAGCATTCTGATCCAGCCGATAATCCAGACTATCCAGCAACGAATCATAGAGGCCAACGCCGGCATGAATTACAGTCTCTCCATTTTGTTTTGGCTGCCATGCGATTCCGACACGAGGCTCCGGCAGGAATTTCGCGCGATTTTTTGTGAATGCTGAGTCGGCCACCCGCGGCGCCGTTTCCAGGACTCCATTGGAGTCGAAAATAAAGTTCGAAGCACGACCCTGGGCTTCATTCCAGCCGTCGGTGGACTCGAACCGGAACCCCGCACGCAGTTCCAGATTCGGCAGCAGATGCACCGTATCCTGCACGAACCCAGCGCCCTCCAGGGAACGCCAGCCAAGCTCCGTGGGCGACGGCACAACCGTGAACGTGGAAACATTGCCGAGCAAAAAGGCGCTCAGGCTACCGAACGAGGCCTGGCCATATTGATCCTGCGCAAGGTTGCTGTTGGACTGAATGCGCTGCAGCCACACGCCAGCCTCAAGTTGGTTTCTTCCGCGAGAGATGTAAACGTGATCGGCGACGGTAAACAAATTGCGCGCGACATTCAGATTGCTGCCGGCGTTTGTACCCGCTCCACTAATCTGCGAAGCACCGTTCAACGCTGTGCCTCCTCCCACAACGACGGCACCAATCGGCTTTCCTTCAACCCAGCCCGGTAGATCGATCGGCGTATCTCCGGTGAAGTAAAAGCTCGCACGTGAAAAACCGACGCGAAACGTATTCAATGTGCTCGACGAAAAGACATGCTCTTCCTGCGCGCTCAAAACCTGCTCGCGAAGTGTTTCGTAATCCGTGCTGAGCGGGTTGATGGTCGGGGTGGTGGCTGTACTGTCGTCAATCGTGTAGACGGCGGCCGCAGTGTCTGCGGATGACAGATTATAATCAACCCGAGTTGTGCCGAAATCCTCTCGAATGCGCTGCAGCGGGTGACTGTACGCCTCCGCGATACCGCCGCCCAGCTCCGGTCCATTCTGCACCGGCCACAAATCCAGCAATGGTTGAACGTCAGGAACGGCTGCGGCACGCGATGCATTGTCCGGGACCAGCGTCACATCCGACAAGCCCAGGTTTTGCCGCAGGCCCTCGTAGTTGCCGAAAAGCAGAAGTTTATTCTTCACCAGCGGTCCACCCAGCGCGCCGCCAAACTGGTTTCGCTGAAAAGTGGGAATATTCCCCTGGTCGAAATAATTGCGTGAGTCCAGCGCACTGTTTCGCAAAAATTCAAACGCGCTCCCGTGCAGTTGGTTGGTGCCCGATTCTGTATCGATGCTGATCTGCGCGCCGGTTCGTTTGCCGTACTCCGCACCGTAGGTGTCGGAGACCACGTTGAATTCGCGTACCGCGTCCACGCCCAGCAACTCACCGCTGACGCCGCCTGGCGTTACGTTGATCTCCGAAGCCCCCGTATATTCAATTCCGTTCAACAAGTACAAATTGTCCTGCGGACGATGCCCGGCCACGGAAAACATATTGCCTGGAGAGGAGTTCGAGGTCCCGACAGCGCCGGACCTTTCTCCCGTGTAGTTGACCGACGCGGGGTTCAGCGTGATCAGTTCATCGTAGCTGCGCCCGTTCAGCGGCAGTTCTTTCACTTGTCGCGCGCTCACCAGTCCGGAGGTTGGCTGCGTGGTGGTGTTAATGGCAAGCGGTACATCGGTGACGGAAACCTGTTGCTGCAACGTGCCGACGGAGAGCGAAAGATTCACAACGGTGCTCTGGCCAACGACAAGATTGATACCCGTTTCGGACCGCGTGCCGAATCCTTGTTTCTCAACCGTCACCTTGTAGCGGCCGATTGAGAGGGAAGGTGCGGAATAGGCTCCCGCGGAATCGCTGACCAGGTTTCGAACGGCGCCCGTCTCTTGATTCGTAACCGTTACCTGCGCCCCCACGACGGCCGCACCAGAAGCGTCGTGGATGGTGCCGGAAATGCTTGCGCCAACCACCTGGGAGTGGGCGGAAGGCAGCGCGAACAGCCCTGCGAAAATGACAAAGGATAAAAGCCAAACAGAAATAGAGCTGCGATGGGAACGCTGCATCAACGGAGATCTCCTTCAAGAGAGGTCGAAAATTAGGATGAAATTAGAGTCGGAATCTGGGGTGGTTCAGTCGATCAACAACAACAGATCGTTGTGCTGGGAGCACAAACGGATGGGCGGAATTTGCGGAAAGCGATCATGTCTTTTCGGTTGGTCTCGACGATCTGCGTGGTTGATTGCAATCTCGGCTGCAAATAGAAAAGCCGCTCGGTCGACCCGGCGGCATCCATAGCGCAAGGGCGAGCGAAGGTCAGTTCAAGGCTGCAACTCCATACACGAAGCGCACCCTGAAACATTGCAACAACACGAATTTGCTTGTCCGAAAATCATGTTTTCAAAGTGTAGCTGGATGTTCATGCGCCGTCAACCCAAGCTGACCACCATGTCGCGAATTGACATGTTGGCTCGCATCCGACATTCTAGAAGAGTCATGGCTATCCGCACCCCGAAGTGTCGGCTCCAAGTTCGCTGTTGTTGTTGCAGCGTTGCCGGCCCAGGGTGTGAGCACTGTCGATAGTTCCACGATCTCCTCTTCAGTCTCCTAGAAATTCAAAACCCTGTGGTCGCATCTCTTGCGAGCATGGGTTCATTCCTGCCTTGCTCGCATTCCATTTCACGACAAAACTTTTAGATCGAGCTCACAATGGAACTGGCGATTGGATTTGTTATCGCGTTTGCAATTGCAGTCACCGGCGTCGGTGCGGGTACCATTACCGCCCCGCTGCTGATCCTGTTTTTGCATGTTCCCATTGAGCTCAGCGTCGGCACCGCTCTGGCGTACTCTGCCATCGTAAAAATGATCGTTGTGCCCGTCCAAATCTGGCGCAAGCAGGTGGTCTACCGTGTGGTTGGCTGGATGTTGCTAGGCGGTCTCCCTGGCGTGATTCTCGGCGTGGTGCTGTTCCATCGCGTTGTTCGGCACGGAGAGCAGAACCTTTTGTATGTCGCGCTGGGCAGCATCATTGTTGCGTCGTCCGCCTGGCATCTGTATCGAAATCTTCGCCCGCGTACCGCGCTGACGGCAAGAAAGGTGCACCCCGGATGGATTGCGGCGCTGATGCTGCCGATTGGTACGGAGGTGGGCTTCTCATCCTCGGGCGCTGGCGCTTTGGGCACGCTTGCCTTGCTCAGCCTCACCTCGCTCGATGCATCGCAGGTCGTAGGCACGGATCTTGTCTTCGGGCTTTGCCTGTCGCTGGTCGGTGGCGGCATGCACGTTTTTAGCGGCAGCTATGACAGTGGGCTGTTGGTCAAGCTGGTTCTCGGCGGATTCTTCGGCGCCATGGTGGGCAGCGGAGTTGCGCCGAGATTGCCGAATCGCCAGTTGCGGGTTGCGCTGGCGGCGTTGTTGCTGGTGGTGGGAACATTGTTCTGCGTCCGGCCGCTGAATTTCCATCCCATCGCCAGCCTGCAGGCTGTGGTTCATGCCAGTGTTTCGGCTTCCAGTCCGCTCGATCGCTAAACCGTGTCAGCGGATAGAAGATTGCAATGTTCCGGCCACAATCGTGGCCTGCACTTCCACGTGCCCGCGAAATTCGTGTCGCGTCAATCGATAGGCGACTTCCACCATGTCGTCCACGACCGGCGGTCGATCCAGTGCAGTGTCAATGGAAAACCAGACTGCTTCCAGCGCCAGGTTGTCGCGCTCTAAGCGCAGCCGTCCGTGGCGTCCGTTTGTCAGGGCGCGATACGTAGCCACGCGAAACGTCCCGGAATACAGCGGCGCCTCGAACCCGCGACCAAACGGACCCATTGCCTCCAGCGCCTGAATGCTCTTCAGGTCATGCGCATTCGCATCCAGCTCGCCATCCGTCCAAAGTGTGGGTCCGGTCGCCACCACGCCTCCGGTTTGCTCTGCAACTGCGAACGTGAAAGCCTGCCGAAACCGTTCCATGTCGACAACGCGGATGGTTGCGCCCGCTGCCGCAGCGTGGCCGCCGAAGGCTACCAACAAGTCCGGATAGGAACTCGCAATTTCCTTCAGCGCGCGTTGCACATCGATCCCCGCTACCGAACGAAAGGATCCGCTCGCCAGTCCCGTTGCATTGCCAGAGTCCGTCTCCGTTGCCAACGCAGGCGCAGTCGGCCGCGCGCCTTGACCCTGTGGCGCAAAGATGGCACAAGGTTTTCCAAATGCCTCCACCACGCGGCTGGCCGTAATTCCGTGCACGCCGGAGTGGCCGTCCTCCAGGAATAAAACAATCGCCGGACCTGCAACTCGTGCCGCCTGCGGAAATGCCTTCGCTCGCAGTCTGCGCTCAATCGATTGCCGTTCAGAATTCTCCCGCTTCAGCTGGCTCCAGCATGCCGCGGCATCCGCTTCCGTTTTTGCGATTAGAAATCGAAAGCCCACCTCCGCCCAATCCAGCCTTCCCGAGGCCGCAATCGCAGGCACCAGCCGAAATGCGATCGTCTCTGCATCGATCTCGCCATCGACCTCCGCAGCAAAAACTTTCCAGCACGGCCGGCATCCCGAACGCACCTGCTGCATACCACGACGCAAGAAGGCTCGATTGATCAGGCTTGCGCCCGGAGATAAAGAAACGCAGTCCGCAATGGTTGCAACCGCAACAAAGTCCAGCAGGCTGGCGAGTGACGGCAACTCCGCGAACACACCCTGCTCCAGCAATGCGCTGCGCACTTTCGCCATCA
The DNA here is from genome assembly GCA_963821145.1 of uncultured Acidobacteriota bacterium. Lineage (GTDB taxonomy): Bacteria > Acidobacteriota > Terriglobia > Terriglobales > Acidobacteriaceae > JAKAAZ01. The sequence goes on from CAWGCV010000003.1 coordinate 342,786, forward strand.
CCAGAAATGCCACTCCGGCGCCGCAGACATGCTTGTCGTACTCGCAGTCCAGCCGCGACGGATTTACCACCGCATATGCGGATCGCGGCGGTCCGTCCGGCGGAATCACGTGGTGATCGGTGACGACAACATCAATCCCCGCGGCTGTAAGCTTGGCAATTCGCGGCTCGTCGCTGCTGCCCTTATCGGCGGAAATAACCAGCTGCGCACCGAAGCCCTGAATCCGCGAGACCACGCCTTCGCCAATCCCATAGCCCTCTGTCAGCCGATGGCTGGTGACAACGCAAATCCGTTCCGGCGCAACTCCAAAGGCGTTGACCATCGCCGTCCACAGCACCGCTGCCGATGCAGTGCCATCCATGTCGTGATCGCAGGCCAGCGCGATACGTTCCTGCTGCACGATGGCGCGCACAATGCGTTCCACGGCACGATCCATTGATGGAATTGTGCCCGGGTCGACAATGTCCGATAGTTTTGCGGCAGTCAGCGATTCCCAGGCGATGAAGCGATCCAGACGGCGGCCGAGAAAATTCGCAATTGCCGACGCGATCCCGGCCTGTAGATACGCATCGCGAACTTCCGCATTGCACGCTCGCTCAATCAGGGATTTTGGCGGCAATTTCCATGGCGCGGATTCTGTCTCGACCGCTTCGATTTCCGCGGTCAGGTCGCTCCCGGCCGGCTCCGGAATACAAGCTTCGACTGCGACGGTTGCAGGGTCACCGTTCACTCGTCGTCCTCATCGTCTTCTTCGAGTGCATTTTCGATCAGCTCCTGCAGGCTATCAACGGTGTTCACCATGGCCCGATATTCCCGGTACCACTCCGTCTGCGTCTCATGCACAAACAGGATTCCCTGGTGCGCGAATGCCAGCTCAATGTGGCCGACCTTGCCAATTTCAAGGAACAGCCGATTCAGCTTGTCCATCTCCGGGCCCGAGGATTCCGCGCTGGAAATGTCCTGCAGCTCACTGGCCAGCAACTCCAGCGTGGTTCGGTCGACGGAGTCTTCGCCAATGCACACCAGCGGTGCGCCCGCAGTCTTCGCCATTTCGACAAAGTCCTTCCAGCTCTCCTTGGCTGTATGGACGTGATCGTCCGCTGTTTCTGGATCGCTCCACCATACACGCGGAGTGTCTTCCGGAATCAATGCAGGAAAATGTCGCATGCCATGGCCTTCAATAAAGGCGATCATGTCATCTTTCAGCGAAGTCAGGTTGTTGGAATCCATCCTTTCCATCCTAGACCAGTTTTCCTGCCCACATAGACTACCGGCAAAACCGGCCCAGCCCGCGAACCCTTTATGATGAAAGGTAACGACAGCGTTTCTCGGGAGCAAGACTTCTTGGCAAAGTATCAGCGGCACGTATTTGTTTGCATCAACCAGCGCGAGCCCGGCAGCCCTCGTCCGAGCTGCAATGCCGATGGCAAATCGCAATTGCAGGCACGCTTCAAGCAGGCCGTGGATGTCGCCGGCCTGAAAGGGAGCGTCCGCGTCAACAAGGCTGGCTGCCTGGATCAGTGCGAACATGGACCAACCGTGGTCGTCTACCCGGAGGCTGTCTGGTACGGCCACGTTTCTGAAGCCGATGTGGATGAAATTGTTGCCTCGCATCTGGTGGCGGGCCATCCTGTCAAACGACTGCTGCTGGCCGAAGGCTGCGTCAACACTGGAGCCTGCGAGCATCGGCCTGCGAAGACCTGAAAACTGTTGCGGGTGGAGTCTCGAGCCGCTCGCTGTGCTATATTCCGAGGGGAACAATGAATTTCTCAAGAGATTATGTTGGATATTTAGGCCGGCGCACCATCAAGCATCTGCTCGATGTCAAGATGATCCAGACCGACAAAGTGGAGGTCTTGAACAATCGCGTACAGGCTGCCCTGATTGATGAATTGATGCTGGAGGATCGCATCAACGACGAGGTTCGTCTGATCCTCGAAGCCTATCAGGAAGAGATGCGCCGCACCGGCGCCAGCTACCAGGAAATGTTCAAGAAAATCAAGCAGGAACTCGCCCGCAAATATAAGGCGGTGCTATGAGAGTTTCCCACGACAAGCTCAATAAGCTGGCCCACGTGATCGCCGATACATTGGCGGAAACCGACGAGTGCGAATTCCACGAAGACCGCAATACCATCCGCCAGGAATCGCGCAAAATGCTGGAAAAACTGTTTGCCGAGGAGCTGAAGATCGATCAGGCTGCGCGCCTCAAGGTCTCTTCCCACAAGAAAAATATTCCCGAAGGCAGCCAGGAGTGGGAAATCCTTTATCGCAAGTATTACCAGGAAGAAGTGAAGAAGCTCGGGCTGTAGTCCTTTTCGATCGCGCCTGTCGACACACTGCCGTTGACTCACGCGTCACGCCAAGAGGATAAAATTCTCTTCCAGAGGGTCTCCCATGGCCGAACAAGTGGAAGGCATCGTCAACCTTCCAACCCATGCTTCCGTCGATGAAACCATCACCCGTCTGCAATCGATGCTGCAGGAAAAAGGAGTCCAGATTTTCGGGCTGGTGGATCACAGCGGAGAAGCGAAGCGCGCCGGCATCGAGATGCGTCCAACCAAGTTGCTGATTTTCGGCAACCCCAAGGCCGGTACGCCATTGATGTTAGCGGCGCCAAGCATCGCCATTGATCTTCCGCTGAAATTACTCGTGTGGGAAGATGTCGGCGGCCAAGTCTGGATCTCCTACAACACGCCGGAATATCTGCAAAAGCGCCACTCGCTCCCGCAGAACTTAGCCGCTGCACTCGGCGCTGTGGAAGCCTTTGCAAAGAACGCAGCGAAATAATTTCGGCCCGCTAAGCGTAGTGGAAAGCGGGTCGACCCCGCCACACTTCGCTACTGCACGGTAAAGTCCTTTTGCAGCGGAACATTCTCGGACGAATCGCCGACGTACACGGCAAACTTTCCCGGATCGACTTTCCATCCATGCGTCGTCGAGTCCCAGTAGGCCAGGCTGCGCTTGTCCAACGTGACGGACACGTGCTGCACTTCTCCCGGCCGCAGCATCACTCGAGAAAATCCCTTCAGCTCCATCTTCGGGCGCTTCACCATTGCTGACGGATCGCCAACATAGACCTGCGCGACCTCTGCCCCCGCAACCAGGCCAATATTTCTCACGTCGAAGCTCACCTCAATCGGACCATTCGAAGATGCCGTCTGCGGCGACACCGACAAATTGCTGAACGCAAAGTTTGTATAGGACAGGCCAAATCCGAAAGGAAACAGCGGCTTCACTGCGCTGGTTTCGTAGTAGCGATACCCGACGAAAACTCCCTCGCTATATTTGATGTCTCGTGTGCCCGGCAGCTCGTAATACGTTTTGTAGGTCGGATTATCTTCAATCCGCTTCGCCCAACTGATCGGCAGCTTGCCCGATGGATTCACGTCTCCAAACAAAAGTTTCGCGAGCGCCGTGCCCGCCTCCTGGCCGCCGTACCAGGTCTGCAGCAGCGCCGGTGTGCGATCGATCCAGTCCTCAGTGGCCACGCTGCCACCCGCCGTCAACACCACAACCGTTTTAGGATTCGCCGCCGTGACTTCCCGAATGAGCTCCTCCTGCCCGAACGGAAGTTGATAGGTGCGGTCCCTTCCCTCCGACTCAGTTGCGGGACCAAAGCCCACCGAAAGCACGACCGCGTCCGCCATTTTCGCCAGTTGGATCGCCGCCGGGTCGACCACCTTATCCTGCGCAATGATGCCCAGCGATGGCGTGTTGGTCGGCTTTCCCGGGAAATAATTGAACTGCACCAGCACCGGTTTCCCGGCTTCTAACGTCATATTTGCCGACTGCAACGAGCCGCCTTCACCCTGAACTTCAGAGAAAAGATTTTTGCCGTTGATCAAAATCTCATCGTGGTCGCGATTCTGATCTTCCGCCACCACCGTATAAACTCCCGAAGTCTGCGGAATGAAATATCCGTGCCACTCCACGCGGCGCGGCGTCTTGGTCTGCTGGCTCAACCACGAACTCGCCACATGATCCACAGTTTCATCCACGCTGGAGAAGAGTCGATCGTTCGCCGACAAAACGTATTCGTCCCGCTTCAGTCCAGTGTGCTGGCAGGCTGCATCCGTGCACCACTTTGTGTTCTTAAACACGTCTTCGGGTTTCACGATTCCGGAATTCCAAAGCACATTCACTCCGGGATGCAGGCCGTTGCTCAACCCCGTCACAAAGCTCACCGGAGCAAACGCCGTCACCTCAGAGCTGCCTCCCGCGCCCGGTACAGCCGGATAAGAATCCGGGCCCACCACCGCCAGCGTGTGGATCGTATGGCGATCCAGCGGCAACAGATGGTTCTCATTCTTCAGCAGAACCGCGCCCTCTTCCGCCGACTGCAGCGCAATCGCATCGCCGTGCTGGTTGTAAAGAGAAATGCTGGGATCCAGCTGATCCCGATCCAGAAATCCAAACTGCATCGCCGTCCGAAGTATCCGCCGAACCTTCTGATCGATCGTGGCTTCCGTCACCTGACCGCTCTTGATTGCCGGCAGCAACGTAGCAGCCGTCATGTATTTGGCGTCCGGCATTTCCAGATCCAGTCCGCCATTCGCATCCGCAATCCCATCATGCGCAGCGCCCCAGTCCGACATCAGGATGCCGCGAAATCCCCACTCCTTGCGCAGCACCTGGATGTTTAAATACGCGTTCTGCGTGGCGTGTTCGCCGTTGATCAGATTGTAGGAATCCATGACGGCGCCGACGTGACCCTGCTTCACCGCGGCTTCGAACGCCGGCAGATAAATCTCATGCAGCGTGCGTTCGTCGATTACGGAGTTCGACCGCTGCCGGTGATACTCGGAATTGTTCGCGTCGAAATGTTTCACCGTGGCGCTGACGCCCTGGCTCTGCACGCCGTCAATATAGCTGACTGCAATCTGCCCGGCGAGAAACGGATCTTCGCCAAAATATTCAAAGTTGCGCCCATTCATCGGTTCGCGATAAATGTTCACGCCCGGTCCCAGCAGAAAATTCACGCCCCGCGCCCGTGCATCCTCACCCAGTCCAACACCTACTTTTTCCGCCAGCGCACGGTCCCAGCTCGCCGCCAATCCAATGCCCGCCGCATACGCTGTCGAAGGTCCCCAGGTGCGCACTCCCAGCGGGCCGTCTGACATTTTCAGCCGCGGAAATCCGATGCTCGGCTCGGTGCGAATGTACATGCTGTCTTCGCCGCCGATCAGCGCGATTTTCTGCTCCAGCGTCAGCTTCTGCACCATCGCATCCACTTTCTGCTCCATCGCAGGTGTAATGGGTTGCGGGCCTTGATTGTTCGACATCTGTGCCGAGGCGCGAACGGGGCCAAGCAAAAGAAAACCGGAGAGCAGCGCAATTTCACAAAAAGTTCTTCGCATCTGGTTTATATCCCATTTCTTTTCAGGTTGATCCTTGGATCGGGAATCTTTCTATGAGGAATTATTGGCTCTGCCTGTGGCGATGGCAAGCGCAAGCTGCAAATTCCAGTTGGCTTCATCCAAGGTCTGGTGCGAGACAGTTTTGTGTATTCGACTCGCCCGGGGAATTGAAAGACTGCGAAGTTACAATTGCGTGACATTGTGCAGGCAGACAGATCCGTATGATGGCACAGGGTCGTCTCCGGATTAACAGTGCTACGTAGTGATCTGTATCTTTCCGGAATCCGCGTAACCTCACTCTTCGCCATGAGCCGCTACGCGTCGCTCTCCCGGATGATCCTTCAGCAGTTCAGTTCTGCACGAAAGGAAAATTCCGTGAAAAATATCCTGGTGATCAAGGTTTCGCGCACGTCTACCCGCATCCTCGCCAATCATAGGGCCGCTCTCGTCACGGCACTTGGCATTGGCACATCGTTGATTTTCTCCGCGGCCATGCTCTCCGCCCAGACCAGCGACGATACTCAACCCTTTCTTCCCAACCCCGTTCGCACTGTCTCCACCGTACCTGCCAATGGAGATTTGAACCCATATGGTGTTGCGTTCGTGCCCAACGGCCTGAACATCGGAATGCTTCATTCCAGCGACATCCTGGTCTCCAATTTCAACAGCAGCAAAAACCTGCAGGGAACGGGAACCACCATTGTTTCTCTGCCCGCGAAGGGTAAGGCAACGCTGTTCTTTCATGGGCCGTCTGGCCTTGGGCTCTCGACGGCATTGCATGTCCTTAAGTCCGGTAATGTTCTAGTAGGCAATTTCCCATCTGCAGACGGTACATGCCCCAACGCGAAGTCCGGATCCATTCAGGTGATCAACGCCTGGGGCACACTCCTCGGCCGTATCGCTAACAAGTACATCGACGGACCGTGGGACTCCGCGATCATTGACAATGGAAACAGCGCGATACTTTTTGTTGCAAATGGACTGAATGGGACAGTCACTCGCTTGGATCTTTCGTGGACCAGTGCGAAGATCGTGCAGAGCGCTGTCCAGATCGGTTCGGGATACATGCATCAGTGTGACCCGGTTACGTTTGTGGATGCGCCAACTGGCCTTGTCTACAATGCAACAACGGGCGACCTGTATGTTGCTTCAACGGCGGACAATAAGGTTTTCGTCCTCCATGATGCCGCCACCACGGACAAAGACGAGGGAACAGGCCAGGTGCTCTACGAGGACAACACTCATCTCCACGGTCCGCTGGCAATGACGTGGGCGCCAAACGGTCATTTGCTCGTGAGCAACAATGATGCAATCAATCCTGACCCGGCCCACACCAGCGAAATTGTCGAGTTCACGCTGGCAGGCCACTTCGTCAGGCAGCTCTCCGTAGACCCGGCCCCCGGCGGTTCGTTTGGACTGAGCGTGCAAACCGTGCACGATGTGTCTACATTCGCCGCGGTCGACGACAACATCAATTCGCTGTTGATCTGGACTCTGCCACAGCAGTAAGGCAACCCACGAATCCCTTGGCAATTCTCTCGACAGTACGAAGCGCCCTCATCCAGTCCTGTCGAGAGATTGCCAACGTTCTCTCCATCTGGCGGGTACGGGGGCAACTCTGTCCCGGCTCAGGTTGTGACCGCTCACGCAGTTCGTTATAGTGAGAAGGGCACAGGGCGCTATCGTCTAGGGGTTAGGACGTGAGATTCTCAATCTTAAAACACGGGTTCGATTCCCGTTAGCGCTACCAATTAACGCGACGCCCTGGTACCAGTCGTGTACTGCGCAAGCCCTTTTCAAAGGGGCTGGAACCACCGCTCTTGATGCGATAGGAATTCTGCCCGAAGGCGGTACTGTTTCAGCGGCATTTAGCCTTTGGCACGGAGCCGCAGGAGTCTCTAACGGAATAAAAATTCAGCAGAGAGTCGCGTTTGCTGGGGGGATCGTCACCGCCGCAACTGCAACGCATGATTTGCAGGGGCCACAAGAATCGACTTTCTCTACCACGGTTACAGGGCTTCAAGCGGCTGCGGGCGGGCTTGGAATTGCGAAGGGTCTGATCGAGGACATTCCTGTCGCCGGGCAAGCCATTGCCATCGGAGCGACAGCTCTGGACCTTGTTGGCACTGGCCTGGAGGTTGCAAAATGCTACCAGTAGTAACAAAAGAAGACAGGCAAATGCGTTTGTCGTGGAAGGGGGGGCTTTGCGTCTTCTTTGGAACAATCCTGCTGGCACTCACGTTTGTATCTATCGGGAGATTTGATCTTGCTCGCCCGACTATGGTGTCGGTCGCGATGGTTAGCCTCGCTATTACAATGAGATGGAAGCTGAGGACTCATGGATGGTTTTGGATTACCATCCTAATCCTTGCAGCTCTACACCTTCCGTTGATTCTGTTCATTCCCTGGACAACCAAATGGATTCCGGCAGTTCTGATCGCGCCCATCGGTATTGCGGATTTATACGCGATGCTCTGGGCTATTTCTGTCGTCGGAAAATTCATGGGGGGAAAAGAAAACACTGAAAGACAAGCGCGCCCCCGCTGACTGTACGATGGAATTCGATAGATGTATGACGCCGTTCGCCGCTAGTGCATGTGGTATTGCTACCAAACAAGATTAGTAAAGCCCGCTAAATCAGCGGGCCTTTTGTATGGATGCTATGAGCAGTAGAGCTGTTCACTCCCGACACGGGCAACAGGTCCCTAGGGCACCTTGGTCAAATAACACGGGTTCTTCGTGTTTTGAGTCGGAGGCGTGGGTGGAGACATCCACGGCGGATTGTTGAAGTCGAAGAACTCCGACATATCCGGCTGGGCCGCATCCCGCTTGGTCAGGGCAGGCAGATTGAACCGCTCTTCGATGAACTTAACAATGGCCGTCGAATCCATCACTGTGTGGGAGACATAGTTCTTTTTGGCATAGGGTGAAATGACGGTCAAAGGGATGCGATAGCCGGTATAGATGAAATTGCACAGCGGACCCGTGGTCCCAGTACAGATGTAGCCCGCAGGCAGGTCGACCGGCGCGATGCCATCGGGACTGACGGTGGGTTGCGGCGCGACGTGATCGTACAGACCGCCGCTCTCGTCGAAGGTAAAGATAAACGCCGAATCCTCCCATGAAGAGCTGTTCATGAGTGCGTTGACCAGTGTGGAGGTATACCTCGCTCCCGCCTGGACATTTGTTGGGTGGGCGTCAGTGTCGGATCCATGTTCGTCAAGCCCGGCGTCCGAGGCAGCATAAATCTCCGCGACCTGGGGCAGAGTACCGTTTTCCAAATCACTGAAGTATTCAGAGATGGGGGCGATGTTCGCTGCAAGGTTCGACTTGATGTAGGTTGAATAGGTAAACGCATCCAGGTCAGTCGTCGCGAGCAGGCAACTCACGGCATAGGGCGGCCCGGCACAACCAGTGCCTTCCGGGTTAATGTAGAACTTCCACGTGATACCCGCATTCTGAAGCTCTTCGAAAATTGGCGGTGCCTTCAGCTGGGCAGTGTCCTTGGCGTTAGAGCCGTTCGGCAATGCATATCCCTGGGTTGTCGCTGCATCCAGATACTCGCGGTTGAGCTCCGTGCGAGACAGGACGGGGTGGAAGAAGCGGTCGGACGTGGCGAAATTGCTCGCCATGAAGTAGTCGTAGTTCATGTCAGTGCCGTCCCAGTAACCCATGGCGCGCAGGCCGTTCGTATCGTAGAAGGCTCCTCCTGGGTTGTCGCGAGCGTCGCCCGCGGCAGTGTGCGCAAACCCATTATTCTTTGCCGGACGCGTGCCTACTGGATCCGTATAGTCCCAGTCATTGTGCGCTTCCTGCCACGAAGGGCTGGTGTTTTCGTTGCACACCGAAATCATGTGGAATGAGGCCACGGTCACACTCGTGTCCCAAATGCATTTGCCCGGGTAAGGGCTGGTAGGGTCGCATCCGGGAATGGCGGGAGGAGCACCATAAAGCGGAGCGATTCCACTGGTCGGGTTGAACTGTGGCAGGCCGTCGAACGACTGGTCCGGAAATCCATTTTCCTTCCAGTATTCCCGCATCGCACCGAAGTAGTTATCGAGCGAGCGATTCTCCTGGGCAAAAAAGATGATGTGTTTGAGCGACGTGATCCCTGCCGTTCCTTGCTCAAAGGTCGAAGTGACTGCAGTACTGGCCGCCATTGTTAGGCTGCAATTTGTCAAACCCGTACAGGCTCCCGACCATCCTGCGAATGTACTGCCTGAAGCGGCAGTTGACGTCAATACGACGGCTGCACCTTTGGAGAAGCTGGCTGTGCAGGTTCCCGGGCAGTTGATTCCAGCCGGACTGCTTGTCACAGTTCCACCGCCGGTGCCTGCGCTCACCACTGTCAGTTGGATACCCCCGCTGCTCGATCCCACGGTGACCTTCGCAGATGCCGTGGCTGTTCCTCCGCTTCCGGTTGCTGTCGCAGTGTAGGTCGTCGTGGAGGTGGGGCTGACTGACTCTGTTCCGCCCGTTGCGCCCAACGTGTCACTGCTGCCATCTGTTCCGGTAATCGTGGTCCCCGTAGCATTCGTGGCAGTGACGGTCAAAACCGAGGAATTTCCGCTGGTGATCGACGTGGGATTGGCGCTGATTGCGACGGTTGGAGCGCCCGACCCACCTCCAGTGGTTACTGTGATCGTCACACTCGCAGAGGCTGTGCCTCCCGCTCCAGTCGCAGTCGCGGTGTAAGTGGTCGTCGAAGTCGGAGCCACCGACACGGCTCCCCCACCGGCCGCCATTGTTCGTTTGCTCCCATTTGTCCCGGTGATTGTGATTCCCGTTGCATTCGTGGCCGTCACCGTCAAGGTACTGCTGCTTCCCTTGGTCATCGATGTGGGATTGGCGCTGATGGTGACGGTTGGCGCGGTAGCCGCCTCAACTGCTTGGCTGCTGAAACCGATACCTGCGAACGCGAGCATCGCGCATGGAAGGAGCGTAGAGAGAACCGAGCGAACAACTTTCATGAACAGTCACCGGCAGTTTTCTCTTCCGCGCATATGCACGCGAAAGGAGAAGAGATTCAACACAATTTTCGTCGCTGGGGAGCGTCGTAGAGGAGGGGGTAAAACTTACTCATCATACATCGGCAATAACGACATTGCTCTAGGTTTGTGGACCAGCTTCGATCCCATGAAATTAGTTGCTGGTCCGCTGTAGTTAGTTGCTAGCCAGGTGAAAGTTAATTGCTGGTCCGACAGAGTTTCCGGTTTATGCCGCCAAGCTTCTACGATGTCCGGGACTGATTTGTAGGAGTTTGGACGCGAAATGAGCCCGGCCCCCGTTCTTCTGTTGGTATTACACAAGGGGATATATACAAAGGATGCAGTGGGCCGCAAGCTGTTGACCTGTTTCGCGTGGCTGCCAGATTCTCAATTTAGGACACGGGCTCGATTCCTATTGGCGCTCCCGGGTCACCTTCGAAATCCAACCAGCAAGATTATAGGCGGTCCAGACCGTTGTCCTCATATATGTCCACGCCAGAAGGGTCTCAGCGCCAGGCAATCTCGCAAATTGTCGTTAAATCCAGGCCTGGCCGATCTCATCCCGGCGCGTCGGGATTGTTGATAAAGTGGGCCTGAAACACCGTGAAACGCCAGAGGACGATATGCGTCTCAAAGCCTTCGCTTCCGTCGTCATGTTTGTCGTGTGCTCCTGCTCCTTCCGCGCCCCCGCGCAGCAGGCAGCTTCCTCCCCGGCCGTCTCTCCGGCGTGGAATGACAATTCTCTTATCGCTGCTCAGAAAGCCGAAGGCGACCCGACTCGGCCAGGCAATGTCGACATCGAATTCTACGGCCACGATGCGTTCAAGATCACATCGCCGACCGGTCTGACCGCTGCCGCTCAAGCCGATGCGACAATCCCCGCTCTCTTCATCAGCGATATCCACTTCGATCCCTTTCACGATCCAGCCCGGGTGCGGCAACTCGTCGCTGCTCCGGTCAGTGAATGGGGCTCCATTCTGTCCCGTCCCCCTTCGCCCAATCAGCCCCAGGCTTTCACGACGCTGCAGCAAACCTGCTACGCCCGCGGAGTCGATACACCCGATCCTCTGCTTCGTTCCAGCCTGCGCGCGATGCGGTCCCGGCAACCCGACACGAAATTTATGCTGGTCAGCGGTGACCTGGTCGCGCATGGCTTCTCCTGCCGATACACGACGTTGTTTCCTCATGCCACGCCGGCCGAGTATCGAGCCTTCGTCGAGAAAACTATCAGCTACGTGGTCGGCCAACTTCGAGCGTCCTTCCCACGAATTCCCATCTACGTTGCACTCGGCAACAACGACAGCGCCTGTGGCGATTACCATCTGGACGCCGCAAACGATTTCCTCACCGATACCGCGCGCATCGTGGCCACTGGATTACCTGCATCCGATCGCGCTGCGCAGATCCAGGACTTTTCGCAAAACGGCAGCTACAGCCTCAATATGGCACCGCCGATGCAAAACACGCGCCTCATCGTTCTCGATGATGTGTTCTTATCGAAAAAATATCGCTCCTGCGCGGGTGAGCCGAACTCCTCCGCAGCCGATGCAGAAATCGTGTGGCTCCGGGATCAACTTGCACAGGCGCGGCAATCCGGCCAAAGAGTCTGGGTCATGGGGCACATTCCCACCGGCATCGATCCCTACGCAACTGCTCGAAGGCTCGGGGCCATGTGCGGCCACGTGCATCCTGTTCTGTTTCTTTCATCCAACAAGCTGGCTGATTTGCTGATCGAGTATGCCGATATCGTCCGCCTGGGTATTTTCGCGCACACTCATATGGATGAAATTCGCCTGTTGCAACCTGATCACATCGAGCCGAACCTCCCAGCACCCGCCGTCGTCATCAAAATGATTCCGTCCATTTCCCCGGTCGATGGAAATGATCCGTCGTTCACCATTGCACGCATCATTCCATCGTCAGCGACCTTGCAGGATTACAAAGTTGTCTCCGCCTCCAACCACACCGGCATCGCAACCAGGTGGTCCGTGGAGTACGACTTTGCCCAGACCTTTCACCAGCAACAATTTTCGCCGTCAACGGTACGAGCGCTCATCTCGGAATTCACCGCCGATCCGGACGCAAACACCGCCGCCAGCCAGCAATACATTCGCCATTACTTCATCGGGGATCGTTCCCCCGAACTGAAACCCTTCTGGGCGCAATATGTTTGCGCGTTGACCAACACCAGCGTCGAGGCCTACGCCGCGTGCGTCTGTCCGACGGCCAAGTGACTGCCGCCACCTCTTCCCGTTTCCGCGTACACTCGCTAAAAGCAACTGGACGAAAGTTGAAAGCAATCAGGAGGAGTTACGATGGCCGATTACCTGTTGTACGCATTCCTGGCAGTCTTGGCGCTATTCATCATTTCCACCATCCTCGGTTCGTTTTTCTCCGTGCGCACGCAAACCGCCGCGGTGATTGAGCGGTTTGGAAAATTTAACCGCGTTGCGGAGCCCGGACTAAACTTCAAGCTGCCGTTTGTCGAAGCGAAAAATGAAGTCAGCCTGGTCACCTTTCAACTGGAAGGTTCGATTGAAACCAAAACCAAGGACAATGTATTTGTTCAGCTGCCGGTGAAGGTTCAGTACCGCATCATCGACACCCCGCAATCTATTAAGGACGCCTACTATAAGCTGGCGAACCCGAAAAGCCAGATCGAATCCTATCTGTACAACATTTTGCTCGGACATATTCCAGAGACGACGCTGGATGATGTTTTCTTGAATCAGCCAGCAATTGCACAGCGCGCCACCGTCGAGTTGTCAGCCGAGATGAAGGATTTTGGCTATGAGATCGTCAAGGTTTTGATCACCGACATTATTCCCAATGAAGGTGTAAAGACCGCGATGAACCGCATTAACGAGCAGACCCGCCTCGCAGTCGCCAATCAGGCGCAGGGCGATGCCGAATACATTCTGAAGGTCCGTCAGGCCCAGGCCGACGCGGAAGTGAAACGGCTGGAAGGTGTGGGTGTCGCGCAGGAGCGTTCTGCCATTGCCGAGGGCTGGGAACAAGCCATCACCAAGGTGAAGCAGGGAACCGACCTCGATGATGTCGGTGCTAGCTTTCTGTTGCTGTTCACCAACTGGACAGATATGTTGCGCGTCGTCGGTGGCTCGACAAATTCCACCATGGTATTTATGCCTTCGGGGCCAGAGGGACTGGAGAATTTTCAGGCGACCATGACGAACGCATTACTCGCCGGCCACGTCATCAAGAAAACGACCTGACCACAAGGCCAGGTCTTACGTACGTAGAGAGAGGTTCCATCCTCTCTCCCTTGGATTCACCGAAGTCGTACTAAATCGGCGATTCCATCTCTGCATTGCGCGGTGTCTTTCCCCGCGTAATGACCGCCCGTTGGGGAGTTGTCGCCGGCTCCTGCTTTCCTGGCGCGCGTTTGTCTTGCGGTGCGGAGGCGCCGCTTCGAAAGGCACCATTGAGTGAGGTTCCCAACGGCCGCAGATTCATCGACGGCTGCGCCAACACTGCCTGGTGCTGCGTCACTATAATCACCCGCGCATTTTCACTTCCGGCGCAGTGATAGCTGTGCGGCGTGCTGGCGTCGAAATACACAGAGTCGCCCGGCGCCAGGATATAGTTCTGCGCTCCGTGCCGAATGTCCATCTCTCCGCTCAGCACATAGAGAAACTCGAATCCCGGATGAACATGCGAGCGCACTTCCACGCCTTTTTTGAGCGGAATAAATTCTGCCAGGTAGGGATCCAGCGTGCGATCCGGTACCAGGTACCCCAGGCTCTCAAAAAAATATGTCGGGTCCTCGACACCACTCTGCGGCAGGCGCACCCGATCCGATTGCCGATGCACACGAAACAGGGTGCGTGGCTCAGGATCGAAGAAATAGGAAAGATCTTTGCTGAACACCATGGCGATGCGCGCCAGGTTCCGCAGCGTGGGTACGACTCTGCCAGTTTCCAGCTGGGACAAAAAGCTCGCGGAAAGTCCGGTATGCTTTCCCAGTTCGACTAAACCCATGGATTTCTTCAGGCGAAGCCGCTTAATCCGTTCGCCGATTTTCTTCTCCCCGATAAAGGATTCGGCAGTTTCTGGATCGATTTGTTGCGCGGGGCTGGTAACGGCGGTCGATTTTTCCATCTCAGGTACTTCCATGAATCATTAGATGCCTCGCCATCAAATCGCGTCTGTGTTTATAGCACTGGAATACAATTTCATATGATGGAATAATCCTACTCCCATCTCACCAACTCCCTGCAAACTAATCCCAGCAGACAAGGCGCATTTTGTTCGTATGCCTAAAATTTATATCGACAAAATGAAGAAGGGTGTTAACCGTGCGGTTGCGACGTAGACAACCATTTTCCTTACAGCAACCCTTTCAGCATCCAACTCTCCATCGGATCAGCGTGCGAAGCGTCCAGGTGTCATGGAAATCTTTCCTCAGGTGGTAATTGCCGGCGCGTCCGGTCTCGTCGGCCAATCTCTGCGCCGGCATTTCATCGCGAACGCGGTGTCCTGCGCGACCCTCACACGGCAGACCGCCCGACCCGGAAGTAGCGAATATTTTTGGAACCCGTATCACTTTCAATTTCGCGACGATATGCGCCGCCTCAGCGGAATTCGCTCCGCCATTCTCCTGTCAGGCGACAATCTGATGGCCGGCCGTTGGACGCCCGCTAAAAAACAACGCATTCGCGACAGCCGTATCCGCACAACTCGGTCGATGGTCCAGCTGTTATCGCATTTGGAGCACCGCCCGGAAGTGCTGCTCTGTGCCTCTGCGGTCGGCTTTTACGGTGATCGCGGAGATGAAATTCTGACCGAAGAATCTGCCGCCGGCCACGGTTTCCTTCCCGAGGTCTGCCGTGAGTGGGAATCGGCTGCCGAGGCTGCAATACCATTGGGAATCCGCGTCGTCCATCTTCGCTTCGGCGTGGTCCTCGCCCGCGAAGGCGGCGCGCTCGCCAAAATGCTTCCCATGTTTCGCCTGGGATTTGGCGGCAATCTGGGCAACGGACGTCAATGGATGAGCTGGATTGCACTTCCTACGCTGATCGAGATTGTTGAGTTTTGTATGAATCATCACAAGGTGCAGGGCGCGGTCAATGTCGTTGCTAATCCCGTCACGAATGCGGAGTTCACCCTGGCCCTGGCCCACCATTTGCATCGGCTGGCCGTCGTCCCTGCCCCGGCCATCGCCCTGCGATTGGCCTTTGGGGAAATGGCGGATGCGGCGCTGCTCTCCAGCACCCGCGCCATCCCCGCCAAGCTGTTGCAGGCCGGTTTCCTCTTCAAGCTCCCCACGTTACAGGACGCTTTTCAGCAGCTTTTGCCTGCCTGACCCGGCTCCCCTCGCAACCCTCCAACTCTGCTAGGCTGAAAATCGCAAGTGTTTTTCTTTTCGCGATTTGGAGGGCGTCTCCATCCGTCCAGGCAGCAATTCGTTCCGCTTTCCCCAATCCATGGCTCCCACGCTGCCGCTCCTTTGTCGAGCAGCAGCGGTCGCTGCGGTGTCGCTGGCGCCCCTGTCGTTCCTGCTGGCGGGATGTGGCATGGCCGCTGCCCCCTCGCCTCCGTCATTGGACCTGCCGAAAACCATTCCAAACTTGACTGCGAATCGAACCGGCAACCAGGTTCATCTGGCCTGGACCACGCCAAATGAAAATACCGATCATCTCAAGCTCAAAGGGATGGTGCAGCTTCGCGTTTGTCGAACCCTGCAGGCTGCCGCGCCATGTGAAACCATCGCCACCATTTCGGCTGTCCCCGACAAACCTGCGACCTACACTGACGTGCTGCCGCCCGCGCTGACGACGGGTCCAGTTCGCCCCATCAACTATCGCCTCTTCGGGATCAACAAACGCGGCAAGACAGCCGGTCCGTCGAATGTCGCCGACATTCTCGCAGGGGCAGCGCCGCCAGAGGTGAAAGATCTCACCGCCCAGGTGGTCGCGCGCGGAGTTGTTCTCCACTGGCAGCCGGTCTCCAATCTTTCGCCGGATACCAGCATTCAGATTGATCGCACATTGGTTGCGCCGCTGGTCGCGCCCAGGCCAGCCAAGCCGAAAACTCTCAGCCCGCTGCATCGATCGACCGAACCAATGGACCAGAAGCTTCGCGTTCGCCTGATGCCGCCCGATGCCCAGCACACCGCTGCCACCGATCCGGGAGTTGCCCTCGATCCCACGGCTCAGTTCGGTCATCAATATACCTACAGCGCCAGTCGCGTTGTCCAGCAACAGGTGGGGCAGCAGTCACTGCAACTCGACAGTTCTCAAAGCGCCGCGGTTCAAGTGGCCACGCGGGATACGTTCCCACCCGCCGCCCCTTCAGGGCTTGCCGCAATCCCGATTTCAGCCGTCATGAACAACGGCACACCCGAGGTCGATCTTTCCTGGTCCGCGAATACTGAACCCGACCTGGCGCAGTACCGCATGTATCGGCTTGATGTCACGACCAATCAGCCCATGCATCGCATCGCCCCGGAAAGTGACTCGGCCGCTGACACCCTTGTTGCCCCTGCCTACCGCGACGTCCACGTGCAGGCTGGCCAGACCTATACCTACGCGGTGACTGCCGTTGACACATCCGGCAACGAAAGCTCTCGATCTGCGGCGGTCACCGTCACCGTTCCCACCTCCTAACCAACCCGTCGTACCCGTAGAAGGAGAAGCACCGTGCAGTATTGCCGTTTTCAAACCGAACAAGGTCCGCAGTATGGAGAAGTCAGCCAGCGCCAGGGCGAATGGTGGATGGAGCGCACCATCCCAGCGCCGCCGGAGGACCTCACCATCGACCGCGTTATCGAGAATCTCCCGGCGCAGCCTTTGTCCGCACTCACGCTGCTGGCTCCGGTGACGCCGTCGAAAATTGTCTGCATCGGTCGCAACTATCGCGACCACGCGGCTGAGCTTGGCAACGAACCTCCGAAAGAGCCGCTGCTGTTCCTCAAACCGCCTTCGTCCCTGCTGCCTCCCGCCGGAATCATTCGCATGCCCGCTGTATCGCAGCGCGTCGACTTCGAAGGCGAGCTCGGCATCGTGATTGGCCGTACCTGTTACAAACTGAAACCCGGCGAGGACGTCCGCCCCTACATCCGCGGCTACGTGGTCGTGAACGACGTTACCGCTCGCGATCTGCAAAAAACCGACGGCCAATGGTCCCGCGCCAAGGGCTTCGACACCTTCTGCCCGGTTGGCCCCATCGTTTCTGACGCCGTCGATCCCGAAGCCGGCGTCACCGTCACCACGCGCCTGAACGGTGTCGTCAAACAGCGTGGCAGCACGACGGATTTCATCTTTAACATCGCCACGCTTTTGCGCTACATCTCCGCAGCCATGTCTTTGAATCCAGGCGATTTGATCCCCACCGGAACACCCGCAGGCGTCGGCCCGATGCAATCTGGCGATACAGTTGAGGTCGAAATCGACGGTCTTGGCGCACTTCGCAATCCCGTTCAAAAGGAAAGCGCATGAAGGCCGTTGCCTTCGCCATTCCTGAGCTTCCACCGGTATTATGGGCAGAGCAGGCGCTCCAATGCCGAGACAGTCGCAACTCCCTCCGGGCAAGGAATTTCAAATGCGCGTAATCGTATTGATGATTGAAATTGAGCAGCCGGAAGGACTTTCGGCACGAAAGTTGGTCCTTGAGACCGCTAAACACAACGTCATCACCTCTTACAACGGAACCATGGGCCTTCAAATGCTCAAGCGCTTTCCGGATGTGGATGCTGTCGTAGTGCATGTCGATGTGCAGGACATCCCATTCGCAGAGGTGGTGCGACAGGTTCGGGAGATTCGGCCCCACATTCCCATCATTGCCCTATCCCCAATCGGCAACGTTACCCTCGAGGGTGTGAACTATGTGATTCCCAGTCACGAGCCCCAGGCCATTTTGAAGGTGCTGGCCGAACATTTCAACGCTTCCACGTCGAATTAGCAGTCGGACTACACTAGACAAAGAGGGTGCGTTATCGTTGCTTCCTTTTCGATGCGGTTCGATAAATTTCCGCTGAATCGCCCGGCAGAATGATTCAACCGGGGATCCTGCGCATCGAATAGAAGAGGGCGAACCGCATGCAACCCTCCCCACATCGCAAGCGAACGCATCAGCTCAGGAGGAAACAATGCCAAAGTCAGTGCTTGAACAACTTCGTTCCATGACCGTGATTGTCTCGGATTCCGGCGAGATTGAAGAGATTGAGAAGGTCAAGCCGCAGGATTCCACCACCAATCCTTCGCTGATTACCGCCGCCGTTCAGATGCCGCAGTATCAGCCGATCATGGACCAGGTGCTGCTCGCGGCGAAAAAGAAGCTTGGCAACAACGCGTCAGATAAAGACGTCGCCAACCTCGCCTTCAAAGGCCTTGCAGTCGAGTTCGGCAAGCGCATTTTGAAAATTATTCCCGGCCGAGTCTCGACTGAAGTCGACGCTCGCCTCTCCTACGACACCGACGCCACCGTAAAACAAGCACGCGAGATCATCGGGCAATATGAAGCCGGTGGTGTTTCGCGCGAGCGCGTGTTGATCAAGATTGCCTCCACGTGGGAGGGAGTTCGCGCTGCCGAAATTCTGGAAAAAGAAGGTATCCACTGCAACATGACCTTGCTGTTCGGCATGCACCAGGCTGTCGCCGCTGCCGACGCGAAGGCCACCCTCATCTCGCCGTTCGTCGGTCGCATTCTTGATTGGTACAAGAAAGATACTGGCAAGGATTATCAAGGCGCGGATGATCCCGGCGTCCAATCCGTAACCAGCATCTATAACTACTTCAAGAAGTTTGGATACAAGACCGTCGTCATGGGCGCCAGTTTCCGCAACCTGGGCGAGATTGAAGAACTGGCCGGATGCGACCTGCTGACCATCGCTCCCAAGCTGATTGAAGAGCTCGAGCAGAAATTTGAAGACCTTCCGCGCAAGCTGGATCCAGCCAAGGCCAAGGACATGCAGATCGAAAGATTGACCATGGACAAGGCGACCTTCGACAAGATGCATGCAGAAAATCGCATGGCTCACGACAAGTTGAAGGAAGGCATCGAAGGCTTCAGCAAGGCACTCGAAAATCTGGAGCAGTTGCTGGCTAAGCGCCTCACGGAACTAGGCGCCAATCAGCAGCAAACCGTTGGCGCAGCGAACTAGCAAACATTTCTGCGAGTCATTCTGAACGTAAGTCGCCGCAGCGACTGAAGTGAAGAATCCAGACAATGTACACAAAAGCCGAATCTCTATGAGCCATGCATCACTCACGGAGATTC
Source organism: uncultured Acidobacteriota bacterium (assembly GCA_963821145.1). GTDB lineage: Bacteria > Acidobacteriota > Terriglobia > Terriglobales > Acidobacteriaceae > JAKAAZ01. The sequence continues at coordinate 362,370 of CAWGCV010000003.1, forward strand.
GGCTTTTACTTATTCAAGAGCGCCCAAATAGAGTTAATCGCACTCCCACGCCGCGACTGCTAACCAATTGCGTTCCCTCATGCGAATTTTCTTTGAATTTTTTGTGAAAATTTGTACAGTACTTTCAACTTGCCTGGCATCTGAAATCGGAAAGGATCGGACCGGCGCCACTGTTCGCTCGGCGCATGACAAGATCGACGACACGAAGTCCAACGACTTGCACGGCACCATCTGAAGCTTCATGGATAGGAGCACGCCATGTCTACCAATTCGACGCCGGCGGAAAATCCGCTGCGAAAATTGTTTGAGGAAATCGTGTACGGCTGTTACAGCCAAACCACCGAACTGAATGATGCCGAGATTTCAAACTACGTCGCCGGCATCCTGACGGACTTTGCCGAAACCGAACAACTCTATCGCATCCGCGACCGTCGCGGCCGACCCTTGCGCGAAGTCAGCGACATGCTCGTAGCCTCCGACCCTGTCTACGGCGATGCCTATTCCTTTCCGCGCGAACGCGAAGTCCGCAAGCATATCGGGGATTTCAGCCTCTTCTTTACCGGCATGTTCCCGGAGTCTGCGCAGTGGCTTCGCCGCAACCAGCAGGAAAGTTTGCAGGCCCTCAAGCGTGCCGGCAAAGAAAGCTACTACATCGTCTCGCAGTTCAATGTGTTTGAGTTTGAGCAGGAAGCACCCCTGTTTGCGCGCCTCGCCGACGCCTTTGATGCCTGTGCCGAGGGGCTGATGCAGGTGCGAAAAGAACTGGATCGCCGGCGACTGTTGCCGCACCCAAACCCGACACCGCCGCCAAAGCTATTGATGTAGCAGCGATCAGAAAATTCTCGCCTACTCGTCTTCAAAGAGTTCGCCGAACAGCTCGCGAACCTTGTCCTTGGCATCTCTCAGCACGCGGCGTCCGTTGGCTGTCGCCGAATACATGCGGCGGCTGCGCCCGTCTTCACCATGGATCGAGCGAGAGCGCAACAGAGAATTCTTCTCCATGCCATGCAGGATGGGATAGAGCGTCCCCGGGCTCAGGCGGTACCCATGGCGGCCCAGTTCTTCAATGATTCCCAGTCCAAACAGTTCCCCTTCCGCGGCATGGTGCAAAATGTGCAGCCTGACCAGCGCGGTGTACAACTCCGGATAATCTTGCGTCTTGCGTCGCTGTTGGGCCATGGCGTAGTATCGAAATCCGATATCGGATTTCGTAAATTCACATCGCGTTCACATCTATTCGGCAGTATAGAAGACCGACGGAAAAAATCGACACCGCGAACGCGGTTTTCACAGGTTTGCAATCGAAGCGAGACAGAATGCGGCGAGACACAATCAGCCAAATCGACCGATATCAAGCCGCAATCCTGCTGATCCGCGTCCTTGTCGGCTGGGTTTTTCTGTCCGAAGGAATTCAGAAATTCCTATATCCCGCCGCCCTCGGAGTTGGCAGGTTCGCAAAGATCGGCATTCCCGCACCTCAGGTCATGGCTCCCTTTGTCGGCAGTGTCGAGATCGTCTTCGGCGCTTTAATCCTTACCGGACTCCTCACCCGGCTGGCAACAATCCCACTTCTGATCACGATCAGCGTCGCAATCCTCACCACCAAAGTCCCGTTTCTAGTCAAACATGGTTTCTGGGCCGCTCTTCACGAGTCGCGGGCGGACATCAGCATGCTGCTCGGCCTGATTTTTCTGCTGATCGTCGGCGCAGGATCGATAAGCTTGGACGCTCGTCTTAGCCGCCGAGCCGTCATGCTGTCCTAAGCTACTTTTGCCTCTGCTGAAGGAGATTCTTGCATGGAAATTTCTTCACGCGCGCTGCTCACCCAAATCCACGGAATGCTGTTTGGCGTCTTTTTCCTGCTGCTTGTATTCGGAATGTTTGTCGAACTCTGCCGCTCCAGTCTCACTTCGCAACCATCGCAGTTGAACGCGAAAGGACTATCGCTGCAGCGCTTCTATCTGGTGCTGACCGCGATCGTGGGCTGGGCCGCGGTATTGTCCGGTGCGTACATTGTCTATCCGTGGTATCGCGCTATTCCCGCCGCCGCAGCCAACCTGGCGGATTATCCGCAGGCTCTTCTCAAGTCGAGCCCCACTACCGCAGGCTGGCATTCGCTGGGCATGGAATGGAAAGAGCACATTGCCTGGTTCGCCGTTATCGCCGTCACCATGGCAGCCTCGGTCCTCATTCAATATGGCCAATCGATTCGCCAGCACCCGCAGATGCGGAAGGCAGTCCATGGCTTCGTCGTCGTCGCGCTTTTGTCGGCAATGATCGCGGGCTATTTTGGCGCCATGTTGAATAAGCATGCGCCCGTCCGAGGTGGCGCCATCCATCAATTCATGCAGGAGAGTCGATGATTCCCTCGCCGTCACAACACGAACCCGCGGCTCGCACTGCCGCGAACTCGAGCCTCCCCAACGGCCCCGGCGCCGCCGCGATCTTGTCCGCAGGACTCGGCTGTTTTCTGCTCAGCGTCTTCGCCGTCCTCGCAGATGCATCCAAGCCTGTGGCGAAATTCTTCACCTTTTATGTGCCGACCGGCCCCCTCTCCGGCGTCACCACCACCGCGATTTTTCTGTGGCTGGTTCTATGGTTGGTTCTTGCGCGTATGTGGCGTCATCGAAGCGTCGCTCTCGCAAAGATCAACGTCGCGGGGTTTGTGTTTCTGTTGCTGGGTATCCTGCTGACCTTTCCGCCGTTTGCAGACCTGCTGCTGAGAAAATAATTCGCTCTGGGTTGGACTCATGAACGTCCGTCACCGCTGGGATAGATGCGCACTGCTGTTGCTGTTGCTACTGGCGGCGGGCAAACTCTGGGCCCAGGGTCCGCCGTATCAGACCGATGATCCGGTCCCAGTCGACCTGCACCATTACGAGTTTTACGTCTTCGGTAGTACGGACGGCACGCCGGTAGAAACCGATGCGACCGGGCCGGCTTTCGAGTTCAATTGGGGTGCGATTCCCAGGGTGCAGCTGCACGCCATCCTGCCCTGGGGCGTGATTGCGCCGTCAAACAATCCTGTCTATCTGCCCGGCGGTACAGGACCCAGTGCGTATGGACTGACGGATATGGAATTGGGCGCCAAGATCGCCTACATCAAAGAATCGAAGCACATTCCCCAGATCGGCACCTTCACGATGTTTGAGATGCCGACCGGCAGTTATTCCAGGGGACTCGGCGTGGGGAAGGTTTGGTACCGGCTTCCCCTGTGGCTGCAAAAAAATATCGGACCCTGGCTGCTGGACGGCGGCGCCGGCGAAACCATCGTCCCGCAGACCGGCTACCGCGATTTTCCGTACGGCGGATTCCTGCTGAAGTATACGTTCCCGGGCGATCGGTTAGAGTTGGGCGGCGAGGTGTTTGCCCACGGCAAAGAAGGGTTCGCCGCACCACAAACACAGGCTTCCACCATGATTGATCTAGGTGGCTACTACCATTTCAAGCACAATCCAAACGAACAGTTTTTGTTCTGCTACGGTCATTCCATTGCCGGCCAGACGGAAAACTATGCGTACGTCGGCATGTACTGGACTTGGGGGAAGGATACAGATCAGAAGAAACCGGATGCGGCCACCGCCTGGTTGCCTGGTCCAAGCAACACAACCGGATTTCAATGACCACGGCTCGCCGGCAGATGAGGGCCGTGAGCTGTAGAACGCTGCGCTACGATGATTGGGCTGGCGATCGCAGCACCAACACCGCTGCCACCACCACAAGCCCGGCTGGAATCCACAGCGATTTCTCTTTCAGCTCAAGCGCACCGAACGCTCCGACCAGCGCACCCACGCCGTAGGCAATCCAGGTGGTGAAGAAGACCGCCGACCTTCTCATGCCTTCCGGTCGCTTCTCCCGCCCTTCGGCTTCTGCAATCGCCTCGCCGAGATTTTCCAGATCGCCGGTGATAAAAGCCGTATTCAGCTTGACCGGTCCAATCCGCTGGAATGCATTGTTCTGCATTCCCATTGCGAGGGCCAGCACCAGCAGCAGCACGATGCGCAGCGTGTCTGGGTGTGGCGTCACCGCCAGCCAGCTCAGTACGGCAAACTCAATGGCCAGTGTAATCAGCTCTCTCTGCCGCTCGCGTCCCATCGTCAGCCGACGCAGAACCGTCTCCGCAATGAAAATCCCTGCAAGAAACGTAACGACGACGCCGATCCGTAACGCCGCCTGGCTCCAGTCACGCAGCACCACAGACGCGGCAAACAGCACCGTGTTGCCCGTCATATTCGCGATAAAGATTTTGCCGAACAGGATGAATGCAATCACGTCGACGGCACCGGCGATCATGCACAGGGTCGCAACCAGCGGAATCGCGGCCTGAACCTGATGTCTCTGGGAATCGACCATGCGCGAATGCCTTCAGGGAGACTAGAGAATGTAGCGCGACAGATCCTGGTCCTTCACGATGGAAGCCACCATATGCTGCACGTAGGCTGCGTCGATGGCGATCACTTTCTCCGCGCCATTGGCTCCCTCGCGTTCCACCATCGGTATCGTGGGTGAAGTCTTTGCGTCCGCTGTCGTATCCGCACCGGCGGCCAGGCTTAAAGTTGCATCGCTTCCCACCGCTTCGCCCTTCCGATCCGAGCTGGCGCGATTCTGCCGGGCCAGATCAGGCGCGTCGAAGCTGATTTCATCCAGCACCCGCTCCATGATGGTGTGCAGGCGTCGCGCGCCAATATTTTCTGTCGCTTCATTTACGCGGTAGGCAAAATTCGCAATCTCCGCCAGCGACTCAGGAGAAAACTCCAGCTTCAATCCCTCTGTCTCCAACAACGCCGTCGACTGCTTCACTAGCGACGACTTCGGCTCGGTCAGAATCTTGATGAAGTCTTCCACCGTCAGCGACTGCAGCTCCACGCGAATCGGGAAACGTCCCTGCAGTTCTGGAATCAAATCGCTCGGCTTCGATACGTGGAACGCACCCGCCGCGATGAACAAAATATGGTCGGTGCTCACCATGCCATAGCGCGTGTTAACGGTCGTGCCTTCCACAATAGGAAGAATGTCGCGCTGCACGCCTTCGCGCGAAACATCCGGTCCGTGTCCGCCCTCGCGCCCGGCAATCTTGTCGATTTCATCCAGAAAAATGATCCCGGAATTTTCTACCCGCTCCACCGCAACCCGAGTCACCTGGTCCATATCGATCAGCCGCTGCTCTTCTTCCTGCACCAGGTATTCAAATGCCTCGCCCACCTTCATCTTGCGCTTCTTGGTGCGCTGTCCAAAGATGTTCGGCAAAATGTCCTTCAGGTTGATGTCCATCTCCTCCATGCCCTGGTTGGAGATGATTTCCAGTGACGGCGTGCTGCGTTCGCGCACGTCGATCTCGACCATGCGTTCGTCCAGCTTGCCCTCGCGAAATTGCGTGCGCAGCTTTTCTCTCGTGCGCTGGTGAGAGTCGCTCGGCGGCGGTGGCACCGGGCTGGGAAACACAATCGTGTTATCGCTTTCATCCACGCCGGAAATTGGCGTCGGCGCCGGTCCGGGCATGGGAGCAGGCGCAGCCGCTGGCGGCAGCAGCAAGTCCAGCAACCGCTCCTCGGCATTCAACTCCGCCTTGTCTTCCACCTCTTCCAGCTTTTCTTCACGCAGCATGTCGATGGCGATTTCAACCAGGTCGCGGATCATCGATTCCACATCGCGCCCTACATAGCCCACTTCAGTAAACTTGGAAGCTTCCACCTTCAAAAATGGAGAATTTGTCAGCTTCGCCAACCGTCTTGCAATCTCTGTTTTGCCAACGCCGGTGGGCCCAATCATGATGATGTTTTTGGGCATGATGTCGTCCGCAAGCTCCGGTCCCAGCTTCTGGCGGCGCATGCGATTTCGTAATGCGATGGCCACCGCACGCTTGGCAGCATGCTGGCCCACCACGTATTTGTCCAGTTCCGCCACAATTTGCCGCGGCGTCATTTCATCCAGTGACAGCGCCTGGTCTTCTTCCACTCCAGGTAAATAAATGGCCATATCCACTCCTCGTTCCGCCACGGCCTCCGCGGCCGCGGACAGACAGGCCTATAGTTCTTCGATGGTAATTTGATCGTTGGTGTAAATGCAGATCTGGCCTGCAATGCGCAATGACTTTTCTGCGATGTCGCGCGCCGGCATTTCCGTGTTCTGGATGAGCGCGCGTGCCGCCGCCAGCGCATACGAGCCACCGCTGCCGATCGCCGTAATGCCTTCGTCCGGCTCGATCACGTCGCCCGCGCCGCTGATCAAATAAGTCTGATGCAGATCCGCGACCACCAGCAGTGCTTCCAGGTTGCGCAACATCTTATCGGTGCGCCAATCCTTCGCCAATTCCACCGCGGAGCGGCCCAGGTTGCCCGCATATTGCTCCAGCTTGGCCTCAAACCGACTGAATAAGGAGAAGGCATCCGCCGTCGATCCCGCGAACCCGGCCAGTACCTTGTCCTGGTAGAGGCGGCGAATCTTTCGTGCCGAATGTTTAATTACGCTCTCGCCCAGCGTCACCTGGCCATCGGCGGCCATCACAACACGATCGTTGCGGCGCACGCACAACACCGTGGTCGAACGAATTCTCGTTCGTTCAGGTCCAGTTCGCTGGCTGGAAGTACTTCTGCGGCGGGAGACGGAAGAACCGGCTGCGTCGGGGCGCACGTCCGGGTGCAAATTAGGTTCGAACATCGTCAACTACGATTATAAGGCAATTGTTTACCACTTTTGATCGAAGCTCTACCCTCCGACCCGCCACTTCCGCTATCCTCAAGAGTAGCTCGCAACAGCACAAATATATTCGACGAGCACCGTATGCAACCTTGGTTATCGCAACACGCACCTGTCATTGCCACCACCGCGGCCTCGGTCGCTGCTGTGGGCGGCGTCGTCCTCTGGTGGATCCTCACGCATCGCAAGTCCGCGGAGGAACGCGAACGCCTGCGCCGCGAACACCTGGTTCTCCATGGCCGCATTATCGACGGTTCGGTCCTCGACTGGTCAGAGCAGCCCAATTCAACTGACCTGGGAACATTGATGTATCGCTACTCCATTGGCGGCGTCAGTTATGAGTGTGCTCAGGACCTCACATTCCTCAAGGGCACCGCGTTGATTGATGCCACCTGCCTGGGTCGCCCCGCTTCCGTCCGCTACGATCCAAAAAATCCTGCCAACAGCATCATCATGGCTGAAGGTTGGAGCGGGCTGCAGCATCCCAATCGCGTCCTGGTCCCAGAGATAGTCGCGATCACAGCATCGCTGTCTGCTGCGCCGCCAGCAGTAAAATAATCGTATGCATGTGCATGCGCCAGCCAACGATCAAACCAAGCGCATCCTTCGAATTTCGCTGGTACTCACCTTTGGCTACATCCTGCTCACGCTTGCGGTTGGAGTTCGCGCCCACAGCCTGGCGCTGATCTCTGAAGCCGGCCACAATACGTCTGACTTTCTGGCGCTGCTGCTGTCTTTTGTCGCCGTTTATTTTCATAGCCGCCCGGCCACCGATAAAAAAACCTTTGGCTATCGCCGCGCCGGTGTGCTGGCCGCGTTCGTCAATGCACTGGCCTTAATCGGCATCGCAATCTGGCTGGCGGTCGCTGCGGTCGACCGGTTCATGCATCCGCAAATTGTCGAACCCCGTTTGATGATGGCCACCGCCGCTGTCGGCGTCATCATGAACGGCATCCTCGCCTGGATGCTGTCGCGAGTCAGCACCGATGTCAACATCCGCGGCGCCTTCATCCACATGCTCGGCGATACGCTTTCCACCGCCGCCGTCATCGCCGGCGGTCTGGCTATCGCGCTGACCGGCATTCAGTGGGTCGATCCCCTGCTGTCTCTTATCATCGCCGTGCTCATCTTCTGGTCTTCGCTTTCCATCATGCGCGAGACGCTCAATATCCTGCTGGAAGGCGCGCCGGATGATCTTTCACTCACCGACATTCGCGATGCCATGCAGGTTGTTCCCGGCGTTTGCGGAGTCCACGATCTGCATGTCTGGTGCCTCGGCTCGCACCTCAACGCGCTCGCCTGCCATGTAACCATCATGGATATTCCTCCGTCAGAAAGCCGCCGCATTCTGGCCGACATCAATCACCGCCTGGGCGAAAGCTTCAACATCCACCACACCACCATCCAGTTTGAAATGCGCGACGACGCCGGTTGCGCCGTCGAAGACGGCTGCCTTCCCACCGATGAAGCCATGGCCGCCGCCCATACCCACTCCCACTAGAAGCCGTTCCACGTAGACCCCGAACTTTAGTCCGAGCAACGAGCTAATCCCGGTCTGCGCCTTTAGGCGCTGAGGTACATTTCCATCCAAATCGCGGCACATCGGTACAAATGAAATTAGACCTGTCACCCTTACCGCCGAACCACCTATAATCACAACCAAATGAAAGCGCAAGTGGCAACATTTCGAAAGAAATGAGGATCGCGCAACCTTGAGTACGAAACTCCAGACCCAGTTTCCCGCCGCTCAAACCTACCAGGCACCCTCGCTGCCGCAGGCTTCCAATCGTCTGCTCTCGCTCGATCTTCTCCGCGGCCTCACCATCGCGTTCATGATTCTGGTGAACGATGCCGGTAATTTCGATTCAGCCTACGGGCCGCTGCTTCACTCGAAATGGAACGGCTGCACCCCAACCGATATCGTCTTTCCCACGTTCCTCTTCATTATCGGAATCACCACCGTCATCTCCACAGCTTCGAGACTCGCGCGCGGCATCCCCAAACAGCAGCTGTTTCTGCAAATTGTCCGACGCACCATCATCTTGTTTCTGCTCGGCATCCTGGTCAACAGCTTCCCGTTTTTCAACCTGCACACCATGCGTTTCTTCGGAATTCTTCCGCGCATTTCCGTCTGCTATTTCGTCGTCGCTACCCTGTATCTGGTCAGCCAGGGGTGGCGCGATAAACTGGCGCTCTTTATCGCCATCCTGGTCGGCTACTGGATACTTCTCCGCTTTGTCCCCGTCCCCGGTTACGGCGTCCCCACCCGCGGCGTGCCTTTCATGGACCCGCTGCACAACCTCGCGTTCTGGGTGGATCGCAGCTTGTTCTCCGCCTCCCATCTATCCGACGGCACCCACGACATCACCGGTCTCGGCAGCACTCTGCCATCCATCGCGACTACATTGCTCGGCGTCCTGACCGCACAGTGGCTGCGCACCTCCCACAGCTTCTCAAAAAAAGTCAGAAACATCGCCCTCGCCGGCATCGCCGCGGTTCTGCTCGGCGGCTTGTGGAACTTCACCTTCCCCATCAACAAAGAGCTCTGGACCAGTTCCTTCGTCCTGTTTGCCGGCGGCATCAGTATGCTGCTGTTGGCGCTGTTCATGTGGATTGTCGACCGCGTTCCTGGGGCTCCATCCAATCGCTCGCGATCGCCCCTGGCCACCGCATTACTGGTCTTCGGCACCAACGCGATCACCGCCTACGTCTTTTCCGAACTTCTCGCCTCAGCGCTCAGCAGCATCCCCACCCGTGCCGGAATGAATCTGCAGGAGACCCTCTATCAATCAATCTTCCATGTCGTGCCGAATGCACCCTTCGCCTCATTGCTCTACTCGCTCGCCTACGTTGGTGTTTGCTGGCTCTTCACTTACACGCTTTACCGGCGCAAGATATTTATCAAAATCTGAAATTCCCGCTGCAACGCTCGACCGGAAATACGTCCCCTCAGGCTCGGTTGATTGTTCGTAGCCGATCGATATATTTTTCGATCGCCCCGCGCAGTCGAGCGCTACACTGTATTCGCGAACCGGCCCCACCCCCGGGGACGTTCAATGAATCCAATCCAGCGACAACGTTCCCCTAGAACTTATGGCAGGTAAATGGTGTTCAATCTTATGAACTTCCCAGTAATCCTGGCGGTCGTTTCTCTGCTGGCGATGTGGTTGGCGGGTCGAATCGGGTGTTACATCCGCGAGAAACGGATGGCCAAGCGGGGCGAGCCGAGTTCAGATTTCAATTTGGCCGTTACCGCAACCTTGACCCTGCTGGGACTCATCATCGGATTCAGTTTCTCCATGGCGATGAGCCGGTACGATCAGCGCAAGAATTATGAAGAAGCAGAGGCCAACGCCATTGGTACGGAATACGTGCGAGTCGACGTGCTGCCGGCGGCGGATGCGGCAAAAATTAAAAGTCTTCTCGCGACGTACACCGATTTGCGAATTGCGTTCTATCGATCCCGAGATTGGAATCAATTGCAGCGTATCAATGCCGATACAGCGCAAATGCAAGATCAATTGTGGCGCGCTGTGGAAGTCCCTGCATCCGCACAGCCCACTGCAGTCTCTGCCCTCACCTTGGCGGGAATGAACGACGTTCTCAATTCCCAGGGATATACCCAGGCTGCCTGGTGGTATCGCATCCCCACGGAAGCTTGGATTTTGATGATCGCCATCGCCCTCTATGCCAATTTGTTGATGGGCTTCGGAGCGCAGGGTCCGCGGACAAATACGCTGCTCCTTGTCCTTCCGCTTCTCGTAGGCATCTCGTTCCTGCTGGTTGCGGATATCGACAGCCCGCGCGGAGGATTGGTTCGCGTGCATCCGATCAACCTGATCGCGCTCTCGCAGTCACTGCACGGACATTAACCGCGCAGCTTGCTCGCCTACGGCTGATTCGCTCGCCGCTGGGCGTCGAGCCAGCTTTGCAAAATCAGCACCGCAGCAATCTGGTCGATCACATCTTTTCGATCCCGCGCGCCTCGCCCCACCGCATCCAGGTGGCGATGCGCCTCGGCCGTGCTCATCCGCTCATCCCACAAATGCACCGGTAGTTTGAATTCTTCCCGCAGGCTCTCGGCAAATTTTTCCGCTGCAATCGCTCGCGGGCTGCGATCGCCGGAAAGATGAATCGGCCATCCAATCACGATCCCCACACAATGATGCCGTCGCAATAATCTTCCGATCGACCGCAAATCGTTGCGTGCATTGGTGTGCAGGATGGTCAGCAGCGGTTGCGCCGTCAATCCCAGCTCATCTGAAATGGCGACACCGATTCTTCGCGCCCCATGATCCAGGCCCAGGATCCGCGGAACAGCTTGCAGAACCAAGCTCTCATCGGCGGAAGAAAGCGGCGAACTGGGCGGGGTCTCCACGAGGGTGATGGTATCCGAAATGGTAGGGAACCGGGCCCTGAATTGGCCCGTACCACCTACAATATAGGGAGGCGTTTAGATCCCCTGGAGTTCGTGTCTGCCGTGCGTGCATTCCTAGTGTTTGTTCTAGTTCTGATACTCGCTACTGCAGGCGCATACTTCCTGCTGATTTTGCCTTTTGGTCCGTCAACCGCCACCCTGGTGACCATCGCGCCAGGAACTTCGGTGAATGGCATTGCCTGGACGTTGCAGAAAAACGGCATCATTCGCAATCGCTTCGCTTTCGATCTGGTAGCGCGGGTAGAACGGAAAACTCTGAAGGCAGGCGTCTATCGCTTCGATCATCCGGCCCCCCTGCTGGATGTGTATCAACGCCTGCGCATTGGCGACGTGTATACCATCGCGCTGACAATTCCAGAAGGCTACAACATGTTCGATGTTGCCGCTGCTATGGAAAAAGCCGGCCTGGGTTCTCGTGAAGTGTTTCTTGCCGCCGAAGAACACGATACCGGCCTGATTCGCGATCTGGATCCAAAGGCTCCAAGTCTGGAGGGATATCTTTTTCCGGACACCTACAAGCTGGCGCCGAACATGACGCCGGATCAGATTCTAGGAGAGATGGTGGCACATTTTCGCCAGGAGGCGCAGCGCTTGGGATTGACGCAAAATATTCCCGCAACGGTGACGTTGGCGTCGCTGGTAGAAAGGGAAACGCCCGTCGGCACGGATCGCCCCATGGTGGCCAGCGTCTTTCAAAATCGCCTGGCACAGAACATGCCACTCGATACCGATCCCTCAGTGATTTATGCCGCCCTGTTAGAAAAGCGCTACCGCGGAACAATCTATGCATCTGATCTAAAGGCCCAGTCGCCGTATAACACGTATACGCATACGGGATTGCCTCCCGGCCCAATCTGCAATCCTGGAATTCCGTCATTGGAGGCTGCCATGCACCCGGCTCAGACTAACTTTCTTTACTTCGTCAGCGATCCCGCAAATCCGGGCCACTCTCGCTTTGCAGCCACGCTTGAGGAACACGAGAAAAATGTGGCCGCCTATCGCAAGGCGCAGCCCGCGCAACAGCCAGGGGATGGTAGATAATTTTGCAGCGACTGCTGGCTAAACTTCGTCCCTTGTTGTTGGCTCCCGCGCCCGGTAGCCCCATCCCGCATACCACCGTTGTCCGGCAGGCCATGATGGCGTGTCTGCCAATGTTGCTTCTGACCGGATGTCTGAAACACACTCGCATCCTGGAGAAGCCGCAGGTCCCTACCGTTGTGCTGACTGCCACCCCTCAACAATTAATTCAGCAAGTCAACGAGCGCTACGATGCGGTTCATTCGATGCTGGTGACGGTGCTGATTCAAGCATCGGTCGGCGGAGCGGCCAAAGGGAAAGAGACAGATTACACTTCCATCCGCGGCTATATTCTGTTGCGCCAGCCTTCCATGCTGCACGTAATCGGGATGCTGCCCGTCATCGAGACCCGGGCCTTTGACATGGTCAGCGATGGAAAGACTTTTAGCCTGCTGATTCCCCCAAAGAGCCTCGTCATCACCGGTACGGGCACCGTCACGACGCCATCTTCCAATCCCCTGATGAATCTGCGTCCGGCAGTGTTTTACGATTCACTGTTGATTAAGAAAGTGGAAGCCGATGACCTGGTCTACGTCACCAGCGATACCGGTATTGTGCGCGATCCAAAAACGCATCACCTGATGGCGGAGCCGGACTACGAGCTTGGAGTTCTGCGACGCATTGGAACCAGCCAGCAGCTCATGCCGGAACGGGTGGTTCATATCAGTCGCACCAATTTGCTGCCGTTTCAGCAGGATCAGTATGACTCTCACGGAATTCTGGTGACCCGCACCCTGTACAGCGTCTACCGCACCTTCGACGGCATTCCGTACCCGACGAAAATTAGCATCAACCGCCCCATCGATGGGTATCAACTCACGCTGACAATCGAGAAGCTCACATTTAATCATTCCTTGGCGGATGATCAGTTTGAACAGAAAATTCCCGCAGGTACAAAGTTCCAGAAGCTGCCCTAGTCATGGCACGCAACCTGCCATGTGCGAACTTATCGCTCACGCCATTACGAGTGCGGGTTCCTCTGGAGTTCGCATCACGCCACTTGCTTCGCGCGTAATGCGCAGCACCAGGATGTCATCCTGCTGGCCGAAGCTCTGCGCCGCCGCCGCGATTTCCGCAGCAGTGATTGGCTGCTGCAGCAATTTGTTGACTCGCTCGAATCCGAACAGCTGGCCGTCCTTATCCTGCGCTTCCACCACCCCATCCGACATCAAAAGCAGCCTGTCCCCCGGCGCCAGCTGAAAATGCATCAGCGAAAACTTTGCAGTCGGCGACATGCCCAGCGGCAGTGCGCCTTCCATCGGCAATTCTTTCCCGTTCAGGTACGGCGGCAAATGTCCCGCATTCGCCAGCGTGACCGATCCGTCGGAAGCAACGCGCAGAGCCAATCCTGTAGCGTGGGCCTGCCCGCGTCCGCACAGCCGTTGATTCAGCGCAGTCAGCGTGGTCAGCGGATCGTGGCTGTGCGCGGCCTCAGCGCGAATCGCACCGACAATCAATGCCACCAGCATTCCCGCTTGCAATCCTTTGCCGGTCACGTCGCCCACCACAACCAGAACGCTGCCATCCGTTGCATGTGGAACAATCTGGAAAAAGTCTCCGCCCACTTCTCGCGCCGGACGATATTCGCTCTCAATCGTCAGTCCAGCAATGTGCGGCATCGCTTCAGGAATCAGCACTTGCTGCACCTCCTGCGCCTGCTTCACGTCCTGCTCCATCGCCTGCTGCCTCCGCTGCGAGCTGCGGAAGTGTCCCAGCAAAACCACTGAAAAGCAGATCAGCAGCGCAATGTCGGTAAATGTAGAAAGCACCACAGGTACCCCGAACGGAAACCATTCGGTGCGTACATGCAGGAACCGCAGCACTGGATCCAGTGTCGGCAGAACATAGAAGAACAGTGCCAGAAAAAGTGCCGGTCGTTCCCGGTTCGGACGGCGCCACCCTGAATAGGCAATCGCAATTGCCAACGCCCAGGCTGCGGCAGTCCCGGCAAACTGGTTGATGGTGTTGGCGCCAAATACGCCATGCGATACAGCTCCGCGCAACAAAAGTAACTGGAAAATCAGCCCAGTCGATCCGAGCCACAGCATCAGGGCAACGATGATGTTGCGCAGCCACTTGTAATCCTTCAAACCGAAGTACACCAGCCAAGTCCACAGCCACAGGCCAATGGTGATCGGGTTGAGCACAGACAGGACGATGGCTTGCTGCAACGCCGACATCCATTCCGTGGTCAGTGATAAGAAGAGTATTCCTAGTGAAAGCCCCGTAGCAAAAGCTGCACTGATCGGCCATAGCAGAATCTTTTCCGTGCGGTCGAAAACGTAGAGCATCAGGATCAAAACGGCGAACGCAAAGTACAAAACCCAATCCGCCAAGATAGTTGATACGGCACGAAACTGCTCTTCCCATGCCACGTGGTAGGCGGCCGTGATTGCACTGGCATATCCGAAGATCGGCGGCGCATGCATGCCACCAGGTAAAGTTTGCAGCAGCGTGCGTGGAGCCATATAGAACCGGAACGCAAGCTCCAACGTTCCGTCCGGACTCTGTTGCAGAACGTCGGCCGGGATCGCGTACTTCACGGGCCGGGAATAATAGATCGTCGGCACGGAACCCGCGAAACTCCCGAATTCACCAATCAAATGCCCATTGATAAATAGTTGATAGCTGTCGTCAACATCCGTCGGTGCAAGCAATGCCAGCGGTTCGTCCGCGCCCTGCACGCGAACCCGCATGCGATACCACGCATATCCCGCGTATCCGGCATGCCCCTTGCCTGTCCAGCCAGGAGAAAATCCTTCAAATCCCATCGCAGGATCGATGGAGCTTGCCTTTGCCCCCAGATCGACAACTTCCCAATCGCCGTCATCGAAATTTGGATCGGCCCAGTGGGCATCGTCGCCAACATGAAATCTCCACGGACCGGTCAGCGGCACCACCGAATGCCCCAGCGTTACCTGCGTAGTCCCCACATCTGAGGTCGAAGCGCTTGCTGCGCGCAACCCAATGCACCACAGGGTGAACAATACCAACATCGCGATCGTTTTCTTCATGCATGCACCGTTCGTAAAACGTCTATGCGTGTGACTGATAGTACAGAAATGTCGTCTTCCTGGCCGAAGGCCTGCGCTGCCGCGGCAAGATCTGCCGCGCTGATGGGCATCGGCGACGTGGCGCCATTCAGCGTTACATCGCGCACCATATCACCTTTCAACAAGTCGCTAATGCGCTCGAATCCGAACAGCTGGCCTTTCGCATCCTGCGCCTCGGCCACCCCATCAGAAAGCAGCAGCAATCTGTTCCCGGGCGCCAATTGAAAGTGCATCACAGAAAACTCAGCGTCCTCGGCCATGCCCAGCGGCAGCGAACCTTCCATCGGCAATTCTTTGCCATTCAGATATGGCGGTAGGTGTCCAGCATTTGCCAGCGTCGCCGAACCATCCGCTGCGATTCGAAGCGCCAGCCCGGTTGCATGCGCCTGTCCTCGTCCACACAGACGTTTGTTCAGCGACTGCATCATGCTCAGCGGATCGAAGTTCGTGTCGGTCTGGTTGCGGATTGCACCCACAATCAGCGCCACCAGCATGCCCGCCTGCAGTCCGTGGCCCGTCACATCGCCCACGACAATCAGTACGCTGCCATCGGTTGGGTGTGGAAGAATCTGGAAGAAGTCGCCGCCAACTTGCCGTGCCGGACGGTATTCGCTCTCAATCGTCAGCCCCGGAACATGCGGCAGTTCCTCAGGAATTAAAACCTGCTGCACCTCCTGCGCCTGTTTGATATCCAGCTTCCACTGCTCCCGCTCTCGTTGCGAGCGCAGAAATCGCCGCAGCAACAGCACTGTGATGATGCCCAGCGAAAGAACAATCGCAATTTGGCTGATATCAATCGCGAATCCAAATGGGAAAAAGAACACTGGAACATTCAGCACCAGCAGCTCACTCTGGTACAGCGACACGATCACCAGCAACACCACCGGCAGTGCCAGCCAGCCTTCAGTCGGATCCCTGCGAATGCCCTCATAGGTCACCCACAGCAGCAGGCCTCCCAGCAGTAATTTCAAGACCAGCGTGATCGGCGAAAGCCAGACGATGGCATGGATGGGGATCACGCTTCCATAGAGCGGCGCCCGCAACATGCAAGTCCCCAGCAGCAGCAACACAACCAGCATCCAAACCGCCCGATGCACGCGCGCGATGTGGCCGGTTTGATCCAGCCGGAACCAATACGCCCAGAACAATACCCACAGTCCCATCGCCAGCGGCCCGGGAATCAAATCTCGAAGCAACACTTCGGCTGTCGAGTTGATCCACGTGGTGTAGTATCCCGCGACAATCAAAAAAGGGTATACGGCGAGAGAAACGCAGGTGAGCGCCAACAGAAGATAGGCCGTTTCACCTCTATCCATCCAGAACAGCGCCAGCGCCACCAGCATGCCCGTCAACAAAATCCATATTTCCAGAAAGTCGCTTTCGTTGGCTCGATCCAGCACGTCCCAGTCCAGCCGCAGCAACGCCTGTATCACCGGAGCCCGCCCAAGCACAGGCGCACCATGCATTCCGCCCGTGTCTGGATCGTAAAGCGGCGTGGCCGGCGACATCCACATGCGGACCGCGATCGTCATGGGACCATTGCCCAGATCCGCCGGAAGCGAAAAAGCTCGTGGCTGGGTCATGAACAACGTGTTCCCTTGCCGTGAGAAACGGCCGAACTCTCCCACCATGCGGCCGTTCACAAACACTTGGTAGATGTCGTCAACATTTTCCGGCATCTTCAGGGCAAGCTCGCTGTTCTCGCCTGCCTGCACCTTGTCTTGAACGTTGACGCGCAGCCGATACCACGCATACCCGGCGTAGCCAGGAAATCCGCGCGTGGTCCATCCCGGAACAAAGCCACTGTTGCCGGTGATCGGGTCATACGATCCCGGCGGCGGCGTCAGGTCCATCGTGCCCCAGGCAGTATCATCGAAGTCCGGAGCGGCCCACTGCAGGTTGTCGCCGGTCCGAAACTTCCACGGTCCATTCAGCGCGAATGTCGCCTGCCCCAGCGTGATTTGTGCAATCGGCGCGCCGGCCGCCGGCACATTCTGTGCGCGTGCCCCGGCCCACGTCACAAAAAACAACAATAGAAGAACTCCGTGCCTCTTCTTCATGTAGAGATCACTTTCATATTTGTCGTACGTGTCACTGAGAGTACCGAGATATCATCTTCCTGCCCAAAGTTTTGCGCGGCTGCAGCCACTTCCGCTGCGGTGACCGGCTTCCGCAGCAGCTTTTCGATGCGTTCGAATCCAAACAACTGCCCCTTCGCATCCTGCGCTTCTGCCACACCATCGGACATCAACAAAAGCCTGTCTCCTGGTGCCAGCTGAAATTGCATGACAGAAAAATCAGCGCTTTCCATCATGCCCAGCGGCAGCGCGCCTTCCATCGGCAATTCTTTTCCGTTCAGATAGGGCGGCAGGTGCCCCGCATTCGCCAAGGTCGCCGAACCATCCGCTTCAATCCGCAGCGCCAGGCAGGTTGCATGCGCATGACCACGACCGCACAGCCGGCGATTCAATGACTGCAGCACTTCAAGTGGATCGAAGCTGCTTTCGACCGCGGTGCGAATCACACCAACAATCAGCGCCACCAGCATTCCCGCCTGCAATCCTTTGCCGGTCACATCGCCAACCACAATCAACACGCTGCCATCCGTGGGGTGGGGAATCGTCTGGAAAAAGTCCCCGCCCACTTCGCGCGCCGGGCGGTATTCGCTCTCAATCGTTAACCCGGGAACTTGCGGCAGCTTCTCCGGAATCAGCACCTGCTGCACTTCCTGCGCTTGCTTCATGTCATCCACCAGGCGAGCGGTCTCGCGTTGCTGGGCTATAAAGCGTTGCAGAAAAATGAGCAGCAGCACAATCGGCGTCGCCAGAAAGAAAGCGGCGGCAATCGGATCCGATCTCGCCCCCGGAACCCAAAGGCCTGCCTGGGGTTTTTGTATGGCAACAAGAACGCCACAAACGAAGAGCAGCCCCGGAGCCAGCGGCAGCCACGCTTTTTTCCCAAGCGTGCGCAGCCCATCAACGGCAATGGCGACGAGAAGCGCGAAGACTACAAAGACAAATACCCGAAGCGCGATGGTATTAAAGTGGTCCAACGCTGACGTCGGCGCCAGGATGCCGTAAGCCGGCCCAAGCGCCACCACCTGAATCACCACCACCGCCGCCAGAATGAACCAGCTGCTTCGCCGCCAGATTGTTCTCGGCACGCCCAGCAGGTACATGGCCGCCAAAGGTAGCGCGAAGAACTCGATCGAGTCCGCGATAGCAATGATTGCCGCCCAGATCTGCAGAGGAAGCTCTCTCTGTGGGCCAGCGGTTTGAACCGCCAGCAGCACCGCCCAGCTCAACAGGCAGATGCCGGCCCATAGATACTCACGCTGACTGCGGCTGAAGAAAAACAGAAATAGAGAAATCATTCCAACCACGCCATCCATCAGCAGGATGGACCACGTGGGCCACGTTGTGTTTCCTCTTTGCGCCATCAGGCCATCTTGGAAAAGGCCGAGCAGACTGGAGGAACCGAGCACGGGCACACCCCGCAAACCACCGGTCATATTATGCAGACTTGGCAATCCCTGGTAGCCGCTGTCCCAGAACCGCAGCGCCAGCGTTACCGGCTCGTTCCCCGTGAATGCTGCCTCGGGAAGCACGAACAGCTTCGGCCGCTCAGAATAAACAGCCCGCACTGGGTCCAGCTTGCCGAAGCTTCCGATCTTCTGCCCGTTGACATACACCTCATACCCATCGTCAAAGTGTTGCGGCATCAGCAGCGCAAGTGAGTGAGCATCCGGCGGTCGCTGCAGCCGAATGCGATACCACGCGTACCCTGTGTACCCAGGGTGCCCATGCCGTTGCCAGCCCGCCAGCGCAGCCGACTGCAACAACTGCGCAATTGGCAGCGCAGATTGTTTCGCGTCAAGCGTGTAATCCTGCCAGTTGGAATCGTCGAAGTTCGGATCGGCCCACGCCAGGTTGTCGCCAGTATGAAATTTCCACGGGCCCGTCAGCGGCACAAAAGCACTGCCCAGCGCGATGTGCGCGATAGGAGATGCAGAGGGTGCTGACGAAGCAGGAATGTTTGTGGAGCTACGAGGCGCACCCTGCGCACTGACGGGCAACGGAATCAACGGCCACATCAGCAAGATAAGCCAGATTTTTCGCATAGGCGGGCACTTCACAAATACCAGTCAAGGTCGCCCTTTGGCAATGAAGAAATGTCCCTTCGCCATCCCCGCGCCGGCTTTGCCATGCCGCGGCAACACGGACCTGCAACCTCTTCGGGACGGTTGTTCGCTCTATACGGCCACCGGCGCTGGGACATCCGGTTTCTTCCGCAGGAATTTCAAAGCAGGTGCGGTCATCGCTGTAGTGATCAGTGCGACCAGTACCAGAATCGTGAATAGCTGCGTATTAATCGCGCCCGCCTGCAGCGCCAGGTTCACCACCACCAAATCGATCAATCCGCGCGTATTCATCAGGAATCCCAGCAACATCGATTCCCTCGGCGGTAGATCCGATTTCCGCGCGCCATAATAGGTTCCGCCAACTTTGCCCGCAATCGCGATCGCCAGCAGAACGACAAACCAGAAAAAAACATTCTTGCCGCCCAGGTCGCGAAACTCCGTGTGGATACCGGTCACCGCAAAAAATACCGGCAGCAGCAGCACAGAAACCAGCGGATGAATCGTGCGCTCCAACTGGCGATGCCAATGGTGCAGGCGAGGAACGCACATACCCGCAAGAAAAGCTCCGAACAAAGCATGCACACCCAGGCGCTCCGTCACGAACGCGCACCCCAGGATGAAAACCAGAAAAACCGCCAGCAGCACATTGGAAATATTCGGCGCGCCTTTCCACCGCACCAGTCTGGCCAGCAAAGGGCGTACCACCCCCAGCAGAAAAACTCCAAACACCACCAGCAGCAGCATTTTCAGCAGCAAGATCCAGACGGAAGAATGGATGGAATCGATCATCAACGCGACTGCAAGCAGAATCCATCCCAGCACATCGGCAATCGCAGCGCATACCAGCGCCAGGGTGTTTAGCTTTGCATCGCCGGTTCCGTTGTCCCGTAACATGCGCGCCAGAACCGGAAACGCCGTCGTGCTCAGTCCCACCCCAACAAACAGCAGGAAGGCAGCGAAGTTGGGGTTGGTTCCATGAAAGTTGCGGTACATGATCACGCCCAGCCCGCAGCCCAGCGCAAATGGAATCACCATGGAGAGCAGGCTGATCTTCATGGCCGCCTGCCGCTGCTTCCACACAGATTCGAAATCCAGGTTCATCCCTTCCAGAAACAAGTAGAGAACCATGCCCAGTTCACTCACCAGGGACAATTGAGACAACGAACCGACCGGAAACAGGTTGGCAATCAGGTGCGGCATGGCATAGCCAAACACCGAGCGCCCCAGCAAAATGCCACCAAACATTTCTCCCACCACGCGCGGCTGGCCCAGTTTGCCTAACAGGACACCGCACATGCCGGTAACCAACACAATAACCGCGATCTGCAACAAAAATAGCGCGAGTGAGCTCATGCCTGAATGAAATGCCTTTTCCTGTTGTATCAGGATGTTAAACGAAACGTCGTGAGGGGGAGTTGCGGCAGCCTCGATTTCTACCGCTGTCATGCGAAATGACGAAAGAGTTGCCGCTGAGATTTCGCGCCGCACAGTGGCAACTCGCAAACATTTTGCAATCTCTCATTACAACGGAGTCCAGGAGTTCCCCATGCTCAATGCCCGCCGTGTATTTTCGGCTTTCATCCTGCTAGCCGTCGCCGCTTTCTCCACAACCTGTTTTGCCCAGTCACCAGCGACCGCCGCCTACGTCTATGTAGGCACCACCAAGGGAGTCTATCTCTACGATGCCTCTACCAGCGGAGCCCTCACAGCAGTTTCTGGCTCGCCGTTTTCGATTGCCGGCAGTGCTGTCGGCAGCAACGGAAGCTACTTCATCAGCCTGGGAACGGATTACGTCCATTCCTACAACGTCGCATCGAATGGAGCCATCCAGGGACAGGTTTCACAGATCAATACCCAAACCTACTTCAGTGAACCCAACAGCGACTGCGGCGGAACCGCCGGAGCGGAGTTCGACCACACCGGACAGGATATTTACGTTCTGCTCGGTTTGAACGGCTGCGCGACGCTGCAAAGCTTTCAAATATCCAGCGCCGGTGCACTCAGTTTCCTCGATTCCAGCAGCTTCGAGGGCGGCACCACCAGTCCGTATACATTTCCGCCAGCCATCACCGCAGATGACCAGTACGGCTACAGCGGCCGGTATGTTGGTTTCTGCACGGAGGACAACGATGCATTCCAGCGCCAGAGTAATGGTGCGATGGTATCCATAGGCGCCGCGATGAATTTTCCCACCGCCCAGCCGAATTATGGGTATCAAGCCATGCCTGCTTTGGCTGCCGACCCAGCGAACCACCTCGCCGTTGCCCTGCAGCCGTCACAACCTTGCGGCCCCTATCTACCCGTTCAGCTCGCTAGCTATACGGCGGGATCAGACGGCAGTCTGAACACAACCAACACCCTGCAGAACATGCCTACCCCCAACGTCTATCCCACAATCATGAACATGTCTCCCTCGGGCCTGTTTCTCGCGGTTGGCGGGGATCCGGCGGCTCAGAACGACGGATCGACCGCTCCGCAAACGCCGGGATTACAGGTCTTCCATTTCAACGGAGCCAATCCCATCACTACCGATTCAGGAACACTCACCACTGCCCCCATCGACGAGATTCATTGGGACAACAGCAACCACCTCTATGCCCTCAGTAATTCCACCGGCAAGCTGTATGTGTACACCGTCACAGCCACCGCCATTACAGCTGCTCCCGGATCGCCCTTCAGCTTCTCAAATCCGAACGCACTGGTCGTTGTGCCGACCGCAAGCAGCACGTCGGGTTGCAGCACGCCCACTTCTCCCGGCGTCAATATCTGCGCTCCCGCCAGCGGTGCAACGGTCAACTCACCCGTGCAGGTGACAGCCACCGCATCCGTCTCTGGAACCATCGCCGGCACACAGCTGTGGGTCGATGGAGTGAAGGAGTTCTCCACCGCTTCCACGTCACTCGACACTTCCATCAGTCTGTCCGCTGGCAGTCACCGTTTCGCCGTGCTCGCCATCAACACCGCCGGTCAAAAATGGGAGAGCTCAGTTGACGCTACCGTTGCAGGCACATCGTCTTGCAGTGCGCCCACTTCCGCCGGGGTTCATATCTGCGCCCCTGCCAGCGGTTCCAGCGTCAGCTCACCAGTCCAGGTAATGGCGACCGCAACAGTCACCGGAACCATCGCCAGTACGCAATTGTGGGTGGACGGAGCGAAGAAGTACTCCACCGCTTCCGATTCACTCAATACTTCGGTCAGCCTGTCCGCCGGCACGCATCGCTTCGCCGTCCTCGCCACCAACATCGCGGGCCAAAAGTGGGAAACCGCCGTCAGCGCAACCGTGAAGTAACAGCTGAATTCCTTACCGTGCAGGTTCTCGGCCCATCTGGCGAGAGCCTGCTCTTTTTTTCCGGCTGCTTGAAAACCTCCGCGTTCGCCTTCAAACCGCAAATCGCAGCTCAGTCTGTCGCGCAAAATTCTTTCGCAACTTCTACAGGCAACTCCCCGCGCCCGATCCATCTCCAAGAATCCAGCCAACGAAGCTCGACAGAACTCCGCCGGACCGCACCCTATCCTCCCAGGACAAGCGCAAACGCTGATTCGCATATAGCCCGCAATATTTCTGGGAGCAGCACACCATGACGCACGTTGTCAGAACCCGCATCCTCACCTTTTGCCTCGCCGTTCTTCCCGCAGGATTAGTTTTCGCCCAGACCCAATCTTCTGACGTCAACTCAGCCGCCGCCGCTACCGCGCCAAACGTGGCCTACGTTTACGTTGGCACCAGCAAGGGAGTCAATCTCTACGACGCGGCCTCGAGCGGCAAGCTAACCCTCGTGTCCGGCTCCCCCTTCAAGATTGCGGGCACCGCAGCCGACAGCAACGGGAAGTACTTTCTCACCTTAGGCACGCAATATCTCCACTCCTATCCCGTGGCTGCCAACGGTGCACTCAAAGCGCAGGTCTCCCAGATCAATACCGCGGATTATGCGCCTGGCGATTGCGCTGCCCCCAGCAGTGCGAGTCTCGACCTCACTGGACAAAATGTATATGTATTGATGAATCCTGCTAGCAGCTTTATTGCAGATTGCGCCGCTTATCAGTCATTCAGCCTGGGGGCGACGAACGGTGCTCTGGCATTCCAGGCGGTTGCGCTTGTGAACCCCCCGCTATTTCCTCTCACCTTTACCGCCAACAATCAGTTTGCATTTGCAGCGAACCCCGTCACGAATACAGACGGCACGATCGATGCCCTGACATATCAAGTATTTTCCCGTCAGAGCAATGGCGCGCTGAAAAACTGGAACATCATCAACGACCCGGAGCTGCAGGACGCAGCGGATGGCGCCAATTATTTTCCCTGGCTTGCGAATGCCGGCCCCGGTAACTCGCTGGCTGCTGCCCTTGGAGACTGGCTCTTCTATGAATCTCCGATTGTGTCCAACGGTTCAGTCGTGCTGGTCAGCTATACCGTGGATGGAAATGGGAACATCTCTACGACGAATCTTGGGAGTCAAACGCCAACCCCGGCTGTTGGACCGACGATGATCAAAATATCTCCTTCAGGCCAGCTGCTCGCAGTGGCCGGCAACAGTCAGCTCGCTCCGGCACCCGTCTTACTTCTCGCGAACGGATTGCAGATTTTTCATTTCAACGGTCCCGATCCAATTACTCCCTACAGCAACGTGCTCACCAGTGATCCGATCGATCAAATGCAATGGGACAACAACGATCACCTGTTCGCTCTCAGCTTCTCCACTCACAAGCTCTATGTCTACACGGTGACGCCGACCAGCATCACCGCAGCTCCCGGCTCTCCTTATACGATCGCAAGCGCGAACGCCCTGGTGGTTGTGCCGACCTCATCCTGTACCGCGCCCACTTCCGCCGGGGTTCATATCTGCGCCCCAGCCAGCGGTTCCAGTGTCAGCTCACCGGTCCATGTCATGGCGACCGCAACAGTCACCGGAACCATCGCCAGTACGCAATTGTGGGTGGACGGAGCGAAGAAGTACTCCACCGCTTCCGATTCACTCAATACTTCGGTCAGCCTGGCTTCCGGCACGCACCGCTTCGCCGTCCTCGCCACCAACACTGCCGGCCAAAAGTGGGAGAGCGCGCTTACCGCAACAGTGAAGTAGAGATACGTTGCTGGTTACAGGAGAGGCA
The DNA here is from genome assembly GCA_963821145.1 of uncultured Acidobacteriota bacterium. GTDB lineage: Bacteria > Acidobacteriota > Terriglobia > Terriglobales > Acidobacteriaceae > JAKAAZ01. Next base: position 386,884 of record CAWGCV010000003.1, read on the forward strand.
GCTCTGCGAACTCGCGTAGAGTTCGCAGAACACTGGCTTGAATGTGCAGATCAGCCGCGGTAGCAGAGAGATGAAAAGTTCAGTCGCGGCTTATGTTGTGATTGAATTCGCGAATCGTGTCGCTGGCAACATTGGCAGCTTTGCCGGCCGTATCCTGCACCGCGCCCGCAACCTGATCGACCATGCCGCGCCCGGCCAGGTCATCATCGCCGGTAACTCGGCCGACAGTTTCTTTCACCTTCCCCAGAAAATCCCGCCCCGTCCCTGCGATGCGCTGCTTGCTTCCCCACAGGTCGGTTCTGTCAGCCGCTGCCTCCAGTTCGTCATACGCTTCTGCGTATCGGGCAGCCCGGCGATCTAAAAAGATGTAGGTGGCGACGATGCCGAGAGCAAGGGGTATCCAGATTTGGCGCTTCATTCGTTTTTTCTCCTGTCACTGGGTAGGATGCCGAAGGAACTTTCGGCGATTACGATGAGTCAGATTGTTCGACTTGATCCCGGCCAGACCTGGCCATCATTCCTGGAATTGCACACCAGACCAACGGCTGTGGAAGCCTCCTGTCTGTCTTCCTGCATCCTACGCTGTACGGCAAGGAGAGTGAACCATGACCCCTGTTTCGGGAAACAATAGCAAGCCTGTCGACATCAATTCAAACCCAGCCTCCACCGCATCATCTCACCCCGCCATTGACCGCAAGGCTCCCGCAGGATCCGAAAACTCTCTGGGAGAAGAGAGCGTTCGCGACGGCCGTCCCGCCACCAAAGACGATGTTGTCGAGGCCAAGGACGAGATGCCGCCGGGGTCGCCCAGTTAATCATTGTCACTAAGCGATTCATTTTAAATAATTTAAGCGAATCTCTAAATGTGATATAAATACGCTCATATTATCTTCCTGTTTATGCTATAGTATTTCTAGGCGCACCGGCTGGGCTGCCGAATCTCGCCCGCCGCGTCCCCACCTATTTCAAAACACATCCAGGAGGAAGACCCATGGCCATCACACGTTGGACCCCATTTCAAGACATGTACACGCTGCAAAACAGCCTTAACTCCTTTCTGCGCGAAGTGAATCGCAGCGAGGATGAATCCCTCTCCTCAAGCGCGTTTGTTCCCCCCGTCGACATCTATGAAGATGCCAATCACATTGTGCTCAAGCTGGAAGTTCCGGGTATGAAGCTTGAGGACTTCAACATTCAGTTGGAAAACAATGCCCTGACTGTTCGCGGCGAGCGTCGCTTCGAGAAGGAAACCAAGGAAGAGAATTATCACCGCGTCGAGCGCCGCTACGGCAGCTTTGCCCGCGTGTTCACGCTTCCCAATACGTTGGACCCCGAGAGCGTGAAGGCAAACTACGATGCTGGCGTTTTGACCATCGAGCTGGGCAAGCGCGCCGAAGCCAAGCCGAAGCAGATTAAAGTTTCGGTCGGCGGAGCTACTCCAGCCAGCGGTCCAAAAACCGTCGACTCCAAATCCACTGAGTCCAAACCTGCTGCATAATAGCTTCGAGGCAGGATTCGGATGGACTCGATTCATCTGAGACAGGGGCAGGGCATCCGCAGAAAAGCGCGACCCCTGCCCCGTTTTCTCCATCCATACAAATAGATCGCTTCAGAAATTCAACATGAAAGCAGGAACAGTACCATGGCCGTTCGCTGGGACAAACTTACCGTAAAAGCGCAGGACGCCGTTCAGACGGCCACCAATCTGGCCAGCGACAACGGCAATCCAGAGTTGCAGCCGACCCATTTGCTGTTGGCATTGCTGCAGGATAAAGAAGGCATCGTTACCCCCGTGCTGCAGAAGGCCGGCGCGAATCCGGAAGCGCTGCGCGCAAAACTCGAGAAGGCGCTCGCCACATTTCCAAAAGTTTCCGGCGACTCCAATCAGGCGCAGCCCTCGAAAGCCTTCCTCAAGGTGGTCGAGCAGGCATTTCAAGAAGCCGCCAACTTTAAAGATGAATATGTTTCCACCGAGCACTTGCTGCTCGCCATCGCGCAACAGAAAAATGATCCTGCGCAAATGGCGCTGGCCGCGGAAGGCGCAACTCACGATGCCATCCTGCGCGCGCTGACCACCGTGCGCGGCACCCAGCGCGTCACCGATCAAAATCCCGAAGCCAAATTCCAGGCGCTTGAGCGTTATGCTCGCGACCTCACCGAGCTGGCGCGTCGCGGCAAGCTCGATCCCGTCATCGGCCGCGATGAAGAAATTCGCCGCGTGGTGCAGGTATTGTCCCGCCGCACAAAAAACAATCCCGTGCTGATTGGCGAGCCCGGCGTGGGCAAAACCGCCATTGTCGAAGGCCTCGCCCGCCGCATCGTTTCCGGCGATGTGCCCGATGTGCTGCGTGACAAGCGCGTCATCTCGCTCGACCTGGGCGCCATGCTGGCCGGCGCAAAATATCGCGGCGAATTTGAAGATCGCCTGAAGGCCGTATTGAAAGATATTGAAGATGCCCAGGGTGGCATCATTCTCTTCATTGACGAGTTGCACACGCTCGTCGGCGCAGGCGCGGCAGAAGGCGCCATTGACGCCAGCAACATGCTCAAGCCAGCCTTGGCACGCGGCGAGTTGCGTGCCATCGGCGCCACCACACTCAATGAATATCGCAAGTACATCGAGAAAGATGCCGCCCTCGAACGGCGCTTCCAGATCGTCTATGTTGGCGAGCCGAATGTCGAAGACACCATCGCGATTCTGCGTGGCCTGAAAGATCGCTATGAGGCGCATCACAACGTCCGAATCAAAGATTCCGCCATCGTCGCTGCGGCCACGTTGTCGCATCGCTACATCTCCGATCGCTTCCTGCCAGACAAAGCCATCGATCTCGTCGACGAAGCAGCAGCCTCGCTCGCGATTCAGATTGGTTCCGTCCCCACGGAAATTGATCAGCTGGAACGCCGCGCCACCTCACTTGAAATTGAGCGCACCGCGCTCAAGCGGGAGAAAGACGCCAACTCCAAAGAGCGCCTGAAAGAAGTCACCAAGGAACTGGCGACACTGCACGAAGAAATCGCAGCCCTGCGTGCGCATTGGCAGAAAGAGCGTGGCGACATCACCCGCCTCGCCGAGTTGAAGAAGCAAGTCGAAGCTATGCGTCAGGATGCCGAAGAGCAGACGCGCCGCGGCAATTTCGAGCGTGTCGCGCAAATCCAGTATGGCGAGCTGCCCAAGCTGGAGGCCGAGCTGAAGAAGCTGAACGCCGCCCAGGAGGGCGCTGCCGGTGGTCCGCGCATGTTGAAAGAAGAAGTCGACGAAGAAGACATCGCGAAAATTGTCAGCAAGTGGACCGGCATTCCCATCTCCAAAATGCTGGAAGGCGAAGTCCAGAAACTGGTGCAGATGGAAGACCGTCTGCGCGAACGCGTCGTCGGTCAGGACGAAGCGCTGCGCGTCGTCGCCAATGCGATTCGCCGTTCCCGTGCCGGCCTCAGCGATCCCAATCGCCCCATCGGCTCCTTCATTTTCCTGGGGCCCACCGGCGTCGGCAAAACCGAGACCGCACGCGCTCTCGCCGAATTCTTGTTCGACGATGAGCAGGCCATGACCCGCATCGACATGTCGGAATATATGGAGAAGCATGCAGTTTCGCGCTTGATTGGCGCGCCTCCGGGCTACGTCGGCTATGACGAGGGTGGCCAGCTCACAGAGGCTGTGCGTCGTCGTCCCTATTCCGTCGTGTTGTTTGACGAAATTGAAAAAGCCCATCCCGACGTCTTCAACGTGCTGCTGCAGGTGCTCGACGATGGTCGCCTCACCGACTCGCGCGGTCGCACTGTCGACTTCAAGAACACGGTGCTGATTATGACCTCCAACCTGGGCGCGCAATTTCTCAATACCGAAGCGCTGCAGGATGAAGCCTCCTTCGACGCCGCCCGCGAACAGGTCATGCAGGTGGTGCGACAAAGTTTTCGTCCGGAGTTTCTCAACCGCGTCGACGACATCGTCATCTTCCGCCCGCTCGGCGAAGAGCAGTTGGAGCACATCCTGACCCTGCGCATTGCTGACCTGAACCGCATGTTGGCAGATCGTCGCATCACCGTCGAGATGACCGAGGCGGGGAAACGTCAGCTCTTCTTGACCGGCTACGATCGCGCCTACGGGGCTCGTCCGCTGAAGCGCGCGATTCAACGGCTCATTCAGGACCCGCTCGCCATCAAAATTCTCGATGGCGAAGTGGTCCACGGCGATCACGTTCTTCTCGATGCTGATCCGCTCCATAATCGGCTGGAGATCAAGGTGCTCGCCCGCACCGAAGTCAATCTTGGCTAGCGAGCTCCCACGCCCGTCGCCTCAACCGAGAATCGCGCCGCGCAGCGCCACACAAACGGAGAGACAAACATGAAGGTCGGAATCATCGGTTCAGGAGATGTGGCCCAGGCGTTGGGAGAGGGTTTCCTCGCGCACGGCCATGAAACCATGCTCGGCACGCGCCACGCAGCCAAACTCGCGGATTGGCGGCATAAAAATCCCAAAGGTCGCGTCGGCAGCTTCAGCGAGACGGCTGCGTTCGGAGAGATCGTCGTCCTCGCAGTCAAAGGTCTCGTCGCTGCCGAAGCCTTGCGCGCCGCAGGCGCCGATCACCTTGCCGGCAAAGTCGTGATTGACGCTACCAATCCCATTGCCGATGCGCCGCCCGATCACGGCGTGCTCAAGTTCTTTACCGGCCCCAATGAGTCGCTGATGGAATCGCTGCAGCAGCAGCTTCCCTCCGCTCATTTTGTGAAGGCATTTAATTCCGTCGGCAGTCACTTCTTCGTCAATCCGCAATTTGCTGCCGGCAAGCCCACCATGTTCATCTGCGGAAATAACGATTCAGCCAGGGCTACGGTAAAAAAGATTCTCGATCAATTTGGTTGGGAGACCGCCGACATGGGCGCTGCCGAAGCCGCGCGTGCCATCGAACCACTCTGCATGCTCTGGTGCCTTCCCGGATTCGCCTTCAACCAATGGAACCACGCCTTCAAACTGCTGCGGCAGTGATAAATCTGGGGTCACTCCCCTAAGCATCCGATGCGTCGCTATATAATCGATGTTATATAAGTCCTCTGGAGGCTCCATGCCGAAACTAAAAGTCACAACGGTCGGAGCATCTGCCGGAATCATCCTGAACAAAGAAGTGATGGCGCGCCTCAAGGTGAAAAAAGGCGATTTCCTCTACCTGACCGAAGCACCCGATGGCTACCGGCTCACTCCATACAATCCCGACTTCGAGCGCCAGATCGAACTCGCCGAAGACATCATGCACGATGATCGGGAGATTTTGAAAGCGCTCTCCCGGTGAAGCGCTGGCGATGGATTCGCGCCGACGTATTGCACGCAATCCATGACCGCCAAATTGCTGAACATGGTGGGCCGTCCGGCGTTCTGGATATCGGCCGCGTGGAAGCGGCATTGGCGCATCCACGAAATCTCGCAGCCTACGAGTCCCCGGATGCCGCCGCCCTCGCCGCCGCATATGCGCACCGTCTGGCGCGAAGCCACTGTTTTGCCGATGGCAACAAACGCACGGCATGGGTGGCTGCCCGTCTCTTTCTTGCCGACAACGGATTTCCTTTGCGCTTCGGTCCAGCGGATGCCGTCCGAATCATGCAGTCAGTCGCCGCGGGTACTATCAGCGAATTGGAACTCGCCGCATGGTTTCGCCCGAGAATGTCTCACTCCTGAATTGTCCGCGGCCGCTCCCACCACTACGCCTCATAGTCCAGTTCCGCCGCTACAGCCAGTAGTGGCATCAGCCAGTCCACAAGTTTCTGGTGTACTGGATGAATGAAGTACGCCTCCAACGCCAATTGATCGCGAAACTTCATCACCCCGCCATGCGTAAATCCTTGCGACCGCGGAGACGTGTTCGTGTTGTAGCTGGTCTCAATTAGCCCCGGAATCTGCCCCTGCAACGCACGAATTTCCTTTGCTGCCTTTTGCTTGTCCTGCTCGGTGACCTGTGGTTTCCATTGAAACAAAAATGCATGAACAATCATTGCCGCGAATTGCCCCTTTCTTCTCCTGAGTCGTGAATCCTTACCGGCATCCGATGAATCTGCTACTGAGAAGTGTAGCCGAGGAGAGACGGAAATGGCCGTGACTTTGGTTGCTGTCTGCGCCGTGGCGCTGTCGTTACTGGTATGGAGCAAACGCAGAAGAGATATCCATCAGATGCAGCGGCACAGCATCACGCCGGAAGCCCTCTATGCGTTGTTAGCCAGCCATCGAGACGTACTTGTCTTCGATGTGCGAGAGCCTCTCGACGTGCTCGTCGAGTCTGAAATTATCCCCGGCGCAATTCGGCTCGCCCCAAGAGAAGTGCGCGACAATCCATCGCTGATGCCAAAAGAAAAAGATACGGTGGTGTACTGTACCTGCCCAAGCGATAAGACCAGTCGAACCATCTTGCATCGAGCGCTGGCCGTGGGCTTTGTGCGAATCAAATTTCTGAAAGGCGGCCTGGAGGGTTGGAAAGCGATGGGCTACCCGGTCGAGCCGTTCGAACAGTCCTTCCATCTCGACACTGGCACCTAGCAGTCCCGCGGGGAAATGTTCGCGGCGAACGCGCTGATTTTTTCTTTAGTCCGCCGACCGCGACTACAACCGCGTTCGCATGGTCGTGTGCAGCGCATCGCCAATACGCACCACAAGGGGCAGCAACGCCTCCACATCTTCCATGGAAGTTCGGAAGTTCACAATGCACGCCCGCAACGCATACCTTCCCTGGATCACTGCATTCGACAGATACGCCTCGCCACCATTTTGCAGTTGCGTCAGAAGCGCTTCATTCAATTCGTTAAGATAACTCTCGATCTTCTCGCCGCCACCCTTCAGATCCGGCGGCACGTAACGAAACGTGGTGATGCTCAGCGACTGTGTCAGCGCTTCCAACGTCGCATATTGCGGAACTCGCCGAAACATTTCCTGCGCCAGCCGAATATCTTCCGCGATCATCTGGATATACCCGTCGCGCCCCACCTGCTGCAGCGCCAGCCACACCTTCAACGCCCGAAATCCGCGCGAATTCTGTGGGCCCAGGTCAAAGTAATTGATCGCCTCCGTGCCGAAATGATAGTAGGGCGGATGATAGGCAAACGCAGCGCGCAATTTTTCGGCATCGCGAACCAGCGCACACCCCGCTTCGATCGGCGCGTAGAGCCACTTGTGCGGATCAACCGCCACCGAGTCTGCCAGTCGCATCCCCGCAAACTCCTTTGGCGCATCCGGCAATACCGCCGCCACGCCGCCGTACGCGCCATCGACGTGGAACCACAAATCGAACTCGTCGCACACCTCGGCCAGCTCCGGCAGAGGATCGATCGCACCCGTGCTCACAGAACCCGCATTGCCGATCACTAGAAACGGTGTTTCACCCGCTGCTTTGTCCTGCAATATCTGATCCCGCAGCGCCGCAACATCCATTCGCATTTCGCCATCCGTTGCAATCCAGCGAATCGCGTCCGTCCCCAGGCCCGCAATGTCCGCGGCTTTTTGAATCCACGTATGCGTGTCTTTCGAGCAGTAGGCGCGCAGCCGCGTGCCATCCATCCCCTGCACGCGCACATTCTTTTCCGCATACGCCTGTCGCGCTGCTAGAAAGCACACAAAGTTCGCCATGTTGCCGCCGCTGACAAACAGGCCCGCGCACGTTACCGGATAGCCGATCATTTCCGCTATCCAGCGAATTGTTTGCGCCTCAATCTCGCTGGCCATCGGCGACAGCAGCCACGCGCCCACGTTAGGATTCACAGCCGCCGCCAGCAATTCGCCCAATGCACCCATCGGTGCCGCAGAAGACGTGATGTACCCCCAAAAACGCGGATGCCCATTGAACAGCGAATGTTCCATCAACAGAGTGGCAGCATGATCCAGCAGTTGCGCCGGATCTGCGCCCCGTTGCGGCAACGAGCGCTCCGCATCCAGAGCCCTACGGATTTCTGTCGGCGATTCGCCTGTCGTTACTTTTCGCTGCGGCAGTGAATCGAGGAATCCCGCGATGCGATCCACCAGCGCATGTCCGAGAGATCGAAACTCCTCACCGCTCATCTCCAGCGGGGAAATCCTTTGGCTGTCGCGCCGTCCGTCGTTCATCGCGATCCTCGCAAGAATGCTGTTCGATCATAGCGCAGCTGCGGCGGCGGGGGCCTTCATTGGCTTGCGGCATCAGGAGCACAAGTGAGAGTACGATTTTCAGCTCCATGGAAGCCAGCCGTTCAATCATGGAATCGATGCCGCCAACGGCGTCCGTGTCTGAAACGGTCAACCCGCTGGTCTCTGTTGATCGACGCTATGGCCGTGTTCGGCGAGATAGCGACGTGTTGCGTTCAGCAAACCGGTCAGCGATCCGCGCGGAATACTTTCTAGCAGCGGATCGACCAGCCATGCAAAAAGGGCCGGAACGTCGCGGCTCAGTCCGATCGATTCCAGCTGAACATACACGCCGCCATCTTTTTCCTCCAGCCGCCAATAGCTGTCGAGGCGCCATAGATAGCCGTGATCCCCATCGACAGGCAATTCCCGCTCGCCCGCCTCCCCTGGGTCTTTCAGCTCCACAATTCGCGTGGAATAGGAATTGCTCACCACGCGATCCGGGCCAACACGTCGATAACGGATATCGTAATTGGCGTTGAGGACGACCGCGACCGGCGACTTTTTGTAGAACTGGAGGAACACTTTGAAATTGTCGCCGCTCCGCTGCACAAGCCTCGATTGGCTCACATCGGGTTTGTAGATTTCCTTGTAATTGTCATAATCCTGGGCAACTGCGACCGTTTCCGCCAGCGACACATGCGGGATGAAGACCACGCCAATCCAGTCGTGAATCAGCCCGCCGGGAACCCGGATGGGGTTGCCTTCCACTTGCGCGTGCAGCTGTTCCACCAGGATTTGTCCATCGCGAAGCTGCGCATAGGCGTCCCGACGCCTCTTCTCCGGCAGGCCATCTATATAGAAAAAGGGACCATTCTGGAGTTCAGCCTGCATGCGCTTTTCAGAGGCTGCAATATAGCTGTCATACGCCATCGCGGTTTGTTTCTTCAGCTCGGCGGCTCGCATCGTTGGCGCAACCAGGCAAACCAGCACTCCGCAGAGCCATAGCGGTCGTGCGGAGTTCCACATCGATCGACAGAATGGTGCACTGAGCTTCAAGTTCACACCCTGGAAGCAATCAACATCCTGTTTCAGAAAATCCCGGCGGCGAGCCAACACCGTCTCCACCTTGACGGAAGACTATCCATCGCGCTCGTCTCTAACGCCTTCGCGCTATCGCGACACGTGGTATCCCTTGCAGATCCGGAAGAAAATCCACTTCATCCCAATCCGCGCGTTTCAGCAACGCGTCCACCGAATCCCGCTGGCCTTGACCGATTTCCATCATCAGCCACCCTCCGGATCGCAGCAGCGGAAGCGCATCCGGAATCAGCCGCAGATGCACTTCCAGCCCCGTAGGACCCGCAAACAACGCCTGCGCCGGTTCATACTCGCGCACTTCCGCAGGCAATGACTTCCGTTCCGAATTGGCGACATACGGAGGGTTCGACACGATGCCATCGAAGTGCTCGTCTGCAACCGCGCTCAGCAAATCCGACTCGACAAATCGAATCCTGTCTGCCACCTGGTTCACTCGAGCATTCTCGCGCGCAACCTCCAACGCCGCCGCGCTGATATCCAACGCCACAACTTCAACCGTCCGCAGCGAATGCGCCAGTGCCACCGCAATCGCGCCCGATCCAGTCCCGACATCGGCAACCCGCGCAACTGGCAAATCTTTCAGCCGAGCAATCGCCGCTTCCACTATGTGCTCCGTCTCAGGTCGCGGAATCAGAACATCCCGCGTCACATGAAACGGTAAGCCGAAAAACTCCTGCTCCCCGGTTATGTATTGGATGGGCGCGCCATGCAAACGTTGCTGCAATCGCGCATTGAAAGCTTCCGTCTGCACCGCTGTCAGCGGCCGCTCGCGATAGGCATACATTTCCGCATGCGGAATTCCCAGCACATGGCGCAGCAGCAGGATTGCATCCGACCGACTGCGCGCCGCGGGAATGGAGTCGGACTCGTCCAGTAGGGAAGTCCCCCACGCGATCGCATCGCCGATCGTCATCGACTCCGCGAACATCCCTCTCATGCAGTCGCCGCGTCGTGCTTCAGCCGCTCCGCCTGGTCGTGCGAAATCAGGGCCTCCACAACCGGCTGCAATTTGCCTTCCATCACTTCAGAAAGTTGATGGATCGTCAGGCCGATGCGGTGATCCGTCAACCGGTTCTGCGGAAAATTGTAGGTGCGAATTTTTTCGCTGCGGTCGCCGCTTCCCACCATCTGCTTGCGCTCCTTCGCCAGCGCCTGCTGCTGCTTCTCCATCTCCACTTCGTAGAGCCGCGAGCGCAGCACCCGCATTCCTTTTTCGCGATTCTTGATTTGCGATTTTTCGTCCTGGCAACTCACCACTGTCCCGGTCGGTATATGCGTAATGCGTACTGCGGAATACGTAGTGTTCACCGACTGCCCGCCAGGTCCTGAAGAGCAGAAAGTATCAATACGCAAATCTTTCGCCTCAATCTTGATGTCCACATCCTCCGCTTCCGGCAACACCGCCACTGTCACCGCGGAAGTATGGACGCGCCCTTGCGTTTCCGTCTGCGGAACACGCTGCACCCGATGCACGCCGCCTTCGTATTTCAACTGCGAAAAGACACGTTCGCCTTCAATAATGGCGATCACTTCTTTCATCCCGCGCACGCCAGACTCTGACATGGAGAGCACCTCCACCTTCCAGCGATGCAGTTCTGCAAAGCGCGTGTACATGCGAAACAGCTCCGCCGCGAACAGCGAAGCTTCGTCGCCGCCCGTGCCCGCGCGGATTTCCAGAATCACGTTCTTCTCGTCGTTCGGATCCTTCGGTAGCAACAGCACGCGAATCCGCTCTTCCACGCCAGGCCGCTCCGCTTCCAGTTGCGCCAGCTCTTCCTCCGCCATGGCGCGCATGTCTGGGTCCGGCTCGGCCAGCATCGCCTTCGCGTCAGCGATCCCGTTTTCAATCCGCTTCAGCTCGCGAATGCTTTCCACCACCGCTTGCAGATCGCGATGTTGCTTGGTGATTTTCTGATATTGCTGTTGATCAGAGACCAGCGCCGGGTCGGCCATCTGGGCAGAAAGGTCGTCATAGCGCGCTTCGATTTGTGTCAGTCGTTCAAGCATGTTCCATGTCCATGGCCATTTGTGTCATGCGCCGAAACCGGCCAGTTCAGCGAAAATTAAGTGAGTATGTGGGCAGCGAATGGCGAGCTGAAAACATCATAAGGCGGCGGGAGCCGCTAATAGTGCGTCTCACCAGGGGTGCGGATTGCGCGCGATGAGGTTCGCGAAAAAATATCTGTCTGCCGCATAGAATGTCTGTCTGCTCTATGGTAACGCGTTTCCCGGCAACATAATCGGGGAAGAAAGGAGGCCGGCTCGATGACTGAGACAGACACTGCATGGCTCAAGTTTGCAGAACTATGTGAAACCCTGTCCGCTACGCGCAGCAAACTCGCCAAGCGCGCCGCCATGTCGCAATACTTGCGTACGCTCGATACCACCGGCGCTGGTCTCGCCGTTCAATATCTCACAGGCGATGTCTTTCCTGAGGCCGATGCCCGCAAGCTCCAGGTCGGCGGCCAGCTTATCGTGCGTGCGCTGGAAACAGTGACACACGCTGACGGCGATCGCTTCCACGCCGTCTATCGCAAGTATGGAGATCTGGGTGCCGCCGCCGAGGAATTGCTGCAGGCTGCCAACCTTACCTCGAAGAATCTCACCCTGGCCGACATCGCCGCACGTCTCGACTCGCTCGCCACAGCACGGACGCAAGCCGCCAAGTCAGCCCAACTCGTCGACCTGCTGCGATCGCTCTCTCCGCTGGAAGCGAAATATCTTATCAAGCTGATCACCGGCGACATGCGCACCGGCGTCAAGCAAAGTCTCGTCGAAGAAGCTATCGCCGCTGCAACCGACCGAGACCTCACCGCAGTCCGCCACGCCGGAATGCTCCTCGGCGATCTGGCACGAGTCGTCGACCTCGCCCGTCGCGACGCGTTGTCGACCGCCCGTTTTCAAATGTTCCATCCGCTGGGATTTATGCTGGCCACCCCCGCCGCCAACGCAGAAGAAGCCTATGCGCGCTTTGCCGCCGAAGAAGTTGAAACCTCCGCGCAATCCGAGCCCACCGCGCAAATTGAAGACAAATACGATGGCATGCGCGCCCAGGTGCATTGCGGCGATCCCCAGCAGCCCGGTCGCGTCCGCATCTTCTCCCGCACCCGCGAGGACGTCACTGACAGCTTTCCAGAGCTAGCCGAATGGTTTTCCGCCGTCAAAACTCCAGCCATCCTCGATGGAGAAATTATTGCGTGGGATGACAATGCCGATCGCGCGCTCCCGTTTACATCGCTGCAGCCCCGGCTCAGCCGCAAACGCGTCACCCCCGCCATGCGAAACGAAGCCCCTGTCATCTACATGACCTTCGACCTGCTTTTAGCTGGCGACGATCTGCTCCTGCACGTTCCTCTCCGCCTTCGCCGCCAACGTTTGCAGGCCTGGACATCCAGCGCGCTCGAATCCGTCGATACAAAATCCCTGCTGGCAATGGCAGAATCCCCGCAGGCCTCCCTATTTGTCACCGAAACAGTTACAGATCCGCAGGACGCCCCAGCACGACTGAAACTCGCCCCCATTTCTCACGCAACCTCTGCGCAGCAAATCGACGAAGCCTTCGCCGCAGCCCAGGCGCGCGGCAACGAAGGGCTCATGCTCAAGTCGCTGGAATCCCCCTATCAACCCGGCCGGCGCGGCTCAGCATGGATCAAGCTCAAGCGCGAACTCGCCACCTTAGATGTTGTCGTCACTGCCGTCGAGTACGGCCACGGTCGTCGCGCCGCCGTCTTAAGCGATTACACCTTCGCCGTGCGCGATGGCGCTCACCTGCGCAACATCGGCAAAGCCTACAGCGGACTTACAGATGAAGAAATCCTCACCATGACCCAGTGGTTCCTCGAACACACTGTGGAATCCAACCGCAGCCAGTTGATCGTCGAGCCGAAAATCGTCATCGAAGTCGCCTTCAATAACGTTATGCAGGGCGATCGACATGATAGTGGCTACTCGCTCCGTTTCCCGCGCATCCTGCGCCTTCGCCCCGACAAGCCGGTGGAAGAAATCGACACCCTCGACCGAGTCGCGGAGCTTTTTCACTCCCAGCACGCCACCTGATCCCCGCTCGCGCCCGCGCTGCTTCCTCCCCACCCCATTTCCACCCCGTCTCTGCCCCGGTCGACCTCCACGCCGTCTTCAAAACAGCCCAGCTTCATCGGTATAATAGTTAAATTGCAATAAGCCGATGCCGTGGCATCCCGGTGTCAGGGGATTTCGCGTATCTATTGTTGTATCTATGCGGTCCCGGATAATCCCATGACGGAACATATTAAAAAGCAATTGGAAGCGGAAATTCGTCAGTTAGAGCATGAGCTGACGCACGAGCTTCCCATCGAAATCAAGAAGGCCGCCTCGCTCGGCGACCTCAGTGAGAACGCCGAGTACCACATGGCCAAGCAGCGCCAGGTGTTCGTCAACGCGCGTCTCGGCCAGCTCAAGGCGCGAATGTCAGAGCTTGCCCTGGTCAACCTGTCGAACATTCCTCGCGACCGCGCCGCCTTCGGCTCAACTGTGCTGGTTTATGATTCTTCCAAAGATGAGAAGATCGAGTACAAGCTCGTCACCAGTGAAGAGTCCGATGTCAGCAAAGGCCTCATCTCAACCACGTCGCCTATCGGACGCAGCCTGGTCGGTAAAAAGGTCGGCGATGTCGCCACTGTCGTTACCCCCAACGGCAACCGCGAGCTGGAAGTTCTCGAACTCATCACCATCCACGACAACAAAGAGTAGTCTCGTCGTGCGGCGGCAGCGTACCCCTATGGCGGTTTGAAATGACCTGGACAAGCGCGTTTGGAAGAGGTTGCGGCTTCATCCTGCAGAAGATCGTGGATGGTCTGGCCCTGACGCGCATCTCGCCCAACGTCCTTACCTTCATGGGCCTGGTCATCAACACCGGCGCCGCCTTCCTGTTTGGGTATGCCCGGCCCCATAATAATGTCCGCATGTTCGCCTATGCCGGCCTGGTCATTATCGGTGCCGGTATTTTCGACATGGTGGATGGCCGCGTCGCCCGCCAGACCCAGCAGGTCACCGTCTTCGGCGCTTTTTTTGACTCCGTGATCGACCGCTATTCCGACGTTGCCCTGTTCTTCGGCCTGCTGGTCTACTATGCCCGCGCCGATCGCCTGTTCTACGTCTTTCTCGCGGCCTTCGTCATGGTCACGTCCCTCATGGTCAGCTACACCCGCGCCCGCGCAGAAGCCCTCATCGGCTCCTGCAAGGTCGGCTTTATGGAGCGTCCAGAGCGCGTAGTGCTCATCATTCTCGGCGCCCTGTTCAACCGCTGGGGAACCATGGCGCCCGTCCTCTGGGTGCTCGCCGTTCTTTCCACCATTACAGTCATTCACCGTATCCGCTATACATATGAGCAGACACGTCGCCTCGCCCCCGTCCGCTGACGTTGCAACAGAACCAGCGCTTTGGCAGCAAATTGCGAGAAAGAGGGCCGATCAGCATGAATCTGACTGCGGAAGTCGAGCGTATCGATGCCACCACCGTTGTCGTCAAACTCGCCGGGCGAATGAATCTCGGCATGCGCCTGCATGAGGTTGAATCCACCATCAACAAGCTGGCATACGATGGGACAAACAAGCTGATCCTCGAGCTCTCCGGGGTGGAATATGCCGACAGCGCCGGCCTCGGCCTGCTCATGCTTCTCTACGGCCGGATGAAAACTGTAGGCGGCCAACTCCGTCTGGTTGCGCCTCGCAAACAGCTCCTTGACGTCTTCAAGCTCACCTCGACCGACTCGATCCTGACCATCGATCCCGACCTGGCCACCGCTTTGGCCTAACCCGGCCGGTCGCGTCGGAGAGTTCGCCGTTCTTCGTCGCCTCGGCGACGCGAACAGAGTGGACGGCCATGCTTTTTCTATCTCCCATGCACCGTTTCTTCGACAAAATCTCTCCAATCTTCCAGCCAATGGAACGAAACCGGCCGTCAATGAGCAACCAAATTCTTTCACAAACTAGAAAAATTCCGCCGCCGTTTCACGCACTACAATAGATTTCGTGAGCTTCAAAATTGCACCCGTCCTCGCCGTCCATGGCGGCGCATGGGACATCCCGGACGATTTAGTCGAGCCGCATCGACAAGGTGTAGCCAACGCTCTTGCTGCGGGTTACGCGCTCCTGGAAAAAGGTGCGTCGGCAGTCGATGCAGTCGAGGCAGCCGTCGCCGTCATGGAAGATGATGAAGCTTTCGATGCCGGCCGAGGCAGCTTCCTCACCAGCGAAGGTCATGTGCAGTTGGACGCGTTGTTGATGGATGGTGCCACCCTGCGCGCCGGCGGCGTCGCCTGTGTCGAGCGGCTGCGCAACCCCATTCATGCCGCACGCCTGGTCATGGATCATAGCCCGCATGTCTATTTTGTCAGCGCCGGTGCGGAGGCCTTTGCTGCCGAACACGGCATGCCCCTCATCGATAATTCAGAATTGGTGATTGATCGCGAGCGCCGTCACCTGGCCGAAGCGCAACAGAAATTGCGCAACGTGGCCTCCACCACATCCAGCGCCGCGGCAGCTGCAGCGCATCTCAGCGCCATGCATGCCGGCACCTCGCACGATACCGTCGGCGCCGTTGCCCTCGATGGTCGCGGCAATCTTGCCGCCGCTACTTCCACTGGTGGAACCCTGAATAAATCTCCCGGCCGCGTCGGAGATTCCTCGCTCATCGGTTGCGGTTGCTACGCCGACAATCTTTCTGCCGCTGTCTCGCTCACCGGCTGGGGAGAGCCCATCATGAAGCTGGTGCTCGGCAAGTGGGCCGTCGATCGCGTCCAGCAAGGCACCCCGCCCGCACAGGCCGCAGAGGAAGCCATCGCCTACCTCTTCCACCGCCTCGGTGGTCATGGCGGCATCATTCTGCTCGGTCCCCTCGGCCGCATCGGCATCGCCCATAACACGCCCCGCATGGCCTGGGGTACCCACACCACTCGCGGCATGGAAGTCTTCGTCCGCTAGCTTTTCGCAGAGGGCACTCCGGGCATTACTCTCTTCTCTGAAAACCTAGTGAAGCATTCTTCCCGCAGCAATTAGCACTAAAGCCATCGTGGTTGTTCCGAGAGCAGCGACTGTGATCGCGATCATTCCGCGCGCTAGGACTCTAAGCGGGCCAGAAAGATCGAAGAAGCTCTGTCTCAGTGTCACGATCAAGCTCGCTATCAGTGCGCATTCAGCAAACAATCCAATCCAAAAGTAGATCAACGCCCAGCGTCGAGCAAGCGCAATTAGCGCTGCTGCGGATGGAATTCCATACTGCCCGCTGTATGTCCAAGCCCACCAAAGGTACTTCAGCAGGCAAAATGCGCATGCAGTGGCGAGGACGACGCTCATCACCACCTGTATCCCCCTATGATGGATCGCGTTTCGTGGTAGGAATCCCCGCATTCTTCGCCTCTCTAGACGGCTCGCCAAATCGGAGCCGGGTGTGGCAATGGCGAGGAAAATATTACCTCGCTATGCGACGATCCTACACTTGATCTGCGCACACATCAAGAGTCGACTCGGTATCCTTTGACATCCATCCTTACTCACGATGAAATCGTTATAGGGAACTCATGCTCATTCTTGCCTCCGCATCGCCGCGACGTCGCGAACTGCTCACCCAGGCAGGCTTCTCCTTCCAGGTTGAATCCATTCCCGTGAACGAAGATCCTCGCCCCAACGAAGATCCCGTCCACTTGGTAAAACGTCTCGCCCGTGAAAAGGCCGACGCAGTCTTCAACGCCCCGCCGAAAACTCCCGCCTCCGCTGATGACGATCCGCTGCTCGTCCTCGGTGCCGACACAATCGTCGTCTGCGATCACGAAATTCTCAACAAGCCCGTCGACGATGCGGATGCCGCCCGTATGCTGCACCTGCTCGCCGGTCGCACTCATCAGGTGATCACCGGCGTCTGCCTCATCTCGCCGCTCGGTGTCGAAGTCGCCGCCGAAACCACACGCGTCACCATGCTCACTCTCTCCGATGAAGAAATCCTCGCCTACGTCGCCACTCGCGAGCCCATGGACAAGGCCGGCGCCTACGCTATCCAGGGCCACGCCAGCCGCTGGATTCCCCGCATCGTCGGCTGCTACTTCAATGTCGTCGGCCTGCCCGTCGCGCTGGTCAACACCATGATCGAGTCCGCCCGCCACAAACTCGCCGCGCACCCCGTTTCCTGAATTCTCCGATGTCCAACGCCTGTCGCCGCGGCGGAAGAATTTCTCCCCCCACCCCAGCGCGCAACCCATCCCCGAAAAGATCGCACCACTCATCCGCCGCGCAAATATACTTCTAGTTCGAAGCCTTCCACTTCGCGAGGAACAACTTTCCAATGCGAGAGCAGCGCCCCAGACCCAATCCCTGGCGGGAACATCGCCGCCAAGCCAAACCGCGGTGGGCCTACCCATTGCACGCGTTCAACTGGCTTCTTGAGTGGTGCGCCTGGGGTCTCGGCGGCTGGGTACTGCTGGAGGTCCTGGAATATCTCAGCACATTTTCTGTGCTGGTCGCCGTCATCCTCTACTTCTCCGAGAGCGGCGCCCGCGTCCAGCAGCGTCATTATCAGGCCTGGCAGGTCATCAACACCGCCCAAGGCAAGGGCGGCAACGGCGGTCGCATCGATGCTATGCAGGAGCTGAACAAAGACGGTGTCTCCCTCGTCGGTATTCAGGCCTCCGACAACGCGTTTCTATTAGGCATCCATCTCCAGGGCGCGCAGATCGATCGCTGTGACATGGATTCCTCCGATCTGCGCAAGAGTGTCTTCGACCGCGCCACCATGACCTTCTGCTATCTGCAATCCGCCAACTTCCGCGGCGCCTCTCTCGTCAACGCCGACCTCACCGATGCCGATTTGAGTGACGCGGACTTGATGGGAGCCAATCTCACCGGCGCCAATTTGTCTCGCACCGACCTGAGCCGCGCCGATCTTCGCAACGCCGATCTGCATGCAATTGTGTGGCGCGATATTCAGTCCATCCGCCTCGCCAATATCAATGACATAAAAAATCCGCCGCCCGGTTTTGTTGATTGGGCAATCGGCGCCGGTGCTGTCAGCGTTGCCGGCGATGACCAATGGAATGCCGCGATTCAAAAAAGCAAACCCACCACGCCAGCGCCCCAGTGATCGCCCCGCAATCATCACCAAATAAAAATTTGCGCGCTTGATTCTATTTGCAAAATTATTTTTTGCAGCGCGCACACTTCTAATTCCCTGCGTATCAGGCACTTGTTCTGCGCGACATTTATTGCGCACTGGGCAACCTAATTCGATCATTCGAAAACCCATCGCTTGGCACAACTTTTTCCATCGCTCGCCGTTCTAATTACCCGAGGTGAACAAATGAGAGTCACGAAATATCTTGCAGCCTTTGCTGTTGTCATGGGGCTTTCCTTCTTCGCCGCTTCGCCGGCAAAAGCCCAAGTCTCCGTTTCGATCGGCGCCGCACCCGTCTGTCCCTACGGCTACTATGACTACGCCCCCTATAATTGCGCTCCCTATGGCTACTACGGACCTGAGTGGTTTTCCGGCGGCGTCTTCATCGGTGCTGGCCCATGGTTCCGCGGTCCGCATGGCTTCCACGGCTATGTGAACAATCACTATGATCCGCGCCACGGCTATCATGGCTCGTACCCCGCACGGGGAGGTCATGAAAGCTATCATGCCTACGGTCATAATCAGTTCCATGGCAACGAACAGCGCGGTGGCTACGACAACCACGGCGGCGGTCACGGTGGTGACGACCACGGCCACGGCCACTAATCGTTCGGCGTATCGCTGCAACGCAACAAAAATGGGCCCTCCGCAAGGAAGGCCCATTTTCTTTTTCATTCAAACCCCGTAGCGCGTAACTGCGAGCCTTGCCCGCCCCTCGAATTCGATTTGTTATCCTCACCACTGTGGCAACGATCCTCCCTCAACCCAGCGAAACGCTTCTGCATCTGCTGCAACGCGCCTTCGGTCTCTCGTCGTTTCGCGTCAATCAAGAAGTCGTTTGTCGCGCCGCCATTCAAGGTAAAGACGTTCTATTGGTCATGCCAACAGGCGCCGGCAAATCCCTCTGCTTCCAACTCCCGGGGATTGCGCGCGGCGGCACCACGCTTGTCATCAGCCCGCTCATCGCATTGATGGAGGATCAGGTGGCCAAGCTCGCCTCCCTCGGTCTTTCTGTCGCGCGCATTCACTCCGGCCTCGACCGCGCGCTCTCCCGCCAGGCTTGCGCCGAGTATCTGGCTGGCACTCTCCAGTTTTTATTCATCGCTCCGGAGCGCCTCCGGGTTCCCGGCTTTATCGAAATGCTCGCAAAACGCAAACCATCTCTGATCGCCATCGATGAGGCTCACTGCATCTCCCAATGGGGACACGATTTTCGTCCCGACTACCGCATGCTCGGCCAGTTTGTTCCGGCACTGCGGCCCGCGCCCGTCATCGCGCTCACCGCCACTGCCACCCCTCGCGTGCAGGATGATATTGCCGCCCAGTTGGGCATGGCCGATGTCTCCAGATTTATTTATGGTTTTCGCCGCGACAATCTTGGCATTGAAGTAGTGGAGATGTCGCCTTCGCTGCGACCCGCCTTCGTCGCTGACCTACTGGATGACGAAGCACGCCGCCCTGCCATCGTCTACGCGCCCACCCGCAAACAGGCGGAAGCGCTGGCGGAGCAGCTCTCTTCCAGGTTTCCATCCGCGGCCTATCACGCCGGTCTCGATGCGCGGCGTCGCGAAACTGTGCAACAGGAATTTCAGCAGGGACGGCTCCAGGCAGTCGTCGCGACGGTCGCCTTTGGGATGGGAATTGACAAGGCCGACGTGCGCACCATCGTTCACACCTCACTGCCCGGCACGCTCGAAGCCTACTACCAGGAGATTGGCCGCGCCGGTCGCGATGGCCTGCCCAGCCGCGCCATTCTGCTCTACTCCTACGCCGATCGCAAGATGCATGAGTTTTTCTTCGAGCGCGATTATCCGCCCGTCGATGAATTGGATCGAGTCTATCGCCGCCTCGGTGAAGAGCCGATGGAAAAAGAATCTCTCCGCGCCAAGCTCCGCATGGAATCCGATTTGTTCGACAAGGTGCTGGAGAAACTCGTCATCCACGGCGGCGGAGCGGTGGACTTTGATGAGAATGCGGTTCGCGGCGCTCACGGCTGGCGCGACTCCTACGCCGCCGAGTCGCAGCGCAGAAAAGCGCAACTCGATCTGGCCATCCAGTATGCCGTGTCCACCCAGTGCCGCATGACCTCCCTGATTCGCCACTTCGGAGATCTGGCGGATGCACGCCGCCCTTGCGGACATTGTGACGTGTGCGCGCCGCAGTCCTGCATTGCCCGGCGCTTTCGCGCCCCCAACGCATCCGAAAAACAAACTGCCTGGGCCGTCATTCATTCGCTACGGAAAAATTCAGCCGGCTCCACCGGGAAGCTGCACAAAGATATGTTTCCGCGCGAACAGGTCTCGCGCGACGACTTCGAAAATCTGCTGCAAGCATTGGCCGGCGCGGGATTGCTTCGATTGGAAGAATTGACGTTCGAAAAGGAGGGTCGCAGCATCGCCTACCGCAAGGCCAGCCTCACGCAGGAAGGAGAAGAACTGCCGCCCACCGATCCGCTGGATTTTATTCTGCCGGATAGCGCGAATCACGTCCTCACGGCACGCAAAAAGACCGACAGCAAGCGAAGCGGGAAAAGCATCTCTTCGAAAACCGCAACCACTCCCACACGCCAACCTGAGCCGCGCGAAGTGTCAGCGCATGCCGCGGCCATCGAAGAGAAGCTGCGCACCTGGCGACTCGCGCAGGCCAAGAAACATCGAGTCCCGGCCTACTGCATCGTCGGCAACAAAACCATGCGGGACATCGCGCAGCAACGACCCCTCACGCTCGAACAGTTGCAGTGCGTCAGCGGCATCGGTCCCGCCAAAGCAGAGAAATTCGGCGAAGAAATTTGCCGCATCTGCTCCCAGTCCTAAGAAAAAAGAATTGCCGCCGCGAACCACAACGGAGACCCCGGACTGTACAGGTTGCGGAAAAACGCTGCTTTGTATCAGGGCACGACTTGAGTCGTGCCGTAAGTGCAACAAAGTCATGCCGGGCTTTAGCCCCTGCCACCGTCGGAGGCGAGGGATCTTCCCAATCAGCAATCTGCCGCTTATTGCTGCAGATAATATTGCACCGTCGTCACCACCCGCACGCTCTTCGTAATGCTGGAGTCTGCCTGGTATCCGCCGTTGCCATTGTCACTATTGGCCGCCGCGTCCGCGGAAGAAATCGTGAACAGCCCCTGCTCTGCCGTACGAATCGTTCCTACTTTGCTGCCTGAATCCGCCGCAAATCGCTCCGCCGCCGCGCGCGCACTGCGTGTCGCTTCCGTAATCATCTCCGGCTTAATGGAATTCAATCCGGTGAACACATAACTCGCGCTGTTCTGCGAACCGTACTGCGGGCCGCCTCCCAGCACCACGCCCTGCGCAATCAGGTCGCTGGTCTTCTGCACCGCCGCCGCAACTTTCTCCACGTCCTTCGATCGCACAGAAATCGATTGCTGCACAATGTACCGGTTCGCCGCCCGCTGCGATCCGCCATACTCGTTCGCTTCCGTGTCGGTCACGCTCGGCTGCCCCAGGCTGATGTCGCTCTTCGCGATTCCCTGCGCCGCCAGAAACTGCAACACCGCCTGGCTGTCTGCCTCGCTCTTCGCGTACGTCGCTTTCAAATCATTTCCCGCCTCGCGAAAGCTGAGCGGCCACACCGCCAGGTCCGCCTTGACCGTCCGCTCTGCCAGCCCACGCACCGTCACATACCGATCGGCCAGACGAATATCTTTAATCTGGCTGCCCAGCACCCATCCCGCCAGCACCATTCCCAGCGCCGCAAACGCGCTCGCAATCACCAGGCCGCGATTTCCCTCATCCATTGCGCTCCCCTTTTTTCTTTTGCGTCGTTCTGTCTCAGCACTATCGACGACCCACTCCATCGCGTCAAGAAAAATCTTCGTGAACGTGAATCGCGTGCTGCCTTTGTAAAGGGAAACACAGACCGGAAACTTCTGATGAAGTTCGCCTTGTATCAGGGCACGGCTTGAGCCGTGCCGCAAATCGCATCGAAATCAGACGGGCTTTAGCCGCTGAGGCGCAGTTGCCAGTTGCGAAAACTCATTCAGAGGTTCCTAGGCAACGTTCGCCGAGAAGTAACGCCTTCGCATCCAGAACGCCACATTCACCAGGCTGATCAGCGCCGGCACTTCAATCAATGGACCCACCACGCCCACAAACGCCTCGCCGGAGTTCAACCCAAACACCGCCACCGCCACCGCAATCGCCAACTCAAAATTGTTTCCCGCCGCTGTGAACGACAGCGTCGCCGACTGCGCATAATTCGCGCCCAATCGCTTGCCCATCGAGAAACTCACCAGAAACATCACCAGAAAATAAATCACCAGCGGAATCGCGATGCGGATCACATCCAGCGGCAGCCGCACAATCAAGTCGCCCTTCAGCGAAAACATCACCAGGATCGTGAACAGCAGCGCCACCAGCGTCAACGGGCTGATGCGAGGAATAAATCGCGTCCGATACCATTCCTCCCCGCGAAGCCGCAACAGAATCACCCGCGTCAGCAATCCGGCTGCAAACGGCACGCCCAGGTAAATCCCCACACTCTTTGCAATCTGTTCAATACCGATGTGAACAATGCTGCCTCGCAGCCCAAACCACGTCGGCAGCACCGTGATGAAGACCCACGCATACACGCTATAGAACAGCACCTGAAAAATACTGTTCAGCGCCACCAGTCCCGCAACGTAGTCGGTATCGCCCTCCGCCAGTTCGTTCCACACCAGCACCATCGCAATGCATCGCGCGATGCCAATCAGAATCAAACCCCGCATGTACGCCGGCTCGCCGCGAAGAAATACAATTGCCAGCAGAAACATCAGTACCGGCCCGATCACCCAGTTCTGCACCAGCGACAACATCAACACACGCTTGTTGCGGAAGACGTCATGCAATTTTTCGTAGCGCACTTTCGCCAGCGGCGGATACATCATCACGATCAGCCCGATCGCGATGGGAATGTTCGTCGTCCCCACCTGAAAACGATTCACAAACGCGGCGCATCCAGGCACAAAATGCCCGACCGCCACCCCAATCGCCATCGCCAGAAAAATCCATAGCGTCAGCCATCGATCCAGAAATGACAAATGCTTGCGCTGCTGCGGAGCGCACACCTGTCCCTCGGTCGCAAGTATGTTCGCCATCATTGACCGATCTCGCAGGCACAAGCAGAATCAACCGGAACAGGAACTGGCGCACCTTCCAGCGCCGCAAATCTTTTCGGGCTGCAACACGCCTTCGACAGCCGTGTACGATCCGCATGCATCTTGCGATCCTCGCGCAGCCATGCCAGCGTCTGCCGCAGCACCTGAGCCGCACCCATCTCCGGCGGCATCACGATCCGGTAATGCATCCACTTGCCCTCGCGCCGTGCCGCCACAATCCCCGCGCGCCGCAGGTACGCCAGGTGTCGAGAAATCTTCGGCTGCGATTGCCCCAGTATCTCCACCAGGTAACACACGCAGATTTCCTGCTCTCCCATCAGGTTCAGCAGTCGCAGCCGCGTGGTGTCGCCCAGCGCTTGAAAGAAACGTTCCGCGTTAAATACCGGCTGTTTCATGGTTCTTTACTTATACGCCTTGACGAATATGTTGGCAACGAATATATTCGCTTTGGGAGATATGTTCTCAAGGAGAAATCGTATGCCCGAACAAATTCTGGATTCAGTCAAGTCAAAATACGCCGCCGTCGCGGAAAGCACATTGTCCAGCGATCATGCGGGTGTTAAGGCTGTCGCGGAAGCCTTCGGCTACACCGCCGAGGAACTCACCTCCATCCCCGCGGCCGCCAACATGGGCCTGTCCTGCGGCAATCCCACCGCCACCGCCCACCTCAAACCTGGTGAGGTGGTTGTCGATCTCGGCTCCGGCGGTGGTCTCGATGTCTTCCTCGCGTCCAACATGGTCGGCCCCACCGGTCGCGCCATCGGCATCGACATGACGCCCGCCATGATCGATCGCGCCCGCGCCAACGCGGCCTCCGGCGGCTACACCAATGTCGACTTCCATCTCTCCACCATCGACAAAATTCCTCTGCCCGATGCCTCCGTCGACTGCGTCATCTCCAACTGCGTTCTCAATCTTGCGCCCGATAAGCCCGCCGTCTTTCGCGAAATCGCGCGCGTCCTAAAACCCGGCGGCCGTCTCGCGGTCAGCGATATCGCCCTCAAACACGATCTGCCCGAGGCTCTCTCCAACAGCATCGCAGCCTATGTCGGCTGCATCGCCGGCGCCATTCGCATTGACGACTACCGCAGTGGCCTGCTCGCCGCCGGTTTCGAGCATGTTGAAATTGTCGATAGCGGCCGCGATCTGAATGCCTACGCGAAAGTCGAGAATCAGTCGGGATGCTGCTCGCCCTCGATGGACTCCGATCACGCTCTCGCCGCGACGCCTGCCCTCGCCGCCACCAGTCCGCTCGCAGTGATTGAACCTTCCTGCTGCACGCCGACCCTCGCCGCGCCCGCGTCGCTGCACGAGGAACTCGCTTCGCTGTTGTCGCAGTATGACGTCAACGCCGCTGCCGCCAGCGTCAAGGTCTACGCCCTCAAGCCGCAATCGCTGGCCGCACAGTCCTGCTGCGGCCCCACCTGCTGCTCGTAATTAGAGGAAGCTTCGGGCGCCCCATGCAAGCCTTCTGTTGGCTTGAGTGGGATAGAACGATATCCGCCGACCATCGCAATCCTGCTTGCGACGTAGCACTGAAGGAGAAACCGCATGCCACACTACAATGTTTTATTTCTCTGCACCGGCAACTCCGCCCGCTCCATCCTCGCGGAAGCGATCCTCAACACCAAAGGTGCGCCCACCTTCACCGCCTACAGCGCCGGCAGTCATCCCTCCGGAACGGTTCGCCCGGAAGCCCTGCGCCACATCGAATTCGCCGGCCTCAGCACCGCCGGCCTGCGCAGCAAGTCCTGGGACGAGTTTGCCCAACCCGGCGCGCCGCATCTCGATTTCGTATTTACGGTTTGCGATAACGCGGCCAAAGAAGTGTGTCCCATCTGGCCCGGCCAGCCCATCACTGCGCATTGGGGAGTGCCCGATCCCGCCGCCGTCCGCGGCACTCTGCAGGAAATCGACCGCGCCTACGTGCAAGCCTTTTCCACCCTCGATCGCCGCATCTCCCTGCTGCTCTCTCTGCCGATCGCCTCGCTCGGCTCCCTCGCCATCAAGCAGCGCCTGGACTCCATCGGCCACCAGTAACTGCGCGGGCGCCTCGCCAGGCGTGCGCGATGCATTCTTGCGGGGCGTCAGAGTGCAGGGTCTGCCAACGCCAATGTCTCCACGGATACGGCTCGAACTGGCCGCCATCTCTCGCGCATCATCAGGAACGGTCGCTCCACTAACCCATACAACAATCCGGCGAATGCAAACGTCGTCACCGCATACACCAGCAACGCAGCCACTCCGCCCGGATCGACAAACCTCGCCAGGTACATTCCATCCAGATGAATCACTTCCTTATGCGTCAGATATAGGCTGTACGCCAGCAGCGCCGTCGTCTCCGCTCCCCACACCCGAAATCGCCCGATCCAACCGCGATGGCTGGCCGCACTTGACACCAGTAATCCCAGCCCCAGAGAAAGGATCGGGAACCCCACGACCGTCGCCGTGAAAGAGAATCGCGCGGCAAACAGCCACAGTCCCACAGCCGTCGTGACCAACCCCGCTGCCAGAAACATGTTTGCCCGGTGCATGCACGCGCTCCACCATGCGGGACGGAACCACCGCATCGCCGCCAGCAGAACGCCGATCAGCAAGCCATCGAGCCGCATATAGGTTGGGTAGTAAATTTTTTCAATGTAAAGCGTCACAAATGTATCGAAGTCCGCACCAAACTTCGCATTCAAGTGCCACCACGTCCATCCGCGTATTGCCATTCCAAAAATCACGATAGACGCGGCCACCCACAATGTCTTGCGCAACGACGGCCGCCGCATCAGCCACAACACCAGCAGCGGCAGCAGCAGGTAGAAATGTTCTTCCACGCACAGCGACCACGCCTGAGAAAATGCATGGTTCGTAAAATAATCGATCTTGAAATTCAGCGTGAAGGTAAGAAATTGCCATAGCGGCGAAATTCCCGGCCTTTCGCGAAATTGAGGGACCAGAAAGTAGAGCGCCACTACCACCAGGTAAGCCGGCAAGATGCGGAACGCGCGCCGCAAGTAAAATCCGCCCATCGAGGGCCGTTCGCCCCGCGACCAGGGTTGCAACAGCTGCGAGCCAATCAGGTACCCGCTGAGCACGAAGAATAAATCCACGCCCATCCAGCCAAAGCCTGCCACCGCGTCAAACGGCAGGCCCATGCCGCGTGTGTGGAACAGCATCACCCACAAGATCGCGATGGAGCGCAACAGGTCAAGTCCCGGAACACGACGCGATACGGGTATATTCATTGTGGATTTCCGCAAGGAGCGATTGCGGAGTCAGGCCAGATTCATCGACTATAAATCGGATCCATCGGCGTTCATCAAATTCTTCGTGGAATGTCGCTCTCCCGCATCCACCTCGTCACGTCATCCCGCAATCATCGCCGCCAGCAGCGCTGTGCGCTTCGCCAGCTCCCCCAGCACAATCGACTCATGCGTCGCGTGTGCACCTTCGCCCACCGCGCCCATTCCATCCAGCGTCGGAATTCCCAGCGCCGCCGTAAAATTTCCATCCGAACCGCCACCCGTGCTGGCCTCTTCCAACGCAAATCCCATCGCGTCCGCGAATCCTTTCGCCTGTTGAAACAGCGCCACCGTACCTCGACTGCGCTCCATCGGCGGACGATTCATGCCACCCGTAATCGTCAGCGTGCAGGCCCGGTCGGTCGCCCGCAGCCCTCGAAACAGCTTCTCCACTCGCGCCGCATCCCGCATTCGCGCAATGCGCACATCTACCTCCGCCTGCGCTTCCGCTGCAATCACGTTGGTGCGCGTGCCCCCGCAAATCGTCCCTGGATTTACCGTCAGCCCCGTCTTCAAATCCGTAAACTGCGAAATCTTTTCAATCAGGCGAGCCAGTTCCAGCACCGCTGAATGTCCTTTTTCAAAATCGACACCGCTATGCGCCGCTACGCCACGCACATGCACGGAATAATCCCCAACGCCTTTACGCGCGGTCTTGTACGCGCCCTGCGGACCTTGCGCCGGTTCCAGCACAAACACCGCCGAACATTCCCGCGCAATTTTCTCCGTCACTGCGCGCGAAACCGGGCTGCCAATCTCTTCATCGCTCACCAGCAGCACCACCACCGGCGTCGTCTGCGCCTGCCGCTCGCGCAACATCGCCACCGCATGCAGCGCCATCACCACGCCGGCCTTCATGTCGTACACGCCTGGCCCGAAGGCTTTTCCTTTTGCCACTCGAAACGGCATTTTCACGAGTGTTCCCATCGGCCACACCGTATCCAGATGGCCCAGCAACAAAATCGGTTTGCGCCGCGCATCGCGCACGCGCGTTCGATCCCCGTCCCATCGCACCGAATCGTATCTCCAGCAAATCTCCAAATTTCTTCTGCCGGTGCCAACGAATTTTCCCGCCGACATCCTCGAACCATCCCGCGACCGCGCGGCTAGCACGATCGACGGCGGACTTCTCTTCGCTTGGAGATTCAATCGAAACCAGCGCCTCTATTTGCTCCAACATGCCTTTTTGTCGATTTTCCGCGTCTTCCAGCAATTGGCCGGGTTCAAATACAAAAAGATCGTTCACGCATGAGTCCTTTCGCTGCTCTGGACCGTCCTAAATATTGCCGTTTTCGCACCGTTCGAAGTGCAGTCACGACACACCTTGTGGTAATTTTGCCACATCCATCTCGGCGCGACTCCTTATAGGATAAGCGTTTACAAGATTGGAGCTACGCGATCGCGCGCAACCTGCAATTCGAACAGACCATCGGCGGCTCTGTCGAGTTCTCTGGAATCGGCCTGCACAGTGGTGCACCCGTGCATTTGCGATTGCTGCCTGCGCCCGGCGGTGCTGGCATTTTATTCCGCCGCACCGATCTCGACAATTTTGAAATTCCCGCCACCGGCCGCAACGTTGCCAAAGTCAGTTATGCCACCAGCCTGATGCGCCAGGGCGTCTTAATTTCCACCACCGAGCATTTGCTGTCCGCGTTGGTCGGTTACGGTATCGATAACGTCATCGTCGAGCTTGATAATCTCGAGCTGCCCATCCTCGACGGAAGCGCGCTTCCTTATATTGCAGCCTTCCGATCCGTCGGCCTGCAAACTCAGCGTCGCCGCCGGGAGTATCTTCGCATTCGCAAAACCATTGAAGTCCACGACGCCAGCAAATTCATCGGTGTCTATCCCGGCGATGGTTACAGCGTTTCCTACGCCATCGATTTTCCCGCGCCCATCGGCAGAGAATCCTTTCAGCTGGATCTGAATACCGGCGCCTACGCCACGCAACTGGCCGCCGCGCGCACCTTCGGCTTTCGCGAGGATGAAGAAAAACTCCGCAACATGGGCCTGATTCGTGGCGCTTCAGAAAAAAATGCAATCATCCTGACCAGCAAGGGCGTGCAAAACGGCCCGCTCCGTTTTCCTAACGAATTTGTCCGCCACAAAATTCTTGATCTGATCGGCGACCTGGCGCTGGCGGGCAAACGCATCCAGGGTCACGTGGTTGCCGAGCGAGCCGGCCACGCCATGCACACCGCGCTGGTCGCGCGACTCCTGCAGGATCGTTCCGCGTGGGAGCTGGTTCACCTCCCCGTCCAGGAAGAAGAAATCGCCATCCCCTCGCTTCTCCATCCGGCAACCCTCTCCGCCTGAATCCAGAACTACGCCAGCTTTTTCAACTATTTTTTCTGCCCCAAAAGCGTGCTTGACATTTAGTTGCTAAGGCAACTATATTGACGCATATGGTTGCTAAGGCAACTAATTCTGCGACGGTCAACGAGGGGTCAAATGAGTGCTGCAAAATCCCATTCTAAATATGTCAGCTGTCTCGAAGAGCACCTTGGATATTGGCTACGGCTGGTTTCCAACAACGTCTCCGCCTCCTTCGCGCGCCGCCTGGAAAAGCTGGATGTCAGCGTTTCCGAGTGGGTTGCGCTGCGGAAACTTTTTGATCAGCCCGCCGCAATTTCAATCAGCGATCTCGCCGAAAAAATGGGAATGACCAAAGCTCCCGTCTCGCGACTCGTGGAGAGACTGGTACAGAAAGAACTGGTCTATCGCCAGGACAGCCGCAACGATGGCCGCGCGCAGCAAATCTGGCTCAGCTCCGCCGGACAGAAACTGGTCCCCAAAGTTGGCCGCCATTGCGGATGAAAACGATGAGGCGTTCTTCGGCGATCTGACGATGAATGCTCGTCTGGCGATGATCGCGCTCATGAAAGATATCGCCAAACAATATCGCCTTACGCAAGTTCCTGTGGACTGAAGTCGCGAAAATTCTGTCGCGCCGCCCACGAAACAATTCAAGAAAGGAGAAATCATGTTCAATCAAGAAACCATTGCCGTGCTGCACGAATGCAGCGAGCGCTCTGTTGCCGGAAACATCACGTTCCCTGAAGTTGTCGGAAAGCTGATGGAGGTTGGCATCGAGTCGTACCATGCAGATCTCTATCGCTGCGAGAAGACCTACTATGCCGCCAACGGCGACAGCCACATGGAATCCGAGAGTGGCCTCGATCCGAAGATATTCAACGCGGGCGCGGTCGCCAGATCGCTTGATCCCAACTGCGTGAAGCAAGTGCTGCGCGAGATCCAGCATAAGGAAATCGACTATCAGCAATTTCTGCGCGGCATCTTATCCGCAGGCGTCGCCAACTATTGGGTCTATCTCGCAGGCAAACGTGCGATTTATGTCGCTCGCAACGGCGACGAATATGTCGAGTGGTTTCCAGGAGCACGATGAGCAACGAGTCTCCGCAACGTGGCGACGCAACGATCACGTACATCGCGCTGGGTTCGAACCTGGGCGATCGAGATGGAACAGTGCGCTCTGCTATCGCCGCACTGCGACAGCTTGGTTCCGTCGAGGCTGCTTCCTCGTTCTACGAAACTGCGCCCGTCGGCATGATCGACCAGCCGGATTTTCTAAATGCCGTCGTGGCATTGCGAACGACTCTGCCGCCGCAGGAATTGATGACCGCGCTGTTGCACGTTGAGCAGCAGCATGGCCGTGATCGCAGCGCTTCCGTGCCGAAGGGTCCGCGCACGCTTGACCTGGATCTGCTGTCGTATGGAGATGTTGTGATGGAGACGCCGACGTTGACGTTGCCGCATCCATCGCTCGCCGAGCGAAGATTTGTCCTGGTGCCGCTCGCAGAAATCGCACCGCAGTGGCGTCATCCCATCAGCGGAAAATCCGCCGCCGACTTGCTGGCCGAGATAACGCCGCTCGGCACCGAATCCGAGCAGACAATGCGCAAGTACAACTCTTCCACAGCTTCTGCTTGAGCCTCGCTGCAGATTCACGTACATTGCAAGAAACGCGCGCAGTTTCCGCGATCTCAAAGGAGGCACACTATGCCAGCAAATACGGATTTTTTCCAGGCACTGGAAAGCCGCATCGCACCCTACGACCTGCTGACCCATTCCTTCTATCGCGCCTGGACGGCGGGGGAGTTGACCTCGAACGATCTGCGCGAATATGCCGCCGAATACTGGCATCACGTGTCCGCGTTCCCGACCTATCTAAGCGCGCTGCACTCGCGCCTGGAAGATTCCGAGCTGCGCCGCACCGTGTTGCGCAACCTGGTGGATGAGGAAGGCATTGACTCGCCGGATCGCAAGCCGCACAGCGAGCTGTGGATGGATTTTGCCAACGGCATGGGAGCCAACGACGGCGTCGTACGCCAGCGCGAACTGCAGCCCGAGACCAAAGCGCTGATCGGAACTTTCTTTCGGCTGATCCAGCAGGAAAATGCTGCGGTGGGTCTGGCTGCGCTCTATGCGTATGAGTCGCGCGTGCCCGCAATTGCCAAGCAGAAGGCCGCCGGTCTGTGCGATCACTACAAAGCCGATGCCAAAACCTGCCGCTACTTTACCGTGCATGAAACGGCCGATGTGCATCATGCGGAAGTGTGGAAGCAGGCGATCACCAAGGAGTTGGAGCGCGATCCTGCGTCGGCAGATCGGGCTCTCGATGCCGCGGAAACCGCAGCGAAAGCGTTGTGGGACGCCCTCGACGGCGTCGAGCGCCTGCGGATGCAACGCCTGGCAAACTAGTTCCTTCTCCCATTGAAAATGATTGAACCCAGCCCCACATTTTGTCTGCCGCGGCGGACAAAACGTGGGGCAAAAATTTTAGGACCGCAAATATGGTGCTGCGATAGGATGGTTGTCGATTCTGAATCGAAAGGACGTCCGTCATCACGTCACCTAGTAACAACACACAGATCAATCCAGCAGACGAGACGATTCGGGTGGGGCCGCTGGTCGTGCGATTCTTGCTGACCGGAGAGCAATCAAACGGCAGCGTCGCAATATTTGAACTGACTGTTCCAGCCGGACAGAAACTGCCGGCGCCTGCGCACAGCCACGATCACTATGAAGAAACCATCTATGGGTTCGATGGAGTGATGACATGGACGGTCGACGGCAAGCAAATCGAGCTGGGACCGGCGCAGGCACTCTGCATTCCGCGGGGCGCGGTGCATCGCTTTGATAACCATGGAAGTCAGGAAGCGAAGTCGCTGTGTGTGATTTCCCCGGCTCTCCTGGGTCCAGAGTATTTTCGCGAAGCTGCCGAAATATTAAAAGCGGGGTCCGGTGGACCCCCAGACCGCGCGAAGATGGCCGAGCTGATGCGCCGCTACGGCCTGACGCTCGCCGTACCTCCGCACGCATAGGTGGTGAGAGTTTTCCTCCCGCCGTCATCGCAACAAGGCTGCGAAGGATGGCACCTTGGGCTTGGAGCCAACTCCGACGTCTCAGAAGCGAGATAGGCGGCACCGAGATTCGATCTCGCGCGGACGGCCGCGGCGGAAAAATCTTGGCAAAATTTTCGTTGACGATTGACGCGCGGCGCAACTAGCATGGGGCCAACCAAGCAAGACAATTTTCAGAGGCCGTAGGTAGATTTCCGTGCGCCGCAAAGGCGTTCTCGTTGGTTCCGCAGTTTCGATACTTCTTTTTGCCCTGGTTGGATGCGCAGGCCTCACGCCGCAAGGGCTCAGCGTGCTGCAGTCAACATCGCTGGCCGTCAATCCTTTGCTTGGCGATACCGCTCCGGTGCGCGATCCCAGCGTCTATCTCGCAAATGGAACCTATTATTTGTTCAGCACCGATGCGGGTGGCGAAACGCCAGACCAGCATCTGCCGATTCGCTGCTCGACCGACAGAGTGACGTGGAAAATTTGCGGGCAAGTCTTCACCGCGATTCCCGCATGGGTGCAGCAGGCGCTGCCCGGAATTCAAGGACTCTGGGCGCCGGATATTTCCTATTTCAACGGGCTGTATCACCTCTACTATGTCGGTTCGCGACTGCACACCCAGACCTCAGTGATTGGGCTGGCGACTAATACGACACTTGACCCGACCGATCCGGCATACAAGTGGATCGATCGAGGGCTGGTGATCGCGTCGCACAATGGTGATGATTTCAACGCGCTCGACCCGAACATTTTTATCGACAGCAATCAAAAAATCTGGATGACCTACGGCAGTTATTGGAGCGGCATCAAGCAGCGCCAGATTGATCCGGCCACAGGATTGTTGCTGGCATCCAATCCAACTCGATATCAACTGGCGGCGCGGCCGAATATCTCCGGACATCCGATTGAAGGCGCATCGCTGGTAGCGCACGGCGGCTACTACTATCTTTTCCTGTCAGTCGACCATTGTTGCGAGAACAGTTTTTCTGAAGATGATTACAAGCAGATGGTAGGGCGATCGACCAGCCCCAACGGCCCCTTTGCGGATGCCGATGGTGTGCCGCTGATGCAGGGTGGCGGCAGCATTCTGATTGAAGGGAATAACGGTTGGCGTGCGCCGGGGGGTGGCACCGTCTACCTGGATCCGCAAAGTGGAACCGACATGATCGTCTTCCACGCGCTCGATGTGGATAAGGATGGCGACGCCGGTCTGTGGCTGAAGACAGTCGACTGGCAGAATGGCTGGCCAGTCCTGCAGTAGAAAGGGTGCCTCACCCGTACCCCTGAAGCGGGCGAAGGACGGGCACCCAGTCGTTTCGATGAGGCCGCGAAGCGGTTAGAAGCGATGCGTCGGCTCAATGGCCGAGCCGTTTTCTTCCCAGGGTGCGGCGGACAACATAAAGCGTCCGTAGAAGAACAGAACAGCACCAATCAGCAGTGGAATCAGCCCGACGAAGAACACGGGGCGATGCACCATCGCCAACAGAAAAATCATCAGTCCCACTCCGACCGCAGCGGTGACCAGGCCACCGAGCTGAAGCCCTCCGCGCCGTCTCTCCTGGGAAAGCCGATGCTGCTCCCGCAAGTACTGCATTGCGGCAGCGCCGCCCGCTTCAGGAGATTCGGCAATCTTCTTCAGCAGATCATTCTTGTAATAGAGCTCGCGCTCCCTGGCTCGCGTGCCGGTCCATGCCGCCACACCAAGGAAAGTGAAAAGTGCAATGCTGCCAATGCTTAACCATACAAATACAGCTACGCCGGATTCCATGGAAGTCCTCCTTTAAGAACTATCGCGGTTTATATTTCTCGCTACATTGGGTGGGACAGACTAGAGTTATTTCCGGTTGCATTTTCTTTGCGCGGGAAAGAGAAAAAGAAAACGCAACCGTTGGGAGCGGAGCGAAGTCGTACCCATGTGAGCCGAATGAGCGCCAGCGAAGATCAAGCCGATGTGGCCAAAGTGCTTGCCGGGGAGATTGCCGCTTTTGAAGGGATTGTGCGGCGTTGGCAAAGTCCGCTGATCAATTTGGCATATCGCTTTTGTCGCGATCGGGGGCGGGCGGAAGAAATGGCGCAGGAAGCATTTTTGCGCGCCTATCGCGGACTGCCGAAATGGCGGGGAGACTCCGCGTTTTCAACCTGGCTGTTTGCCTTGGCAACCAACCTATATAGGTCGGAGCTGAAACGGATTCCTGCTGGTGCAATGCCGCTGGAAGATATCGCCGAACCGAGAGACCCGCGCGCGATCGATGGCGGGCTGGAAGAATTGGATCGCGACCGGGCGGTGCGTCGGGCTGTCGATACGCTGCCGGCAAAATATCGCGAGGCGTTGATCTGCTTTTATTTTCAGGAGATGGATGTTCCCACCGCCGCGGCGGGGTTGGGAATTGCCGAGGGAACTTTGAAAGCGAGATTATTCCGCGGGCGCAAGATGCTGGAAAGCAAGCTGCCCCGGTTGCTGGACGCGCGCGAGAGCCATCCGTACGCGTATCCGAAGGAGACTGTATGAACGATCATGATCTGGATCGCATGTTGATAGAGAGGGAAGAAATCGTGCCGTCGTCCGGTTTTGTTGCCTCCGTAATGGAAGCCGTGCAACAGGAAGCGGCCGCGCCGGCGCCGATTCCATTTCCGTGGAAGTGGGCCCTTCCCGGTTTGATCGTGAGCGTAGCCATGGCGATGGGAATGATTGCGCGATGGTTTTTTTCTGGGCCACATATCAGCCTGCCGGTTCACCCGGCCACAAACGCATGGACGATGGGGACGTTCTCATCGTCACTGCCGCAAGTACATATGGCGGTCTCGACGATCGTTGCGCTTGAGTGGAGTGCCCTGGCATTGTTGTTGAGTTTTGCCACGGCGTGGCTCTCCATGCGAATTTCGGGTGTTCGAGAATAGCGACGGTGAATCGCAGCGGCGCGCGGTTGCAACAATTTTTTCATCCGACATTTACATCCCGCTACGCGAAAGCTATCTCCTTGATCGATTGCCGGTTAGCTGAACCGCGCACAATTTATTTCCATCGATTTCAAATTAGCATCGCGCCACCTGCATCTTTGTAGGCTCCTCGACGTCTATTCATTAGGTGCGTAATTGCGAGCCTTTTATCGCAGCCGGCCCAAAAGATCGAGACGCATCGCCGGCAATCCCTTGTTGAGGAGCAACACGAATGACAGTGAATCACTTACGTTCTTATGCTTTGGGAATTGCAGCCGCTCTGGTTTCACTCCCTATGTATGCATCAATGCAGGCCCAACCACAAAATCTAAATCTCGTCAGTGCAAACGCTGAATTAACCCGGCCGTTGAATTCGAAATCAACCCACCAGGGAGAAAGCGTTACGGCCAAGCTGACTTCGAATGTAAAGACGGAGGGGCAAACCGAGTTGCCGAAGGGCACCCTTTTGATGGGCAAGGTCGTTGAGGTGCAAAACCCGAATTCAAATGGAAACAACACGGAAATCAGCATCGTGTTTAACGAAGCGCGTCTCTCGAACGGACACCAGGTGCCGATCAAGGCGACTCTGCTGGCCGCCTATCCGCCCGTCGTGACAGGTGTGGATGATAGCGCCAGTTCCTACATGGTTGAGCAGCCGCACCATATTCCCAGCGATCAGAAGGTCGAACAGGGTCCTGGCACGCTGAGCAATGTGACGATGGAAAGCGCGGTGCAGAGCAATGTGTCCGGCGTCTTCCTCAGCAAGAAACACAACATCAACCTGCATGAAGGCACGCGATTCCAGCTGGCGATCGCACCGGAAACCAACTCGATGTCGACTGCAAGCGGATCGTAAGCTCGACGCGGGCGTACGCTGCGAGTTTTTCGCGCTCCGTCGCTAACCCGGGTGAGCCGCCATGTTCGCGGCACGTCCGGGTTATATTGTCTTTGCTGCCAAGCCTGATCTCCAGTTTCCTCCTCTCGGCATGAGAGGTACCCCGCCGCCGAATTCGGGCTAAGGTGTCCGCCGCCTTCAGGTACACTGGTCGCGACTGGAGAGATCAACGTGAGAAAGAACTTCCTGGCACTCCTATTGTTGACCGGCCTGACCGGGGCGGCCTTCGCTCAGCAGGCTCCTCCGCTTTTATTGAACGCGGCGACATGTCTCGCGTCGAAGAAGCAGCTGCCAACCGCCGCAAATTCGTCGCTCAGCATCGGAGGGTGGACGGATACAAAGTCCTATCCGGGAAAGAAAGTCCTTTACCTGGTGGCGACATCGGGCTCGAATCACTCCGCCGGCAGGTTGTATTCCATCTTCTACACGGAATATCACCATCATCAGTTATTTGACATTCAGAACGGAACCACCTTCGTCCAGTCGACCGACGGCAAAGGGACGATCAACTATGTGGTGCCGCCGATCGGGCTTTACGATGCGGAACCATCGTTTACCGCGGCCATAGGGCAGTTGAATTCTCAGCCCCGGTATACGGTAACCGGGCCGGAAATCAGCGGGAAGATGACTCACACCACGTGCAAGTCCTACGTCGATAACGACCAACCATAACTGAGACACTATCGTCCCACATCTCCAAAGCGAGGTGTGGGGCACCCAGATTGAATCCTCATCCGAGTGTTCTCGCACCTCTCCCCATACAATTCAGAAAGCATGTCGCTTTCCTTCAGCGTTCAATCCACACACGGCACAGCGCGGCGCGGAACCCTGACGCTGCCGCACGGCGTGGTGGAAACTCCCATCTTTATGCCGGTGGGCACGGCGGCCACGGTCAAAGCCGTCCCGCAGCATGTGCTGGAGCAGGTCCACACCCAGATTCTGCTGGGCAATACCTACCATCTCTATCTGCGGCCGGGGCATGAGCGCATTCGCCGCCTGGGCGGACTGCATAAATTTATGAGCTGGCCGCATCCCATCCTGACGGATTCCGGTGGCTTTCAAGTCTTCAGCTTGAATCATCTGCGCAAGGTGACGGAGAATGGCGTCGAATTTCGCTCGCACATCGATGGCTCCCTGCACTTTTTTTCGCCGGAGCATTCGATGGAAGTCCAGCTGGCGCTGGGTGCAGACATCGCCATGGTGTTTGACGAGTGCACGGAATATCCAGCCACGCGCGAGCGTGCGCGCACGTCGCTGAACCTGACCATGCGCTGGGCACGTCGCAGCCGCGACCATTTCTATACGCATGCGGAAGAGGTTCCATGGTTTGCCGAGCTTGGCGGCAAAACTCCCAGCCTGTTTGGCATTGTGCAGGGCGGCATGTACGAAGATCTGCGGCGCGAGTCTGCCGAGCGGCTTGTGGAGCTTGATCTGCCGGGCTATGCCATCGGCGGCTTAAGCGTCGGCGAGCCGCGGGAACACACACGCGCAGTGATTGCGTCGACCCTGCCGCTGTTGCCTGCAGACAAGCCGCGATATGTGATGGGTGTCGGCTATCCCGATGAGATTGTCGAGTATGCCGCGATGGGCGTGGACATGATGGATTGCGTGCTGCCCACACGGGCGGCGCGACATGGCCTGCTGTTTACCAGTGAAGGCCGGATGAACATCAAGAACCAGCAATATGCGGAAGACCAGAATCCGCCCGATCCAGCCTGCGGCTGCATCGTTTGCGCGCGCTACACAAGGGCCTATCTGCGACACCTGGCCATGTCGAAAGAGCCGCTGGGCGGGGCGCTGAACAGCATCCACAACCTGTATGCCTACCTTGACACGATGCAGGCGGTACGCGATGCTATTTCCCTAGGCGCACTGGACGATCTGGTGGCGCGGACGCGGGGACGCGCCCGTCAACATGATGTAAGCTAGAAGATTCAGGGAAATATTCAGACGGTTTGTTCAGGTGGTCTGCGGTACTCCCGCTTAGTGAATAGATGCAGGTAAGAGGAATTGGGAGCAGCAGGCAGGTTCCCATTTCGATCATTTGTGCGTGGGCTGGACTCGGCACGCGCAGGAATTCAAATCGCTGGACCCTCGGCCCCGCCTCCTAAGAAAAGACTGGATGCCGCAAGACAAGAGGAAAAGTATCGCATGGCAAGCCTTGTGTTGTTCGTTGCGAACCCGCTGCAAAGCCTGACCACGTTCGCACCCTTCATTCTGATTTTTGTTGTCTTTTATATGTTCATGATTCGTCCCGGCCAGCGGCGGCAGAAAACCTGGCAGGAGATGCTGTCCAAGTTGAAGTCGGGCGATAAAGTTACAACCACGGGCGGCATTCGAGGCGTGATTCTTTCCGTCAAGGACGACGTCGTTCAAATCCGGGTCGCGCCGGATAATATCAAGCTGGAAATCGTCAAATCCGCCATCGCCAGCGTCACAACCGCTGAGGATGAAGCTAAGTCATGAAGCGCACTAACGGTACCATCAACCCACAATTCCATACCATCCCTGTAGACCCAAATGCGTAAGAATCTCACTGGAAAAACTATCCTTATTCTGGCCATCCTGCTGGTGTTCGTCGGCGGCATCATTGGCATTCCCGGCGGGTTCAGTCCCGCAGCGTTGAAGCAGTCGATTACAGACCGCATCCATCTTGGACTTGATTTGAGCGGTGGCACCCACTTGATTTTGCAGGTGATGGTGGCGGAGGCAGTCGGCTCCAGCAGCGACACTGACCTGGCGCGCATCCTGACCGATCTGCAAACTGCGGGCGCGACCGGTGCGACGGCGACCAAGCCCGACCCAAAGGGACAGCCGGGTGTCATTCGCGTTGCCGGCATTCCCATCGACAAAGACAATGCGGTGCGTTCTTCGCTGGAAGAGCAGTTCGCGACCCAGTACGACATTCAATCGGGCGCAGACAATTCCTACACCCTGACGATGAAGCCCTCCGTGCTGCGCGACATCGAATCGCGCGCGTTGGAGCAATCGCGAGAGACGATCTATGAGCGCATCGATCGCCTGGGTGTCAGCGAGCCGCTGGTAGAAATCTACGGGCCGGGCACCAACGAGATCCTGGTCGAGCTGCCGGGTATTGAAGACGCGGGCCGAGTGAGAGACGTGATTCAGTCGACGGCGCGCCTCGAGATTCATGAAGTGCTGGGCGGTCCCTATAACGACGAACAGAGCGCGCTGCAGTCGAATGGCGGAACGCTGCCGCCGAACTCGGAGTTGCTGAAATCCGAAACCAGCGCGGGTGCAGGTGGGTTCTATCTGCTGAACAGAATCCCCATTGTTTCCGGCACCGAATTCCGCGACGCGCAGCCCTCGACAGACGTGAATGGGCGTCCCGATGTGAGCTTCACGCTGACCACTTCCGGCGGCAACAATTTCTACAAGTACACCAGCGCGAATATTGGCAAGAGTATGGCCATTGTGCTGGATAACACAATTCGTTCCGTGGCCACGATCAATGGTGCGATTCGCGATCAGGGCGTAATTGAAGGCGGCGGCATCACCAAAGAGGAAGCGCAAAACCTGTCGTTGATGTTGCGGACAGGCGCGCTGCCCGCCTCGATTCACTTTCTGGAAGAGCGGACCATCGGGCCGTCGCTTGGCGCGGACTCGATTCGCCACGGCGTTGAGGCTGCGGTGGGTGGGCTGCTGGCGGTGCTGATCTTCATGCTGTTCTATTACCACGGCGCCGGCATCAATGCGGATTTGGCTCTGATTCTGAACCTGGTAATCCTGCTGGGATTCATGGGATACGCGCACGCGACGCTGACGTTACCGGGCATCGCCGGAGTCATCCTGACCATTGGTATGGGCGTCGATTCCAACGTGCTGATCTTTGAGCGAATACGAGAGGAACTGCGGGCCGGTAAGTCGCCTGCGGCCGCTGTCGATCAAGGGTTTGCGCATGCCTTCCAAACCATCATCGATACTCACGTCACGACCATCGTTTCAGCCGCGATTCTGTTCCTGTTCGGAACCGGGCCGGTGAAGGGATTCGCAGTGACGTTGACCTTTGGTTTGCTGGCGAACCTGTTTACCGCGGTGTTTGTCTCGCGCGTCATCTTTGAAGCCAATTTAAATCGCAGGCAGCGGGGCGAGCCGATTTCGATCGGCTAAACGACGAAGTGCCGCCGCCGGCAGCGCAGTCGCGGCGCAGTTTTTTGAAGGAGTCATTCTGAACGGAACGCAGTGGAGTGAAGAATCCAGAGAATCGACGCAGGGCGGCTACAGCCAGCGGATTCTGGATTCCTCGGTCACCTCTGGCGACCTCAGAATGACGAACTTTACTTTTTAAGCATCGGAGCAAGGCGTGGAATTTTTTCATGAAGTAAATATCGACTGGCTGGGGAAGAAGTGGTATTTCCTGGGCTTCTCTCTGATTTTCAGCGTTGCGGGCTTGATCTCGCTGTTCTTCTGGCATGGGTTGCCGCTGGGCGTCGACTTCAAGGGCGGCACGCTGATTTATTTGAAGTTTGAGCAGACGCCGGATCAGGGTCGGATTCGCAGTGCGGCCGACCGTGTGGGCCTGCATGACGTGAGCATTGTTCGGTTTGGCCACCCGGAAGACCACGAGGTTATCGTTTCGCTTCCTGAGCGGGACACAAAAGAAACCTCCCTGGATGCTGGGCGCGTCGCCATCGTGCATACCCTGCAGCAGAATTACGCATCCAACGGAGCTGCGAACGCGGATAAGTTGGATTTGGATAATGCCACCCGCGA
This sequence comes from uncultured Acidobacteriota bacterium, assembly GCA_963821145.1. GTDB lineage: Bacteria > Acidobacteriota > Terriglobia > Terriglobales > Acidobacteriaceae > JAKAAZ01. The sequence goes on from CAWGCV010000003.1 coordinate 427,544, forward strand.
GACGCTGACGGACTTCCTGACCAAGGCGGATCCGTTGCACCTGGCAAATCCGGCAGTGGAACCACTGCAGTACGGCCAGATTGCGGACAAGATCCTGGATTACCGCGACAAGGTGCAGCATGGCCTGATCGGTTCGTTCTCTGAACTGAATGGGAAGGTGGAACCGGCGGTGGTATCGGCGCTGCAGCAGGGAGCCTATTTATCCGGTTTCACGGTGCGCAATACGGAGATTGTCGGTCCCCAGGTGGGGGCGCAATTGCGGCAGAAAGCTCTGATGGCGACACTGTATTCGCTGGCAGGCATGCTGGTGTATTTGTGGTTCCGGTTTGAATTGATTTACGGCGTGGCGGCGGTGGTGGCTGTATTCCACGACACGCTGATTACGGTAGGCGCGTTCAGCCTGACGAATCGCGAGATGACGCTGACCGTGGTGGCGGCGATCCTGACGCTGATCGGTTATTCGATGAACGACACCATCGTGGTCTTCGATCGTATTCGCGAAAATTTGAAGTTGATTCGACGCGGTACGTTATCGGAAATTGTGAACAAGAGCATCAACCAGACGTTGAGCCGAACCGTGTTGACCTCCGGGCTGACTTTTCTGACGGTGTTGTCATTGTTCATCTTTGGCGGCGAAGTTTTAAAGGGATTCTCGTTTGCGCTGGTGATTGGCATCCTGATCGGTACCTATTCCTCGATTGCAGTGGCGGCGCCGATGCTGGTGGCGTATCAGGACTGGCGCAGCAAGCGCGGTAAAGTGGCCACGCTGCCTGCTGCAAAAAAGGCGAAAGCGTAACGGGATGGTCTAGTCGCTGTATCGCAAGAATCGATGGTGCGTCGGCCCACACCCTCCTCCGGTGACCGGCTATCCGTCGAGAACGACAGGGAGATCGGAATGTTTCCAGAAAGTGACCGGATCGTGAATTTTCCGGGAACTTTCTGCCAGGCATCCGGTGTCTAAGAAAAAACAAGGTTTGGCGAAGAGTACGCGAGGGGGTCCGCTATGTTCGAAGACAGCACATTTGAGTCGGGTAATAAGCTGAAAACAAAAAGCAAATACTGGATGATCGCAACCGCGGTTTTGAACGCTACCGTGGTCACCATTCTGATCCTAATTCCTCTTATTTATCCAGAAGCGTTGCCGAACCAGGCTTTGGCAACCCTGATCACGGCACCCCCACCTCCACCCCCCCCGCCACCACCACCTCCGCCCGAGGTGAAGGTTGTGCAGGTGCACGTGGAGTCCATGGCCGATCAGTTGACGGCGCCCAGCAAGATTCCAAAGACCATCAACAAGGTGGTAGATAAAGCCCCTCCGCCGGCGACTGGTGGCGTGACTGGAATGAGCGGTCTCGGCGGTGGAAGCGGTGACGGTGTGATTGGCGGCATCCTGGGCAGCATGGGCAATGGTCCCGTGGTCAAGGTTGCGGCGCCCAAGAAGATCACCGTTTCGTCGGGTGTCGAAGCCAGTAAGATCGTCGATCAAGTGCAGCCCGTCTATCCGCCAATTGCCAAAGCGGCCCGTATTCAAGGCACTGTAGTTTTGGCGGCAACTATCGGAAAAAATGGGTCCATTCAGGATCTGAAAGTGGTGAGCGGTCCGGCCATGTTGCAGCAGGCGGCATTGGATGCTGTGCGGCGCTGGCGGTATCGCGCGACCGTGCTGGATGGGGTACCTGTCGACGTCGACACGACAATCAGTGTTGTTTTCACTTTGAATGAGTGATAACTTCGCATTCACTCGCTCAAAACATGTAGTAGCCCGGCAATAACCAAAGCAAGCTTATCCTTAAGGAGGATAAATTCCTGTGATTCTCGCACACGTATCGCAATTCGTTCCCCACGCGTCTTCTCTCGCGTTCTTCCAAGATCAGCAGCAGGTCGGCTTCAGCATCGTGGACATGTGGCACAACATGGGCTGGCTGCCGAAGGGTGTCGTATTTCTTCTCCTGATCATGTCGGTGTGGTCCTTGGCTGTAATGATCGACCGCGCTTTGTATTTCTCGGCTGCCCGCAAACAGAGCCGTGAATTCGCCCCCAAGGTTGCCGGTGCTTTGAAGGAAGGCCGTCTGGATGAAGCGATCAAGGTTGCCGACCGCAGCAAGAAGTCTCACCTTGCTGAAGTTGTCACCGCTGGTCTGCAGGAGTTCCGCAATTATGGCAGCGGCGGCACGGTCACGGAAGACCAGGTCGAAGCCAGCCAGCGCGCCCTCGAACGGTCAGAAGCGATTGTCCACGCCAAGCTGAAGCGCGGTCTGGGCGGTCTGGCTACGATCGGCTCAACAGCGCCATTTATCGGACTGTTCGGAACGGTTATCGGTATTCTTGACGCGTTCCAATCCATCGCCACCAACAAGACCTCCGGCATCGGCGCAGTCGCCGGTGGTATTTCCGAAGCGCTGGTCACCACGGCGTTCGGTCTGTTTGTCGCCATCCCGGCCGTTATGGCCTTCAACTACTTCACCAACCGCGTGGAAGCCTTTGACGTCGAAATGGACAACTCCTCCAGCGAGCTGGTGGACTACTTCCTGAAGCAGGGCACACGCCGCTAACTGGAAGCCTGGAAGTTCAGGACGCGGTTTCACACAGGAATGACGGATGTGGCTGGCGAAGCTGAATCGCTTCGCCGGCCTGCCGGGCCGAACCTGAAAACATTTTGGGCTACGTTCCATGCCCCTTGCGCGGTGTGGGGTTCTAGACCTCTGGGAGTAAGTTATGGGAATCTCGAAACGAGACGAAGGTAAAAAGGTCAATTCCGACATTAACGTGACCCCGATGGTCGACGTGATGCTGGTGTTGCTGATCATTTTCATGGTCGTCACCCCGATGTTGAATAACAAGGTCAATGTCGATCTGGCGAAGACGATGAGCGCGGTGCCGCTGCCGGATGCCGACAAAGATGACGCCGTGAAAGTATCCATTGTGCGAGATGGCCGAGTTTATCTGGGCGCAAATCAGATCTCATTGGCGGACCTGGGCCCCAAGGCGCAGGCTCTGCTGGAAAACAAGCCGAACAAAACGGTATTTATTCGTGCCGACTCGCGCGCTCGCTATGGCGTGGTGATGGACGCAATCGACAACTTGCGGACTGCGGGAGTCGATGAAGTCGCGTTCCTGACCGAGCCGGAGCAAAATGCGACGCCGCCAGCCAATCAAAAGACTCCGCCAAATCCATCCGGCAACTAAGGATGAAGTTGCGTGCCGCGGGAAAGATTTCTCGCTCACGCCTCTGGCAATGCAAGTTAAGGCAGAACAATGCGCGGGCTTTCAGATGCACCGAACCCGCAGTTTCTTGAAGCGAGGATAATCTCATGGCAATGACAGGTGGAAACGTCGGCGGCCTTTCGTCGACCCCGAACGTGACTCCTCTTATCGACGTGCTGTTGGTGCTGCTGATCATTTTTATGGTCATTACGCCGACCACGCCACACGGCCTGGACGCGCTGGTACCCCAGCCGCCAAAAAATCCGCAGCACCAGAACGACAGCGACCGCACCATCGTGGTGCAGGTGCTTGGCTCTCCAGGTGGAAAGCCTGCGTACAAAATCAATGAGACCGATGTTGCGCACGGCCAGCTTCTGCCTCAATTGGAGGCGATCTATGCCACCCGGGCCACGAAAGTAATGTTCATCAAAGGTGACCCGAATCTGGATTGGGCAGTGATTGCGGACGTCGTGGATATTGGCAACCAGGCCAACGTCGACCACATTGGCGTGATCACTCCGAAGATTGCTGCCGGGCAATAGCAGCGGTCTCCACAGCCGTGTTCTGCCACAATTCGCTGGCAGCAACAAGTGTGTTTCGAGAACTTTCTCAAATGCACGAAACAGAGTAAGATCACACAGTAAGGAAAATCACAACTTCTGCAAAGGTTTTCCCTGCCGTTCCAGCCTGGGTGGGCGTCGACTGATTGTAAGGAGAGGTCAAGCCGAATGAATCGCATTGCACGTCTTCCGGTCATGGCAGCATTGCTATGCACTGTGTTATTTCTCACCACCGGATGTAGCAGACTTAAAGCCCGCGATCAACTCAACAAGGGCGTAGAAGCTTTCAAAACGGCCCGCTACGAAGAAGCCATCAACCATTTTCAACAGGCGGTCTCGCTCGATCCTACTTTGCCGATGGCGCGCTTGTATCTTGCTACCGCATACTCGCAGCAAGTAATTCCTAACCTTCAAACTCCAGACAATATGAAGAATGCTCAACTTGCCATTCAGAATTTCGAAATGGTGTTGAGCAAAGAGCCGAACAACGTTAATGCTCTCAAGGGAATTGCAGCGCTCTATCTGAATATTCAGAACTTCGATCAGGCCAGGGCGTATCAAAATAAAGTGATCGGCGTGGATCCGAACGATGCAGCTGCGTACTACACCATCGGCGTGATTGACTGGACGGTCGCCTACAAAAATGCCATCCCGGTTCGTCAGTCGTTTGGACTGCACGATAACGGCGACCCGATCAAGGACAAGAAGGCTTGCGATGCGCTGGCGGAAAAGAACGCCCCGCTGATTCAGCAAGGTTTGGACGCGCTGACCAAGGCCACCCAACTGAAGGATAATTACGACGAGGCAATGGCCTACATCAACCTGCTCTATCGCCGCAAGGCCGAAACCGAGTGCGGAAACGAAGACGCCCGCAAAGCGGATTTGGCGACGGCTGACCAGTGGGTGCAGAAAGCCATGGCCGCCCGCAAAGCGAACGAGATCAAAGCAAACCAGAATGCTCCGAAGGGTATCGTCCTCGGCAAATAGCCCTTCGAAAGCACCAGCAAGAATCTTTACCTTCGAGGCCTCCGAACCATTCGGGGGCCTTGATCTTTTGTGGCGCTGGCGGACACGGTGATCTGTCTCACATTTGTTCGATCCGCAAAGCCGGTACACTAGGGTTTGAAGAAGATAAAAAAAATCCTGATCGCCAATCGCGGCGAAATCGCGCTGCGGATTCTTCGCGCCTGCAAAGAATTGGGGATTGCCTCAGTTGCGGTCTACTCTGATGCGGATCGTACCAGTCTGCATGTTGCGTATGCGGATGAAGCCTATCGATTGGGGCCTTCGCCTGCACATGAATCCTATCTTCGTCCCGACCTGATTCTGGAAATCGCCAGGCAGTCCGGAGCGGACGCCATCCATCCCGGGTATAGCTTTCTTGCCGAAAATGTCGACTTTGTTACGGCGTGCGAGGCCGCAAACATTCACTTTCTGGGGCCCAATGCGAATGCGATGCGGAAGCTGGGGACAAAAACCAGCGCGCGTCAAATCGCCGATGCGGCCGGACTCCCCCGTGTGCCGGGATCGCTAGGGCCGGTCGAGTCTCTCGCGGATGCGAAGCATGTCGCGGCGCAGGTCGGGTATCCGATTCTGTTAAAGGCAGTCGCAGGCAGAAGAGGCAAAGGAATGCGCATCGTGCATTCCCGGATGAAGCTGGAGGAAGCGTTGAAGAGCGCTCGCGCTGAGGCGGAGCAAGCCTTCGGATCCGGCGCGGTGTACCTGGAAAAGCTGATCGATCATGCGCGGTCGATTGAGGTACAAATTGTCGCCGATCAGCACGGACATTGTGTTTCGCTGGGAGAGCGCGAAAGCAGTGTGCAGCGCCGCCGCCAGAAAATTATTGAGGAAGCTCCGTCCCCGATTGTGGATGAAGACTTGAGAACGCGAATGGGCGGGGCTGCCATCCGCCTGGTTGAAGCGGCTGGATATACGAATGTGGGAACTGTCGAATTTCTGCTGGATTCGAAGCGCAACTTCTATTTTCTTGAAATGAATCCGCGTTTGTCCGCGGATCATCCTGTAACGGAATTTGTGACAGGGCTTGACTTGGTGCATTTGCAGATTCAGATTGCTGAAGGCGCGCCACTGCCTTTTACGCAGCAAGACATTCAGCTTCGCGGACATGCCATTGAGTGCCGTATTTATGCCGAGGATCCGGAGAAGGATTTTCTTCCGTCCCCAGGAAAGATCACGCGTTTTCGGCAGGCGTCCGGACCGGGGATTCGCGAAGATTGTGGAGTCTACGAAGGCTGGACGGTTCCGCTGGAATACGATCCGATGATTTCCAAACTGATTGCGTTCGGTTCTACGCGGGATATGGCGATTGAACGCATGCTGCGTGCCTTGTGTGAGTATCACGTCGGCGGCATTGCCACCAATGTCCGGTTATTCCGCCGCATTCTGCGCGACTCGGATTTTCGCGCGGGGAAGGTCGACATCAGTTACCTGGAACCGCTGTTGACGCAATTTCGATTGAAAGCGGAAAAGGGAAACTCCGAACGCCAGGCGTTGCGAGAGCAGGCGGCCGTGATTGCCGCTTCCATTTTTCACCAGAGAGAGAGCTCGGGAGCGGCAGAAGATTCCGAGAATCTGTCCATCTCCAATAACGGTGCCGCATCCGGCAGTCTTTCGAAATGGAAGGCAGCGGCTCGTAATGAGGCGCTTCGACAATGAACTACGACGTTGAGCTACGCGGTCACAAACACACGCTTTCTGTCGAGCATGGGCCCGGCAGTGCGGAACGATTTCTGTTGGACGGCAAGCCGTGTACCGCCGATGCTCGCTTTTTGTCACCTCGGGTATTGTCGTTGCTGATTGACGGACATTCGTACCGCGTGGTCTTCGATCCTCGGCCGGGCGCAGAGGCAGTCGTCGTTGGGGAACACCGCATGACCTTCACCATCGCGGATCCTCGGTCGCTGCGATGGCAAAAGAGAACATCTGCCAGCGAAAGCGGCGCGCTTTCAATCACCGCGCCGATGCCGGGACTGATCGTGAAATTATTGGTCGCCGTCGGTGACTTCGTTAAAAGCGAGCAGCCGCTGGTGGTGATGGAAGCGATGAAGATGCAGAACGAGCTGAAATCTCCCAAGGCGGGAAGAGTCACCCGCGTCGCAATCAAGGCGGGAGCTATTGTGCCGGCAGGAAAACTCCTGTTGGTGATCGAGTAGCGCGCCCGGGATACTATCCTTTGACACGTCCCCCCTGCTAGTGATATCGATAGAGCCGCAGCCGTCGAATTGTGAATTCGCCCGCGGGCATGCGGAGATAGCGGCCTTGATTGTCATCATCGCCATTCAATTCTCGGCCAGGTGTCCATGTCCCATTCACGAAGCTTCCTTCCCAGATGGAATCGATGCCTGCGAGGTTGGCTGGTTTTCCATTTGTCGCAAAGGTGATCACCATTCCGGTTCCCGCCACTAGAAAATCATTCGGACCCATTTGGATGATGAGGCCGCCGTGCGCGCCGGGGATTTCGGGTTTTACCTTCGCGCCGACAGAGATGGACGCGGGCTCGCGAAAGTTGACTAAGAACGTGTAGCCACCGAGCGTGAACTGTTGCGGTGCCAGGTCAACCACGCCGTCAAAGTTGGAAGGCGCGCGAATGCCGATCATGCGCCCGGTGCCCTGGTTGGCGAGAATGAGTGGCGTCAGCTGGTCGATAGTTCCGTAGGCCTGGCCCAGCTTTTGTTGGCCTTCGGGTTGTAGAAATTCTGGGGCATAGTCCGCATAGCCCATGGCGTTCAACTGCCCATAGACATAGAACGCATTGGCACCTAATTCCGCCGTATTCGCTCTGCCTGACTCGGGAATAAACAGGGGATTTCCCGGCAGGGTATAGCGATTGACCCACTCCACCACATTGGGGAAGTAGAGGTCTGGCGCGAGGAAATCAATTGCTGGTGCGGCAGCGCGCCATACATCAAAAAGATGTGGTAGCGGGCCGCCGCTTGGATATTGTCCCGGTGATTTAGCAGGGCGCATCAGAGCGGCATTGACGTACATGGGCAGCGGATAGACTTGCTTGCCCCGGGCCGCGACCTCGCCGGTGTAATGGGCCTCCGTCCACGCGGTGAACAGTTCATCCGTCGCGGGTCCAGTGCCGAATGTGTCTGGCCAATTCGCACCTGCCTTCGCTCCATGCGCCTCCCACGCCTGCTTGAGCGCGGGCTCAAGCGAATCCTTGTTCTTGGAGAGATAGCTTGTGAGTTCCGCTGGCACCGGAGAAAGAAACGCAGCATTCACGGCGGCGCTATGATCACGCGCGTCAGGAATCATCCCGACTTCGTTTTCCACCTGGATCAGAATGACAGTGTGATCCGCGGAATCGATCTGTTTCAGATGGCGCATGAGTGCGACGAACGCGTTTGAGTCGGCTGCTAGATTGTTTGGGCTGAGGGCGGAGAGAATTTCAAGGCTGGTACCATCGGCTCGCATGGCTCGAGGAAATCGCTGCTGGTTCTCTTTCACCCAATCGGGAACGTAGCTGGACATGCTGTTCTTCCAGCTTCCGAACCACAGGAGCACCAGTCGGACATGGTGTTGTCTTGCCCCCTGAATCAGTCCATCGACGGTGGTGAAGTCGAATTTACCTTCCTGTGGCTCGACCAACCGCCAGTAGGCAGGCGCCAGAACCGTATTGCAGTGCATGGCGACAATTTTTGGCCAGACCGTTTCCATGTACGACAGGCTGGAGGCGGAGGAGTTCTCGAGTTCTCCGCCCCGAACTAGGAATGGCTTTCCGTCGACGATGATCTGTGTGGCGCCGTGGTTCGCCGCCAAGTGCGGGAGCGCATTCTCCTGTTGCGCGCGGATAATCCCGCTGTACGCGAGAAGAAATCCAGCCAGAATGGGCAGCGCCCAACGAATGCGATTTCGGTTCATGCAGCCCTTCTGTAGTGACAGCGCGAAAACGAAGTCGTTCCGGCGGGTACATCAATAGGCGTGAATCAACTCAACGCTGACACCGCCGATGGAATTCGTATCCATGTAGTTATATTGGCCGGAATCTTTCTTGCCGACATCGCCCCAGGCTCCCGCCTGCCAGACGGTGTAGCCACGCTTCTGATACTCCGCTACGGTCTTAGACAGATCGTCGACCGGAATTCCGATGTGCTGAACTCCTTCTCCATGGAGCTTCAAATAATCCGCATAGATGTTGGGCGGTGTCGCGGGTGCAGAGATCCACTCGACAGCGAACTGCGGGTTAAAGCGCTGAAAGCCAACGTCGAAGTAAAACCACAAGGGCTTGCCTCGATATCGCATATCTTTGCGAGGTGTCGCATGTTCGATCGGAATCGGCGCAAATCCAAGCTTCTGCCAGTACGCGGAGACAGGAGGGATGTCACGAACAACAGCCCCGAAGTGTGAGACCGTCGATTTTTCGCTGGCAGCAGGCGTTGCACCCGGCGAGTAGACGAGACCCAGCACATATTTTCCCTGAGGCTCAGTATTGAAGTAGGTGAATGTGACCGGCGCGCCATTTTCTTTCACGGTTAGCTGCTGCAGCACATCCACGCCGAGGCTGCGCATCCGCTGAACTTCTTTGTCCATCTCCTCTTTGCTGGAAACCTGGAAAACGAAGGAGAAAATGCCGTCACCGTGGCTGGAGAGAAATCCAGAAAAAGCATTGTTCTGTCCTTTATCAGGCTGGATGAAATCGACCGTAAGCGCCCCGAGATGTCCGGTGACCTCCCGCGCTTGAATGGCGACGGGCTTTCCCTGATACTCGCCGGTGAACTGGATGTGGGGAGATTGCCGAATGTCGGAAAGTCCGAGCGCTTTCCATGCTGCGCTTACGTGATCGACATCCTGCACGATCCACGTGACCCGGTTCATCGATTGGTAGCACTTCGGCAATTCGGCAGCCGAACAGGTCATTGCAAACAAGAGAACAACCACAAAGCAACGCAACAGTTTCATTCGACACTCCAGTTCGGAATCATTCCGCAATCTGCAGATGGGTGTGTATCAGAAGTGTTGGAGCGGCGTGCCGATGCGTTCGTCACGGTCTACTCCACTCTTCGGCCTTCGGGCGTGATGATAAATGGGAGTGGATGTTAACGCAATCGGAGGATCGTGGAAGCAGGCTCACACGTGCTATTTCTCCCCGCCAAAAATATTGAGACCCGCTTGAAGGGCGGGTCTCATTACCAGTATGGCGGGCTGTGGCTGAACGGCGAACTGCTCTAGTGAGCGTTCTTCAGAATGTCTTCCGCATAATAATTGACGACGCGGGCCTGATCTCGCAGCGCTTCGTTGTAGGCGCTCTCCAGCAGGCGAGAGCGGCTGTCGTGCAGTTGCTGACGAATCATCTGCTGCACGCGAGGATCGCTCAACGGATGCTGTCCTGCCGGTTCGATCGCAATCAACTTGCAGATCATGTATGCGACCGGCTGCTTCGACGGCCCTTGTGTGATGGGAAGAACCGGGGTGATCTGACCAGGCTGCAATTTGCTGATGGCAGCGAACACTTCGGGGTCAGACTTGAGGTTCGATGCTGCGACAAAACCCATGTCCCCTCCACTCGAAGTGGTCTCCGGCGCTTCTGAATAATTAATGGCGAGCTGCGCGAAATCCGCTCCAGTTTCCAACTGATTATGCAAAGCATTAATCTTCTTACGCGCTTCTTCATCATTGCGCGCTTTGCTGTTTTGCCGGTTTTCGACGCGTCCGCTCGGATTCGGAGTGACGACGATTTGTGCCAGGTGATATTGTGGCTCGATCAGGTTGAACTCAGCCTGGTGCAGATTGTAGAAATTCGCAACATCTGCATCGCTAATGTTGATCTTGGATTCGATCTCCTTATTCATTACCTTTTCAATGGTCATATTCAGCCAGTAATCGCGACGGATATCTTCCAGGGTCAGGCCCTTGGCTTTCAACTGTTCATTAAACTGCTGCTCCGTAAACGGGGCTTTCAGCTGCGCGATTTTTGCATCGACCTCGGCGTCGGTCGCCACCAGGTGCAATTTTTCCGCCTGCTGCCGGATGACTTCTTCGCCAATCCGCTGATGCAGGATTTCCAGCTTCAACATCGCCGCTTCATCGGTAGTCGGCTGCTGCTGTCTGGAGTTCAACTGGGTTTGGTAGTACTTGTTCACTTCCGATTCCGTAATCGGATGGCCATTGACCGTCGCCCAAACGTCTGGACCTGGCGTGCGCGTGCAGCCTGCGAGTGCGGCAAAGAAGAGAGCGCCAGTCACGGCGATAGTACCCATTTTGACGGTGCGGTGCGGGGCCATCTTTACCGGCCCGCGCGAGAGTTCAGCGGTGGTGGGATTCGACAAGGTCTGCATGATGACGTTCAATCCGTTCTCCATTCAAAATCGCCGCTCCATTGCGGTCACGTCGATTCCAATATTGCGGCTTCGGGAAACATCTCCCTGAAATTTTAGCTGCCTGCCGGGTTTACACTTCCGCCGGCCCTTCCACGTTCCCACCGTTCTGCGGATTCGACGGTTTCTGTTGCTCGCACACTGCCATGCCCACAGCTATTTGCCCGGCGCAGCCGGAGTTGTAGCGGGCGTGGCTGGTGCGGGATTGTTATCCGGGGGTGGTACTTCACCTGCGTCGCGAATCGCGCGATCGATAATGCTCCAAAGCATCTCTTGCGAGATAGCCCCTGTGGCACGCTCGCCGTTGACGAACAAAGTGGGAGTTCCATCGACTCCGAGCGCGTTGCCCTGGTCCATGGACGGGCGAATCACAGACTCATCCTGTTTGGAGATGCAAGCCTGCAGCTTGGCCATGTCCACATTATCGCGTTTCCCTTCGGCCAGGGTTAGATCGTCCACCTTTTTGACGCTGCCGGCCAAGTTTTGCTGTCCCCGCTCGCCAGAAATTTCGTCGGTTTGTTCGTGGAATGTATCGACCAGGTTCCAATATCCGGTTGGACTCTGATCCGCCAGACAATTGACGTCAACAGCGGCATGCATAGCCCAGGGGTGAATCTGGACCAGCGGAAAGTCGAGATAGATGTAGCGAACTAGGTTGCCGTAATGCTGTTCCGTCGCGGGAAACAATGCCTCATTCATGCGCGCGCAAAACGGGCATTCCAGATCGTCGAAGTTGATAATCGTTATTTTCGCCTTGGGATTGCCGCGGATGGGACGACCCAGCACATTGATCCCGGAGCCCGGGGCCTTGGTCAGGTCAAACTTCTCCAGCCGCGCCAGCGTATTGTTGTCCTTCGAAATCAGAAACTCGGTGGTCTTCTTTTGGGAGCCGTTGCTGAAGGTGACGGGCAGCTTATCGAATCCGCTGATATCGCTTTTTGTACGATCGCCCAAGGTCACCGTGTAGTCGGGGGGAACGTTGTATTGGGAACGAATTGTCAGCTCAATCTGTCGATCGAGTTTCGCCTGGAGGGCGGTGCTGAGTGGCGGGGTCTGCGCTTTGCAGCCGAGCCCGGCAACCATGATGAAAGCGAGTAAAAATCGAGATATGCGCAACGAGTTCCCCAACCGATGGATGTAGCTCTATTATCACACGCAGCGCGCTATCGCGGCCTTGATTGGCCAGCGGTTAAGGGGGGTCAATCTGTAGATTCGGCTACCCTCAAAAGTCGGCCATTTCGCGTGGTGAGGCGAGGATCCTGTCGGCCGCGTTCCGTTCCCACGATTGCGATGACTTCAAGGTGGGGAATTTAGAAGAGACGCTCGGCGCGGACCAGGCTGCCGACGGCAGCTACGCCCGACAAGGACAGATTGAAGGTCGTCGACGTTTCATTGCGAACCGTGCCCAGGGCGAAACGCTGCACTTCAACCGTAAGACCGCAGCAATTCCGGTTGTAGGTGGCCTGGATACCGCCATACTCGAGCGCGCGTCCTTCCAGCGAAAAGTTGCCTTTCGTCGCCGCACTCAATCCCGGTTTGGTAATGGCGCCGTAGCCTAGCAGTATCTGCATCTGGTTATAGTTCACAACATTGGCAGGCTGGGTTGGCGGCTCGGGCATTTCGCCGACAGCATTTAGAAGAGAATGGCCAAGCCCCGAAAAGAAATTGCCATGACGGTAGTCCGCGAAGATGTTGCTGGCGGCCCATCGGCCAGCTTTGGTGTCGTAGTCGGCGGCCCATTCCAGATCGGTATTGGCGCTGGGCGCGACACGAAGGCGGGATACGACCGGCGAAAGGTCGCGCGGCGCTGTCATGTAATCGATCCCGCTCATATCCAGGGTGGTTGTGAATATATTCCGGCGACCGGAAATGACGGCGTTACCAAACGTTGGATCCATAAAATATTTCTGTCCGACAAACCAGGAGAGCCACTGCCGCGAGACTTCTCCGCAGGTATGTTCCGGCGGTTCCGTCTGTTCTGTTTGATCTGCTGTGACAGCATTTTTGTCGCATGGGGTCGGGTGCAGCCGCTTTAGGAAAAGCCGCTGCGTCACCCCATATTCCACTTCATTGGTATCGCTGTAAATGTCGGTCGCGTCGAAGCGAGGAATCTGATTGAACTTGTTCACTCCCGCAACGTAGCGATAGTTGATCTCCGGCTCAATGGTGTGGCGGAGCTCCACCCCAAAATGATTCGCCAGGTAGGGGCCGTCAAAGTCGCGCTCCAACACGGGAGGCAGAATTTGCAGGTCCGCTTCCACCGCAGCTCGATTGATGGCAGGATCCATCGCAGTCGGGACGGCATCTTCGCCGCCCAAGGCATTCGCAGGAGGAGGTGGCTCGTTCGCCGGTACGGGGCCCAGCATCTGGCTGTGCGAATAGCCGGTTTCCCGCAGTCCTATTGTCGGGCGGACGGTCCATCCATCCGCAATCCAGGGCATCGTAATGTGCGGAAATAGATCGAGCCGGCCCACGTGGTGGGACTGGTAGTACGGCTCCGATCGAGTCAGAAATCCAAAGCTGGCCTCGCCGCCCGCAAGCGCACCTGATGAGCCAAGTTCATGGTCCACGGCATCGAATTCAATCCGCGGCAGATGGAAAATACGGATTTCGTCGCCCGATGTGTCGCTGGCGAATTTTTCATAGCGCTCGGTGTCGAAGGTACTGGCGAAGCCGTCCTTTTCGTGCGTTAAAAAGGCCCAGGACTTTACTTCAGAAGACACGGCTTGCGAATAGTTGGGTGCAAAGACCTGCCGGTAGACGTAGGAGCTCAAGTACTCCGAGTTGGTGACAAAGCGCGTATAAGACGTCATGTCATGACGTGCGGTCACGATCGTGTCCTGGCCGCCCTGGTTGACATAATTTGGTGCCAGGCCTCTGTCTTCCACGCCGTTATACCTCCCGTGGACAAAGTCCTGGCCCAGTCCTTTGTAGCGAAACTCTGCGTTCTGTTCCCATCCGCGCAAGGAATAGTACTGAAATCCCACCAGCAAATCCGTACTGCGGTTGATGACCCAGTAATATTGTTCCCCAACCACGGTGCCTTTAATGCTGGAGCCGACTTCAAGCGAGGGAATCAGGAAACCCGATTGTCGAGCGTCTGTATCGACGCCGTGGGTGACGTAGGGCAAGAACAAGACGGGTTTATCTAATACCTGGAAATCTGCGTTTCTGGCTTTCGCAGTTCCATCGTCGACAATGATTTGGGGAGCGAGAATGCGCCAGTCGGGCCTGGGTAGGCGGCAGGAAGTCATGCTGCCATCGATCAGCTCATAGCTTTCCGGGCCTTTCTTGATCAACTCTTTTGCGCTGATCAAAAAAGGATTCGTTGAGGTGTAAAGGCTTCGGTTGCTGGACGGCGGGAGCCCATAAATTTTGGGGATGTACGCGCTGGCCGGGGAAGCCGGATGGATCACGCCAACCGATCCAATCACGTTATAAAAGTGCCCCGTCTGCAGGTTCAGGTTCACGGTGCCGTGATCGGCAGCAAAGTCTTCGTTATCGCGGCCACCCGTCACCTGCAGATGACCATCGGCGTCAACCTGGCCCGTAGCGGTGTTATAGGTAGCATGGTCCGCGAGGATCACATAGTCTTCATAGTCGATTTCTACTCCGCCGCGTAAGTCATACACATCGCCGCGGCGTTCCTGATGGCGTGCCTGAATCGTGACCGGGACACCGGCAGGCGGCGCTGGGATCGGCTCCGCGATGGGAATATTTTCGGTCGCAGCCTGTGGCGAATCCGGAAGATTCGCGTCGGAGGTGAATGTATCGTTCGATGCGGATGTAACTGAATTCTGGCTGGGTGTCGTGGAGGTGCCGGACTGCATCTTCGCAGCGTCAAACAGAATCAGATGGATTCCGGATTGACCCGGCGGGAAACGCATGATCAACGCCTGCGCATTCGTTCGCACATGACAAAACGCGAGCAGCATGGTACAGATACAAACACGGGTTCTCATGGGCCGGAACACTTTCAGTGTAAACGTTCTTGCAGCAATGAAAGTTTTGGCCGATGATTTCTACCCCGCCGCTCTGGCACCCACACAATCCTGGTCGACGACGCACCCGTGTTGCACGCAACGCGACCGCCATTGTTTGACCTCTTCGCGATTCTTCTTTCTCAAGCCAAATTGGAAAGCGTTTTTGTGGTGAGACAGAACTGCGCCCGTGCGTTGCATCTCTCATATCAGGAAGCAAATTGAGGCACGCGAATTTTTTTGTGGAAATTGCACTATTAATGGGGCTATATAATAGGAGTTAAAGGTGAGTCCAGCATTGTCCGCGCCACAGTCGCCATTAGTCCCTCAGCAGCAGTTGCTGAGCGATGATTGGAAACAGGAGATTTCGGAGCGTCTCGATCGATATCGAGCGCACCGCCCGCACACAGCGGCCAAGCCCTCGTCGCCACCCAGAACCCCTGTCGATTCTCGAGCAACAAAGATCGCTCGCGCGGTGGCATCTCGATACGCATCTGCTCCCACATACAGTGAATTGATTGCGGCAGAAACCGCGCGTGCCGAGGCGTTGTTGGCGGAGGAGCGCGCGCAATACGCGAGTCAAGCCGTCGAGAGCGCAGGCGATTTATTTCAGGATTTGGACGCGGAAGAAAGCGCTCAGCCCTCCTCTTCAAATTCCGACGCTACCTTAGTCGCGAGCCATTCCACGGCCGATCGAGAGCTGAAGCAGCCCATGGTGCCGGGGACGCCGGTCATGCCGCAGTTTGCCGAGCGGACGCGAGAGATGCGTTTGCATCAGGCGCAGCCGGAGCCGGAACCGTCGTTGGAAGATCTGCTGGCTTCCTCGCTGGTTGAACCTCGCGCCATGTTGCCTTCAAAGCTGATTGAGTTTCCGCGTGAGTTGATCTCGCCGCGGCGCGCTCGTCCGCATTTGCCGGAAGATCCCACCCGCACACAAGCGTCGGCGTACGAGGAAGAGCCACCTGCGCAGCTTCGTATCTTTGAGGTCCAGCCCGAAGTCGAAGCTCAGGCGCAAACTGCAACCGCAGCATCGTCGGAGTCAGAGCCAAGTGCGGAGCAAGTTTTACGTGCGCAACGCAAGGCGATTGAAGAATTCGTGGCGGGCGTGCAGAATAGCGTGTCCGCAGCCATCAACTCAGAGAACGCAAAGATAGACGCGGCGGACATCATCCCCGCCATAGGGCCCAAGACGCGCGAACAGAGCAAGGAAACATCGGCGCAGCGTTCTTCAATCTCCACGCCCCAGGCGCGTTCAACAACGATGCCGCCGGGCAGCAGGACGTCCGCACCCAAGTCAGCGCGCCCAGCCAGTTCCCCATCCAGTGCGACCGCCTCTTCGAGTTTTCGCGGCTTGGAGTGGGCCTCGATTTCACTCGACAAGGAATCGGCAGCTCATACGCGCAAAGCCCAACCAACGGCTTCGGAATATTTGCCGTTCATGGTCGATCCTGCTTCCATCGATCGCCGTGTGATGGCATTTGCGGTCGACTTCGCCGCTGTCACTGCCGGCTTCATGGGATTTCTCGTGGTCTTCGTCGCGTCCACTCCGCATTTGCCGACTGGGCTGACCGCAGCCGCTCTGGCCGGCGTTGTATATCTGGCGCTTTGGGTGCTGTATCAGATGCTGTTCTTCTCCCTGAGCGGCGCCACCGCTGGAATGTTGTACGCACATATTGCGCTGTGCACCTTCGACGATCAGAACCCGACTCGCTCCGCGCTACAACGCCGCCTGGCTGCGTGGTGGGTGTCTTTGCTGCCGCTGGGAATTGGATTCCTCTGGTGTTTCGTCGACGAAGACAATCTCTGCTGGCACGACCGCATTACCCGCACCTACCAACGCGAATACTGACGTCGCCGTTTTCCGCAAACCCGTATCGGCTCGCCTCAGTAGCAGCAATGCTGGTAGATTTCTCATGACAGGAATTTGAGGTATCACGTGCGCTGTTTTCTTCTTGTTTCAAAACGATTCGATTGTCGTCGTAGGATTGCGAGGCGCTTGGCGGCAGGATTTATATTGGCAGCGGTTGCGCCCTGGATGGTAGGGATCATGGCGGCGCAGAACGCAGGTGCGCCTGACAACTCCCGGTGGGTGGCGACGTGGGGCGCGGCCATGATGGCCACTCGTTCGGGTCATGCGCCGGATTTTACCGGCCAGACCTTGCGACAGATTGTTCACGTGAGCGCCGGCGGAGAGCAGGCGAGGGTTTGGTTTTCGAATCGCTTCGGAACCGAGCCGCTGCTGATTGGGTCCGTTCATATTGCGTTGCGGACGAACGACGATCTGATTGATGCGAGCTCCGACCACGCGCTAACGTTCAATGGCAACGCATCGATCGCCATTCCTCCAGGCGCAGCCGTCGTCAGCGATCCGGTTGCCATCCACATTCCGCCATTCGCGAATCTCGCCATCAGCAGCTATTTTCCGGACCACACCATGGGCAAGACGCAGCATGGGTTAGCGAATCAAACTTCGTATCGAGCCAGCGGAAATCAGACTGCCGCGGCGAGTCTGACCGACACTGCAAAGTCGATCGAATCCTGGTATTTCCTGACTGGGGTGGATGTGGCCGCTCCTCACGCATCCGCCGTGGTGACGCTGGGAGACTCGATCACGGATGGAGCGCGATCGACGCCGAATACCAACCATCGCTGGCCGGATGATCTGGCAGTGCGGCTGGCTGCGGATGCCGACGCGAAGGCCGATGGCGTGCTCGGTGTGGTGAATGTGGGGATTAGCGGCAACCGCGTTCTGCTGGATGGTACTGGGCCGAACGCGGTGAGCCGCTTCAATCGCGATGTGATGGCGCGCAGTGGCGCACGCGACTTGATTGTGCTGGAGAGCATCAACGACATTGCGCGCTACGCCGATCATCACCAGCCGGTGGGTGATCTGGAGCAGCGATTGGAAACAGCGTTCGCCGAGATGGCGAAGCAGGCACATCAGCACGGCATTCAAATTTTCGGCGCAACCCTGACTCCCTATCAAGGCTGCGTTTGCTTCACGCCGGAAGGCGAGGTGGTTCGCGACGGGCTGAACCACTGGATTCGCACCAGCCCTGTGCTTGATGGCTACGTCGACTTCGACAAGGCAACGCAAGATCCGCAGCATCCGTTGCAGTATTTGCCGCAATACGATTCTGGAGATCACGTGCATCCCAGCGACGCGGGCTACCAGGTGATGGCGAACGCGATCGATCTAAGTTTGTTTACGAAAGCGGCGGATTCGCAGGTCGTACGACATTGAAGACGATATTCGCAAGAGTATTCTGGACGCCAGGGAATATTTTGCTCGCGCGTTCGCTGCAGCAGCAAGACCTATTCACACAGACAATTCGAGGAGCGCAATGAAATTCTTTTCATCTTCTTTGAGTCGCGAGGGGCGTGTTCGCCGCGCCTCGCATAATCTGGCTGCCGGTTTCGCAGCGTTGGCGATGGCAAGCTTCATGTTGGTTGTTCCCAACTGCTATGCTGCGGCCGCGCCAAGTGCCCACTCGCCGTGGGTGGCTACCTGGGGTGCAGCGATGGTGGCAACCGATCCGGGCGGCGCCCCAGATTTCACCGGCCAGACATTGCGAGAGATTGTGCATAGCAGTGTTGGCGGCCAGCAAGCGCGGGTGTGGTTGTCGAATCGCTTCGGCACGGAGCCGCTGCATATCGGCGCGGCACACATCGCGTTAAGTGCGAGCGGAAGCTTCGGCATCAATGCCGATGGAACTCCGAATCAAAGCGGCATCCAGGCTGGCACCGACCATGCCTTGATGTTCAACGGTAGCGACACGATTGTGATTCCTCCGGGGTCGGATGTCGTCAGCGATCCAGTTGCGCTGAATGTTCCTGCGCTGACCGACATTGCCGTCAGCCTGTATTTTCCTGACCACACCATGGCCAGCACAGAGCATTCTGACTCGAACCAAATCTCTTACGCGGCGAATGGCAATCAAGTCGGCGCGTCGGATCTGGGTGGCAAATCCTGGGAGAGCAAGCCCTGGTATGTTGTTTCCGGCGTCGATGTGGATGCACCGGGAGACTCGGCCGTGATGGCATTCGGCGACTCCATCACCGATGGCGCCTATGCGACGGAGAATGAGAATCATCGCTGGCCAGATTATCTGGCGACGCGTCTGGCTGCCGACCCAGGGACGAAAAAATCTGGCGTGCTGGGCGTTGTGGATGTGGGCATCGGCGGCAATCGCGTTTTGCTGGATGGCTATGGACCGAATGCGGTGTCGCGCATTAACCCGGACGTGATTGCACGCAGCGGCGCTCGCTACGTCATCATTCTGGAGAGTATCAATGACATTGGACGGTTCACCTCTGATCATCAACCCTACGGCGATTTGACACAGCGGTTGGAGGCCGGCATCGCACAAATTGCGGCGCAGGCCCATCAGCACGGCATTCAGGTGATTGGCGCGACGCTGACGCCATATCAAGGCTGCGGATATTATTCCGACTCGGGCAACGAGGTTCGCAACGCGGTGAACGAGTGGATTCGTACCAGCCCGATCTTCGATGGCGTTGCCGACTTCGACAAAGCTGTGCGCGATCCGCAGAACCCGCAGCATTTCGCGGCGCAATATGATTCCGGCGATCATCTGCATCCGAAAGATGCTGGGTATCAGGCGATGGCAGCCGCAATCGATTTAAGTCTATTCACGAAAAAGAAGTAATCCGCACGCTTGTCTGCGGCACCTATTCGAGATGGATGCCGATCCCGACTGAATCTCCGGTCTGTCGTCGGTCACCGCTGTGACCTGAAATGTGACAGACCGGTTTGCCCCAAATTCCCTCCTCATACGCAGAACGGACGTCGGCGGCCCGCAGACAGAATCGTAGCTCTTATCTACCTCGCTCCCTCGCATGTTACGAACGTGCTGCTCCAGCAAGAAATCCGTCCCACTGCGCACAAATTCCGTGCACTATTAGGGACATCACTCCGTAACTAACGAAACATGTGTCGCGATTGGCGCTGGTCTGTACTCCTCGTCTGACTGGCCGCCCATCCGGCACGCACGCAATTCTGATGGTGTAACGCATGATGCGAGCAGAAAATCCGGGACTGCTGCAGCAGACGGATCTCTACAGTCTGGCGTCTACGCCTGACGACGCAATTGAGCCGAATGCACGATCCTTTGCGGCTCCAGCCAGCGTGTATCCACAGTGGCTGTCCATCCCCATTCTGTTCGCGCTTTGTGCTATCAGCCTTATTGCCCAGAGCGTCCTGGTCGTCCTGCACCCGCAAGCGATGGTCGCGTTCAATGCGCTGATCGCGTTGGAGTTTCTACTTGCAGCCGCAGGTTGCCTTCGGTATGCGTCCAGACAAAACGCCGAGACTCGGGCGCTTTGGATATTGGTTGCATTTGGATTTTTTCTCTCCATCGGCGGTCAAATCCAGGACACCTATGACGTATTGCGAAACATTCAGCCGACAACCACGGCCACCATGGCGGATTTCTTTTTCCTGATCTATGGAATCCCCGTGCTTCTGGCGATTTCTTTCACCAACGAAGAAGCCAACCTGAGAGTTCTATTTTTGCTGGACGGAGCGCAGGCGATCGTCGCAGCCGTCCTGATTTATTTCCAGATTTACTCGATTCTGCCGTCAACGGGTCACTCGATCGCCATCTCGACGACATCGCTGATGTATGTCTACAACGTGGAAAATCTGACGCTGGCGGGAGCCGTCACGTTGCGTCTGTTTGGAAATCCGGCTCCAGCCAAGCGGCGCTTTTACATCGCTCTGTCCATCTATCTGTGGTCCTACGCCCTTGTCGCGCTAGTCCTTGGCTATATGGAACTGGAGCGGAACATGGCGCAGGGGTTGCAGGATGTACTCTGGGGCCTGCCTTGTCTGCTGCTGCTGGCTGCGCTGTTGGTCCAGCCCGACCACGTGTCGGCCGGCGAGGAAGCAAGCAAGAATTCCAACGGCTCGATCGCGCTATTGCTGGACAACCTGAGCCCAGTGTTGTTCACGCTTGTCATCGTAATCATGGGAGCCAGAATTGCTCCGGTCTATGCATGGATCGGATTCGTATCGATCACCGTCGCTGTCGGGCTGTATGGATTGCGAGCCGCGCTGTTGCAAAGCAAGTATCTTCGCTCGCAGCAAGACTTAGCCAGTAGTAGCCGCGCGCTGGTGGACGCTGTCGATCGGCTGCAAGATATCTCGATCCGTGACGGACTCACAGGAATCTACAATCGGAGGCACTTCGATGAGGTGTTTCTCGCGGAATGGAAGCGCTCGATCCGGACGGGGAAGCCTCTTTCCGTGTTGCTGATCGACGTGGACCACTTCAAAAAGTTGAACGATCGCTACGGCCATCCCGAAGGGGACGAGTGTCTAAAAAAGATAGCCGAACAGCTTTCGAAAATATTACGGCGATCCAGTGACACGCTGGCGCGATATGGTGGCGAGGAATTTGTCGCAATCCTGCCGGAGACAACCCGGGAGAGCGCGCAAGTGATCGCTGATTCGATGCGCACGTCAGTCGAGGACCTGAAGATTAAAAATGAAGGTTCAAAGGCCGTGCGATTCGTTACGGTGAGCATCGGGGTTTGCAGCGAGAATGCGATGCTAAGCCGTCCCGCGGAGGAACTGCTGAACGCTGCAGATGCCGCACTCTATCGGGCGAAAAAACTAGGCCGAAACCGGGTCCAGGTTGCATAAATCCAGCGCGTCCCCGCACTCATAGTCGTGGACAGTAGTTCGGCTGACGGATTGCGCGTTAGTCAGGTATGCGCGCTCGCGCCGATCCGTACCCACTAGGTTTTTGCCGCCTGAGTGGCGGCGATGGCAGCGCCGGTCACAGCCAGATCGTCACTCATCGGCACAATTTCCAGGGTGTAATTCTGCAGCGGACTCATGGTGACCATCTGCTGCAAATAATGCTGCAGCAGTTTCATATCGAGGAAGCGGACATTAAACCCGGTGTAGTAAAAACGTCCAGGCCCTTGCATGTGGATGGAATTCGCCGTGGCCGCCGCCAGTCCGCGATGCCATAGCCGCTCAAATTCCTTACAGCGGGCATCGCCGGTTTTCGCGTGCTCGAAGATCTCTTCCGGTTCCATGTCGAGAAAGCGCAGTCGCATGGCACGATGGCCCATGATGCCTTCCAGGTGTCCGCGTCCGCCACAGCCGCAATAGTTTTCTGTGGAATCGAGCGTGACGACGCAATGGCCGCCCTCCCAGATTCCGGGCGCATACGGGTAGCGTCCAAATCCAATGCCGTATCCCAGAGTCCACAAGCGGATGAAAGTATCGAGCCGATCGTGTTTCGCGGCGATTCCAGCGGCCATCGCGTCGGCATCGTTCAATACCGTGACCGGCGCAACGATTCCCGCTTCCGCGAGCACGCGATGCATTTTTTCCGCGATGCGGGTACCTTTGAGCTGCGCCAGGTTGGGCGCGTCTTCCACTACGCCATCTTTCACAATTCCAGGCAGAGCTAGACCGACAGCATCAATCGGTCCACAGTCGCCGACTGCGCGCACGGCCTCCTCACGTACCAGTTCGAGCAAGCCATCCAGCGGAGTGTCCAGTAGGGCATCCGTGTCGTCTGTGTCTTCAGGAAAATGGAACAGGCGCGAGCAGGGCTTTTCACTTTCGACAACGCCCGTGACGATGCGCCCGGTGACGTGGATGCCAAGACTTTTTCCCATGATTCAAATCTCCTCAACCGTCTTGCTCAGGCGGTTCAGACCGTTGAAGGCCGCGGCTTTGTAGCATTCCGCCAGGGTCGGATAGTTGAAGACCGTGTCGACAAAATAGTCGATGGTTGCGTTCAGCGCCATCACGGCCTGGCCAATGTGAACCAGTTCGCTGGCGCCTTCGCCGATGATGTGCACGCCAAGCAGGTGGCGCGTCTCGCGATGAAAGATCAATTTCAGCCGGCCAGTGGTGTCGCCGCGGATTTGGCCGCGCGCAATTTCGCGATAATACGCGACCCCCACTTCATACGGCGCATCCTCTTCCGTCAACTGCTCTTCCGTTTTGCCAATGAAGGAAATTTCCGGAATCGTATAAATCCCGTACGGATAATATTTTGGATTGGATACGACACAGTCGTCACCAAACACGCGGGCGGCGGCGATGCGTCCCTGCTCCATGGAAACCGAGGCCAGTGCTGGAAAACCGACGACATCTCCAGCAGCAAAAATGTTCGGCACCTTGGTGCGATAATTCTCGTCCACACTGATGCGGCCGCGCGCGTCGGCATCCAATCCGGCGGCAGCCAGGTTCAGGTCGTCCACATTTCCCTGGCGGCCGACCGCATACAAAAGCGCGCCGGCGGAGATCCGTTTTTTGCTTTCCGTGTTGGCCACCACGCTGCCGTCGGCCAGGTCTTCTACGCTTTCCACTTCTTCATTCAACCGCATGGTGACGCGGCTGTCGCGCAGGTGGTAGCTGAGTGCCTCCACAATTTCCTGGTCGGCAAATTCCAGCAGCTTGGGTCGTTTTTCGATCAGGATAACGCGCACCCCCAGCACCGCGAACATGCACGTGTATTCGACGCCGATCACGCCGCCGCCGACAACGATCAAAGTTTTCGGTAGATCAGGCATGAACAAGACTTGATCGCTGTTGATGATGTTGCGACCGTTCAGCGGAACTTTGGGATTGGTAGCAGGACGTGAACCGACAGCGATGAGAGTATTGCGGCTCTCGTATACGCTGGAGCCGCGCGAGTTAGTTACGCGAATGTGCGTCGGGTCTTCGAAACTGGCGGTGCCGGTAAGCACCTCGATGTTATTGCGCGACAGCTGCGCTTCGGTCACGTCGACTTCCGTCTTGATGACGTGCTGCACGCGGAAGGCAAGATCGGACATCGTGATCTTGTCTTTGACGCGATAATTCATGCCATAAATGGAGCGGTAGTTGTAGCCGGAAAGGTGAAGCACGCCTTCGCGAAAAGTTTTGCTGGGTATGGTGCCGGTGTTGACGCTGACGCCGCCGACAAATTCGCGCTGCTCCACCACGGCAACGCGCTTGCCCAGCTTGGCGGCCGAAATTGCCGCTCGCTGTCCGGCAGGGCCAGACCCGAGGACGAGCAGGTCAAATATTTCCATCGTTCCTTTCCGTCATTTCATTCCGCTTGTCAATTTTATTCTCTGCTTAGCGCGGGTTGTCGATGACTGTTTGTCTCGCCCTATCGATCGCTGGAACGGATTCAAGGCCAGGCTCGCGCATCGCATTTTCGACAGTACCACAAGCGGATGAAACCAATTGTCAATGGATCCCGGCCTTCACTGGCTACAATGATTGGACGCGCGAGGGAGAGGAATTGCTGTACGCCATTACGGATCGGCGGCTGTACGCGGGCAACAAGGCCGATGGGCTGGCGCGCCTGCTAGAACTGGCAACCGCCTGGGCGGCGAATGGCGTGTCCTTCATTCAGCTGCGAGAGAAAGATCTTTCCGCGCGCGAGCAGGTCGAGTTGGCACGAGCGGTCGTTCGTGCGGTGGGTCAGGTAAGCGGCAAAACCATTGCGTCGAGAGTTCTAGTGAACGGCAGAGTCGATGTTGCGTTGTCCGCGGAAGCAGATGGCGTGCATCTGCCGTCTGGCCCAGATGCACTGTCGGCGGAAGAAGTTCGCCGCATCTTTGCTGCTGCCGGTCGTTCGCGGCCGCCGGTCATCAGCGTTGCCTGCCACACGCTCGAAGAGGTAATAGCAGCGCGACGACAGTCACCCGACTGCATACTCTTCGCACCCGTGTTTGAAAAAGTGGTTCGCGAGGGAATTGCGGTCGACGCGGGCGATAGTGAAGCTGGAGCGTCTCGGCTTCCAGGGACCGGACTCGCTTTGCTTGAAGATGTTTGTCGCGCGGCAGCACCAGTCCGGGTGTTCGCGCTCGGAGGAGTGACCGCCGAAAATGCGGCCGACTGCATGCGTGCCGGCGCGGCTGGGATTGCTGCCATTCGGCTATTGCAGCAACCGCCATCGGCGTGGAAACACTTGGCCTGGCGCTGTCAGTCGGCGTAATCGATTGATGGTAATTTCACAGAGCGATTTGCTTACCGGACAACGGTCCGAACGTCTCACCAATCTGACAGATCATAGAAGCTCGAAATTCTTTCCAAATCGCATCCACCCTCCACCCCCCAAGGAGCCGAGACATGCCAGAGCCACTTCCTCCTCGTTCCCCGCAACAGACAGGCAAACCTAACCCATCCAAAGCCACCGCGAATAACGGTGGTCAGCCAGTGTTTGCGCAGCCGCATCCATCTCCCGATCCCACAAGTTTTCGACATCCAGTGACCGATCAAAAAGATCAGGAAATCGCGCAACTGGAACCTGTTCCGCAGCCGGTTGGCGGTGCAGTCGAGCCGATCCTGACTCTGGCCCAGGTGTACGGAAGCGCAGGCAGTGCCAGGACGCAAGCCATCGAACAAGCGGGACAAATCGTGTTTCATTCTGTAGGCGACACGGGCAGCGTGAAAGGACCGGACACGCAATCGCTGGTGGCCGACAAAATGGTGACGGACTTCGACGAGACGAACTCTGCAAACGTGCCGTCGTTTTTGTTTCATCTGGGAGATGTGGTCTATTATTTCGGCGAAGGCACATATTACTACGATCAGTTTTACGAGCCATTTCGAAATTATCCAGCGCCCATTGTCGCCATCCCTGGCAATCATGACGGCGTTGTGTACCCGAGCGATCCGGCCCCAACGCTAGCCGCGTTTCTGCGAAATTTCTGCACCGCCAGTCCCTCACAGTCGCCGGATTCGGGAGGTCTTTCGCGCACCACGATGACGGAGCCGGGCGTGTATTTCACCTTCGATGCGCCGTTTGTACGCATTCTGGGGCTTTATAGCAATGTGATGGAAGATCCCGGCGTGATTTCAAGTCAGGGAGCAACGAATTCACTCGATGATCGACAGATCGCATTTTTGACTGCGGCGCTGCAACGGGTCAAGAGCGAAAAGTATGCCGGCGCCGTCATCATCGCCGTCCATCATCCTCCATTTACCGGCGGAACAATCCATGGGGGGAGCCCGCAGATGCTGGCTGACATCGACAGTGCCTGCACGGCCGCGGGCCTTTGGCCGCATGCGGTGTTCGCCGGGCACGCGCATAATTATCAGCGCTACACGCGAACGGTAAACGCCATGCAGATTCCTTTTCTGGTCGCTGGATGCGGCGGTCACTCGCCGTTGTCTGCAATGCGCGGCACCTACCGGACCCCTTACAAGATTGACGACACATTGACCTTGGAAAGTTACGACGACACACATTATGGATATTTACGCGTCACGGTGAATGCGACGACCATGACAATCGAGTTCCATCCGGAGAGCGACGGTGGCGGGGTGAAAACTCCGGATGATACGGTGACGATCGATCTGCAGGCACGCACGGTCAGCTAGCAGCGCCGTATCCTGGTTCCGTGGCTGCATAGGGGAACGAGTCGAAGGCGTCGCCGCCAAATCTCCACTGGGAGCGTCTGGCTGTAACCAAACGCCTCATCCCGGTGTCTTATGGCTGTAGCTTCGACAGTTTCGTTCCCGGGGAGGTTTCATGATGGGTTCGCTGGCAAAACGCAGCACGATTTTCACCGTTTTATTCGGTTTTCTTTTCTGCCTGGGTTGTCGCGCGGCCAAGGCGCCCATTCCCGCTCCGACCACCGATGCTCCGCTCGCTAAGCAGTCCGGCCAGGAGACAGCGGTGCTGGCTGCAGGATGCTTCTGGGGCACACAGACTGTTTTTGAGCGAGTGAAGGGCGTGACCGCAACGATGGCAGGGTATGCGGGCGGGTCTGCTTCCACCGCAACCTATGCCCAGGTTACGCAGGAGAACACTGGCCATGCCGAATCCGTGCAGGTGGTGTATGACCCCTCAAAGATCACCTATGGCACGCTGCTGCGCATCTTTTTCTCGGTCGCGCACGATCCTACAGAGCTGAATCGTCAGGGTCCGGATGTCGGGTCATCCTACCGTTCCGTCATCTTCTATATGAATCCGGAGCAGGAGCGCATTGCGAAGGCGTACATCGCGCAACTTGACGCGGCGAAGGTGTTCCGCAAGCCGATCGTCACCCAGGTGGTGCCGTTGCAGGGCTTTTACAAAGCCGAGGACTACCACCAGGATTATGCGCTGCATAATCCGAATAATCCGTATGTCAATATCTGCGACCGACCCAAAATCGG
The DNA here is from genome assembly GCA_963821145.1 of uncultured Acidobacteriota bacterium. Classification (GTDB taxonomy): domain Bacteria; phylum Acidobacteriota; class Terriglobia; order Terriglobales; family Acidobacteriaceae; genus JAKAAZ01. Next base: position 454,776 of record CAWGCV010000003.1, read on the forward strand.
TGAGCTGAAGAAGCAGTTTCCCGATCTGTTCCAGAAGTACAAAGGCGAATAGTCCCGCGGCGGTCGCGTAGGATTTGCGTGACCGCTGCAGCGTGATTGTATAAAGGTCAGATGAGATCGCACGCCGAGTCATCCGATCCGCGCAACTTGCCTGTACAGTGTCGTCGCATATGGACGCTGGTTTGCTTGATGGCCGTGTCTTTGACTGGTGCGCTTTCCGTGCAGGCGCAGCAGAGCCAGCAGAAATTTGCGAACCTGGGCCAGTGCAAGCTGGAAAACGGGCAGGTGATTCAGGATTGCCGGATCGGCTACCGTACCTTCGGCACATTGAATGCGGCCGGTGATAATGCGGTGCTGATGCCTACTTCGCTGCATGGCAACACGGCGGAACTGACTCCGCTGTTTGGAGATGGAAGTTCGCCACTGCACCTGGTGGATACCGCGCGTTTTTTCGGGATCGCGGTGGATGCCTTCGGCAACGGAGTTTCCTCATCGCCGTCGAACAGCACGGCGCAACCTGGAACGGGGTTTCCTCACTTCACGCTGCGCGATTGCGTCCGGGCGCAATATCGGTTGGCAACCGAGGTGCTCCACCTGCAGCACCTGCATGCGGTGACCGGCATATCAATGGGTGGCGAGCAGACCTTTGTGTGGGCTGTGATGTATCCAAAATATTTTGACCTCGCAGTGCCAATCCTGGGAACGCCGCGCGAGACGACCTTTGACCTGCTGACAAAACAGATCCAGATGGAGGCAATCCAGTCGGCTCCCGGCTATGACGAGGGTCACTACACGGCCGAGCCGGATTTACGGCTGGCGAATCTGATCGACTCGCTGGTGACGATTACGCCGACCTATCGAAATGAGTTGACACCTCGCGATCAGGCGGCTGCGTACATCCACCGGGCCGAGACCTCTGACCATGCGGATGCGAATGACAGGCTGTGGCAACTGGATGCGGTCCGGCATCTGGATCTGATTGGGGATCGGACGATTGCCGAAGCGGCGCGTGGCGGCCCGCATTTTCTGGTGATCGTGAACAAGTACGATCACACCGTAAACCCACAGCCGGCGCTCGACTGGGCGGCTGCGATCGGCGCGCCGACGTATGTGTCACAAGTGCCCTGCGGCCACTCGATGATGAATTGCGATGCGGCGGCTGTTTCCAGTCGTGTGCGAACTTTTCTGCTTACAGGCAAGCTATCGGAATTTCACGGGCAGTAAATCTTCTGCAATATTTTTCCGCAACAGCGCAGACTTTTGCGCAACAACGACAACGTGGATCAGCCGCCAATAAAATTGATTTTTCAGTGTCGCAGTTGTGAATTGAGAGGCTACACTGAAGTCCCCCAAATGATCCGAAATTAGATGTGAATTGAAGGGGGAAATGAAAGTGACGGAAAAAACATTTTGGAGAGACGTAACTGACTGTGAAACTCTCCGCGTAGTGGATGCCCGCACCGCAAAGCATTTCGCACTGATTGTATGTATCGCGCTCGCGGTTCTTGTTTTCGGCGCGCGAAATGCGAACGCGGCCGCCCCGCCCCCGACAATTGACTGCACCAACGGGCAAACTCCGACGATGACAGTCGAGATCTACAACAACTCCACAAGCCATAACATTTATCCCGTGCTGTTTGCCGGCGCACCGAGTGCTACAGATACGTGGATGCAGGCGTGCTTTCAACTCAAGGATGCGCAGCTTGGCGCCAACCCATATCCCAGGGCAACGCAATATCGTATGTACATTAATTGCTGCGCCAGCGGAGAGAACGGCATTCCTCCCGGTGGATCGGCGATGATCACTCTGCCGCTGTACTCGCCGCTGGTTGGCACCATCAAGCCCACGCAGTCGGGACAACTGATCGACTGGTGGCAGGGCGGAGGCATCAACTTTTATCGAGGGCCTTCTACGGATACGAAGCCTCCCACAGTGCTGCAGCAACACTGGGATGCCGATCAAAAAGGCAACGAAGTGACGCCGACAAACAACCCGCCGACGTGTAGCGGCGGCTGCAAGCTGCATTTCTTTAACGCTCCGGCGTCGATACCCAACAATGATCCACAGCAGCTGGCCGAATTTACATTGGGCGCGCAACCGATTAATCCTGATCACACGAAGCCGGGCCAGCCTGCGCGTCTGTGGGTGCCCGATAACGTGGACTACGATGTTTCGTACGTCAACTACGTGTACATGCCGGCTGTGATGGAACCGTACGGCAATCCGTTGATCGGTTACATTGGCTCGCCGGCCACGATTACAAATTTCGATGCGGCGATCACGAAATGGTATGCGTCGTCTCTCGGCGCCGACTGGCCGCTCTACAAGAATGGTGCCGGCAATGCCGAGGCAGGGAAGATTCCTTCAGCTCTGGAGATTTTCCTGAATTCTGCCGCATTCGATAACACGAATGTGTTTCTTCCTGCGCCGGTACAGTCGAAGCCGATTGTTGCGATGACGAAAGAATGGGAAACCTGCGTGAACCAGAATGGCGGCGACGCGATCTGCCCGCTGATTCGCTCCGTCACGGCGCTGCTGAATTCCAACTACGACAACTACTACGACGTCGGAACCCTCGACCGGAAAAAATGGAAAGATGTCTGGGGATGCACCGGGACTCCAGTGGTGAAGACCGAGAAGCTATTCCTCGCGCATCTTTATGGGTGGACTCCGTTCCTGGAGGGCTGCACAAACACGGCGGCGAACCAGCTTTACAATACGCCGGGATTTGCTGATCCAAAAAAGCCGGTGAACTATGAAGTCGTCAAGGCCGACTTTGACCAGCTGCAGTACTGGGTAAATGTGCTGAAGGGCGACTACGGAAAATTTGATCCATATGTTGCGCTGGTGCACGGGCCGGATTACCTGAATGCGCCGTACACCTATGCGTATTCTGTCGATGACGCGGTGGGCAATATGCAGACGGACGGCACCGGCCTGATCATCGCTGTGGGTGGAACGCAGAACTTGCCGAACCCGGACCACGCCACTCCCAACGTCAATTTCCCATTTGGATATTCGTCGTCGTATGCCGGCGGAATCCACTTCTCGGATTACGGTCGCTGCACGACGACGCCCGATAGTCCGACGGTTTCGTACTTCACCAGCTTTGCTGTGCCGGAGGGAATTCCAGGGACAAAGAGCAGCATCCTGGAATGCACGAACTCGATGAAGGATAGTAAGGGACGCGTGTATGTTTTCAAACTCAAGGGGCTGCCGAACAAATTCCCATTGAATCCATTTCCCACGCCGCAGGAGCGACAGACGGTCAACAGCCAGCTGATCGACTGCACGGGCAACACCGGACAGGTGCTGAACTGGTGTCACGATATCTATCCGTACCAGCAGATCAATGCGAATGATCCACGAGCCACCGTGAACTTTTACGTGGTGATGGGAGCGCCGCCACCGCTCAACTAGAGAGCGCCTACAAGCAGGCGAAATTGGGCGGGCATACGATCAGCGTGTGCCCGCCCACTTTTGAGCGCGGCTACTCGATCTGGCCGGTGACGCGGAACTTGCGAGTGCTGCCGTCGGGGAACATCAACTCGTAGGATCGATTGAACTCGTGCGTGGGCTTTTCCTGGCCTGGGATTAGCCGCGCCTTGTAGTCGCCAAGCGCGACGATGCCTTTGGGAAAGAAGGTCTCGCTTTCCAGTTCATACTTGGCGCCGTCGACGAGGGCGGAAAGCAGCTGGACGGATTTGCAGGTGGAATTGCCGACAGCTACTCCGCAATCCGTGCCGATGCGAGTTTCTGATACGTGAAGGTTGAGGTTGTAATCTGCGCTTGGCGTTGCGGCGAACAGGGGAAGAGAGAACAGCAGAGAAAGAGCGAGGATGGTTTTGGTCATGTACGCCTCCGCTGACGAGGGTACCACTGGGTGAAAAGCTCCATGAGGCGGGGGCAATGCTAGTTAATTGAAGGATTGTGCGGCCTGATTGAAGGATTGTGCAAGCCAATTGAAGGATTGTGCAGTCTAATTGAAGTATTGTGCAGAGGCTATTTCGATCGCGCAACGAGGCAACTCGTTGTTTACAAAAGATTGCTGAGGTCCAGGCGGGCTTTTTCACTGCGAAACAGGCGAAAAAAGCCGGTTTTTCCGAAAGCAGCCACACCTACAACGTTCAAGAGGGCCACTGGGCGCGCGAATGTCGCGGGATTTACCGGCTCACATCGTTTCCGGCGGTGCTGCGGCCGGAGCTGGTGCGCTGGCATTTGTGGTCCATGGACCGGGAGGGGCGGGCACAGGGTGTCTATAGTCATTCTACCGCTTTGGGGCTTTATGTTGCGCCAGAGGCGACGACGGATTTGCCCGCAGCGCTGGAGATGACGGTGCCGAAGGGGTTTCGCCGGAGGGGCGCGACGCCGGAGGGTCTGACGCTGTACTATGCCGACCTGGCGGAGAGCGACATTGCGGCTCGGAACGGATATCGGCTGACGACTCCGCTGCGAACGATTCTCGATTTGGCGGCGGCGGATACGATGCCTCGCGAGGAGTTGTCGAAGGCGCTGCTGGGGATTTTGAAGCGGCGGCTGATCACACGCGCGCAGGTGAAAGGCGCGAGGATTCCGGAGGTGGCGCAGCTGCAACTGGAGGCGCTGCTGGGGTGGACCAAGCGGTGAATCGGCTGATGGTGGAATGAGTTCGAGTCCAGGGCTTCCGCCGCGGCAGACGAGAGTTGGGGCAATGGCTGCACGAGTAATGACGTGCTATGTTGTTTCAATGTCAGATCTGCCATCAATTGCAACTCCTAGGCTGGGTTGGGGCCCTAGCGCCGCGATAGTGTGTCAGCTTTTGGAGATTTCGTTGATTGCAGTGTTGTCGAGCTTTCCAGCGATCGCTCAAACAGCTGCCCCGAACCCGAATTCAATTCAGTTAAAGATTGATGAATTTGTTACTACCCCTCCGCCCCCCGCCCCGATTAGCGCCAACGATCCTTTGCAAAGCCGGAAAGCACAGCTTTCCGCGGTCAGACACGTCAACGAAACACTCGCGAGATATCAAGCTCATCCGCAGAGAGGAAGCTCGGATGATTTGGCTCCTTCGGCGAAGATAATGCTCCAGGTTACTGGAGCAAGAGAAGTAATCCGGGGAGCGTGGATCACATCAGCTAAGCTAATTTCCTATCGATCATTTCATGGTGCTCAAATTTTCGCGGGAGGGCCGATGCCCTACGTAGCTCGGAGATGCGTTTTGGAAAATTCGTCGCGCGCGAAGATTTTCGGGAATCACGTAGAATTTGTCCTCGTTTACGGGAACTGTACTCTCGACATGAACGACATGCAGGAATTTGCGCGTCAGCCAAAACTTCTGGAAATGGAAGAACTTGCTCGCGGCCGACCCACTAGCTTGAAAATTGTAGGGCCCGGATTGAAGCTCACGAACAATCTATCCCTACCTTTGATTGACTTCGACGTATTAGAATGCGTCGGGTGCATAGTTGATATGACGGCGGCAATGGTCGATCCGCCCACTAGACAACGGCTCCTCATCCGAACTCTTCTTCAGGATGATCCAAAGCTCATTGAGCTTTACGACGGGGATGATGGAGAGAGCAGCCATCAGGGTGCGGGACAGGTTCCCAAGCAGCCGGAGCGAAGATGATAAACCGGAGAAATCTGATCGGTGGTTTTTGCTTGGCAGGAGCGGCCAAAGCACTTGGTTTAGGCGAACCAGCCAGCTCTATTGTCCCTATTGATCTCGGCGAGCAGCCGAATTCCGCGCAGATCGACAATTGGATGACCAGCGCGCTGTTCGACTCTTCCGTAGAGAATGCGGTGGGTGGCGTACTGATTATGTCCCGCTTCGTGGAGCCGATCTGGTATCTGAAGAAGCCGATCAGTTGGCGCCCCGGCGATGGACAATCTCGCTACCCACCCGTCGTTGTGCCTACAGGTTTCGTTACCGACTTGGCCAGCATACCCCGGGTTTTTTGGTCCGTTTTGCGCCCGGACGGGGAATACGCGTATGCGGCGGTCATACATGATTACTTATACTGGGTCCAAACGACAACCAGACAAGATGCGGATTCGATTTTCAGGTTCTGCATGCAGGATTTTCATCTTAGTCCTCGCACAATCGCGACGATTTATGATGCTGTTCGGGCGTTCGGCGGGTCGAGTTGGGATGGGAACGCTACCCTAAAGCGTGGCGGGGAACGAAGGATCTTGACCCACTACCCTGATGACCCGACAGTGCGGTGGAGCGATTGGAAGAGGGATCCGCACAACTTCCTCTAGCTGTCGAGCTACCTGGTGTCGACATGTGCCTTGGACTTTATGAAACCCGATCACGGGGGGCGGAAGCTCTACAGTCAATGGTTACCCGACGTGCAGTCACGCCTGCTGATATGGTCGCACTGCGAAAGATGAGATTTTGCATCCTGGGCTTGTTGGCATTCGCATTGATAGCGTCGCCACCGATTTCATCTCAAGTTGTCGCGAAGACATCAATAGCGAAACAACTTTCCCGTATTCGCCCGGCCATCGTCCAGATCGCGATTTGCAGACCCATAGAGGGGATAATTAAGACGGATGTAGATCCTTTTTATAAAAGTGGGACGCGGATTATCGGCACAGGTTTACTTCTTGACGATGCGGGAGATGTCCTAACTCCGGCGCACGTCGCCGCACGCGTACAGCAAGAGCTTCGGTATCTCCGTCGATTGGGAGTTGAAGCCGACTTGAATATCGGTATTAACCCCGAGAACGCTGACCCCATAGGTGCGTCGAGTCGCGCCACGATCTATGTTCCTGGTAGCTTTCGGAAACAGAATAGCGAATATGATTTGGCGCTTCTCCACCTTGATCTTCCCGGGCCAGCGAACAAAGCCCTCCATAAACCAGTCCCGATCATTTTCTTGGCAAGTCCGCCGCAGGAGGGGGATGAGGTCCTCGCGGTGGGATTTCAAGGAGGCTCCTCGAACCTAGTCGCAACGACCGGAATGGTTGCATCCATTACGGATGATATGCCCAAATTCTCAAGGGACAGTGGGGGCACTCTTTCCATCGAGATGTATCAGGTCGACATTCATTCGGGTCCAGGTGACAGCGGGGCTCCGGTCTTACGCCAAGGAGACGGGGCGATTGTTGGCCTTTTAATCGAATCTAACGGGACTGGTATCGCCAACGTCATTCCTTCTGGGGCTGTGCTTACATTCCTGAGTCAGAATGGCATCCATTTGCGACAAGTGGCCGCAAAACCCAGACCTAAGACACGGGCGGGAAAAATGTGAGCCGAATTGCGGGATCGTTCGGTGCGGTGGGTGGCGCACATCTCGATTTTGAGACGTGGGATGTTGGCGAGGAGGTGGGTGACTGTTGATACCGACGACGCCTTTCGCAATGCCAGCCTCCTACACTCCCATGTCTCAAGGGCGAGACATGGGGCACCCAAATTATTCTCTCGGAAATCTATGGAAAATGCCCGCCCGATTGACACAGTCTGGGTGCCCCACATCTCGATTCTGAGATGTGGGAGTTGATCGCAGCGGAACCACTATCATTCCAACTTAACTCCCGATGCGCACCGTTCCGATCTCGCCCATTGAGTAATGCCGGAAGCTGGACCATGCCCACGCGTCCGGTTCGGCGACCAAGCCGCGTGCGACGGGATTGCGGTGCATGTATTTCAACTTCTCGACTCGTTTTGCATTCGTGAATACGTTGAAATCGTAATAGCGAGCCTGCCAGAACGGCCGCTGGCTCCGCTGAACGGCGACGGAGAGTTTCAAGGCTTGTATTGCCTTCGACAAGGGAGCATTTTTCGGTTCGCCGACCAGCAGGTGAACATGTTCCGGCATGACAATGTACCCGAGGATGACGAAGTGATATCGGACTCTCATCGTCTCCAGTGACCGCTCGAAGATGTTCCGGACAGTTGGAGTGGCGAGAAACGGACGTCTTCCGGAACAACTGAAGGTGATAAAGTGCAGATCGCCTGCCTGTTGATACCGGACCAAGCCCTTCGCCATGGGAACATCCTACAATCCCATGTCTCAAAGGCGAGACATGGGGCACCCAGGTTGGTTGTTGATATCGGACCAGGCCTTTTGTCGTGGGAACATCCTACAATCCCACATCTCAGAGGCGAGATGTGGGGCACCCAGATTGTCCTGCAATCCCATGTCTCAGGATCGAGGCGATGGGGGGCGCGCTCACAAGGACTCGGAAATAAGGGCTCAGGTCGGCGCGAGGCCGGTACTATAATCCCGGCATGATGGCGATACAGACACCGTCCGCGGCTGTGACTATCCGGCGCGCGAAGCCGGAGGACGCTGAGGCGTGCGGGCAGATCTGCTACAAGGCCTTTCACAAGATCAATTCGGATCATAATTTCCCGCCGGAAATCCCTACGTCGGAGATGGGCGTCGGTGTGCTGCAGATGATGTTTTCTCACCCATCGTTCTACTGTGTGGTGGCCGAAATGGGAGGTGCGATCGTCGGCAGCAATTGTCTGGATGAACGGTCGTCCGTCGTCGGAATCGGTCCGATCACGATTGATCCCGCGGTGCAGAACGCGGGTACAGGGAGACGTCTCATGCAGGCGGTACTGGATCGGGCGACGGAACGGGGCGCGCCCGGCATCCGTTTGATGCAATCCACGTTTCATACTCGTTCTCTTTCTCTCTATGCGAAGCTCGGGTTCGAGGTCCGCGAATTGCTGAGCGTGATGCAAGGCGGTCCAATGAAGATATCCATCGAAGGCTGCACGGTTCGTCCCGCGGGTGATGCTGACGCTGCGGTGTGCGATCGGCTGTGCGCTGCGGTGCATGGACATACCCGCTCGGGAGAGCTCGCCGATGCAATCCGCGAGGGAGACGCCAGAGTGGTTGAACGCGACGGACGGGTGGTGGGATACACCACCGGGCTGAATTATTTTGGGCATTCTGTGGCCGAATCGAACCGGGACCTAAAGGCGCTGATTGGCGCGGCGGAGCGATTCGACGGCCCCGGATTTCTGGTCCCTGCTCGCAACACGGCTTTGTTTCGCTGGTGCCTGGAAAACGGTCTGCGGGTTGTGCAGCCCTGCACGCTAATGACGATCGGACTGTATAACGAACCTGCGGGCGCATGGCTGCCGTCGATCTCGATGTAGCGCGGGTGGCCTTGTTTTGATTTCAGCCCTTATATTTCAGTCCTTATGTCGCCGCGGAATTTGACGCACTTTCGCGTGGGACTTAGTCTCGAAGGAGAGGGCTGCGGCGGAATTGGCTGGCGTGCGGCTCGAATTTCATACTCGCCTGGAGGCATCGCGATGAAGTTCCTCGTTGCCGATCTTGAGCGGCAGGCCATCGATTTTGATGAATCTCTTGCTCCGGGAAGCATTGATTTTGTGGACGATATGCAGCAGGTGGGGATATTGCACACCCAAGGCCGCGTCGATTTGCTGAAAGAGCATCGCGGCACCAACGAAATCGTCGAGGACATTCGAATCCGGGGCAAGCTGGACACCCGCATGGAAGTGGCGTGTGCGCGCTGCCTGGACCCGGTTTCGCAGCCGATTGAGGCCAGTTTTGACCTGATTTTTCGTCCCGCGGGGGCGGACCAGGACAATACTGACCGCGCGATTTCCACATCGGAGACCGAAATCGGCTACTATGAAGGAGACGGTTTATTGCTTGAAGATGTGCTGCGCGAGCAGATCCTTCTGGCGCTTCCAGCCAAGAACCTTTGCCGCGAAGACTGCAAAGGGCTTTGTCCGGAGTGTGGCCGGAACCGGAATACGGATCCCTGCGACTGCGTGACCACTTCGACCGACCCGCGCTGGGAGCAGCTGAAGGCATTGCAGCCACAGTTGATCCGCAGCCAGGACAAGCCATAATTCTACAAAGTTTGTTGCACCCGCCTTCGAGAACTCTCACCGGAATAGCGCCTTGCGGGGCGTGCGAATCGAGAGGAGAGCGCGGCGGGGAAAGGGAATTTCAATGCCGAATCCGAAACGACGCCACTCCAAACAACGCACCGCCAAGCGGCGTTCGCACGATTTTCTTACCACGCAGTCGCTCTCTGAATGTCCGAATTGTCATGAGCGCAAGCTGCCGCACCAGGCGTGCCCGAAATGCGGCACCTACAAGGGACGCAACGTCCTGGCCATTGCGACAAAGGAAGAAAAGAGCTAACCGCCTCCCTCCATGCTGATTGACATCGCGCTTGACGCCATGGGTTCCGACAAATCGCCAGAGCCGGAAATTCGCGGCGCAATCCTGGCGTGTCGGCTGCTACAGGTACGGGTGCATCTGGTGGGCCCGGAGCGCACGCTTCGACCTATGCTGGCGAAGCAGATGCATCGTGCCGGGGAACGTCATCTTCCCATAAAAATTGTTCAGGCCAGTGAAGCCATTGGCATGGACGAAAAGGCTGTGCAGGCGGTTCGGACCAAGCGCGATTCGTCGATGCGCGTGGGGCTGAGGCTGGTGCGCGAAGGTGTCGCTGCCGGATTTATGACGGCAGGCAATACGGGCGCGGCCATGGCCACGGCGAAGATGGTGCTGGGGACATTGCCGGGCGTGGATCGTCCCGCGCTGGTGGCGGTGTTGCCGACCAGTACGGGAAAGCCTTGCCTGCTGCTGGATGTAGGCGCCAACGTCGATTGCAAACCGAAAAATCTGGAGCAGTTTGCGGTGATGGGCGAGATGTATGCCCGCGCTGTGCTGAAGGTGGAGCGCCCGCGCGTGGGGCTGCTTTCGATCGGCGAAGAAGAGGGCAAAGGCAACGAGCTGACGCGGGAGAGTTTTCCGCTGCTGCAGCAGTTGCCGATGAATTTTCTAGGCAACGTGGAAGGGCGCGATATTTATAACGGCCAGGCCGATGTGGTGGTCTGCGATGGATTCATCGGCAACGTGGCGCTGAAGACATCGGAAGGACTGGTGCGGCTGGTGCGGGAATCGCTGCGGGAGTCGTTGACCTCGACGGTGACGGCACAGGTGGGTGCGTTGCTTTCGCGCAAGGCGTTCAACCATTTCAAGCGGCGCTTCGATCAGTCAGAATACGGTGGCGCTCCTCTGCTGGGCGTGCGCGGCGTGTGCATCGTGGGGCATGGCTCTTCGACCGATCGCGCCATTATGAACGGCATTCGCGTGGCGGCGGAATTTGCGCAGGCCAACGTGAATGCGCATATTGAGCAGGGCCTGCTGGCTTTGAACGGCGCACCGGCGGAATAGCGGACGGAGTTCGCTTCCTCGTTGATCCTGATCTTCCGATGTGAAAATTTGATTTTTTTATAGGACAGCGTTCACGTGCCAGAGCATGTAAACGTCTAGAAATCGCCGATTACCATTGCATTCGAATGTCGTGAACTACGTAATCCGCCGGTGGGAGATATTGCGTGACGTCCGGGTCTCCGCGAACAATATTTACCAGTTCGTTTCTAGTCTTTCCGCTACGCGGATCATCATTCGTTTCGAGAATCACGATCTTCAGTTCGGGACAGTACCAAGTCTCGTGGACGACAACAATCGGTTGATCGTTACCATCTTGTCCGGCTGGCACGGTATAGCTGCTACGGGTGCCCTCGGCCAGAAAATCTCCAAAAGTCTTTGTGCCAAGTTTCTCCACGGTTCCAAACGTGCTCATCGTCGAGTCAAAAGAGTCGGCTTGGCACGGTGCCCTTGAAGCATCCTCCGACGCGTTTTTGGGCCAATGGACCACCTTCGCTTCTTTCGAGGTTGTGTCCCAACGTGTATCCGTGTTGGCGACGGGATCGTCGATTCGGTACAACATTTCGCTTTTGAGTACCCTCTTCTTGCCCTCTAAGTAAGTCCATTGCCGCTCGCCGGCGCTGTAAGTGCGACCTTGGGAATCCCGCGCCTCACTTCCGCCGGATTCGCTGCGATCGATTGTTCCATCGGCTAGCTTCTTAACAGAGGTGAAACGACGCTGTGCCGAGTAGGGGACATTCAGAACCGGTCCGTCAACCTTAACACAGGGGTTCCCGCTGGCAGCAGGGTTAGTCTGGCCTGAGATTTGGGTCGAACCCATAATCCCGACTACCGCAAACAGAACCATTGCGCGGATATTTAGCATGACACACCTTAATTTGCTTGGCATTCAAATTCGTGAGAACAGAATACAATCTGGCTCTTTATGGGACCCCGCCTGGCTGCGAAGTTACCTGCACTTGCAATCCGCGTCATGTTCGCTTCCAATAGGTCTTTGATATGAGTACGCCGATCACGACCACAAATCCAAACACAACTATTGCATTTCTTTTTCCGGGGCAGGGATCGCAGGCCGTCGGGATGGGCCGCGAACTTTTCGACGCATTTCCGGTAGCGCGCACGGTTTTTGAAGAGGCTGATGAGGCGCTGGGATTTTCTATTTCTCGACTATGTTTTGACGGGCCGGAAGAAGAGTTACGGCTGACGGAGAATACGCAGCCGGCGATTCTGACAGTCTCGATTGCGGCGTTGCGGGTGCTGGCAGAACGAGGCGTGCGCAGCCATTTCGCCGCCGGGCATTCGCTGGGAGAATACTCCGCGCAGGTGGCCGCTGGAACGCTATCGTTTGCGGATGCGGTGCGGACGGTGCGCAATCGCGGACGATATATGCAGGAAGCGGTGCCGGAAGGAGTGGGCGCGATGGCCGCGATTCTGGGAATGACGGCGGAAGACGTGATTCGCGCGTGCGCCGATGCAGCGCAAAGAATCGGGCGGGGTGGTTGCGGCGGCCAACCTGAATGCTCCCGAGCAGACCGTGATTTCCGGAGCAGCGGCGGCGGTGGAATTGGCTTGCGCGAAGTGCAAAGAGCGTGGAGCGAAACGCGCGATTCCGTTGAAGGTGAGTGCGCCATTCCATTGTGCATTGATGCAGCCGGCACAGGATCGTCTGGCAATCGATCTGGAGGCGACGGCGTTTCATGCGCCCAAGTTAAGCGTGGTTTCAAACGTCGATGCCACCTGGGTCGCGACCAGCAATGCGGCACGTGATGCGTTAATTCGCCAGGTGACCGGCGCGGTTCGCTGGGTGGAGTGTGAGCGGCAACTGATTGCAGCCGATGTGACGCACTTCATCGAAGTGGGTCCGGGCAAAGTGCTGTGTGGCCTGATGCGTCCGCTGGATTCGAGCCGTATCTGCCTGAATGTCGAAAACGTCGCAAGTCTGGACAAAACGCTTGCCGCGCTCGAAAATAATTCCGGTTGAACCGGAGGAGATGGCGATGACGCGAGCAGGGCTGAAGGGGCGAGGAAGCATACGGCCGGGCGGGCGAATGAGCTCTTCAATGCTGCCTATCTTTCTCGGAATTCTGGTGTTCTGTTGCATGCCTGGGACGGGTTCGGCAAAGAAGGGCGACAAGACGCTGACCACGGCGGCGGGAAAACCGGTACGCAAGGTATACGTGGATGCCGGATCGCCCGTGATGGCGAATGCCGCGAGCACGCGGCTGGATCAGGATACCTGCCTGACGATTGTTTCCAGTCCCAAACAGGCGGACGCAATTCTGGAAGTGGGAATCGATCTGCCCTCTGTCGGCGGCGACTCCGGCGGCGGTTCGGACGTTTTTGGTTCGCAGCCCAAGGCTCAGACGCTGGGCAATGCTCACAGCAATGTCAAAAAGAGTGTCACCGCAACCTGCAGCGATGGCAAGGGTGGAACCATCGACTGCAAGTCTTACACTTCGCAGGGAGGCGACGCGCCGGAGCAGCCTGCCTCGGAATGGACGCAGGGTATCTCTCCCAACTACACGGTTTCGCTGGCTTCGTCAGAAGACAGCACGCAGGATCTGTGGGACCCGAATGGGCGCGAAAAACACGCGTCGTGGAGCGATCAATTGCGCGAGGCGGCAGGATGCCCGGTGTGCCCGGGACAAGAGTTTAATCCCAAACGCGACAAGATGACCTATCGACAGTGGATGCAGGCGAAATGCCCGAATGTCTTGACTATGGCAGCAGAATAAAGGTGGTTCGAATACCTACTTACGCTTGACGGGCGTGGGCGGAGCCGAAGATTTCTTCGACCTTCTGTTCGCGGAACGCAAAAATACTCTCTACATTTCTGCGCACAGAAAACGCGTGCACCATTCGTCCAACAATTCCAAAGGGAAGTGCATATTGCACGCGATCGCGGATGAGCGTGCCTCCGTCGACAGCTTGAAAGCTATGCGCGTGGTGCCACAGCTGGTATGGACCTTGCAACTGCAGATCTTCAAACGCGAGCGGTGGCTGCCAGGCCGTGATTTTGGTTCGCCATCGCATGGGAATTCCATGCCAATGGAGGCGGTAGTCGATCAACGTGCCGGGGAACATCTGAATGGGTTGGGGCGTGAGGATTTGAAAGCGCAGCCATGGCGGAGTGAGCAACTCGAGATTGGCGGCGTCAGAGAAAAAACGGAAGACTTCGTCGAGCGAAGCGGGGACCCACTGTTCGCGCTCTAAAACGTAGGGCTTACTCATGATTGGGATCCGGATTTACATGGCGCAGGATCGATGCGAGATTGCGGCAGCATTTGCAGTGAGATGCAATTTCTACAGTTGCACCAGGACGTCGTCACCCTGAACGCGCAGCGCATAGCGGGTGGCTTTTGCAGCGGGAGAATGCGTGGCCTGGCCAGTGGCCAGATCAAATTCCCACTGGTGCCAGGGGCAGACAATCTTGCCGTGGTCCACTGTGCCTTCGGCGAGTGGACCGCCGCGATGCGGGCAGACATTGTCGAGCGCCAGGGGAACTCCCTTGAGCGTGGCCACGCAGAGTGTGTGACCCTGAACAGAGAATTCTTTGGCCTCGGCTTCCGCTGGAAGCTCCTGCCGACCGCACAACCTGACCCACTCACTCATCTGGGGACACTTTACACTTCATTGGTTCGATGCAGCTGGCGGATGCGCGGATTCGATTCGAGCATTTTCCCTTTGGGTTGAGAGCGAAGCGGCGATGTTTGTGCAGCTTTTCCGTGAAGAAAAGCTGCGCTTCGCTGGACTTCGAGAGTGCACGTGAGAGAGAAAAGCCCTTATCCCTGGATTGCGGCCATAATGGTGCCGCCCAGAATGATGAGCACCCACCAACCGATAATCACGATGGCAGCGCTGCTGCGTTTGACCTTGGCGACGATGGAACAGCCAATGATCAACAGCAACACCACCCAGAAAGTGAAGATGTCGGCTGAAGAAAATAGTGTGCGCAGCCACAGCGGAGTATCCGAGCTGAGATACCAGCCGACGTTGGTGCCAACGGGATTGTTGATATCGAATTGTTCTGCGCTCATTCCGGCAAAAATGGCAATTGCCGCCAGCAAGAACTTGATGAGATAGGGTAGTCCGGCATAGAACCAGACCGCCAGGTATTGCTTATAACTGGCCTTGGCGCCGAGCCCGAAATTAAAGGTCATCATCAGGATGCCGGCACAAATCAGGGCAAAGATGAGACCGATGACGGGATAGAGATAACTGACCACCCGGGTGATGGACCCGATGGTGTGGATACTTTGCTCTCGCTGCGCATCTGTCAGGGTGCTCATTCTCTGCTGCGTCGATGCACTACGGTTGATATTGGCTTGTGCGACCTGGTCGAAGCCGATCTTGCGATCGATGGAGGCGGCAAACGCCACGCTGACAAGAATGAGCAACAGGAAGGGAAGCCACCAGCTGGCATTTCTGCGAATATCGGTAAAGGTTTTTGTCGGCGCCACAAAAGTGTCGACAACGCGTTCCACCTGACTAAGGCCGGCAGATTCCACAGGTTGCTGCATGGCTGCTTCCATGGCTGTCATGGGCTTTCCTCGTCTCCGAAAACCGGGCTAGAATCCTTGGGCACCAGTCTAGAGCATTCCACGGTTACTATACCCCGGCCCACACCCCCGTGGTGCAGCTTTTCTTTACGGAAAAGCTGCGCGAGCGTTTCGTTCCGCTGGATGGCGCTACCGTGGAATTGCTCGAGCTGGAGTAGGCTAAAAAGCGCAGATATTTTCATGGGAAAGTTTTTGGGCAGCAAGTAGATGCAGCCGTTTGCGACCCTTGGTGACCGACGGGCAGCTTGCCGCTTGCAGCGAAAAAGGAGATTTTGAATGATGGCTCTGCAGCGCCGATGGGCGTGGATTGTTCTGCTTTTTAGCCTTGTTGCTTCAGTGCCGGCTTTCGCCGCCGCAAAGACGCAGCCGCACACGTTCGTAGCCGGGCATGGAGAGTTCCTGCTGGATGGCAAGCCGTTTCAGATCGTTTCCGGCGAAATGCACTATGCGCGGATTCCGCGGGCCTATTGGCGGGACCGCTTGCGCATGGCCAAGGCGATGGGGCTGAACTCGATCACCACCTATGTGTTCTGGAACTGGCATGAGCCGGAGCCTGGGGTCTACGATTTTTCCGGCAATCGCGATGTGGCGGAGTTCGTACGCGAGGCGCAAGAGGAGGGGCTGTACGTCATCCTGCGGCCTGGCCCGTATTCCTGTGCGGAGTGGGATTTCGGCGGCTTTCCTGCGTGGCTGCTGAAAGATCCGAACATGGTGGTGCGATCGAGAGACCCGCAGTTTCTGGCGGCAGCCCAGGCGTGGCTGATGCAGCTGGGCAAGCAACTGGCGCCACTGCAGGTCGGCAATGGCGGGCCCATCCTCGCGGTGCAGGTGGAGAACGAATATGGCTCCTATGGCAAGGACCATGCGTATATGGAAGACATCCATCACATGCTGGTTGACGCGGGGTTTACCAAGGCGCAGCTGTATACGGCGGATGGTGCGGATGAAATTCCAAACGGCTCGCTGCCGGAACTGCCGGCAGTGATCAATTTTGGGCCCGGAGACGCGCAGAAAGAATTTGCCAAGCTGAAGCAGCTGCGGCCGAATGGACCCATGATGACGGGCGAATATTGGGACGGCTGGTTCGATCACTGGGGCGCGCCGCATACTGCCGACACGCCGGATCAACAAGCCAAGGATCTGGACTGGATGTTGCGGCAGGGATATTCGGTGAGCCTGTACATGTTTCACGGGGGAACAAGTTTTGGCTGGATGAACGGGGCAAACTCAAACGGCAAGACGTACGAACCGGACGTGACCAGCTACGACTACAACTCGCCGCTGGATGAGAGTGGTCGGCCGACGGCGAAGTATTACCGTTTCCGGGACATTATCGCGAAAGATACTGGGATCAAGCCGCCTCCTGTGCCCGCTGTGCCGGCGACAATGACATTGCCGGCGATGAGGCTCGCCGAGGGTGTGTCGTTGTGGAAGTCGCTGCCCGCTGCAATCCACTCCGAGCGGCCGCTTTCGATGGAAGCCTTTGGCCAGGGGTACGGATACATTCTGTATCGCACACAGTTGGCTGGGCCTGTCGATGCTGAACTGACGTTCGACACGCTGCACGATTACGCGCAGATCTATGTCGATGGCAAACTGGCAGGCACGCTCGACCGACGGCTGGGGCAATATCAGCTTCCGTTGCATGTCTCTTCCGCTCACGCGCAGCTCGATGTTCTGGTAGAAAATACGGGACGCGTGAATTTTGGCCCGTCGCTGCCGGCGGAGAGAGCGGGGCTTGTGGGGCGTGTCAAGCTGGGGCAAACAGTGCTGACAGGGTGGGATGTCTATCCGCTGCCGATGTTGAAGCCGGACGGATTGGCCTACTCCAAAGCGCCCTGCAGCGGAGCCTGTTTCTACCGGGCCAGCTTCACGGTAAGCGCGCCGAAAGACACGTTTCTGGATACCAGCGCGCTGACCAAGGGCGAAGTGTGGCTGAATGGCCGCGCCCTGGGACGCATCTGGAACATTGGCCCGCAGAAGACACTGTATATTCCGGCGCCCTGGCTGAAGTCCGGCAAGAATGAGGTGGTCGTGTTCGACCTGGAGGGAAAGCCGGATCAGAAGATCGAGGGGCTGGATCACCCGATCCTGCATGCAGGCGTGGCCGGCAATTCGGCCAAATGACTTTCACGATCATGAAATGAAACTTTGGCGAAAGATGGCTCGTCGATAAGGGGAGAAACCCCAGTTGCCGAATTGTCTCCCGCGGTGTCAGACTAGAAGCACCGCGAAACTCACTCGCAGACGAAGTTGAATTGATGTGAGAACTTATTAGGCTGGCCCGACTCGCGTGAGGTTGTTTCCAACGAATCAAGCGAACCGTCCGATGTGCCGCAAGCTCCTTCTTGATCCGAAACCAGGAGAAACAAATGTCAGAATCGAAGTTTCCTCCGCAGGCAAACGACACCACGCCCACTGAATCGCAGAGCTCTGATGCCGCCGACTCGCAAGCGAAAGATCGTCCAGCCGCCAAAGGAATTACGCGACGCGGATTTCTAAAGGGGGCAGGCGTTGCCGCGGCCGGGACTGCTCTGCTGGAAGGCGCGCAAGTCTTCACGCGCGAAGCCGCGGCCGCCACCCGAGGCGGGCACGATGGCGTGAAAGAACTTGGGCCGGGCGCGGTTCCTGTCACCTTGCATATCAATGGCAAAGAACAGACGGTTCAGCTTGAGCCGCGTACCACGCTGGCCGATGCCTTGCGTATTCACATGGGGCTGACAGGCACCAAGGTTGTTTGCGATCGCGGATCGTGTTCGGGCTGCACTGTCCTGCTGGACAATATGCCGGTGAACAGTTGCATGACGCTGGCGATGGATGCGATCGGGCACCACGTGACGACGATTGAAGGCATGTCCGGGGGCGCTCATCCAGAAGATCTGCATCCAGTGCAGGTGGCCTTCATCAAGCATGACGCCATGCAGTGCGGTTTCTGCACGCCGGGCATGGTGATGGCGTGTTCTGCACTGCTCAAGAAAAATCCCAACCCGACGGAAGACGATGTGCGACAAGCGACGGCGGGCAATCTGTGTCGCTGCGGCACCTACCCGAGAATTTTTGCGGCCACGCTGGAAGCTGCGGGCGTCTCCGGCAAAGAATCCACCCGTAACGCTTAGGAGAGACTATGGCGACCAAGAAATCTCATCCGGCAGCGGCTGCAACGAATGCGACACCGACGAAAACGGTTGCGATGCCGTTCGGAGTTCCGGGCTATACGCTGCATGATGTTCAACGTCAGGTTCCTGAAACGGAGCCGCCGGTTCTGCCTATCAACGCGGACCTGCAGTACATCGGCAAATCCCCCACGCGCTGGGATGCTCACGCGAAGGTGAGTGGAAGCGGACGGTACACCGCCGACGTCCAGTTGCCGGGAATGCTGTACGCCGCCATGGTGACGGCGAATGTCCCGCACGCCAGCATTGTTTCGATTGACACCTCCGAGGCCAGCAAACTGCCGGGAGTGAAGGGCGTATACGTCATTCAGCATGTGCAGGGCGAGGCGGTGCTGCGCAATCCATCGCTCGACCAGAGTCGCTATCCTATCGTGCGTTATGCCGGCCAGCCGATCGCGGCGGTCGCGGCGACATATCCGCACATCGCGGAAGAGGCGGCGAACCTGGTGAAGGTGCAATACGATGCCAAGCCGTTTGTCGTCGATATGGAGATGGCTCGTCAAGCCGATGCTCCGCCGGTATTTCCAGGACCCGCGGATGAGGCCGGCTCCGCAGGTGGTGGCGGTGGACCCGAGGATGTTCCGCAGAAGGGCAATGTGCACGGGCCTTCGTTGAACAAGCGCGGCGACATCGAACAAGGTTTCAAAGACGCGGACTTCATTGTGGAGTCGAAATACACCACCCAGGTGCAAGTGCATAATGCGCTGGAAACTCATGGCCTGGTGGCGGACTGGAAACCGAATCTGCTGACGGTGTGGGCGTCGACGCAAGGGACTGCCAGCGTGCGCGATGAGCTGGCTGACTACTTTAAAATTCCCAAGTCCCAGGTGCGGGTCATTACGGAATATGTTGGCGGAGGCTTTGGCGCCAAGTTCGGCGCGGGGAATGAGGGAACCGTCGCGGCCATACTGTCGAAGCAAACCGGAGCGCCGGTGCGGCTGATGTGCGATCGCAAAGGGGAGCAGCTGTCTGTCGGCAATCGCCCGAGCTCGGATCAGACGCTGAAGATCGGCGCCAAGAAAGATGGAACTTTGACGGCCGTCCAACTGATCAGTTTTGGCACGGCAGGATGTGGAACCGGCGCGGGATGCGCTGGACCGGCGACGAATCTCTACCAGTCGGCATCGCTGCATACGGAAGAAAACGACGTGTTCATCAACGCAGGGCCTGCGGCTGCATTTCGTGCTCCCGGACATCCCCAGGGAGCCTTCGCGCTGGAGCAGACGATCGACGAGATGGCCGAGAAGCTGAATACGGAGCCGCTGGAGTTCCGCGAGAAAATCGACACCAATCCAGTGCGCCGGGTGGAGCGACAAATTGTGCGCGAGAGCGCGATCTGGAAATCGCGCAATCCCATGCCGAATGCGGATCCTGGGCCCATCAAGCGGGGCGTCGGACTTTCGCAGTCGGTCTGGTATCGATTCATCGACATGGATTCTGCCGCGGAGGTGCGCGTCCATCGCGATGGCTCGGTGGAGGTTCTCTCCGCGGTTCAGGATATTGGCACCGGCATCAAGACGGTGATGGCACAGATTCTGGCCGAGCAGTTTGGAGTGCCGCCGCAACAGGTGTCGGTGAAGATTGGCGACACAAATTATCCGATTGGCCCAAACTCGGGTGGCAGCGTGACAACCGCATCCTTGACGCCTGCGGTGCGTGACGCGGCGTGGCAAGCTTCGCAGAAATTTCTGGCGAGCATCGCACCTGCGCTGGGCGTGACGCCGGATGACCTGGTGCTGACGAAAGGCGAAGTTCACAGCAAGAGCGGACACATGCAGCCGATGAGCTTCCGTCGAGCGGCCGCAAAAATGGATACCAGCGAAGTTTCCGCCCAGGCGCGGCGCATTCCGGACTACGACAAAAAGCACTACGACACCTATGGCGGGGTCGATGTGGCCGAGATTGAAGTCGATACGGAAATGGGCATCATTCACGTGAAGAAATTCTTCGCGGTGCATGATTGCGGACGCCCGATGAATCCATCGCAGGTCATCAACCAGATCAATGGCGGCTTAATTCAGGGGACTTCGTTCGCGCTGTATGAGAATCGATTGCTCGATCCAACCTATGGCCTGATGGTGAACGCGAATCTGGATCAATACAAAATCGCCGGTGCGCGGGATATTCCTGAGCTGCACGTGCAGCTGGTGGAGAGCTACATTGGGCAGAGTTCGACGGACGCGTCCGGCATTGGCGAAGCGGCAGGCATCATCTCTGCGGCAGCGGCCATTGGCAACGCGTTTTACAACGCCACTGGAGTTCGCATCCGCAGCACACCGATGACGCCCGCAGTGGTGCTGGAAGCGCTGAGCAAGACCCCGCAAAGGAGCAACGTATGAACCAGTTCATACTCGCAGACTGCACGACTGAAAGCGGCGCGCTGGCGCAGCTGAGCCAGAATGCGAAGGATGGCATTGTGGTGAAAGCCGGCGGAGTCGATCTGCTGGACCGCATGAAAGAGGGCCTGGAGACGCCGAATAAGCTGGTGAACATTCGCAACATCTCCTCCTTGCGCGGCATTCGCGAAACGCCGCAAGGTCTGCACATCGGGCCGCTGACCACGCTTACGGAAATCAGCGAACATCCGCTCATCCAGTCGCACTACACAATTTTTGCCGATGCGTGCGGGAACGCGGCGACACCGCATATTCGCAACATGGCAACGCTGGGCGGAAATCTGCTGCAGGAAAATCGCTGCTGGTATTTTCGCTCGAAGGATTTTCAATGCCTGCGCAAGGGAAAAGAAATTTGCTTTGCGTTCGGCGGGTTAAATCAATATCACTCGATCATGGATTACGGCAGCTGCCCGGCCGTTGCGCCTTCGTCGGCTGCGGTAGGGCTGCTGGGGTTGAATGCGACGGTGGAGTTGACAAGCGCGAAACGCGGCAAGCGCGTCGTCGGCATTAAGGAGCTGTACGTGATGCCGGATGCGAACCCGACAAAGTTCAACGTAGTGGAGCCGGATGAATTGCTGACGGCAGTGATGATTCCCAAGCCGGCCGCAGGCACGCGCTCTGCGTATCAGAAATACGGCGAGAAGCAGAGTTTCGATTGGGCGATTGCCGATGCGGGCGTGGTGCTGGAGATGGATGGCGACATGTGTCGCCGCGCGGTCGTGACGATGGGTGCTGCATCGCCGGTGGTGCGCCGTTCGTCGCAGGCGGAAGCTGCGCTGGCGGGTAAGCCGATCACCGAAGAAACTGCGCGCGCCGCTGGAAAGGCTTCCATGGAAGGGGCACAGCCGCTTTCGATGAACGCGTATAAGGTTCAGATGTTTCCTGTGGCCATCTATCGCACGGTTTTGCTGGCTGCCGGGAAAATGGGTCGCGACCCGCGGGCCGCAGGATGATTTGCAAGGAGAGAAAATGATGAGCGCAACTGAAACCGCAGCTGGAGTCAAGTCGCCGCCTTGCCGCTGTCTTCGCACCAAGAATGCCTACGGCACCACTCCGCAGTCGGCGGAGCACTGGCTGCCTGGAGTGCATGCTTCTTCCTCCTACTGGTGTTTGCTGACGCAGGGTCCCGCCGGTCCGGATGAGAATTATGTTCATCTGGCTCGCTGCGGTTCTGGTCGCAGCTGCTACAGCGCGCCGGAAGATTAGCTGAGCAACATCCGCGAATTTTTCCCGCAAGCGCGCCGAGTTTGACACACTCATCAGATGAGCCCTGCGCGTCGCGGCCTGGCGAAGAGTTGGAAACGGCTGGATGGAGTCGACCTCATTCGAGGGTTTGCGATCCTGTTTGTGCTGATGAACCACGTGAACATGCAACTGCTGTTCGCGGGGGTTCCGTACACGCAGGGCTTGCCGAAACAAGTTGTCTCCTCGCTGGTGTGGAATGGCCAGTTCGGCGTGCAGATGTTTTTTGCCGTTTCCGGGTTTCTCATCACGTCCACAACGTTGCGGCGGTGGGGTTCGGCTGACAAGGTTCGGCCGCGCGATTTTTACCTGCTTCGATTTGCCCGCATTGCGCCATTGCTCCTGCTGTTGTTGGCGGTACTGAGCGCGCTTCATTTCGCGGGCGTGGAACATTTCGTTGTCCATCCAAAAACTGGGGGACTGGGAGCCGCGCTGCTGGCGGCGTTGACGTTTCGCATCAATGTGCTGGAGGCAACGCGCGGATATCTTCCGGGAAGCTGGGACATTCTGTGGTCGCTGTCGGTGGAAGAGATGTTTTATCTTTTCTTCCCGCTGGCGTGCAAGTTGTTCGGGCGCGGAAAATTATTGGTGGCGCTGCTGATGGGCTTCGTAGCTCTTGGGCCGTTTGGCCGGACCGTCCTCGCGCATGGCAACCAAGTGTGGCATGAATATTCGTATCTAGGAGCGATGGATGCGATTGCACTTGGGTGCCTGACAGCGCTGCTGATCGCTCACGTACATCTGGTGCGCAAACAGCTTTGGGTTTGCGGCATTTTGGGGGCGATTCTCGTGATGTTCATCCTGGGTTTTTCGCGCACCGCCTACGCGTGGGGCCTGGAACACAATGGTCTGGACATGACGATTCTTGCGGTGGGGACATGTTTGCTGATCGCCGTATCGGCGGAGACGCAATGGAGAGGGCCACGAATTCTCGTTCCGGTTTTGTGGCTGGGACGGCGGAGTTATGAGGTCTACCTGACCCACATGTTTGTTGTCATCGTGATTTTTGGATTGTTTGTGTCGCTCGGCAAGCCTTTGGCGGCGGTGCCGGCGCTATTTGTAACAGTCATTGTTCTGTCTGGAGTGCTTGGTGAGGCGGTGGCTCGCTTCTACTCGGAACCGATGAACAAATTTCTACGGAGCAAGTTTGGAGATGGCGCCGATCGCCTTGGATCGGTGATTGATGGCTCGGTCGACGCCAAAAATGTAAGCCATCTTTCCGCATGATCAGATCCCGCGGCGGATTCCGCGCAGCATTCAGCCGCAGCATCAGCTTTCCGGGATGGAAATGGTCCGCTGCACTTTCCCTTGCGCATCGAGGAGCTGAATTGTCGGTTGGCCGTGGATATCGAGGCCCATCTGCAGGCGCGGACGGCCTTGCTGATCGCGCAAGGTCAGCGCAACAGAACCGTCATCGTTCCGCTCCAGAGAAGCGCGCTGCAGCAACGAAGGATATTTCTTCAGAAACGCGGACCATGCAGCTTGTCTTGCCGGACCATGCGGCATGGCTTTCACGCGCTCTGCCTCGCGGTACATGTCGGGCGTGATCGGCGTTGTCGGCGCATCATTCAGTGTGATGCCCTCATTTCGGCTGCCGTCGGGCGATAACTCGGTTCCCAGAACGACAGTTTGATCCTGATCGTATTGATCGAAGCTGAGGTGGCTAAAGCTGGACGGCTTTCCATCGACGCGCGCGCCGCCGTAGATCAGGCCACCATCCTCGGTTCCCTCGTCGTTAATGAAGAGCATTCCCGCTGAATCTGCGCGATCGGGACGAGTGATTTCTTTTCCATGGAAGAAGCTGCCGGGATATTCAGCTCGATCCGCAATGATGAGTCGAGGCGTTCCATCGGGCTCGACAACGTCGATACGATGCACCTGAATTCGATCGAAGTTGACGGTCTTATCGGCGCCGTGAACGGGTCGCGCGAAATTGATGCAGGTGGTGATGAGAAATACGACGGTGATGGTAGCGGAGTAGACCACAAGAAATTGCGGATGCTGAAAGACGCGCTTGAACACAATGCCCCCCATCGAAGCTGTTTCGCCTTATGGCACAGCTTATATGGATGCGCGCGGGCCGCAAAATGGCGAAGCAGGGGCGGTGCAATTTGCCCCGGGGTCGGAGAGTTCTTTACCAGTTTGCATTGTGAAAAATGTGAGCGTTCACGTCGGGCCAGAATTCCTTGACGAGATTGGAGCCGCCGTCGAGCCCAACCTGCAGGAACCATTTTTGGCCGGTCTTTGTCCACGTGTAATATTTGCTGGGATAGTAGAAGTTGGAGATCCCCGCCGCCGCACCGTTGCCGACGATTTCAGAAAAATTGAATGTATTGTGGGCGTGATTGGTCGCGGTTAAGTCAGAGCGAGTGATAAGCAGTCGGCTGACCGAATACACGCTGCGCTTGAAGATGCCTCCGCGCCCCATGGTGTAATATCGCGGATCTTCATGGGTAATGATGGGCACCACCGCTTCCGTGAACAGGTTGCCGTTCACATTATCTGCAAACGAGTGCCAGTAATAGCGACCGTAGGCAGCGGCGCCATGACCGAATTCTGGATAGGACTTTTCTGCGTCGGCCACCCCGGCGAGACCACCGACATAAATAAATGAGGAGTAATCGAAGCTATCCTGCAGCATCAGAATGAACTTCTGCTTGGCAGTTTGCGGGGGAAGAATTTCGTCCATCGACACCGAGCGAAAGTTCGGCACCACCCAGAGAATGCGCTTGGTTTGTTTTCCGGTTGCTTCCGCTGCCAGCTCCGGCTTGGGATTGTCTGGGAGAGTTGAGGTGCTGGTTTTCGGTGCGGAAGAGCTCGAATCGGGCGGAGGCGTGGTGGTCGGCGTCTCTTGCCCCATCGCGGGTAATGTTAGCGCCATCGCGAGAAAGACGGCCCAGTATCCGCAACGCGCGATAAGCGCGTACCTGGTGGATCGACTCTTCGATGTAACAGGCATCGGGGCGGTGCGCTGTGGCGATGAAACCTGGGGAATTGATACAGGAACAACAAACTGCGATGGACATAGCGGGGGCATCAAGCTGTCTTGAGGCAAGTTCAATGCTCCTGAAAGAGAGAAATACAAAAGGTATCGACTTCGAGTCTGGGTTGCTAACAATTAGACGTTCTTTATGGCGGATGGATGCACGCTAAATCATTTACTTTTCCATGCTATCCCGACGATGAGAGAATCGGGGAACTATCTGCCGGTTCAATCAGTTGAAAATGTTTTGCCATACAATTTCGCAAACCAAGTTTGACGACAAAGTGGGCAGCTTGCATTTCTGTGGGCTGGGTGGTTCACTGGTCAGCGTCATGAATCGTCGAAAATTTCTGTGCTCAACTGTTGCGACGGCCGCCGTCTCCGCGTTCCCGAAGATTCTTCAAGCTGATGCGGTACCAAGCGCCTCCGCGCGCCTCACCATTCAGGCAAATCAGCCGGGACAGGCGATCCCGGGGAATTTCCTCGGCCTGAGCTATGAGACGGCGCAGTTGTCCGACCCTGAATATTTTTCCTTGAAGAATGATGCGCTGGCAGGATTTCTGCGTCCGCTGGGGCGCGGTGTGCTGCGCATTGGCGGCAACTCCAGCGAGTATGCCTTCTGGACGCCAAAACCGACGAAGGGTGAATCCGCTGGCTCGTCCGCGCCGATTGGTCCCGACAAAGGTCACCATCCCCCGGCCAACACGCAGACCACGCCGGAATCGATCCGCAATCTGCGGCAGTTTCTGGACATGGTCGATTGGCGTGCGATGTATGGTTTGAATTTCGGCAAGGGCACTCCGCAGCAGGCCGCAGAGGAAGCCGCGTTTGTTTTCGATACGCTGGGTGAACGGTTGATCAGCTTTCAGGTCGGCAATGAAGACGATCTTTTTCCCCATAATGGACTGCGGCCGCCCGGGTACAGCTATCAGGATTTCGCAAAAGAATGGAAAACGTTTTATGACGCGGTGAAGGCGCGAGTGCCGCAAGCGAAATTTGCGGGGCCGGATACGGCAGGCACCAGCGACTGGCTGGTGCAGTTTGCGCAGCAGTTCGGCAAAGACATTATCGAATTGTCGACCCACTACTATGCTTTGGGCCCGGTCAGCGATCCTTCGATGACCATTCAACGACTGCTGAGCTCTGACAATGCACGGTGGGTGTCTGGAGTGCCGAAGATTCGGCAGGCGATGGCGGAATCACATCTGCCCTATCGGCTGACGGAAACGAATTCCTGTTATGGCGGCGGCAAGCCGGGGGTCAGCAATACGTTTGCCTCGTCGCTGTGGGCGCTGGACCTGATGTTCCAACTTCTGGCGATTGGCGGCAGCGGCATCAACTTCCACGGTGGCGGATATGGATGGTATGCGCCGATTGTGGGCACCATTGACAACGGATTCGTCGCGCGGCCGGAGTATTATGCATTGCTGGTGATGGCGCAGCTATTGGGCGGGAGAATGGTTGCGAGTCAGCTGGATGCGGGGAATGCGGGGCCATTGTTCGTTGCTTATGCTGCACAGGACGCGCAGGGGAGATTGCGCGTGGTGGCGATTAATAAAGATGGCGAAAAGAATGTGCGCCTGAGGCTGCAGGCAGATTCGTCGGCTGCGCATGTTTCGCTGGAACGCCTGATCGCTCCCAGTCTGGACGATGAGCAGGACACGACCTTCGCCGGCTCGCCAGTCGGCGCTGAGGGCTCAATGAGGCCAACCCGGGTGGAACATGTTGCCGTCAATCACGGAACCGCGGAATGCGATATTCCGGCGGGAAGCGCAGCCTTGTTGATCTGGGAGTAGAAAGCCGTACCCGTTTCTCTGGTATCGCCGGACAGGGTGTAGTTCGCGCGGCGGATCTGGCGAAGCGCGGTTGCGGATGATCTCCGAGGGCGCATTCCCAAATCGGGCGCCCCTATGCGGTCTTAAAACTTTCGTCACTCGCGGCCGGGGTCAAATCGGGCTACACTCTGCTTGACATTTCACAAATTCGCGCGAGGTGAACCATCTTCGCTGGATTGTGCATGTTCCCCTAGTGTCGGCATGGAAACGCATATCATTCTGGTCGTGGCCTCGGTCCTGCTCTGCGGCGGATGCATCGGGCTGGCGATTGTCCGTCTGACCAATCCATTTTTTCGAGGTGCCGGCTGGCTGGGCGCCTCCTTCGCTTCGGGGGCCGCGGGGGCCGCTCTATTATTGCTGCGTTTCGGCGGGTGGGAGAACTTCGCTGTTCTAGTCGCGTACATCTTCATCCTGTTGGCATTCGCGCTGCAGTATGTCTGTCTTATCGAGCTTACCGGGTTAGAACTGCATGTACCCAGGTTGGGTACCGCGCTTCTGCTATTGCAGGTGCTGGTGTATGTCGTCTTTCGCCATTTCCCCGTCCAAGCCCAGATTACGGTCATGATTTTTTCGATGTCGGTTGCGCTGCAGGCGTCTGAAAACGCGTTGCTGCTGATGCGCACCAACCCGAAGGGCATGGATCCGCCTATTTGGTTCAATGTCACGCTTTTACTCATTTTTTCGGTATTCAATATTGCTCGTACCCTGATTATCCTTGTGCACGGTTTCCATGGGGGTCCGCGATACCCGATCCCGTTAGAGGCGACGACGGCTGTGGTATTTCTTGGTGCGGCGATCGGCCTGGGATTTGGAGTGTTCTGGATGGAAGGCCACCAGATGCGACAGGAACTGCAGCTATTGGCGAACATCGATCCGCTGACGGGCATTCACAATCGCCGGTCGTTCATCGCACTGTGTGAGCATGAACTGCTGAAAACGGCACGGACCGGGGAAGTTTTTTCGCTGATCATGTTCGACCTGGACGGTTTCAAACAAATCAACGATCGTCATGGTCATCGCACCGGGGATATCGTTCTTTGCGCCGTGGTAGAGAAGCTGCGAAATTCCGTGCGCAACATTGACATTGTCGGGCGCTGGGGAGGCGACGAGTTTGTGGCGCTGCTGCCGAAAGCAGACGCCGAGGCTGCGATGATCGTGGCGCATCGATTGCGGTACCATGTCGACTCGATCGCGGTCCCGAGTCCTCGCGCAAATGACGTCGCACCAAGGCTGGACATCACGATCACGCTGAGTATTGGCGTGACGACGTATTTTGGCCACGATCCCACCATCACCATTCAGGATCTGCTGCACCAGTGCGATACAGCGATGTATCAAGCAAAGGGCGAAGGGCGAGATCGCATCGTGGCGCTCGATACCCAGTTGATGCTGGTGCAGTGATTCGATGGCCGGGAGCTAGGTCCGAATGCCAACGGCACTCACCATGCGGCCGGTAAATCCGTGTTCGGCGCGATACGAGAAGAAGCGTTTGATATCGCATGCCGTGCAGAGATTCAGCGCGTAAATCTTCTCGGGCGCGATTCCCGCATCCATCAACTGATGCCGGTTTGCCTCAACCAGGTCAAGATGCAGGCTTGGTCCCAGATTGCTGTGGCCGGGGGCGCGTGCCGTCAGGAACAGCATGGGATATTTTTCCTTGACCGGGTCCAGGTCAAATACTTCCTGAAATAGCGAGTCCGCATAGCTGAATTGGGAGGCGAATTCCATGCGCACTTCTTCGCCAACGGAATAGCAACAGCGACCAATTCCTGGCCCGATCGCTGCCGTCAGGTCAGAGGGCTGGCTACCAAACTCGGCCCGCAGACGGCCGACTCCTCGCTCCACAATCCGTGCCAGGGTTCCCCTCCAGCCTGCATGAAACGCGGCGACAATTCGCTGACGTACGTCGACAACGAGCACAGGAATGCAGTCCGCAGTCTGGATGCCGAGCAGTGTTCCCGGATCTGTCGCGATCCATCCATCCCCTCGTACTGGTTCCGAAGCGGCGGATGTGCCGAGGCCGGCTCGATGCACCAATCCGGAATGGACCTGGCGCAGCAGCCGTAATTCCGGGCTTTTGGATTGTCGTGATTGCGGCGTGCGATTGGCGCCGGCGAGCAAGGACTTCACGAAGAGCTCTCGATTGCGCGTCACGTTCTCTGGCGAATCGGCAGCCGTCAATCCCAGATTCAGCTCGCCGCATTTCTGCTTTCGATCTCCCGGCTGGTAGGCAGTCGACACCCCTCCAGCGCGGGTGCTAAAGCCGTGGAGGAGCCAGTCATACTGCTGCCACTGGGGCACGCGGAGGATGTCCGGCTCGAGCGCCTTGATCGCGGGCTTTTTCGCAGGCGCCACGGTTTGACCAGGGCGCTTTTTCGCCGCTACGGAGGTTTTCTTCTTGCTGGCGCCCCCTCGCGTGGCTGTGGTGGTCTTTTTATGCGAACTGCGGGTCAGGCCGCCACGCTGAAACAGCGCGTCGAGTTCCTGGATTCTGCTGAGGTTGGATTGGGAAGAAGTCTTCGCTGCCACATCTAAATTCTAAGCTGGATGTGGAGGTAAATAGATGAAGACGCGAAAGGCCCGCGTCGGCGGGCCCTGCATCGAGGCTAGCGAAGATAAATTGGCAGGAACTTACAGGATGGGAGCCACTCAGTTTGTTGAGCGACAGAGGTAGCGGGAATAAACTCTGAAAGAGGACTGCTGATTGGGATGCCTCATCTTGCCTAGGAATAGTGCAAACGAAAGGCCAAATTATCGATGGCTGTTCGATTCGTCGCTCATTCCGTTCCTGATGAACCACGGTTGCCACTAACTCATTCATAATCAAAGTGATCTGGAGAGGGAGCGAGGTCTGCAAGGCACTCTTTCCTGTCGGATGACCGTGCAAAGCGACCGCGTAAGAATGGCATCAGAATACCACTAATGGGCAGTATGGTTCCCTTGTGTGATTTCAGTACCAAGTTCTTTGGCCGCGTTTTCTTCCAGCTGCATTTGCTTAATTTTGTTCAGCAATGCCTTGTAGCTGACCTGCAGGCGCCGTGAAGCCTCTCGACGGTTCCAATGGGTAATCTCCAGCATTTGCTGGATCGCGCGACGCTCGGCTTCCCACGCCGCCCTTCGACCTACCTCCAGCAAAGACAAATCGGAGTTGTCGTGCATTCCCAGGTCGGCCGCGACTACCGGATGGCTGGCCATCGGTTCCTCCGGTGACGAGATGGCAACGGGGGAAGTTGTCTGTCCCTGGTGGTGACTGGAAAGCTCGCGAAGAATCTGGATTTCACTCCCGACGATCACAAACCGCTTGCACAGATTTTCCAGTTCACGGATATTGCCGGGCCAGTCGTATTGCATCATGCGATCGGCTGCCTCGGGGCTGAAACGACGGAGCGGGCGGCCGTATTGGATCGCGTACTTTCGCAACAGGTAATCGGTCAACACGGGAATCTCATCGCGGCGTTCGCGCAGCGGCGGCAGAAAGATGGTCACCACGTTGATGCGATACAACAGGTCCTCGCGGAATAGCCCGTCGCGAACCCGTTCCTCCAGCAATTTATTGGTGGCGCAAACGACGCGCACATCCACGGCGACGTCTCGCTTGGCGCCCAGCCGGGAGAATGTGCCGTCCTGCAACACGTGCAGCAGCTTGGCCTGCAACATGGGATGCATTTCGGCAATTTCATCCAGAAAAAGCGTGCCGTGGTTGGCCAGTTCAAACTTGCCGGGCTTGTCGCGTGTGGCGCCGGTAAATGCTCCGGCCTCATAGCCAAACAGTTCGCTCTCCAGCAGGTCGTGAGGGATGGCCGCGCAATTTACCTTGATGAACGGCTTCTGCCTGCGGCGCGAATATTCAAACAGCAGGCGCGCGATCACTTCTTTTCCCACGCCGCTTTCGCCGCGGATCAGCACGGTGACATCGGTGCCGGCAACTTTCTCCACCGTATTGCGAATCTCCGCCATGCGCGGATTGGCGCCCACCATAGCGGGCGGCGGCAGCAACGGCATGGAAGGATCTACTTCTTCGCCATCTTCAATCACAGGGGGAACAATGGCTGCGGAGCCGGTATCGCCATGTTGATCGGTTGCCGTGGCGACCGGCACGGGAAGCCGTTCCAGCACGCCATGCGCCCGTTCCACCATGGAGCCGGTATCGAGCGGCAGGGTCCACACATCCTCTGCGCCGAGGCGGGAGATGCTGAACGTAATTTTCTCAGTAGGGCGGCACAATGCCACAACGATGGGCAAATACGGATGTCGCGCGCGCACCTGCTCGAGCAGGCTGCCGTCCTGGTCCAGTTCCAGAACCAGCAGATTTGGCGACCGGTCACGCAGTTGCTCCAGCAGGTGCTCCGCAGAGCGCACCTGGACCAGCGACACCGTTGCACCGGCCTGCATCAGCACTTGGGCCAACGATGCGGAATGTGCCGTATCCAAAACGGCGAGCAAAACCTGGACCTGGGTCACAGCCATTGAAGAGGTAATTTGATTTTAGACGCTTTCTGCGATTCCTCTGGAACATTCAGATGCGCGAAGCGCGGTCGGCGGGCTTTCGATTGGATCGTGACCTGACGAGCTGCAACCGGGTCCCGATTTAGGCGTTATTGCGGATCGTGCGAGCGCTCCCAGTAGGCACGAAGCCAAATTGGAGGTTGTGGCTTGGTTCCCGCCGGCGTGATCAGGCGGGAGGTTGGTATCGTGATAATTTTCAGATTGGAAGATCTGGCTGAATAGGAAAATGTTGAGAGGGCGCAGCTACGTTCGCCCTCTCGAGCGAAAAGAGCCAGCTTCTTAGACGCCTACATGTTCGGCTGCGTGGATCTTATGGAAGGTCGAGTTGACAACTTCGCCGCTCTGCACTTTGGGTGTTCCATCGAGCACCTTGGACAGAAGCTTTGTCACTTCGTGGTAGGTATTGGTGTTGTATGCGTCTGCGTTGGCTTTGTTGTCCCACAGACTGATCGCCGTGACGTCGTTTCCGCTGGGATTGGAGAATGTAATTTCGTCTCTAAACCCATTCTGTTTCCGAAGTAATGGAAGGACATCGTTCTCAAATGTTCGGGTGAAGTCAGAAAGTGTGTTGGATTTCAAATGAATAGAAACATTGCGTGCGTACATATGCAACCTCCTAAGGTTGGGGTTGCTAAGAAAGGGAACTTCAGATGGGCTGACTTAGTTCAGGGAACCTGAGATAAGGGAAACTGATAACCCTATACTTCGACCCTAGCCTTATGGGATGGGGCTGTCAAGCCTCGACATTGTTGCGCCGACGCTGGTTGCCGGGGTTGTTTCGGAAGTGGATACTCAGAGGTGCGGAGAAGAAACCGCTGCATCGTCTACTCCGCCGGAAAGGCAGGATCCTGGATGGAAACTCAGGCAAAACCGATGCTGATTGCCGGCGCGAAAGACTCGCTGTTCCTACTGCCCGCCATGGCGAACCGTCATGGCCTGGTTGCCGGCGCGACGGGTACCGGCAAAACCGTCACGCTGCAAGTGATGGCGGAGCAATTCAGCGCGATTGGCGTGCCTGTGTTTGCCGCCGACATTAAAGGCGATTTGTCAGGGATCAGCCAGCCCGGTGTTGATAGCCCGAAGATTCAGGAGCGGGTCGCCAAGCTGAAACTGGCGGATTTTAGACTGCGCGGATCGCCGGTCGTGTTCTGGGATGTGTTTGGAAAGCAAGGTCATCCCATTCGCGCGACTGTTTCTGAGATGGGACCGCTGCTCTTCAGCCGGCTGCTGGGGTTGAACGACACGCAGGCGGGCGTGCTGACGCTGGTGTTCAAAATTGCGGACGATGGCGGCCTGCTGCTGCTTGACCTGAAAGATTTGCAGGCGATGCTGCAGTATGTCGGAACGAATGCGAAGGATTTTCAGACGCAGTACGGCAATATTTCGGCTGCCAGCATTGGGGCGATTCAGCGCGGCCTGGTTTCACTGGAGCAGGAAGGCGGCGATATTTTTTTTGGCGAGCCGGCGCTAAATCTGGACGACTTGATGCAGACGGACACCGACGGTCGAGGTGTGGTGAATATTCTGGCGGCCGATAAGCTGATCCATTCGCCACGTCTGTATGCGACGTTTTTGCTATGGCTGCTGACGACGCTGTTCGAACACCTGCCCGAAGCAGGAGATCAGGAGAAGCCGAAGCTGGTTTTCTTCTTCGACGAAGCGCACCTGCTGTTTACCGATCTACCCAAGGTGATCGAGGACAAGGTGCTGCAACTTGTGCGGCTGATTCGCTCCAAAGGCGTGGGCGTGTATTTCGTCACGCAGAATCCGATCGATATTCCAGAGGCAATCCTGGGGCAGTTAGGGAACCGGGTGCAGCATGCCTTGCGGGCGTTTACACCGAACGATCAGAAAGCCGTTCGCGCCGCGGCACAGACATTTCCGTACCAATCCAAAACTGAACGTCGAAAAAGCGGTGACCGAATTGGGGATTGGCGAAGCCCTGGTTTCATTCCTCGACGAAAAAGGCACGCCGATGATCGTGGAGCGGGCGCTCATCGCGCCGCCCGAAGGACAGATTGGGCCGGTCACACCAGAGCAGCGAGCGCAAATTATGAAGACGTCGCTGGTTGCTGGTGTTTACGATACGGCCGTCGATCGAGAGTCCGCATACGAGTTGTTGAAGGCGCGCGCCGAACAAGCTGTTTCGCCGCAGCCGGGGGGAACACAAAGCTCTCCGCCGGGAGGTGTGGCGGGAGCCGAGGGAAGCGCACAGCCGAACCAGACCTGGTACGGCGGGCTGTCGAACATTCTGACGCAGCCGACCGGGAAAACGGGTCGTGGCGATAGCTTGCTGGAGTCGATGGCGAAAAGCGCGGTGCGGACGGCGGGCAGCACGATGGGCAGACAGTTGGTACGAGGCGTGTTGGGATCGCTACTCGGCGGCGCGGCATCGCGACGTTCCCGGTAGGGAAGCGAAATTTGGGAGCGCTGACAGAACACCTCAGCGCCTGAAGGCGCATTCTGGCGTTCTTCTCGTCCCCGGGATGAAGTCCTGGGTCTACCTGATGCTGCCGGTCTATTTCACGGCGGTCTTCGATTTATAAAACCGGTAAATCGCAAGCAGCACGATGGCGCCGATGAGAGACATGAAAAATCCCGCGGCCTCACCTTCGCCGTACCATCCAACCGCTTTGCCGAGCAGAGTTGCCAGCAGCGAACCAGCAACGCCGAGCGCCATGGTGATCCAAATTCCGCCGGGATCTTTGCCGGGCATGATGAGTTTGGCGAGAGCGCCCACAACCAGTCCAACGATCGCTTCCCAAATCCAATGAAGCATACGTTCCCCCTGGACTACAGTTTCGAAAGTAGTTTCCCGCTGGCTGGGGAGCGTGTCAACCCATATTGAAACGTGATCGAGCCAGGGTGGAATCTCGCGCGGTTTCTTTGACGGTGCCGAAGAAAGTCGCGCCTGCCGTCTACATCCAGCGCTCAAGATGATGGAACACCAAGCCGATGCCGAAGCCTGTCAGCGGATTGAATTCGCCGACATGGATTTCGCCCCTGGTTTCGCTGCCGGTTTGTGCCAGCGGAATGGTGACGTGCGAGGAGTCGGCTCCAGTGAGACGTCTACCCCGATTGCGAAGATGCACAGACGCAGGGTGGTTGCGGTTCCAGGCGCGATCGGGAATGGAAACAGAGAACCCAGCTTGCTTCCACGCGGCGATCGCCTGCAGCAGCGGACCTTCAAAACTCCACAGAGCGTGGAGGCGCTGCGGGCGAGGACCGTGATCCATGAAGGTGAACTGAAAGCATTGCTGGAGCCGCCGGGTCTGCTGGATCACGGTGGCCGACGAGCCTAATATCCAACGTCCGATGAAGTCTGCCGAACCGTCGTTGAAGGTGACGTGGCTGCCGTCGAAGGATGCAGAATAAGGGCGGTCGTTGTCGTCGAGAAAGATTGTCTGCGTGTTGAGTGGCGTCGATTGAACGGACGCATCTTGTGGGCGTAGCAGAAGCCGCTGTCCCGAGTTGGACACAATTTCAAAAGCCATGCGCAGCGGGAAATTTCAACTCCCGCGGTCAGCTTAGCACTGGTATGTTGATGGACTGGCCTGCGCGAATTTTGTCGGGGTCCGCGATGTTGTTGGCGTCGGCGATTTTTTGATATTTGTTGGGCGTCCCGTAGAACAGCTTGCTGATCTTCGACAAGTTGTCGCCAGCCTGAATGGTGTACGGCTGATCTGCGCCGCCGGTAGTTGCGATTTGATGCTGCAGGTCGGAGTAGGTAGGGTCGACGCTCTTGATCACATCCCACACGCGATTCGCGACGACGGTGGATGGCACTGTGCCTTTCAGCAGCAGCTTATCTCCGCTGAGCGTGGGAGTTTCCACGGTAGCTCCCAGGGAAGAAAATTGTTGAATGGTCTGAACCACCGGAGCATATTTTTGTTGCAATTGATTTAGATCGGCCATGAGCGGATCCTCCTAGCAGGAGTCGGATGCGGCTGCGTGCGACGCGGCTGCTCTCACGTATAAAAATCCAGTGAATTGGCGAGAGTTCTTGCGCGGAGCGCTTTCGGGAATCCCGACGCCGCAGCCAGACAGTCTTTCGGGTAGCATGTGCATCATGTCGTCGAACGGATTCCGTTGGGTAAAACTTTTCGTCATGTTCCTTGGCCTGATGGCAGGTGCGCAGGCGAATCGGCTGGCAGCACAAGCAAAAGCCGCCGCGCCTCTGTCCGACTATGTCGGCACATATGTTTTTGCTCCGGGGAAGACGGTTGAAATTGTTGCGGGGGATGAGCTGTTTGCCGTTTTGGATGACGCAAAGTACAGGCTCACCCCGTCGGGCGTGGATCGCTTTACGACCATCACGGGGGACGCAATTCCATTCGTTCGGAGCGCTGCGGGCAAGGTGACCGGCTATGAGCAAGACGGAAAACTTCATCCGCGATTGTCCGCAACTGTCACTGCGCAATCTGCTGCTTTGGCGCGTCCACGCCCTAAGGGGCAGGACTTGCCCGCGGACTATCACTATCGTGTGCCGGCCGACTTGCATGATGGGATTGCTGTGGGAGACATTGCACGTTCGTCCCTGGGAGTGGCAACGGCCGACGCCATTGTCCGCAGCATTCTCGATGGCACCTACAAGGACGTGCACAGCGTGCTGCTCTACCAGAACGGCAAGCTGGTGATGGAAGAGTATTTCTACGGATACAACGTCAATCGGCCGCACCAGCTTCGTTCGGCGACCAAGTCGGTTGTGAGTGCGCTGGCCGGGATTGCGATCGATCATGGAGCGCTGACCGGAGTGGATGAGCGAGTGCTGCCGCAGATGAGTTACTCGAGCTATGCGAATCCTGACCCGCGCAAGGCGACGATGACGCTGGGGAATTTTCTTTCGATGAGCTCGGGGTTGAATTGCAACGATCATACTTCTGATTCGCCGGGGAGGGAGACTGTTCTGGACGATACGCCCGACTGGGTGAAAGCGACGCTCGATCTGCCCATGATCCATGATCCCGGGACGGACGGGATGTATTGCTCTGGCGGGGTTGCGGTGGTGGGCCGCATGACGGAAAATGCGGTCCACATGTATTTGCCGGATTATGCGCAGAAGAACCTGTTCGAGCCTTTGGGGATTGCGCGTGCCGACTGGAAATGGAATTACAACCTGACCAATGCAGACAAAGAATACTCACAGATTCACCTGCGTCCGCGCGACATGCTGAAGATTGGAATTCTGTTTTCGCAGGATGGGCGCTGGCAGGGACGGCAGGTGATTTCGCCGGAATGGGTGCGAACTTCGACGGCAGAACATAGCCACATCGAAAATGTGAGCTATGGATATTTCTGGTGGCGTCCGTGGTTGAACGTGGAAACGCCGACGGGGCCGCAGCATGTGCATTTGGTGGCGGCGCAGGGAAATGGCGGGCAGAAAATTTACCTGGTGCCGCAGTATGATTTGGTCGCCGTGTTCACCGGGGGAGCCTACAACGTGGACGGCACGCCACCCAACTCCATCATGGCGAAAATCATTTTGCCGGCGGCGATGGCGGAGGTTGCAGAAAAGAAATCCGCACCGCTATCGCATTAATCTGTCGCATTCATCTGGGGCACGGAGATGCAACATCTCGGCGACGGCGTCGTGCAATCGTTGGGAAAAATCCGCATGAGACTCGTTCGGCAGCTGTTGCAGCGGCTGACCGATGCGCACTTCCAGGCCGGGTGGCCGCAGGCGCGAGAAGCCTTTTCGCTGCGCCGCTTCCCACAGTCCGACGAGTGCGATGGGCACCACCTGGGTGTGAGATGCCTGCGCGAGCAAACTGATGCCGATCTGGAATGGCTGCAGTTCGCCATCGAGAGTGCGGCGGCCTTCGGGAAACACCAGCACGTTGTAGCCGCGGTCGAGCGCTTCTCCGGCATGGGCAAAACTACGACGCAAACCCGCGCCCGCTGGCAGCGGAAAAACATTGAGCAGCGCCGTCACCAGGAAAGCCTGCACGGGAGCGAGCCATCGCAGCGGGCCCGCGCCGACTCCAGCGGCATCCCGTCGACGTCGCCAGGCCGCGAGTAGTTCGGCGGACATTGCGACCGCCATGTGTGCGCGCACGCGATGAGGAAGCGCATAGAGGATCAAGCGGTACATCCATCGCGGTCACGTGATTGGCGATATAAATCGAAGGCTGTGTCGGCAATGCGGTGCGATCGCGCTGGACGCGAGGATGGGCCAGCAGCCACACCAGCGGTCGCAGCTTCAATTCGATGAACAGCGTGCGCAGAAATTGAACCGGAGCGCTCCACGGCCAGTGCGGATATTCTGTTTCATCCCTCCCTCGCCGCGGCGAAGATGCGGCGCCCGCGCCGGTCTTGCCAATCCCAGGTCTCAAAGGCGAGACCTGGGGCACTCCGGGTTCTGTTGACTCGGCCTTTTTTTCGTTGGCTGGCGCTGGAATTAATAACTTCCGCAAGTCCGCCAGGGTTCGGGCTCCAGCGACGGCAGCATCGCTGATGGATATCCCAAACTGCTCTTCCATCGCCATGGTCAGCTGCATGCGGCCCAGGCTGTCGAGATGAAGATCACTCGCGAGCTCGGCAGAATCGTCGAGACCTTCGATACCCTGTCCGGTAATCTGCTGCAATAGGCGCAGTAATGGGTCCTGACTGGCCGTAAGCGTCGACGAAGTATTTTCGTTGCGCAATTGTTGCGCGACCCAGGCGGCCACTTCGCGGCGCAAGAGTTTTCCCATGGTGTTGCGGGGGAACTCGGTGGTAGGCCAGCGCAGAATGTTACGGATTTGCTGAAACTCCTGCAGCCCACGATTGGAGTTGGAAAGTATTTGCGCGAGGCTTGAATCTTCGGTGGGATCCTGGAGGATCACGACAGCAACTGGCTCGGGGCCGCGCGGTGATTCCCAACCAACGACCACGCAATCGCGTACGCGCGGTTGCGAGTCGAACCACCTGCTCCAAATCTTCGGGATGAATATTCATGCCCGAGGCAGCGACGATCACATCGCTTTTCCGTCCGAGAAAGCGCATACCTCCAGACGCATCCACCGCGCCCAGGTCGCCGGTGTGCAGCCAGTCGCCGCTGCGCTGCTGAATGCTGCCGTTGCGCCAGGTTCCCGCAGCCAGCATGGGTCCACGCACCAGAATTTCTCCATCCTCGGCCACGCGCACTTCGCGGCCGGCCAGCGGCTTACCGATACTGCCGCGCGTCGGATGAAACGGATGGTTCAGCGTTGCCAGCGCGGTTGTTTCGGTCATGCCATAGCCCTGCACCAACACGAAGCCAAGCGCATTCCAGAATTGTTCGACCTCGGCTGGTAAGGAAGCGCCGCCGGAGACGAAGGCCCAGAATTTGAGGCCGAAGCGGCGATGCACGTCGCGCATGTGCCACCATTTTTTCCAGACGCGCTGGTTTTGGATCGCGTTGAGACGGCTTTGTAGCCGAGGATCGCTGGACAGCAGATGAACCCGCAGCAACTCCAGCACGCGTGGCACGACAGCGGCGACGGAGATGCGCTCGCGATGGATCCGCTCCATCATGTGGCTGGCGACAAGATTGTCTTCGAAGTGAACCTGGGCGGCCAGCAGCGGAGGCACCCAGAGGCCCATGAACTGGCCGAACACGTGGCTCAGCGGCAGGGTGTGCAGAAATCGCAGAGGATGAAACCAGCGTTCGTAGCGCAGATATTTTTTTATCTCGCGCTCCAGAACTTCGACGCTGGAAAGAACATTGCCATGAGTGTGAACAATTCCCTTGGGAGCCGACGTTGTGCCGGAAGTAAAAAGAATTTGCAGCGGCGTCTCGGGGTTCAGCGAAGGGTCGGGCTCCAACATCGGCGTCGGCGGCAGGATAGAAGAAAAATCTTCGAAGGAGATTTTTGATGTGGATTGTTGCGGCAGTTTTTGCAGATGCTCCTGGTCGCCCACGATGAGCCGCGGAGTCACGTCCGCAATCACGCGAGTTGCAAAGTCGACACTGCCCGCTGCATCGAGCGGAACTGCAATCACGCCACGCAGCACGCAACCGAAAAAAGCCGCGACCCACTCGGCCGAGTTCGCACCCCAAAGCAGAATGCGCTCGCCGGGCACAATGCCACGATCTGCCAGCATGCGGGAGAAGCGTCCCGCCAAGTTTGCCAGCTCGGCATACGTTGTTGCGACGCGCCGATTGCCGGGATAACTGACGATGGCGATCTGTTTGCCGTGCCGCTCAAAATCTTCGACGAGAGTGGCGAGATGCTTTCGCATGATAGTTTGGGTGTTGCCGATTTGCCGGCATACCTCTTACGGGGCTGGCGGCGCCTGATAGGCAACGCCATCCGAGACGGGGCGCACGCGCACGCGATCCACGCGCCGATGAGAAGCCTCAAGCACCTCCAGGCGCAGACCTGCCAGCTCGATCACTTCACCGGGAAATGGAATGTGCCCTGCCTCTTCCGTGACCAGGCCGCCGACCGTCGTCGATTCGTAGTCCTCAGCCAATGGCATCTCGACCGAATCATCAAACAATTCTTCCAGCTGATCCAGCT
Source organism: uncultured Acidobacteriota bacterium (assembly GCA_963821145.1). Lineage (GTDB taxonomy): Bacteria > Acidobacteriota > Terriglobia > Terriglobales > Acidobacteriaceae > JAKAAZ01. The sequence continues at coordinate 495,116 of CAWGCV010000003.1, forward strand.
CAAAATTTCCAGGCACGATATACGACCCGTCAGGCTGCGGCTGGGCAGTCTCTTCGGCGACGGCAGTTTCATGCTCGTCACTGATGGCGCCCACAATTTCTTCCACGATGTCTTCGATCGTGACCAAGCCAGCGAGTCCGCCATATTCATCAATGACCAGCGCCATGTGCTGCTTGTCGCGCTGCATTTCACGCAGCAGAGATTGGATATTCTTCGTCTCCGGCGTAAACATGGCTGGGCGTGCAATCGAACCCACGGTGACGCTGGCGGCCTCAACGTCGGAGATGTGCAGCAGGTCGTGCATGAATGCAATGCCGACGACGTCGTCGAGATTGCTGCGGTATACCGGCACGCGCGAATACGCATGCGTGCGTAGCTGCTCTGAAAATTCTGCCAGCTTCATGGTGGCGGGGACCGCAAAAATTGCGGGCCGCGGGGTCATGACTTCGCGCACAATTTTGCCGCCAAATTCCACGGCAGAGCGAACCAGGGCGCGATCGCTTTCATCCAGGATGCCTTCTTCCTTGCCGGCTTCAATCAGCGCTTCCACGGCTTCCGCCGAATCTTCTTCGACTGGCGTTTGGTCGGACTCGGCCAAAGCGGCGATCGAAAGCAGAAAACCCAGCACCAGCGTGATGGGGAAGATTAAGTAGAAAAGCGCGCGCAGCACTCCGGTGAGTCGTGCTACCCATTGACCGCGAGTGCGGGTAAAAAACAGCTGCGGCAAGAATTCGTGAAACAGGAGGATGGTGAGAACAATGGCGAGAACCGTTTGCGCGACGCTGCTGGCGAAGGACGCAGAATAGTCCTGGTGCGCGTGTAACGCGACGTGGGCAAACACCAGGGACAGCGTCGCCAACGACAGCAGTGTCAAGATGGAAGCTGACTGCGCCGCATGCTCTCGCGTCATCCCCAGGCGCGGTTCAATTTGCTGCTCCCAAACATCGATATTCTCCTGAAACTCGCGCGCCAGAAATTTGCCCATCTCGGAATAGAGCCGGTTCACGTAGGAGGCCAGCGTAAGAATGGCGAGCAGCACCAGAATCAGAATGAATTGCAGAATGGTCATGGGCGGGCCGCCCGTTTTCTGCTTACGGTCTTGCGAGCGACAGCGACTAGCGCGGTGCTTTTATCTTTCATGCGTTGCGGCGAAAGTGTCCCCGCGGTGGTGCGGGCAATGAGTGTTGGGGGAAGTCGAAAGCGGCGGCGCAACTGTTCTTCTCGGGCGGCCATTTCTCCCGCATCGGTTTCGTGGTCGTACCCGGCCAGGTGCAGCAGGCCGTGCAGCATCAAAATCTTCAACTCCACAACCAAGGGATGGCCAAATCGCTGCGCCTGACGTGCCGCCGCGTCGAAGGAAATGGCCAAATCTCCTGCCATTGGAGGATGCGCGGGGCGTTGGCGCGACGAAGGATTTTGCATGGGCATTTCAAGCGCGGGAAAAGAAATGACATCGGTTGGGCGATGTTTTCCTCGAAATTTTCCATTGAGGCGTTTGATTGCGCTGTCAGACGCCAACAACACGGAGACGTGGCCCGGCACAGGCACAGCCTTTCGTGCTCGCCGCAGAAACAGGCGCAGGACGGGAAGAGCAAGCGCCGCGTCTGCTCTGCCTTTGTTGCTGCTGTTAGCTTCAGGGTCGATGATGATCATCGCATGAAGCATGATATCGCACAGTATTCGCCGGCACGGTGAATTGCAGGAGCTCAGCTGTGCGTGCCTGAGTCGAAGCGTGACCGTGCGACGCCTTCCCCATCTCGATCCTGTTGCCAGCAAATGCCCGAGTCGTATCGATCCTCGCGTTATTGGGTTTGCATCGGTGACTTGTCGTCGGGCTTGCTGCGCAATGGCTCGGCGATTTCCAGCGGCAGTTCCCGCTGGCCCCGAGTGTAGCCGTCGTAGGCGCAAACGATCCGCTGGACCAGTTGATGGCGTACCACATCTCCCTGCTCGAAATAGCAGAAGTCGATGCCGTCGACATTCTTCAGCACATCGATCGCCTCAATCAGCCCGGACTTGCGCGGGTTGGGCAAATCGATCTGTGTAATGTCCCCGGTAATCACGGCCTTGGCGTTGTTACCCAGGCGCGTTAGAAACATCTTCATCTGCTCGCTGGTGGTGTTCTGCGCTTCGTCCATGATGATGAAGGCATCGTTCAGCGTGCGTCCGCGCATAAACGCCAGCGGAGCCACTTCAATCACGCTGCGCTCCAGCATCTTGTCGACGCGGTCCGGCTCCAGCAAGTCATAGAGTGCGTCATAGAGCGGCCGCAAATATGGATCGACTTTTTCCTGCAGCGTGCCCGGCAGAAATCCAAGCCGTTCGCCCGCTTCTACCGCGGGACGCACCAGCACCAGCCGCGAAACTTTTTTTGCCGTCAGTGCGGCTACTGCCATCGCCACCGCCAGATAGGTTTTTCCCGTACCGGCCGGGCCAATGCCGAACACCATGTCCGAACGCTCAATCGCCTCCAGATATTGGCGCTGATTCACCGATCGCGGCTGCACCATTCTGCGAATGCCGGTCGAGCGCTGCTTGCCGCTATCCACCAGGCTGCGCAGTGTCACCGACTTGTCGGCGACGACCAGTTTCAGCATCCCGTTCAGCTCACCATTCTGCAGCGTCACACCAGCGCGGCGCAGCGCTTCATAGTCGGCGAATATCTGTTCCACGCGAGCGATCACTTCCGGTTCGCCCTCCAGGTACAGGGCGTCGGAACGAAGGTCAATGCGGACTTTGAGAGTGTTTTCGATCAGATGAAGGTTTTCGTCGCGGGTGCCGAAGATGGGCTCGATGTTGGGGGTGATCTCGATGGTTTTCTTCATCAATAAGACTATTTGCCTCCATTGGATTCTGTTGCGCCAAGGCGGAAGACAGCGCGAGCTGCCTGCGGACATTGCACTTTGTTGGATTGCCGGGAACTGGGTTCGGATGGCTGAGCCGCCGGCGGGGCCGCATCTTTCCGGGCGAGTTCGAACCCGTGGGATGGGCTGGCCGGTCGGGTGGTTCGCAGTACGTGGTTGGACACGAGGATGATGCGCACAGAGTAGCGCCGAGAGAAGATTGCGTCAATCGACAAATGAAAAATATTTTGTGGGATTAAACTGCAAGTAAGTGAGGCGTTGTGACGATCGTCGGCTATATCATTTCCGCGCTTGCGTTTGCTAGCTTTTTGAATTGTCTTCTGCTCGTCGGGCGACTTGTGGCAGAGAGTAATCAGGCGTCTCCCGAGTCGCGATTTAGCCGCCGCTGGTGGCTTCCAGCCTGGAAGCTGCATCGGAACGTTTTTCCCGCAAGCGGCTTACGCAGAAAAATTGTCCTTCTTTTTTTCATAACTGTCATCCTTCTGATTCTCGGAACGGCGGTCCATCGCCTACCCACGAGTTGAGCAACTTCGAATGGCTCATTAACGAATCGACTTTGCGGAAGCACACCCTAGCTACTTGCTGTGCCTTCGTACATCCCCCAGGGATAAGATGATTGCATCATGGCAGAGGTCGCGATCGAATCCGCTGAAACCATGTTGCACGGGTCCGTATTGGTTTTGTTGCAATTTGATGTGTGTGAAGCGATCCGCCTGGATCAGCTGCGGGGGCTGATCCGCCCGCACACCGTGGAACACACCATCCCCAAGCATGCGCCTCCGGGATATGTGCGCTATCAAAGGCCGCCTGTGGTTGAGCTGATTGAGCCGCTGGTGCTGGAGAGCGGCGAACGGCTGCAAGGGGAGATCAAGTACTACGACTACGGCGTGTTGAGCGTGGTTTTTGAACTGGCCTTCTCTGGCGGCTGGGAAAAGTTGACCGGCCTGGCGAGCCGCTGGGTGTGGGATGTCGACTTTGCAGCGCAGGCTACGGAAATTGTCCGCAATCGGCTGACGCGGGCCGCTCCCGCGCTGGTGAAACCATACACTGAGTGGCTCAGCGAAGATTACCTCATCTTTCATGTGCGCGAAATCAGCGGCTCGCCATCGGTGGCCGATCTGATTCAACTGTATGGTTCGCGCATTACGCAGGTGGTGCGCGGCGATATGGGCCAGCTTGCCGATAGCGAATGCAATGAGGTGCTGCAATCGCGCATTTCCTACTATGCGAACGACCTTGCGGTGATTGGCTGGAATGCAGCGTTCATCTACGACAGCACGTCGGGAGCGGAGACCGCGATCCAATTGCTGGAGTATGCCAACTCCCAGCTGCTGGAATTTCGCCACTACGACGATTTACTGACGAAGGAATTGGACCGCGTGTACAAACTGCTCGACGAGGGTACCGGCATGTTTGCCCGATGGCGACTGGCGCGATCCGCAACTCGCCTGCACACCGTGCTGCTGGATGTGGCGGAGCTGACCGAACACGCCGACAACGCCATCAAGTTTTTGAGCGACATGTTTTCTGCGCGACTGTATAAGCTGGCGGCGATGAAAGTGGGCGTTCCGGATTATAAGGATTTGGTCACGCAGAAGGTGCGCACTTCGGAGGAACTCTATCGATTTATGGTGGACCAGTTTAACCAGAGCCGGGCCTTCTTTTTGGAGCTGACGGTCGTGATTATTCTGGTGATTGAATTGGTGTATTTATTCAAGGGCAAATTGTTTTAGGATTGCGCGAGCGACCGCGAGGGCGCGGCAACCTCAAAAAGGAAGGACAAGGAATCCCATATGAGTGCCAAGAAGGCCTCCGCAAAAAAGGCGGCCAAGAAAGCCCCCGCCAGGAAGCCAGCGAAGAAAGCGGCCAAGAAGACAACCAGGAAAAATGGGACATCGGGGACCGGGCCGCGGATGAAGAAATGACAAAGGGGCATTTGTGAAGCTGGATGACGTTAAAAACGCCTATGAGTCCCTTTCGGGCATCGCCAGCTCGATCGTGCGTCAACTGAGTCTGGCCGGCATTGGCTTGATCTGGCTGTTCAACATTGGCACGGGAGCCAAGCCGGCGCTGCCGCATCCACTGCTGCAGGGGGCGCTGTTTATTTTCCTGGCGCTGTTTTTTGATCTGCTGCAATACCTGGTGGGGACATTCACCTGGTTCCTCTATTTCCGCAAAAAGGAACGTGCCGGGACGCCGCCCGACAAGGACTTTCTGGCGCCAGCCTGGATCAACTGGCCCACCTGGTTTTTATTCAGCGTGAAGGCTGCGTGCATGCTGGTTGCCTACCTGGGATTTATCCTGCCGTTTCTCTTCACCACATTTTCGGCGGCGGCATAGCGGGCGCGCAGATGCCGGCAAGCGCATGTCTATTGGCTGGGAGCGGATTCACCGGCGACGGGATAAGCGTGTGCCGCCCAGTCTTTGCCGAAGCTGGTTGACAGCATGACCACGTGCAGATGGGTAAAGCCCATGGCTTTCAGGGCGGCAAATGCGGGACGAATATTCGGGCACTTGTCGATCGGGCAGCAGCCGCAGTAGATGTAGATGTCCGCATTCTTCGGCAGCGTGCGCGCCGCTTGCTTCAGCGCGTTCAATCCCTCCGGGGTGGAAGCGGGGCCAGCATAGATGGAGCCGGGGATGTGTTTGCTTTTGTAGAGAACCTGAAAGCCGACCTGAAGGATGACCGGTTTCGCGCCTTTGGAAAGCTTGGCGGCCAGCTGGCCGGGTTGCGTGATCTGCGCCGCAGTCCAGGGATTGGCAGCTGCCTGCTGCGCACGAACTGTCGTCGCGAGGCCGATCGTCACGGCAAAGATCGTAGCCATTCCGTACCACAAGGGTGCTACTCGGGGAAAAATTCTCATGGCGCCAGTGTACGGCTGCGGTCGGGAACGTAAGTAAGTCGACGGCGGGCTCAAAGCCGCGCATACTCTAGTGGCCGGAAATGCCCCCCCGATGCTCGAAGGAGCGTCGCGCGAAAACTGGAAATTGGAAGAGGAATCATGGGAATGCTGAAATCGGACTATCCGACAGAGGAGCAGGTGAGGGAGTTATTCGAGGCGAAGAAGAGGCCGGGGGCGATCGCGGAAATCCTGCGCAGGCGGGAACAGGAAATGAAAGCCGCGGAGGACATTCCTGAAGGGGATGGGGCCAACCCACAGCACAAGGGCGCGGACTGTTGAAGCCGCGATGATTGCCCGGAAGGGGCGATGATGGAAAAATTGGAATCAGAATATCCGACGAGCGAGCAGATGAAGGAAACGCTGGAGGCGTACCGCAAGGGCGGCGATGCTCTTATGGAACTGATACGAAAGCGGCGAGCGGATGGGGAAGCTGGCGATGGCCCGCATCGTGAGCCAGCCCCGCATCGTGAGCCAGCCCCGCATCGTGAGCCAGCCCCGCATCGTGAGCCAGCCAGGAGTAAGCCGCCAAGTTCCTAATTGACCCGTCCGAGGCCTTCACGTAGACTAAATACTTGCGCAGGAAGGTGATTTTCCTACCCCCGCCGCATCCTGACTTCAGGCAAATTCAAGCTCCCAGGGCGCCTTTACGAGTGCAGCTCCGGTAGATGATTGAGCAGCCCGGGTCAATAGACTTCCGATTCAGCGAAAAGAGAAGGTTTTCATGGCAAATCATGTTTCGTCGTTAAAGCGCGCCCGGCAGACCGTCAAGCGCACCGCCGTCAACCGCGCCAACCGCAGCAAGCTCCGCAACGGCCTGCGTGCCATGCGCGAAGCCCTGGTCGCGAACGATGTTCCCGCGGCGCGGGCGCAGTACAACCAGACTGTCTCGCTGCTGGACAAGAGCGTGCAGAAGGGCATTCTGCATGACAACACTTCTTCGCGCTACAAGAGCCGCCTGAATGCTCGCGTGAAGGCACTGGCGACGAAGACTGCGTAGTTCTTTCCTCTTCCATCTTTGCTGCGCAAGGATGGCGTTTCAGCCCGAACCTCAGCACCTGAAGGCGTCTCCAATCGTTCTCCAAACCCTGGACTAAAGTCCAGAGTCTACCTCAAAATGCTGTCCGAGTTAGCTTCGCGAAACTTCCGCGGCGGGCGGCTTACCGCATGACCGTGGCGGCGATCAACGCGTCGAGCGCAGACGTTTGTCGGGTCGCATCGGCAGAATCGAACGGCCCTTGCCAAAGGCCGCCGAACTCATGATCGGCACCTTGATCGTTGCTCCAGATACTGTTGGCATTAGCATCGACAAACGCCTTGTAGCGCGGATCGGGAGCAGCGGCATACAGCGTCATCAGATTGCGGACGAAAATACCTTTAAACTGAGGCGCGTCGCCGCCGGAAACGGTTCGGTCCACCAGGATGCCATGTACGGTGAGGTGGGCGATGGCAGCGTTGGCGATGGCTTCCGCCTGCGGCAGCAGGGTTGGATCATGTTCGGCTTTCGCGAGTTCGACCAGGCCGCCGAGAATGACTCCCTGGTTATACGTCCACGTGGTTGCGCCATTGTTGCTGCAGGCGTGCGGGTTGGTCGAGGTTAATCCATCATTGACCAGATGCTGCGCGTCGATCATGCCGGAAGCATGGAACCATGCCCACTCTTCTTGCGCCCAGGCCAGGTAGCGTGCCGATTCGGTCCCGGTGGTGCGATTCGCCAGGGAAGCTGCGACGGAGAGAAAGAGTTCGTTGGCGATAGCGTTTTTGTAGTCGGCGGGTTTTTTCCACCAGATGCCTCCGCCGCAGGTAGTCGTGTCCCATTCGCCGGCCATATTCGCGAAAATGGTTTCAGCCATGGCGAGATAGGCCCGTTTGCCGGTGAGGTCGTAGGCGTCGATCCAGGCGAGTGCCCACCAGCCTTCGTCATCGTCGTAGGAGTTGAGAAAGTCTTTGGTGTCTTGTGCGCGGCTCGCCCGCTTGAACGTGTTGGCGAGTACTGGCAAATATTGCCGGTTGCCAGTGGCCCGGGAATAGTTGGCCAACACGGTAATGGCGTTGGCGGCGTTCCACCAGCCGGACGGCGCAGCATAGAGGCCCGTGCTCTGCAGATACCATTGCTGCAGGGTGCGGACACCGACGGCGGACCGCTGGGTGTAACTGGGCGGACCCGAAGAACGGCTGCCGCCATCGGTGGTCGCGCAGAAGATGCATAGTCCACACAGAAACGCGGCCATTGTTTTCAATCTGGTTGTTCCTCTTGTCTTCCGCTCGAAATCGGGGTGCAGAGTTGCTGCAGCAACTTCGCCCAGCGGTCGCCGTAATCATTCCATCCTCCCAGGTGCTGGACGCGATCGAGTGCGGCGGCGCTCATCCGCTGTTGCAGGGCTGGGTCGTCGGCGAGTTGTTGCAGCCTGTCGGCAAGCGCGACCGGGTCGCGCGGTGGAACGATGAAACCTTCTATGCCATCGGTGAACAGGTCTTCGCTTCCGGTATTCGGCGTCGCGATCACTGGGCATCCGCAGGCCATCGCCTCACCCTGGACCAGCGCCAGTCCTTCCTCCAGCGAGGGCAGAACCATCGCATGGCTGCGGCTGAAATAGCGAATCAGTTCGTCTCGCGATACAGCGCCGACAATCTCGACATTCTCCATGGGAAGCTTCGCGAATAAAGGCTTCATGTGCGGAAACATTGGGCCAAGAATGCGCAGGCGTTTGCGCGGATGGCGCACTTTGGCGAACGCCTCTAACAGATAGGGCACGCCTTTGCGCAGGCTGACCTGGCCGACAAAGAGGAGGTCGAAGGTGTCTTTCGGGCGCGATATTTCGGCGGATGGGTGAAAAGAATCCAGGCGAACTCCATAGGGGATGACGTGCAGCTTTTCTGGGGCGATACCTTCGCTGACAAAGCTGCGCGCAGCGAAGCTGGAAGGAACGACGATGCAGTCGGCCTGGTCATACTGTTTTTCTTCCCGCTCGGTGTCGCGAGGGTCATAGATGTCAAGCGGAGCGCGCCATTGCCGATGTTCCTCGCTGAGCAGACGCCATTGATAGCGCGCGTGTGTCGATCCGCGATCGCAGATGTATTTCCCGCCGCGCGACTGCACCAGCGCTCCGGCCGCCAGCCCGGCGCCGGAAATGCCGATGAGCGCATCAAGATTTGCTTTCGATCGAGCGATCCGCCGCGTCATCCATCGGTCGAAAGCGAGCCCGTTCCAATAGTCCAGACTCTCCGTCCAGGGTGAAGGGTAGAGGCCAAATCGTGCCAGCCCCGCCAAACCGCCATGGATCCAGGGAAATGTCTGGACATACTCGTGCGGCAGACGCTCTCGTCGCAGCCGCCTCCACGGGTAAGTGGAATAGACGGTGTCCAAATAGTTGTAGCGGCGTAGTTGATGTGCGAGTTCGAAATGGTGAAACACACCAAACACTGCCTGAGATACGCGCACTGCCGCTCCGTCCGGGAAAGCTGAGGTTCAAAAAGCTTTGATGTTTCTCTTTGCACCTAAGCTATCAGGATGCAGGGCGGAGCGAAATGAAGTGAGTTGAGTTTCCGCGTCAATGCGCGACCGCGTAATAGCCCTGGCGGGCCTGCACCTTGAGCGGCTGGCCGTTCTGCTGGCAGGCGACGCGAATATGGCGATAGCTGCCGTCCAGTACAGCGTTCGAGGGGGTGTAGGCGGCCTGATATTCGGTGCGCAACTGGCTCTCGATGGTGTCGAATGCGGGCGGCAGTTTCTTTCCATCCTTGCCGATGGGAAATACTTCGCCGCCTGTGGCTTCCACCAGCTTGCGCATGGCGCCATCGCTGGAGAAGTCGAGCGTACCGTAGATTCCTGGATCGCTGATCAGCAGAACATACACGACGGCGTCGGCTTTCTGTGCGGCTTCGATCGCGGACTGCAACTTCTCGTCGCTGCCTTCATCCTGCCCGTCGGTGAGCAGCACCATGGCTTTGCGCCCAGACTCCTGCCGCAATTTGTCGTTGGAGGCTAGATACACGGCGTCATACAGCAAGGTGCCTTTCGGCTTGGTAATCGAGGGCAGCGTCCCGTTGGCATAGTTGCCGGAACTGGAGTTGATCTGGGCCGCGTCGAGCGCCCGTTTCAGGTCGTCGGGGTTGCTGGTCCAGTCCGCCAGCAAATCGACCGTAACGTCGAAAGAAATCAGGAAGGACTCGTCCGTGGGTCGCAGGATTCGCCGCAAAAAAGCGGAAGCTGCTTTCTGCTCATAGGGCAAAACTCGTTCCTGGCTCAAGCTTGTGTCGAGCAGGATGCCGATCGACAACGGCAGATCGGTTTGCGCGGTGAAACTTTTCAGTTTCTGCGGCGCGTTGTCCTCAAAGACATTGCAATCGGCGCGGGTCAGGATTGGAAACCAGTTTGCCGGACTTGTCGTGGACGACGAAAAACAGGTCCACCAGGTTGACGCTGACGCGCAGGGTGGAGACGCCGGGCGAAGGTGGAGATTGCGGGGAGCCTGGCTTTTCCGGCGGTGGGGTCGGTTCTGCCTGCTGAGGCGTGGTCTGAGGCTGCGCCGCGGTCGACGGCGGTTGCGTGTTCAACTGGGGCTGAGTGGGGGCTGGTGGCTGAGTCTGCGGCTGCGCTTGCGCGGGCTGCGACAGCGGAGGGAAATTTGATTCGCCCTGGCCGGGCGGCGCATCCGGCTGGGGGGCCAATTGGCCCCACCCCCTGGGGGTGGCGAACGTTAGCATGGCGAACCCCAACGGCACAATCGCCATCCGCAGCAGCCAAGGCGACGCTGGACGTTTCCTTCGTCGGTTTCGGCTGTCGCGATTCAAGAGCATTTCCTTCTTTGCAGGCTGGATTGGAGCCCAACCGAACGCGGCACAAGAATTGACCTTCCCGAGCCATATGGATGGCGCCCGGATGCGGTTTATCCCAATGTAGTTTCATGCGCCATTGACAACTCTACTGGGCACTTTCTGCTTCCCACCGTACAATGAAATGAACAAGAACGGAAGACAACCCGAGCGGAAATTTAGAACAGACGCGGAACGATTGCGGTCAGGATATTTCATGATTGGAAGTAAAAGCTCTGCCCGGCTCTCCTGCACAGGTATGGTGAAATTGGGAGTCTGGGTGTTTGCCTGCCTGCTTTGGATTGCGGGGCCACAGGTCAAAGCACAGAACAGTCAGCATCAGGTGCCCAACGCACCCAGTACCGATACGGCCGACGCCGGCCAGAACGGAACGAGCGCGCCCACGCCCCAGCAACCGGATCAAGGCAATCCGCCCCCGTCCTCACTGAAATTGCCGAACCTGCTGCAAAATGTCACTCCGGGAGAAGGCGCCCCGCCTGCGAACACCAGCAGCTCCGGTGCTCCGGCGACTACTGGACAACCAGGCGCGACGCCCGCACAGCAGCAGCCCACTGAGCCGTCCAATGAGCCGCCACCGGTGATTCCGCCCAAAGGTCAGGGCCCCGCTGTCGCCACCTACACCTTGCGGACGCGAGTGAATTTTATTCTTGTGCCGGTCACAGTGAAAGATTCTCACGGAGCGATTCTTCCCGGGCTGACGCATAATGACTTTCAAATCTACGAAGATGGGGTTCAACAGCGGATCACGTTCTTTTCTGAGGATCCATTTCCTCTCTCGGTAGCGTTTGTCGTCGATCAGAATCTACCTTCCGACACTATGAAGAAGGTGAACGACGCGCTGGCGGCGTTTCAAGGCGCCTTCGCTCCTTATGACGAGGTTTCGGTGTACACCTACGCTACCCACGTCAGCCAGGCGACAGGATTTACGGGAGCCCAGAGTGCACGTCTGACGGCAACACTCGAGCGGGTGAAGTCTCCGGGCCGTTATATGGAGGTGCCGAGCAATACCGGCCCCATGGCGGAAGGCCCAACGATTAACGGGCAGATGGTTGACCCAAATGTGACGCCGATGCACGATGGCAACTTTATCGGCATCATCCCCAAGGAAAATTATGTCCTGAACGATGCCATCCTGCGTGCAGCGACCGATCTATCCCAACGCAGCCGGCAAAACCGAAAACTCATCTATGTCATCAGCGACGGCAAGAACCAGGGAAGCACCGCGTCGTACAAAGAAGTTGTCAAGTACCTGTTGACGAATCAAATTGCGGTGGATGGAACCTTGGTGGGTGATTCGGCTTTGCCGGTATACGGCTTCCTCGATCGCTTCCATATCCCATGGCAGATGGCGGACAATCTGTTGCCGAAATATGCCAGCGCCACCGGCGGCATTCTGGATGCGGAACTTTCTCGCAACGCCATCGAGGCTAGCTTCGCTCGCGTTGCCGGTCAGGTTCGCAACCAGTACACGCTGGGCTATTACAGCCACATCTCTGTGCTCGACAGCCGCTTCCGCAAGATTGAAGTGCGTGTGCTGCTGCCGAACGTATCCGTGGTGGCCAAACAAGGCTATTACCCGACGGCAACAGCCAGCCAGTAGCTCGGGATGAGCGCGACTGCAACGACAACCGTCCTGGGTCTGAGTGCTGCGATTATTTGGGGCGCAGCAGATTTCGCCGGTGGCATCGGCGCGCGGTATCTGCGTGTCTACTGGCTGCTGGCGATTTCACACGCCTCCAGCCTGATTGCGCTGGTGCTGCTGGCGGATTTCGAGCGTCAACCGATGCCGGACGCACGCATTTTGACCTACGGACTAATCTCCGGATTGGCCGGCGGGATTGCATTGCTGGTGTTTTACTATGCGCTCTCCCTGGGCAGCATGGGTCCGACCGCGGCAGTTACTGGATTGCTGACGGCAGCGCTCCCGGTTGTATTTTCGCTGGCAACCATTGGGGCACCCAGCCATCGTCAACTTGCCGGTTTTGTGCTGGCTGGCGGCGCGATCTGGCTGATCAGTAGTCCCTCCAGTACCAATGAGCAGGTTGTCGAGGGTCAGAGAAAGAAGCTGGCTCTGGCAGTGATTTCTGGAGTCGGGTTTGGCATTTTCCTGATCGCGTTGCGAGAAGCCAATGGCGGCGGATTGCTGTGGCCGCTGGCTGCCTCGCGTGTCGGTAGCCTGGTGTTGGCGATTGCGGGAGGGCTGATCCTGAGTCGCGGCCACTTCATCGTGGAACCCGAGGCGGGTTCGACTGGAACGACGATGCGCAAACGCTTGTGGATTGGGATCGGCTTAGCGCTGGTGGCGGGTGCGTTCGATACCAGTGGCAATTTTTTCTTTGTCGCCGCAACACGAATTGGCCGGCTGGATGTGGCTTCGGTGCTTTCATCACTCTATCCCGCTTCGACGATTTTGCTGGCCATCTGGTTGTTGCACGAGAGAACCAATCGACGGCAGGCGCTCGGCATGACGGCTGCGCTGGTTGCGGTTGCGCTGATTTCCTGAAGAACTTTACGACGTTTGGTAGATGACGCCGGGCTGCATCACGTGTCCCCAGCTCAGCGTTTCCGCATCGGGGAGATGGAAGTTTGTGCCGGGAATGAGCCCCGCCTGGATGAGTGTTCCGAACTGGAAATACACGGCGTCCATGTCCGACGGAAGCCCTGGATAATGACCAAATCCACCGTCCGCATTTTGGCAGCGAAGAGCCCATCGTGCCGCTTTGGCAATGGCAGCCCGGCATGCAGGTGAATTCGCACCAAGCTGGCGCAGAATAAACACCGCGTCAAAGCAGGAATGGACGTCCCAATCGGGAGGTTTCAAATGCCAGCCTCCATCGGGGCGCTGATCGCGGAGAACGCGTTGCACAATCGCATCGCCTTTGGGAGTGGGCTGGCCAATCAAGCGATAAAAATGGACCGAGTGGAATGTGGCTGCGACGTGATCGCCGAGATATCCATCCGCCGCTTGATTTTCGAGAAGATGGTGTTCGAGGGCGGTCCGAAATGCCAGCGGAAATGGCACGCCGAGTGCCGCGTAGAACAATGGAAAAAAGCTAACCGTATACCACGGTAATTTCGCGAAGGCATTGTTCTGGAAGAATCGATCCATTACGTGGACGGGATTCACTTGCGGCATTGCTCCCAAGGCGCGCAGTCCAACGACGCCCTGAACCGTGTTGTAGAGGATGGCAAGGTCGGACTTGGGATCCAGATTCCCGGCGCGATTTGTAAACACGCCGTCCGGTTGCTGGTGATTCTGGATAAAATCCACCGATTTTTTCGCGTGGGTGAGGGTGCGACCTTCCGGCTTTGATAGCGTTGCTGCGTAGGTGACAGCCGCCAGGTCGCTCTCCGCGGTGTCGGAGGATCCCTTGTACTCCGGATCGAGCGAGACGGAATATCCGCCGTCGTTGCGGGCACATTTTGCGATGAACTGAAAGGTGGTGTCCTTAATTTTCTGGCCGTCGATGTCGGCGGCTGGTGACGTCTCACCAGCAAATGCACTTGCGTGAAGCGGTAAGCCGGCAGCCGCAACCAGCGACCACTGCAACATTCCCCGCCTCGAAATGCGCTTCATTCCATCTCTCCTGAAGTCGATCGTACTCGCGTTCGCCGCGGCACGACGTTAGCCTTCTTCTCCGGATTCGGAAACTGCCTCTGCCTGCGCTATCGGGCTTCTTTCGGCACGTCCCCCAGCCCACTGCAGTGGCGATGCCTGGCGGAGAACCATGGCGCGGGCTTCTTCCGCCAGCAATTTCATTCCCACCATGGAGAGCGAAAACAGGTTGGGATAACGATGCTTCACCTTCCAGCGAAGTTCGCGCTGGGTGCGGGTGGTACCGTGTTCCGATTCGATAAATTGCGGCAATTCCTCCAGCGGCGTTCCGTCGCGCACTGCGTTTCGAACCAGCTCCATGTAGGCAAGCGAGTCGACAATTTCTCCGGCAATCCTGTCGTGCACGTCGGGCGCAATCAGGCCATATTGCAGTTTGAAGTTGTTGAGCTTATCGAGGCTGGCGTACATCGTTTTCACGATTTGCTCGCGCGTCAGCAAATCCGTTTCATAGTTCAGAATGAACTCCCACGACGGCGCGGAAAAATGTCGGATGTGATCTTGCAGCGTGTCGGCGAGCCGCTTCAGGCCGAACTGTTCCGGATGTTCAAACGCGCGGCTGGCGGGATCGAGAAATGGCGCCAGTGGTGCGACGAAATAACACAGGCGCTTGTCGTAATCGCAGGCGCGATGAATCTCTTCGCAGAAATCGATGTTGCGCATCGCGCTGTCGTAGGTCTGGTGGGGCAGCCCGACCATAAAAAAGATGTCGAGCTTTCGGCAGCCATGGTCGAGTGCGGATCGCACCAGCTGAATGATTTCCTGATTGGTGCAGGGAAATTTTCCGTTCTTGCGGCGAACATCTTCGTCCGCGCTTTCCAGCGTAATCTCCAGGCTGTACTTGCGGACGGTGCGCTGCACCTTTTCAAAGAAGTCGTCGTCCGCGCCCCAGAACAGCTCGAAGACCAGTTCGTTGGTGGGGCGAAGAGCGCAGACGCGCTCCAGAAATTCATCGACATACTTGGTTCCGCCCTGACGAATGTCGCCAATCACGAAGATGGGCGTGCGGCAGAAACGCTGGATGCATTCGATATCCTGCATGAGCTTTGCCGGCGAGCGCATGGAGGGCTTGGTGCGGGCGCAATTGAAGGAGTACGCGCTGCGTGATCCACCGCAGAGAGCGCAATCCTGCGTGCATCCGCGCATGGTGAGCAAGGCGCTCAGCGGATAGCTGAGCCAGCCCTCATAGGGGAGTGCGTCGAGCAGGCTGCGATATTGAAAGACCGATCGCATGGCGTAGCGATAGTCGGGAATGTCGATGTCGTCGAGATTCGCGGGCGGCGGCCCGATGGGATTCACAAACACTTTTCCATCGCGTTTCCAGGTCAGGTTCGGCACCGTCGAAAAATCCACGGCTCCGGACTTGATCTCATCGATCAGCGTCAACATGGAACTTTCGGTGGAGTCGCCGCGCATGACGAAATCGACGCAGTCGTGCTGGATTAATTCGCGATGGTAATAGGTGGAGGAGAGGCCGCCGAAAATGACGGGAACGTCAGGATGATATTTCTTCACCAGCTTGGCGATTTCGATGCTTCCCTGGGCATGGGGCAACCAGTGCAGGGAAATGCCGAAAGCGGACGACTTGAGCCCGCGAATTTTTTTCTCTACATCGAACCGCCGGTTATGCACCATGCGGGCGGCCAGGTTGACGAGCTTGACGCGATGTCCGAAACGCTCTAGATAGCCAGCGATGCTGGTGAAGCCGATCGGATACATGTCGAAGACGGAACTGGAGGGAACAACATCGCTGATGGGGCCGCGAAACTGATTGTTCTTTCGGAAGTCGTAGAAACTCGGCGGGTGCAGTAGGACCAGGTCAAATTCCATCGTTCTTATGTCCTGACAATTCGAATACCAAAAATGCAAATCAGTGGAACAGTTCTACTTAGCTGGAAATACGAAAAGCCGCACAAAAAATATGCGGCTCTTGCACGGAAATCGAAGACCGGATTGAACCAGGAATTTCCAACGGATGTTTCCGGAGGGTCAGGTTATCGCTTCAGGGAACTACTTCACTTCAGGCGTCGTCTTGGTGGTATCGGTTTTATCGGCATCGTCGGAGTTACCGATGCCCTTGATGCCCTCTTTAAATCCCTTGATGCCTTCGCCGAGGCCTTTACCCAGGCCGGGAAGCTTGCTCGGTCCAAAGATCAGAAGCGCTACCACCAGAATCACTACCAGATGCCAGGGCTGTAATAGGTCACCCATACTTGTTCTCCCGCAGGCTTGTCCGTCGCCTGCCTAGTCTACTCAATCGTATTGTCGCACAATCGCGCACCGCTTGTTGCTCAAGGACCGAAGCCGCATTGCGTCCATGAAAGTCGTGATCGGAACGGTTGTAACCGCTTGAGGCGTGCCTACTGCGTGTCCGCTGCGTCGCGGGATCCGTCTAAGGGATGTACGGTGGAAAGGTGATTCCGGATTCGCTGATAAAACTCCCAGATGTTCTCCTGGTCGCCCATGGTCAGCCTGCGGTAGATCTTCATCAGGGGATAGAGCTGCGATCCTGAGACGAGCAGCGTCGGCACCGCAGCCACGCCGCCTGGATATTGGATCAGGTCCCATCCGCCGTTCCAGTAGCGACGCACCACTTCGCCCAGGTAGCCGCCCCACAACTTCACCTGCTCTTCAACCTGCTCATTTTCCAATAGATTCAGGTCTGTCCCAACACTGGCCAGGATGGTTTCCAGAGACTTGAGGCTTTCCTCGGAGTAGTCGAGCTCAAACCCAAAGCGGTCGTGCGCGATCTTCACGGCGCGGTCGGCACAGCTTTGCATCATTTCGGCAATGGATTTGAAGTCTGCCATAGCTCAAGGGTAGCAGCGTGCGGGTGAAATTTGGACGCTGGCTGATATTTCCCGGGTCACGATCGTTTCCAACCGCACCGTTAGAGCCGATGCCAACTGTCTTTACGCTACCCGCTAATTGCCGTCCGCAGCCGGCATGACTGGCAGTGAAACCAGGTCCACGGTCGACGGATCATCCCGCAGTTTCAAATACAGGGTTGTTCCATTGGGCCGCGGGACTTTCATGGTGTTACCGGCAAATCCCATGGGCACGCTGGTCGGATGCGCAAATTGCGGAGAGGATGCGATGGAGTCGATCAGGAACAAGTTGTCGCCTGTGAGCGTACACAACTGCTCGGGATTCGACGGGCAGTCTACATGCTTCAGTTCCGGCAGACGCACCAGGTTCGCCAGCGGCTGCCAATCCCCCGGTACTCCAGCGGCGGTGACAGGACGGAACCGAAGTGGGCCGAACGCCGATGCACCGAACGCTTTCGCAGGGTCGAGGGTGGCGAACACGGTTTGTGCGTCCTGCAGTGTCAGCGAATTGTTGGCAAGCGTGAGCGAAGTGACAAATCCGCCATCGGCGGCGCCCACTTCAATCGTTTGGTCTCGCGGGAATTGCGGTGGCGCGACCGACTTCAAAAAGAAATTGAGGTGGCCATACTGCGGCAAATCATTATCGTTGCCCAAGTGGATGAACGCGGAACTACCGCCGGGAGTGACGGCGATACTCTTGCTGAGCAGTTCCACCTGCGGACGGGAAGGTGCAATCGTCACTGGAATATCCAATAGCCGGCCATCTTTCAAATGAACGTGGGCCGTGATGGTTGCATCTTCGACAAAGACCTTCGAGCCAGCCAGATTGGTCGATGTCTTCAACTGCAGCTTATCTTCCGTGCTGGTGTGTTTCAGCGTGCCGGCGTGGAAAATTGTTCCAGACATGTCGACGGTGGTCACTTCCTGCAGGTGAGTTCCGGTCATCACCGCCTCATCGTCTCCGGCATGCAGGATCAATGCGTTGACCTCCGCAGACGGTGGATACACGTGGACGGGCACCTTTTCAGGCTTGGCCTGACCGTATTCGGTCACCATCAGGGTATATACACCCTGCGATGTCTTGGTCATGGGCAGGTTGACTTCCATCAGCCTGGGTGGAGTACGGGTGATGGTTGTCTTCTCCATCTTTCCCTGTGGAGTATCCACCATGACTCCCTGAACGCAGACCACGCTGTCGGCTTGCAGGTGGAGAGATATCTTGTCGGCCGCTGTCACGGCGTTGGTTTCCCCGGCCGCAAATGTCCATTCCTGTGGACGAGAGTTAGTGAAGGCGAAATCCGGACCATTCCACGGATCGAAGCCCCACTCGCCACGCAGCTGGCCGGTGACGGTGCCGTTCACGCTTGTGCCCTGGAGGGCACGGGCATCCACCACAAACCCACCATTCTCCGCATTGGCTGTCGCGGGCAGATCCACGGAATGACCTGAAGAATCCTGCACGTGCAACACAAGATCGTGCGCGTAGTTCGTGGAAAAAACCAGCGGAGCTCCTTCGACGGACAGCACCAGCTTGGGCTGCTCCAGGCACAACAGTTCCTCCGGATGAACCGCGCGCAGCATGGGATAGTGCACTGCCGCCACGGGTGGCAGACTCGCGACCATCACGGATTTGGGATTGCTGAAGGACGGAGGGCTGCTCAGTTTGAGTTGAATGGCGCCGTCATCATTTACCGAAAGGCCCGGGATGTAGGCGTATTGTGCGGTGTGCAGGCTGCCCATGATGCGCACCATATCTACTACGGCACCGACATAAGGGCTATACAGACCGCCGCCGGCAGCCGTGGAGGCGCTGATTTGATTGATCATGTCGCCGGCTGCGCCAGAAGTGAGCGCCGTAACCATCGACTGGCTCTGCGCGTCATTCAGCACCAGGTTGTCCGGGTTCTGAATCAGGCAAGCCTCCTGCTGGTCGGGCGCCAGATCGAAACATGCGCTGTTGATTTTCAGATAAAGCGTTTGAGCCAGCAACTTGGAGCGCGCTTGCAGCCGAGTCGGATCCGTATTGGAAATCTTCTTCACCGAATCGATAAACGCATCCAGGCGTGAACGGGTCAGGTCGGCGGCGTACAGGTCCTGGGCCGCGCGGACAAAGACTCCGGGACGCGAGCGCACTGCGGTGCGGACAGTGGTGAATCCGCCGCCGGTCTCAGGCGCCCAGAAAATCAATGCTTCCAAGGCTCCATCTGGAACATGGATGTTGACGCCGTCTCGTTGCACCTGCGGCTTCCAGGCTTCGATTTTGGTGAACCAATCCTCTGGCGGAGGATTCAAGGAGCCTCGGAGAAAAACTGGAATCAGCAGATAGTGAATGGACTCATTGGCGGGCAGATCGGGATGCAGCCACATTTCGTCGCCGGCCTGCAGGTTCGGCACCTGGGAGATGGGCAGACTTCTGCCGGCACGCGTAATCCGTATTTCCAGTCGCGGTCCGGGCAGATCAAAAGGAGCGGTGGCAGCGGAAGCAAACGACGAAACCAAGATCAGCATCGTAACCGCAGGAAGACCTGCGCGAAACCAGGGGCGCCAATTCATACCTCCTATTCTATGGAATCAGGATGAATCCTTCATCCGGCGTACCGAGATCGATACCAAGAAATTCGACCAGAAATGGGTGAAGTCTGCGATGATTGCGGAGACGTTTACGGCCAGCACGGAGCGATTCAGAAATGGAACGGATTCAAAAACAAGAACTTCTGGACAGTGATCATTGGTCCGGAGCAGAGGTCGCCTGTGCCCTGGGAGCGATCGGGCGAGTCAATCGGTTTTACGGTGGGCACCGGATGCATAAGCGGCTATTTCAGCGCGTCTGCTCGAAGTTTAACCTAAAGAAATTACAGGTTTTAGAGGTCGCCTCCGGCTACGCGGATGTATTG
The DNA here is from genome assembly GCA_963821145.1 of uncultured Acidobacteriota bacterium. Lineage (GTDB taxonomy): Bacteria > Acidobacteriota > Terriglobia > Terriglobales > Acidobacteriaceae > JAKAAZ01. The sequence goes on from CAWGCV010000003.1 coordinate 515,051, forward strand.
CAGGCGGCATCGCTGATGTTGAAGAAGCAAGACGTCTCGCTGGAAATTTCATTGCTGGATCGCTGCGCGAAACATCTGCCGCAGAGCCACAACTGGCATAAAGATCTGCATCCACCCAAATTAATGACTGGCGACGCGCTGGATCTGGAGATGCCGGACAATAGCGTCGACATCGTTTCCTGTTGCCTGTTTCTCCATCACTTAAGCCTCGACGAGGCGCGTGCCTTTCTGCGGGAAGCATTGCGCGTTTCCCGCGTAGCCGTGCTGATCAATGATGTGGAGAGAAAGCGGGTAAATTATTTTCTCTCGCACCTGTACCGGTTTATGGATCCGAGCCGGCTGTCACGGCACGACGGGCCGGCTTCCGTGCGGCAAGCCTATACGTACCAGGAAATGCAGGACCTGCTGCGTGAGGTGAGCAGCAGCTACGAACTGGAACGAGGATATTTGTACAGGTTGGGCGGGATCGCGTGGAAGCAGGGACCACGGCCGGCATAACGCGAGCATCGCGAAAAAATATTGTTTGCAAAAATTGGAAAGCGAGCCAATAAAACTTGGCTCGCTTTCTGCTGTTCCGGGGAAGGGATTGAAAAACCTGGTTTAGCTGGCGGTGGAATGTTTGCCCGGCTTGACTTTGATTTCATTCACCACCTGCTGCACGTTGGGGACATGCTTGGCGAGACGTTCTGCCTCGCGCTTCTGGGCTTCAGTCTTGACGCTTCCGGTCAACACCAGCGCACCATTCTTTGCCTTGACCGAAATGTCCTGATCGTCCAGGTTGCGAGTCTTCTTCAGATCGGCCTTGAAGCTGTCCTCAATGGCATCGTCAGTATCGGAATTCGCGGCCTTGGTCGCGTCGGCATTCTGCGGAGGCACCACTGCAATTTCGTCGGCAATGGTGTAGTTCGGTGCGGCCTGCTTGGCCACAGATTCCGCCTGCGACTTCTGGTTATCGGACGGTACCGTTCCCGTCAACGTGATCACGCCCTTATCCTGATCCTGCGAAACATGGATGGCGCCGAGATTATTCTGCGTCAGGGAATTGTTGACTGCATCTTTTGAATCCGGATACTTCGGGTGGCTATTGCAACCCGCGATCACGAGTCCAGCTGCCACACTCGCAATCGCAAACACCTTGGTCATGGTTTTCTGTTGCTGCTTCATTGTCGTACTCCTCTATTTTTTGAACTGCTACATGGGGGTGGCTTTTCCCAGATTGCTTGCATTACTGCGGGAGAGCGGCATCTGCGAATCGGCGATGCTGCGCCGGCAGGCCCCAAGGCATCCTGAGAAAAGAGCGACCCGAACGCTTTCGGGCCATTCATCCAATTAGTTGTGGAATTCGGCGTTCTCGTTGCTCAGAGGTGTACGAATTTCCTTGACATTATTGGCGTGCTTACAAATGTCAAAGCTCACGGGAGGGCTTCTGAAGCACGGTCGGGCAACCCGGGCTGGAATTTCTGCGCAGATTTTCAGGGTCGATGCTTTGCCGAACCGGCGTTCTACGGTTCAGCCGGATGGTACGCGTTGGAGGGCGGTTGCAATTCGCGCACGTAGCGAATTTCATCGACCTCAATATCCCACACCATGGCTTTGCGGCTTACGCCATCCGCGGCCCAGCCATCGTTTTGATAGAAGCGCTCGGCGCGAACATTTCCGGTCAGCACCCACAGGATTGCGTTGAGAAATCCATGTTCGAACATTTGCGCGCGTGCGGCCGAGACCAGCGCCACCCCGAGTCCGTGGGCCCAATGTTGCGGATCGACATAGAGCGCGCACAGCTCGCCATAGCCGGGCATATCCGAATCTGTCACTGGCATGGTGGTCGCGAATCCACGGATCTCTGGGCTCGCGCCCTCTTCAATCGCGACAATTGTGCGCGGCTTTAATGGATCGCGAGTCGCAAAATCATACTTGGCGGCGCGATCTTCGGGGCGAAGTTGATTCAGGTAACTGGCAGGGAGAATGTTGCGATACGCAGCCTGCCAGGATCGCACGTGCACGCCGGCCACAGCCATCGCATCCTCGGGTTGCGCGGGACGAATCCGCATGTCCGAGTATGCCATACCAATATGCGTGTTTCAGAAGATGCCGGTTCAGACGTATTCGCGCTCTTGTCGGCGGATCTGCTTATAGCGAGCGAAAGCCTGACGATCATCTTCCAATCCCAGGACGGTGCGCAGCCTGGAGCCGCGATACGTGTTCGCTGCCATCGCCAGCACGTTGCGTGCAACGAACCACGGATCGTGCCGAAACACCGTGGGCAGGTGTCGCGTCTTCATTCCGCGCTCCGCTTTCCAGCGCAGGTATTCGATTTCGTCTGCCGACAGGTACTCATTCTTCACGACGGAAGTGGTGCCGTCATACTCTTCAAATCGCTCGTGCTCGATCAGGCCGCGCTTGCGAAAATCATCTGTCATCGGGGTGCGAGGATACGGCGTGGGATGCTGAATGTACGGCCAGTCCACATACTTGCGGGCAAAGTCCAGGTTCGCTTCGATTGACTCGACAGTATCGCCGGGACTGCCGACAATCAGCCCTCCCACAACATAAATCCCATTGCGATGCAGATTTTCGATCGCCTGCATCGTCGCGTTCCCCGTCGAGTGTCCGTTGCTGCGGGCGGTATTCTTCGCACTCGCCTGCAGCAGCTTTAAGTCGCTCTCCAGGATGTTCTCTATGCCCAGAAACACATAGCGGAAGCCGGCGCGCTTCATCAGCGGGGCCAATTTCTCTCCATGGTTGGCCATGGCTGAAGTCATGCCCTGCAGAAAATAGTCAATCGTATTCAGTCCGGCCGCAATGATGGCATTACACAACGCCTCAAACCGGTGCACGTTCAACGTGATGTTGTCATCGACGATGAAGAGCGTGCGCGCACCGTGTTTCTTTGCATCGCGAATGTCCGCGATCACGCGGTCAAACGAGTAGGTGTGAAAATTGCGGCCACGCATTTCAATGATGGAGCAGAAACTGCAGTCGAAGGTGCAGCCGCGGGAGGTTTCGATGACATCCACCTGTCGTCCCAGCATGGTGTACCCGTCGAGTACGCGAGCGCTTCTCCTGGGCAGGCGAATCTCCTCGCTGTCCAGACTGAGGGGGGCGCGCTGCGGATTATGAATCCACTTGCCTTCGTGGCGATGCGACAGGCCAGAGATAAAGTGCATGTCGCTGTTTTTTTCCAGGGCGCGTGTCAGCTCGCGCAAGGCGATCTCTCCTTCGCCACGCACGATGAAATCGATTGGCATGGAGAGGTAAGCCTCGGACGCAAGACTGGGATCATACCCGCCGACGACAATCTTCGCGTTAGGCTTCAACTGGCGAATCAGATGGATGATGCGTTCCGCGGTGCGGCGTTGAAACGTCATCGTAGACAGGCCGACGAGCTGCGGATCATGCTCCTCGAGCAGCCGTGTGACCGTCTGGCGCACACTTCGCTGACAAAGAATCAGGTCGGCGACGGCTACGTTGTGATGTTCATCTACGTTGCCGGCAAGTGACGTCAACGCTCCGTTCGGCATCCGGATCACGAGTGAGGGCATGTGCTCAAACGAATCGGGCATCGACAATAGCAAAATGTTCATAGAATCCCACCTGCCACAATCTGCTTGGGGAATTCTAACCTGAAATTTGCGGATTTGGCGCGTGTCGTGACGCAGGCCAGGTCTGGCTTGCGTGAATAGGCGCTAGCTGTATGAAATCCAGCGGATGATTTCCGGAAGCGTCGGTCGTTTGCCATACATAAGGATGCCGACACGATAGATGCGCGAGGCGAGCCAAAGCACTCCATAGGTCGCGGCCACCATCAGGACAATCGACAGCGCCAGCTGCCACCACGGAACCACCATCGCCGACATGCGCAGGCACATGACGATGGGAGTACACGGCGGGAACAGCGAAAGTAAGACGACCGGCCAGGCCGACGGACTGCCGAGAATGTAGGGCATCAAAATCAAACCCGCCAGCTGCGGCATGACCAGGACCATGCTGAACTGCTGCACTTCCGACTCCTGGCTGACGGTGGCGCCAAAACCGGCGCTGAGGGCGCTGTAGAAGAAAAAGCCGAGCAGGAAATAAAGGACGAGGAACACCAACTGGATGGGGGTGACGCCATAGGCTGCCAGGCCGCCCTGGCCCAACTCCGCGCCCAACGCAGAAGCGCTCAGAAGCAGCACGGCTGTGATCCACACGGCCATTTGCGTCAGGCCTGCCGCGCCCACTCCCAGCAGCTTGCCCGCCATCAGAGATTCCGGCTTGGCGGTTGCCAACAGGACTTCAAACACTCTGGAGGTTTTCTCCGCAACCACCGAGTGGGCCACATTCATTCCGTAAAACACGACCGCGAAATACAGGATGAACGCCATGATGTAGGCGCCCCAGAAACTCTTGCTGGCGTCGGATGCCACTGCCTCGCCGTTTTTTACCTGCGTGGTTTTCAGGTCGACGTCATGCAACAGTCCATCCGCCTGGCCGCTGGCCACGCCATGGTTCATCAACGTCTCGCGCACCAGCGCGTCTCCGATGGCGTCCTGCATTTTGTCGGCGCCGAAAAAGTCGGCGGAGCCGCGGGAAACGTAGGTCGCCTCCGGCACGGTTTTCCCCGGCTGCACATTCAACCACAGGTATCCGTCGATGGCCTTCGACTCCACCTGATGATTGAGCGACACCAGATCGCTCTCCGCGACAGGCGCTTGCACTTCCACGTGAAGCTGCGGCGGCGGTCCGTTGCGGTTGCCCCTCACATCGTCCGTTTTTGTGGGTACCCGCATCAATTCTGTTCGCGTGCACTGCGCCAGCACGGGATCATTCGACGCGACTACGATGCTCCTGGGTCCGGTGGCCATCTTTCCAGAGAAAGCGCCCATGCCAACGACGCAGGCAAAGACCAGCGGGATCAGTACAGTGCTGATGCGGAAAGCCTTGCTGCGGACCCGCTCCAGGTATTCTCGTTTGGCGACCAGTAGCGCTTCACGCATTGACGCGCCCCCCGACGGTTTGGATAAAGATTTCTTCCAGGGATGGTTCCATCAACTCAAACTTGAAAATCTTTGCGTTCTGGTAGGCGGCCCGCAGCAGGTCCTGTGCGTCGGCGCCGTCGTGCAATTCGATCTCGACGTGGTCCGCGAAGGCCTTGTAGTCCTTTACCGCGGGATGCTTCACGAAGGAGTTGTCGCCCTCAAAATCGATCACAACATGATTGCGCGGATAGCGGGACTTCAGTTCGCGCATGCCGCCGGACAGAACCGCCTTACCCCGGTCGACCAGGCAAATGGAGTCGCACAATTTTTCTACCTGGTCCATGCGATGAGTGGAGAACAGGATGGCCTTGCCCGCATTTTTCAGCTCCAACAACGTTTCCTGGAGCAACTGCGTATTTACCGGATCCAGGCCGGAGAAAGGTTCATCCATAATGATCAGCGCGGGTTCGTGCAACAACGTCGAAATGAACTGGATTTTCTGCTGCATGCCTTTCGACAGCTCTTCCGTCTTGAGATCGATCGCGTCCAGGATTTGCAGACGTTCGCACCACTGGCGGGCGCGCGAATTCGCCTGGGTCACATCCAGGCCATGCAATTGGCCCAAGAAAACCAGCTGATCGATCACCTTCATTTTCTTGTACAGGCCGCGTTCTTCCGGCAGGTAGCCGACGCGAGTCAGATTCTTACGGGAGAAGGGCTGGCCGAACAGCGACACCGAGCCGGAATCCGGCATGGTAATGCCAATCATCATGCGGATGGTCGAGGTTTTGCCGGCGCCGTTGGGGCCGAGCAGTCCAAACATCTTGCCCGCCTCGATCTGCAGGCTCAGGGCATCGACGGCCACCTTGGTGTCGTAGGTTTTTGATATTTGATTCAGCTCAACAATGTTCATGGGGATGCACTTCGATCAGTAGTTCGCAGTGTAGCAAAGGAGCATTAGGGGAGGGCTACATGGGCAGCACATCGTAGGAGTGCCGTAGGCTTTTCGTCTTCGCTATACCGAACCAAGTGCAACTTCGACCGGATGGCCGGCTATTTCACCAGACGGGAGCCGGCGATGAGGATGTCCACCAGCCTGCGGGCAGGAACTGAGATGAAAGCATAAAAAGTTTCCCCCTTCGCGATTTCTCACGAAGGGGGAATGCGTACAGAAGCAAGGTGTGGTCAAACGTGGAGAAGTCGAAGCGGTCGCTAGTACCGGTTGGCTCCGCCGTGGCAGGTGCCGAAACCTTTATCGCTGTACGTAGCCGGTCCGGTGGGCTGTGCCGGATCCTTCAATGCCGACTCGAAATCCCAGGCGTAGCCGTTCTGATTGAGCGCCAGGCGCATCACGCCCCAGAATTGCCCGGTTCCCGCCTCGAGATTCTCTGCGTTGAAGTTCACGTTGCCGCTAGGATCTTCCATGTTTGTTTCGCCTGAGCCGGATGTCACCGTGGTGGTGACGACCGGATCGAGTGTCTCGCCACCGGTGCCCACGACGAATTCGCGTATGCCATTCTTTGGATCGTATTTCCCGTCGGGGTCAAGCGGGCGGTAGTGGGCATAGAGGTGGTCGTGTCCGTTCAGCACCAGGTCGGCTCTGTACTCGTAGAGCAGTTGCCAAAATTGCTGAGCGGTCGGGCCTTCCGGTACGGCGATGCCGTTGGTAGGGCTGAACGTCGGCTGGTGCCAGTAGGCGAGTGTGCAGGCGGAATGATTTGCGGCGAGATCGTTCTTCAGCCATTGGAGTTCGGCAGCAATCCAGGGACCCGAACAGCCGCCCGGCTGTGTCTCGCACTCGATGTTGAGCGAGATAAGATGCCAGGAGCCTAGATCATAGGAATACCAGCCGTCTCCGACTCCGACTGGACCGCCGTTCACTGCGGTGCCGAGGCCGCCCGTCTGCTCGAAGTGTCCCGCTTGTCCATCCGAATACGGCACGGGTTGGGTGAAGGTGCCGCCGGTGTCAGGGTTGTTGGCGATCGTAGCCGTCATGATGGTTCCATCGGTATTGTGCTGGACGCCGTTGAAGTAGGAGAAGTAGCCATAGCCGGCGACGCCGATTGCGCCGTGCTCGGTATAAAACTCGTGGTTGCCGGGCGAGGGCCGCGTGATCATTTTGAAGGCGCCATACGTCGTCTCGTACGAGTTCTCAAAGTCCGAATACTGGCCCACCTGGTATTGCTCATCTCCGAGGAGCGCGACACGGTCAGGCTTCATATTCTCAATCTGCTGTGCCGTGGCCGCCTGGGATGCGAGCAGATTCTGAGCGGTGTCTCCGCTGCAGTTTTCACCCGCCTTCTCACCACTTTCTTCCTCGCCCGGCTGGCAGGCGACGTCGCCAACCACCGCGAGCACGGGCGTGCCCTGCGGCTTGTTGTACGGCCACGGATTGTTGTTGGGCACCCAATTGCCGCTTGACCAGCCCTTGCTGTTCGGCCACTGATTATTATTGGAGTTTTGATTCTGCGCCTTTGCTCCAGATGTAAATACCAACACCGAGGCAGCCGCTCCCATGAGCACTACCGCTCGCAACCTGCTTTGTATCGTCGTCATTCCGTCCCCCGCTCGAATTTTTTGAAAACGGTGCCAAGCGGTTTTTACCCGTTAAATATTTCTCTTGTATGACGAACGTGTGAAAAAACCGCCATAGCCGTTGGAAAATCCGGGCACCGCGAGGAAATGCTGCCCAAGGAATGTGTTTTACGCTACCTGGATGCGGGAAAGGGGCTTGGCGGAAACGACGCCGTGGCCGATCCAGAAAACTGCAGATTTAAACGAGGTCGCGGAACGGACGCGCAGCCTTGTTCGCAGAATCGAGCATCGCTCGGCTTGCACGCGATGGGGTGCTCAGGCGTAACGAAACAGGGCCATGAAGCCATAGTCCATGTGCTGCTGCATATGGCAGTGAAACAGCGTCAGGCCCGGCTGGTCGGCGACCAGATCCACCGTGGCGCGTCCAAATGCGGGAACGATGACCGTGTCTTTTTTTATGCCGGCGGTAGGCTTGCCGTTGAGCTCGACGAGCTCGAACATGTGCCGGTGGATATGCAGAGGATGAGAATCGTCGCTGCGATTGCGAAACACCAGCCGGTAGCGGCCTCCCTGTCGGAACACGAATTCCCCTTCGTGCGGGTATTCTTTGCCGTTGACGAGCCAGTGATTGATCCCGCGGGGTCCGCCGGGAATTTTTTCAAACACCATGTCGATCGTCTGATCGGGCGCGGGATGCGCCGCGTTCGTGCCGAAAATTGTGTAGTCCCAGCGAGTCATCGTAGGCGGAGTCCATTGCGCGCGCTGCTTTTGATTGGCGTACTCCACCACGAGGCCCATGCCGGATTGCCGCGCGACATCGCGGATCTCGCCTAAAATCCAGACGCCCGGGTTATTCATCTCCACGATCGCATCCACCCGCTCGCCCGGCGCGATCTCAATCACCTCGACCGGCTGAGGCGCCGGCACGGGATTGCCATCGAGAGCGATCACCTGAAATTTGTGGCCGGGCAAAGCCACGCGATGAATCTGGGCTGGGCTCGCGTTGAGCAGGTGGATCAGGACGCGCTGACCTGGCTGCACCCGGAGGGGATCCCCTGCGCCGAGCATTTTGTCGTTGATTGAATAAAGAGGAGCGCTGACTTCGAGTCCGTTGGGACGCAGATCAAACTTGGCGGGTCTTTCGGGCATTGGGTCCCCGGGATTTGCCGCCATCTCGTCCGGATCCACCGTAGACAGAAAATATTGCCATTCACGCAGCGCCAGAAAAACTTCCTGGTCGTAGTGTCCAGGATCATTCGCGGCATCGATCATGAAAAAACCGAACTGGCCGGTGTAGGCGCCCCGATGCAGATCCATCATGGCTGCGGTGTGCGAGTGGTACCATCGCGAACCCGCCGGCCTGGCCACGAATTGATAGCTCCGCCTGCCGTGCGGCGGGACCGGTGGGGTGCCTTCTTCCTCCACTCCATCGACTTCCGGCGGTGTGAACAGGCCATGCCAATGCACGTACTCCGGAACGTCGGTGTTGTTCACAACGTCGACGGTGACGGACTGGCCTTCGCGCACCCGTAGCAGGGGGCCGGGGACTTGATTGCTGTAGCCGATGGTGCTGATGGCAACCTGTGGCGCCAGCTCGACCAGCATGGGCGCGATTTGCAGGGTGAAATTCGCCGCACGCCCATTGGCGTTCGGTTGCAACGGCACCATCGCATGCTGTTGCGCCCCCGGAACCTGCTGGAGGCCTAAAGTCTCCCCAATGGCGGACCGCAGCTTGCCTGCCCTGGCAGCGATTATGGTGGCAGATCCCAGCCGTACAAAATCCCTTCGCCTCACGCGATCCTCATCTCGGCTGCGAATGCGACCCTACCGACAAGTGCCTCAACCAACCACGCCGATGTAATGACTGTCCTAATGCTTTCTATTTTCATGCCCGTGCTGCCTCTTATGGTTGAAAGGTTGGACAAAATTCAAGCTACAGCCCTTCACCAGGAAAATGTTTCGTCAGATTGGGACAGAGCTGAGTTGGGAAATACGGTCTGGAACAATTGACGGCAGAAATTAGCTCACACCCGATTCACACGCTCTTGAGGTTGCGCGAGACGCGGAACGCGGGACAAAGGGCCAAAAGGCCGAATGGTTTGCGGTCGCGGAATTCGTTCTACTCACAATTTCTCAGAATGGTACCAGACTGACGAGAAGTCTCCGAGAACGAAGGTTCGCGAACTTACGAACCTGCCCGCCATGTTGGAACGAAGCATCGGCTATTTCTGAAGAATCACGATTACTGCGATGTCTGACTCAGTCTTGATGCGGACCGGTTGGCCATCCTTCGTGGGCGGTTCAAACAACCAAGTCATCATTTGGTCGTGAATTTTCTGCGCAAGGGACGCACTCGGGGATTTTTCGACGTCTGCAGTCTCGACCGTTCCGTCCTGCCCGACCTGAAGCACGATGTGGACGCTAATTCGGCCCTGCACATTATCGTCGATGAAGACTGGCTCCAGAGAACATGACACGCAGCGTAGTGCTCCGGTTGGAGGTTTTGTTCCTAAACGAGGGAGCGTTTGTTCGTGAGGCAATGGGACGTCAGGTGACGCTTCAATGTTGGAAGCCTTGCCGAGCGTAGCGCAGTTTACGTTCTGATTTATCGTGCAGATATTTTGTCCAGCAACTGCCCATTTTGCCGTGAGCGCGCCCCGGGGAATCGCCGCATAGGTTGTTGCTTGATGAAAAAAATCGACAAGCAACGTGCCCGAAGCAAGGCATCCCCGAGTGTTGCAGATGACGCAATACTCCCAGTGGCAGGGATGAATGTCATTACTCGTACCTGTCCAATGTGTGCCATCGTCGGAGTAGCTTGCCATTGGGACACCATGCCCGCCTCCGGGTTTGTCCTTGCCGACGACCTCATGGCCCGTAGCCCAATACTTTCCATCAACGCGCAGAAGGTCTTTGATCCCAGTGCTCGGTGGATCGTAGAAGCTCCAGGTTTTACCGCCGTCTGTTGTCGCAAGGAATCCGCCCTCGGAGTACGGTCCTTCCGTCAAAACTGCAGTCATCTTTTCTGGTGAGAGCGCTACGAGAAAGGGTGTGAACGCGAAGCGTTGTAGCGTATCCGCAGGCTGTACGATCTGGTGGGGTGAATCGCTGCCATCGAGATAAAAGAGGGACGGTGCAGTACGGAACAATCCGTGAGTTGGATCTGAAAACGATGCGAGCAGAATCGTGTCACTTCCGAAGTGATGTGTTTCCCATGTATTCCCGCCATCGTTGGTAAAGAGAACTGTCCCTCCGGTTCCATAGGCGTATCCAAACTTTGGAGAAAAGAACTCGATGCCGAAAAGCATTGCACCGGCTCCGGATGCACGGTGATGCATTGTCCAGTTCTTGCCTTCAGGCGAGGATGCAATCGATTCATTGGGGCCGCAGATCCAAAAGGCGCCCTCATTAGAAGTGATTGCAAGGGCGTGGAAACCCGGATTACCAGTCATCCATGCAGGTGTTTGGGCGTAGGAAGAGGCCAGAAATATCGTGAGACAAAGGATGAGTATGGCTCTACGGGCGCGCATCGCTCGCAATTCTAGCAGTCGGATGCAGATTAGTACTGATACGTCGGCTTGCCGGAAGTGATTGCTGCCGTGCCATCGGCGGGTTGGAAAACTACCGGCGTGATGACCGCGACGGAATCGCGCGCTCTTCGGTCGGGCGGGAGCCGGTGATGAGGATGTCCACCAGCCTGCGGGCGCTTTGCTGCCAACCAGGTGCCGAGTCCACAAAAAAAACGCCAATCAACGGTCGAAGCAGGTCCAGCGCGTCGACATCCTTTCGAATCTCGCCGCTCTTGATGGCGTGTTTCACCAGTGCGTCCATCGCTCCGTGAATCAGGCTGCGAGAACCTTCGTAGAGCCTTGAGGGGCCACCCACCACACTGTTCAGGGCGGGAGCGATGATCTGTTTTGCGGCCATGTGGTCGACGAACAGTAGCATCCAGGCGCGCAACGCGTCGATGGGCGGCAATGTTTCCGAAAATTTGCGACCCGCGGCGGCCAGTTTTTCCACTTCGCTGCGGTAGACCGCCTCGATCAGGGCATCGCGCGTGGGAAAGTGGCGATACAGCGTGCCGGCTCCCACGCCTGCCTGCCTGGCCATTTCGTCCAGGCTGGCACCAGCGCCAAAGCGGGTAAATGCCTCTTTTGCCACTTCCAGAATGCGCTCGCGGTTGCGCAGCGAGTCTGTACGCGGTTTTCGGCGCGACTTGGCAGGGGCGGCTTGTGCAGGTTTTCTAGCCATTCCAAAAATATTTGCAACCGGAGACAGTCTCCGGTTATCTATAGATTCGGAGACACTCTCCGTTTTATTGGGTACGCAAGGGCTTGTCAATTTCGGGTGTCGCGGCGGCAACGTGCATCCACAACCGGTATAGGAGGAAAAGATATGCGTGTATTTGTTACGGGCGCGACAGGTTTTATTGGTTCGGCGGTGGTGAAGGAACTGCTCGGCGCCGGACATCAGGTTCTTGGACTCACTCGTTCTGATGCGGGTGCAGAGTCGCTGACCCGCGCCGGTGCTGAGGTGCATCGCGGCGATCTGGAAGATCTGGAAAGCCTGCGCACGGGAGCAGCCAAGTCGGATGGCGTGATCCACACGGCCTTCCGGCACGACTGGTCGAAGTTCGCGGAGAGCTGCGAGTTGGACAAGCGCGCCATCGAGGTGCTCGGCACGGCGCTTGAAGGTTCGCATCGCCCTCTGCTGGTTTCGGCTGGCGCGGCGGCGCTGGTGGAAGGCCGTCCCGCAACCGAAGAGGATCCGCCGGTTCCCCCCTCCCCTGGGCTGCCGCGAGTTTCGGAGCCGGTGGCTCTCTCGTTCGTGGAGCGCGGTGTAAATGCCTCGGTGGTGCGCCTTCCCCAGGTCCACGACACGGTGAAGCAGGGGCTTGTCAGCTACCTGATCGCACTCGCTCGCGAGAAGGGAGTTTCACCCTACATTGGTGATGGGCTCAATCGCTGGGCGGCGGCGCATATCACCGATACGGCTCGCCTCTACAGACTGGCTCTGGAGAAAAATGAAGCGGGCGCTCGATATAACTCGATCGCGGAAGAGGGAGTGCCGTTGCGGGAGATTGCTGAAGTGATTGGCCAGGGATTGAAGGTGCCGGTGGCCAGTATGTCTCCGGAGGAAGCGCCCGCCCACTTCGGATTTCTGGCGATGTTTGCCGGCAGGAACCTGATCGTCTCCAGCGCACTGACGCAGAAGCGTCTGGGATGGAAGCCGACTGGGCCGGGAATGATCGCGGATCTGAAGAAGATGCGCTACTCCTAAAGTTGGAAACTGAATCGTGTTTGAACGCGAGAGCGAGGGCGCGGCGGCTGGTAGCATCCAGAATGTGATCGCCCTCGATACTCCCATTCAATTTGTGAAAGGTGTCGGCCCACGCGTGGCCGAAAGACTGAAAGAGAAAAACATCCTCGTCGTCGAGGATTTGCTGTACCACTTGCCCTTTCGCTATGAGGACCGCCTCAATCCGCGCGCGTTGAACGAACTGGTCCCCGGCGAAATGGCTAGCGTGATCGCCGAGGTGCGCGGCACGGTTTTGTTGCGAACCAAGCGCATGCCGATTTTTGAAATGACGGTGGGACAGGGAATCTCCTCGCTGAAATGCATGTGGTTTCATGGCACGTATCTCAAGGACAAATTTCAGCTGGGCCAGATGCTGGCGCTCTACGGCAAGGTGGAACCCTCGCGCAGCCGCGCCGGCGCGTTCAAAATGATTCAGCCGCAGATTGAAATCCTCCCGGGAGAGAATGATCCGGAGGAAACCCTGCTGGAAGTCGGGCGCATCGTTCCGGTGTATGAATCGCTGGGCGGAACACAGCTAAGTTCGCGCTGGTTGCGTCGCGTGATCTATCGGCTGCTGGAGGAAATGGGGAATGCGCTGCCGGAAACGCTGCCGGTCGAGTTGTGCGAACGGATGCAGTTGCCGTCGCGAGCGGAAGCGCTGCGAGCCGCGCATTTTCCGCCTGCGGGAACCGGGCTGAGACTATTGCAGGCCGCGGCCACTCCGGCGCATCAGCGGCTCATCTTTGAAGAGCTGTTTTTTCTGGAGTTGGGGCTGGAGTTGAAACGCCGTCGCATGCGGGAACGTCTCGGGCCTGCGTTCGCCGCCGATCTGCGGGTGCGCGAGGCGCTGAAGCAAGTGCTGCCGTTTCATCCCACATCGGCGCAGAAGCGCGTGTTGTCAGAGATTGTGCAGGATTTGCGGCAGCCCACTCCGATGCGGCGATTGCTGCAAGGGGATGTGGGCTCCGGCAAAACCATTGTGGCGCTGCAGGCTGCGTTCATCGCGATCGAGAATGGCTATCAGGCCGCCCTGATGGCTCCCACGGAAATTCTGGCGACGCAGCATTTTCTGGCGGCGAGGCGGCTGCTGGAACGGTCGCAGCGGCAGCCTCCTTATAACGTGGTGCTGCTGACGGGATCTTTGGACGAAGATCGCAAGCGCACGAATCGTGGCCGCATCGTGCGTGGCGAAGCGGACCTGGTGATCGGCACGCACGCGCTGATTGAGGAGAAGGTGGAGTTTGCCAATCTTGGCCTGGTGGTGGTCGATGAGCAGCACCGCTTTGGCGTGATGCAGCGCTTCCGCCTGATGAAGAAACCTAATGCCGCCGAGCCGCATGTGCTGGTGATGACGGCCACACCGATTCCGCGCACGCTAGCGCTCACCCTGTATGGCGATCTGGATGTGAGCGTGTTGAACGAGCTGCCGCCGGGGCGCACCCCGATTGTGACGCGGCGTGTCGTGGATGAGCGGGCCGAGGAGGTGTGGGGATTCGTTCGCAAGCAGGTGGAGGCGGGGCACCAGGCCTACATTGTCTATCCGGTGATTGAAGGCAGCAAAGACGATCAGCCGGAACTCGATTTTGCTCACGATCCGGATGCAGAGGCAGCATCAGACGACCAAGGCTCAGCAAAGACAGCAACGAAAGGGAAGACTGCGGCGAAGAAAAAGGCAGGCACAAAATCGCGGGCGAAAACGGAGTCACTGTTTGAGAAGCCGGCGTTGAAGTCCGCAGTGGCGATGTGCGAAGAATTGCGCGCCACGCATCTGGCGGGATTGCGGCTGGGATTGCTGCACGGGAGGCTGGGTGCGGAAGAAAAAGAAATTGTGATGCGCCGGTTTCAGCGCGGCGAACTGGACGTTCTGGTGGCGACCACGGTGATTGAAGTGGGCGTGGACGTGCCCAACGCCACGGTGATGGTCATCGAGCATGCGGAGCGATTTGGGTTGGCGCAGCTGCACCAGCTGCGGGGTCGCGTCGGTCGCGGGGCAGCGCGTTCGTATTGCATTTTAATGACGGCTGGACGAGTGACGCCGCAGGCCGACGAGCGCCTGGACGCGATGGTGCGCACCCAGGATGGTTTCGAATTGGCGGAACTGGATCTGACGCTGCGCGGTCCTGGAGAATTTTTTGGTACGCGGCAGGCGGGGTTGCCAGACTTTCGCGTGGCCAACCTGCTGCGAGATCGAAAACTGCTCGAACTGGCGCGCATGGAAGCAGCGCGGTTTGTCGAGAGCGGGGAAAAAGAAATGTCGCGCACTTCAGTCGATATTGTGTGGGCTCATCTGAAAGACCATTGGCAGCGCCATTATGGCCTGGTGGAAGCGGGTTGAAGGCGCCTCAACGCTCGTCGCTGGCGCGTGCGGCCCCGGCGATGTGATACCGTGCAGCCATGATTGTTGGCAGCGGTGTGGACATGATTGAAATTGCGCGCATCGCGGAGACGTTGTCGCGCTTTGGCGATCGATTCTGCCAGCGCGTCTACCTGCCCGGGGAAATTCGGTATTGCCAAAGCAAAAAGAATGGCGCGGAGAGCTTCGCCGCCCGGTTTGCCGCCAAGGAAGCAGCTGCCAAGGCGCTAGGCACGGGGATTCATTTTGGGGTGTCCTGGCGAGATATTGAGGTGGTTCGAACTCCCAGCGGCCGGCCCACGCTGCTGTTTCATGGACGCGCAGCGGACATTGCCCGCAAACTTGGGGTCCGAAACGCCGTCATTTCGCTGACCCATTCCCGCACAGACGCATTGGCCCAGGTCGTCTTAGAAGATTAAGCGCTCGAATCTTAAACTCTCCAGTGCGCAATACTTCCAGCAAAAAATGCGGCATATCGACGCGAATTTCGCAGCCGACAATAAAAAATCACATCTATATCTATCGTTGGCAGTTCGACAAGCATTCGGATGTGGCGAGTCCTCTGCTATGCTCGACTGTATTCAGTTTCGCGGCGGTTGCATCCTACCTTTCGGTCGGCCCGCTTTAACCAGGAGAAGCTGTGCCAAATCAGCACGAGGTACGTTGGTCACAATTGAAGGTGGGCGTCCTGGTCATTGTTGCCCTTGCTGCCCTCACGCTCCTCATTTCACTCATGTCGGGGAGTTCGGGCGGCATCTTCAGTCGCCACATCGTCGTGCATTCTTTCTTTGAGAACGCTTCCGGACTGAAACCGGGTGCGCCGGTGAATCTGCAAGGCGTGACGATTGGCTCTGTGAAGAAGATCATTATCGTTCCGGGGCGAAAACTCACTCCCGTTGAAGTGATCATGAGCCTGGGCCTGAACTATAAAGCCGCGCTGCATACGGACACCTCCTCTTCGCTGGCCACGGCCGGCGTGCTGGGAGATACTTTTGTCGATCTGGACAGCACCCATGCAACCGGGCCTCCGCTGACCAACGGCGACGAAGTTCTCGTAAAACAGACGCCAAGCTTGTCCGATGTGATCAAATCCGGCCAAGGCACCGTGCAGCAACTTAACGTCATTTTGAACAAGGTGAATGCTTTGGTCGATACGCTGGGGACCAGTAAGGGTTCGCTCGGCTTGTTCATCAACAATCCTGACCTGTACAAGCATGCCGTCTCGACGCTCACCGAGCTGCAGGGGACGATTACCAAGATCAACCATGGGCAAGGCACGCTGGGTAAATTGGTGGCGGATGACGAGCTGTACAAACGCGCCAACGATACCGTCGCGCGACTGCAGGACATTGTGAACCAGGTGGATGCCGGCAAAGGCACTGTGGGCAAGCTGGTCAAAGACGACGCCCTGTATAACAACGTGAACCACACCGCAGCGAACGCCAACCGCCTGATGGCCGAGATCAATGAGGGCAAAGGGACATTGGGGATGATGGCCAAGGATGAGGCCTTCCGCAACAAGGTCAGCCTGACCATTTCCGATCTGCAATCCATCCTGCACCGCGCCGACGCCGGCGAGGGAACCGTGGGCAAGCTGCTGCACGATCCATCGCTCTACAACAACAGCGATCAGGCGGTGGTGGAGATGCGGAAACTTCTCGCGGCGATCCGCGCCAATCCGAAAAAATACCTTGTCATCCGCTTGCACATCTTTTAGGGTGCGGGTCGTCGCAGCTGGAATCAACGACGTTTTCTTCATCTAGCTTTCGAGCCGGCGTGTGAATCGTCACCGAGTGGAATTTTTCCTCGCAGGTGCGATCGCCAGCCGGCTCGCGAATTTCCTTTCATCAATGCGGCAGAAATCCCCACCCACTTGCATCCGCACTGGTCACCTTTGGCGATCGAGCGGCGGCACGTCCGACCCTCCCTGCCTGCCTGGAGCGATTGTTTTAAAGTTGGGGTCAACTGGCACAAATACGCCGAGGCTTTTACAATTGGAGAGCAAGCAATCCAGATATAAATTCTGCGTTGGCAGTCCTCTGCGTCGCACCCAAGACCAAGAGGTTGAAGGATACACATGAAGTTTTGGAAGTATAGCCGTGTCGCTCTGGCTTTGATTGGTTCAGTGGTTCTGGGGCTGAGCATCACTTGCTGCGGCGTCTACACCACCGGTTACATGTACGTAACCGGGGCGCAGTTCAATCAGATTGGCGCATACAAGATTGACCACGACTTTGGTTACTTGACGCCGGTGACAGGCTCGCCGTTTGCAAATGCCGGTGGAACTCCGATGCAGGAAGCGATCATTCCGGGCGGACGTTATCTTGCAGTCGTCAGCCAGGGAACTCTGGGAGTCGCCGGAACCGGTAGCGTATCCATCTATTCGATTGGCGGCGGCGGGGTAATTGCGTTCCAGCACACCTATTTCACCTCCGGCATCAACCCGGTGGCTATCGCGATAGCACCCGCGGGGAATTACCTGTACATCCTCGACCAGATAGCCCCGCCGGATGTCGTGAATGGCGTCGATCAGAATGCTGGCCGCGGCGATGTGACGGTGTTCGCCATCAACTCCAGCAGCGGCAAGCTGACGCTGATTACCAACCAGAACACGTTCAACACGAATGGCACGCAGTTGCCCTATTTCACCGTGAACTACAACCCGGTGCAGATGGTGACCGCCAGCGGCTACCTCTATGTTCTGGACCAGGCGTATAACCCGACCCTGGTTACGCCTCCGCCGGCCTGCGTGAACGCACCGCCAACTTCGGCCTGCGTGACGCCAGACGTTTTCCTGTACGCGATTAACACTTCGAACGGTCAATTGACGTTGACCCAGAATGCACCGCTCACCCTGGGCATCCAGGCTGGGGCGGCCAGTACCATCGCACTCTCAGCGGGTGGTAAATACATTTACATCGCAGATAACGCGCTGGGCGCCAATCCGGGCCGGATCCTCCCATTTACCGTGGGAAGCGGCGGGGTGCTGCAGAGCCTGGTTGGCGGACCCACCGATAACCTCGCGAACACGGCCTATCCGGACGCCATCATTACCAACTCCAACACCCAGTTCCTGTATGTGGCGAACCGCGGGCCGTCGAATATTACCCAGTCGAACAGTTCGATCTCGGCGTTTACGATCAGCACGGCGAATGGACAGTTGCAGCCCCTGGCCACTGCTACGCAGAACCCGTTCACGACGGGAGGCGCGCCGGTCTGGATGGTGATTGATCCGACCAACCAGTATCTGTATACCGCCGACCACGACACCAACACGGTTACCGGAAAGATCATGGACGCGACTCACGGCCTGCTGTCCAACATGTTGAAAGGCACATCGTTCCCAACCGTTGGTCAGCCAACCTACGCAGTGGTTTCGGGTCGCACGTACTAACAGATGGATGAAGGATTGTATGGGGCCTCTGTGAGGGAGGCCCTTTCCGCTTCTCTCAATGGAGAATCCAACGGTCACAATTGTCGACGCTCTGCCGGGAGAAAGTAGTTTTGCAACAGGCCGCCTTTTCCGGCGGAGCGCTAGCAGAAAGCCGCTTGACGCTTTTACAATACAAACGGGAACAACCCCACAAGGTATAAGCAAGGAATCTATCCTCGTTGCTGTATCCAAAGCCGGGGACAAAGGAATCGCATGAAGTGGAGTCAATACGGCCGGCTCACATTGGCCTTGGTTGCATCGCTGGCTCTTGGATTGAGCATGACGGCCTGTAATCCAAGTTTCACGCTCGGGTTTGTCTATATCCTCAACACCGCGGGCACGGCGGGAACGATCAGTGCGTATACGATCGACAGCGTGTCGGGCGCTCTAACACAGACGGCGAATTCGCCCTTCCCTTCGGGCGGCGCATTTCCGATTGCCGGTTCGGTCAGCAATAACAGCAAATGGCTGTACGTGGTGCATGAAGTCGACAATACCCTGGTCCAGTTCAGCATTGGAACCGACGGCAAGTTGTACCAGGCACACACCTACAACACGCCTGGGACTTATCCGATTTCGATGACCATTGACCCAAGCAGCAAGTTCCTGTTCGTTGTCGACAGCTATGCTCCTGGATTCAACGGCGTTGCCCCTCCAAATCTCAATCCGCTGCAAACCAACACCGTTCCCACCCAGGGCTGCGTTGCGGTCTATCCCATCAACCAGACGGATGGCTCACTCGGTGCTCCGGTCACTGGAAATGACGGAAACTGCTTTACCATTGGGACGCCCGTTATTGGTGCACAGCCGATCGGAGTCACCGCGACCGCCTTCGTCGACTATCTCTACGTAGCCGACCAGGGCACGCATTCGGTTTACGCCTATTCCGTGGACTACACCTCCGGCGTTCTGACTCCCCTGGCTACCAACAATTTTCAGGCTGGCGTCAAGCCCAGTGCGATCATCAGCGATCCCACCGGAAGATTCGTCTACGTGACCGATCAGTATCAAAACCTGATCCTGGGCTACAACATTCTGACGGATGGAACCTTGCAGTCGCAGGTCAATGGGCCGTTCCCGACGGACCTGTTCCCCTATGGAATGGTCGTCGATCCGCGCGGAAAGTTCCTCTACGTCACCAACTACAACTCGAACGACGTGCGTGCCTATAACATTCAGGCGTCAACGGGCAATCCCCTGGCGACAGCCGGTGCAGGTTACGGCACGGGTACCGGACCGACTTGCATCGCGTTGGAACCGGCGTATGGACGCTATCTGTACACGGCAAATAATCTGGATAATTCCGTAACGGGATTCAAGTTGAACCCCAGCACCGGCGTATTGGTGACGGTGTTGAACAGCCCCTTCCCCGCGAACGGCTTGCCAGACTGCGTTGTGACATCAGCGAACGGAACGCACCCGGTCCAGAGCATTACCCCCTAGCGACCCAATCGCTGTGGGCGAATTTGAACACTGGACAAAGGGTCTGCCTGGCAGGCCCTTTGTACTTGGCAACGGGCCCGCTCGCAAACCATCTCCAGAAACCTGGGCCCTCCGGATGGGATGGATGAATCGAAGGGAATTTCTTCATAGCTCGAGCGCCCTGACGGCGGCGACTGCTTTCGCCCGTTCGCCGCAACTATGGGCGCAGCCCCGCGCAGACTACACCCTTCAAATTGCTCCTCTCCACTTGGAAATTGCTCCCGGAAAAACGATCAAGACGACCGCCGTGAATGGCACTGTCCCGGGACCGTTGATTCGGGTTCGCGAAGGCGCACCGATCACGATCGACGTGGTGAATCACACGAACGTGCCGGAGATTCTCCACTGGCACGGGTTGCATATTCCGTCGCTTGAGGACGGCGCTTTTGAAGAAGGCTCGCCCATGGCTCCGCCACGCGGCGGTGTCGCTCGTTCTACATTTGCGGCGCGACCCGCAGGTACGCGCTGGTATCACTCCCACATCTATGCAGGCCATCACCTGGACCGCGCCACGTTCAGCGGAGAATTTGGATTTTTCATCATCGATCCCATTTCCAATCCGGCACGGTACGATCAAGAAGTTCTTCTGGCGCTGCATGAATGGGACGGATATATCGGCGGTGCGGCTGACGGATATCAGCAGGTGGTGTACAAGCACGGCACCATCAACGGTCGCATGCTCGGCTTCGGCGATCCGGTTCGGGTGCGTACCGGCGAGCGCACACTTTTCCGCATTCTGAATGCCAGCGCCACGCTGACGCACACTCTGGCGCTCCCTGGCCATCAATTTCTGGTCACCGCTCTGGACGGTAACCCGGTCCCGACTCCCACGCGCGTCAATACCCTTGTGCTGGGACCGGCGGAGCGCGTCGATGCTGTGGTGCTGATGGATCAGCCTGGGGTCTGGGTACTGGGCGAGGTCGACGACGCGCTGCGAAAATCGGGGATGGGCATTGTCGTCGAGTATGCGAATCAATCCGGTGCCGCGCAGTGGAAAGCTCCCGATGCGGTGGATTTTCACTACGAATTATTCGCCGACGCGACGCCGAGACGGGCGGATGATGCGCGGGAAGTGGAAATACCTCTCACCTTTCGGTCCAAATTTGAAGGATACGGAGACTTCGATCATTGGACGATCAACGGACTATCGTGGCCGAAAACGAAACAGATTCCGCTCACCAACGGAACTCGCTATCGTCTACTCCTTGACAACGATAGCAACGATATTCACCCCGTCCACCTGCATCGCCACACGTTTGAATTAAAAAAAATGAATGGAAAGACAACGTCGGGCGTCAGAAAAGATGTAGTCCTGTTGCCAACCCGTTCCAGGACAGAAGTGACTTTCACCGCGGATCATCCGGGCAAGACCTTGTTCCACTGCCACCAGCAAGATCACATGGATTCCGGCTTCATGATGTTATTTGACTATGCTTAAATGTTTAAGAGACGTGAACTTAAGGATGCATGGATCGCCTACTCAAATTCGTTTTTCTCTCGGCCTCCTGGTCCTAATCCTCGTCTTTTCTGCGCCGAAGTTTCTGCACGCGCAGGATAACTATGAAATTCAGGTGTATCCCTCGGAAACGATCGCTCCCAAGACGTTGTTGACAGAATTGCATAGCAATTACACAGTCGAGGGCAGCACGACCACCCAATATGGAATGCTGCCGACGCAAGGACAGGAACACGAAACCATTGAGCTGACTCAGGGCATCACGAACTGGTCTGAGGTCGGGTTTTACATCTTTACTTCAGAGCGCAACGGCAACGGAGTGCAGTGGGTGGGCGATCACATTCGTCCACGAGTGCGCGCTCCGCTGAGCTGGGGTTTGCCGGTCGGACTAAGCCTGTCGAACGAGATTGGATACGCGCGGGCGGCCTATGCCAATCCCACCTGGTCCTGGCAAGTTATGCCGATCGTGGATAAGTCGATGGGCAAATGGTACTGGTCGGTGAACGGAACGATGGACTGGGGCATCCATCCGGTTTCATTGCCACCGGGTTCGACTCCCGAGGAAGTCCAATACTACTATCGCTATGTTTCTCCCCATGGAATGACCTTCGGCCCCGCGGCTACCCTGACCTATCAGCCGAACAAGTACTACAACATTGGTTTGGAGTATTACGGCTACTACGGCGAGTTCGGACACTTCGTCCCGCTGCATTACCAGCAACAGCAATTCTTTCCTGTCGTGAATCTATTCGTCTCGCCCAAGTGGGAAATCAATATTGGTGCGGGTTGGGGAGCGACCGCCTCCACCGATCACCTGATCGTGAAGGGAATCATCGGACGCTACTTTGACTGGGGAGGCTGGAAACGGCACCAGCCCACTCCGCGGCCCCAATAGAATTCCATTTATCCTGAAAGACATGGCGTATTTTCTAGGGCTGGATGCGGGAGCGACACGAACGCGATGCGTGTTGGCCGACGACCATAACATTCTTGCCCGCGCCTCCAGTGGCACCATCAAAATCCTGCACAGGCCGGTAGAGGACGCCGAAAAAAATCTGGACGCTCTGCTGCGTGACGTTGCCGCAGAATCCGGCATCTCTCTCCACTCGATCGCCCGCACCTGTGTCGGCCTGGCCGGCATTACTGTTCCCCGTGTTGAGGATTGGGTTCGCAAGGAATTGCAAGCGCGCGTGAGCGGTGACACCGTGTTGGTGAGCGATGGGGCTATTGCGCTGGACGCGGCTTTTTCCGGCGGCGCAGGCGTGATCGTCGTGGCGGGGACGGGATCTCACGTGATTGGACGAGCCAGCGACGGACGAGTGGCGCGCGTGGGCGGCTGGGGTCCGGTGGTGGCGGATGAGGGATCGGGAAGCTGGATCGGCAAGCGGGCGGTTCGCGCCGTCTTCGATGCGCTGGATCGCGATGAAGAGACGCTGCTGATGAAAAAGATTCAGGAAGCATGGGAGTTGCCAAGTATCAGCCACCTGGTCGATGTGGCGAATCGCATTCCCGGGCCGGAATTTTCGAAGCTTACGCCGGTGGTGGTCGAATGCGCGCAACGCGGCGATGCGGATGCCGCTCGCATCCTGCAGGAGGCGGGAAATACTTTGGGGATGTATGCGGCGCTGGCGGCGAAGCGGGTGGAGAAGATGGAAAGCCAGGGCGCGGCGCTGCCGGAGGTGGCCTTCACCGGCAGCATTTTGAGCCAGATTGCGCCGGTGCGCGAAGCGATGATCGCCTGGCTCTGGCGGGAACTACCCGGAATACGAATTCGGACGGAAGCAGTTGACCCGGTGCTGGGGGCGCTGTGGCGGGCACGTTCGGCTTAAGGAGAAACATGGGACTACAAGTAGCTGGAATTGAAGTCAATCCTGCAATGATTGCGCCCCTCGATCGGGGCTTTCTGCCGGCTTCGCTGTTTTCGCGGAAGTACCGCGAACTGGCTGCGGCCTCTGGCGGTGTGCCGTTGCGCCTGGCGCTCGAGCGCGGCAACGGCGAGATTTCAACCTTCCGGACGACGGTGGTTCCTCCCCATGCTGGGCATCTGGAAGCCACGCTTCTGTACGTCGAACGCATCGTGAAAATGCTGTTATGGCAGCGCGGCGGATGGAAGGTTTACGTTGGCGGGCCGGCCGAAATCGGCAATCACATCCAGCAGGTCTATTCGCCCACCGGCGCGCGTAAATATGACTATCAGTTCATGGGCGATGTGTACGAGCACACGTTTGAAGTCGTCGTCACCACGCCCGAGGGCGTTCCGGAAGCCAGGGAAAGCGCCGTGCCGCTCGGCCGGCACCTGGATGGCTGCCGCGTCGGATTCGATCTGGGCGCCAGTGACCGCAAGGCCAGCGCCGTCATCGATGACGAGACGGTGTTCAGCGAAGAGGTGGTGTGGGATCCGCGCAATCAATCGGACCCCGAGTATCACTACCGGGGCGTGATGGACTCCATCCGGCGCGCGGCTGCGCATATGCCGCGTCTGGATGCGGTGGGAGGCAGCGCAGCGGGCGTTGTGATCAACAACCGCGTGCGCGTCGGCTCGCTCTATCGCGGCGTCCCGAAGGACCAGTTCGAAAAGATCTCATCGCTGTTCGTGCGGATTCGCGAAGAACTGGGCGTTCCCATGGAAGTGGTGAACGATGGTGAAGTCACTGCACTCGCCGGCTCCATGTCGCTGAAGGACAATCCGGTGCTGGGTATCGCGCTCGGCTCCAGCACGGCCGCCGGCTACGCCGACCACGCAGGCAACATCACCAGTTGGCTGAATGAACTGGCGTTCGCTCCCATCGATTATCGTGCCAACGGACCCCTCGAAGAGTGGTCGGGCGACACCGGCTGCGGCGCGCAGTTTTTCTCGCAGCAGGGTTCGAACCGCATCGCTTGCGGCGCCGGAATGGAGTTTCCGCCGGATATGCCGCTGCCGGAGCGTCTGATTGTTCTGCAAAAGAAGATGGCCGCGGGTGATCCGCTGGCCCGGCAGGTGTACGAAACCATCGGCGTCGCACTGGGCTATGCGATTGCGCACTACGCCGATTTCTACGAATTGAAGCACGTGCTGATACTGGGCAGGGTGACGACGGGACTTGGCGGCGAAATTATTCTGGAGCGGAGCCGCGAAGTGCTGCGCGCGGAATTTCCCGAGCTCGCCTCCCGCATTTCCATGGCGCTGCCTGACGAAGCCAATCGCCGCGTCGGCCAATCCATCGCGGCGGCCAGTCTACCGGCAATTCAAAAAAGGAAGGCCTGAAACTGAGTGGTGAGCCCGCGTTGTATGCGGGCCCATTCACACGACTCAAGCCGAGCTTGGTATTTCCGCGTGCTGCCCGGGGCTCTATCCGGAAACAACCTGTCCGTTGAGAAGAATGCTGCGAATATCACCTGTTGGCGTCAACACGGTGATGTCGGCTTTGCGGCCGGGTGCCAGCTCGCCATAGGTTTCGCCGAAGCCTGTCATGTGCGCCGGATTTGCCGAGGCATAATGGGCGGCGACACCGTACGTGGTGTTGGTGAATTTCACAAAGTTGCGAACTGCGCGGTCCATGGTCAACACGCTGCCCGCCAATTTTCCTTCAAACGTGCATTTGCCGTCGGCCACGGTGACATCCATGGTTCCTAGCTTGTACACCCCATCCGGCATACCTGTGGCGGAAATCCCGTCGGTGACCAGGATGCCTCGATCGGGCGTCTTGGCCTTGTGAAACAAGCGCACCAGCAGCGGATCGACGTGGATGCCGTCGCAGATCAATTCTGCGTAGAGATGAGGCTCGTCCAACACAACTCCCAGCAGACCGGGTTCGCGATGATCGATCGGCCGCATCGCATTAAAGGTGTGGGTGGCGCTAACAGCTCCCGCTGCGACGCCAGCTTCGGCTTCAGGAGTTGTCGCATTGCTGTGTCCCAGGCTGACGCGAATGCCAAGCCGAACCGCTGTCTGAATCAACGGGATGGCTTCCGGCAACTCCGGCGCGACAGTCATCAGAACAATGTGTCCGCCAGATGCTTCCCAAAACCGCTGTAGCAATTCAATCGACGGTGGCTGCAGATATTCAGCAGGCTGCACGCCGCGTTTGCTGTGGGATAAAAATGGGCCTTCCAGATGGATGCCGAGCGGTTTCGCGCCGCCGGCGAGATTCCCAGACTCCCTGTTCGCTCGCTCGATTTGCTGCGCCATGCCTTCCAGCGAGCGCAGGGTCATGTCGATGGGAGCGGTGACCGTTGTCGGCAGGTAGGCAGCAACACCGCAGGTGGACAGGAATTTTCCGATGGAATCGAACGCCTCGTCGGTGCCCTCCATTGCATTGTGGCCCACGGCTCCGTGAATGTGGACATCAAAATATCCCGGGACCAATGTTGCGTCAGGATAGTCGAGATGCTGCGCTCCCTCCGGCACAGCCAGGGCGCCGCGAGACTCGATGCTGGTGATCAGGCCGTCTTCAATGGTGACCTGTGGTGCGTCAATTTCTGTCAGCGGAGTCAGTAGCTTCGCTGCTGTCAATACTGTGATCACAATTGCCACCCTTCTTGCGAATCTTTCAATTGCAGCTAAACATGCAAGCGAATCGAACGAACGATCTTTTCGATCGCCCTATCGCCTGAAAATTTCCATATACATACTTAAAGATATCAAGGGTGGATTCGACGCGCAGAGTGCAAGGCGCATATCTGCGCCGAGCGTCTTGAGGGTTTCCTCTGCCGTTGTGTCGGCTTCTCTGTCATGGCATGCGCGGCCCAAAGGCGGAAGTACAGCGGGTCGAAGTGTTGTAGCATCAAATCAAATTCAGACGCACGAAGAACGCAGCATAACGTGGAGCTAGTGGAGCCCGCAGGAATGACCGCAGAAGGTCGAGCAAACATCAGCGCTGATCGCTCGCCGCAGGCTGCCGAAGCCGGCGGCCAACCGATCGCAACAGGAGCAGTTTTCGAATGATGGCGATGCGTCCCGGGAAATGTCGCCGCTGACAATGCTGCCTCTCTGCGTCGATCTGGATGGCACGCTGGTCAAGTCGGATACGCTCGCGGATTCTCTCTGCGTGCTGGCGCGAACCCATCCGTGGGATCTGTTGCGGCTGCCCGGGTGGCTGCTGGGTGGCAAGGCCCGGTTTAAGCGCGAAGTGTCGGCCCGCGCCCCGCTCGACGCTGCGCATCTTCCGTACAACGAGGCTTTGATCGTTTATCTGCGCGAGCAGGCGGCTTCCGGTCGGCCGCTGTATCTTTCTACCGGCGCAGACCAGCAATGTGGCGGATGCAGTGGCGGAGCACCTGGGACTCTTTGACGGGGTGTTTTCAAGCGACGGGGCCACCAATTTGACCGGCACGGAGAAGCTGCGACTGCTGGAATCTCGCTTCGGGCACGGCAATTTTGCTTACGTCGGTAACAGCCGCAAAGATCTACCATTACTCACCGCCTCAAAAGCTGCGATGCTGGCAAACCCGACCGCCGGCCTGCAGAGTCTGCTGCAACGCAAGAAAATTTCCGTGCAGCAGGTCTTTCAGGATCGTGCTTCCGGGGCGCAATCGGTCTGGCGCGCGCTGCGAGTCCACCAATGGGCCAAAAATGTATTGATCTTTTTGCCGCTGATCCTTGCGCATGCATTAAAGATGAACATGCTGTTACAGTCGGCGCTGGCGTTTCTCAGCTTCAGCCTGGTTGCTTCCAGCACGTATATCGCCAATGACATTCTCGATCTAGCGGCCGACCGGGTTCATCCTCGCAAGCGCCGCCGGCCGTTCGCTGCCGGAGATCTTTCCGTGATTGCGGGCTTGTGCGTGGCGATTCTTCTGTTCGCAGTTGGTGTGGCGATCTCGATTCCGATGGCGCCTCGATTCACGTTCTGGCTGCTTGTCTACTGTGTCGTCACGCTCGCCTACTCGCTCTATTTCAAGCGCGTCGTGATCGTCGACGTCATTATTTTGTCCGCGCTGTATACGCTACGGATCCTGGCTGGCGCAGCCGCAGCAAGAGTTCCTATTTCCGATTGGATGGCGGGATTTTCCATCTTCTTCTTCTTCAGCCTGGCCCTGGTCAAGCGCTTCAGCGAGTTGGAAAATCTGCGCGCGCGCGGGGTTGCTCCCAGCAATGGCCGCGGCTACCTGGTGCACGATATGGAGCAGCTGCGGGCCTTCGGCACCGGCAGCGCATTCGCCTCCATCGTGGTCTTCACTCTCTACATCAATAACCCGGACGTGCGGAATCTCTATCATCATCCGCAGCGTCTATGGCTGCTGACACCGCTGCTGATCTGGTGGATGAGTCGCGTCTGGCTGCGCGCTTCGCGCGGGCAAATGCATGAGGATCCAGTGATTTTCGCGTTGACAGATCGAGCCAGTTTGCTGGCCGGTGTGGCAATTTTTTTGATTGCCCTCTCCGCTTCGATATAACTGGAGACAATGACAATGCCATCGAAAGCACCAGTGTTCGAATCCTGGGGTCGCTATCCCAAGCTGGATGTTCGCGTGGAATCGCTGTTCTGGACGGACGAATATCCTAGGGGAACGCGCCTTCCGCCCTCGGTTCTCGCCGTGGGGATGGGCCGCAGTTACGGCGACGTCTGCCTGCTGGAAGGCGGCACGATGCTTTCCACTCGCGGGCTCGATCGCTTTCTCCACTTTGAAGCGGCAACAGGGCTGTTGCGATGCGAAAGCGGCGTGACCCTCGATCAGATTCTGCAATTTTCAGTTCCGCGCGGCTGGTTTCTGCCGGTCACTCCAGGAACAAAATACGTCAGCGTTGGCGGCGCGATTGCCAATGACGTGCATGGGAAAAATCATCACGTCGCCGCGTCGTTCGGCAATCACGTACCGAGGTTTGAGGTGGTTCGCTCCGACGGCTCCAAGTCGATTTGCTCCGTGGATGAGAATCCGGAGATGTATCACGCCACCATCGGCGGCATGGGGCTGACCGGCCTGATCACCTGGGCGGAAGTGCAGTTGCGGCCCATCGCCTCACGCAAGATTCGCTACACGGCCATCAAATTCAGCGGCATTGATGAATTCCTGTCCATCTCCAGCAGCAGCCGGTCAGAATGCACCATGGCATGGATCGATTGCATTTCTCAGGGTCGCGCGTTTGCCCGCGGCATTTACATGCAGGGAGATTATTCCGAGGTGATGGAGCCGAAAAAGGTGTCGCCCAAGCCGCGGCTGGCGGTGCCATTCGATTTTCCATCGTGGGCGCTGAATCGCACCTCCATGCGCCTGTTCAATGAGCTTTACTACCGCAAGCAACTGCGGCGGCAAGTGACCGGGCTCGTCGACTACGAGCCATTTTTCTATCCGCTCGACAGCGTGCTGCACTGGAATCGCATTTACGGTAAGCGCGGTTTTCTGCAGTTTCAGTGCGTCATTCCGTTCCGGTATGGAAGAGATGGAATCATCGCCATTCTCGAAACCATCGCCGAGTCCGGCATGGCATCCTTCCTGGCGGTGTTGAAGGTGATGGGCGAATTGCCGTCGGTCGGGTTAATGTCATTTCCGCAGCCCGGCATCACACTGGCGCTCGATATTGCATTGAAACCCGAAGTGACCTTCCCCTTATTCGAGCGACTTGGGGAGATGACGCGAGAACTCGGCGGACGCCTCTATCCGGCGAAGGATGCATGCATGACAGGTCATCAATTTCGCTCGTTCTATCCGCAGTGGCAGCAGTTCGAACAATACCGGGACCCCGCATTTACTTCGGCATTCTGGGAGCGGGTGACAGCTGATGCGTAGACGGCGCAGCCAAATGGAAAGCCTGGAAGAGGCGCCGGGCGAGCCGCAAAGCAGGTCCACGAAGCAGGCGCTGCCGAAAACCATCCTCGTGCTGGGCGCAACCTCGGCGATCGCCCAGGCCTGGATGCGCCTGTTCGCTCCCATGGGAGCCAGCTTTTTCCTGGTAGCGCGCAACGTCGTTCATCTCGACTCCGTAGCGAAAGATCTGGTCACGCGCGGAGCCGCATCTGTTCATATGGAGGCAGCCGATTTGGACGACACCGCGGGTCATGTCGCCCTGCTGGAACACGCTGCCGGAGCCCTCGGGAATCTGGATTGCGCGTTCATTGCTCACGGCGTGCTCGGCGATCAGGCCGCGGGCGAGAAGGATTTCGCCGTTGCCTTCGCCAGTTTGCAGACGAATTTCCTATCCACCGTTTCGCTGGTAACCTGGCTGGCCAACTATTTTGCGGCGCAGTTTCATGGCCGGCTGGTGGTGATCTCGTCGGTGGCGGGAGATCGAGGTCGCAAGAGTAATTACATTTACGGGGCTGCCAAGGCCGGCTTGAATGCGTTTCTGGGTGGCGTCCGCAACCGGCTGGATCGAGAAGGCGTCCAGGTCCTGACGGTGCGCCCTGGATTTGTCGCAACACCGATGACCGCGCACCTGCCGCAGGGACCGTTGTTTGCTACCCCCGAAGACGTTGCGCAGGATATCCTGCGCGCCATCGAGCATCGCCGCGATGTTCTCTATACTCCGTGGTTCTGGCGATGGATCATGGTGCTCATCCGCATCATTCCCGAATGGAAATTCAAGAAGATGGACCTATAGCCATCCCCCTATCTCCTTCCGCTGCAATGAAAGACTTGCGGGAACGAATTTGGCCTCGGAGCCGTATCATCGTAAGGTAGAGAACGGCCGAAAAGCGAGACCACGCATGGGATTCAAGGAGTCACTGAAAATCGCGCTGCAGTCGCTGTGGGCGAACAAGATGCGCTCCATCCTTACGCTGATCGGCGTGGTCATCGGGGTTGCGTCCGTCATCATGATCGTCACCATGATCAATGGCGTGAATACCTATGTCGCGACCAAAGTCTACGGGTACGGAGCCGACGTTTTCACGGCCAGCCAGATGCCGCAAGTCATCATGAGCAGCGACGAGTACCTGAAGTATCAGAAGCGGAAAATCCTGCGCATGGACGACTACGAAGCGGTCAAGGATGAATGCACGGACTGTGCCGCGGTGGGCGCGGAAATCTCCAAGAACGGCAGTGTCGTCTCGCAGCATCAATCGGCGACAAACGTCAGCATCCGCGGATGGACCACGGACATGCTGACGATGTACAACTTCAACGTCGCAGAAGGCCGCTCTTTTACCCCGACGGAATTAGCCCACGATGCCAAGGTTGCCGTCATCGGCTACGACATTGTCGACAATGTGCTGGGGATTGGCGATCCCATCGGCAAGGAAATACGAGTCGATGGAGTTCCGTATCGGGTGATCGGGGTGGTCGAGCGCCAGGGAAATACGCTGGGCCAGAGCCAGGACGATTTCGTGGGCATCCCGATTTCAACCTATCAGGCCGTCTACGGCACCGATGATTCCCTCACCATTTACGGCAAAGCTGGCGGGCTCGATGAAAAGCTGGAACGTGCCTCCGATCAGGTACGGACGATTCTTCGCGCCAAGCGACACGATGCCCCTGGCCAGGACGACAGCTTCAGCATTGATACCAACGCGAGTTTCGTCGGCCTGTTCAAGAGCTTCAGCCAGAGTTTCTTTGGCGTTGCCATTGGAATTGCGACTATTTCATTGGTGATTGGCGGCATCGTGATCATGAACATCATGCTGGTCTCTGTGACGGAACGAACTCGTGAAATCGGCGTGCGCAAGGCCCTGGGAGCGCGCCGAAGCGATCTCATGATGCAGTTCCTGATTGAGTCTGCCGCCATGGCCCTGGCCGGAGGATTTATTGGTGTGATTGGAGGAATTACCATCGCCAAACTGATCACGCTGATTATCGGATTTCCGACGACGATCGCTTTGTGGTCGGTGCTGGTCAGCCTGCTGCTGGCAACCTCCGTGGGTATCTTCTTCGGCGTCTATCCTGCGCGCAAAGCCGCCATGCTCGATCCCATCGTCGCCCTGAGGTCGGAGTTATGAGAAGATTCCTGCGATCCAGCCGTTCTTTTGAATCCATGCGAATGGCGATGGAAACGCTGCGCACAAATAAGATGCGCTCGGGGCTCACCATTCTTGGAATTGTGATCGGCGTGACTACAGTGATTGCGCTGTCCTCGTTTATCAACGGGTTGAATCAGAACGTTGAAAACCTGGTTGCCTCCTTCGGCACAAATGTTTATTGGGTATTTCGCTTTCCGGTGATTAACGTGCGTCCGACCGCGGAAATGCTGGCTCGCAAGCAGTTGACCATGGACGACGTGGTGGCGCTGACGAAGCTGCCCCACGTTACCGCCGTGTCGCCGCAACTGCGCTATCAGAACTTCGACCTGGGATTCGGCAATGTCGCCGTGAAATATAAGGGGCGCACCGTACAGCACACCATCCTGGAAGGGGACACTACGGCCGAGCCGGAAGTGGATACAGTGAATATTCCGGAGGGACGTTTTTTCTCGCAGTATGAGCAGGAAAAGCATTCTGACGTGGTGGTCCTGGGCCACGACACAGCGGACGAATTATTCCGTGGCGAAGACCCGTTGGGCAAGGAAGTTGAAATTGGCGGCGATGATTTTCGTGTCATCGGTGTGATGGAAAAGCGCAAGACCGCGTTTGGCGGCGGCAAAAATCCAGACGACAATGCGGCTTATTTCCCGATCGGAACCTTTCATAAGATCCACCCGGAAATTCTGGATTACTGGATTTCAGTCAAGTACGACAATCCTGCAAACAAGGCTGCTGTCTACGACGAGATTGAGCAGACACTGCGGATTCAGCGCAAAGTCCGATTCAATCAGGAAGATAATTTCGCCATTTTCGGGCCCGATGCGATTACGCGAATCTGGAATCAGCTGACCGGCGGCATCTTCATCTTCATGATCGGAGTGGCCAGCGTTGGCCTGATGGTCGGTGGTGTCGGCGTCATGAACATCATGCTGGTCTCCGTCACCGAGCGCACCCGCGAAATTGGAGTTCGCAAAGCGATCGGAGCCACCAAGCGCACAATTCTGTTGCAGTTCACCATTGAGGCGATCACGCTGTGTGCTGTGGGAGGCTTCATTGGTGTGATCGTCGGAGCCGCGCTGACGCTGGCAGTACGGCTGATTCTTCCCAGCATCCCGGCGTTTGTGTCCACCTTCTGGGCCATCACCGGCTTCAGCGTGTCTTGCGCCATCGGCCTGGTTTTCGGTATTTACCCGGCATGGAAAGCGGCCAATCTCGATCCCATCGAGGCCCTGCGCTACGAGTGAGCGATGTGCAATCGATCGCTCCGGCTGGAATCTGAGCGACAATAATCGCAGCCCCTCATGATTGCATCGCACACATGGTTGACTGTCGCGCAATGGATCGCCATCGTCTTTACCGCGCTGACATTGACGGCGCTGGTGTACTCGATCCTGGTTTTTCGCGCCGCACGTTCCTACACGCGAAGCTTGCGCCAGCCGCTGCCGGCCTTCTTTCCTGCAGTCAGTATTCTGAAGCCGGTAAAAGGTGTCGACCCGGAGATGTACGCCGCGTTCGCGAGCCACTGCCGGCAGGACTATCCAGGCGAGATCGAAATACTTTTTGGCGCGGGTGGCAGGGAAGATCCGGCCGTCGCGCTGATTGAACAACTGCAGCGAGAATTTCCGCAGCAGCAGATTCGCCTGTTGATTTGCCCGGACGTCCTTGGCCCTAACGGGAAGGTCAGCAACCTTGTCCAGATGGTGCCACAGGCGCGCTACGGTCATCTGCTGATCAACGACAGCGACATTCGCGTCACGCCGAACTACCTGCGACATGTGATGCCGGCGTTCGCGCTGTCCAACGATACAGGCAAGAAAGTTGGAATGGTGACGGCGCTCTATCGCGGCCATTCAGCCAACACACTGGGTTCGCGATTGGAGGCGCTCGGCATCAGCACCGACTTTATGCCCGGTGCGCTGACTGCGCGATGGATGGAGAAAGGATTGCGTTTCGGTCTTGGTTCCACGCTGGCCGTGACCCGCGAAGCTCTCGACGCGATTGGCGGCCTGCCCCCGCTGGTGAACTATCTGGCCGACGATTACGAACTGGGCGCGCGGATATTTCACGCAGGCTATCGCGTGGAACTGGCGCGTGAGGTGGTTGAAACTTCCATCCCGGCTTACACGTTTTCTCATTTTCTGGCGCATCAACTACGGTGGGCGCGTGGGGTGCGCGACGCCCGACCGCTCGGCTACTTCGGCTTGTTGGTGACGTTTGGCTTGCCCTGGGCGCTGGCGAATGTCGTTGCATCCGCCGCTTCGCTCGAGAGCATCGCGTTGTTAAGCGTGATGCTGTGCGTCCGCTTCGTCATGGCGCTCAGCATCGGGGTGGGTGTGCTGGGCGATCGTGCAACCATGCGCGATTTGTGGCTGCTTCCGTTGCGCGACGTGGTGGCCCTTGCTGTCTGGTTCTGGAGCTTCGCCGGCGATGTCGTCGTTTGGCGCGGGGAGCGCTTCCATGTTCGCGGAGGAAAATTGATTCGCGAAAACCAATGACAGATACTGGCGGTTGGCGCGAGCAACGCCGGGAATATAGTTAGCTTGAACGTTTGTATCGGAATACAAGATCGTGATGAATATGATTTCAACCCCGTCTGTGAACAGCACGCCAGTCCAGCAACCCGTCGCTCAGGCGGCAACACTGATCTATGACGACTGGTACCCAGCGATGCGCAGCGATCGACTGCGCCGAGGACAAACTGCAACCGCCATGCTGCTTGGTATTCCTCTTCTGCTGGGCAGAACTGTGGACGACAAATTATTTGCCATGCGCGACAGCTGCCCGCATCGCGGCATTCCGCTTTCCTATGGCTCCTTCAATGCTTCTGGCGTCACCTGCAAATATCACGGATGGAGGTTCGATCCTATATCCGGCCAATGCAAAGAAATTCCGTCGCTGACGCCTGAGGATACGCTTGACTGCTCCCGTGTGTACGCGACAGCGTTTCCCTGTGAGGAGCGCGACGGACATGCCTGGGTGTATGTGCCGGGTCCCGGCTCCGGCCGCGTGCGTCCTGAAGATAGGGACAATTTGCCGCCGGTTCCGGAGCTGGAGAAATTTGGGCCTCGCTATCGCTGGGCACATTTGACAGCGGAGTTGCCCTGCAATGTCGATCACGGAATTATCGGGTTGATGGATCCCGCGCACGGACCGTTCGTCCATCAATCCTGGTGGTGGCGCAGCGGCGCCAGCATCCATATAAAACAGAAACAATTTGAGCCGATTCCGCAAGGTTTTCGCATGACCGCGCATGCTCCTTCCGCCAACAGTGCGCCGTATAAATTGCTGGGCGTTTACGGTCAACCGGTCATGACGACCATCGATTTTGTACTCCCCAACCGGCGCTACGAGACGATCCGCTGCGGCGATAAATGGTTTTCCAGTCTCACCACGGTTACGCCGACAACAGCTACAACATGCCGCATTGATGTGTGTGGCGCGTGGAACGTTTTTTATCACGTTCCTTTTGTCACATCGATTGCGAAGGCTTTCGGACGCCGATTTGTTGAGCAGGATCGCCAGACCATGGTTGAACAGGCCCAGGGGCTGCAGTTCAATCCGTCCTTGATGTTGATTGATGATGCCGATCGCCCGGCGAAATGGTATTTCGCACTGAAGCAGGCGCGCCTGCAGATGGCTTCGACCGGCAAATTTGAACATCCGCTTACTGGCCCCGTCATGTTGCACTGGCGCAGCTAACGCGCATTTATTTGTCGACGGCCAGCTGATCCACGTCGATATCCAATTTGGTTCCGAGCTCTCGGAATTTCTGCTCCCACTCGGCATCGTATGTCGCGGCAAATGTTCGCTGGCGAGAAATTGTGTACCAGAGATTTTGCGCTTCCCACACATCCACCTGAATCGGCAACTCACGCAAAACGTCGCAAACCTGTAGTGCAGTGTCGAGATACTTTCGGCCCATGTGCAATTCCAGCTCCTGCATGGCGCGCAACATGCGCTGACCGGCCACGAAGGGGACTGAGACGCGATCGACTTCGATCTGGTCTGCTCGAATCTGGGTCAGCACGCCGCGCAGGCGAGCAGCGTCGAACGGATCATTCGCGAGTTCCTGGCGCAGGTCGGCATTCAGGCTGAACTGTGCAGCCAGCAATAGCACCGGCGGCTTTGGCATGCCACTCAGGCTCAGATAATGGAGCAGCGAAACGTGATCGTCGTACATGGTGCGAAGCGTGCCCTCCATCTCCGCGAGCGTGGTGTCGAGAAGCATTTGCAGAATGCGTCGCTGCTCGTCGCGAAATAAAGAGCTGAGTGAATAGCCGGTGGAATCGAATTCACGCACAAAGACGCGCACTGCTTCCGTCATGTCGGCGCTCAAGATTGCCTTCTGCATCTTTGCGGTGAAATCCTGAAAACTGGCTTCTGTCGCGGCATCGGCCCGGCGCACCCCGGCGGAAAGATTCTGATCGCCGACATGCAATACGGCGAATACGACGCTTTCGCATTCCAGCGTGATCTGCGAACAAATTTCCGCGTGGCCATACTCGAAGCGGCCGCGCCCCAGGGTCAGCAACTGACCGGACGTGCGATGAACGTCATAGCAGAACAGCGGCGTGGATTCCGGCTGCGGCTCAAACAGCGAAATCACGGCGTAATGCGCGCCCACTTGTTCCAGGCCAATCTTCTGCGTCAGCACGCTGGTGCGATAGATGTCCGCGCCGGTAGTGAGCTCTTTCGCATTGCTTTCCGCCCGATCAAGCCGCGAAAGGAAGGCACCCTCGAGCTCTTCTCCCGGCGCGCCGAAGACTTCCGCCGCCAGCTGCAGCACGCGTCCCGCATAGGAGATCACCTGCACCGTCTCGATGCCTGCCAGATCATCAAAAAACCATCCGCAGCTGGTGTACATCAGTTGCAGATGGCGCTCCATTTCCATCAGCTTTAACGCCGCAACGCGCTCCGCCTGCGACAGGGTGCGCAGGCAATGCTCCTCAAAGAAAGCCTGCTGCGACGCGAGAGTGCGGTTCAGGATCACCTGGATATAGCCATCGCGTGCGCTTGCCGGATCATGAAACACCGTCGCCGCAGATTTCTGCCACAGCGGCCGGGTTGCGTTGCGAAGCCAATCAAGAGCGTCGCGCAACGGCCCACGCCATTTCTGGTCCCAGTCGGGATTTTGCCCGGTATTACATCCGCAGTCGGCGCGCCACCGCTCCACTCCGTGGCTGCAGCTCCAGGAAGATTCTTGGCGAATCTCCGCCTCGGAAGTCGGAGGAAATTTCTCAAGAAACTCTCCGTAGTTAATCAGACGAGCTTCACCACTTTGCTCGATCGATTGCAGCGCATACGCCAGCGCCATGTCGCCGTGTCGATGATGATGACCGTAACTTTCGCCGTCGGTGGCAACATGGACAAGTTGCCCGGGCTCCTCATTGTCGCGGAAACCGCGGAGCAGACGCTTCGTCATGTCGCCGCCATTGTTCAGCAGTCCTTCAAATGCAATGGCGCGCGAAATTGGCCCATCGTAAAAAAATACCGTGATGCTGTGTCCGTCGGATGTGTGCACCAGGTAAGGGAGGGTTGGGTCGACGGTCGCATCGGGAGTTTCATGCCAGGTTGGAATCCTGGGATCCTTCTTCTTTACGATCGCACGAACGCGCGCACACTGGTGCGGAGCCAGAATCGTGAACAAAATTCCGTGGCGCGCCAGCAGGTCCAGACTTTCCAGATCGACGGCGGTTTCCGACAGCCACATGCCTTCCGGCTTGCGGCCAAAGCGATGTTCAAAGTCGGCGATGCCCCAGCGGATTTGCGTGATCTTATCCTGCGTGGAGGCCAGCGGAAGGATGATGTGGTTGTAGACCTGCGCGATCGCCGAACCGTGTCCGCCGAATCTCTCCATGCTGATGCGGTCCGCGTCGATAATTTTCTGATAGGTCAGCGGCGCGGATTTTTCCATCCACGCCAGCAGGGTGGGCCCGAAGTTGAAACTGATGCGCGAATAATTGTTGACGATGCGAACAATCTTGTTCTGCGTGTTCAGGATGCGCGAACTGCCGTTGGCGGCATAACACTCATGATTGATGCGCTCGTTCCAGTCGTGATACGGCGCGGCCGAGTCCTGCACCTCGATCGCTTCCAGCCAGGCATTTTCTCGTGGTGGCTGATAAAAGTGGCCATGCACGCACACAAATCGCTGCGGCTCGCTCATCGATTTCTCCGCGCAGGCGGCGCTTTACCTTCGACTGGCAAATCACAGGCGCGCCACAAATACCAGCTGGCCACGGAATGCCACGGCTCCCAGCGTGCTGCCCGGCGGCGCATCACATCCGGCGCCGGAAGGTCGGCCGGAGTGACAGGATCGCCCGGGCGAAGCTTGCCGAACGTCAGTGCGAACCCCTTACGGACTCCATAGTCTGATACGGGGAGCACGTTCGGTCGACCCATGCGAAAGATGAGCAGCATTTGCACTGTCCAGACGCCAATCCCGCGTACCGTGGTGAGCCGCGCGCAAATCTCTTCATCGGCCATTCGATGCAGCTTCGTTAGCGGCGACACAACGCCGGCTTCGCTCTTTTCCGCCAAATCTCGAATGGCGAGCAGCTTACTTGCCGACAGGCCGGCGCTGCGCAACGAGACATCGCTCAGCCGCAACATTCCCGCCGAGGTGGGAGTGTGATCGGGAAACAACTC
Source organism: uncultured Acidobacteriota bacterium (assembly GCA_963821145.1). Taxonomy (GTDB): domain Bacteria; phylum Acidobacteriota; class Terriglobia; order Terriglobales; family Acidobacteriaceae; genus JAKAAZ01. Next base: position 553,089 of record CAWGCV010000003.1, read on the forward strand.
CAGGATGCGGCCGTGAATGGCTTTCGCTGCGCGACCGTGCAGTTGCTGATACACGATCGACTCGAGCAGTGCTTCGAAGGTGGAATGCGTTGGCTTCAACCGCATGGCAAATGGTCCGGAACGCACCATCAACTTCGCCAGGCGTGCGTCCGCCGCCGTCAATTCCTGACAGGCGCGGGCGTGGTCGTAACGAACTTTGCGGAGAACGGCAGTCACAAGTTCCAGTCTATACACTGTTCCGTAACAGGCGAGGTGAGCCGTGCAGCCGAAGAACGAAAGCATTCCAGCAGAAGGAATTGGATGGATCATTGGCGGAGAAGAACATCGCACTGGCACGCGACTGGAAGTGCGCGCGCCGTTCGATCAATCGCTGATCGCGCATGTTTGGCAGGCAACGTGGACGGATGCGCGCCAGGCTGTCACGGCCGCGGTTGCGGGATTCGAACGCACCTCCGCGCTGGGATCGTGGGAGACGGCAAAATGTTTTGACTGCAGTCGCTGCTCGTCTGCAGTCGGAACACGAACAATTTGCGCAGATCATCATGCGCGAAGCCGGCAAGCCAATCACAGCCGCGCGCGCCGAAGTTGATCGTGCCATCCTGACATTTCGTGTGGCTGCCGAAGAGTCGACTCGCATGGGCGGCGAAGTTTTGCCGCTCGACCTGATTCCATCCTCCGCTGGGCGATGGGGACTGACGCGCAGATTTCCCTGCGGTCCGGTGCTGGCGATCACGCCGTTTAATTTTCCTTTGAACCTGGTGGCGCATAAACTTGCGCCCGCCATTGCCTGCGGTTGTCCGGTGATCTTGAAGCCTGCGCCGCAAACGCCGCTGAGCTCGTGGCTGCTGGTGCGCGCCATTCTGGAAGCGGGCTGGCCGGTGGAGGCGCTCGGGTTTCTTCCGCTCTCGAATGAGGACACCTCGCGACTGGTAGCCGAAGACGATCGCATTTGCGTTGTCAGCTTCACCGGTAGCGCGCGCGTCGGGTGGGAATTGAAATCCCTGGCAAAAAAGAAACGCGTCTTGCTGGAGTTGGGCGGAAACGCCGCGATGATTGTTCACCGCGACTGGCCGGATCTCGAAGGCGCGGCTCAAGCGGTGGTGAAAGGTGGATTTGGATATGCCGGACAAAGCTGCATCTCCGTGCAGCGCGTCTATGTACAGCAGTCGATCTTCAAGCCATTTTGCGATGCAGTCCTGAGCCAGGTTGAGAAGCTGCAGGTGGGCGATCCGGCGTTAGACGCGACCGACGTGGGCCCACTGATTCGCGAGAGCGATGCGGAGAGGGTGGAGATCTGGATTGAGGAGGCGATTCGCGGCGGTGCGACGCTGCTCGCTGGAGGAAAACGAAAGGGCTCCGTGATGCGCCCAACTGTTTTGACCGGGACGCGCTCGCCGATGAAAGTGAACGACGAGGAAGTCTTTGGTCCGGTCATCACCCTAGAACCGTACGAAAATTTTGCCGACGCAATCGCCGCGGTGAATGCGTCGAAGTATGGTCTGCAAGCGGGCTTGCTGACGCGCGATGCAGGACTGATTCAGGAAGCCTATCGTACGTTGCAGGTGGGTGCGCTCATCGTGGGCGATGCGCCAACCTGGCGGCTGGACTCGATGCCCTACGGCGGCGTGAAGGACTCCGGCGAGGGGCGAGAAGGCGTGCGTTACGCGATGGATGAAATGACCGAGCCGCGCCTGTTGGTGATGGCGCTCAAGCCCAATCCACAGGCGTGAAAGTGTCGCGCGTCAGACATAGGGTCACACGCGGAGGAGCAGTTGTAGTAGCGTATGGATTAGCGGTTCTGCAGAAATGATTTTCATTTCGAAGAAAAATTTTCCCAGAAAATTTCAATTGGGGTTGCCGAACTTTCCATCGCTCCTGTAATCTTTTTTTCGGGTCGTCGAATTTTCCACGACGCCAAACTCTTGTTTTGCAACCAAAACCCGTCACAGCTCATCGCTCAACAGAACACCTTCGGCGACGGGTTCGGGGAAAATTCAGACAGCCAGGTTAAACACCGGGCAAGCAGGCAGGAAAGCACCTACACACATGGCGCAGATTTTTGACCGCAGTTCCAATTCGCTGACTCGGATCAGCCTTGTTCTTTCTGGATTGATCTTGATCGGGGTCGGCGTGACGCTCAACTACCTGCAGCGTTCCCCATGGGTTACCCGCCAGGGCCAACGCGCGGAGCAGCCGGTTCCCTTCAGCCACAAGCATCACGTGCAGGGCCTGGGACTGCAGTGCCAGTATTGCCACACCTCAGTCGAGAAATCGAGCTACGCCGGCATTCCGCCGACCAAGACCTGCATCAACTGTCATGCGCAGATCTGGACCAATGCCGATCTGCTGGCTCCGGTGCGCAACAGCTGGGCAAGCGGCAACTCCATTGTGTGGATCAAGGTGCACGATCTGCCGGACTACGTGTATTTCGATCACTCCATCCACGTCAACAAGGGGATTGGCTGCTCCACCTGTCATGGCCGCATTGATGAAATGCCGCTGACGTACCAGGAGAGTTCGCTGCAGATGGAGTGGTGTCTCAACTGCCATCGCAACCCGGTCAAGAATCTTCGTCCCGACCTCGCAGATTTACCAGATGGCCTGGGAAAGCCCGTCCACGCTGCATCCGGTCTGGTGTACCAATCAGCCGACGACTCCCGGCACTCCGACCGCGCAACTGGTGAACTGCGTCACGCAGAATCCTGACAATGACGCGGCCCAGGTGGCAGCTCTCGATATGCCGCAAGTTCCGCCCAGCGGGCCAGACTCGCCTACGTTTGCCGACAATCGCAACTGGTCTTCACCCGGTGGTGGATCGGTGCACGCGCAGGTCCCAGTCAATCCGCATTTCGTCAAGTTCACAGACCAGACATCCCTTGGAAACTATCTGCTGGTGCAATACCACATTCGTCCGCCGCGGCAGCTGACCAGCTGTGACACATGTCATCGATGAATCGCGATAGGCAAGCGCAATCCCAACCGATTCTGGACGCAGCAACGAACGATAACCGCAAAGGTCAAGATTCGAAGATGGAAAACGAGCACAAGACCGGTACCCACGAGACCATGGCCACGGATTCGGTTGAGAAGTCAAAATCGGCCCAGTTGATTGAGACAGCGCAGGCGCGTCTGGCAGGCATGTCGGGCAAACGGTACTGGCGAACCATCGACGAGCTTGCCGACACGCCCGATTTCCAGGATGCCTTGCGGCGCGAGTTCCCGCAGCATGCCGCCGAGTGGGTGGATTCAGTTTCCCGCCGCGGATTTATGAAGTTGATGGGCGCCTCGATCGCCCTGGCTGGTTTGACCGGATGTACCAAGCAACCGGACGAGCCGATTTATCCGTACGTGAAGCAGCCGGAAGACCTGGTGCTGGGACAGCCGATGTATTTTGCCACGGCGCATCCCTTTCCCATGGGTTCTGTTCCGCTACTTGTAAAGAGTGAAGCCTTTCGCCCCATCAAGCTTGAGGGCAATCCAGAACATCCCATGAATCGCGGCACGTCGGATGCCTACACCCAGGGAACGCTGCTGGGCATGTACGATCCGGATCGTTCGAAGCGCCCGATGTATCGCGGCGAAACGCGCGACTATCCAAATTTTCTGGCGGACTTTACCGCCATGCTGGAGTCCAAGAAGGCAAGCGGCGGTCAGGGTCTGTATTTCCTCAGCGGCACCGTAGTTTCGCCAACTCTGGCGGCGCAGTGGAAGAGTGCGAGCGCAAAATATCCTAACGCGAAATGGTTCCAGTACGATCCGGTCAATCGCGACTCTTCGCGGATTGCTTCGAAGCAGGCCTTCGGAGACTTCGTCGATCCGCAATACAAGCTGGATGCGGCGGATGTTGTGCTTTCGCTGGATGCAGATTTTCTCTCCGGTCTCTGGCAGCCTGGATTTTTGAAGCTGGCTGCGGACTTCTCGCAACGTCGCTCGCTGCAGCCTGGCATTGATATGAACCGCGTGTATGCAGTCGAAAGCACGCCGTCTACCACAGGATTTAAAGCAGACCATCGGCTGCGCATGCGCGCCAGCCAGGTGGAAGCCTTTGCGGCTGCTGTTGCAGCGGGTGTTGGCGCGGGATCGGCCCCCAGCGGTGCGACATGGACGCCGGAGCAGACGGCCTACCTGAACGCGGTCGTCAAAGATCTGAAGGCAAATTCTGGGAAGTGTCTGGTCATTCCTGGCGAGCAGGCGGCGCCGGGAGTTCATCTGGCTGCCATCGCCATCAATCAGGCCTTGGGCAATGTCGGAAAGACGGTCGTCTACACCGAGACTGTGAATCCCATGCCGACCGTCGAAATCGACGAGCTGAAGCAGTTGGTGGCGGATTTGAATGCGGGCAAGGTGGATTGGCTGGTCATTCTCGATACCAACCCGGTCTACAGCGCGCCTGCCGATCTGGAATTTGAAAAGGCGATGGGTCACGCCAAGACCGTCGCGCATATGGGCTTGTACGTCGATGAAACCGCGGATGTCGCCGATTGGCACATCAACCAGGCACACTATCTGGAAAGCTGGTCGGATGTTCGCGCCTACGATGGCACGGTGAGCATCGTGCAGCCGATGATTGATCCGCTCTACGGCGGGAAATCAGTGCATCACGTGGTTCAGGCCATGCTTGACCAGCCGGACCTGTCTCCGATGGAAGCGGTTCGCCAGAATTGGAAATCTGAGTTGGGCGGCGCGCCGGCAACAGGAAAGGCAGGCGACGCAAAAGCAGTCGACGCAGATGCTGATCTGCCGTGGCGGAAAGCGTTGCACGATGGATGGATTGCCAATACCGCGTTTGCGCCGAAGCAGGTGAGCGCCAAGAACACATCTGCCGCTGCTGCGCCCACTCCCGATGCGAACGCAATGGAAGTGATCTTCCGTCCTGATCCGACCATCTACGACGGCCGTTATTCCAACCTCGGCTGGATGCAGGAGCTGCCCAAGCCGATCACCAATCTTTCCTGGGATAACGCTGCGCTGATGAGCATCCAGACGCTGGCCAAGCTGAACGCCAGCGAAAGCGATGTGGTCGAAATTGAATATCAAGGCCGCAAGATCAAGGCCTCGGCGCTGGTCGCACCGGGTCATCCGGATCAAAGCATCACCATTTATCTGGGCTACGGCCGGCGCAATGCGGGTCGCGTGGGCACCGGCGCCGGATTTGACGCTTTCCCGATTCGGCTGGCGTCCTCGCCGTTATTTGCTGTGGGCGCCACGGTCACCAAGACCGGCGAGACGTACGAATGTGCGTCGACCAAAAGTCATTACATCGATGATCGCGGCACCTTCGCGCGTTCGTATGGCAACGTTGCCGAGGCGAAAGAAGCCAAGCCGGACACGACACCGCACTCCCTCGAGGGACGCGAAGCAGAGCAGCGCGGCATCATTCGCGTCGCAACGCTGGAAGAGTACAAGCAAAATCCCAGCTTTGCCGCTGCCGAACCGGACTTTAACGCGCCGCCGAAAACTACGACGCTGTTTCCTGTATGGGATTACAGCAAGGGCTATCAATGGGGCCTGTCGATCGATATGAACTCCTGCGTAGGCTGCAATGCCTGCATCATCAGCTGCTATGCGGAGAACAACATCGCCGTGGTCGGCAAGCACCAGGTGAAGGTCGGCCGCGATATGCAGTGGATTCGCATCGACACCTACTTTGAAGGCGACTTGAATGCGCCCAAGGCCTACTTCCAGCCAATGACCTGCCAGCAATGCGAGAACGCGCCTTGCGAGCAGGTTTGTCCGGTGGGTGCAACCGTGCACACTCCGGAAGGCTTGAATGCGATGATCTACAACCGCTGCGTCGGCACTCGATATTGCTCCAACAACTGTCCATACAAGGTGCGGCGTTTTAACTGGCTGCTGTTTTCGGATTACACGACGCCTTCGCTGAAGCTGATGCGCAATCCTGAAGTCACGGTGAGAAGCCGCGGTGTGATGGAAAAATGCACCTACTGCGTGCAACGGATCAGCAAGGCAAAAATTCGCGCCGACAAAGAAAATCGTACGGTTCGGGATGGAGAGATCGTCACCGCGTGTCAGGAAGCGTGTCCGACTCATGCCATCACCTTCGGCAATATCAACGACCCAAACAGCCGCGTGTCCAAAATTAAAGCGCAAACACGCAACTATACGGTCCTGGCGGATCTCAACACTCGTCCTCGCACGTCCTACATCGCCGGAGTCATGAATCCCAGTCCGGATTTGATGGAAAACGTCTGATCGACAAAGCGATACACAGATTACTTGAAGGCTGACGCAGTAACGGAAACCTCAGCGAACTGAAGAGGGTCGCACGAAGCATGGCTACCAAAGATATTTCGCCTCAAAATCCGACTCCACCGAGCGTCGATCCCATGATCGACCCGGTCACCGGGGAACAGCGGGTCATTGCGCCCGGACATACGTTCCGTTCGGTCACGGAGAAATTGACGCGCATTGTGCTGACGCCGCACACGCCGCTGGGATGGTTCTTCGGCTTCGCGCTGGCGGGTAGCATCGCGATGCTGTTGCTGGTTGCGGTGACCTGGCTGTTCCTGAAAGGCACCGGCATCTGGGCTATCACGATTCCTGTGGCCTGGGGATTCGCGATCATCAACTTTGTCTGGTGGATTGGAATCGGCCACGCCGGAACGTTGATTTCCGCCATTCTCTTGCTGTTCAAGCAGAAGTGGCGTAACTCCATCAACCGTTTTGCAGAGGCGATGACGCTGTTCGCCGTGGTTTGCGCCGCTATGTTCCCGGTCATTCACACTGGTCGACCGTGGCTGGCGATTTACTGGCTGTTTCCGTATCCGAACACGATGAATTACTGGCCGCAGTTCCGCTCCCCATTGATGTGGGACGTGTTTGCGGTTTCCACCTACGCCACTATTTCCGTGGTGTTCTGGTACATCGGCATGATCCCCGATCTGGGGACGCTGCGTGACCGTGCAAACTCCAAGTTCGGCCGCTTTATCTATGGGCAGATGGCCCTGGGCTGGCGCGGATCTGCCCGTCACTGGATGCGGTATGAAACCGCATCGCTGTTGCTCGCAGGTTTAGCGACGCCGCTGGTACTTTCCGTTCACACCGTCATCAGCTTCGATTTCGCAGTCGCCATCATGCCGGGCTGGCACACGACAATCTTCCCGCCCTACTTCGTGGCCGGCGCTATTTATTCCGGATTCGCCATGGTGTTAACGTTGGCGATTCCGATCCGCAAGTTTTATCACCTGGAAGATCTGATCACGATTCGCCATCTCGATAATTGCGGCAAGGTCATGCTGGCCACCGGCTTTATTGTTGCCTACGGTTATGCGACTGACATTGCGTACGCCTGGTATTCCGCCGACAAGTGGGAATTCTTCATGGCGTGGAACCGCATCTTCGGGCCGATGGGCTGGTCCTATTGGATTCTCATCTTCTCGAACATCGCATTTCCGCTCACGACTCTTTGGTCCCGGCGTCTGCGGCAGAATGTTGCCTACCTCTTCATCGTGTCGCTGATCGTGAACACGGGAATGTGGTTTGAGCGCTTCGTCATTGTCGTCACCAGTCTGACGCGTGATTATCTTCCGTCCTCGTGGGGCACCTACCGCGCCACTCGATGGGATTACATGACCTTCATCGGCACGCTTGGATTGTTCACAACCCTGTTCTTCTTGTTCATTCGACTGTTACCTATGATTCCAATGTCAGAAATTCGCCAGATTTTGCCTGGCGCGAAAATCAATGAAGCAGAACTTCAGCACAAGGGTGGTGACTAATGCCAGTGCGCGAAGGAATTTACGGATTGCTCGCCGAGTTTGACACGCCAACTGAACTGGTGGTGGCGGCTCAGGCTTCCTATGACGCTGGATACCGGCGCATGGATTGCTATACGCCGTATCCAGTCGAAGAGGCTGCAGAAGCCATGGGCTTCGATGAGCCGAAGGAGAAAGGTGTGTCCCGCGTTTGCCTGCTGGGTGGAATTCTCGGCGGCCTCGCGATGTTCACGCTTGAATCCTGGATTTCGATCTGGGCGTATCCGCTGGATGTTGCCGGTCGCGGCAAGTTCTCTTGGGTGGCCTTCATCATCCCGGCATACGAGTGGACGATTCTGTGGGCCGGCCTCTCTGCAGGCTTCGGCATGCTGGCGCTGAATCGGCTGCCCGCGCCCTATCACCCGGTGTTTAACGCGCCGAATTTTCGCAACGGCGCAACGTCTGACAAGTTCTTTCTCTGCCTGGAGGCCGATGATCCGCGCTTTTCGGTTACGGAAACTCGTTCTCTGCTGGAGTCGCTGCACCCAGTCTCGGTCGTCGAGGTGGAGCATTAATTTCATGCCAATGCATTCAAAAAATTCACTGTTTCGCTGGACGATGGCCGCTGCCGCTCTCGCCGTGCTGATTCCGCTTGCCGGATGCCGGCAGGACATGCAGAACGAGCCCAAGATGATCCCGCAACGCGGGTCGAAGTTTTTTGCCAGTGGACGCTCTGTGCGACCGCAGGTTCTGGGCACGGTGGCGCGCGGTCAACTCGACGCCGATACGTATTTCTACACCGGCATGATCGACAAGAAGGAACAGGACGCGATGCCGTTCCCTGTGACCATGACGGTCATGCGTCGCGGCCAGGAGCGCTTCGATATCTACTGCACGCCCTGCCATTCGCGCGTCGGCAACGGTCGCGGAATGATCGTCGAACGCGGTTACAAGCCCGCGGGCGATTACATGAATCCGGCGATTCTGAAGAAACCGCTCAGCCATTATTTCCGCGTCATGACCTATGGGTTTGGAGCCATGCCAGATTATGCGGCCCAGATCACGCCCCAGGATCGATGGGCAATCGCCGCTTATATTCGCGCACTGCAGCTCAGTCAGGATGCGACGCTATCCGATGTGCCCGCGGGTACAAATATCCAGACGCTGTCTGAGGTTTCTCAGCAAATGGGATATGGCCCCAATTTCGCCGCGGACTGGACGATCCCGCAGTTGACGAACGTGCCCAGCACCTACGATATGAAGTCGGCAATCGATGCCGGGAATAATGTGCCCGCGGAGACAAAAACCGCAGCCAGCCATCACTCCCCGCGTAAGGGAGCAAAGTAAACGGTGACGGACTCAAGCATGGAACACGAAACCCACGCATATCAGTTGCCCGCAGACCTGAGCGCTCCGCCAGCGGTATTGCGCTGGCGTCTTCGCGCCATCTCCATCGCCGCGGTTTTCGCGGTGCTGGCGGTGATCGATCTTTTGATCAGCCACAACTTCGACTATGTATTGCGCGGCTGGCTGATGGGGCTGATGATTTGCCTGAGCTTTTGCCTGGGCGGGCTCGCGCTCTTGATGGTGCAATGGGTGACCGGCGGAAAATGGGGATTGCTGATTCGTCGTCCGCTGGAGGCGATGAGCCGCACCCTGCCGTTGCTGTTCCTGATGTTTCTGCCGATCGCGATTTTTGCCAAGCGCCTGTACATCTGGGCTAGGGTGATTGATCCGCAGGCGGCATTCCACGCCGGTGTCATCGACGCCATGCAGGCTCACGCGATCGAGTACAAGCGACCGTATCTGAATCTTGAAGGCTTCTGGATTCGCGGCATCGCCTACTTCATCATCTTTGGAATTTTCGTATATTTCCTCAATCGCTGGTCGCTGCAGCGCGACTTCGACATGCACCACGGCAACTGGTTCTGGCAGAAGCGCTTTGAAAATCTCAGCGGTCCCGGCCTGGTGATCTATTCCCTGGTATTGACCGGCATGTGCGTTGACTGGGTCATGTCGCTCGATCCCACCTGGTTTTCGTCGATGTACGGATTTATGTTCATCGTCTCCCAGGGGTATGCGGCGCTTGCCCTGGCGGTGCTGATGGTGCTGGCGCTCTCGCAATACGAGCCGATCCACGCCATCTTCCGCGTACGAGAGCAACACGATCTGGGCAAATTGCTGTTCGCGTTTGTCATGTTGAATATCTACATGGCGTTTTCGCAGTACCTGATCATCTGGTCCGGCAACCTGCCCAATGAAATTCGCTGGTACATGGACCGCATCACCGGCGGATGGGGACCGATCGCTGGATTGGATTTCCTCTTCCACTGGGTGCTTCCATTCTTCCTGCTGTTGTCGCGCGATCTGAAGCGCAACAAGCGGAGACTGGCCACTGTGTGTTGCATCATGCTGTTTGCTCGCTTCTGGGATACCTGGTGGTTGATTGCGCCAAACTTCCCTGAGGAGCGCCGCAATCTCCACTTCAGCATGCCGGAACTGCAATACCTGTTTGTTCCCGCGATGATGGTTGCTCTGTGGATGGCATATTACTTTACGACCCTGCGGACACGCGGCCTGGTGGCATTGAACGATCCGCATCTGCCCGAAATTCTGGAGCCTGAACATGCCCACGCATAATCCAAACGATCCCAACGATCTGCATCGGCGCGACCATCCCGACTCGCCGGACTGGGCCAACGCCAAGCCCTCCGACGATTTGATGACGCTGCATCAGGAGCCCGATGCGGAAAGCCGCAAGGTCGGCTATGAGCTCACGGACGCCAACATCACCGACATTGCCGGGTTTCTAGTGGTGATGGCCGCATCGATCGCCGTGGTCTTCGTGCTCGCATTCGGTATTGGAAAGCTGATCTATTACGGACTCAATAAGCAGGACGGCGCCGCGAATAAGTGGAGCCAGATGGCCGGTGTGAAGCCGGGCAATATGGAATCGAATCCTCAAATCGAGCAGCAGCAGTTGCAGTCGCTGGTGAAAAGATTTCCCGCGCCGCGGTTGCAGGCCGACGACGGCAACATGGAAGTCGCCGACATGCATGCCCGCGAAGACATGCTGCTGCAGCACTACACCTGGGTCGACCAGAACAAGCAGACGGTCAGAATTCCTATCGAGCGCGCCATGGAACTGATCGCCCAGAAAGGGTTGCCGGTCGAAAGCCAGCAAGGTCCGCAGGAACAGGCCATGTTTGGGGATAACTCAACAGCCGTGACCGCTCCGCTCACCAATGGATTCGCTCGCACCGGACCAGAGTTGCAGGTGATCGAGGCCCGCGACCAGCGCCTGGGAATTGGTCCCTATTCTGAAAACCACGCTGAGTTGCATCCGGATCACTAGGATTTATGAGAACAGCATCGACAATTCGTTTCCGACTCGCGGCTAGCAGGGCGCTGAAAGCGGGGCTGTGCGCATGCCTGATGGCTGCGTTCGTACCCGCGATCGCACATGCCCAGGTGGCTCCGATTGGAGAAAAGTCGATGGGCGATCCATCGCAGACGAAGTTGCCGGAAGTATTGCAGAAGACCACGATTCACCAGAATCTTGACCAGCCTCTTCCGTTGAACGCCGAGTTTCGCGACGAATCCGGCCGCCCGGTTCATCTGGGAGATTATTTCGGTAAGCGTCCCGCCATTCTGGCGCTGGTGTACTACCGCTGCAACATGCTTTGTCCAGAAGAAATGAACGGGCTTGTCGGCGCGCTGGAGATGTTGAAGTTCACTCCGGGAAAAGACTTTGACGTCGTTGTCGTCAGCTTTGATCCCAGTGATACGCCCGCGGAAGCCGCTTCGCAGAAAGCGCTGTACGTAAAACGATATGGTCGGCCGGATACCGCGAATGGATGGCACTTTCTCACCGGTTCGCAGGCGTCGATCGCTGCCGTCACCAAGGCAGTCGGCTTCGGATATGTCAGCGTCCCGGGGCCGGATGGAAAAATTAATCAGTATGCCCACCCCAGCTCCATTGAGCTGATTACAACCGAGGGCATGATTTCGCAATACTACCTGGGGGTCGAATATTCCGCTCGCGACATGCGCGCAGGGTTGGTGGAAGCCTCGCATGGCCAGATCGGAACTCCGGTAGATTTGATCTATACCTACTGCTATCACTATGACCCGCACATGGCGAAGAACAGCATGATTGTGGTGCGCATTGTGCAGCTGGGTTGCACGTTGACCGTGCTGGCATTAGGAGCATTTATTTTGATTTCGCTGCGGCAGGAAGCTATGCAGGGTGGCAACGCGGCAGCTACGAAAAAGGCGAACGGGTAAAACATACATGTCGCACATTAGTCCTGTACTTTGGCAGTTTTTAGTCAATTGGCTCAAGAACTCTGCTATTTTTCCGCCGGAGGCCTCCACCATTGCTCCGTACGCGGATGCGCTGTACTTTGCGCTGGTAGGCATGACCATCACTGGCCTGGTGCTGGTGATGACCATGGTCCTGTTCTTCTCGCTGCGCTATCGCAAAGAGCGCCATCCGGAGGCCGTGCAGATTGAGGGTTCGACGCTGCTGGAAGCGACATGGACGCTGATTCCGCTGGGAATTTTTCTGGTATTTTTTGTCTGGGGTGCGCTGCTTTATTTCCGTGTATTCAATCCTCCGCCAAATTCCATGAACGTCTACGTCGTCGGCAAGCAGTGGATGTGGAAAGTCGAGCATCCCGGCGGCCAGCATGAAATCGATGCACTGCACGTTCCAGAAGGCGTACCCATCCAGGTGACATTGATTTCACAGGATGTGTTTCATAGCTTTTCGATCCCGGCATTTCGCGTGAAGCGCGAAGCCATTCCGGGGCGCTATACCACCGTGTACTTTCAAGCCACCACCCCGGGAAAATATCATCTGTTCTGCACCCAGTATTGCGGCACCGATCACTCTGCCATGATCGGGTGGGTCTACGTGATGACGCCCGCAGACTACAGCAAGTGGGAAGCCAGCAACACCAGTGGCGCTTCGCTGGCGCAAAATGGCGAGCGCCTTTTTGCCAGCGTGGGCTGCAATGCGTGCCACAACGACAGCGCCTCGGCGCGCGGTCCGAATCTTGCCAACGTCTATAACACTCGTATCCGTTTGACCGATGGATCCACCGCGGTTGCGAATGAAGCCTTTATTCGCGAAACTATTTTGAATCCGTCGACGCACGTACCCGCTGGATATGCGCCGATTATGCCCACCTACCAGGGACAGATCAGCGAAGATGGACTGATCGATCTGGTGGAATATATCAAGAGTCTGGATTCCAGTTACCGCATCCAGCAGACACTGAACAAGTCTCAGATATCATCTGCGCAAGCCTCAACTGAAGGAAAGACGGTACCAGCAGAAGGAGCAGCAAAGCCATGAGCACCATCGTATCGCTACCAGATCAGTCGACAGCGAAGCTGCCAGCGAAAAGTTATCTCAATCAGGAGTATGGATTGAAGAGCTGGCTGCTGACAGGCGACCATAAACGGATCGCGATGCTGTACCTGTTTTCGATCACCTTCTTCTTTGTGATTGGCGGTGTGCTCGCGGGTTTGATTCGGCTGGAGTTGTTGACGCCGCCCAGCGATTTGATGGCGACCGACACCTATAACAAAGTCTTCAGCATGCACGGCATCATCATGGTCTTTCTGTTCCTGGTGCCGTCCGTTCCTGCCACGATTGGAAATTTCCTGATTCCCCTGATGGTCGGCGCCAGAGACCTTGCTTTCCCGAAAATCAACCTGCTTAGCTGGTATCTGTATCTGGGCGGCGGCCTGTTTGTGCTGGCGGCCATGGTGCTGGGTGGAGTGGATACCGGATGGACCTTCACGACGCCGCTTTCGACGCACTATCTAAATACGCACGTCGTTACCGCGGCGATGGGAATCTTTCTGGCCGGCTTCTCTTCCATCTTTACGGGACTCAACTTTATCGTCACGATTCACCGCATGCGTTGCCCCGGCATGACCTGGTTCCGCTTGCCGCTGTTCGTCTGGGGACATTACGCAACTTCGATCATCATGATCCTCGGCACCCCGGTGCTGGCCATCACGCTGGTGCTGGTGGCTCTCGAACGCGTCTTTAGCATTGGCGTGTTTGACCCGACCAAGGGCGGCGATCCGCTGCTGTTTCAGCATTTGTTCTGGTTCTATTCGCATCCAGCGGTGTACATCATGATCTTGCCTGGGATGGCGGTTATCTCAGAAGTGATCAGCACGTTTTCTAGAAAGCGAGTCTTCGGTTATACCGCAGTTGCCTTCTCTTCCGTTGCCATTGCCGTCTTCGGCTTTCTGGTGTGGGAACATCATATGTTCATCATGGGCGTCAGCCAGTATTCCGCGCTGGTGTTCTCGCTGCTGACCATGCTGGTCGCCGTGCCCTCCGCCATCAAGATTTTCAACTGGTCGATGACGTTGTACAAAGGTTCCATCACCTTTGAAACCCCGATGCTCTACGCCTTCGGCTTTATCGGGCTGTTCACCATCGGCGGTTTAACCGGCATCTTTCTGGCGACGCTGGGGATGGATATCCACCTGACCGAAACCTATTTCATCGTGGCTCATTTCCACTTTGTCATGGTGGGCGGAATGCTGATGGCCTACCTGGCTGGCGTGCATTTCTGGTGGCCGAAGATGACCGGGCGTATGTATCCCGAAGGCGTTTCCAAGACAGCCGCCGTCATCACTTTCATTGGGTTTATCGTCACCTTCTTCCCGCAATTTATTCTTGGCTACCTCGGCATGCCGCGTCGTTACGCAGCGTATCCTGCAGATTTCCAGGTGTTGAATGTCTTCTCGACTGCCGGCGCTTCGATTCTTGGAATCGGGTACTTGCTGCCCATGCTCTACCTGCCGTGGTCGCTGAAGTACGGAAAGATTGCCGGCAGCAATCCGTGGCAGGCAACCGGGTTGGAGTGGCAGATTCAATCGCCGCCGCTGACCGAAAATTTTTCAGAGATTCCGATCATGGATCACGAAGCCTACGACTACGAGTGGCTGGCAAACAAGACTCACCACGAGGTACAGACCGTTGGATAGCCAATCGATTGCGACCACGCCAAACGAGCTGGAGCGCGCTGAACTGCCGCACGCGCACGAACATCCCTCGTTCATGCGGCACCATTTTGAGGACATCGGCCAGCAGCGCGAAGCGGCCAGCTTTGGCATGTGGGTTTTTCTGCTGACGGAAGTCATGTTTTTCGGCGGACTGTTCTGCGCCTACCTCATCTTTCGTAACTGGTACCATCCGGCGTTCGTTGCCGGCAGCAATACGCTGGACATCACCCTGGGCACCACGAATACAGCGGTCCTCATCGGCTCCAGCTTGACCATGGCCATGGCGGTCTACAGCGCAGAAATCCGGCGCAAAGGCCAGTTGATTCTTTTTCTGCTGCTGACGATTGTTTTAGGCGGCGTGTTCCTCGGTATCAAGGCCGTCGAATATCACCAGAAGTATGTGGATCATCACATTCCTGGAATGAATTTTTCCATTCAGGAGTTTGTGAACCCTACTAATCCCAAGGCCGTAAAGCTGGCTCCTGACATGGCGGAGAAAACGCAGCTGTACTTTTTCCTCTATTTCGCCATGACCGGAATGCACGCGCTGCACATGATTATCGGGATCGGCATCCTGTTCTTCCTGGTGGCGAAAGCTTCGAAGGGCGCCTTCACAGAGGGCCACGTCATGCCGATTGAAAACTTCGGCTTGTATTGGCACTTCGTCGACATCATTTGGATTTTCCTGTTCCCTTTGCTGTACCTGATCAGTCGCTATCGATAGCCGGCAACCTGGCTTGCAAATGAAATTGGACACGCCCGCAGTTGCGGGAAACACGGAGCCCCGAGTATGACCGAGAAGACCAAAGAGACCCATCAGGATTCTGAAGTTCACATCGTAAGGCCACCCGTCTATCTGGCAATCTTTCTTGCGCTGATGGTTTTGACCGCGCTGACGACGGGAATCTCGTTCATCGACCTGGGAGTATTCAACGCCGTCATTGCGTTGGCCATTGCCTGCCTCAAGGCGTCCCTGGTGGTGCTGTTTTTCATGCACATTCACTACAGTTCTCGTCTGTTGAAGTTGACGGTGGCCGCGGGACTATTCACGTTTATGCTGCTGATCAGCCTCACCATGACGGACTACATCAGCCGCGCCTGGGGAATGTTCTAAACACCCTGGCGCGTGCCAGACGTCGAATCGAGCCAATGAAAGATGCGGATCAAGAGGTCCGGCTGCGTCGCTTTTGGGGAACGGCAATCTTCTCGCTCGGTACCCTCTGGGGTCTCGCCAACTGTGTCTACTTCCCGGTCGCCGCATTGACCAGCATCGTTGGCAGTTCCTGGCTGGAAGTTTTTATCATCCTCGCCGGCGGTGCGCTCACGTTCACTGCTTCCATCGCCTCTTTCTACCAGCGACGCATCGCATCGTGGTTTCTGCTTGCCGGGGGCGTTCTCCTGCTGGTCTGTGCCATCGGCGGCCAATTCGCAGTTCCGCTCAATACTCGCGGAATCCCTAATCTGCTTCTGCTGTTTCTCTCAGGCGCCGTTGCCATATCGCTGGGACTGTTTGGAGCGATCACCGATCGAAAAGGCTGGCCTTCTCTTCGCGACCTTCCCTAAGCTTTTTGGGAATTTTAATTATGGGTTCGTTTGAAGGTCCAGCTTCGATCCCTCGCCGAGCTTCCTTCAGCCGTCGATCGATCGAATCACTCTCGCCGGATTTCCGCCGACAAGAGTACTCGGGGGAACGCCCCTGGTGACCACCGAACCCGCCGCGACCACCGCATTCTCACCCACGGTCACGCCACCGACGATGGTTGCGCCGGCCGCGATCCAAACGTTTCTCTCAATCACGATGGGTTTTCCGATTGTGGCGGCGCGTCGCTGTGAAGGTTCAAGGGGATGGCCCGCAGTGATGAGGCTCACGTTCGGCCCAATCATCACATCGTCGGCGATGTCGAGGCCGCCAAGGTCATAGAAAGTGCAGTTTTGATTGACGAAGACATTACGCCCGACGCGAATTTCGTCCCCACCGGCAGTGTAAAACGGAGGGATCAGCAAAAAGCTCTCGTCTACCTTTTTCCCGATAAGCTCGCTGAACAAGGCCCGAATTTCGTTCGCATCGTTGAACGTCAAACGGTTCAGCCGGGCGGTAATCGCCATCGCTCGTTTGACGTTTGCCAGCATGGCCACTGATTCCGGCGTCCTGCTGTGAATTATCCGGGTGCGATCGTCATTCGGCATTCGTTATTTTCCTCCGATTGCGGTTGAGCGTGCGTTGCGGCCCACGAAAACTACGCTCAGCTTCTCCGAGTGTAGCCACAAAACGGAAGCTCCGGAACGCGGCTAGAGCGGCAATTTAAAATGGCACGCTGCCGGATTTCCGCTCCATTTCCGCCTGCGCGACGAACCGGTTAGGATGGAACGTTGGAATCTTTCTGGACGATGGAGTTCGCAACTATGACCACCAAAATCGCCGCCCGCCCGCAACTGGCACACTTAACCGCCCAATTGGATGAGTTGAAGCAAAAAGGAACTTATTTCCATTTGCGCATCCTGGAAGATCAGCAGGAGCCGGTCTGCACCTACGACGGAAAGCGAGTCATTAATCTTGCCTCCAATAATTATCTCGGACTGACCGCCCATCCCAAGCTGCGCGAGGCCGCGATTGAAGCCACGCGCAAATATGGTGTCGGCTCGGGTGCGGTGCGCACCATTGCCGGAACCATGCGCATCCATATGGAACTGGAAGAAAAAATCGCGCGCTTCAAGAATGTCGAAGCTTGCGTCGTCTTTCAGTCCGGTTTTACGGCGAACGCCGGAACGGTCTCTGCGATTCTCGGCAAAGATGACTTCATCATTTCTGACGAATTGAACCACGCCAGCATTATCGACGGCGCCCGCCTTTCCCGTGCCAAGGTGAAAGTCTTTCGTCATCGCGATACCGCGCACGCCGAGGAATTGCTGCAGGAAGTTCAAAAAGAGCCTGGTCACAAACTGCTGATCACCGACGGCGTGTTTTCCATGGATGGTGACATCGGCCCGGTCGACAAGCTGTGCGATGTCGCCGACAAATACGGCGCCATCATGATGGTCGATGACGCGCACGCTTCCGGCGTTCTGGGCCGCAATGGTCGCGGTAGCGTGGACCATTTCCACTGCCATGGACGAGTCGACGTCCAGGTGGGGACCCTTTCAAAAGCGATCGGCGCATTGGGCGGATACGTCTGTGGCTCGCGCGATCTGATTGATTACTTGTATCACCGCGCGCGACCATTTTTGTTTTCCACGTCGCACCCTCCATCGGTGGCCGCCACCTGCATCGCCGCATTCGACATTTTAGAGAACGAGCCGGAGCGGATCGAGCGCTTGTGGGACAACACCCGCTACTTTAAAAAACAATTGGCCGCTGCCGGCTTCAATATTGGCGGCGTCAATACGCCGGCCAGCGAGACGCCGATCACTCCTATCATCCTGGGTGAAGGACGGGTTGCGATGGAATTTTCCCGCAAGCTATTCGACGCGGGCGTGATGGCCACTGGCATCGCGTTCCCAACCGTTCCGGAAGGGAAGGCGCGCATCCGGACCATCATGACCAGCGAGCACACGCGTGCCCAACTGGATCAGGCGCTGGAGACCATGGCTCGCATCGGAAAGCAGATGGCTATAGTCCAGTAGCCGCGCACTCGCCATCACCCAAACTTCTTTCCTGCCCCGGCTTCGGGTCGTCGTCCGTCACCACAGCAACTTCAAGCCGAATTGAATCTGCCGCGACGTTGTCGAGGTGCTGGTGATCACGCCCGCGGTTGGCGATACCCCGGACGGAGTAAACACCACCGGATTCGGCGTATTGAAATTCGCGCGATCGAGAATGTTGAACAATTCGGCTCGAAACTCCGTGGTCAGACGCCCGTGAATCGGCGTGTTCTTCAAGAACGACAAATCCCAGGTCGCCAGTCCAGGCCCGATCAGCGTATCTCTCCCCAGATTTCCGTAGAAGCCGCTTCCATTCGGGGGTGCCAGAAACGCGTCTGGGTTGAACCACTTCTTTGGAGAGCCAAGGATCACCGGGCCAGAAAATAGGGGATTGATAAACGGGCGCACTGGATTCTTTGTATCTCCATTGTTCGACGGGTTGTAGCTCAACTGTGGGGTGAATGGGAAACCGGACTGCAATGTCACAATCGAATTTGCGACCCAACCGCCGAACAGGAAGTTTTGAATTCCGGACGCTTGTTTCAAGTATCTCTTCCCGTGCCCGAAGGGCAGATCGTATGTCGCACTGATGACCCCGATGTTTCTGACATCGTAGGTTGCAAGGCCTCGATCGGCTCGCAGATCGAATGGGTTCGAAACTAAACCAGGAGCATTGCCGGCTGCTGTGGAGTTCAGCGAATCGCCATCATCCAGCGCCTTCGACCATGTGTACACGCCGCGCAATGCAAGCCCATTGCTGTATCGATGAGTCAGGTCCGCCTGCAATGCGTTGTAGGAACTTGTCCCCACCGAAAACCATGCCCACGCCGCACCTAACGCTGGATTCGCCAGCGGCGTTCCAGCAGGAATGTAATACGATCCTGCCGGGATGGTTGCGCCCGCCAGCGGAACCGGAAAGTTGGCGGGATAATTGATCGGGCACGGCGAGCCCGGGCACACCGTCGGGGTGGGCTCATTGTCGTCCAGACTGAGGATCTGGTGATATCCGTGCGAGCCAACATAGCCTATCCGAAGAACCGTGTTTGCGGAGAGTTCCTGTTCAATCCCCAGGCTGTAGGAGATCAAGGTCGGCGTCTTCATGTCCGGTTGGACGCCCGCCGGTAACACCTTGGCTTTCGATGGTACCGGGGATGTTGGCAGCGGCAGTTCGGACACTGGCAGCGCCGAAACGCCGTAGGTCGGATTGAACGGCGCGTTCTGGTCCATGCGATACCCGAGTGCATCCTGCAAGTCGTTGTACATTCCGAAGCCAGCCCGCAGTACGGTCCCGTAGCCGAACGGAGACCACGCAAGGCCAATTCGTGGTTGCGGCAGAAACTTTGCGTTGTTCACGGTGAAGGCGGAATCCGCAATTCTTGGCTGGGTTTGGATGACATGATTTAAGAACACGAAGTTTGCGGCGCGGCCATGCGCTTCATTCCAGCCGGTTGTAAATTCATCGCGAAATCCCAGCGACACCGTCAACTTTGGCGTCACCCGAATCACATCCTGCGCGTAGAGTGCGCCCAGCAACGAGCGCCAGTTCATCTCCGTCGGTGTCGGATCGTACACGAACGTTCCGACGGTCCCAGTCAGGAATTGCTGCAATCCTGTAAACGTGGCCTGGCCGAACTGGCTCAATGCCAGTTCTTCGTTGGATTGAAGCCTTTGGAACCATCCGCCAAAACTGAATTGATGTTGTCCCTTGGTCCAGGTAACGCGATCCTCGTAGGTGAACAGGTTCCGCGTTATATGAAGATTGCTGCCATTGTTGCTTCCTGCCAGGCTCACCTGCGCTGCTGGATTCGATGCCGCGCTTCCGCCCACCACAACGGCGCCGACAGGATGACTGTCGACAAATCCCGGCAGGTCTGCGGCTGGCGTTCCCGGCGAAGGCTCGCCGGTAAAGAAATAGCTGGCGCGCGTAAAGCCGGCGCGGGCTGTATTCACAAGGGTCGGCGCAAAGACGTGAATCTCGTCGAGACTCAACACTTGCTCTCGCAGCCCTTCCAGGTCTGTGCTGTAAAGATTGCTGCTGGTCGGTGTCACGTCGGCGCTGTCGTCAATCGTATAGGCAGAGCTGAACGTATCGCTCTGGGAAAATGTCCGATCCAGGCGAACCGTGCCAAAGTCGTCTCGAATGGTTTGCAGGGGATTGTTATAGGCGACAGCAATTCCGCCGTAGTCGGGCGCATTCGGGGTGGGAGTCGGCCACAGGGCAAAAAGCGGCTGCACCCCGGGACCAACGCCAACGTAAACAAGCCCGGAAGGAGGGCATGGGTTCGGTGCTGGAGTCACCAGCTTGCACGGCAAGTATCCCTGGCGCGCGTTCGCGTCAGGAACCAGGTCCACACCAGTCTGGTGCAGGTGTTGGCGCAACCCCTCATAGTTACCGAAAAGAAATGTTTTGTTCCTCTGGATGGGTCCTCCCAGGGCAGCTCCAAATTGATTGCGCTGGAATGGCGGAGCCGAACCCTGGTCGAAATAGTTGGGCGCATCGAAGTCGTTGTTGCGAAGAAACTCGTAGGCGCTTCCGTGGACTTGATTCGTCCCCGAGCGGGTGACAATCAGCACGTGAGCTCCGGGCCTCTTTCCGTATTCTGCACCGTAGGAGTCGCGCAATACGTTGAATTCGCGCACAGCATCGACGCCCAGCAACTCCTGGCTGACACCGCCGGGCTGCATGTTGTTCTCCGCAGCCCCAGAAAATTCCACGCCATTCATCAGGAAGAGATTTTGCTGGGGGCGATTACCGGAAACCGCAAAGTTATTGCCTACCGTGGAATTGGATACGCCCACACCGCCCGTTTTTTCGGATGTGAAATTGACGATTCCGGGATTCAGCGTCAGCAACTCGTCATAGCTGCGGCCGTTCAGCGGCAGGTTTTGGATCTGTCGTTCGCCCACCAGTCCGGAAATATCTCCCGTGTTGACATTCACCAGCGGGGCGTCTGCATGCACCACCACCTGCTGGCTCACGTCTCCCACTCGCAATTGAATATTGACCGCTGCCGCCTGGTCCACGGCGAGGTGAATGCCGGCTCGAATCGCTTCGGCGAACCCAGGCTTCTTAACGCTGATCTCGTACTCGCCGACAGCCAGAGAAGAAATCTGATAGTGACCGTTGGGACTCGTGACGTCGTTGCGCACCGCTTCTGTGTTGACGTTGCGTGCAGTGACCATTGCGGATGGCACCGCGGCTCCCGACGGATCGGTGATCGTCCCGGAGAGGGATGCCGTCACTTGGGCTCGACCGGAAATCGTACACAGCAGCACCAGGATCAGCAGGGCAAAGGCTCGAATCATCCACGCCGGAGCAACTCCGGGGTTTTCAAGCGCGACAGCCGGCGGTAGAGGCGCCATGACAGGTCTCCTTTGACTTTCAAAGATGGGCAGCGACATGTTATGTGATTCAAACGGCAGTCAATAGGCGGCGAAAATATACGATTTAATGCATCGAATCGATTATAACAATACGACTTATCGGCAATGATCGGCTGGGGGGTGGGTCGAGAATCGATTGTTATTGGCTTAAAACTGACAGGTGTGCGGGGAACAGCAGAGGAGACTGCGAAGGTATTTTGACGCGCAGACGACCCTCGTTTGTTTTCGTCTGTCCATTCAAATAGGGAAGTGTGGACCTGGATTCAGACGCGCGGTGATGAAGACTCATTCCGCGCATCATGGACGATGCGCCCTTCGCTGATCGTCATTTGGATTCGACCCGGTAATTTCGATCCGTCGAAGGGAGAATTCCTTGACTTCGATTTCGATTCGCTCACGCGAAATTGCCAGTCATCATTGGGCCGGAACACAACGATATCTGCAAACGAACCTGCAGACAGCGATCCGCGATCTTTCAAATGCAACACCTGCGCAGGTTGGCTGCTCAGTAGCGCTAACACCCGCATCAGCGGCATGCGATGCTGGCGGTGCAGCACCAGCAATGACAATCCCAGCGCTGTCTCCAGTCCGATGATTCCGTTGGGAGCGCGTTCGAATTCCTGTTCCTTCTCATGCAGCGCATGGGGAGCATGGTCTGTGGCGATGGCATCCACGGTTCCGTCGAGGATGCCGCTGATCAATGCAGCGCGATCTTCCTCGCTGCGCAGGGGAGGGTTCATCTTCGCGTCCGTGTTGTAATCGCCGATCGCCGCTTGCGTTAGAGCGAAATGGTGGGGCGCAACTTCGCAGGTGACGTGCAAGCCGCTGCGTTTGGCCCGGCGAACGGCCTCCAGGGCTTTTGCCGTGGAAAGATGAGCCACATGCAGGTGAGCACGGTTGGATGGGTCGCCTTTGCGCAGACGCGCCAGCAACTCGATGTCGCGTTCCACAATACCGCTCTCCGCGTCGACCGACATACCGCGCAGTCCCAGGCGGAACGAGAGGGCCCCCGCGTTCATGCTGGCTCCCTGCGTGGTTCGCGTGTCTTCCGCATGCTGAATCACAGGTAGTCCAACGCGCGCCGCCCGCGCCAGTGACTCAAACATGATGTTGTCTTCCAGGATCGGCTTGCCGTCATCCGATACGGCGACCGCACCGGCAGCCTGGAGCGCTTTGTAATCGGCAACCGCTTCGCCGCGGCTTCCCAGCGTGGCTGCGGCAATGGGAAAGACACGCACCACAGCGTTGCGGTCCGCCGCCTGCATCCAGCGCGTGGTCTCCGGCGAATCGTTCACCGGTGATGTGTTTGGCATCGCGCAGACGCTGGTAAATCCACCGGCCGCCGCGGCTTGCGTGCCAGTTTCAATCGTCTCTTTGTACGCCTGACCCGGTTCGCGCAGATGCACGTGGATGTCGACGAGACCGGGAGCAACCACCATGCCAGTTGCGTTGACAACGGTTGCCTTCTCTTTCTTTGCCAACGCCGTCAGCTTGCCTGGCATTTCCACGGCAGCGATGCGCCCATCGCGTACGTACACATCGCGCCTCTCATCCGTTCCAGTGGAAGGATCGACAAGGTGGCCGCCCTGAATCAACAATGCTGTCATCGATTCTTACTCGATTGTTCATTTCTTTTGGGATGTGCATCCAGTGCGCGCGCCACCAATGCCATGCGAATGATCGAACCGTGATAGACCTGTTCGGCGATCACAGAGTTCGGTCCGTCGGTGATTTCACTGGTAATTTCCAGTCCGCGAATCACCGGTCCGGGATGAAGAACGATCGCTTGCGGCGCCAGTGCCGTCAAGACGCTGCTTATGTAACTGATACTGTTCTATATAGTCATCCAGGTCGATTTCGAGACCGGCCAGACGCTCTTTTTGAATGCGCAGCATCATCACCACATTCGACTGCTGCAGCGCGCGATCGAAATTGCGTTCGATCTCCACGCCCGGCCCAATGCCCACGGCATATTCCGGTAACAGACTCTCTGGTCCGCAGAAAATGACTCGCGCGCCCAGCCTGGGCAGCAGCAACGCATTGGAGCGTGCCACTCGACTATGCAGGATGTCGCCCACAATTGTGACTGTAACTCCCTGCAATGTACGTTCGTGGATCAAGTGATTGCGTTTGTTCGCCGCCTTCGCGCTAGCCGGCAGGTGAGCTAGAATCGTTCGCAAATCCAGCAGCGCCTGGGATGGATGTTCGTGACTGCCGTCGCCTGCGTTCAAAACCGGTAAGCCGGTGTAGCGTGCCAGCACATAGGGCGCGCCAGAATTCGGATGCCGCAGAATAATACATTCCGCACCCAGGGAGCGCAGTGTGATCCCCGTGTCTTTGAGCGATTCGCCTTTCTCAATGCTGGACGATAACGAGCTCACCAGGGTCGTGTCGGCACCAAGCGATTTTGCGGCCAACTCAAATGAAGTCCGGGTACGTGTACTCGACTCGTAAAACAGCAGCGCCACGCGGCGCTTGGCATAGCGTTGCGCGCGACGAGCAGCCGGCATCGCTTCCATCTCCGCGGCCTCGGTCAGAATGCGATCGATGTCTTCCAGCGAGAAATGGGTGACGGAGATGGATGAACCCGGGTGAACATACCCAAGCGGAACAGTTCCATGGAAAAACGGCACCGCGATGGTGTGTCGCGGCGCAATACTCGGAGAAATCTCGAGTGAGAGAAGAGGCCGTTTTGGAGTGGAATGGCTGTTGCCCGCTCCGTTGCCAGGGGTCTTGGCGGTGGGCGCTTTTGTTTTCGCTTTACTTGTCGCCGTCTTCCGTTTGATTGGCATACTTCCGTTCAACAATATCCGACTGCGAGGGCAAAAAGGGGCCACGCAGGGCTCATCCGTCGGCTCTTTCCATCAGCAGGACTTGCTCGCTGTCGTCAATCTCGTCCAGCTTAACTTCGATAATTTCACGATCCGTAGTTTGGATGGTGCGTCCGACAAAGGTCGCCTCAATGGGCAATTCGCGATGTCCGCGGTCGATTAACGCCAGCAACCGCACTCGCTTCGGCCGACCATGATCGATCAACGCATCGAGAGCGGCACGCACGGTGCGACCTGTGTACAGAACGTCATCCACCAGCACCACATCGCGACCCGTTACATCGAATCCGAGATCGCCCGGGTTCACCACTGGACGCGGTCCGCGAGTGGTCAGGTCGTCGCGATAGAAGCTGATATCGAGAGTTCCCACATCGATCGGCTTATTCTCGATGGTCTCCAGCAACTTGGCCAGTCGCTTTGCCAGGGGTACGCCGCGCCGGTGGATTCCGACCAGGGTCAGCTTGTCAGTCCCATTGTTTTTCTCGACAATTTCATGCGCCAGCCGCACCAGGGTGCGCTCAATCTCCGACGAAGACATCAGGCGGGACTTTTCCCGCAGCAACGGGGCGGATTGCGTGTCTTTGGCAGTCATTTTCATGTTCTCCGCTTGATCATACGAGTCCGATTCCCGGCGCACAAGCGCAACCGTCACTCGAGTTAGGAAAATTTTCCTGCCTCGCTCCCTTTTTTAGAACTGCTGCCGAATCAGAGTTTTCGTCCACCCCACATCCGCTCCGCCACGTGGCCCGTACTACCGGTGCAGATCAACTGCGACGCATCCGTTGAAAGGAAAATTTCAGCAATGAAGAAAAATATACTCACCCTACTCGTGGCATTGACGTTCGGTTGTATGGGCGTCCACGCAAATGCGCAAAAAGATCCTATGGTTGGCGGAGCCGCCATGTACCCGACGAAAAACATCGTCGAAAACGCCGTTAACTCCAAGGATCACACCACCCTGGTCGCCGCCGTCAAAGCTGCCGGCCTGGTCGAAACGCTGGAGGGTCCGGGGCCGTTTACCGTCTTCGCTCCAACCAACGAAGCTTTCGCAGCACTACCCGCGGGCACCGTCGACACGCTGCTGAAGCCGGAAAACAAGCCGACACTGGTGAAGATCCTCACCTACCACGTGGTGCCGGGCAGAATCACCACCCGGGATCTGAAAAAAATGATCAAGCAGGGCGACGGCAAGGCTGAATTGAAGACGGTTCAGGGCGGTACGCTCAGTGTATCCATGAAGGATGGCAAGTACATACTGACGGATGAAAAAGGCGGCATGGCGACGATTACCATTCCCAATGTCATACAGTCCAATGGAGTGATACAAGTCATCAACGCCGTGTTGATGCCGAACTAAATCACTCACTCACTCACTCACCCACCCACTCTCTTGTGTGCTATCGAAAGGGCGTCCCGAACGGACGCCTTTTCCGCATTCAAATATTCTTGATGACCGGCCCTGCGCTGTGTACGATGCGACATTATGATCGTTGCATTCGAATGGAGGCAACCATGGTCGGTCGCAGTCTAGAGCGCAAAATCTTCGCCGTTTCAGCACTCATTTTTGCCATCGTGTGCTCAAGTCCCATCTCTGCGAAGTCGCATGACTATCCGATGCGCTTGCAGGTGATTCACTCACGTTGGCACGGCCGCCACGGCTGGATCAACGGATATGGCCACGGCAATCTTATGACGGGCCAGCCCGGAGCGCCTCCCAAGCAAGGCATGGATTTCGAATATTCCTGCAGTACCCCCGTCCGCCATACTTTTGCGCCGGACACCTATCCGGCACGTTACGGCAAGAACAATCTGGAAGTGGTCGTGCTTCTGCCGGAACTGGGCAGCGAGCAAGGAAAAGGAATGCACCCTGAAAATCGAGATGAAGGATTTTGTATATCAGGGAGGTCGAGGCGGCACTCTGTGGTCCGTGCCGTTGGCGGGCGGACAGCCCACTCAGATTCAGGAAGATGGCGGCACCGGTGGAAATGATCAGTAGTCTGCACGGACAGGAGTGGACGTGCAGCATGACTCGATGCAGCAACCTGCGGTGCGATTTCTATGGCCGGTTTCGGCTGTGAGGACGACGAATGGAAATTCGCGACGCGGTTGAATCCGACTTCGAAGAAATCACGGCAATTTACAACGAAGTACTCACCCACTCCACCGCGATTTATAACGACCAACCGACCACTGTGGAGGAAAGATTGGCGTGGTGGCGAGCGCGACAGCAGCAGGGATTCCCTGTACTGGTCGCCACCGAAGGCTCCGCTGTGAAGGGATTTGCGACGTTCGGGGATTTTCGCTCCTGGCCCGGTTATCGATTTACGGTAGAAGGAACCATCCACATTCACGCTTCTGCGCGAGGGCATGGCATCGGCAAGGCGTTGCTGGCGGAACTGATTCGTCGAGCCACTGCCCTGGGCAAACATACGATGGTCGCAGGGGTAGACTCTGAGAACCAGGCATCGATCCAGTTCTTACAGCGCGCCGGATTTGTACAGGTGGCGCACTTGCGCGAGGTGGGATACAAGTTCGACCGATACCTTGATCTGATTTTTCTGCAGTACTTTCTCACCGCATCTGGTCAAGAGGCGTCGACTCAAAATTCAGCATGACGTGACGCCGTGATTTTCTCGTCACGTAACTCCTGGCGCATATCGAGCGGACTTCAGGCTATTGCTGGCCGCCCCCCGCATCGCCGCCGCCCCGCCGCCGCCCTGCCCGCCCAGATTCCAGGAGGCGCTGAACAGGCTCTGGCCTGCCGACGCGTCCAGAATCGGTTCCACGCCAGCGAGCAACGTGCATGCGGTCAGCGAGCCGGGAGCAACCTGAGTCGCGACGATCATGACCGCGTCACCGTGATGCAGATCCGCCAACTGAATGATGGGAGTGCGCTGCAGCATCTGCGAGACGTTTCCACCTCGACGTCCCCCGCCCGCTTCGGTAGAGACCTGACCGGCCCCGGACGGCGTGCCCTCAGCTTGCACGGCCGGGGCGGAGGCATGAGAGCGCCTCTCCACCTTGTCGGCCGTTGCCCTGGGCCCCCGCCTGATGGTTAGCGCCGGATGCCTTCAGGCGCGCCGCAATCGCTTGTGCCATAGTCGGCTCCAGTTTATGCAGTTGAGAATCTGCATTCAGATGAATCACTACCGGCTTTTTCGTTTTGAAGTCCGTCACCGTCAGCGTATTGGCAGCCGCGTCGGTCGACACAACGGAGCCGGCAATATTGCGAAAGCTGCCGGCGACAATTTCTTCCGCCTGCAGCTCGGCGCCGTCCGAACTCCGATCTCCCAGCGCACGAAGCTGGTCGCCAGGATGGATTTGATCCAGCGTGGCTACCTTGGTATCGCTGAACTTGATGGAGCCGGGGTCATACTGGCGGATCACGGTTTTGGGGGTGGTATGGATCGTTACCGTGGTGTTCTGGTGTGCAATCGTTACCGTCCCGGCCGCCGTATCGACGGTTTTCACAATTCCACCCACGCCACGTTTTTCCCAGTCTGCCTCTTCAGCCATGTGCTCTTTGGCAATATCGGCCTCGCGCATGGCAATCACTGTTGTTGCGGTCGGACCCGATCCATCAGGAGCTGGCCTTACCGCGACCAGGACGCGATCGCCAACCGTCAAATCCGTTAAATGAATGGGCGTCGCTCCGGCAATGGTTTTTGCACCTGGCATCGTCTGCAGGATGCGTGCCGAATCAGCCACCGTCACCGTGGTTGGCGGTCCAGAATCCGGTTTGACGGTCAATGATTGACCTTTCACCGAGACGACCGCCCCAACCAGCCGAGTCATGGCCGCCGGTTGGGTGCTGGCCTGTTGCGCCAGCATGCTGCAAGCGGTAGGCGCCACGATACCAGCCATTCCGCCGATCAGGACCAGTGAGCCTAGAAACCGGAGTGAACCCATGAAAAATATTTCTCCTTGCATGTGACTGGCGCGAACTGCATACGCGTATCTGAACTGTAGAGGGTGACGTTTGATCCGCTCGAAGGTTTCATGAATCGAGCACATACTATACCCTTTTTGGAAGAGTGGGCTATATCACCCAAGGAGGAGGCCTTTGCAACGCGTGGCCCGGCTGAAGCCATTTCTTTTCCTGATTCTTTTGTTCAGTTCCATCTGCGCCGCCCCTCCACTTCTCGCTGCGCAAACCGCCCATACCGCTGGCGAGACCATTGTGATGATTCGGCACGGAGAGAAACCGCCCGTCGGTCTCGGCCAGTTAACCTGCAGAGGTCTGAATCGGTCGCTGGCATTGGCGCCTCTCCTGATCGCACGCTATGGCAAGCCGGACGCAATCTACGCGCCCGACCCCGCCGATGAAATCCAGGAGGGAAATGTCGGACCGCATTACTCCTATGTGCGTCCCTTGGCGACCATCGAGCCCACCGCCATCCGACTCGGCATGCCGGTGAATACGCAGATTGGGTTTGATCAAATTAACGAACTGCAACAAGCGTTGCTGCAGCCTGCCTACTCTCACTCACTCATCTTCGTTGCCTGGGAACATGATCACCTGCATATGCTTGCCAAGCAGCTATTGCAGGCCTACGGCGAAGGTGCCGCTCTATTGCCACCGTGGCCGGGCTGGGATTACGGCACGATCTATGTTTTCCATGTCACACGACCGGAAAACGCCGGCAAACCGCACGTAACGCTCACCATTCAGCAGGAAAATCTCGGCGGCAAGCTGACCAACACGTGTCCCGGTCCGCAGTAGCAGCCAAGTACGCTGTTTTCGTAGAAAACCTGCCCCAGCACCCTCCGCGGCCGTGGTGGGTCGAGGGAACTTTGCATTCGATCGCGACGTACCTCCAATCCAGACAGGTTGCGATCGGAGGCAACACAATGACCTTGCCCACTCAACGAATATTCCCAATCCTCAGAATGATTCTGGCCGCAGCCATTCTTGCTGCTTGCAGCGCCGCCTGCGTAGCTCAGAATTCGGATTCCAAAAAAGATTCAGACTTCAACCTGGCGCTCCATGCCAACACCCACGTCACCGCTTCTGACATCGGATTGCCCGAATATCCTGGCGCCGCACCCTATAAAAATCCTGACGATAAGGATTCCGACTCTGCGGTCGATCTTGGCTTCAGCTTCGGCAACGTGCACTTCCTGGTGAAAGCCGCCAGCTACATCACCCACGACTCGCCGGAGCAGGTTCTCGCCTTCTATCGCAAGCCGCTGTCACATTATGGCCAGGTTCTGGAGTGCGATCATGGTCATCCCGTGGGCTCGATGAAGCAGACGCCTACCGGCCTTACCTGCAACGACGACCCAGGTGTGACCTCAGATTCCAAAAGTGATTCCTCCAGCGGGCACGAACTCCGTGCCGGACGCCCCAACCGCTACCGCCTCGTCGGAATCGATACGTCGAAGGATGGAACCACGCGCTTCGGGATGGCCTACATTGAAATGCCCAAAGATAGCGACGAAAATAATCAGACCAAGTAATTCCCCACGCCTATGATGGAGAAGATTCCATAGAAGCCGACCATGCGCACATGCAGTCGAATTCGAATTGATCTTCGGGCCGGCCAGTGTAGCGGCGCCACATTTGCATGCAAGGAGATGCTCTTGTGATCCGGCGCTGGCTCGGCTGGCTGATTCGATATTTTCCTGTTCTGGTCGGTGTCGTATTGCTGCTGTATATCGGCGATTGGGCAGTGTTTGAAGTTCGCGTCGCGCATGGCACCGCCTACAGCACGGTGGAAGTCAACCAGTTTCTGGCGACTCCTCTGAAAGGTCAAAAGACAGAATATGACTTGATGGGAACAACCCAGGAGACTTGCAGCCGCTCGATTTTTCCACAGAAGTGGAACCCTCCTTGTTGGTGGCTCAAGCGGCACAATTCGAAATGGGAATAGTCGCACAAATGTTTTCTTCAGGTTACAAGGCCAGCCGTTGGACCCGACGGAATTCCAGCGCAACTCCTTCCCCCGAGGGGCGTCTAACTAGATAACGTCTCGCGTGGTGAACCTGCCCTGATGCATCTTCCAAAACTTGAACGCCGTCCTGAACTGGATGCTTTGCGTGGGCTCTTCCTGGTATGGATGACGCTGACGCATCTCCCTACCCGGTTCAGCGACTTCGTCAATCAGCCCATTGGGTATGTCACCTCGGCCGAAGGCTTCGTCTTCCTCTCTGCGCTGCTGGTGGGGCGGCTCTATGTCCGCGAGCTGCTGCAGGACGAGCCCCGGGTGCGACGCAAGCTGTGGAAGCGCTCGCTGAAAATCTATGGCTATCATCTGCTGATGCTTGGTTTTGCCTTTACCGTGGCCGCGGCGGTCGCAGTCCACACGCATAAAGTGGCGCTGACAAATCTGCTCGACTTTTATCTGGCCCACCCAGGGGTGGCGATCGCGGGCTCCATCCTGTTGATCTATTGCCCGCCGCTGCTCGACATCCTGCCCATGTACGTCACCTTCCTCTTCTTCACGCCATTGTTGCTTTCGGCGTCGTGGCGCTATGGATGGAAGAAGATCCTGGCAGCCAGCGGCGCGGTGTGGTTGCTGGCTCAATTCGGTCTGCGAGATCTGGCACACAACGCCATTGTCAGCGTGACCCATCTGCGGATTCCGTTGCAGGAAACAGGAGCCTTCAATTTGTTTGCCTGGCAGGCAATCTGGATCGGCGGCTTGTGGCTGGGTGCGACGTCTGCCGTCGGTCTGGTTCCTCTGAGGAAAATCCCAGCCTGGGGCGCGGCAGTGGCTGCTGCTGTTTGCCTGTTCTTCGTGGGTGTGCGCCATAGCTGGCTGGGGCCGCACCTGACGCAACAGGCGCTGGGAATGTGGCTGGACAAGTGGCAGATCGGTCCGCTGCGCGTTCTGAACCTGCTGGCTTTTATGGTGGTGTTTTACTGGCTGCGGAAATATGTTCTGCGGGCGGTCGCAGTCGAGCCATTTTTGACCCTGGGCAAGGCCTCATTGCATGTCTATTGCGCGCACCTGTTCTTCGTCTTCGCCGGGCTAGCGCTGCTGTATGGGGAAGTCGAACAACTCCACGGCGTGATGGCAATTTCGCTGGTCGCGGTCACCTTCGCTGTACTCATCCTGGTGGCATTGAACGAGGCCAGAAAGCGCCGCCGGAACCGCGAAGCAAAACTACGCCAACAAAGCGATGCAGGTTCCATCCCCGCCCGAGAAGCCGCCTAGCCTTACTTTTTCTTCTGCGCTGCCCGGCGCTGCTTGACCCATCCTGGTTTCACCGTCTGTCGAGAGCGGCCAAGTGCCAGCGCCCCAGCCGGAACCGGCTCCGTAATGCAGGAGGCTGCTGCCACATAGCTGTCGTCTTCCAGCGAGACCGGAGCGACCAGCGTCGAATTGCTGCCCACAAATACGCGATCCCCAATTTGCGTGGGGTGTTTGTTGACGCCGTCATAATTGCAGGTGATCACGCCGGCACCAATGTTGCAGCCGGAACCGATAGAGACATCCCCGAGATAGGTCAGATGATTCGCCTTCGATTTTTCTCCCACCTGCGCATTTTTGGTTTCGACAAAGTTGCCGACATGGGCTTCGCGTCCGATCTGGCTGCCGGGACGCAGATGGGCATAGGGGCCGATGAAGGCGCCGCTGCTGACCGATGCTTCATCCAGCACGCAACCATTTCGAACCAGCACACCGTCGCCAATCTTCGAATCCTGAATCACGGAATATGACCGGATCCGGCAGTCCTCGCCAATGTGGGTTTTGCCCAGCAGTTGCACAAACGGTTCCACGATCGTGTCCGGGCCCACGGTCACATCCGCATCGATGACACAGGTTTCCGGTCGATGAATGGTGACCCCCTGAGCCATCAACGCTCGCGCCGCCTGTAGGCGTAACGCGCTTTCCAGCTCCATCATTTCTGCAATCGTATTGGCGCCCAGCACTTCCGTTGCGTCGCTGATTTCATACGCCACCACGCGTTCGCCGACCGCCCTCAAAATGGCCGCCATGTCGGTCAGGTAATACTCCCCGTGAGCATTGTTCGATTGCAGCGCATCGATATGCCGATACAGCGTGTCGATGTGGAATACGTAGATGCCGGAATTGATTTCTCCAATGTGCTGCTGCTCGTCGGTCAGAGCTTTCTGCTCAATAATCGCGCCGACATCGGGACTGGTTGGCTCGACTCGAACCACTCGCCCATATCCAAACGGATTTTCTGGCCGAGTGGTCAGAATCGTCATGGCAGCCTTTTGCGTCTGATGAAAATTCCGTAAATGCTCGATGGTTTCCGGCCGAATCAGCGGGACATCGCCGGAAAGTACCAGCAGGTCGCCCATACCGCAGACAGAGTCTCCCAGGCATTGCACCGCATGCCCGGTGCCCAATTGCTGCGTTTGCAGCACAAAATGCACACCCGTGGCAGCCATGGTGCGCTCCACCTGCTCCGCCTGATGACCCACCACCACAAAAACTTGATCCGGCGAAGTCACCTTCAGCACGGCATCCAGCACGTGCTGTAGCAACGGCTTCCCGGCAATCGAGTGCAACACCTTGGCACGTTTCGACTTGAGCCGCGTACCTTTTCCGGCGGCAAGAATGGCTGTAGCAAATGGTTGAGATTCCATAACGTACCCATCGTCTCACAGCTACGGGATCAAAATTCAGGATCGCGGCGCAAACGGGCCTGTGGCCGGCGCGGCAACTCGGGTGTACGCTGTGGCAAAGGCTCGACGGTTCCCCGGTCTGCGCGCATCTAAACAGGCAAAGATCACGCGTCAGTACGGTCTGTACTTCAGGATTCACACAGGAGTGAAGAATGCTTCCTCGTCTTCAGAGTGGTTTTCGGGCTATGTCCGGCTTGCTCGCGTTGAGTGTCGCCTGCGCCGTAGGATGTAACGGCTGCAGTTCCAGCAATAATTCCTCGGGGACCACATCCACCACGAGCACCACTGGGAGCACGACAGGAACGACGGGGACCACCGGAAGCACGGGGACAACTGGCACCACTGGAACGACCGGTACCACCGGGAGCGGCGGCAGCAGTGTGCAGGTGCTCACGTATCACAATGACAATACCCGCGAAGGCCAAAACACTCAGGAAACCATTCTGACGCCAACCAACGTCACGTCGTCCACCTTCGGCAAGGTTGGGTTCGATTCAACCGACGGCAAGGTGGATGCAGAACCTCTCTATGTGCCGGGAGTCGCCATTGGCGGCGCCACTCATAACGTTTTGTATGTCGTCACGGAGAATGACTCCGCTTACGCCTTTGACGCCGACTCGGGCGCAACTCTCTGGCATGTTTCTACGCTGGGCACCGGAGAAGTCTTCAGCGACGACAGGGGTTGCGGCCAGGTGACGCCGAATATTGGCATGACGTCGACGCCCGTCATCGACCCCAAGGCAGGCGCACACGGCACCATCTACATGGTGGCGGCCAGCAAGGATAGCAGCGGCAATTACCATCAACGGCTGCATGCGCTCGACCTGACAACCGGGGCAGAGCAGTCCGGCAGCCCAGTCACCATCCAGGCGACTTTCCCGAGCACCGGCCCGGAAAGCTCGAATGGCCAGGTGGTCTTCGACCCGAAGCAGTACAACGAACGCGCCGGGCTCCTGCTGCTGAATGGCGTGGTGTATCTCGGCTGGTCTTCGCATTGCGATAATGAGCCCTACACCGGGTGGCTGATGGGATACAACGAGAATTCGCTGGCCCAAACCAGCGTGTTGAATTTGACGCCGAACGGGTCGGAAGGCTCCATCTGGCAATCCGGTGCGGGGCTGGTGGCGGATTCCTCCGGCAATATCTATTTCCTGGATGCCAATGGAAGCTTTGGCACCACCCTCAACTCCAGCGGAATGCCAGCCAACGGCGATTACGGCAACGCGTTCATGAAGGTTTCGACCAGCGGCAACAAGCTGACGCCAGCGGATTACTTCACCATGTCGAATACCGTGTCTGAGTCGAATGCCGATGAGGATCTTGGTTCTGGCGGAGCTATGTTGCTGCCCAATGAGACGGACTCGTCGGGAACCGTGCGGCAACTGGCGGTTGGCGCCGGGAAAGACGCCAATATTTATGTCGTCGACACCGGTAACATGGGCAAGTTCAATTCCAGCGGCAACACCATCTATCAGGAACTGGGCGGCGCGCTCTCAGGACAGGAATTTGGCATGCCCGCTTTTTGGAATAACACCGTGTACTACGGCGGCGTGGGTGATTCGATTCGCGCCTATCCTGTCACGCAAGCGAAGCTAGCCACCACTCCCAGTTCGAAGACGGCGCATCAATTTCCGTATCCCGGCGCGACTCCAAGCATTTCCTCGAACGGCACTTCCGGAGGAATTCTGTGGGCCCTCGACAACAGCACTCCCGCGGTTTTATACGCCTACGACGCAACCGATCTGACCAAGGAGCTCTACGACAGTAGCCAGGCAGCGTCCGCTCGTGATCAGTTCGGCCCAGGGAACAAATACATCACGCCGATGATCGTGAACGGAAAGGTCTACGTCGGCACGCAGACCGGAGTGGCCGTTTTTGGACTGCTGCAGTAATTTGACGGTATTTTAAAGATTCCCATTCCGGTGGCGATCCGTTGTTCGCCATCACGCCCTTTCGGAATGGGACCGCAAAATATAGTCGTCATAACGAGGATCGATTTTAAAATCCACGCATCCATAGTAGGCAGAAAAGGAGAAACACCTATGCCGCCCGTCAGCTACGAAATTGATTCGACCCACTCTGCTGTCCACTTCAGCGTCCGCCACCTCATGGTCTCTAACGTTCGCGGGGAATTCACCAAAATCTCTGGGAAGGTTCAATATGACCCCGAAAAGCCTACTGCTTCCTCGGTCGAGGCCACCATCGACGCCAACTCCATCAGCACTCGCGATGCGCAGCGCGATGGACACCTGAAGAGCGCCGATTTTCTGGATACGGAAAAGTTTCCCGCCATCACGTTTCGCAGTAAGAAGGTTGAGATCGAGCCGGGCGGCGGCAAAGTCACGGGTGACCTAACGATTCACGGAGTCACGCGCGAGATCACTCTGGATGTGGAAGGTCCGTCGCCGGAAATGAAGGACCCCTGGGGCAAACAGCGTATCGGCGCCTCCGCAACCACCAAGCTCAGCCGCAAGGAATTCGGTCTGACATGGAATGCAGCTCTGGAAACAGGTGGCGTGATGGTCGGTGATGAAGTGAAGATCAACATCGATGTCGAATTTGTCCGCGGGTAGCGAGCGGCTAGGGGATGTGTTTTGCGTCGCACTCAGAAGCGCACGGAAGAGTATCTCCTGCTGCTTCTGAGTTGCGCTCGAGACTGCGATCAGAGGTTGGAGTTTATTCCGTCCAGCGGCGGAAGATGAGTGCGCCGTTGGTGCCGCCGAAGCCGAAGGAGTTCGACAGGGCAACGTCGATCTTGTGCGCTGCCGGCTTGTTCGGCGTGTAGTCGAGTGTGCATGCCGGATCGGGATCCACCAGGTTCATGGTCGGGGGAATCATGCCGTTCTGCATGGCCATCACGGTGATGCCGGCTTCCAGTCCTCCAGCGCCGCCCAGCAGGTGACCGGTCATCGATTTGGTCGAGCTGATCTTTAGCTTATGGCTGGTCGCATGTTCGCCAAAGACATTCGCGATCGCCGTCGACTCCAGTGCATCGCCTAACTGCGTCGACGTTGCGTGCGCGTTCACGTAATCGATTTCATGCGGCTGGATGCCGGCACTGCGAATCGCGTTCTGCATCGCCCGCGCGCAGCCTTCGCCTTCCGGCGCCATGCTCGACATATGGTAGGCGTCCGCGCTCATGCCGTAGCCGATAATCTCCGCCAGGATCTTCGCGCCGCGAGCCTTGGCGTATTCCAGGTCTTCAAGAATCAGAATCCCCGCGCCTTCGCCAATCACAAATCCGTCGCGATCCTTGTCGAATGGACGGCAGGCGTGCGTGGGATCGTCATTGCGCGTCGACAGGGCACGCATGGCAGCGAATCCGCCAACCCCCATCGGTGTAATCGCCGCTTCAGATCCGCCGGCAAACATCACGTCAGCGTCGCCACGCTCAATGATCCGATAGGCATCGCCGATGGAGTGGGCGCTGGTGGTGCAGGCCGTCGCTGTTGCCTCGTTCGGACCTTTGGCCCCGTAGCGGATGCTCACCTGGCCGGCAGCGAGGTTGACAATGGCTGCAGGAATAAAAAATGGAGAGATTTTGCGGGGACCGCCAGCCAGCATGGCACTGTGTTCCCGCTCAATGATGTCGAATCCGCCGATGCCGGAGCCGATGTGGACGCCCACTCGCTCGGCATTTTCCGCCGTGATCTGCAATCCGGAGGATTCCAGGGCTTCCTGCGCGGCGGCGAGCGCGAAGTGGATAAAGCGGCCCATCTTGCGCGCTTCTTTTTTTTCAATGAAAACGTGCGGATCAAAGTTCTTGACTTCTGCCGCGAACGTGACCGAAAAGCCCGTCGTATCAAAGGCTGTGATGGGCGCCATACCGCTTTCGCCCGCCAACAGATGGCTCCAAACCTCGCTTGCGGTTTTACCCACTCCGCAAATAAGGCCAATGCCTGTGACTACGACACGACGCTTCAAGACTAGTTGCCGCCTTTACCGTTCTTTTTGATGTAGTCGACAGCATCCTGCACAGTCTTGATCTTCTCGGCCTCTTCATCCGGAATTTCCAGATCGAATGCCTCTTCAAACTGCATCACCAGTTCGACTACGTCCAATGAGTCCGCTCCCAGGTCTTCCTGGAAGGATGCCGTGGGGGTTACTTCTGCTTCATCAACCTGCAACTGCTCCACAATAATCTGTTTCACTTTTTCTTCAACGGCCATGTCTTTCTCCTAAAACCTTTGTTTGAACGTCAAAACTTTTGCTGCGTTTCGAACATTGAATCGGCACCATGCTAACCGCTGCCAGGGCAGGCGTGCGCTGGGTATCTCACTTCGGGCACCTCATTCAGAGTACAGCCAAACCGCCATTGCGGACACACTGTTCCCTTGCAAGCGTTTATGCTCGAAATTCGAGTGTACTGAGGGCCTGTGCCAGTGTAAAGCCGCATGGCCATTTTCCGACCCACTGCCAGTGGAAATGGACGGAATTCCGCTTCCGACTCGGGCAAGGGTACAGTAAAGCAGAGGCAAATTTGGAATGAGCATCGCTTCAATTGCGGGGATGGTCGGGCTAGGCGTTTTGGGCCTGTTGCTTGGCTGGTGGTTAGGCAACCGGTCCGTACAGTCGGCCATGGAACGCCTGCGCGGCGAGCGGGAAGCGTTGATTTCCGATCGGACCCGGTTTCAGGCCCAGGCAGCCCTGCTCGGCCAACAGGCAGACATACAGAAAGCAGAACTGGAGCAGCTTCGCAGCCAGTGCGCGGCCTTGGCAACTGAAATCGCGAGAACTCAGGAGCAACTGAAGTCCGGTCAGGCTGCTCTGATCAGCGAACGTGAATTGCTGACTCAGGCCCGCGACAAGCTGACAGACACCTTCAAGTCTCTGGCCGGAGACATCCTGAAAGAAAACAACGCGCAATTTCTGGGGCTCGCGAATCGCGAGTTGTCGGCGAAAGAGGAATCGATCGAAAAGCTGCTGTCACCTGTCCGTGAAACGCTGGGCAAGTTGGAGACCCAGACCAAGCAGCTGGAAACCGAACGCGGCAAAGCCTACACGGAAGTGCTGACCGAAATCAAGAATATCCAGCGCACACACGAAACCCTGCGTATGGAAACCACGCAATTGGTGCAAGCGCTGCGAGCGCCCAAGGCGCGCGGCAATTGGGGTGAGTTGCAATTGAAGCGCTGTATCGAATTTGCCGGCATGGTCGAGCGGTGTTCCTTCGACGTGGAAAAACATATGAAGGGCAACGATGTGGACCCGGCGCAGCGCCCCGACGTGGTGGTTCAGTTGCCAAATGGCCGAGCCATCATCATCGACGCAAAAACGCCGCTCGATGCGTACCTGTCCGCGATGAGTGCGACCGACGAAATCCAGCGAACGATTTTTCTGAAAGCGCACGCCGCGCAGGTGCGGACACACTTGACCCAGCTGGGCGGCAAACAATACTGGCAGCGCCTGCAAAGTTCGCCGGACTTCGTCGTCTGTTTTCTTCCCAGCGAAGTGCTGTTCAGTGCCGCGCTGGAGCAGGATCCCAGCCTGATTGAAGTCGGCAGTCAACTGAATGTGATTCTGGCGACGCCAACCACACTGATTGCCCTGCTGAAAGCAGTTGCGTACGGCTGGCAACAGATGGAAATCACTCGCAATGCCATCGCCATCTGCAAGGCTGGGGAAGACCTTTATAAGAAACTCGCAGGCACGCAGGGGTATTTCGCGAGGTTGGGAAATGCCTTAAACAGCTCCGTGAAACAGTACAACGATCTTGTCGGTGCGGTGGAGGGGCGTGGCAGCGTCTTCTCGTTAGCATCGAAGCTTCATGAGCTGAAGATCGGCCAGGATGAAATTCCCGAGGTGCTGCCGATTGAAAGTGCGACGCGTGGTTTGCAGTCAGACCATTGGGATGAGCCGCTGGCGCTGGCTGCCGCGGAAGAAAGGCGAGAGGAATAATGCGCAGCAAGGAACTACATCGCATCGATCGAGTGGGCTGGCTGCGCGCTGCCGTGCTGGGCGCAAACGACGGCATTCTTTCAACCGCCAGCCTCGTCCTGGGCGTGGCAACTTCCCACGCTTCGCATAATAATGTCGTTGTCGCCGGCGTTGCTGGCCTGGTCGCAGGGGCTATGTCGATGGCCGCCGGAGAATATGTCTCCGTCCACTCCCAGGCCGACACCGAGCGTGCCGAGCTGGAACTGGAGCGGCACGAATTGAAAACTGACAACAAGGGCGAGCATAAGGAACTGGCCGAGATCTATGTGGAGCGCGGGCTGGACGCGGCGCTGGCCAAGCAGGTGGCGCAACAACTGATGGCGCACGACGCACTGGAGGCCCATGCACGCGATGAACTGGGCATTACCACCACCAACAAGCCTCGTCCGATTCAGGCAGCTCTCGCGTCTGCCGCCAGCTTTGCTGTGGGAGCCGCGCTCCCGCTGGGAGTCGCAGCCGTTACTCCAGAGGGAAGATTGTTGTACCTGGTGGCTGGAACCTCACTTTTATTTCTCGCTGGGTTGGGAGCGCTGGCGGCAAAAGTGGGGGGTGCACGAGTGCTAGCAGGCGCCCTCCGCGTGACCTTCTGGGGAGCGCTGGCCATGGCCGTAACCGCAGGCGTGGGCGCATTATTCGGCGCAGCGGCACAGGGTTAGACTGACCGCATAGCCGCTTGCTCGCATCCATTTGTGAAGAGGATTTTCATGGATCAATCCAGCGAATCGCCACGCATGAACTCTGAGAGCACAGAAAAGAGCCGTCCAAAGTGCGGCGCCGGAAAGCGAGCCCTCGCGGCCATCGGTGTCGGCGCGCTGGCGATCTACGGCGCGCGAGTGCTCATCAATCTCTTTGGGCCTTCCCTGCCGTATTCCATGCGTGAATGTCCCGGTGGTTCCAGCGACTCTGCGGAGTTTCTAGAATTCCTCAGCCTGGTCACAGACGCGCCCGTCCGTCACGCGCATATTGAGGCGTTGAAAAATGGTCCGGAGTTTTATCCGCAGGAAGTCGCCGCCATTCGAAGAGCCCGTCGTGCCATCGACATGGAATTTTACGAGTTCAAAGAAGGCAAGGTCAGCGCCGTGTTCCTTGAGGCGTTGACGGAGCGTGCACAAGCCGGCGTTGAAGTTCGCGTTGTCCTGGATGCCCTCGGCAGTTTTACAACTCGAGCTTCCTACTTTAAGGAACTGAAG
The DNA here is from genome assembly GCA_963821145.1 of uncultured Acidobacteriota bacterium. Classification (GTDB taxonomy): domain Bacteria; phylum Acidobacteriota; class Terriglobia; order Terriglobales; family Acidobacteriaceae; genus JAKAAZ01. The sequence continues at coordinate 593,425 of CAWGCV010000003.1, forward strand.
GCGGCCGGTGGCCAGATGCGTTGGTATCATCCGCTGCGTTGGAACACGTGGCAGTTCGCCAACAACCGCAGCCATCGCAAAATGCTAATCATCGACGGGCATACGGCGTTCGTTGGCGGCGCAGGGGTCGCCGATCACTGGATGATGGAGACTCGCCAGGGTCCTCCATGGCGCGACACGGTGTTTCATCTGCAAGGCGATGCGGTCGGAGGATTGATCTCGACATTTTCGGAAAACTGGCTGGAGGCTTCCGGGCAAATCTTAACAGGCCATAAGCAATTTGAATTTCAAGGCGGCCATCGAGGCGTTCCAGCCCTGGTTGTCTCCAGTACGCCCAGCGGCGGCGGCACGCATGCTCGCATCCTGTTTCAAGCTCTCATCAAGAGTGCAAAGAAAAATATTGTGATCACCACGCCGTATTTCCTGCCCGATCGCAGCGCGCGCCATGCGTTGGAGGAGGCCAGCGAGCGCGGCGTCAAGGTCCGCATTTTGGTTGCTGGACCGCACATCGACCACCCCGCAATTCGGCGGGTCAGTCGTCATGATAGCCGTCATCTGCTGGAGGCCGGTGCGAAGATTTTCGAGTATCAGCCGGCGATGATCCACGCCAAAATTATGGTTGTTGACGAACGCTGGTGCGTTTTTGGGTCGACCAACTTCGACCATCGCTCTTTCGCGTTGAATGATGAGATCAACGTCGCCGCTATTGACCGAAAGCTGGCAGAAACATTGGTGGACCAGTTCGAAGATGATCTAAAGCAGAGCAAACTGCTGACGCTGGAGATGTTGAAAAGCCGCAGACTCAGCAGCCGTGTGGAACTGCTGGCGGGGTCCTTACTGGAGCGCGAAAGCTAACCGCGCTGCTTTTAATTCTGATCGGTCGAAATCGGTGGCGCAATAAATCCAAATTCCTTATCAATCGCTTCTGCGATTCCAAGAACAATTTCGTCTTCGAATGGACGGCCGGCAACCTGTACTCCAATCGGCAATCCTTCGGGCGATTTGCCGACTGGGACCACGGCGGCTGGCGCACCCAGCACGTTGAACCATTGCGTGTAGCGCATCGCGTCAAGATAGTCGACCCGCTGCCATTCAACCATCCACGATCGTTCGCCGTGGCGAAATGCCGGAACTGCACACACGGGACATAGCAGCACCGGGAACGATTGCATCTCCCGCAGCATCTGGCATCGTACCTGGTCAAGATCGGCCCACGCCCACAGCAGTTCCTCTCCACTGAGCGGTGGCTCTCGATGTGCAATCGCAAGAAAGTCGAGCAACACCGGGCTCAGTTGCTCATGCCGGCCGTCGACAATCGACTCAACAAACATGGCCCCGCAGCGCACAAAGAATTTCCACCAGAGTTGCCGCAGCTTTTCCAACGCTTCAGGCCGAAAAGGCCGCACAGCAAATCCTTGTTCCCGCAACGCGCGAACCGCCGCCTGAACCGCGAGCCGCGTTTCCGCAGTCACCGGCACAAGTCCATCGTCTTCAAAATAGCCGATGGGAATTTGCTTCAGCTCGCTTCGCGTAAACTTTCGAAGCGCGACCGGCGGACTCGCGGGATCGGTTGGATCGGGATTACAGAGTGTTTCGAACAACAGGCGGACATCCTGCATGGTGCGCGCCATGGGGCCAATGGCGCCTAGAACGGAAAACGGCCCAACACAAGGAGGCTCATGACCGGTCGAAGGAATGCGTCCCGGTGTCGGCTTCAGACTGCAAATGCCGGTGAAGTGTGCCGGTGTGCGCACCGACCCTCCGCTGTCGCTGCCCAGCCCTCCCGCCGACATGCCAGACGCAATCGCCGCCGATTCGCCGCCGCTCGAGCCGCCAGAGCTGTACTCCACATTCCAAGGATTGTGGGTTTGACCGTGTAGTCGGTTGTCGGTTTCATAGGCCATCAGAAATTCCGGACAATTTGTCGTGCCTAGAATATTCGCGCCCGCGTGCCGCACGCGGGATACGACGACGGCATCTTCTTCCGCCATGGCACCTCGACGGAGCAGGCTGCCGACCTCGCAATGCAGTCCGGCGACTGCAATCGAAGATTTGATCGTCATCGGCAATCCGTACAGCGGGCCGCGCGGTCCGGACGCTGTCATCAACGCGCGTGCCTGCGTGCGAATCCTGTCTGCATCCGCATCGCTGAAATGCACGATGGCATTCAGTTGTGGATTTAGCCGATTAACTTCCCGGATATGCTCCTCGGCCAACTCCACTGGCGAAATCTTTTCCGCGCGCAGCAATGCAAGCTGCTCCGTTGCAGACAGCAGAGTGACTCGGCTCAATTGGCGCCCTGTATATCGGAAGTATGCGGCGCGACTGGAGTTGCAGAAGCAGGATCGATTGGCGTCGAGTGTACCGGCACGTAGTGGAACAAATATTCCTGCGAGCTATCGCCGGAGTTGAACCGGTCATTCCACTGCAAGCGATACTGCAGCGCCGAAGGGTTCATGGGATACGCCGTGGACTTCGAATAGGGATACGATTTCATTCCATGAAACGGCATTTCATTCACAGTGAACGGCGACGCCTCGTAGAAATCCATGTCCTTCACATAGCCGTTCGCATAGAAAAAGTAATCGCGTTTCCATCCGGACGGTAGCGGCGGCAGGGCAGCCGCACGAAACTCTGCATCGATATCTTCACCGCTGCCAAAGATGACGAAGTGGTTGTCGATGGACTTGAGCAGCGGCGTCACGTTGCCATAATGCGTATAGTCTCCACGCTGGCGAGCGAATGGTCCGGTCGCGCTGATGCGATCGTAGCGATAGGTCAGGTCACCGGGACTTTGCTGCTCGATCTGTTCCGGATAGCCGCGAAATTTCAGCGTCGAAAGCGCCAACGGCAATTCCGTTCGGTGGATTTCTGCGGATCGATCGGGCCCGTTGTCGACCAAAATCTGATCCCAGTAAATCTGCAGATTGGTCACGATGCGCAGCCGCGTCGTTCCCGGCGGCAGCTTGCCCGTCAAGTCGACAGTGATCGTCCGCGGCAACCCCGCAGGAAATCCCATGTCCGATAGAATCGTTTTCCAGCTTCCGTTCGGCATCTGCGCCTGCAGCACCGGCGGCTCCGGTTTCAGTCCCGCCTGCCACGCTGCATACATCGACGACGCGCTGAAATATTCCACGTAGCCGTGCAACAGCAATCGCAGCGGGTTCCGCTGCGTCCATGGGCCAATGTCCAGCGTCAGCATATGTCGATTGGCAAAGCCCGCAAACGATAGGTTGGTAAAGTCGTGCACATAGCGATGATCGCGATCGAGCAGCAGACTGCGCACATCGTCACCTTGATTGTTCCAGGCCGCCACCACAGGCCGCGCCGCGCTGGTCACAATCACTTTGTCAGCAGGGAACGGCGGCGCTTCAAGAAAGCGCGCATTCGGATACACTTCAGTTCCGGCAGGATGATCGATGGCGACCAGCCGCAATTGGTCGATAAAATTGACCTCTTCCATGGGCTCGCCAAAGCGCAGACTCAGGTAGCCATCGTACGGCTTCAACTGGTCTCCATCCACCTTGATCCATTCCTCAGGGTCGGGAATATTCCGCGACGTCGGCGAGATCCAGTGGCCCACCACGCCCGCGCCAATCACGTCCGTAATGAATTGATATTTCTTTCCATCCCAGGCGAATAACACCGGGCACGAGCTGCCACGGCGATCAATCTCATCCAGCGGCGTATACGCGTCGGCCGGGACTTTCAGCTCATCCTGAAGGACGCCCGTGGGCCACAGCATGCGCACAATGTCCACATGCGTGCGGCTGCCGAGTCCCGCAAGAATTTCTGGCGCGCCTTGGCCCATGTAGCCCGTGGCGCCTGCAACTTCCCACTTCTGCCACAAGTCTCCGGAGAAAATTTCTACCTTGGTGCCAAGCGCGGATTTATTGTCCGCCAATCCTTTGAACGACAGCCGCACCCAATGATTTTTGTTGCCGCCATCGTTGCGCAGCAGCACCGGCGGCCCGTTCAGTTGCGTCACGATCAGGTCGGCGTCACCATCGCCGTCAATGTCCCCGGCAAGCAGCGCGCGCGGAGCATCCAGCTTCAAGTTTGCAAGCCCCACGGCCGCGGTTACGTCTTGAAATCCTCTCGGTCCACAGTTGCGCAGGATTCGCAGTTCAGGCCCGTGCGCCGTGTCGATCAGCACAGCCAAGTCAATCCAGCCATCATTGTCGATATCGATAGCAGTCAGGCCCCAGCCGCGCGTCGCATCTGTCATCGGCAGCGGCACGCGTTCAAAGTGCTTGCCGTCGACATTGCGCCACAGCGTCACACCGGGCGAGCCCGTGTGCGTGACCGCAACATCCATCCAACCATCTTTATTGAAGTCGAAAACGTAGACACCGTTTGTCGGCGTCAGCTTTGCATCGCTGAACAGTGGAGTCGCGCGAAAATTTCCCTCACGAGGATTCGCATAGAAGGTCGGCGGCTCCGAGCCGGTCACAACAAGGTCGACCGCGCGGTCATTGTTGATGTCGGAAACAGTCGCGTTGCGGGTCGCCCCGTGTCCCGCCAGTCCGGTCGGACCAGTCACGTCGGTAAATGTTTGATTGCCATTATTGCGCCACAAGACATTCGGGCCGCCCGCTCCGGCCAACGATTTGCCCGTCACAAACAGGTCAAGGTCGCCGTCATGGTCGTAGTCCACAAAGGTAAGACCCGCGGGCTCGTTCTGCTGCGTAATGCCGACCGCTTTGGTGACATCTGAGAATTTCCCATGGCCTAAATTTCTAAAGAGAACGACGCGATCGCGCAGCGAAACGGCGATATCAGGAAGTCCATCGTTATCGAAGTCACCCACAGTGCAGGCAATCGCGTCGCCGCTTAGATCCAGACCCATTTGCGTCACTGGCACTTCTTCGAATCGACCGCTAAGGTTGCGATACGCGTGAATCGCGTGCGCGCCCTCGCCCAGAGAAATCAGATCGGTTTTTCCATCGCCGAACAGATCCAGCATGCAGGCGCCGCCACCGGCGTGCTCCGGCTTGTTCGCGGCCGGCATTGTTTTCGCATCGCTGCCAATTGCCTCGCGCACAAAGCGGACAGGAATCATCGGGCCGACTTCCGGCTCCGCCACATGGATCGACTGCGCCAGGGAGTAGCTGCCCATCTCCCCATAGGAAATCGTCATCGGAGAACCGAGCTTTTCGCCGGTGATGTGCTGGAATCGCTGGAACGCCTGCTTGGCATCGTCCAGCGCGCCCGATTCCTGGTAGGCCCGCGCCAACCCAAACTCCGCCGAAGCATGCAGCGGATTCAATTGCAGCGCCGCCTGGTATTGCACGATGGCGTCCTTAAAGTCCTTATTCTGCTGATAGCCGCTGCCCAGCAAATAATGCGTATCCGCATTGTTAGGATCGATCGCAACGGCCTGCTTGAAATCTTCGATTGTTTCCGCAGTGTTTCCGTTCTTGCGCGCGACCAAGCCAAGGTTGTACCAGGCAGCCGTGTTCTTCGGGTCTTGTGCAATCACCTTGCGCAGCACGGCGCTTGCCTGCGGCAGCTGCTGAGAATTGAGCAGCGCGATTCCCTGATTCAATTGCGCAATCAGCAGCGTAGGATCTTTTTCGACGGAGGCAGAAAACAGCTGCTCAGCTCGATTGAAGTTCTGCTGATTCATGTAGGCCACGCCGAGATTGTTCAGCTGAATGGCGTCTACCTGGGAGGAATGTGCTTCGACCTCGCCCCAGGCACAGGAGGCGATGAGAAGAAAAACGGCGAAAACCTGGGCTACTCGGAGGCGTGAAAACATCGGAATGCTACTTACCTCGGTTCGCTGCGTTGGATGCCACCGATCCTTTAGTCTACAAGATAGAAATTGGAACCCGATATTGCACGACAGGGGTTTTGCTTTCTATTGACAGGAGCGAATGTGCGCGCCGGCTTTTGCATCCCGGCGAAATCAATTCAGCTGGATTGAGTGAAGCGCCGATCGGTAGGCTTGGGTTATTCGGCGCGGAGGAACTTTGTCGAACGAAGACATCAACGATATGGACTGGGCTGGATTGCCAGGGCGCGCCTCGGCAATGGAAAGCGCACGTCCGCCTGCTGACCTCCATCGCAATCAGTGCGTGTTGATCACCGGCGCCGGCGGTTCGATCGGCTCCGCGTTGACGCTGCAACTGGCCCAACTACGCCCGCGCTTGTTGCTGCTGCTCGATGCTTCGGAACAGAGTCTGTATGATCTCGATAAAAAATTGCAGCGTCTCGCATCTCCCATCCCGTACGTCGCGATCCTTGGCCGCATTGATGACGATGAATTACTGAACGAACTTTGCGCGCAGCATCGTCCGGAGATGCTCTACCACATAGCCGCCTATAAGCATGTCCCGCTGATGGAATCGAATCCGCTCGCGGTGGTCCGCAACAATACGCTCGGCACATATCGCTTGGCGCAGTCAGCCGCGCGAAACCGTATCCGTCACGTCGTGATGGTCTCGACAGACAAGGCCGTGCGAGCGACCAGCATGATGGGCGCCTCTAAGCGCATGGCGGAACAGGCTCTGCTGGCCTGCGCTACGGCATCAACCCGCGTAAGCTGCATTCGCCTTGGCAACGTGCTCGGCTCGCAAGGCAGCGTCGTCGGAGTCTTTCTGGAACAGATTAGCCGCGGCGAAAATATAACGGTCACTCATCCCGATACGGCACGATACTTTTTCACCATCGAGGAGACGGTCGCCTTAATCCTGGAAGTCGCTCGCGCGCCGAAACACGCTCAGGTATTGATCCCGGAGGAGCGCACGCCAACCAAGATTGTTGATCTCGCCAATTTCTTGATCCGCAAGAACCGAAATTCCCCCGAAGAACTTCGCGTTGTTTTCACGGGCCTGCGTCCGGGAGAAAAACTTCATGAAGAATTTTTCGGCCCAGGTGAACGCCTCGCGGACCAAGTCGGTCCAGGCCTGCGCGCAGTCGAGGGCGCAGATTTGTCGCCTGACTTTGTACATTCCGCAATGGCGGAGCTCGATGTCGCCGTTCGTGCGCGAAATCTTGACACTGTCTTGCAAGTGATTGCGCGCCTCGTTCCGGAATATCGCCCCAGCGAAATTGTCGATGCTGCGCGCGCTGCCGCCTTGGTATCTCATCATGGCTGAGAAGAGAAAAATTGCGGTCGTCACTACCTCGCGCGCAGATTACAGCCATCTTTATTGGCCTCTGCGCGATCTTGCGGCGCACCCCAGTGTGGATTTGCGCTTGATCGTCATGGGCTCGCATCTGTCGCCGGAGTTTGGCAGCACAGTTCAGGAGATTGAAAACGACGGCTTCAAAATCGATGCACGGATTGAGTGCCTGCTCAGTTCTGATACCGATGTTGGGATGGCGAAGACAATCGGCCTCGCAACGCTCACCCTCGCGGACCATCTGGGAGCAACACGTCCCGACTTGCTTCTGCTGATTGCCGATCGCTATGAAATGCTCGCGCCCGCCTCCGTTGCACTGGCCCTGCGGATCCCCATCGCGCACATCGAGGGCGGCGAAATCAGTCAGGGCGCCATCGACGATGCCGTTAGGAATGCATTGACGAAGATGGCGCACGTTCACTTCACGTCGACTGAAACAGCACGGCAGCGCGTGATTGCCATGGGAGAGGAACCGTGGCGCGTGCATCGAGCCGGCGCCCCATCCCTCGACCACCTTCGCCGGGGACCATTGTTGACTCGCAGCGAAATAGAAGAACAACTTCAGCTCGATCTGAGCCTGCCGACTATTTTGGTTGCGTATCATCCAGTGACCATCGCGCGCGATACGGTACGTGAAGCGGATGCCTTATTTGCGGCACTTGAAAAAACTGACGCGCAGCTTCTTTTCTGCTTTCCGAACGCGGATGCAGGCAGCCGCGAACTGCAACAGCGCACGCGAACCTTTGTGGCGCAACGAACCAGCGGACGCATCTTCACCAACCTGGACCCGCGTACCTATTGGAGTTTGCTGGCCCAGGTCGATCTGCTGGTGGGGAATTCCAGCAGCGGCATCATGGAGTCGGCTTCCTTCGCATTGCCTACTGTCAATGTCGGTATGCGTCAGCAGGGAAGAGAGCGTGCCCGAAATGTGATCGATGTCGATCCCGATGAGCGCAATATTCAACGAGGCATCGAACAGGCTCGCGCGCCAGAATTTCGCGCCGGACTGGCCGGCATGGAGAATCCCTACGGCAACGGAAACGCCTCCGAGACGATTGTCCGCGTCCTGACCACCGTGCCTCTTTCCGAGCAGCTCCTTATCAAGCAAGCAGCACCGTTGCCATCTCACCCTGCATCCCCAGCCCTGGCGAATCCATGACGGCGATTCGCATTCCGCTGTCTGCTCCAGCCATCACAGAGGCCGAGATCGAAGCGGTTGTCGATGTTTTGCGCACGCCGCAACTCAGCCTCGGCCCCAAACTGGAAGCATTTGAGCGTGCCACCGCCAATTATGTTGGAGCCAATCACGCGGTCGCCGTCAACTCCGGCACCAGCGGACTGCATCTTTGCATCCGCTGTCTCGGCATTGGCCCGGGTGACGAGGTCATCGTTCCTTCGTTCACGTTCATCGCCGCAGCCAACGTCATTCGCATGGAACGGGCGACTCCCGTTTTCGTCGACATCGACCCTGCCACGCTCAATCTCGATCCAGAAAAAGTAGAAGCAGCGATCACGCCTAAAACGCGCGCCATCCTCGTTGTTCACACGTTCGGTCGACCCGCCGAGATGACTGCGCTTCTCGACATAGCGACTCGCCATCGCCTGCGAGTGATTGAAGACGCCTGCGAGGCCATCGGCGCCGAATATCACGGAAGAAAAGTAGGGGCGATCGCCGATGCCGGAGTGTTTGCTTTTTATCCCAACAAGCAGATCACGACCGGGGAAGGCGGCATGATCGTCACCAATGATGCCGAGGTCGACTGCCATGGCGCGCGCGCTGCGCAACCAGGGCCGCGGCAATCCAGGCGAGTGGCTCGAGCACACCGTTGTCGGCTACAACTACCGATTGCCGGAGATGCAATGCGCGCTCGGGTTGGAACAACTTCGCCGCATAGAAAGCATTCTCTCGCGCCGATCCGAAGTGGCCGCTATGTATGACCAGCAGCTGCGCGGAAATCCTGATCTGATTCTTCCCCAATTGCACATCGCCGAAGGCCGCATCAGCTGGTTCGTCTACGTGATTCGCCTGAGCGATCGATTGCAACGTCACCATCGAGATGCGATTGTTGCCGCTCTTCGCCAGCACGGAATCGGCTGTGGACGGTATTTCGCTCCCATCCATTTGCAGCCAGCGTATCGGGACTTGCCAACGCCGCATGATCCGCTGACGGTAACGGAACGCGTCGGCGAGCGGGCCATTGCACTCCCGTTTTTCAATCGCATCTCCTCCACCGAGGTGCGCGAAGTTTGCGGCAAGTTGCAGGACGCAATCCGCGCAATTTCCACCTAAAAAAGCACTTCTCCACGCCGCCGTTTTGCCTTCAATCAGCGCACTCATTCGAGTACAATCCTTCGCAGTGGGGAGTATTCTTGCTGAGTTGCCGGCTGTTTCCGATTGTCCTGGTTTTGTTCGTGACTCTAGTCGCGTTCTCTCGATCGGCGGATGCAGTTCCTCAGCCGCAGAGCGGCATGGCCAGCGGCCCTCCCTCGAAGGCTGTGTACGATTCGCAGCATCGCCCCATCACCGCAGGCGGTTTCGTCAAGTCTGGCCCAATCGTCTTTATGGATGTCGCGAAGAAGGCTGGGCTGACGACCTGGCATCACACCGCCGGCACGCCAGAGAAAAAATTCATTCTTGAAGCCAAAGGTCCCGGCGTTTGCCTGCTCGATTACGACAACGACGGCTGGCTCGACATCTACCTGGTGAATGGTTCCACCTACGATGCTCTCGACGGCAAATCCGCTGCTCCGCAGGCCGCCCTGTTTCATAATAACCACGACGGAACCTTCACCAACGTCACCGCGAAAGCTGGCGTGGGAAATGGGCGCTGGGGCTTCGGCTGCACCGTAGGCGACTTTGATAATGATGGCTGGCCCGATCTCTACGTCACCAACTACGGACAGAATCGTCTGTATCGCAACAACCACGATGGCACCTTCACCGATGTCGCGGAGAAGGCTGGCGTGACCGTCGGTACCTGGTCCACCGGCGCGACGTTTGGCGATTACGACGGCGATGGCAAGCTCGATCTCTTTGTCGACGGATATCTTCACTACGACTACAAGAATCCACCGGTCTCCGGCTCGAAAGCGGTCGACTACAAAACTTGTGCGTTTCGCGGAACCCCCGTCATGTGCGGTCCCGCTGGCCTCCCCGGGGAGCATGATCATCTCTTCCACAACAATGGCGATGGCACCTTCACCGATGTCAGCAAGCAGCTCGGGGTGAGCGACCCACCCGGATATTACGGCCTGGGAACCTTGTTCGCCGACGTCAACAACGATGGCAAGCCGGACCTTCTGGTCGCCAACGACACCACGCCGAATTATCTCTACATCAATAAGGGCAACGGAACATTTTCCGACGAAAGCCTGGAGAGTGGTTACGCGTTGAATGCCGATGGCCGCGAGGTTGCGAACATGGGTATTGCCGCCGGCGACTACGAAAACAACGGACATCTCGACATCGTTAACACCGACTTCGGCGACGACTATGATGTGGTCTTCCGTAACGACGGCACCGGAAATTTCACCGACGTCAGTTATGAAACTGGAATCGCCGCGCCCACCATTCCCTTTGTGGGTTTCGGCGACGGATTTCTCGACTATGACAATGATGGCTGGAAAGATTTGTTGATCGTCAACGGCCACGTCTATCCCAGCGTCGACCAGCATCCCGACTGGGGAACCAGCTATGCGGAGCGATCGCTGCTGTTTCACAATCTGAAGAATGGCAAGTTCGACCTGGTGCCTGCGGTGGAGGGAACTGGGCTCGCAGTTGTCAGCGTCGGTCGCGGAGCGGCGTTCGGCGACATCTTCAATGACGGAAAAATGGACGTCGTCATCAACAATATGGATGGCGTCCCGGTGCTGTTGCGTAACGTCAATCCGGATCATCATCACTGGGTTGAGCTGAAGTTGATCGGCGGACCAAAGAGTCCGCGCGATGCGGTGGGCGCGACCGTACACCTGAACGCCGATGGCATGCGTCAGCGCGGCGATGTGCTCAGCGGAGGCAGTTATCTTTCTTCCAATGACATGCGTGTTCACTTTGGGATTGGTGACGCCACCACCATCAACAGCGTGGAAATTCACTGGCCCAGCGGTGCCAAGGAAACGCTGAAGCTGGGTGCCGTCGACCGCATTTACACCATCACCGAAGGTAAAGGAGTAACCGGCGCGATGTGCGATGGCAAGGCCTGCCCAGCGCAATAAGTGAACAAAGAATCTTTGTTGGTATCATGGGTTGTCATGCGCACAAGAGAAGCCATCGCCGCATTTTTACTGGTCTTTCTGACGGCGGCTCCGTCTTTTTCTCAGGCAGTGTCTTCCCATTCTGCGCCCAGTCGCCAAGCCCAGATAAAACAGCATTCGCAGTTGGCGCAGCAATATCTCAGCGAGCAGCGACCTGACCTGGCGATTCCGGAATTGAAAGCCGTCGTTGCCCTCGATCCAAAAAATCTGGATGCGCGCGCCAACCTGGGAGTGCTCCTGTTTTTTCGCGAACAATATGCGGACGCCGCTCCTCAATTTCGCGCAGCCCTGAAGCTTCAGCCGGATTTGTGGAAGATCCAGGCGCTGCTGGGTCTGTCGGAACTTCGCCTTGGCCAGCAGACCGAGGGACGGCAGGATCTGGAGACCGCCTTTCCTAACTTGCAGGAAGAAAAAATCAAGATGCAGGTCGGTCACGCGCTGATCGACAGTTACACTTCCACGGGTGAGCTTGCCCCGGCAGCCAACATCGTTTCCGCGCTTTTAAAGTTGGAGCCCACAGATACCGGACTTCTCTACACCGCCTTCCGTCTGTATTCCGATTTGACGGATGAAGCCATATTGACCATGGCCATGACCGCGCCCGACAGCGCGCATATGCACCAGATGATGGCGCGTGTTCTGGTTCGCGAAGGCGATTCACCCGCGGCAATCAAGAACTATCGCGAGGCGATCCGCGTCAATCCGAACATTGCAGCGCTGCACTTTGAGTTGGCTCAGCTGCTCTGGGCAACAGACACTGTCGATGGCCAAAAAGAAGCTGTCGCGGAATATAAAACCGCGTTGGAATTGAATCCGGTGGACGAGAAATCTGAATCCGAGCTGGGTAGAATCGCCGCCCAGAATGGCGATACCAAAGAAGCTTTAGCGGACTATTCGAAAGCCGTCGATATGCAGCCGGATGACGCCGTGGCGCTCACTGGCCTTGCCGGAGTCCTGATCTCGCAGCAGCAGCAAGCGAAGGCACTTCCGCTATTGGAGCGCGCAGTGAAGCTGGACCCGACGAGCGCGTCCGCGCATTTTCGGCTCAGCACCTTATATAGGAATGCGGGTCGCACTGAAGATGCCAAGCGCGAACTTGCCGAATATCTGAAGTACAAAAAAATGCAATCCGACCTGAGCGCCATCTTTAAAGAGATGCGTTTACCTCCGGCCAAAGATCAAACGGGAGACACCGATGCGGCCAAGTAATTCGCTCGGCGTGTCTACCGATCATGCTGCGGATCCAGCATGGCGCGCTTGAGGTTGCATACCACGGCGGCGCTGCTTCTGCCGATGTTGGCAGCTGGAATCATTTCGGCATCGGCCCAGGTTGCCGCTTCGCACCCATCGCCAGCCGCCACGCAAACTGCGGCGCCCTCCGTTCCAGCGGCGTCTTCACTGCCCCAGCTAGTCGACATTACAAAGTCCACCGGCATCAACTTCAGCCATCTCTCCAGCCCAGAGGCGAAATACGTTGTCGAGTCGATGAGTGGCGGCGTTGCGCTCATCGATTACAACCGCGATGGTTGGCCGGATATTTACTTCACCAATGCGCCCAGCGTGGAGATGGCGCTCGCCGGAAAGAAGGCGCGCAGCGCGCTCTATCGCAACAATCACGACGGTACCTTCACGGATGTCAGCGATCAAGCGGGCGTCGCCACTCCATGCTGGGCCATGGGCGCATCCGTCGGCGATTACAACAATGACGGCTGGCCCGATTTGCTGGTCACATGTTTCGGCGGCGTGGTGCTCTATCGCAACAACGGCAACGGAACATTTACCGACGTCACCAAACAGGCCGGCCTGGGCAACGATACTCTCTGGGCCATGGGTGCGGCCTTCGGCGATTACGACAATGATGGTTGGGCCGATCTATTCGTCGATCACTATGTGGATTTGAATCTGAATGATCTCCCGACCTTCGGCTCGCGCCCCACGTGCAAATATCACGCCATCGACGTTCAATGCGGACCCCGGGGACTGAAGGGATCGCCCGACAATCTTTATCACAACAACGGCGACGGCACCTTCACCGATGTTTCCAAGCAGGCCGGGGTAGACGATGCGCAGGGATTGTACGGATTGACAGCAGTGTGGCACGACTTCAACGCTGACGGCCGCCTCGATCTATTCGTCGATAACGATGGCGAGCCGACGTACCTCTATCGCAACGATGGCAACGGCCACTTCACTGACATTGCTTACAACGCCGGCGTCGCTGTCGATCAGGATGGCAACGCCCAGGCCAACATGGGCACCGCACTCGGCGACTACAACCATACCGGCCGATTTTCCATCGCCATTACGCATTTCAATGAGCAGTACACCGCGCTGTTCCGCAACGATGGGAACATGAACTTCACCGACGTTTCCTACGCCTCCGGAATCGCGCAAAGCACCACCACCTATGTCGGATGGGGCGACGAGTTCTTCGACATCGACAACGATGGATGGGACGATTTCTTCATGGTCAATGGCCACGTCTATCCGCAGGTCGACAGCATCGGCATGGACTCGAAATTCCGTGAGCCGAAGTTGCTGTTTCAAAATCTGCGCAATGGAAAATTCCTGAACGTCAGCAAGCAGGTGGGCCCGGCGATTCAGGAATTGCAGGTCAGCCGCGGAGTCGCGATGGGAGACCTGTTTAATAACGGAAAGCTGGACCTTGTCATCGAAAATCTCGAAGGGGCCCCGATGATTCTGGCGCCGCAAGGGGGTCCGGCAAATCACTGGATCAGCCTTCAGTTGGAAGGGACGAAGAGCAATCGCCTAGCATTGAATGCCCGCGTGACCGCGACCGCGGGCGATTTGGTGCAGACCAAAGAAGTGCTGAGCGGCGGCAGTTATTTATCGCAAAATGATTTGCGAATTCATTTTGGTTTGGGGAGTCATGACCGCGCCGAAAAGCTCGATATTCTGTGGCCGGATGGGGCGAAACAAGTGTTTAGCAATGTCAGCGCCGACCACTTCTATCAGATCACCGAAGGCAAGGATATTGTGCCCGTCAGCTACACGCAATCCAAGTGAGCCAGTCTGTAACTAGATTCCCAGCTTCGCGAGCACATCTATTGGACATCCTCGCCATTCCGCCTGCGGTTCATTGCCGACGTACGGCAAGACGCGAGTTCCCATCTCGCTGGTATAAAACCCGCTCAGCGTAAGGTCACGAAACTGGTTGAAGAATGCCACCGCCTTCGCATCCTGTGCGGCGGCTTTTTCCGGCCACGCAATCCTGTCGAGTATTTGCTGTTGCTGCGTTGCGCTGCAATCCACAAAGCTTTGCCTGAAATTGCGCTGGCATTCGGTGTCGAGCCACGCCAGCCCCTCGCGAATCTCAACCAGCAAATCGCCACGTTGAAAATCCAGCCAGTCATCGATAAATTCCGGCACGCGTGCATCGGTAGCGCTGCCGGAAACTTCATCGGCGGGAAGAATCCAGTCGCTTAGCACCCCCACCGTGGTCCACTCATGCGGCGTGAGCACACGCAGTTTCCATGCAGTCTCATCGGATGTCACAGACGCATCTGGCGCGGTTTGCGCCACCACCTCTGCCAGTGAAGAGAGGGGCATCAGCCCTGCAATCGGAAGCGCCATCATCATCTTCAGCATGGCACGCCGCTGAAAGCGAAGTGTTCGAGTTTGCGTCACTGCTATCTCTTCCATGCCCATCATTGTGTTCCTATGCAACAATCCGCCGCCGGCTAAAGGCTCTGCGCGCGGACCTGCGCGGCAATATAATCTGACGTTCGCCACGCCAGCGCCAAAATCGTCAGCGTCGGATTTTTGTCCGACAAACTGACAAACGGCGCCCCATCTGTGACGAAAAGGTTTTTGCAATCCCACGCCTGGCAATGCGAATTCAGCACACTCGTTTTCGGATCGCTCCCCATGCGCGCCCCGCCGACTTCATGAAAGCCCACGCCGCCTGCGGAAATCCCCCACTGCTGGTCAGCTCCGTACGACTCAATTACCTTGCCGCCCATCGTCGCCACAATCTGCTGAAACGTTTCCTGCATGTGGCGCGCCATCGCGATCTCCTGATCGCTCCACTGAAAATGGAATTTCAGGACCGGGATGCCCCACTTGTCCAGGGTGCTCTTGTCGATCTCGCAATAGCTCTGCGCGTTCGGAATCATTTCGCCGCGCCCATGAAAGTCGACCAATGAACCGTATAGGCTGCGGCTGCGTTGCTTCAGGTCCTTTCCATAGCCGCCCCCAAGCAACGTCTCCGATCCGGTCATCAATCCGGGAGCAGGCATGCCGCGCCGCCCGCCGCCAATCTCCACGTGATAGCCCCGCGAGAAAGAAAGCTTGCCCTGCAGCTGTTCCTGATAGTTCCACCACGGCATGAACAGGTGCATGCCGCCGACGCCATCTTCGTTATGCGCGGGCAGATTCATCATCGATGGAATCCATCCGGTCACGTTCGACATGACGGTATCCATCAGGTAGCGTCCAACCAAGCCGCTGGAATTCGCCACTCCATTCGGAAAGCGCGGACTACGGGAGTTCAACAGCAATCGCGCCGTTTCACATGCACTGGCAGCCAGCACAACAACTTTCCCCCGTACTTCGACATCCTCACCGGACTGTTTATCGATATATGAAATGCCTGTCGCGCGACCATCCGGGCCCGTTAGAACTTCCCGCGCCATCGCGCCGCAGCGGATTTCAAGATTCCCCGTGAGCTGCGCCGGATACAGCAGCACATCCGGTGAAGAGAAGTTCGATCCCATGCGGCAGCCGCGATTGCATTGCGAAACATAATGGCAAGCCGGTCGATCCTTCAGTGGACGTGTCAGGATCGCCAGCCGCGATGGTATGCATGGAATCTTCAATTCCTTGCACGCTTTTTGGATCAGTAGTTCGTAGCATCGAGGAGTTGGCGGCGGCTGAAATTTTCCGTCCGGCAGATTTTCCATGCCTTCCGTCGAGCCAAACACGCCGATCAGTTCTTCCGCCTTGTCGTAGTAGGGCGCGAGTTCCTCATACGTAATCGGCCAGTCGAAGCCCTTGCCGTCGCGACTGTACGGCTTGAAGTCGTACGGTCCATTGCGCAGCGAAATTCGGCCCCAGGCGTTCGTGCGACCGCCCAGCATACGGGAGCGAAACCACTTCCAATCGGTGCCGGTGGCGCAGGTGTACGGCTCCCCTTCCACATCGTAGCCTCCGACAACGGCCTCAAATCCTCCAGGTCCGAACGGCGTTTTGGACGCGCCCCGGTGCGGTGCATCGTAGCCCCATTGCAGCCATTTCGAATCTTTCGCAGTCTCGTACCAGTCACCCGCTTCCAGCATCAGGCACTTCGCACCGGCGTGTGTCAGCGAATACGCAGCCATGCCGCCGCCGGCCCCAGAGCCCACGATGATCGCGTCATACACGTTGCCACTGGGAATCGGTTGCATCATTCGGCGTTGCCCCCAGCGGCTGCAAATGCTTGTTGTGGACGCACCGCGATGAGATGAACCTGGGTTGTGTTGTTACCCTCGCGATCGAAGGTGATGGTTCCCGAGGCGCCGGAGTAGTTGCGAGTCTTGTCCAACTGATCGCGCACACGGGCACGATTCGGACCAGCTGCACGAAGCGCACGCACCGCCAGGCAAACAGCGTCATAGGCCTCGGCGGCAGCCACGCTGGGTGGTCTTCCCGTTTGCCGGAGATACCGCACCGCGAAAATCTTTCCCGTCAAATTGTCCTCTCCCCGTGCGGCAATCGTCCACGCGGACAGCGATTTTGCAGCGCTCTCCCCCTTCACGTCGGTCGATGTCAACGTCAATGCCGATCCCACATGGGCCGCTTGTTGCGACAGATCGACCGTCGCCGAAACTTCCGCAGCCCGAAGCATTGGCAACAATCGTTGCGCGCTTTCGGCGTTCGTCCACAGAACGATTGCCTGCGGAGAATCGATCTGAATGCGCTTCACTAGGGATGAGAACTCCGGCTTCTGCGGAGCGAGCACGAGTTCCTCCGGCGCGGGCGCCCCCATCGAAACAGCCGCCTGTCGCATCGCTGCAGCGCCGCCTCGTCCATCACGACCGGCGTCGGAAATCACCAGCACCTTCTTCAGTCCGCGTTCCCCGTAGATGTTCGCCGCCATCGTTTGCGCCTGCGCCTCATCGCTGGGGCCAATCCGAAAAATCCATGGAATATCAATCTCAGTGGTTGTCGCATCGCTCGACAGCGTCAGGATTGGAACGCCGATCCGATTGCCCACCTGCTCGCCCACGTGAGTGTCCGCCCCGTCAGTCGAAGTAATGAGCACAACGACATTCTTTTGCAGAACCAGCTGCAGGATCACGTCTGAAACATGTCCCCACGCCGGACCGCTCTCATCTCCGATCGCCAGTTCAACGTGGCGTCCGCCAGGCAGCGGGCGCTGCGTTGAATCTTTCAAAGCCATGTTTGCGGCGGCAACGATTGCTTCGCCTTCAGCCATCTCTGGTCCGTGCATTGGAGCCAGCAGTCCGATATACACCGTCGATCCCGTCTCATCCCAGGCGGAGCCTCGTGCCGGGCCGGCATAATTCTCTCCGTCAATTGCGATGGAATCGTAGGGAGCTGGTTGGGTTTTGCTTTGAGCCGCAGCTTTTCGAGTCGCGACCGGCGTCATCAACAAGGCCAGCATCCCCAGCGCGGTCAGACATCTTGTTACACGACCTTGGCTCCATTTCCCCATAAATTGTCGCGCCCGATTACCGCAAAAACGGCGCAGATTTTCCCTTCCAGTCGGTCCGCTGCTCCGGCCAATACTCAAACTGCCCATCGTGGACTCGGGCAAATGTGACTGGCGCGATGTTGTTCAATGTGTAATCGAAAAAAGCCTTTCCACTCACACCTGTGTAACTCTTCATCTCGTATTGCCGCATCGCATCCATGATCTCCCCGCGATTCAGCCCAGCCGTTTGAATGGCCGCGATCAGCATATTCATGCCGTCATACGCATAGGCCGCATACGCATCCGGTTCGGTGTGGAAGCGATCCAGGAAGCGCTGACGAAACTGCTGCCACGCCGTATCGGTGCGGTTTGGATCGATGGCGCTAATACTCACCAGACCTTCCGCCGCCGACCCTGCAATTTTTATTGCGTCCGGATAGCAAGCGCGGCTGGACGCGAAAACAGGCTGCTGCATGCCCATGGCGCGCATCTGCTTCAACATCAGACCGGTCTGTGGCGCGTTCCCCCAGATCACCAGCCCATCGATTCCAGAGGCTTTCAACGTTTCCAGTTGTGCAGAAAAATCCGACGCATCCGGCGCGAACCACACTTCCACGATCGGCTGATGTCCGATGCGCCGCGCGGTTTCGAAAAAAACATCTTTCCCCGCTCGGCCATAGCGATTGTTCACCTGCAGAATTCCTATGCGCTTCAGATGGCGTTGATTGAAGATGTAGTCCGCAAGCGCATAGCCCTGCTGCCGATCGTCGGGAAAATTGTGCAGCAGCCATGGAACCCGCGTCTGCGTTACGGTCGGATCATTTGTGGCAGTATCGACGATGGGAAGTTCCAGCTTCAGCGTGGCGCGCAATTCGATATGGGTCGACGCAGAATCGACC
Source organism: uncultured Acidobacteriota bacterium (assembly GCA_963821145.1). Lineage (GTDB taxonomy): Bacteria > Acidobacteriota > Terriglobia > Terriglobales > Acidobacteriaceae > JAKAAZ01. The sequence continues at coordinate 612,363 of CAWGCV010000003.1, forward strand.
GAGCCCAGCATGGCCACATCGTGATCCTTGTACACCATGTCGACGATGGCCATGGACGACGCACCCCACAGCGGCAGATCGTCGTGCACATTCAGCACGAATGGTTTGCCACCATAGCCGCCGCGCGCGTTGGCCTCTTCGATCGCCAGCTGCGATCCATGCAGCATGGCAACCCCATAGGGCGAGTCCACGTTGTCCGCATCCAGCGGCCCCAGAAAACCAATATTTACCGACTTCAGCGCTTGTAAATCGACATCCGACCGTTCGCGCGCGGCACCGTTATAGTTCAGTGTGGAGTCATCGACGAACCATTCCTTGTACGGCTTTCGATAGCGTCCATAGGGAACCGCCGCCGGAGGCATATCGGCGTACGGCATCGTCGGCGCCGCTTTCACAGCGCTGCCCGAAGTCTCACTCGATTGCGAGAGTGCCAGCGTCGGGAGCAAGCCAGCCAGCGCCATCACAAGAATCGCCGCAACCTTTCCCGTCGTCATCCGATTTTTCTTCCTATTCCCTCGCGCGATTCTCGCAGCCGCGTTTTCGAGGTCGACTTCACGCATGATCACATCGGCCTCGCAGCGCCAGCGATCGCGAGTGCAGCCTCGGCCTCTGAATTCATTTCGCGATTCCGGATGAAAGCTACAATCCTGCGCAGCGTCGCCGGAGAAATTGCCTGGTCCGCATCGCACAATGGCCTTGGAACTCCGGCCTCAACGCCGTAGTTGGAGACCTCGATGATGAGTCCGTCGCTGCCGAATTCAATTGCGGCGCGACTCGCTGACTCCACCGCACTCGCCACTCCCGTGGCGTGGCTGGGATCTACCATGATGGGCAGGAATGTTTCTTCATGCGCTGCCTGAATCACATTCAGGTCGAGAAGATAGCGCGAATATTCACTGGCCGCATGCGTCTTGATGCCGCGCTCGCACAGAACAATCTGCAGATTTCCTTCGTTCGCAATGTATTCCGCGGCGCCCAGCCATTCACACAAGCTGGCCGCCATGCCGCGCTTCAGCAGCACCGGTTTCCCCGAACGGCCGGCCTCCACCAGCAGCGGATAATTCTGCATGTTGCGCGAGCCGATCTGCAGCATGTCCGCATAGATGGCGACCAGTTCAACCAGGCGCACGTCCATCACTTCTGTCACCAGTGGCAGTCCGGTCTCATCGCTCGCTGCCCGCAGAATCTTCAATCCATCCAGGCCCAGCCCTTGGAAATCATGAGGCGATGTTCTCGGTTTGTACGCGCCTCCGCGCAACATGTCCGCGCCTGCCGCCCGAACGCTCCGTGCCAGCTCCATCGTCTGCTGTTCGCTTTCCACTGCACAGGGACCACCGATCACAACCGGAATCCCCGCGCCAAATCGCACCCCCGCGACTTCGACTACGAGCTGTCGGTCTTCTTCAAACTCAGGATGGTTTCTGCGGCTGATGATCGGACAGATCCGCGCCACATCCTCCAGGCTCACTTGTCCTGCAATTTTTCTTCGCATCATTTGCTCTTATCTCCTCGGGGCGCCGGCTTATCGTGCTGCATCCCCAGCGACTGTTTTGCAGTCTGTCGCATGCCGTGACTCAGCCCATTCGCCGTGGCCACCCAAATATCGTCCCCTTGAAAGTCGAGATTCAGAATGTAGTTATGCGCCAGCGTCGTCGCCGATTCCATTTGGTGCTTGCTGCCGTCGGCACGCGTCAGCAGAATGTCTCCACGTCTGGTTTTTGCGTCCGGCCGGTACGTCACCCAGCTGTTGGTCTTCGTGTTGAACTCGCTCAGCCCCTTCTGCGTGCACGCCCACTCTTCATCGCCGCGCGATTTCACGGCGTTGATGAAATTTGAGGGCAGGCCGCTATCCTTCTTCAGATAGTTGTGCCAATTTCTGCCGTCGTAGCTGCTCAGGCCAAAATAGGTGGACGCCCAAAACGTTTTTGTATCCGGATTCCACGAAACGCTGCTGACAATGTTGTGAATCAATCCTTGGTTGCGATATAAAACCAGCTCCATCTGCCCGTCGGGATCGGTGTAGGGTTTCCAATAATGATTGGCCAGGTCGTAGGCAAGTACGCCGCCGCCCCACACCGCGAAATACACTTTCTCCGCGCCGACAGAAATCCCATACACCCACGGTTCTTCAAACGGCGCGTTCGATTCGTTGAAGATTTCCCACGTTCCCGTATAGCTATCCAGGCGGTTCACGCCCGCCGTCGTTGCCACCCACACATACTGGCCCTGGATCGCCACCCCGTACACCAGGTCATTCGCCAGACCGCTGCTCAGATTGGTGTAGTTCGTAAACTGCCCGCCGGAGTAGCGGCTGAGTCCGCCGAAGGTCCCGATCCATACGGCCCCGGTTTGCTTATCGACCGCAACGGACATCACGGCCATGCCGGACAAACCATCTTTTGTCGTGAAGATTTGTTTGACGCGACCAGCTTCGAGCAGCACCAGTCCGTGCCCCGTGCCGGCCCACACGCGATTGCCATCCACCGTGACGCAGTACACTTCGCCCGCAGGAAATCCATTCGCCGGCGTGTAATTCACCCACTTCGTGTAATACGAAGCATTCTGCGGCGCCGCGCCTACCGTGCCGATCATCAGGAGCGCGAAGATACACAGGACATTGCCTGCTCGCGATATTGCCCTGGTTCGCTCCATCGAATTCTCCAATCGGCGCGTCATAGTGTTTTCAAAAACTCAATCAGGTCGTTCAGCTGCGCTTTGTTCAGGTCAGACGTAATTCCGTGCTTGTCATCTGGATTGAACTTGGTCCAAATGTCTTCCAGCTCCAACGCTTCGCCATTGTGCAGATAAGGTGGCCGCGTCACCACCCCTTCCAGTTGTGGAATATCGAACGCCTGGATGGTGTCGTCGCGCGTCGCTGTTCCAACGTCCATCGAGATTCGCGACGTGTAGTGCGTCTGTGGAGAATGACAGGTGTAGCAGCGATCAAGCGGCGGAATCACCTTGCCCTCCATCGTTTTGTCGCGAAAAAAGATTACCTGCCCGCGTGCCTGCGCCTCGGTCAGCTGTCCATCCGTTGCCAGGTGTGGATTCCGTGGCAGCCGCAGCGCCAGCAGGTACGTCACCAGATCGTTCACCTCGGTCGAACTGAATCCCTGCGACCGAAAAATGTACATCGCGGTTCTCGGACCATCCTGCGTCTGCAGGTTCAGATTCTTCCCGTTCCATTTGAAGGGCGAGGTTCCATCGATGCTGTACAGCGTGCGATTTTCTACCACATCGCGTCCCAGCTGCGGTGTTTCCAGGCTCCACGCCAGCCCATCGGAGAGCCCTTCATGCGGATGGCAAGTGGCGCACGCCATCTGTCCCTGGTAGCAACGGCTCGCATCGAAGAACAGCCGCTGACCGCTGCGTTCGCGCGAAATTTCTTTCGGGCCGCCAAGATCAATCGTCGACGCCACTTGCATCGTCTTCATATCGACCACGCTCACGGTGTCATCCATACGATTGGCGATATACGCAAAGCGTCCATCCGGCGACGTGACCACGTCGGTCGGATTCCGCCCCACCGGCAGCCGCACTGTGACGAAGCGGGTGGCAGAGTCCAATCGATTCGCCAGCTCCTGTTGCCGAGCAGGAGGAGGACTCAGCAACAGGCGGCGAAGTTTGCCCGTGTCGATGACAGACACGACATTGGCTCCGGAAGCCGTGACCAGCGCCCATCGTCCATCGGGCGTGACGGCAGCGCCGAAACCATCGGCATAATAATGATCGATGTCGTCCAGCAGGACTTCCGCGACGCGATATTGATCGGGACCATCGGCCGCGTTCGCCGCCGGACGAATCACGGCCATTCCATGCGTCAGGTACCATCCCTGTTGAATCTGCACCAGAGGATTCAGATTCTTCGGCCGCATGAACGGGATCAGAAGATATCCGCCGGCACTGGGCGGCAGCTCGGTGATGTGCCGCATCTGGATCACTCCCGGCACATCCACGCGCGCTGCAACCATCTGATGGCTCGTGTCGATGACGGTCAATTCCGATACCGGCGGTTCGTCAGCTGGAGTTACGCGTGCCAGCAAACTGGCAACATACACGCGGCTTCCATCGCGCGAAAGCGCAATGTATTCCGGATAATGTCCGGCCTGCAGTCGCTTCAGCTCCCGCCCGCTCTGCAGATCCACCACCGAGATGTCATCGCCCAGCGTGTTCGCCACATACAGAAGTTTTCGGGAACGATCTGTGGTCAATCCCACTGGCTCCCAGCCAACAGCCAGTGTGCGGCGAATCTGAAAGCTCTCCGCGTTAATTTCCATCACGTCGTTGTCGTTTTCGTTCGAAACGTACAGCGTTTTTCCGTCGGGCGAAAGCGTGATGCCCCGTGGCATTCGACCCACGCGAATCCGTCGCGCCACTTGCTGCGTGTGCGTGTCCACCGCCAGCAGCTGGTCGCTGTCCTCGCATGCGATGTAGAGCCAGCGGCCATCCAGAGACAGCTGCATCGCCACTGGACTCAAATATTTCGATCGTGGCAATGTATTTCCAGAAACAGAATCGCGCTGTTGCAGCGCGGCGGCCATGCCGGGCTGCCATAGAATCGCGACAACTAGAAAGAAGGCCAAGCCGGCGCCGCTGAGATACAAACCTGCAAGCCGCCTATCTAGAATCCCCGCACTCGCGCGCCGAGCGTTCATGGCGTTGCCCCGCTTTTTGTTGCCGCGGCAACAGCCGGGCCTGCGGGCTCGGTCACCGTCAGAATCTGGTCGGCACGAATGTTCTTCAGCGTCTGCACAGTGCCGCTTGGCCAACGGATGATCAGCGTATCCACGGTCGTAGCAGCACCCAGCCCGAAATGCGGCCGCGGATCATTCTGCGAAAGGTATCCGCTTTCCGACGTCGACTGCACAAACTGACGCAGCGCTCCAGTGTCCGCCTCGAGGCTGGTGCCGTAGCCATCCCGATTGCTGCGCGTTCCCACCAGCCTGATCGTCAGCCAGTGGTTTCGTTTTCCTGGCGGGGGGGTGTTGTGCAGCAGAATGCCTTTGCCGCCCAGCGTGGTCACAAACGCGTCGATATATCCGTCGTTGTCGTAGTCGGCGAAGCAGGCGCCACGGCCAACGATCTGCGTCCGAAAGAAATCTCCCCCATGCAGAGAAACATCCGTGAAGCTGCCATCGCCGTTGTTGCGCAGCAGGGAACTCGGCATCGGCACCAGCCACACCATGCCGCCATTCAGGATGAAAAGGTCTTTCCACCCATCGTTATCGAAGTCGAAAAAACCATCGCCCCAGCCGACAAACTGACCCGACACCACACCTACGCCGGAGGCATTCGTCACATCCTGAAATTCGCTTCCTGCCTTACCCGCATTCTGATAGAAGCGATGAAAGTGCGCGTCCGATACAAACAGGTCCTGCCATCCATCGTTGTTGTAGTCGCCGAAAATCGGGCCCATCGCGGTCGACGCTTCGCCATTTTGGCCGTACGCCACGTAGAGATCCGCAGCCACATCGGTGAACGTCCCATTGTGGTTGTTGTGATATAGAAAGCTCGGCATCGTGTCGTTGGCGATATAAATATCTGGCCATCCATCGTTGTCGTAATCGCCCACGGTGATGCCCATCGCGCGCCCCGGCTGGCTTGCAATTCCTGAGGGCTTCGATACATCGGTGAACGTGCCGTCTCCGTTGTTATGGAACAGCCGGTTCGTTTCCGGCGCGTAGCCAAGCGGGCCTGGATAATGTTGCGCGGTGTAATACTGCCGATACTTCGGGTCGAAGTTCAGATAATTTCCGACGAAAAGATCCAGCCGCCCATCGCGGTCATAATCGACAAATGCCGCTCCCGTCCCAAAGAACGGATTTTCGACGCCCGCTTTCGCCGTCACATCCGTGAAGGTTCCATTGCCGTTGTTGTGATACAAAATCGCGGAGTTGTAGTTGGTGACGTACAAATCCTCGTTGCCATCGTTGTCGAAGTCACCCGCCGTCACGCCGACGCCAAAACCTTTTCCAGCAACTCCCGCGGCGGCAGTCACGTCAGTAAATGTTCCGTCGCCGTTGTTGCGGTACAGGTGATTCGTCGCGTCCTTGCCGTCCGGTACGGAGTGATCGGTGATTCCCGGCAGATAGCGGCCGCTGACGACATAGAGATCGAGAAAGCCATCATCGTTGTAGTCGATCCAGGCGCAGCCGGAACCGGCGCCTTCCAAAATCGAACTCAAATCCTTCTCACCGAAGGACTGGCGGAAATCGATTCCGGACTTCTGCGTGACATCTTCAAATTGCGGCAGCGGGGAGGGTGTAGATGCAGGCACCGGAGCCGCACTCTGCGCAAAAAGAATCCCAGCTGCAGACATGGTCAACAGAAGCGATGTCGATGCGATTCGAGCCACGAGCCGGCACGGGAACGTTTTCATCGTTGCCCCTCGCGTGGCGCGTGCATCACATTGCCCAGCGGCGTAGGTGTATCGAACCGCCGCAGTGCCATCGGAAAATGATTTGCGGGCGCGACCGCCGGACTGTCATGGCATCCCTGGCATCCACGGTCTTCGCCATTGCGAACCCAGATCCAGCTCCGCTGTGCGTGCAGCATCTCGCCCTTGGCTCCCAGCAACTCAAATCGAATCGGCGCATCCGCCGGAACACTCGCGTAGAACGATCCATCCGATTCGACTGGAGCGTCGCCCACAATTCGCTCATGGTTCCCCGGCTGTTCCAGCGTCAAAACGCGAACTTTCGCGATCCGCCCTGCCAGACGACCGCTGGCCACATCTTGTGAAATGTAGGAGTCCAGGCAGAGAATGCGACCGGTTTGAGCGGTGGGATGAAGGATGCTCCAGTAGATTTGCGGCAGCGCATGCGGAACCAGCGGGACCGCCTGTACGCTGGAAGCCCTTGCGTTGTGATACAGCACATCGCCTACCCTCTGGCTGGCGAGATCGAATGTGTAGAGGTCAAATTCGCGATTCTTGGAGCCAGCCGGATTCTCCCTGGCGACAACTAACGTCGCGTCATCCAGCTGTTCCGCCGAGGCATAGTCCGACGGTTGGCGCATAAGGCTGGAAGCGCGCAGCGCCCCTTGCCGGATCCATGCCAGCTGTCCGCCCGCGGAGTCTCCAGCCGCCTCGACAAACACGATGGTGCCGTCTGCCAGCTCGATCGCGCCGCCGCGGTTCTTACTGGAGTTGTCGTCGCGAAGCATCGCCAGGCCAGATCCATCCGGCCGCAGCATAAACAGGGTGCGCGATTGTTTCTTCGCTTTGGTCGTCACCATTGACTCGGCTGACACCAGGATGCGTCCGCTGCGCAGCACCGTCTCTACCTGAAAGTCTCCTGGCCCAAAAGTGATGGAATGAGCGTTTGTTCCATCGATACGGCTCACGTAAACCGCCGACCCGCGTTGCGCACCCATACCGCTGACGATCGTATACACAATCTGGTTCTGCGGCAGGTATTTCGGCTGGAGGCAATCCCCCTCACAGCGTGTGATCTGGCGAAGCCCCGATCCGTTCGCTGCCATCTCCGATATCTGCCAGCGATCACCTTTCGCCTTCTGAGCGGAAAAAAGGATTCGGCTTCCGTCGAAGGAGACCTGCGGATCGGCAGCGGCAAAAAGTTCCGTTGTGAGCGGCGACACGGTGGCCTGCCCATCGCCCGGTTGTAGGCGCACGAGGTGGCTTCCTTGCGGGAAGCGTTCCGTCAGACTGACGGCCGCCACAACGGGCGCTTCCACAAAGACGATTGCTGGAATCGACGGCGAATGGTTAGGTCCGACCGGCGCCACCGGGCGTGCGGCATCTCCTGCGGCTCCGCGCAGGGTGCACAGTGCCAGGAAAAATCCGGCTGCCAACGTGGTCCACAATAGCTTCATGCCCCATACCCGAGCGCTCGACGCGAAAATCCGCTGGGAGTGTCTTTTCTGCGGAAGGTACTGAAAAGTATAGGGAGAAAGCGCACCCTAGCCTGTGACGCAGGTCACGAAACAGGCTTGGTGGCAGTGTTTGGCAGGGTCTAGAAGCGGGTTTGAATCGAATAGAGCGAGCTATGTGTCAGGATAAAAAGCGTCTTGCCATCGTTGCCGCCAAAGATCAGGTCGACCGGGCGTTCTGGAACATCGATCGTCCCAATTTGCTTGCCGCTGGGATCGTAGATAAAGATGTTGCCGGCCGCCAGATAGACGTTTCCCTTGCTGTCCTGGATGACGCTCTCGCCACCCTGCTCAGTGAATAGCTTCAGGTCTGAAACCGTGCCATCCGGACCGACATTTCCGGAGTAGGTTTTCTGCTCCGACTCTTCGCTGACGTAGAACGGTCGTCCCGGGATGACCTTCGCCAGGCTGAACGCGCGCAAAACATCGGACATTTTGACGCCCCAGTTGGTCGCTCCATCGATAAATTCCTTGCCTGCGGGAATGAACGTAGTCCCATCCGGGGAAATAAATTGATACTGCTTCGGCGTCGTTACCCGCTCGACAAAATCATGGCTACCCCAATAGTCGACGGGAAGAACCGCTGTCATCCCTGGACGCGCAGCCGCCGCGACCGGCTCGATGAATGTAATCCGGTCATCGAGCGCGTCTGGCCGGAACGTATACACCGTGCCGTTGCCTGCATAGGAAATCACAATCAGGTTTCCCGCCCGATCCACTGCAAGCTGGGTCGGTTGCAGAGAATTGTCGCGGAGAATCTTCAGATCATGCGCCTCTGGAGTCCAGCGATAGATCCTCTGCCAATGCGTGTCGACGAAATAGAGGCGTCCCTGCGCGTCTACTGCTGCGCCTGAAATAGTGAAAAATCCACCGCACAGTTTTTCCAGCTTCGCTCCTTCTGCAAGCACAGGCGCAGGGGCAAGCTTGCGCGGTTCCGGCTTCTTTCCTGAAATCGAAAGCGATGCCAGTTCGTTGTAGCGAACCTGCGCGTCATACGTCTGATCGAAGACCGAGTTGTCGAACGCTACTTTGCTGTTGCTGTTCACGTGCAGATTCTTGAACTGAATATCGCTGGAGCGGGCAACGCGCACCGCGTAGGGAAATGGCTGATAGCTCGCGATCACTCGATACGAATGAAAATTTGCGACAGTAATATTGCTGGAGTCATCGATCTCGAGCGGCAATGCAAACGCACCCTCGCCCCACTCTTCTTCCGTCTGCAGCGAATCAATTTCCCAGTTCGAAACGTGGCGCAGCACGATCTCATTCCTCACGTGGTGCTCGCTGGAAAGCTCATACACATGCCCCGGCGTCGACGTGTTGGAGATCAACATGCCCGCCTGCGCATACGTGTCCGGCGTCCAGATGTCAGCGAAAGTCCCGCCGCCGCCATTTGTAATCCATAGGCTGGGATACTGCGCGTCCCAGCGGCGATGAATGTCCGGATCGGCGGTGTGCGTATTGTTGTAAGGATTTACGCGCGTGCCGTCGATACGATTGGTGCCGTGCCCGCCCAGGAATCGCACATCGTCCATCAGAGAATTTTCGCCGGCCATCCACATCACGCCTGCGGCGCGGCTGTTGATCCCGTTGGTGTAGATCCCAATTCCCGTCAGAATATTCGTTCCGCCCTTCGGCGTCTCCAGCAGCGGCTTCGCATTCCCGATGCCTTGAAATCCCGGCGTAGAGTCGGGCAGGATGAACTGGGTTGTACTGGGATGCAGCCCAATCAGGACCGTGTCCGGCTTCAGCGTGAGCGTGTCGCTGACCATGTAGTGTCCCGACGGAATGTAGATCGTCGCATGCTCATTAATAGCTTTCTGAATCGCCGCAGTGTCATCCGTGGCCCCGTCGCCCTTGGCTCCCAGCGAACGAAGATTCACCCACGTATCGCGCGCCGGAAGATTGCGAATCACCGGCGCCCCTGCAGGCGGCAAAGTGGTCAGCGGCACGGTCTGGAATGAAGTATCAATTTTCGCCGGTGCATCCAGATCAGGGATGGTCAGGCCATGGGAAAACGCCTCCACGCGATACATCTCTCCCGGCCCGGCAACTTTCTTCCCGCTCTCTCGAAACAACACGAACTGCGGCACATGCTTGCAAACAATTTCGTGCAGGTTGATTTCCGTCCGCGGATTATTCTCGTTGCTGACGATCACAGCCGGACCACTGATGTCCTCAAAACGCGAATTCTTCACCCACAGTTCATCGGAGTAATCAGGATCAATCGCAATTGCCGTTGGCACATTCCGAAACACATCGTGATCCAGCGTCAAGCCTGCTTCGTGTTCCTGAATCGCAGCCACACTCTGGCCTTCAAATGTGGAGTCGAGCAGCGTAAATTGCCACCCGGGGGAGGGCATCTCGGTGACGATTCCGTACTGGCCGCCATAAAAATGTAAATCTTCGCCCTCGTTGCCAATGTCCTTCAGCGCCGCCAGTCCCGAGCCAATATGAAAATCCATGTGGGTCAAAAAACAATGCTGCGCCACGTGAAAGCGAATCCCGATAGCAGCCGGATTGCCATCCTGAATTTCAAAGTCGATGTTGCTCATCGCGGAGTAAAATGTTCCCGGATTTGCGTCCTCGACTTCCGTCGCCGGCACCGTCCCCGGGAAAGGTCCAGTGTGACGGTACGGATGCCGCCCGCCTGCAAACATCACCATGTAGCCGATACCCTGCTGAAACCCGGGAGTATTTTTCCCCAGCACAAACACTGGTCGCGTCGGTCCGTATCCAATCACGCGAACTGCCGGCCAGACATAAATGGTTTTTGTGATGCGATAACGCCCGGAGGGAATGAAGACGATGCCTTGTTTCGTCGTCGACTCAACCTGGTCGATGGCTTGTTGAATCGCCGCGCTATCGTCCGCGACACCATCCCCATGAACTGGAAATTTGTCCGGCGTCAGGTACACCGCTGTCGGATCATCGAGTCGAACAGGGTAGTAGGAGGCAGCCAGTAACGGCGTCGCAATCACCGATACGAGGATCAAGAACACAGCAGATTGCATCGATCCAATCTTCATTGACTTCCTCCCACAACAGGTTCGCTACAGATCGCCCCGCGCCTACCAGACGTAGGTCGCAACATCCCCTTCGGGCAACGTCGCCGTCATCGCCTTGCCGTGAAAGCTCACGTTGAACGTCGTCGGAAAATTGCCGGTGTTGGAAACGATCAGCACCATTTTTCCGTCCGGCGTGCGGAAGGCCACATTCGCCAACTGTTCCACGTCATTCGAGTCCACCCGAATCGAGCCCGGCGGCACGAATTTCGAAACCTGCGCGATCACATAATAGGCAACATTCAGCGTGGCGTTGTCGCCGTCCAGAGTGATTCCCCCAATGCAGGAGCCGCATCCGCCATCATTCGTGTGCGGCCCGTCTTCAGGATCCGCCGCTAGGTTCCACAGCAAAACGTTCTTGCTCCAATTGCGGGTGGCGCCAATCACCACTTCGCTGACGGGCTCTGAAATATCAATGCTCGTCTCGTGGTGGCCGTAACCAATCGATTGTTCTGTGAAATAAATATTCTTATCAGGAAACGCGTCATGCACTTCTGTCAAAGCACTCATTTCACCGCCGTAGATATGCCAGGCGGATCCGTCGACATATTTGCTGGCGTCCGGGTCCTTCAGAATCGACAGCGCGTAGGAGGTGACATCAGGATTGTGGTCATACACCAGAATCTTCGTCCGGACATGCGCCTTCTTGAAGGCCGGCCCCAACGCATCCTTGATGAAGTTGTCTTCCTGCTTGGCAAACATCACCATGCTGGGCGTGTTCTTTGGATTCAGCGGCTCGTTCTGTACCGTGATGGCGTCAATCGTGATTCCCGCAGCCTTCATGCCCTCCACATACTTCACAAAATATTGCGCATAGGCTTTGTAGTACTCCGGCTGCAGCGTGCCTCCTTTGGACTTATCATTCGTCTTCATCCATGCCGGAGCGGACCACGGCGATCCGAGAATTTTTATCTTTGGATTGAGCGCCAGAATTTCTTTTAGCGCCGGAATTACATCAACTTCATCCGGCGCCAGGCTGAACTTCGCCAGCGTCGGATCCGTTTCTCCCGGCGGCAGATCGTCGTAGGAGTACACTCGGGCATTCATATCGGACGAGCCGATACTCACCCGAAGATAGCTCACGCCAATACCATCGCCATCGGTCGAGAAAAGTTGTTTCAGCAGGGTAGCTCTCGCGGGCGCCGACATGTGCATTAGCAACTGCGCGCTGCCGCCTGTCAACGCAAATCCGAATCCGTCAATCGTCTGAAACTTCTTCGAATCGTCGACTGCGATCGTAGGCACGTCTTTCTGGGGGTGGGAGAATTGCAGCCCATTCGGTTGCTGTGCCACCAGCGAAGACTTATCGGGGGTTGTTAGCCAGACGCTCGCCGTTTGCGCCATTAACGTGCAGGCTGCAAAAGGCACAAGAGCCACCATGGCAAATAATGGATGTACGATCGATCTCGATTTCATTAGAGCCTCCCATTCCCGCCCACTGGGCAGTATGAATTGTATTGCGACGATTCACAAAAAATGATGTCCCGCCTGGGTACTGTTCTTAGCTATGGTAGCGACCCACGAGCTCGCTGGCTTCGGATCGACTCGAAGCGCCCGTAACACTCCTGGCGCTCGAAGCGGATACTGCATACCTGCAAATGAAAAGGACGGCGAAATTCACCGTCCTTTCCAAGGTTGAGGATTACTCCCGGTTTAGAAGGACAGTCGACCACTGATCTGCATGCTACGACCGCCGACCGTCGTGCTCGTGATTTGCCCCGCTTGAGATCCACCGATGTTGTTGTCCGGTTGCGAGAAGCTGGGATGATTCAGCACGTTGGTAGCATCACCGCGGAGCTGGAAGTTGACCTGTCGCCAGATGATGAAGTTTTTGCCCAGCGAGAAGTTGACATTTGTCAGGCCCGGACCACGCAAGCTGTTTCTGCTTGAGTCGCCGAACGTTCCGGGAGCTGGTTGTGCAAAAGCGTTGATGTTGAACCACTCTTGATTGTTGCGTGGGCCAGCGTGAGGATTGCCGACGACGTTAGGATACTGTGCAAATCCATTGCCTGTCTCACCACCCTGGCTGTACGAGTTGTCGCTGTTCATCTGCGCAGTGAAGGGGTTTCCTCCCTGGAGTTGGAATGTTGCTGAAGCCAGCCATCCCCCAATCAACTCATCCAGGATCAAGTTGTTGTTCACGAATCTACGTCCTTTGCCGACCGGTAACTCCCAGATGACGTCCCCCTTGAACATATTTGTGATATCGAAGTTGGACGGACCGTAGTTTGCCGACGGCTGATAGCCAATCTGCCACGGCGTGTTACCGCCGCGACTGCCCCACCCGGAAGAATCCTGATCGTCCAGGAAGTGGGACCAGGTGTAGTTGGCGTTCACCTCAAGCCCATAGGTCATGCGCTTTTGGAATTGGGCCTGCAAGGAGTTGTAGTTCGAGCTTCCGTTGTTTGTGCTTCCATTGATTCCCTGGAAGAGGGGATATGGCCGAAACGTAGGATTATCGTTCGGGCCGAGATTTTCCGCGTGAATCTGGTTTAAGTCTGTAACAAAATTCAGGTTGTTGGCATGGCTTCCAACATAGGCAAGCGTGGCAACTATATTCGTCCCAAATTCACGCTGAATTTCGACGTTATATTGCCAGATCTTCGGCACTGGAGTGTGGTACTCGTTGTAACTGACGCTTTGCCCATTGCGTGCATCCGGCGTCGTTGGAGATGTCAGATACAAAGAGTTGATGCTCTGACCATTGAACTGTCCCACACCGCAGCCCGGGTCAGTCGTATCTGGTGTTGACCCGTCAGCACTCAGTTGTACGACCGGGCATAAACCATTGGTTGCATCGTTAGAAGTGCCGCTGCTCCCAAAGGCATTTCCCATTCCCGCACCGTACGTGTCTTCACTCCATGTATAGGCATACCAGCCAATTCCACCGCGTATGACCGTGGTCGGCAAAAACTGCCAGGAGAATCCGACGCGCGGCAGGAAAGTAGTCCATACCTGGTCCTGTAAGCGGTCTCGCCCATTGGCGTGGCTGAACCCATACCACATGGCACCCAACGTGTTGTTGGCAGGATTCAAAACGGTTGGGTCGAAGACTGATTCGTTGCCCTTCACTTCCGACCAGCCCGTCATTCCCTGCCAGCGCAAGCCAAGGTTGATCACCAGGTTAGGCCGCAGTGTGATGTCGTCCTGAATGAAAGCCTGCGGCAGTTTGATTCTGCCGCCGAATTCCGGCGTCACCTGCGCGTTCCAGCTCTGTGTCTGTCCTAATAGGAAATCCGCATAGCCGAAGCCCGACACCGCGGGGATACCTGCGGGCGGTGCTGTCAGTACGCTGATCCCTGTTGCCGAGGTGTAGACCGGATTGTAAGTCATCGTGCCGGCGTTCAGGTTGCCCCAGGCTGTGGAATCCGCGCGGCTGATCAGGAACTCACCACCGAAGTGGATCACGTGCTTTCCACGTACCATCGTCACAACATCCGACGGATCGAAAACAAATTCTTTGTACACCGCATTCGATTGCGGCGCCAGATTGTAGAACTGGTTGATATTGATATTTGGGAAGGTGTCGGCTTTGGCAAATTTCCATCCAAGTTTTGCCGGAAATCCTTCGTTCAAAGAGAACGGCGTAAAGAAATTCAACTGGTCGGTGAAGCCCATGCGAGCTTCATTGATCATGTTTGGGCTGATTGTCCACACATCCGAGACCTGGGCATTGTCGCGGCTAACGTCGCCATTCTGGCAATTCACCGGACAAATACCCTGGTTCAAATAGGTGGCTGGGTTATCGCTGCTGGTTTCAGAAGCGGTCAGCCGGTTGTGGTGGGTGATATCGAAATCCAGTCTTCCGAAATAGGCTGTCACCGGATTGCTGCTGGGTACGCTATAGAAGAAGTTGTTGGTGTCAACGCCATTGACAAGCGTTCCGGTTGCATTCGGCTTCGGAAAGTAGCCCTGGATCGCAGTGGCGACCGGGTCAATCAGGTTGGAGGGAATTTTGTTCCCATTGCCGTATTCGTCCGCGAAGGATTGCCGAGTGACGACAGGGCCGCCGGGCGTGTTCGTAATCACCTGAGTCGTCGGATCATAAATCGTGGGCAACCCAGTGAAATCGCCGCTCAGCTCAGCCGCCGTCGGTACGGTTTCAAAGCCATACGACGCTCCGCCGAAGTCTTTCGTCTTGTCATAATCGAAGTAGAAAAACATCCGGTTCCGCAGAATCGGGCCGCCAATAGAACCGCCAAAATTGTTGTAGCGAAGAACAGGCACCGTGGTCTGTTGGCCGAAAGCATACGGAGCCGCGTTCAAGGCGTCGTTCTGGAAATACTCGTAGGCAGTGCCGTGGAACTGGTTGGTGCCGCCCTTGGTGATCTGGTTGTAAAGCACGCCACCGACTCCATACTCTGCCGAGAAAGCGGAAGTATCAATCTTCACTTCAGACGTGGTTTCAAACACCGTCACGTCGGAGTTCTGACTCATAGGAAGAGTGGTCGTCGCGCCGTCCGCCAGCACGCTGCTGTAAGGAAGATTGCCGTTCACGGAGGCAACCTGGCCCGGATTCAAGGAGTTCGAAGCATTTTGCGGTGTGCCCGAGGTGCCTGGCATTAAGATGATGAAGTTCTGCCAATCCTCTCCCACCTGCGGCAATAACTGCATGCTCTTCGCTGTCAGCGTGGTCGACTGCGATCCGGTTTCCGTCTGCAGCAGCGGGGTGTTTGTTGTGACCACCACTTTGCTGGAAACCGCACCCACCTTCAACTGTGCGTCGATGCCGGTGGTTCCCACCATCAATACGATGGGGCCGCGCACATAGGTTTCAAAGCCGTCTTTGGTGAAGGTCAGCGTGTAGTTATCCGGAACGATGGAGCCGGTGTCATACAATCCGCTGCTGTTGGTCACGTAGGTATGGGTGACGTTCTTATCGACGTCCAATACCGTAACCGTAACGCCCGGCAGAACAGCGCCCGTCGAATCGGTCACGCTTCCGCGGATGTCACCTGAGTTCGTGTTTTGCGCCAGACCGGTACCGACCGCGCAAAGCGAGAAACATATCGGCAAGACCAGCACGGCTGTGCCACGTAACAACTTCCTCATAGATTGCCTCCTGAAAATTCTGGCTTCGGCTTCGCGTTCTTAATGGGCCGAATATCAGATACCACTCATCGTTTTGGTTGCCAACGATTCCTGAAGTAACCCCGATGTCATCCAGACAACCGTTTGCCTTGGCGCATCGGAACAACAGGCTTGATAACCGCCGACCATTAAACGCCAGCCATTATTCTTTTGTCAATGGATAAAGTTTGATGTAGGCTGTCAGTCAATCGTTTGTCTACGGTGTTTTGCCGCACCCGCCCGGACGCCATGTTCCCCAGCGGTGGAAAAGGAGGACCGTGATTTGACACGCTCGTATCGTTTCGATCAGCCCGTCGTGCAACTTGCGGGCACCTCAATCCGTCCATGCGGTGTGCATAAAATGGCGTATTTCGCCGCTTTTCTGCGCGTCTTCCGTGCCGTTGCAGGCCATCATGTAGCAATACACGATGAGTTACCTTGGTTTTATGCGATTCGGAGGAGGTCGGGTGATCGCTCGCTGGCTGCCTGAACCAAACATGGTGATTGCAAATGTCGACTAACGGTGGCCGCACGGGCAAGCCCAAGTCGAACGCGCCCGCTGAGCCGGTCAGTCTGAAGCAACTGGCGGAATATCTTGGCCTGAATCCAGCAACTGTATCTGTTGTACTGAACAACGTTCCCGGGCGTTCGATTCCGCAGCCCACGCGCGAACGCATTAAAGCCGCGGCGGAAAAACTCGGCTACCAACCGAATCTGCTCGCCCGATCTCTGCGCAATCGCAAGACGCACACCATCGGCATCCTGGTTCCCGAATTGGGTGAGGGCTATCACACGCAGGTGATGAGCGGCATCGGCGATTACCTGATCGGCAAAGGATATTTCTACTTCACCGTGCATCATCGTCATCGCAAAGATCTGGTGGAGGAATACTGCAACATGCTGGTCAGCCGCGGCGCGGAAGGCTTGATCGCCATCGACACTTTGCTGGAGCACCAGCTTCCCGTTCCCGTCGTCGCTGTCGCCGGTCATACCCGCGTGGAAGGAGTCACCAATCTGGTACTGGATCATGATCACGCCGCCGAGCTGGCTCTGAATCATCTCTATTCACTCGGGCATCGTGATCTGGCCTATATGCGCGGCCAACCTTTTAGCTCCGACTCCGACGACCGCTGGCGAAGCACCGTAAAAGTAGCCCGGCAACTTGGACTGCGAGTGAAGCCGGAGCTGGTAGTTCGACTGGAGCGCGACATCACCACGCCGGACCTGGGGTATCCAGTCGTGCAACAACTGCTCAACAGCAATCAGCGATTTACCGCGTTGGTCTCCTTCAACGACGTGGCTGCCATGGGCGCCATGCGCGCCTTGCAGGATGCCGGCCTGCGCGTGCCGACGGATGTCTCGGTCATCGGCTTCGACGATATTCGGGCCGCCGCGTTTATCAGTCCCAGCCTCACCACGGTGCGGCAACCGCTACGAGAAATGGGATGGATGGCGTCAGAATATTTGCTGTCTCGGCTCCAGGGTGTGGAGAAATTCCGTGAGCAAATTGTGATTTATCCCGCACTCACGGTGCGCGAATCAACCGCCGTGGCCCAGGCCGACGACGCGCCGAACTTGCGTCGCAAGCCCAGAAGCGGAACGAAGAACAAAGCTGCATCCCCCAGGAATCGGACATCTCCCCTTGCCAAGGAATGATCGTCGCCTGATCTCCGTCATATGGCTGCATGTTGCATTTGCCGCCACTGGATTCGGCACCACGTTGCTGGGCTGCCTGCTTCCCGCGCTGCACTCCGCATGGAATCTCACCGACGCTCGAGCCGGATTCCTCTTTGCATGTCAGTTCACCGGTGCCGCACTTGGAGCTCTGCTGGTGCGCGAAAATCTGTTCCGCAGCATTCAGCAGGGCTATCTCCTGATGGTGGTGGGCGCCATCGCTCTGGGAGCCCTGCACGGTTACGCGGCGGATATCGTCTTCTTCTTTTTTGGCATGGGAATGGGCTGGGCCATGACTGCCATCAACATGGTGGGTGGCACCTTCTTCGAACGCCCCGGTGCTGCTCTCTCACTGCTGAATGCGTCGTGGATCGTCGGCGCTGCGCTGTCGCCGGAGATTGCGGCCCGCTGGGTTCGCTACGCGCCGCCCATGCGGATTTATTTTGTTGTTGCTGTCGCCTTCGGGTTGATAGCCCTGATCCTCCAGCACTATCGCACCAGCCTGCTGGGCAATAACATCCGTCGCCTGCGAGTCAGCGAGGGCGCGACCCCATGGCTCTTAATCTCCGCCTTTTCTCTCCTCGGATTTTTATACGTCGGCGTCGAAGTCTCTGTCAGTGGCTGGATGATGACCTTCGTTCATCGTCTTCCCATCGGCGGAGGTTTGTGGGCGGCACTCATCACTTCCTGCTTCTGGCTCGCGCTTCTCTGCGGCCGCCTTCTCGCGCCCGCGGTTCTATTGCGCGTGTCGGAATCGCGCCTGCTCCTGGCAGCCATGATCGTCGCTGGCTGCAGCGTGCTTTCGATTCTGCTGAATCACTCTCCGGCGATCATCCTTCTCTCTGCCGTGCTTGCCGGCCTTGCATTGGCGCCTATTTTTCCCCTTTGTGCATCCCGTGTCCTAGCCTTGACTCACGAATCGCCGCAAACCAAATGGCTTTTCTCCGTCGCGGGGATGGGTGGTTCTGTGCTGCCCTGGTTGACCGGCAGGCTTTCGACTCATACCGGCTCGTTGCGCGATGGTCTGCTAGTACCAGTTTTTGCTCTGGGGATGATGATCGTTTGTTTCTCACTGATTGCTCGCAGCGTGCGACCCGATTCCGGCTCAGCCAGGGGAACATTGGCAGCCGCCGAGTAAGCTTCGACTTACAGTGGCTCGAAGTGCGCGAACATATTCTGAAATTCCGGCAGGCTCGCCGGTACCTGGTAGGTGCAAACCGCCTCGAACCGCTTCCACAATTCCAGGACTACCGGATTCTGGTGTGCGCTGGCAATGGCTTCTGCAGAGACCCATTCGAAAACTTCAATAATGGTTCCGTCAGCTGTTCGCATCACCATGGACGAACGGTCAGTAACAAGACCCTCAGCCCGAAGCGGCGGCAGATGATCTCGCACCAGCGCTAGCAGGGCATCTTCGCAACCGGCGCGCGGTTTATAGCAAGCGATGGAGATGGATCCCACGTCAACCCTCCGTCATCGATGGCAAGCATAGCATCATCTCGCAACGGCGCGATAGGTCGACGGCAACGCGTTGCGCGTTCTTACAGCGCGCGCTTCTGAAATGGCTCCGCGTGGACGATACCCTGGTCCTCGCGAACCGTGATCGTCTGGCCCGCGTTGACGTTCGTCAGCTTTTGCGTGATGCCGCTGGGCCAATGAATCTCGACCACGTCCGCCTTCTCCGCTTGCGCCAGTCCAAAAGTCAGCACCAGCTCGCTGGAAGAAAGATAGCTCGATCCGCTGCGCAGGGTCATCTTCTGCGCAGTCTGTGCGGACTGCACAAACACCACCGCGTCGATGCCGTTCCGATTCGATTTGGTTCCCCACAGCTTCACGCGCAATGAGTGATTTGTCGTCCCGGTGTTTCGGAACAGCACTGCCGGCCCATTGTTTGTCGTCAAGATCAAGTCCAGCGCGCCATCGTTGTTGATGTCTCCATAGGCCGCGCCGCGACCCACTCGTCGCTCGTCGAAAGACTTGCCCATGGCGGCCGCAACATCCTGAAACTTTCCGCCGCCTTCGTTGTGGAACAGATGCGGAGCCTCCGCATAATGGACCCGCTGCTGCACTTTCTCGATGTCGGGATCCAGGTGGCCATCGGCAATAAACAGATCCAACCATCCATCCAGATCGTAGTCGAAGAAGAAACAGCCAAAGCCCAGGGTCAGCAAACTTGCCCGTCCCACTTCCGACTGCGGAGCAATGTCCACGAACAATCCATTCTTCTGGTTCTGATATAGCGAGATCATCTGGTTGGAAAAATTTGTAATCGCCAGGCTGGGATAGCCGGAGTGGTTATAGTCGGCCGCATCAATCCCCATACCCGCGCGCGCCACGCCGTCTTCGCTGAAGCCGATGCCGGAGACCACGCCTTTTTCCGTAAACGTGCCATTGCGGTTGTTGATGTAAAGCTTATTGGGCTGCGTGTCGTTGCTGATGGCGAGATCCGGCCAACCATCCTGATTCGCGTCGAGAATGGCAATCCCCATGCTCTTTGACGTCGCGTCGTAGAGTCCCGACTTGTGGGTCACATCTTCGAATGTCCCGTCGCCGCGGTTGCGCCACAGCCGCACTGACACCCCTTTGTACGACTCCGGCGTGCAATAGGCCTTGTCCTTGCCGTCCATCGAGCAATACAAATCATTCTGCGGAGTCCACTCGACGTAATTTGCCACCAGCAGATCCAGATGGCCATCCCGGTCATAGTCGACCCAGGCTGCACCGGTGCTGTATTCGTCAATGCCCCACAACCCGGCCTGCTTGGTGACATCGGTAAATGTTCCGTTGCCGTTGTTGTGGAACAGATGATTCTGCCCGTACGCCGTCACGAATAAATCATCGTGGCCGTCGTTGTCGTAGTCCGCCACGGAGACGCCCATGCCATACATCGGCACCGCCAGACCCGCTTTATGCGTGACGTCGGTAAACGTGCCGTCGCGATTGTTATGGTAGAGAACCGACGTGGTGACACGGCCTGGGTGACCGGGCCAGTCCATGCCATTCACCAGAAAGATGTCCTGCCAGCCGTCGCCGTCGTAGTCGATAAACGCGACACCCGATCCCATAGTCTCCGGCAGATATTTTTTTCCGAAAGCGCCGCTGTTGTGCACGAAACGGATCCCAGCCGCATGGGTGATGTCTTCAAAGCGAATGCGCTCGCCTGCGTCCGCGGGAGTTTTCGCTGCCTGTTGCGTGGTTGCGCCCGAAGGTCCGGCAATCGCGGCTTCAGCAATCGAGAAGGGAAGAGAACTGAACAACGAGGCGGCCAGCGCCGTTCCCGACAGCTTCAGAAATTTGCGGCGGTGTGATTGCGCATTCTTTTCCGTCAAGCTTGAACCATCCAATTTTCTCCGAGTCAATTACCACCTCTGTGCAGGACGGATGTATCCGAAGCGTGCTGATACGCCTCGCCGGCCAAGGTCGCATTCGTCCCGCCGGAAGAATTCGCAATCGGCAGCGGCACAGAAACATGTTCGTGAATCGGCTGCCTCTCTCGATTATCGTCGGGATGCTTTTCCAGATACGGTCCGGTCAATGCTTGCGCCGACTCATCCGCCTTGAAGCGCAAATAACGCACTTCATACTGATGCGCCAGGTCAGGCTTGCCCATGCCGGTGGCACACAACATCATGTTGTAATTCGCTTCCAGGTCTTCCGGATCGATATCCAGCGCCTGCTGAAACTGCGCCTGCGCCAACGCATATTTATGTTGCAGAAAATAGACGCGGCCCAGATCATTCCGTACCACGCGATCCTGCGGATATTGCTCGATCACCTGCAGCAGTTTCGCAATCGCGCCATCGTAATCGCCCGTCTGTCGCAATACACGCGCGTAGAAATAAAGTGCTCGCGCCAGGTGAGGGGATAGCTGCAATGCTTTGTCGAGTACCACCTTCGCGCCCGCCATATCTCCCACCAGCACGCGCGCCCTGCCAATGTTTACCCATCCGTCGGGATTGGTCGGATCGGCCTGCGTGACGCGTTCAAACGCCGCCTCGGCTCCCTTCAAATCGCCCTGCAGCAGCAGTCCAATCCCGTAATCATTCCACCGCTGCCAATCTGCCTTATTGGTCACTACCTGGGGCGCTGGCTTGGGCGCACTCGGCGGCAGCACATTCAGATCCGCATCGGCGCTTGCCATCACCACAATCGGCGGGTCAGGAATCGCCTTGATCTGTCCCGACACGTTCGCGGTATTTCCAGTGAACACCATCTTCCTGTCATCGTAGGAAGGCGTCACGTCGTGCGGGCCCGTGGTTTCCGAAACCCCGGCAAAGGCATAGTGAGTATTGAACCAGGAAAATTTGCGGTAATTCAACTTCGCCTGCAGATGAATTTTTCCACGCTCATTTTTTGGAACCTGCAGCCGGAAGTGAACCGTGTCGGCCGCTCCAGGAGGAATCAAGTGCGCATAAATCGTGGCTCTCGCCGCCCACGCATTGCGCTTGTCGATCGGATTGCCGTGCGCATCGATCGCCCACGAGCGATAAAAATGCGCTCCCGGCTCGACCGGACCATGACCGTTGTCCTCCACCATGCCGCTCCAGAAAAGCACGTGTCCGGCATCGTCGGTGGCCTTCAGCTCCAGCCAGCAATCGAACGCGTCTACCGTTCCACCCGGAAAGAAATGTCCAACGTTCAAAGTGCGCACAACCACATCGACGCGTTCCGTATCTCCCGCGCGAACCGCCGCCTGCACTCGATTCAAAGGTGCTGTGACCGGCGCAACCGGTGGTCCGCCTGCCGCGCCCGTCGGCGACTGCATCTCTGATTCTTCACCCACCGCGAACGTGGTTGCCATTTGCGGCGCAGCGTACATCACTTTGTTATTTGATATGCGATTTTCCGCGGTCTCCGGGGAGATCGCGAAAATGTCCACGCGAACTTTCTTGTCTTTCAGAAAGTCTTCCGTATCTTTCAACTGCACCGCGTCTTTGTTCACAAAAGGGAGTGCGGTATTCGCCGCAACAAAGCGATGCGAGTGCACCATGCCATTCACATTGCCGGCATCGTTCGACGGTGTCTCCGGCATGTGGCAATCCTCGCAATCCAGCGGCTTCGGTGGATAGTAAAACGATCGCGCGCCGAGTCCAGAAACACCGCTGGCCTGCCAATTGTCGTAATCGTCAAAGCCGCGAATCCAGCGATAGTGATTGTCCGCTACATCCAGATGTACCTTGTGGCAGTTTCCGCAGTATTGCGCAGACTGGCTGCCACGCATGAACGGCTTTAGAAATGTCCGCCGATGCGGCTCCGGATCTTCTTCAATCAGATAATCAATCACGCGATGCACAATGGGATTCTTGCTGGCCACCAGCCGCTGAAGCTGCGGGTATTCCAGAATAAAGTCGGCGTTGCCCATGGTGCTTTTCTCCAGGCGAATGGAGTGGCACACCACGCAACCCATGCCGGCTTGCGCGTCCGGCGTAAACAGACGCTTTTCAATCGGAGTGTTGAAATTGCCCGGAAAGAACAGCGCCGCATCGTGGCATCCCGCGCATAGCTTGGAGGCTTGCACGCCGTCCACCTGCTGCATGTAGACAATGGATTGCCGATACCACTGATTGTTGAACGACGAAAAATGATGCGCCGAACTTTGCCATTGATTGTAGATATCGGCGTGGCAGGTTTTGCAGGTTGCTGAGTCCAGAAAATAATCGTGCGGCACAACTTTGCCAGTGTAGGTTTCGGCATCACTTGGATAGAAGGGATTTTTCGGCCCCCCGCCTTCATCCACTTGATCTGCCGGCGCCATGCTGGGGTTGTGGATAGCATGATCCTTCTGCCAGGGAACGTTGCGCAGCCACCATGCTCCAGCGGCGACTGCGGCGACAAGCACCAGCGAGGTCGCCACTCGCACCGCCGCTTTCGCTCCGCCATGCTGCAGCCAGCCCCGGTTGCCCGCCCACACAGCCAGCAGCACCGCTACCGCCAGCATTGAGATCAGTTCATGCGTGTAAAGAATCGGCCATTGCTGGCGGCGGGTTCCCGAATACACCAGGATTGCGCCGGCAATTCCTCCCAGCGTGAATACAATCCAGCCCGTTCTCTCCAGCAGGCTTGTCCCCCGCAGCAGCTTTCTCATGCCGGGGATCACGCAGATGACAAACAGGCAGCCCGCAAAAATGTGCAGCACGACGATCGCTTCATAGATCACCGTCGCCCTGGGAAAAGCGTAGAGACAAACAGCGCTGGCCGCCAGCGCAACGCTCAATCCGACTAACCACCGTCTCATTGTTTGTCCTCTCCCCATTGCATCGTGCCAGTTGGTCGGCAAGTATTTCCGGGCATCCATCGGCCGCAGGCCACAGCTTACCCGCCGCGATTTCGTTGCCGAAGTATAGCCAGCGCGATCAAGCTTCGGCATCCACCTTTAGGTGGAGACCGGCTTTTTCCTGCAAACCAATCTCACTTGGCGGGAGCGGATTGCTGCACGCCCCATTTATAGACAAGCTCCGCATAGCCGAATTGAGCATTCTTTCCGGTTGGATAAATCGCGGAAATCACACTCCCGCCCGACGCATGGGCATAGTAGAAGTTCACGCCCAGCGATCGGGTCGCCTGCCAATCCGCGCTTACATCGGCTACCGTGACGAAGGAAGAATACCCGTTCCCGGGTCGGCCCGTATAGCCGAACACCTTATTGTCGAAGGCCCCGCCGCCCTGGTACCACAGGTCTTTTCCAGTTGTCAGCTGCAGCCAGTGAACATCGCTGCGCACGACAACTTTCTTTACCGGCTTGTCCATTCCCTGGATGAACGTGTCCTGGCTGTTCATCAGGTTGTAGAAAGGGAAGCGCGAATAGACCCGCGGCGTCGGCAGAATCTGAAAAAACGTGTTGTGCTCGCTGTCGGCGGGATTATTATCTCCGGTGCTGCGAAATGTTCCGCCACGCACCCACGGAGCCGTCGCTACCTTGCTCCACTGGTATCCACCCTCCACCGCATAAGCTCCAGCACTTTGGTGGAGATCGCCCCAGTTGCCGTTCTGCAGCGCTCCCCAGAACAAGAAATCAAAATTTCCCGGGCCTGCGGGCACAGCCGCCAGAAAATCGCCGCCATACGTTCCCAGACGAATATTCTTGTGATCCGCCTGGCGAACAGCTAGGGGGCGATTGTCGGTCTTGGTAAGTCCCGTGCGGCCATCATGGTATCCAATGCCAAACGCGCGCCACAGAATGCGATGGTTCCACTGCGACTTGGTAAACGCGAGATACTGCAAGTCAACGTTCAGCTCCGGGTTTCCGTTCATATTAAAGACGCCTTGATCCGAGCGCGCCGCCATCGCCGTCAGATCCCACGATCCTGATCCGTAGTGCCCATCGATCCCGTCGAAGCTGCGCTGAGCATTGGAGAATCCGAAATTTCCCACCAGTCGCTGCTGCACCCGATTATTTTGGAGCCACAGGATCGTCGGATTTTTCGGCTGCGTCTCCAGCCCTCCGAAAAACTCAAATCGACCGACCCGCAGATCCTTATCTGCGCCATCGAACCGATATCGCAGGAACCCCTGCTTTAGGAACGCCGCCGCAGGATAGCTGTTGTTTCCGTTCGACGCATAATACGTGCCTCCCAAGCCCAGCTGACCCTGCGCGCTGATTGGAGAAATAGCGTCATTCGGCAGCCACAGCTCGGCCGGCTGCGACAGCTCCAGCATCCAGTCCCACCGGTGGATCCGCTGCGATACCGCGATGCGCAACAACGACTCCAGGTAGCCATATGTATTTGTTTCCGGGGGCGCCGCAAACCACTGCCAAACATCCATACGCGCCCGGTAATTCACGGAAACGCTGACCGGCCGGTTCGGAGCGGTCGACTGAGCCCTTCCGGATGCGACCAAAGATGCAAGGAAAAAAGGTAGCGCCGCAAATCCTGCAACCCGATGATTTCTCAGTTTCGTTCTCCCTGTATCTGTATATAGGTTGCGACTCGACACGACTCTCGCAGGCCGCACCCGTGCATCCCGGCCACCAACTGTTTTCCGGGCTGCTGGCCAAGCTTCGTTGATTCCAGACAGGATGGTCAAGCACCCATGGGTGGAGTGCGCTCTGCAACTTTCGATGGATGTCACAACGTCAATATCTGTGCGCGACGTAGACGTTCGCCGCGAAAAATTGTTCGCTCCGTCGATTCCCCCCCGGTAGTGATGTGAATCACCGTCAAGTAAATCGTTATAGACGATGGAGGTATGATGGTTTGGCTGGAAAAATCTGATCGACTGGATGCCGAAAACCAGTATGCATAAACTTCCCTGCTTGAAACTCCTCTCCATCATTGCGATTTCTGCGCTGGTCTCTCCAGCCTTCGCCCAGCACCACCACCACAACAATTCAGGCGCGTCCGCTTCCACCGCTGCCTCGGCTCCATGGATGAACAAGAACCTGTCGCCCGATCAGCGCGCGGATATGGTGCTGCAGCAAATGACGCTGGACGAAAAGATTGACCTGCTGCATGGTCAGGGAATGCTTGGCTGGGAAGGCAAGCCGATGCCGAACGCCAATCTGAGCAATGGTGGCGCCGGCTTTGTGCTGGGCGTGCCGCGCCTGGGAATTCCAATGATCCAGATGGACGACGCTGCCTACGGCGTTCGCTTCAGCGCGCGCAACGGCCGCTACTCAACCGCCATGCCCTCAAACCTGGGCTCGGCCGCCAGTTGGGATCCGCAGGCCGCGTGCGAATACGGTGGCGTGATCGGTCGCGAGTTGCACGCCCAGGGCTACAACATGTCTCTTGGCGGCGGCGTTGATCTGGTCCGCGAACTGCGCGGCGGTCGCACCTTTGAGTACATGGGTGAGGATCCCGTTCTCGCCGGCACCATGGTCGGCAACCGCATCAAGTGTGAGCAGGCCGCGCACGTCATTGCCGATATCAAGCACTACGCCATGAATGATCAGGAGAGCGGCCGCAACGAGTACAACGCTATCATTGGCAAGCGGGCCATGCAGGAAAGCGATCTGCTGTCGTTTCAAATTGGCATTTCCATCGGCCATCCGGGCGCCGTCATGTGCGCGTACAACGCCGTCAACGGGGATTACTCCTGCGAGAACAAATACCTTCTCACCGATGTGCTGAAAGGTGAATGGAAGTTCCCCGGATTCGTCCTCTCTGACTGGGGTGGCACGCACAGCACCGTCAAAGCCTCCGCAGCAGGGCTCGATAACGAGGAACCGCTCGACACCTACTACGGTCCCAAGATGAAAGAGGCGGTGCAATCCGGCGCCGTCCCCATGTCGCAACTCAATGATCACGTGCGCCGCATCCTGCGTTCGGAATTTGCTGCCGGCATCATCGATTACCCGTCCGACAAAAGCGTGGTCGAGGCCGAGCGAGATTTGAAAATCGCGCTTCACGTAGAAGAGGGCAGCATCGTCCTGCTGAAAAATTCGCAGAACCTTCTGCCGCTCGATCCAACGAAAATCCATTCCATCGCCATCATTGGTTCGCACGCGAATGTCGGCATGATCTCCGGCGGTGGATCGGCACAGGTGGACCCACCCGGCAGCACAGATCCTGCATGGCAATCGCATGTCTGGTTCCCGCCATCGCCTTTGAAAGCCGTGACCGCGCTCGCATCCGGAGCCACTGTGAAGTTCGATTCAGGCAGCGATCCTGCCGCCGCGGCCGCATTGGCGCGCCAATCCGATGTTGCCATTGTGTTCGTCAATCAGTGGTCGAGTGAAGGCATGGACCTGCCGAATCTTTCACTCCCCGACAATCAGGATGCATTGATCGATCAGGTCGCAGCTGCAAATCCCCGCACGATCGTCGTCATCGAATCCAGCACCGCCGTCCTGATGCCGTGGATCGAAAAAGTCGGCGCAGTCGTTGAAGCCTGGTTCGCCGGCAGCGATGGAGCCCCCGCGGTCGCGAACGTTTTGTTCGGAGACGTCAATCCCAGCGGCAAGCTGCCCATCACCTTCCCGCTGACCGAGGCCGACCAACCGCCGCCGCAAGTCGTTGTGCCTCCGCCGGGAGCACAGGGGAAAGCTGCCGTCATGCGTACCGGTGTCGCCACGCCAACTTTCGAGGTGCATTACACAGAAGGGCTGAAGGTCGGCTACAAGTGGTACGAGTCGGAAAACAAGCCGGTGCTGTTCCCGTTCGGCTTTGGATTGTCCTACACCACCTTCAGCTACTCTGACCTGCATGTGGAATCGGGCACCACGCCCACCGTGACTTTCACCGTCAAGAACACCGGCGATCGTGCGGGAGAAGAAATTGCTGAAGTCTATGCAGGTCTGCCCGCCAGCGCCAACGAACCGCCCAAGCGCCTTGTCGGCTGGAGCAAAGTGCAATTGAACGCCGGCGAAAGTAAGCAGGTACGAATCACCATCCCCGATCTGTATCTGTCGATCTACGATGAGCAGCAATCGGGATGGAAGCTGGTACCGGGAACATATTCATTCATGGTCGGAGGCTCCTCCGCGGATCTTCCGCTGGTGCAGAAAGTCGATCTATCCGCCAGCAGCCAATAACGGCGCATTCAACGGGCCATCACTGGGAGCTGACATCGTTTGCGTTGCTAAGCGGGCGAGTCAGCTCTTGCTCCCTGTACTATGGCTCGCCAGCGTGGCCAGCTTTTCATCCAGCAATTTCGCCGCAGCGGTCACCTCCGCATTTTTCAGTCGCGCCATCAACGACGACGGAAGATCGTACCCGATGCGTCCGGTTTTGCTGGCAGCGTCTTCATAAATCAGCACGCGCACCGGAACATTCAGCCCAACCTCAATGTTGTGCCGGATCATGGTTTGCGCAATCAGCGGATTGCCAATCGTGTACATGGTTGCGCGGCCCCCGATGCCCACCCGCGCCAGCCACGAACTGTGGTCGACCTTCAGAAACAGAATGAAGCTGCTTGAACCCTCAGCGGCGCGAACGCTGGCAGCGAAATTTTCGGCGTTGGTCGCTTTGTCCACCACGGATTGAAACGTCTTCCCATCCCCTGGGCCCACCGCGGCTTCAAAGGCTGCGACTACGGCATCGAAGCTGCGCTCGCTGGAAAATTCTCGATGGATCAGTGTGCTTTCATCCTGCATCGGCTTTCTCCTTTGTGCTATTGGATTCGGCCCACGTTGGATTGGATTCGACCCGTCAGCTGTTGCGGATCGCATCCGCAATGGCCACAGCTTCGCGCGCAGCCGCCACATCGTGGACGCGAACCAGGTGCGCCCCAGCCAGCACTGCGGCAGTTACGGCAGCCACAGTCGCATTTCCGCGCTGATCGGTTGGCACATCGTGTCCGTAGATCTGCGCCAGCCTTCTGCCCAGGAATGCCTTGCGCGATACGCCCGCCAGCAGGGGATAGCCGAGCGTATGCAATTCGTCAAAGTTCGCCAGCAGCGGATAATTTTCGTCCAGAACTTTCCCAAAGCCAAATCCGGGATCCAGCACCATCGCCGCCGGCTCGACACCTGCAGAAATCGCCGCTTCCACTCGTTGCTTCAATTCGCGCAGCACCAGCGGCACCACTTCTTCATGCGGCAGCGGTGCTTGCGTGCGCCATTCGCTGTTGCGTCCACGAGTATGCATCAGGATCACGCCGCATTTCAGTTCCGCGCAGGCAGCCGCCATCGCCGGGTCCCATAAAAATCCGCTGACGTCGTTGACAATCTCCGCACCCGCCCCCACTGCAGCGTTCGCCGTTTCAGCCTTGTAGGTGTCAACGGAAAGAATTGCCTCCGGCCGCGCTTGCAGAATGCATTCCATCACCGGCAGCACCCGGTCGAGTTCTTCCTGCGCGGAAACTGGAGGTCGCGCACCTGGCCGCGTGGATTCGCCACCAATGTCGAGAATATCCGCGCCTTCCTCCAATAATCTCAGCGCATGATCCACGGCTTCCGTTGCCGACGAGAATTTTCCGCCGTCGGAAAAAGAATCCGGCGTCACGTTCACTACGCCCACCAGCAATGTTCGCTCGCCCAGTGGCAGCGCGCGCGTGTGCAGGGCCCAGCAGAAATGCGGTCGTGGCGCAACAGGCATACTTCATTCTATGTCGTACAGCTTTTCGCCTCCCGACGCGCGATGCCGAAGAAAAGTGTGGCCGTACCCGCCAAAACAGGCGCGCCAAAATGTTACACTCGCGCCCATCATGAGATTTTTTCCCCGCAACACTTTTCTGCTCTCTGCTGTCCTCATCTTGCCGTTCAGCGGGCTGGCCGCACATCGCCATCACCGCACAACTCCGACGGGATCGCTGTCGCACCAGATTGACGAGCTACTGGCCGCTCCCACCGCCGCACAGGCTCATTGGGGAATTTCCATCACCACCCTCGACGGACGCCTGGTGTACGAAAAGAATGACGACCAGCTGTTCGCTCCCGCGTCGAATGCGAAACTGCTGACCACATCGACCGCGCTGGCACTCTTCGGCCCAACTACGACCATAGAAACCCGCGTCCTCGCGCCCAGCGCGCCCGATGCGCAGGGAACTGTCCACGGCGACGTCATCATGGTCGGCGCCGGCGACCTCAGCATGTCCAGTCGCGCCTATCCGTATAGCGAAAGAACTGAGCGTTCCAATTCGCCTCTCAGCGCGCTGGAAGCGTTCGCCGATCAACTGCAACAGCGCGGCGTAAAACGTGTGGAAGGCAACATCGTTGGCGACGATACCGCTTTCCCGCAGGAGCCCTATGGAAGCGGCTGGGCCTGGGACGATCTCGTCTGGGATTACGGCGCGCCGATTTCCGCGCTGACCGTAAATGACAACATCGTGTACCTCGCCGTGACGCCTGGAGCGCTGCCCGGAGACCCAGTCACCTTCACCTGGAATCCCGACGTCACCAGTTCCTTCTACACAGTCGAGAATGATGCTCGCACCTCCGTAGCTGGATCGCAGCCGTCCTTAGGATTGGATCGTCCCCTCGGCTCGCATGAGGTTCGCCTCTTCGGCACGCTTCCGGCGGGAGGCCCTCCTTCCCACATCGGCCTGGCTGTCATCGATCCCGCCCAGTTTGCTGCCATTGCGTTCCGACAGATGTTGCAAGCCCGCGGCATTACCGTGACTGGAACCGCGACCGCGCATCATCGTCCCTCCGTCGACACTGCGATCTACGAGCAAAGCGTGATGCGCACGCTAGCTCTGCCCGCAAGCACACAAGCCGGCGAAGTCGCGCAGATTGCGCCCACCGTTCCGACCGGAGATGTCGTACTGGCTTCGCGCACCTCGGTTCCGCTGCTGCAAGACATCACCGTCACCAATAAGGTCAGCCAGAATCTTCACGCGGAAACCTGGCTCCGCCTGCTTGGCCAGCATTTCGGTGAAGATGGCTCCATTGTGGAAGGTGCTCGAGTGGTTCGCGCGCAGATGCTGCGTGCCGGGGTGCAGCCACAGGATTTCTTTTTCTATGACGGTTCCGGCCTTTCACCGAATGATCGCATCACTCCCCGCGCGTTGACGACTTTGCTGCGCTATATCGCGGAACAGCCCTGGGGAGCACAGTTTCGCACCACCCTCCCGATCGGCGGAATCGATGGAACACTCTCGGATCGATTTCTGCATGGCCCCTTGCATGGTCAGGTATTCGCCAAGACGGGAACGCTGGACGAAGTGAACGCACTGAGCGGCTACGTGACCACGAAAAATGGCCACACCCTGGTCTTCTCCGTGCTTTGCAACGGCCACATGCCGGAGGCCAAAGGCATCACGAAAACTATCGATGCCATTGTGACCGCGGCGGCAGAGACCGATTCGGTGCGATGATAATCAGTGACCCGCCCAGTTCCCCAACCTGAGCCGAATTCGTCAATTTCCATTCCTGGGAGGACGCCATGTCGGAAACAAAACCGCAAAACTTCGCTAACCACGGTCGATTCGATCCCTGGTATCACTTTTTTCTAGCGCCCATCGCGCTGATTATCTTCATCGCTTCGATTGTCCATCTGGTTCGACATCCCCATCCGTGGGGAATCGTGCACGTCATCGTGGCATTTGCATTGGTCGTTTTCGTAGTCAAGCTTCGTACGTATCCGTTAAAGGTGCAGGATCGCGTCATCCGGCTGGAGGAGCGTCTGCGTCTGGCGACGCTGCTGCCCGAACCGCTGCGCGCCCGCATCGACGAATTGGACGTTCGCCAACTGATCGCGTTGCGCTTTGCTTCCGATGCCGAGATAACGGCTCTGGTCGAGCGCACATTGAATGAAAAGCTTGCGCCAAAACAGATCAAGCAAGCCATCCAGAATTGGCGCGCCGACAATTTTCGCGTTTGATCGCGATCCTCTGGGATGGGCGATTTTGCTGCATGGGAGATTTGCATGTCGATCGAGTCACCCTCAGACCTGGCTGGTCTGGAACGCGCTGGGATCGTAACCCGCCTCGTTATCGAAGCGATGAAGGCCGCTGTGCGGCCAGGTATCAGCACACTGGAACTCGATGAGATTGGCGGTGAAGTCATGCGTCGCCACGGTGCGCGGTCCGCTCCCCACCTTGTCTATGCGTTTCCCGGCCACAATTGCATCAGCGTTAATGATGAAGTGGTCCACGGAGTGCCTGGTCCTCGCACGCTTCAACCCAGCGATCTGGTTAAGCTCGATGTCACTGTAGAGCTAGACGGGTATATGGCAGACGCCTGCGAAACGGTTGCAGTCGCCCCGGTTCGCACCCAGCAGAAGGAACTCATCGGTTGTGCCCAAAGTGCTTTCCATGCAGGCTTGCAAAGGGTGCGCCCGGGTGCCCGCGCCTTTGAGATCGGCGAATCGATCCATCGTGAAGTGACCCGCTGTGGCTACTCTGTGGTGCGTGATCTTACGGGACACGGGATTGGCCGCACCATTCACGAGCTGCCGAGAATTCCGAATCATCGTGATCCGAGCTGCGATGCGATTTTGACCGAAGGCCTGGTATTTACGATTGAACCGATTGTTTCCGTAGGCAGCCCCCGCACTTTCCTGAAGCAGGATGGCTGGACACTTCGTACACGGGACCGTTCGCTTTCTGCCCATTACGAACACACCGTCGTCGTGACTGCGCAAGGCGCGCGTCTCCTGACCGCATAAATACATCATGAAAAAACAAAAGTTGATCCGAGTCATTCCACTTCTAACGATGGCAGCCGCAATCCTTTTGGCAAGTTGCCATCATCTGCCGCCATCGAAGCCTTTAAGCGAACTGACGCCCACCGAGATGCGCGGCTACACCGTCTATCAGCAGCAGTGCGCGCAATGCCACAACGCCAACAGCGAGCAACCGCTGCACGGCCCGGGCCTGCAGGGAGTCTTCAAGAAGCCCTATCTGCCCAGCGGTGCCCCGGCCAATGACGATCGCGTCCGTGCCGCCATCCTGGAAGGCCGCAATATGATGCCGGCCTACTCCAACGTCCTGAACGATCAGCAGATGAACGATCTGCTGGCGTATCTGCATACCCTCTGAAATTGGCGAAGCGAACTCTCCCGGCTACACTAAAGACAACGCGATTCGCGAATTCCTGGAGGGAAGAGAACTTGAAACGACCGATTTTCCTGTCTATGGTCGCCAGTGTGGCGGTTATATGTATGTTGGCCGGCTGCCACCACGCACCCAAATCGAAGCCGCTCAGCCAACTGACGCCCACCGAAATGCAGGGGCATCAAATCTTTCAGCAGAATTGCTCCGTTTGCCATCACGCCGACAGCACTCAGCTGCTGAAGGGCCCCGGCCTGCAGGGATTGTTCCAGAAGCCGTATTTGCCCAGCGGCGCGCCCGCAACCGACGAACGCGTTCGCTCCACCGTTCTTCATGGACGCAATATCATGCCGCCGTTTGCGAATATTCTCAGCGATCAGCAACTGAACGATCTGCTGGCCTATCTGCACACCATCTAATCAGCCATCGGCAATGATCCGGGCGGAAATCATCCGCCCATCGTTTTGCTCAGGAAGAGAATCTTGACTCAGCCCACTCCATCGCTGTTCATCCCCGTCGCATTCGCCGTCGTTGTACTGGCGGGATGTCACTCCACGTCGCGAACGACCATACCGCACGCCTTCTTTATGAAATGAGCGAGCCCGAACAGAAACCCAGCCCTGAGGACTCCGCCGCCCGATTTCCCGGCGTGGCCGCCATCGCCTTGTGGATGCTCCTAGAATCTCTGATCGGAGTGTTTGGGGTGCTCACCGGCCACTTTGCCAGCCATGGCGCTAGAATTGCGGTGCTGGCCGTGGCCACACTTCTAGCGCTGGCCGGTCTTGGCCTGCTCAAGATGCAACGCTGGGGATGGGCGCTGGCCTTGGCCGCCGCATTCCTCACCAGCAGTTACGGCATCTACATCATCCTGCGATTTCATGAGAACAATTACTGGGTCATGACGCTGGCTAACTTCGTCTTCTTCTTCTACCTCGTCCGCCCGGAAATCCTGCGCAGACTGAAATAGTTTTTCAGCGCTACCCACACCGCTTACTTCAAATATTTCGCGAAGAAGGCAAACATGCGGCTGTCCGCGTCGGCCGTATCCGCCGCCCGATAGCCCGCTTTATTGTTGGGATTTTGAAAAGCATGCCCGGCGTCCGGATACTCCTTCACATCCACTGGATGACCGATCGCTTTCATCGCGGCGGCAAAATCCGCAACATCCTTGGGTGTGATGCCGCGATCCTGCGCCCCAAAGTTCCCCAATATGGCGGCACGAATTTTCTTCAGCTGCGCTGGATCAGTTTCAGGCGCGCCATAGTTGATAGCCACCGCCTTCAGCGACGGCTCCGCCACCGCAAGCTGCATGGCAAAACTTCCGCCCATGCACCACCCTGCCGCGCCAATGCGGTTCGGCCTTCACATATTTCAGCGTCTTTAGATACGCCACCCCGGAGCGAAGGTAGGCCACTCCGCGATCCTGCGGTAACGCCCGCATCAGCTCATGCGCCATCTCCGCATCGGTCGCCACCTGGCCACGATACAGATCCACCGCCAGCGTCACGTAGCCGTGCTCGGCAAACATCTGCGCCTGCTGCTTCACCCAGTCATTCAGTCCCCACCACTCGTGAATAATGACGATCGCCGGAAACGTTCCCGCCCCTTGCGGACGATACAAAACGCCATGCACCGTTTCAGTGCCGCTCGAAAAGCTGACAGCTTCGGGGCCGATCACATTGGTCGATGATTTCGATTGCGCGCTTGACGACACCACGCAACCGAGCGAAAACAGCACGCAGAAAAGTATGAAATAGCGAGAGATTGTCTTCATCCTGACCCATCCTTGCCAACGGAGAAGTGGAGACTACGTGGAAGGCGAAGGACGACACAGGATGCTTCCACAACACAACGATACGCCGCCCATGCGAGCTCGACATCAAGATTCTTGTCGCTGAGCCGCGCTCGGCCACTAACCCATGTGCATCCCGCCGTTCACGTCAAGAACGTGGCCCGTAATGTAGCCCGCCTGGTCGGAGGCAAGAAACACCACCGCAGCGGCCACATCCTCCGGCGTCCCGGCGCGATCCAGCGGAATCTGCGTCAACATGGCGCTGCGCTGCTGGTCGTTCAAGCACATCCGTCATCGGCGTAGAAATGTATCCGGGTGCAACCGCATTCACGGTGATATTTCGCGACGCAAGTTCGCGCGCCAGCGACATCGTCAGCCCAATCAGCCCGGCCTTGCTGGCCGCATAATTCGCCTGCCCCGCCTGTCCGGTCTCTCCCACCACGCTGCTGATATTAATGATGCGACCCCAGCGCGCTTTCAACATGCTGGAGGAAGCCGCCTGCGTCAGCAGAAACGCGCCGGTCAGATTCGTTTGCAGCACCGCATTCCAGTCCGCCAGCTTCATCCGCAGCATCAGATTGTCGCGCGTGATGCCGCCATTATTCACCAGAATTTCTAATTTCCCATACTGCGCCACCACGGCTTTTGTGACCGCCTTGATGGAGTCTTCGCTGGCCAGGTCCATCTCAAACGGCATGGCTTTTCCGCCAGCCGCTTCAATTTCCGCCGCAACCTCCGCCAGTTTTGCCGCGTTGCGCGCCGCCAGCGCCACCTGCGCTCCTGCCTTGGCGAGCGCTACCGCGCAAGCGCGCCCGATACCTTGCGATGCGCCGGTCACCATGGCCACCCGGCCATCCAATGAAATCATGCAGTCCACTCCTATAAGACTTTCGTTCCGTGATGTACGTTGGAAAACCCGGCGCCTCTACGGCAGCTCGTACATTTCCAGCTCCCGCATCGGAAAATCCATGCGATTGTCCGTCATTAGCGTCAGGCCGTGTTCCAGTGCCGACGCAGCGATCAGCATATCGTCCAGAGCCAGCGTTCGCCCCTTTCGCGACCACTCCCATTTCAGTTTTCCAGCACGATGCGCAATCGCAGTTGTAATTGGATAACA
This sequence comes from uncultured Acidobacteriota bacterium, assembly GCA_963821145.1. Taxonomy (GTDB): domain Bacteria; phylum Acidobacteriota; class Terriglobia; order Terriglobales; family Acidobacteriaceae; genus JAKAAZ01. The sequence continues at coordinate 648,346 of CAWGCV010000003.1, forward strand.
CTCCAGGCCATCGAGAAACATCTTAGTCCTGGCTTCTTCCGCTGGCCGCATTCCAGCATAAATTTCCGCCAGATTGATGGCGGTGGTCGCCAATGTGTGGCCCTGATGGATTGTTTTCGCCAGCAGTTCTCGCCGTCCCTGACGATGACGCAACGCATCGATCAAAATTGTTGTGTCGAGCAGGAAGGTCATTTTTCCTTGCCTGCGCGCGTCTTCCGTTGTCGTGCATGCCGCTCAATCGCAGCCGAGCGCGCTTTCCCCTCTTGCCGCAAGCCACGCACCCAGGCAGCCGAACCTCTCGCCAGTTCGGGATAATCTTCGTCCTTCCAGGCCGGCTCTTCCGACTCCAGAAACTGCAGCAGCTTGCGGCGACGAATTTCTGCCCGCGCCGTTTCCACCAGAAACGCGCTGCGCTTTCCAGGCCCTACGATTGCATCGATCTCGCCAACAAGTTCCTGCGGCAGCAGAATGTGGGCGCGCTTTGCGGATGCCATAATTTGCAATGATACACCCCGCGTGTGCCTTCGCGATGTATCAAGTGCCGGCACATGCTGAGCAATAGGCCTACGCCATCGCCAGCACCGGTTCCAGCTTCCAGATGTACACACGTTGCTCGCGCGCAAAGTGCAGCACCGGCGGAATATCCGGCAGGCGAATGCCGTGCGCCAGCGGCAAATCGTTCACTTCAATCTCAGCTTCCGCAGCCTCCAGCGGCCAGGGCGCATGGTGGATGTTGCCCTGCAACAGCTGGCCCGAGCGGTCATGCGTGAATAGGCAATAGCGTTCAGTCAGAAAATATTCGATAGTGTCGCGTGCGCTGCGTCCGGCGGTCTGCGGCCCCATGCCGCGATACGTCGCCCGAAAATTCACCGGCTTCTGGCTCAGCAGGCGGGCACTTTCATAATGCAGCCAGCCGTTCGGCCGTTCCTCCACATGCATCTTCGCCCAGTAATACGGCAAATGAAACCACAGCCGCGCCGCCATCACCGCTGCTGGATTCGCCGCGTCCAGGGAAAAGAAAAATACTCCAGGAGTTCCCGTACGCTCCTCGCGAACATAGGTGCGCAAGTTCAGCTCGGCAAAACGGCGAGCTCCGGGCACGCTGCCCAGTCCGCGAAACCGAATCCGATCCATGGCGAAGGGCACAATCCCCACCCAGCCAGTCCCGGCAAATCCATCGAGCACCAGTCCCGGCGGCAGCAGTGGGGTAATTTCCTCGGCGGCAATCGGCCAATGGGCAAACAGCAGGCTGTGCCAGCGCTGGCTCATCACCCAGGGCCGCTTCGGCAACGCCCACGGCCGGTCTGTCGCAAGTGTCAGTACATCGCCCATCGCTTCATCCACCGGCTTTCGGAGTCTTCGATCCGCCCGCGAATCGATCTCCACCACCACCGAATACTACCCGCTTTTACGTTTCGCCCAACCCCAAAAGCTGAGCGTCGCCTCTTTTATCGCACGACCGGATTTGCCTGCGATACTCTGAAAGTCGACTTCCTTTGATTGAAACAGATTGGACCCAGAAAGCATGCCTCCCTTAAATCCACTTCCCGCTTTAGACCCGCTTCACGCATCTCCTGACGCTGACTCGACTGAGGTCTACGCCATCCACGGCGCAGATCCAGAGGTTCTGGCGTACGCCATGGCAAAGTATTCCCGTTCCGCGCTCTCGATGAAGCAGTCTCTGCGCGAATTGAATGCCCAGCGTGCCGAACAGTTCCTGAACACATTCTATTTCCAGTATGGCCACCGTTCGATTGCCGACCTGGCGCACATCGCCTTTGCCGTGGAACGTTTGTCGCTGCTGGCGGCCATCGTGCTGGTCGATGAGCAACGCTGGGACGGCCAGGAACGCTCCACCCGCTATCAGGATTTCAAAAAAAGCGGCTGGTATCTGCCGGCCTTTGGCTCCAACGCGGAGGCGCGGCAACTCTATACGGAAAATATCGAAAAATTGTTTTCCAGCTATGACGAAATTTCCCGCGGTGCTGTCGAACTGCTCCGCTCCCAGGTTGCCAAGCCGGAGGAAATGAAGCAGGACGCTTACGATCGCACCTTGCGCGCCCGCGCCTTCGATGGTGCCCGCTACCTGTTGCCTCTTGCCGCGAACACTTCGCTGGGAGAAATCGTCAACGCGCGCACCCTGGAAACGCAGGTCTCCCGCCTCTTGTCGCAACCACATGCGGAAGTCCGCCGACTGGGAGAAAAACTGCGCGAGGCGGCCGCCTCTCCTTGCTGGAGTGTGCAACGCGCCGCGTTCGAAGAATTGCAGCGTGACATTGCCGCCGCCGATCCGGCACTGGGCGAACGCGCCGCTGCCTTGCTGTTGCGCGACGTCGCAGTCGCTCCCACCCTGGTGAAATATGCGGCTCCCGTCGAGTACATCCAGAAATCGCGTATCGAACTTGAACAGGCAGCGTTCGAGGTGATGAACTCCGCGCCCATCCAGCCCTCGCCGCTCGTCGATCTGGTCGAAGCGGACGGCGCCGGAGAAAACGAATCCATCGAGATCGAAATCATCACCACCCTGCTCTACGGCGCGAGCCACTATCCCTACCGTCAGATTCGCGATCAAGTGTGTGCCCTCGATGCGCCGCGCCGCGAGGAGTTGCTGCTGCTGGGCACGCGCCACCGCGGCCGCCATGATGAGCTATCGCGCGCTTTCTCTTCCGGCTACCAGTTGCGCTTCGACATACTCATGGATATCGGCGGCTTCCGCGACATGCATCGCCATCGCCGTTGCGCGCAGACGATCCAAAGTTTCACCAATCTGCATGGCTACGATGTGCCGGAGTTGATCGCCGACTCCAACCTGCGCCAGCCGTATGAAGATGCGGTTCGCCAGGCTCACGCCGCGTTCGACGCCCTCTCTCGCGCCGACATTCCAGAGGCGAAAGAAACCGCTCAATATCTTCTGCCATTGGGAACACGTTGCCGCTCGCTGTTCAAGATGGATTTTGCCGAGGCGCTCTACATTTCCGAACTGCGCAGCGCACCGCAGGGCCACATCTCCTATCGCCGCGTTGCCTGGGAGATGTATGAGGCCATCGCCAAACGCCATCCGGTGCTCGCGAAAAATTTCCGCATCACCGACGTCAACATCCCCATCGACCCCCTGCAGCGGTAGCGGTTATCTTGTTGGTCGGTGAATGGTGCGGCAATCTTTTGTAATGGCCTCTCACCGAGGTAAGCGACGCACGGTATGAACATGCCCGCCAAACCCAATTCGGCCCGCTTACTGCTCATCGTCGACCTGCTGGGCACCTTCCTGTTTGGCCTGGAAGGCGCAACGGCTGCCACCCGCGGCAACCTGGATTTACTGGGCCTGATGGTTCTGGCGTTCGCCACGGCACTCGGCGGCGGCATCCTTCGCGATCTCCTGATCGGCGCCTCCCCGCCGAATTCCATCCGCGACTGGCGCTATTCCGCCACCGCGTTCCTCGCAGCCGCGTTCGTTTTTCTCTGGCACAACAGCGTCGCCCACATTCCTGTTTCCGTGATGGTCACGCTCGACGCAGCTGGACTCGGCCTGTTCGCCGTGGCCGGCGCGCAGAAAGCGATCGAGTATGACATTCCACCACTCATCGCAATTTTGATGGGCGGTGTCACCGGTGTCGGCGGCGGAACCATCTGCGATGTATTGCTGGCCCGCGTGCCGATCGTGCTGCGCTCGGATGTCTACGCCACAGCCGCGTTGCTGGGCGCAACCATCGTGGTGCTCGGATTGAAGTTGAAAATCCGTCCAGTCATAGCCATGACGATTGGCGCAGTCGCCTGTTTTGCTTTGCGCATGGTGGCCGTCTGGCAACACTGGAATCTGCCGCGAGTCGCTGGACCTTGATCGCATCGTAACCGCCGAAAATCTGCGCATCGAGCGATGTTCGCGGATCATCCAAAGGATGAAAGCACGTCGAGAGGTCAATCGATGCCGACAATCGTGAATCGCCAGACTGTGGATCTTTCGCAATATCCAAATCTCGTCGTCATCTACCTGGGGATGCGCGTCAATCGCATCGCTGGATTGAAAACGCTTTTCGGCTTTGGACCGAAGATTTCCGCCTCCGTCGCAGCCCAGCCCCAAGGCTTGTTGCTGCACGAAAATTTTGTCCTGTCACTTTTACCCATGCACGTCGGCATGCGGCAATATTGGACGGATATGGAGTCGCTTCTCTCATGGACGCGATCGGAACCGCATCGTGCATGGTGGAAGAACTTCCTTCGCGATTCTGGCGGCACCGGCTTCTGGCATGAGACCTACCTGATGCAGGGCGGCATGGAAGCCATCTATGACGACATCTCTCAGCCGATCGGCATGATGCGATTTGCTCCGCTGAAACCCGCTCGCGGCTCGATGTTCGGCGCTGCCAGGCGCGCTGCTCATGGCCCGGAACAGGAAGCCGTCGTGCGCGAGGAAGACCTGTACGGAAAGTAGGGCCCTCCGGCGTTACTTTGGTTCGGGAAAAGTGTTCGCTATTGTTTCGCCTATTCCCATTTTGGTGCTAAAATCCCGCCAGTACCCAAAGTGGATTTCGATTGTTTTATTCGATACAAATACCGGTCGTAGCGTGTCGCGGACAATTCAATCCCAACTCATCCCCGGAGATTTGAAATGGTAGACGATAAAGAACGCACACGTGCGATCGATCTCGCGCTCTCGCAGATTGAAAAGCAGTTCGGCAAGGGATCCATCATGCGCCTCGGCAGTAAAGAGGCCATTGTCCCCATCTCTGTCATCTCCACCGGGTCGATTTCGTTCGATGCCGCGCTCGGTGTCGGCGGAGTTCCGCGCGGCCGCGTGATTGAGATTTTCGGGCCCGAATCCTCCGGCAAGACCACCATCACGCTGCAGATTATTGCCGAAGCGCAAAAGGCTGGCGGCATGGCGGCGTTTGTCGATGCGGAGCATGCGCTCGATCCGCAATATGCGAAGAAACTCGGTGTCGATGTCGATAATCTTCTGATCTCTCAACCGGATTACGGCGAGCAGGCCCTCGAAATTACCGAAGCGCTGGTGCGTTCCGGCGCGATCGATGTGCTCGTTGTCGACTCAGTCGCGGCATTGGTGCCGAAGGCAGAACTCGACGGCGAAATGGGCGATTCCCATATGGGATTGCAGGCTCGGTTGATGTCGCAGGCGCTTCGCAAGCTGACCGGAACGGTTTCGAAGTCGCGGACGTCGCTCATCTTTATTAATCAAATTCGCGAAAAAATCGGCGTCATGTTCGGCAATCCGGAAACAACAACTGGCGGTCGCGCGTTGAAGTTCTATTCCTCTGTGCGAATTGATATCCGCCGCATCGCTGCTGTCAAAGAAGGCGACGTCGTCGTCGGGTCGCGGACCAAGGTCAAGATCGTCAAGAACAAGGTGGCCGCGCCCTTCCGTGAAGCGGAGTTCGACATTTTGTACGGCGAAGGCATTTCCCGCGAAGGCGATGTGCTCGACCAGGCAGTGCTGCAAAACATCGTAGAGAAGTCGGGCGCCTGGTACAGCTTCTCCGGCGAACGCATCGGCCAGGGCCGCGAAAATGTCCGCCAATATTTCAAAGACAACAAGGACACGTTCGCGCGGGTCGAGTCCGCTCTGCGCCAGAAGATGGGCATCGGCGGCAAGTCCGATGTGCCCGAAGTGCCGCCCATCCCCGTAAACGGCGCCGCCGCCGCACAGGAAGTGGTCAAGACCGGTGCCAGGAAATAGGGTGAACCTGCGGTAATTCTGCGCATTTGAGACGAGCGTGTCTTGCGTTCGTCTTTAAATGCGTAGAACGACAGTATGTATGTATGGTAGTGTTAGCATACCCTCTACTTTCAAGACTGGAGATCGAATGAAAAGTGATGCAGACCAGATCCGGGAGTATGTATGGATTCGATATATCGAACCTGCGCGGCATAGGGGGGACACAACGGTCAGCATAAAATCGGGCGACGTTGTGAAAGGGCTAAATCTGAAAAACAAGACCCCAAATGTATGCACCGCGCTGCGCTCTAAGATTCTTCAAGACGTTTATGGAGTTCGATTGCTTGAGGAACAAGGGCCCCCTTCCGGGATGAGCACCACCGTCGTTTTTACTTACAAAGTGACGAATCAGCCGCGCATGAAGACAACTAAGACCGAGAGCCCGTCGGCATTCGACCGGCTGCGTGGGATCGCAAAAACGCTCTTCAAGGACTCGGGCGACTGGGAACGCTCGATTCAGAAAGACCGCCAGGATTTTTATCGTAAAGCCGATAACGAGCGTAAGAGAAAGCTCGGATGAGCCGCATTTACTGGGACACGATGCTGTTTGTCTATTGGATGGAAGGCCATCCCCAATACGGGCGACGGGTCCAGGAAATACATCGGAAGATGGAAGAGAGGGGCGACACCCTCTGCACGAGCGCGTTTGTTTTGGGAGAACTGTTAGTAAAGCCCTATAAGCTGAAAAAAATGGATTTGACCCGGGCAATACGCGACTTTTTTCAAAGTTCAGAGATCGAAGTCCTGCCGTTCGACATGGAGGCGGCTGAGATCTTTTCTCGCATCCGGGCCGAATACAATATATCTCCCGCGGACGCCATCCATCTCGCTTCCGCGGTGCAGGCGCGCGTTGAGCTTTTCTTGACGAACGATCGCCAATTGAGCCGGCTGAACATTCCAGGCATCCATTTCATCGCATCTCTCGATACCAATTTGTTTTAGATTTCTGGAAATAAAAAAGAGCCGTCACTGACTCCCGGTGCGGTTGCGTTGCTTGTTCCACCCCTGCCCCTTACAATCCAATGTGTCGTGAATACCGTCCGCGCCATCTATCCCGGCACCTTTGATCCGCTGACCAACGGTCATCTTGACCTGATCGCGCGCGGCTCCAGAATTTTCGATCACCTGGTCGTCGCCATCCTGAATAATTCTGAAAAACAGCCGCTCTTTTCGGTACCGGAGCGGGTGGAGATGATTCAGGAAACCACGCGCGAATTCGACAACGTTTCTGTCAGCCAGTTCGACGGTCTATTGGTCGACTTTGCCCGTCTGCAGCACGCCCAGGCACTGCTGCGCGGCATTCGGGCCATCAGCGATTATGAGTATGAGCTGCAAATGGCGCTGATGAATCGACGCCTCGCGCCCGAGCTGGAAACAGTCTTCATGATGCCCGCGGAACAATATTCCTACGTCAGCTCGCGGCTGATTCGCGGCGTATTCCGCCTGGGTGGATCGGTCGAGGGACTGGTACCGCCGACCGTGATCGAACGCCTCCACGCCCGCGCCTCCCGGGATCGCGGAGAAGAAGGCTAGGATATTCACCGCTTTCCGGGGATCCCACTTGGCCTGAGCCGTCAACTCTGCGAAACTAGAAGTATTATGACCACCTCAGTTGCCCAGAAAATCTTCGCCGATCGCGTCAACCGGATTGAAGTTTCCGCGACCATGGCCGTGACTGCAGAGGCAGCCAAGCTGCGTGCCCAGGGTATCAACCTGGTGGATTTTGGAGCGGGCGAGCCGCACTTCGCCACGCCGCGTCACATCAAGGATGCCGCGATTGCCGCCATTGAAGGCAACTTCACGCGCTACACCGCGGTCAGCGGCATTCCAGAGTTGCGCAAAGCCATTGTCGAGCGCCACGCAACAGATTTTGGATCGAACTACACGCCCGACGAAGCCATCTTTACCACGGGTGGCAAGCTGGCCTTGTTTGAAGCCATCAACGTTCTTGTTGATCATGGCGATGAAGTCGTGTTGCCGGTGCCCTACTGGGTTTCCTTCAAAGACATCATCCAGTTTGCGGGTGGCACTCCCGTGTTCCTCGAAACCAACGAGGCAGAAAATTTCCGCGTCACCGCGAGTGCCATCGAGCAGCTGATCACGCCACGCACCAAGGCCATCATTTTGAATTCGCCCTCGAATCCTTCGGGCGCGGTCATCGCTCCCAAGGATCTGGAGCAGGTGGTGCGGCTGGCGCATGCGCGCGGCATCTACGTGTTGCTCGACGAGTGTTATGCGTACCTGCAATACACCGGCGTGCCCATTTCCGGCGGTAGCTTTACCGATTGCAAAGAGCACGTCATCGTGCTCGGTTCGCTGTCGAAGACTTACGCCATGACCGGGTGGCGCGCTGGATTTGCGCTGGGACCCAAGCCGATTATTCAAGCCATTTCCAAGATGCAAAGCCAGAGCACATCTTCCACCGCAACGTTTGTGCAGAAGGCATCGGTCGCCGCATTGACTGGATCGCAGCAGTGCGTCGAGGAGATGCGCACGGACTACATCTCCCTGCGCGACCAGGTGCTGGCTCACCTGAAAGAAATTCCTGGCGTACGCTGCACTGTGCCAGAAGGCGCGTTCTACGTCTACCCAAACATTTCCGCATTCCTGGGGAAGGGAAAGATCAAGACCGCCGCCGAACTATCCACGCGCCTGCTGCATGAAGCGAATGTGGTCACGGTACCCGGCGAGGCTTTCGGAACCAACGACCACATCCGTCTCTCCTACGCCGTCTCACATGCCGACATCGACGAAGGTTTGAAGCGGATGAAAGCGTACTTCGCCAAGCTCGGTTGATGCAGATGAACGAGACACTCCGCGAGGCCGGTCCAGCGGATGCGGACCGCATCGCTGCGCTGGTGAATCGGGCTTTTCTGGCGGAAAGCTGGTTCAAATCCGTGGACCGCACCAATGCTTCACAGGTGCGGCATCTGCTTGGCAAAGGCGTATTCTTGCTGCTCGAAGAGGACTCGCGACTGCTGGCCTGCGTATACCTTGAGCCGCGCGGCGATCGCGTCTATCTCGGCATGCTTTCGGTCGAGCAGGATGTGCAAGGCCGCGGCATTGGCCGTCGCATGATGCAGCAGGCCGAGGATTTTGCCCGCCGAGCAGGTCACGTCGCCATCGATCTGCGCATCGTACATGTGCGCGAAGAATTGCCGCCGTATTACCGAAAGCTTGGCTATGTTGAATCGGGTACCGAACCGGCGCCGGATTTTCCCGGCGTGAAAATTCCAATTCATTTTGTCCTGATGAGCAAGTCGCTTCAGGCCTGAACGTTGCCCACCGATGGATATGACGACCCTCACTCCTTTTCGCCTGCGTCCCTGGTTTCGCCCCATGGTTTGGGGTGTGCGCGATCTCGCGCCCTGGTACGACTACAAAATTTCCGACCAGCCCATCGGCGAGGTGTGGCTCAGCGGAAATGATTGCGTTGTCGATACTGGCGAGCTGGCTGGCAAGACGCTGGATGCCGTGTTCCATGAGCGCCGGAAGACCTGCTGGGAGAAAGTGGCGCGCACCAGGAGCGGTTTCCCCTGCTGATGAAGGTTCTTTTTCCGCGCGAGAAGTTGAGCGTGCAAGTTCATCCCGGAGATGAAATGGCGCGGCAACACGGAGAGCCGCATGGCAAAACTGAGTGCTGGTACGTTCTGGAAGCGGAGCCCGACGCTACCGTCGCATTGGGCCTGCGACCCGGAACCAGCCTCCCCGACGTGAAAGCTGCCATCGACGATCACACACTCGAGAACCTGCTGCAATCTGTTCCGGTGAGGAAAGACGAGATGATTTTCGTCGATGCTGGCACCGTTCACGCGATTTTTCCCGGCGTCGTGATGCTGGAGACGCAGCAAAACTCCGACATGACCTATCGACTGTACGATTACGGCCGCCCCCGCGAACTGCATTTGAAAGATGGTCTGCAAGCGATTCGCTTGAAGACGGAAGCAGGCCCCGTCGCCCCGAAAATAGAGCCGATCAGCGGCTCGCAATCGCTCGCGGGAGGCCGCGAAATTCTGGTGCAGTCGAAATACTTTCGCGTCGATCGCACGCTGCCTGGAAGGTTCGAAGACGGAAAACTTTTCGCTGCCTGCCGGGAAAAAGTCGAACACAGTGCAGTTGGTGTTTGTTGGCGCGGGCGAAGGGCAACTGCAATCCAAGGGGCAAGCCAGCATTCCGCTGCGGCGTGGGGAATTAGCGGTCGTGCCTGCCTGCAGCCCCGAGTGGAGTTTCATTTCGACGGTGCCATCCGAGATTCTCCGAGCGATTCCAGAATAATTTCGGCTGTCGCATGGCAACTCGCGCGCCACTTCGATCCATCTAGTTTCAAATTGTCTTCTCTTTGCCGTTTGTTTCGCCGCTGCAGCAGCCGCTTTCGTTTACGATGAAACCTACCTTGAATCCAACCCTCGAGTTTCGCCCGTTTATTCTTGCCGGTGGCAGTGGCACGCGTTTTTGGCCACGCAGCCGCAGAACTCATCCCAAGCAGATGCTCTCCTTGAATGGCGAGCGCAGCATGCTGCAGCAAACCGTGAGTCGGTTGCTTCCGCTGGCGGACAGTCAGCACATCTGGATTCTGACCAACGAATGGCTCATGCCTGCCGTCGAAAGACAATTGCCCGACGTTCCCACTTCGCAGATTTTGGCCGAACCAGTCGCCCGTAACACCGCCCCCGCCGCGGGATTGGCTGCCTTTCTACTGGAACGCCAGGCGCCCAACGCGGTCCTGGGACTTTTTCCGGCAGACCACACGATTCAGGATGCTGAAGGATTCTTGCAAGTCTTGTTGGCAGGCAGCAAGCTGGCGGCGGCCGGCGAAAATATCATCGTGCTGGGAGTGAAGCCCAACCGCCCCGAAACCGGCTACGGTTACATTGAGACCGGCGAAACGCTGAATGAGACTGCCTCCCGGGTTCGGCGCTTTACGGAGAAGCCTAACCTGGAGAAAGCCAACGAATTTGTGGCCTCCGGAAATTATTTCTGGAATAGTGGCATGTTTCTGGCGACGGCCCGCACCCTTGCCAACGCAGTTCGTGAGCACCTGCCGGAGACCGCTCCGTACCTGGAAGAAATTGCGCAGGCATTTGGCACGGCGGAATTCGCATCGAAGTTTGCGGAGCTTTATCCCAAGTGCGAAAACATCAGCATCGACTACGCTATCATCGAGCCGCGCTCCGCGAAAGGTGAGCATCACTCGAACCTGTATTGCCTTCGCGCAGATTTTGGATGGAACGATCTGGGATCGTGGGCCGCGTTGTACGACCACAAAATCTTGCAGGGCGAAAATGTCCGGCATGGCGACAACGTGATGGATACAACCGCAGAAAGCGTGCTTGGAGGCCACCGGCAACTACGTCTACGCGCCTGAAAAGCACGTGGCGCTGGTCGGCGTGGAAAATCTGGTGGTCGTCGATGCCGGTGACGTTCTGCTGATCACCACACGCGAGGGATGCCAGGACGTCGGCAAGCTGGTGAAGCAACTTCAGCAGGAAAAACAAGACAAACTGATCTGATCGACCCTTCGAATGGAAACTGTGACGGCCACTGACAATTCCCAACCATGCGCTGTAAAGTTCGGCACCGATGGCTGGCGCGGCATCATTGCAGAAGACTTTACCTTCGCCAATCTTCGCGTGGCTGCGAGCGCGATTGCGAATTACATTCTGGCGCAGGAAGATGCAGCGCGCGGCATCTGCATCGGCTATGACACGCGATTTGGATCGCCCAGTTTTGCGCAGGCCGCCGCAGAGGTAGTTGCGTCCGCGGGGATCCCCGTGCGCCTGGCCAGCAGCATCACGCCCACGCCCGCATTATCGCTGGCCGTGCGTGACAGTGGTTCGGCCGGCGGCATCATGATCACCTCCAGCCACAATCCCTTCCAATGGAATGGCGTCAAGTTCAAAGCCAGCTACGGCGGCTCGGGCAAGCCGTCGATGATCGCTGCCATCGAGTCCTATCTGGGCAAGCCGCTGGCACACGCCCCTGTCGCGGCCAAAATTGAACGCGTGGATTTTCTTCCCGCCTACATTGAGAAGATCGCGGGATTTGTCGACTTGCACAAGATCGCAGCCAGCGGTTTCAAGCTCGCCATTGATTCCATGTATGGAGCTGGCGGCGGCATTCTCGCAGGAATTTTCAGTCGCGTCGATATTCCATGTGTGGAGATTCATCGCGAACCCAATCCGCTTTTTCCCGGTATCAATCCGGAGCCGATTCTTCCGCACCTTCAAGAACTGCAGCGAGTCGTTGTCGAACAACATTGCCAGGCTGGATTTGCCACGGATGGCGACGCCGACCGCATTGGCGCCGTCGACGAAAACGGCAACATGGTCGACTCGCACAAAATATTCTCCATCCTGCTGCGCTGGTTGATTGAACGCAAACAGTGGAGTGGAGAAGTGGTGCGGACCTTCAACACCACTCGCATGATCGACCGCATCTGCACGCAGCACGGCCGCAAATTGCACGAAACTGGGATCGGCTTCAAATATATCTGCGACCTGATGCTGGCTCGCGAAATCTTAATGGGTGGCGAGGAATCCGGCGGCATCGGAACCGCGCGCCATCTGCCGGAACGCGATGGTTTGCTGAACGCGCTGCTGCTCGCCAATGTGATGGCCGACGAAAACAAATCGCTGGGCGAGCTGGTGGCGGATTTGCAGCACGAATACGGCGAACATCATTACGACCGCATCGATCTGCATATCCCCGACGCCATCAAAAATGGTGCGATCGCCCGAGCGCGTGCCGGAGTCAAGTCCTTTGCCGGAATGGAAGTGGAGCGAGTGGAAAGTTTGGACGGAATGAAATTCTTTTTGCGCAATCCCGAAGCGCAAACCAAACCCAGGGCGGCGGAAAGCTGGCTGCTGCTGCGAGCCTCTGGCACTGAGCCCTTGTTGCGCATCTATGCGGAATCCTGCTCGCCGCAGGCTGTGCAACGGCTGCTGCAGGCCGGTCGCGAGTTTACGCTGCAATCCAGCGGCGGGTCCCGATGAAGGTTGATCTGCAGGTTCGCGGCCTGCTTTTTGACATGGACGGCGTGCTGATGAGCTCGATCGGCTCCGTCGAACGCAGTTGGCAGCGCTACGCCGAATCGCGAGGCCTCGATCCGGAACACGCCATCCACCTCGCGCACGGCCGGCGGGCCATCGAGACAGTTCGGACCCTCCGGCCCGACTTGGATGATGCCACCGAACTTCGCTTCATTGAAGACCTCGAAGTGGAAGATAACGAAGGGCTGGTCGTGTTGCCGGGGGTGAAGGATCTGCTCGCCTCGCTACCCGAAGGCTCGTGGGCAGTGGTAACCTCCGCCACGGAACGTCTGGCGCGGAGTCGCATGGCTCACGCCGGCATTTTGATCCCAAAGTACTTCGTCACCGCAGAAACGGTAAGACAAGGGAAGCCCCATCCGGAACCTTATTGCCATGGCGCCGCGTTACTAGGGGCCGCGCCCGCGGATTGCCTGGTGGTCGAGGATGCTCCCGCCGGAGTTGGGTCAGGGAAGGCCGCTGGATGCCCGGTGTTGGCGGTGTTGACGACCTATCCTGCCAACACCTTGCTGGATGCCAACTGGCGAGTTCCGACGCTCGCGGGTGTCCGCGCAAATCCCGATCCGTCCGGTCGCATTCACCTGCAATTTGATTCCGCCGACTGACGACACCGGCGGGTTGCCTCCCCACGAGTGAATATTCACAATTTTCACTTGTTTCCTGACCCCGAAGCGGGAGTATCATGAACTTGTCAGCAGCTATTCGGCCATCGAAAAGCGTTGCGACGGACTTCTTTCCTCCGGGAGTTCAAGTGATTCGATCGAGAGAGATCGAATTCCCCGGCAAGCAGTGGGAAACGCAGATTACTTTTCGTACTGCATTTTCAGTTTTTTTAGCCAACCCTTTTCTGCCCAGGTGGGTTCTTACTAAAGTAAGTAACCGAGGCGAGCACCATGAATATGACATGCGCAAATAAGGATTGCTGCGCGGAGCTGAAATATCTGCGTGGCGGCCGTCTATTTCTGATGGAGCGTAAACCCTCGGCCCAGACGATTTCCCCCGAGGCAATTGCCTGTGCCAAAGATTCCAAGGGCGGCGCGTTTCCAGTCCCCGCGATGAGCAAACCCCCGGTGGTGATACGGCGCTACTTCTGGTTGTGCGAACGCTGCTCGCAAATCTATTCGATCCGCCGTTGGACTGAAAGCGGAATCGAATTGATTCCACGCACGAAGTGTGTCGAAATCGCGAGGTCCGTGCTACCGCATGAATGGACTCTGCCGGGCTTGGTCGGCTAGAGCATTTTCCCTATTGGTATAGACCGAAGCGGCGATGTAGGCGCAGCTTTTCCGTTAAGAAAAGCTGCACTAAGTTGAAGTCGGAAAGTTCAGAGTAATAGGGAAAATGCTCCTAACACGGTTCAACCCTGCCCTCCCCCAGTACCACCCTGTCAGTTTTCAGGATTCTTCCAACTCTCGGCGTGCGGCTGCGAACTGTCGGCGGCACGCATTTGTTTGCCTGCATTCCACGCTTTGACATACTTCCAGTGAATGTAGACCGAGTGATTGAAGTGCAGCACGAATCCTTCCAGCCCATCGAGAAATCCCAGCCGAAAAATATAGTTCTTCAGGAATGTTGCGATCGGGTTCAGGATGACATTCCATACGAACGCGACGAATGAGGAACTCGTTCGTCCTTTCTCGAATAGCTCGCGCGTGCTGTGCGAGCTGTAGCGATTCATGTGCTCCAGGTAGAGCTCGAGCTTGGGATAGGCATAGTGCAGCAGATCGTTCTTTAAGGTTCCCTTGGGACCCGCATACTCTGGCGTGCCATGCGGTTCCGCTCCCGCCATACGCGCCGTACCTCGCTTGAACAAGCGAAGTTTGTGGTCGGGATAAAAGCCGCCGTGACGAATCCAGCGACCTAGAAAAAGATTCACGCGCGGCTGCCAATACGCGTCGTAGCGAGGATTCTCGATCACCTGCCGAATTTCTTCCGCCAGCTCTGGCGTCACCTCTTCATCGGCGTCCAGCAGATAAATCCAATCGCTGGTGCAGGCGTCGATCGCCAAAGTTTTCTGCGGATTGAACCCTTGAAAATCTCGATTGAACGAGTGCTTCGCGCCATAGCTGCGAGCAATCTCCGGCGTCCGATCCGTCGATCCGGAATCGACGATCACAATCTCATCCACCCAGCGCACGCTCTCCAGCGTCCGAGGCAAGTTCGCCTCTTCATTGCGGGCAATCATGGCGACAGAAACTGTGGGGCGCATAGGGATGAGTGTATTGCATTCCGGCGGCCTGTAGAGTTCGGCGTTGCTGCGTCAGGCTCCGCGAACAGCTGGGGAAAGCAGTTCCCACTTTGCTTTCGATCGCGCGGAGTAGGCGGCAATCTGCGCCGCGTAGGTTTCCGCGATGTTTCTCCCAGCATAAAAATCGCGGTACCAGTCGACGGTCATCTGTAACGCATCGGCAAGTTGCAGAACCGGGCTCCACGACAATTCCTTCGCAGCCTTGGCGCAATCCAGGCGCAGCATCGGTACCTCTTGTGAGTGCTGGCCCGCTTGGACGTCCCACTTCGCCTCTGCTCCCCATGCGGCCGCAAGCGTCTCCACAATCCACTCGACTGTTCGTACTTCGCTGGCCCCGGGGCCGAAGTTCCACGCACCCGAATAGCGTGCAGGATCCTCGTAGAGCGCCTCGCCCAGCAATAAATATCCGCGCAAAGTCTCCAGCACAAATTGCCACGGCCGCTTCGCCGTCGGATTGCGCAGTACCACCGGTTTGCCTGCCGCGAAGCTGCGGATCATGTCGGGAACCAGCCGGTCTTTTCCCCAGTCGCCGCCGCCCAGCATATTTCCAGCGCGCACGGAAGCCACGCCCACTCGACGGCCAGCCGCGCCATCCCCGCTGAAGAATGAATCTCGAAAAGATCGGACGACTAACTCCATACATGCCTTGCTGCTGCTGTATGGATCACTCCCGCCCAGGCGATCCACTTCGCGATACGCCCAATCCCAATCCTGAGTTTCGTAACACTTGTCAGTCGTGACTACGATGACGGCGCGTACCGAATCGCACTGGCGCACGCCTCCCAGCAGCGTCGCCGTCCCAATCACATTGGCCTGGTAGGTTCCAATGGGATCCTGCAGCGCCTTGCGGACAAAGGGCTGCGCCGCCATGTGAATCACAACGTCCGGCCGCGTCGCGATCAGCGAAGAATGCAGTTTGTCGGCATCGCAAATATCCCCGCGGAAGGATTGCATGGCAACCACAAACTTGCCTTCCGTCGATGAAGCTGTCGAGGAAGTCGAGTAGCCGAAAACTTCCGCTCCTAAAGACTGCAGCCACAGCGACAGCCACACTCCTTTGAAACCGCTATGCCCGGTGATGAAGACGCGTTTGCCGCGCCAGAATCTGTCTGCCAATGCAGCCATGTTTCAATAACCTTTCCAATCTGGAACCCGAACCGCCATATCGTTCTGAAGTGTATTCCATGCAGCGCATCGAGCGCGAACTCTTAGCCGTGTTTACAGGCTTCAAGCGCACGAATCACCTTGAGTGCGTTCGCCAACGTGGATGCCCCCACTTCGCGCTCGAATCCCTGCTGCATTCTGTCGAATGCGGCAATGACCCGTAGCGCGCACCTCTTCCCCAAAGGCTTCAGCGTCAGCAGATACCCCCTCGCGTCAGAAGGATCGATCTTTCGTTGCAGCAGGCCTTTCGCTTCCAGCGATGAAACGGCGTGGCTGATGTTGCCCCGCGTGGTGGCGAAGGTCGAAGCCAGGTGAGACGGTTTGATGGGACGGGGAAATTCGAAGAAGATCGCCGCCAGGACAAGACCCTCCATAAATCCCAGGTCATCGGCCGCAAAGGCTTCCGACGCAACTGCATCGAAACGCAGCGCTGCTCGCTTGACGGTGAACATCGGGCTCTCGCGAAGGAAGGCTTCAATCCGCATCATAGGCAGGGATAGTTTATCGCATCAACTATTTAGCACAAGACAAAAGTATCGTTGTGCAGTCCCGGATATTCCTGAATGATAGGGCAGAGGTTTCGGCTTGGTCGTCTTCCTTGTTTTTTGTGCTAAATACGCTTCAATCACGGAGTTGCCGGCTTGATCGCTCCACGCTGGCTTGCGGCCTTTCTCCTGTGCGGCAGTGCTCTCTGCGGATTTGCCCAGCAGAATTCGCCCCTCCCCGACGCTCCCTCGGTCAGCGCGGATACCACTCCAACCAGGAAACCCAAGTTGGATACGGTGCGCACCACGGTCACCGTGTTAGGCGCGCCCGATCCCATCTCCTTGGGCGAGTCGGCCCGCTCTGTCGTGGTGATGGATACGCAGCAGCACCCACTGGCTTACAACACGGTCGAGGATTACCTGCGCACCGACTCCTCCGTGCAGATCAACCAGCGCGGGTCCGGCGGCTATCCGGCGGACCTTTCAATTCGCGGAACATCGTTTGAGCAGACCCTGGTGCTGCTGGATGGATTTCGTGTGAACGATGCGCAAGCGGCGCACAATAATCTCGATTTGCCGGTTCCGCTAGATGCCATGACGAATATTGAAGTACTGCATGGAGCCGGATCGACCCTGTATGGAGCCGATGCGCTGGGCGGCGTCGCGGACTTCCTGACCGCGCGTCCTGCGGCCAGCTCGTTGTGGGTATCCGGCGGCGCGGGTAGCTTCGGCGAAAATCAGCAAACCTTTGTCGGCAATTATGCGCGCCGCAATTGGGCGGAACAGATTGCTGGGCATCGCGACTTCTCTTCCGGCTTTATGTACGATCGCGACTATCGCAACGAAAACGCCAGTACGGAGACCTGGGTGAAGTCGCCGCTCGGAACCAGCGACGTGTTGCTGGCAGGCAGCGATACACCCTTCGGCGCGAACAATTTCTACGGCAACTATCCATCCTGGGAGCGCACAAAAGGCTGGTTCGCCTCCATCCGCCAAGGGCTGGGAGCCGTGACAGATGGCGGCTTTGCCTATCGCCGCCACACCGACAATTTTGTACTGTTCCGCGATGACCCGGCCATCTATGCGAATAATCATATCGACAGCAGCTGGCAGGCACTGTTGCGTCGCAAGAAGGTTTGGAGCGGCGCCAACGGCCTTTACTATGGGCTCGACTTCGATGGCGATTCCATCCACAGCAACAATCTCGGCGTGCATGCGCGCAATTGGGGTTCGGGCTATGTCGACTTTGATGTGCGGTCATGGAAACGCGCCACGCTCTCTGTCGGTGCGCGCGAGGAAATCATCAGTGGCGGCTACGATGTCTTCAGTCCCGCAATCGCAGCTTCGTATTGGATTCATCCGGACCTGAAAGCCCGCGCTTCGATTGGCTATGGATTTCGCCTGCCCACCTACACGGATCTCTATTACAGCGATCCAACCACCGTGGGCAATCCAAATTTGAAGCCGGAGTCGACGTGGGACTATGAAGGTGGTCTCGACTGGTATCCGCGCCGCTCGCTGGATGCCTCGGTCACAGGATTTTATTCACCGCAGACAAACTTTATCGACTACGTGCGAACTTCTCCGACCGCAATGTGGCATGCGACCAACCTGAATGGATTTTCGTTCGCCGGCACGGAAGCGTCGTTGACCTGGAAGGCCGGCCACGGGCAGCAGGTGAATCTTGCCTACACTTGGTTGCACGGTGCACAAAGCGTGCTAAACGGTCTCCAGTCGGAATATCTCTTCAATTATCCGGTCAACAATGCGGTGTTCAACTGGTACTCCAACCTTGGACGCTGGGTGATGGTGAATACGCGCGTCGGCGTGCAGCAGCGGTTTCAGCAAACCGCATATCCCATCTGGGATATCTCCGTGGTGCATGAACACGGGCGATTCCAGCCATTTCTGCAGATGACCAACCTGAGCAACACCGGCTATGACGAGATTCCCGGCGTGCCCATGCCCGGTCGCGCCTTCCTCGGCGGCATCAAAATCTGGATCTTCGAGCCGAAATAAAGAGTGTTGCAATCGTGGTCCGCAGCCGCTTCGATACACTGAAAGTAGCGGAGAGTCAGCGCGGAATCGCGGATTGTTTCGGCACATCGATCGCAGATGGTTCCGGCATCGCGACTCATTTTGTGAACTGGGTGAGGCTTTGAAGAAGACAGCATTAATTTCTGGAATTACAGGTCAGGACGGATCGTATCTTGCCGAATTTTTATTGCGCAAGGGATATGAAGTTCACGGCATCAAGCGACGGACCTCGCTATTCAACACCGACCGCATCGACCACCTGTATGAAGATCCGCATGTCCATCATCGAAATTTTATTTTGCATTATGGCGACCTGACGGATTCTTCCAGCCTGGTCCACATTGTGCAGAAGGTGCAGCCGGATGAGGTCTACAATCTTGGCGCGCAGAGCCACGTTGCGGTCTCGTTTGAGCAGCCCGAATACACCGCCGACGTCGACGCCATGGGAACGCTTCGCCTGCTGGAAGCGATTCGCATCCTGGGACTGGAAAAGAAAACGCGCTTCTACCAGGCCTCCACGTCAGAACTCTATGGCTTGGTGCAGCAAGTTCCGCAGACAGAGAGGACACCGTTTTATCCGCGCTCGCCGTACGCCGTTGCCAAGCTCTATGCCTACTGGATTACGGTCAACTATCGCGAGTCCTACGGTATGTACGCCTGCAATGGAATTCTCTTCAATCACGAGTCGCCCACACGCGGCGAGACATTTGTCACCCGCAAAATTACCCGCGCCCTCGCTCGCATCAAGGTCGGTCTGCAGGATTGCCTCTATCTCGGCAACATGAATGCGCTGCGCGACTGGGGACATGCACGCGACTACGTTGAAGTGCAGTGGCTGATGCTGCAACAGGAAAAGCCGGAAGATTTTGTGATCGCTACCGGCCAGCAGCACAGCGTGCGCGAGTTTGTCTCCATTGCCGCCGCGGACCTGGGCATGAAGCTTACCTGGACTGGCAGCGGCCCGGAAGAAAAAGCGATGGATGAAAATGGACAGGTGATTGTGGCTGTCGACCCACGCTATTTTCGTCCCGCAGAAGTGGAAACATTACTGGGCGACGCGACCTATGCCAGGAATCGACTGGGATGGCAGCCGCGCATCGGCTTTGAAGAGTTGGTTCGAGAAATGGTGCAGACCGATCTGGAAGAAGCCAAGCGAGACGCCCTGGTGCGCAAGCACGGTTTCCGCTCCTTCGAGCGCAAGGAATAAACGGCTCCGGACAAGGTTGGGTTTACGATGCTGGGAGCGCAGTTCCAAATCCAAAATTCCGGTAGCCGTGCACATTTCTATTTGTTCAAATTCCATCGTATCGGCGGCGTAGCGGCAGGCTTGCTCCTGTTGATTCTCGGAGTTAGCGGAAGCGTAATGGCCTTCTCAGGCGAAATTGATTGCCTGCTACATCCCCGTCTCTTCAAGGTAGTTCCCGAAGGTCAGCCTCTGTCATTGAGCCAACTCGCAAGCAGCGCCGCATCCGTCTTGCATGCTGGAGAGTCCATTGACACTTGTTTGCCTTCGACGAGAGCGGATGTTTCAGATTCATTCATTGTCAGAGCACACCATCGTATTCCTCGGCAGATATTTGTAGACCAGTACACGGGTCGGGTGCTGGGCAGCCTGAGTGCGGTTCGGTTTACATCTATCATGAAGACCCTGCATTCCATTGCAGGGGTGCTGGGTTGCTCGTCAATCATCTTGGTTTTTATGGTGCTCAGTGGACTTTATTTGTGGTGGCCCCGTAAGCAAATCAAAATAGGTTTATCCGGCGATGTTCAGCGCCTTTCCTTCGATCTTCATAACAGTATCGGTTTGTTCGCGTCTTTGTTTCTGTTTCTTTTTGCGGTCACCGGCATCTACATGGCGCTTGGCCCCCCAGCCTACGCAATCACCAGCCACGCGGCAACGCAGCCCGCTTTTTCAACGCCGCAAGTTGGTCTCAAACCAGTTTCACTCGACCTTGTAGCCACCGCTGCAAAAGATACATTGCCGGGAGCGACCGTCCTGTGGATCGTTATTCCGCGCCGGCCGACCGAAGCTTACTTCGTCAAGATGAGATTTCCCGAAGATCGTTCTGACAATGGCAGCAGCGCCGTCTGGATTGGCCAATTCTCCGGCAAAGTCCTTACCGTCGCCAACTCGCGCACGGTTCCATTGGGAAATAAAATTCAGACGCTTAGCCGGGCCATTCACACAGGCGCTGTTTTTGGAGATAGGGGCAGAGCATTCGCCGCATTCATGTCGCTTATTCTTGTCCTGCAGACCCTGACAGGCCTGCTGCTGTGGTGGAATCGACGCAGAAGTAAGGTGCCACGCGCCGCAGCCTCCCAATCCTGACGAGTATTGCCTTCACTGCAAAAACTTCCGTGGCGTCACGCGAACCGCAGGTCGTATCGAGTATGCGGAGTGTGAGTGTTCAGGGCCGCCCATCGCGCTTTCTGCGCTACGCTCCATCGATCGGGTAGCTAGCCTGGCAAGTCGCCAACGCGCAACGAAAGCAAGGCGACCAGCAGGGCATTAGGACTGTCGCACAGCTCATGGGTCACGCTACAATTCAGATGAGTATGCGGTACGCTCACCTGGCGCCGGAACACTCTCAGGCCGCCATCGATCGGCTGGTTTCGACGGGTGTTTCGTCCGGGCGAGTGGTGACTAAATCGGCGACCGGCAAAACGCATCCAAGGCGTCACCGAGGGAAGTAGTTGAAAAGAAAAAATGCGAAAGTGGCGGAATTGGCAGACGCACCAGACTTAGGATCTGGCGGGTAAAACCGTGGGGGTTCAAGTCCCCCCTTTCGCACCAACTACTTACGAGGGCTTGCGGCGCGAGGCTAGATGCACTGTGCCCAATTTTGTGCCCACTCAACCGAAAGCTCTGGTTATGAAGATCGAACTCCGTTGATCCCTTATTAGACATCGGTACACAAACACCAGAATGACCACTTTGCTTCCTCCGAGTCTTTACAAATACGTTTCACCAATGTGCGGTTCTCAATTGCTGGGTCAATTGCGGATTAGGTTCAGCCAGGTCTCGGTTCTCAATGACGCTGATGAATTTCAGCCTCCTTTCAAAGGTGTTGCAACGCGCCCAGAGATTGAGAAGACGGTGCGTGAACGGTTCCGGTTAAACCAATCCAAGGGATACGCGGAGGTCTATAAAACTCTCGCTCCGGATCAGGCCGA
The DNA here is from genome assembly GCA_963821145.1 of uncultured Acidobacteriota bacterium. Classification (GTDB taxonomy): domain Bacteria; phylum Acidobacteriota; class Terriglobia; order Terriglobales; family Acidobacteriaceae; genus JAKAAZ01. Next base: position 670,231 of record CAWGCV010000003.1, read on the forward strand.
CAAATTTATCGACGAAATGGTGCTTAGATCGGCCGACAAGGTGGAGGCGAATTACGAGAACAGTGTGAGAGAGGTGTATGAGAGGTTGGACCGTAATTTTGGCGTTTCGTCTCTTTCAGAGACGATTACGAGCAGATTGATGTGGTCCTTTTATGGCGATGGAGGCAGAAGTTTCGCAATTGAATTCGATCCGGCGAATGAGTGGTTCAACGCCAAAAAGACAGATAACGACTCCTTTCGTCACCTCCGCCCGGTTCAGTATGTCGCTGACCGTAAGCCCGATTATCTATTGGCTACGAAGGACGACGATCTTCTGTATACGAAGGCGCTTGAATGGGACTTTGAGAAAGAGTGGCGAATAATTCGCAACTTCAACGATGCAGTGGAACAGGCTGGACCCGACTTTCTCGGCAGGGATATATTACTTTTCGAAATCCCACCTTCCGCTGTCAGGTCCGTGATTCTCGGCTACCGGACGTCACCTACTTTGGAAAATGAACTGCGCGGGGTGGTTGCGGCGAAAGACAACCTCAAACATGTGGTCTTTAAGCGAGCCGTTCGGGAGGCGAATGGCCACATTGAAATTGTTTCCGCCTAACTCAACCCCTCTAACGAGGGATCCCTTCCGCTTTGTTGTCCTTCAGTTTGATCAAAATTTCGCCCGGTCTTCCGTGCGCAATTAGTGTCTCGTGTTTTCAGGCGGCAAAGCATTGCCAACGGGTTCGACCCGGCCCTATACTTCGCGATAATGCGGAGGTCCTGTCGAATGCTGAAAACCCATTTTCACTGTTGCGCCGGATATCTGATTCCAAAACTGACATTAGCGACGATTCTCTTTTTATCGGTGCCGGAGATGGGTTACGCGACAACCACCGTGGGGATGTTACACCAAGGCACGCTCTATCTTGCATCGGATTCAAAAGTATTTGAAGACCCTGTTGCGATGTGTAAGATTCATCAAATTGGTCGCCTCTACTATACGAGAGGCCGGCCTACTCGATAATCACGAATATAACTTCAGTGTGCCCGATACGATTCGCCGGGCTTATAAGTCTCATCCCGGAATAAGAGCATCGTTTGATGACTTTACGTCACGCATTCAGCCGCTACTGATTGTCTATTTCAACAGGTGGAGTAAAGCTGATCCCGCCGAGAAAGCGGCGGCTTTGTCAGGAACTCAATGTGTCAGTTACCTTTGCTGGCTTTGAGTCTGACAATTGTGCAACCTTGTGCGCTGCTCGCCTCGTAGCGGTGCCGCCATTTATCCCCGGTAGTTTTAGGGTCAAACTGGAAAAACGCCAATGTAACAATTCGACTGACCCGGCACCGCACAATATGAATTTGCTCGTTGGAGGCGAAACGGAGGGATACGAGCAGTGCAAGACGTATTCGTCAATTGACCCTGTAGCCATCGAGAAATGTATTGTGGAGAAGGAAATCGGGCAACACAAAGTCGATGTTGGGCCACCGATTAGCATTCTGGAAATCTCTCTTTTCAGGATCGAGATGGGTATCTCAAGGGGTGTGCCCGACTAATCCGTCTGAACTCCCCACCCCATAAGAGAATTAGGCCCACCACGAACGTACGCTCGACAGGATGGTGCTTGGTCAAGCTCCGATGGAGTTAGCAATCGATCGGTAGTGGTTGCCGCCTGCGAAGCGCACCAAAGCGCCCTCTGGGATGAGAACTTTTTTTCTGATACGGCACGCGTCGAATTTCTTGCACTCCATTAAGTACAGAAGTCGTTCAGTTGTTGCTTGCATAAAAGACAATCAACATTTGGCCAATGCCGCCCGTTCTACCTGAACAAACGCTCGCTCTATCGCATCCGCTTGAGGGTGAACATATCGTTGAGTGATTGTGATCGATGAGTGCCCCGCGATTCGCGCCAAAGTGAAGGCGTCGCAGCCTGACTTGGCGAGTTGAGTAAGAGCTGTGTGCCTGAGGATGTACGGCTGGAAGAACTGGATTTCCTTTGCGTCGTCTGCTTTTGCGTTCGCATTGGCGCGTTCAATTGCTTTCTTGTGCTGGTCCTTCGCCGTGTCTTTGTTCAGGTGGCCTTCTTTAGAGCCCGACGGAAATATCCAACCTTCTTCCGGCTTACCTGCAGTTTCCCATCTTCGCTTTAATGCCGAATGGACTGCGGGAACCATCGGAAGCATTCTCCGTGCGGCCTTTGTCTTGCCCTCTGTGACCTGTATAAGGCCGCCCGTGGTGTCGAAATGAAGATTCTCCCACTTCAGGGCGAACACTTCGCCAGGGCGCATTCCCGTACCACGAACAAGCATGGCAGCGTCTCGCCACGGTTGCGGGCAATTCGCGATGTACCGCTCCCATTCTGCGCTTGTCAAAACCCGATCTCTTTGCCGCTCGCCCTTCGCCAGTTTGATTTTGACGGGCCTCTCCAGCTTGCCCCATTCAAAGGCGAGGTTCAGCGCACGTCGAAGGCTGCGAAGGCCGCAATTGATGCGCGAGGCTGAAACATGAGCATACTTGGAGGCAAAGTGCTGCGCGTGTTGGTCAGTGATTTTGTCTAGCGGCAGCGATGCCCAATCACACTTGCGAACCATGCTCGCGCCATCGGTGTAATACTCCACAGTCCCGGGCTTAAGCGCGTGTTTTGTCTTCACGAATTTTACGAAATCGTCTTTTAGGAAATCCGTGAGCGAGGGTACCGGCTTCTTTTCTCGAATTCCCACGAGTCCATTTGCAAGCGCGGTTCTGTGCGCCGACTCGATATTGCGGGCCTTCTTGTCATTCCCCTGCTTCGTGGACTCACGGATTATTTCCCCGTTCCACATGAATTTGTACCAGTAGACGTTCCCGCGCTTGAAAATTGTCATTTCTTCCTCCGGGGCTTCGCATCTTTCTTTCTTGCGTTGTACTCGCGAACAGCCTGGAGATGCCCGCATTCAGGCGTGCAATAGAGCCGTTCTCTCTTGCTTTGGGATTCGAACAGTTGGTTGCAATCTGGTCTAGCGCATCGCTTCCACCTCGAATTGCTCAATCGAGCCAGGAATATGCTGGCGCGTAATGCCTCGAACACATCATGACAATGGACGACAGCTTCGTGGTCGTCATCGCGACGGTCTGGAAAAGTCACCTTAGGTCCTGCGACTTGTTCACAATAAACAATGCATTCATCATGATCATGATCCTCAACGGGCTTTAGTTCACGCTGAGAGCCGACGAAGGGGAGTTCGAGTTCAAGAGGGCGGTCGAAGAGTTGCGAATACACCGACGCCCGGATCTCATCATCCATAAATGCCCCTTCTAGCTGAGAACGCACGCTATCCACGAAGCTCCACTTAACGGGATGGGCTCTCGTACCGGCTAGCTTCGAATTCGTTTTCTTGTCCGGCGCGACTATCCAGGGGCCATAGCGTTCAAAGAACCCGAGCGCATCCTGCGGTGTCCGGATCAGGAAAAACTCTGACCGGACGGTGTCAGCGTCGATTTCCCTGTAGTACACGCGCAAATGATTTCTTTGCTCTAGCCCAAACGTAAATAGCGGATCAGTCGGAATCATCCATTTCGATCCGCCATTCTGCACGACGATGTAATGCTGCGGAAACAGGTAATGTGTATTTCATCTATTGACACAATCAATTACATGAAGATGTCAAAACATGCAAATATAATCGCACGTAGGGGCAACAAAATACAAGTGTGAAAGCGAAAAATCTATGCCACTAGAGCAACTTTTTACGAAGTCGGAGGCGGCACGGGCGCTTGCGTGTCTCCCCGTTTACGGTCGATCAATGGCTAAGGCAAGGCAAGCTCAAGCGGGTTAAGGCCGGCGGCCGAACGCTCCTAAAGGAATCCGAACTCGAAAGATTTTTGCGCGAAAACGGCAGCACCAGCCAAGGGCGGAAAAAAGCAAACCGAGAAGCGGTCCATGACTCACCAAGTGCGCTAAATTTTACTCCACGCGAGGATTCGAAATGAAAGCTCAAGATCTGGCTGACATGATGGGTGCTCGACGTGTGAGTACGGCTAGATGGCAGGCGAAATGTCCGGCGCACCCGGATCGACATCCGTCCTTGACCATTGTGCAAGGCCGAACGGCAGTTTTGCTCAGATGCTGGAGTCAGGGATGCAAGGTGGAAGCAATCTGCGCAGCCTTGGGGGTTAGAGTTTCAGATCTATTCAATGTCTCCAGCCGGGCGCCTTCAGAATGCGCGGAGGCGACTCGCGACCGGGTTGAACGCCATGCGCTAGAACGAGGGGGGCACCACGCCGCAGTATTGCGTAATAGGTTGCTTTTTCGGCTCGAATATCTGCGCGATTCCCTGGGGGGGTTGCTAGGGCAACGCCCCGAAGACGGCGAGTTGTTGCGGTTGTTCAACGGCATACTAAGCAGACTGCAAGATTTAGAAGCCACTTCGATCGCGACCACGGACGGTCCATTGATATGTGAACAATTGCCGCAATCTCCAGGTTGGATCGCAGAAGCGCTACACCAGGTCGGTGCAGACTTTGACAGAAAGGAAAAGCCACATCTGTTAAAAGTTGCGGCCTGAGGTGAACCTTGAATGTCCCAAGAACCATCACCACACGATGCAATTCTTGAACATGCCCGGAGCATAGTGGATGGCTCCGCAATTCTGTTGCGCGAGGTGGAAGAATTCTTCCGGCGATTCGTTGTCTTGCCTGAAGTCTGCTACCTGCCGCTGGCAACCTGGGCGCTGGCAACGCACGTTTACGAGATATTTCAATCGTTCGGGTATGTGGCCTTACAATCGCCAGTTCGGGGGTGCGGCAAAACTGTAGTTTTGGAGGTTCTGGAATGCTTCTGCGCTCGCCCTTGGCGCGTGAACTCTATAACCCCCGCCGTCATCTTTCGCAAGATTGCTCAAAGCAGGCCCACGTTACTTCTGGATGAAATCGAAATTCTCAACGGCAAACAGAAGTCAGAGAACACGCAGGCCATCATCGCAATTTTGAATGCTGGATATCGAGCCGGCGCAGTAGTTTCGCGCTGTGGCGGGAGGGATCACGAGGTATTCGATTATCAAGTCTACGGTCCAAAGGTCTTCGCCTGCATCGGTGGAATGCCCGACACCATTTCGGATCGTTGCATCATGGTTCGGATGCAGAGAGCATTGCGTAGTCAGCAATTGAAACCCCTTCACAGACGTCGCATCGCAGCAGAAGTCGAAGCGCTTCGCCAGCGAATCGAATTGGCGATGTCGGATTTGGCTAGTCGGATCGAAAGTGCGTACGAAGCCCTGCCACCGCTCGAATTTTTGCCTTACCGGCAGGCGGAAATCTGGGAACCATTGTTTGCTACGTTGAGCGCTTTGGACTCTTCCCGAATGGCGGAGCTTCGCCGATGCGCAATTGTACTGACGGAAACGAAGACGGCGGATGATGAAGACGACCAAACGATTCTGAAGTTGCTGGCGGACATTCGCGCTGTATGGCCGGAAAGCGCCATCCATCTTTCCAGTACGACGTTGTTGGAAAGACTTCGCGGATTGGACGAGTCGCCTTGGGCAGAGTTCAATTTGAATGCAAGAAGTCTTGCGCGCCGACTTCGTCCATTTGGGATTCAGGCGCGGCAGGTTCGTATCGGAAACGTGAATGTGCGGGCGTACTCGCTCGCGGAGTTTATGCCCGTCTTTGATTGCTATCTCGCCGGCGGCGCGGAATTATCCGCTACAAGTGCTACCGCCGGCATGAACATTGGGTGAAACGATGATTTCACAAGTGTGGTATAGGATCGCTCTGAGTTGCCGAAAAAGCGTCTCGAACCCTGATGGATATTGATGTGTAGCGCATGCAACGACAAAAAGCCCAAGTATTAGGGGTAGAGGAAATGGAAGTGCAAAAAGACACGCTGAGTCCTGACACATTGGCCGCGATTCGATGGCTGGGCATGCCCGAAGGAACGCCGTTCCCTCTGGCGAAGGCCAATCCTTCACCACGTCCTGAGACGATGGCGCAAGTAGAGCTCCTGCCCGATGAAATCAAGGAGTGGAACAGCGCGTTCCTTGGAATGGACGAAAGCCTGCTGCCGCTTTCACGACGGCTCATTGGGCAGTGTGGGATCATTGCACGTCTCCTATTGCGTTTGGGCCGACGCTAATGGAAAACCTTTGGGCGACCGCGAGACGTTCGAATGGTTACTGTCGAATGCCGGTCAATTGATTCAAGACGGGTTTGTAACGGGTTTGATTCTCCGTGAGGATCTCGACGCGGTACGACTTTGAGCGCATGAAGGCCTCGGCTTATGCACCAGTCAATGAGGCACTTAGGCCCGCACTGGCGGAATCTTTGCACCTTCTTAACGACGCTCTGGAAGTATGTCCAAATCGAAGCTAAGGCGGGTAGGGGAAGGGTTTTTCTTTAGTCGTACCGACGTCACACCCATATGAGAGCAATCCAACGTCGTGTGATGAATCCAATTGCGAAGTTCTTTGCTATGACGCAGTGCGCGGCGAATCTCTAAACCAAAATAGCCTGTATTCGTATTTACGAAGCCAGGCGAGATTCCTCTGTTGCGACCGTGACCATGAATTAGGGATAGACTTTCGTCTCCGATTTGCCATGCTTGTTCGACGATTTTATTGAGCACACCCGACAATACGATATCCGATGGATGGTATCCGTGAAGATCGATTGTCATCATTCCTCCTGTTCCTTTCCTTCCGTGGAACATTTCTACCACGCTATTTCCATAAACTTTCTGGCAGCTGTTCCTAGAAGCCTGTCACTGATCACCCAACCCGAAATCACTGCCTTTGATGGGGCATCGAGATCTTCCTAGTTTAGCGTTGTGGGATTCGAGGATTCTGTCACACGCGAGGAATTCTATGCCCGCCTTGGGAGGTTTTCCGATATCTACAGAACGCGCACCGCCGCACTTAATCATTGTTTCCTCTAGAACAACTCTGACAAAATTCATTCAAACATTGCAGAAGGGAAGAGGGCCGTACGGCGCAAGTCTGCTCAATCTGTCGGCATGACCAGCGATCGGAAATGGACCGGTTGCTGGTGTCCGGAGCCTCCCTGCGAAACATCGCGAAACAGTTTGCGGTAAGCGCAACAGCCCTCCATCGGCATAAGGATCACATTCCACAACAACTCGCTGAAGCGAAGGAAGCTGTTGCAACAGCAGACGCGGGGGACCTCCTTGCCGCCGTGAAGGGTTTGTTGGTCGATGCGCAACGCATCACGAAACACGCGGAACAGGCGAGACAGTTTGATACGGCGCTGCGAGGTGTTCGAGAATGTCGCGAAGTTCTCGAACTGTTCGGCAGAGTGTCGTCCGAAGTGAACGCTCAGCGGCAGGCAGAGATGCCATCTCAGTGCATATTACCGAGAACCCGTGAGGAAGTTGAACGAAAGATTGCTGAGCTTCTGGATGGCGGTAAACCCCTAGGCGTACAAGTCCCTTTGGATGGCATGCCTTCTGCGTCGAATTGATCGCGACACCTGCCAGCAATCTGCTTTCTGCCAATTAGCCCAAAGTGCTCTCTGCCATCGTTCACGAATGGAGCGCCTAGACCCGTCCTCGTGTAATACCACGCTTCTTCGATCTGGAAACCTGCTGACTCAAACGCCTCAACCAACGGAGGTCCAGAGAGATAATTCATGAAGTGAGGCGTTGCTTCTCTAAATTCTAGAGGTACGAAATCTTTTGCATTTTCAACCTCCCTAGGCCATCGTATGCCCCGCGTCACGTTCGCTTCGAACTGTGGGACAAGTTGCTTGATATGCCCGGCGTAAATAGTCCCGACTTGGATAAAAACCTTTCCGCCCGGTTTGAGCCACGCGTGCATCTGCCTCGCGCCTCCCTCAATTTCCTTTCCCGCGATGAAATGGAGTACTTGTGATGAATGGATTGCGGTGAGGTCTTCAAACTGCAGGCCCGTCGGAAAGCGTCCCTGAACTTTTATCAGTCGATCGCCGATGCCGTTTTGGACAGCCTGCTCCCGAACAGCATCGAGATGGCTCTGACATAGATCAAGTGCAATCACATTTGCACATGTTTCCAGCGCAGGAATCGTTGCAACTCCAAACCCGCAACTGATGTCGAGCACGGCGGGATGCGCGATCTGGCTGATGTAGTGTAAGAACTCCATCGTGATCTGGTTTGGAACGGTTGTCGTCCATCCAAACCCATTGTGCGTTTCGATTATTTCCATGATGTTCGATGTTTGTGGCGATGCCCAAAACTAGAGCGGTGGAAAAAACATCAAAGTTCCGCATTTCACATCCTTTTCAACAAGACATGGGAGGGCGCATAGGAAAGATATCGGATTCGGGTCAAGCCTAGATTGATGAAGCCTCGCGCCTCAAGACTTTTTATGCGAAACGGCTCGCCGCATAGGTTCTGATCAATCAACACAAGCGCGTATGTGAGGACCTAACAAATAAGTAATAGCGACGGAACTCTTCAGCTTCGGCTCGCGTAAACCATGTGGACTACAGTATCCGAAGACGCGCTCTCCTCAACGGGGGCGACGTAAACCAACAGGCCGCCTAAACGACTTCAAGAGATAAGCTCATGGCAGACGGTACGACCGAAGCGTCGCAACGACTTGCAGCGCGAATTGCTGGATTCACCCTGCTGTTGCTGATGATAAGCGGCTTGACGGGGATGTTTGTCTTTGGCCGTCATCTGACTTTGGCTGGAGATGCGGCGGCGACCGCACGGAACATTTTGACGCATGAACGAGCATTCCGCGCGGGACAGGTCTGCGGGATCGTGATGCTGAATTGCGACGTAGTACTGGCGCTGGCCCTCTACGCATTGCTTAGGCCCGTGAATTCAACCCTAGCGCTGCTCGGTTCGTTTTGGCGGATTGCGAACGCGCTCATGCTGGGCGTGGGCGTCGCGTCCAGCCTGGTAGGCTTGGACCTACTCAGTAACCCGCACGAGATGTCGCTCTTGAGTCTCGGTCAGCTGCATGCGCTCACGCTTATCTTTTTCGACCTGGGTAGCCGTCTATCGCTAATGGGGCTTCTGTTTTTTTGCCTGGGTGCGGGGATTCACAGTTGGTTGTTGTACCGGTCGCGCTATATTCCGAGAGTCATATCGGGCCTTTACCTGTTTTGCTGCACAGAGATGTTATTGTGCTGCTTCCTTTTTATTCTCTTTCCGGACACGAGATCCGTGCTCGACCCGGCATTTGTGATGCCGGACTTTTTTGCGGAGCTGGCGGCCGCGCTGTGGCTGGCGCTAAAGGGAGTGAAGTTGCCTGCACCAAGAGAGAAGCCATCGCCGTTGACCGCGGGAACCACAGCTCAGAAGTGAGGTCGCCTTGAGGCGCGTCGGGCACGCGGACATACTCACCTCGTGGTGGGAATGAGACCCTGAGAGGACCGCTCCTTCGCGGTGATCCTCTCTTGAATGCGCTCCAGCCGCGCCGACGCTTGATGGAAATACCCTGCATCCAGTTCTACGCCGATGTACCTGCGGCCTGTCAGCAACGCTGCCGCGCATGAACTGCCGCTGCCGGCGAATGGATCGAGTACCAGCTCACCTGGAAGAGTGAAGCTGCGAACCAGAGGGGCCAATACCTCTACCGGCTTCTGCGTAGGATGCAGCTTGTTGCCGCTGTACGGCATATCCATCACGTCTGCCAGCGGCTCCTTCGGCAGCGGCGGTCTGCCCTTCGCCAGCAGGTATGCCTGTTGATGCCGATAACTGAAGAACCGGCTCTTTGAGCTATATTGCTTACGGAATGCTTCTCACTCGTCCCCAAAGTAGCCTCGTAAAGAGCGAGATCGACCCATAAAGGGGGAGAGTTCTTTAGGTTTGACTATCCTTTCTTGCTTACAGCGTCCGACATGGTTCCGTCTGATGACACCGGACTGGAGTCACGATGGAGCTAACCCCAATCCGGAAGACCGACGATCTCTTGGTCAATGAAAGATTGAATCTCAGCCTCGTCATAACCCAGTGAGCGCAAGATCTCGTGAGCATCGCCGCCAGGACGCGGCGGCTCTTCCGATGGTAGTAGCGCTTTACCGTCGAACTGGAACCATGTCGGCTCAAGGAGCGTCGCTCGAAGACCATCGCGGCCAACGGTGCGGAAGCGGATGGTGTCACTGGGCCGCGTAAGATACTTTTCTTTGAGCGCGGCGATGGACTGAACACGAATGGCGCGAAAACCCTTGCTTTGAAGGGCAGTCAGAGCTTCGTCCACAGAGAGAGTTTCTACCTGCTCGGCAACATCTGAAGAGCCCTCTACATAGATCCAGCCGTCGGTCACCTTGTAGAGCCGAGACGTAGCGCTCCGGCCCGTTGCGGTGGGCCCAAGTTCGCTGGGAACGCCGGGGCCATACTGAAAGCCGAGTTGAATCAGGGATGCGGCACTCGCAAGAGACGTTTCAGCCCAATCGCCCTGGCCGTCGCCCCGTCTCTCTCGTGCCTGAAGAGCCACAACTGTGGCGTAGGCTCCAAGATATCCCGTTAGGTAGTCCACGCAAGAAGCAATACCATGAAGAAGGGGCATGTCCCGAGTGCCGAATCGTGTCATGATTCCAGTCTCCGCTTGCAAGAGAGGGTCATACCCTGGGTGATCGTCGTAGCTTCCCGCACGGCTCCCCTTGCTTGCGCTGATCTGGACCGCGATCGCATGTGGGTTGATCTTGGCTATTTCATCCTGCGTCAGCCCCAGCCTGCGAACTCCGTTGTCCGTTTCGTTCATTAGGACAATGTCAGCTTTCCTGACAAGACGTTCGAGAATCTCTCGACCTTCGAGCGTGTGCAGGTCTGCCAGGAGGCTCTTCTTACCTTGATTCGCCTCGGCTCCCCAAACAACCGTAACCAGCGGCTGGTGGTCTGGCCGCGTGCTATCAAGTTTGATCACACTTGCACCCAATTCGCCGAGAAGCCGACCGCAGGCCGGCCCGGCAATTACGTTACAAAGATCGAGAACAACGTAGCCTGTCAGCGGCTTGGTCGCAATGTTCTGAGAGCGTTGTATCTCTACTTGGTAGGGAAGTGCAGTATCAACCCTCGCGGCTGCTTGCAACGCTGGGTAGGGCTTTGCGGATTTGACATTGATTGCGCGGCCGAGTTGTGGCTGCTCGAAGCTGACAACGGATTCAACCAGTCCAGCCTCTTTCGCCCAGGATGACGCCATCCATTCAGAGAAGTCTTGTACGATGCCACAGGGGACCTGTGCTTCAGCGAAGATAGCAACCCATTCCACTGCCGACTTCCTGGCGAATGCCTCCGTAATCCACGATGCTAGTTGATCGTTAAGATCGCTGCGCATTCGTTCTGGCGACGCAATGTTGCGATCCTCGACCGCAACGTTGACTGGATCATAGGGTGAGGCGTTTACAATCCCCAATGCTTGTGCTTGATCCCAGAGTTCAAGTAGTTCCAGCATACGGACAGCCAAGCGCCTGTTCACTGTCGTCACCGGCATGATGAGCTGACCGTCGGCGGTTCGATAGCATCCGCTGGTTGGATTAAGACGATTGATGAAGGCTACCATCTGGCCCTCGCTCGCGCGTGCCTTCGGAACGTCGGCCACAAGTGCCGGAGCAAGCGACAGCAAACTGTGCGGGAGAAGGTGTGGAGCTATGCCGCTGATGTCCATTGCAAGTACACCGATTGCGGAAAGCGCGGCCGAGAGACGCGGTACAACAATGGATCGCCCCATCCCAGATCTTTGCCGATCGGTTAAGGCGGCCAATACGGCCGTAGCTCCCAGCACGGCTGCGTATACGGAACAGAGCGGCAATGGCGTGTAGATAACATACCGGCCCAACAATCGACTCGTTACTCCGAGATCCGTGTAGAAACCAACATGCGCATTGAGCAAGTCATCGCTGGTATCGTCGGGCAAATTGAAATTTGGGTCTCCCGGAACCGTAGCTGTAAAACCGAGTGAGATCACCCAGTCAGAATGATGGCTAAGGATAGGACCGTTCTGAATGACGATGTCGGAATCTTGCATCGAAGCAAGGACGTCCGGATGTAACAGCTTTTTGCCCCGATCCAGATAAGCATCAATCTCGCCATCCGCCAATCGACCGTGATCCAAGGCGAAGACGTCTGCGCCCTGATCGGCGAGAAGCAATCCTGCCAATCGGACCGCCAACGTGTTGCTGCGTTCTAGAACTCGAATGCCTTGCAGCGGCAAGAACTGATTTTGCATGTCCATCCTTCCGGATACAGAGTTTGCTCTGTAACTGTTTCCTTCGTTCACATTTTGGGCTGATTCCCTGCTATCGGCGTTAGTCATCATCAGAGAGATTCATTGCAAGGGCGCTATGAGAACTTGGCACTTCCTGAATGCCTCACCAACGATTGAGCCTTTTCTCTAGGCTTTCGCAGCCCACTTCAAGATCGCGTCGGCTACTTCTTCCCATCCTGGTTCGGCGATTAGCCAGTGGCTTCGATGGGGGAACTCAAGGATGTCAGTCTGACTCGGAGCCTGGCTATGCTTTCGATACATTGCTCGCACCATCGAAGGTGTGCTCGTGCGGTCTTCAGCTGCAGCGGTCAGCAGCAAGGGCGGACGCTTCGAATTCTTAAACTTGACGGCATTCCCAAGACCAAGCGCAGCCTGAAAGTAGATCCGCCCCGGCGCTGGGACAATCTGTTGCTCGTAAGTCTGCCTTTGTTTCGAGGGCGCAAGGGTATTCGCAAAGGTTGTTGAGAAACCTTTGAACGACATGGAAAGAATGCGAGACCAGCCACGCCACGCCAGCAATACCGGAAGCGCAGATTTAATCGCCCTCGGGCTTGGAAGGACACCTCGCGGTGGGCCTGCGTCGATTGCGACACCAGCCGCACCCAGGCCCCGATCGAGCAGCATCTGAACGATCAACCCACCGAAGGAATGCCCAATTACAATCGGGGCTTCGGGGAGAGAATGAATGTGTTTCTCAAAATGATCGACGAGGTCTTTGATCGTCAGCGCCGCTATCCGAGGGTCTGGAGTCCGCTTCAGCGCCTCGACTGGTCTATCCATGTAGGGCCAAGCTGGCACAACTACTGTGTACCCCTGCGCTTCAAAGAATTCGCGAAATCCGCTCCAGCAATGAGTGGTAACCCATGCGCCATGCACTAACAATATTGTCTTTGACATTCCACATCTCCCGGTGAATGATGTGTCCAGCTTAGCAAGAGAAGGCTGGATAACCCATGATTGATAAGCCTGATTTTCATGCTGAAACGCCGGAAGCTTCGGATAATCTGCATGACCCATTCGCACTACAGCCGGATGCCATGTCGGATGTGCTTGAACTCATCCGGGTACGGGGCAATACCGTATTCACCTGTGCTGCAGAGCCGCCGTTTGGCATTCGCTTTCCCACAGGCAAGCATCGACTGCACATCATCCGCAGCGGCTCGGTCGTAATTTCTGTCGATGGCCTCGACGATGTGTTTCACGCATCGCAAGGTGATCTCGTGATGCTGATGCATGCTCACGGTCATACGATTTCAGACCAGCCTGGTCGCAAGACTGATTCGCTTCTTGATCTCGCACAGCGTGAATACGACCGGGAGCGCCTCGTTCTGGGCCGTGGCAATACCACATGGCTCTGCGGTGATTTCGGGTTCGACGGCATGTTGGCGCGCCGCGTGTTATCGGTCTTGCCGCCGGTCATCATATTGAAAGGTCTGCGCGACCGGCCGTTTGAGTGGCTTGAGCTCAGTTGCCATTTCATTCTCGATGAGGCGCTGAATCTCCGTGCCGGGGCAGTTGCGATGATCTCTCGCTTGCTCGATGTCATTTTTATGCAATTGCTGCGCACCTGGGCTTCGAATGGAGAGATGGGTCGCGGGTGGCTATCGGGTGCGATCGATCCACGAGTCAATAAAGCGATATCCGCAATCCACGCCAAGCCAGGCCACGACTGGAACGTCATTGAACTTGCGAAGCTATCCAACCTGTCCCGGTCTGCGTTTGCAGACCACTTTCAGCGCATCGTAGGTCAAGCCCCTATGGCGTATCTGACCGCCTGGCGCCTTGATCGCGCCGCGGAGCTATTGCGTTATGGTCGCGCTCAGGTCTCAGAGATCGCCGGTCACGTTGGCTACACTTCCGAGGCCGCGTTCAGTCGCGCTTTCAAGAGTCGGTTTGCCATGTCGCCTCTTCATTGGCGGCGCACTGAACGCATATCGATAGAGGATGAAGCATTGTGAGCTTGGTCACCGCTAATTACCTGTCATAAGCATTGGAACCAGCGTCACGTTGTATGTCATGGGTTTTCTCGGCAGGGAACGTTGCCTCGGAATGAGTACGCGCTTCGAGCGGCGAATCCAGCCAGGAGTTGAACTCTCATTAAGAGCGACGATAAAACCGATGTGTGACGAAAAACGCTCTACTCGTCGTTTGAGCGCAGCGGGCTTGGCGCTGGAGTGGAAAGAGACTGTTAAGAAACTCTTCGATAAGGTGAAGATCGTTGCACGCGCACCTTCCGAGTCGCCAACAACTTCTGGGGAAGGCCAGAGCGTTCCGGTTCGGGATTCAATGAGTGACTTGGCCTGTTCTCGCCATTTGACGCTCATGATCTGCGGCTGCGATCATTTGCCTGACGATATTTCTTGCTCTGTAGGGCTGGCATTCGCCTAGCGATTGCGGATTTAGCGTGAGGACCATGATCGGTTTTCGCCGAACAATGCGCTCGTTTCGGAAGGCGCCCGGTTTTTCCCTTACCATTGTCCTCACCCTGGCGCTGGGAATCGGAGCGACAACCGCAATCTTCTCGCTGATTGAAGGGGTTCTCCTGCGGCCTCTGCCGTTCCACGATTCGAAGCATCTTGTCATTCTGGGTGATCGCCTCGGAGAACAACTCCAGCCTGGTGTTAGGCCTGCCGAAGTGGCGACCTGGGAGCATGCCACGCGCGCCTTTTCTTCGATGGGGGCATACGTCACCACATCGTGGGAACTATCGGGCGGCCCGAATTCTGAATCAGTCAACGGCGCACGCTTTACCGCCGGCGTTTTCCCCACGCTTGGTGTCGCGCCCGTTTTGGGCCGCGTCTTCACGCAGCAGGAAGATGAAGGGCGCACCCCCGTGGCAGTCATCAGCTACGCACTCTGGGTCAATCGGTTTCACCGGGATGCCCACATCACAGGCGACACCATTACTCTGGATCGCAGGAACTACACCATCATCGGGGTCATGCCGCGCAACTTCGAATTTCCGCTGCTTCCGGGCCGCGTTGGTCAGGCGCAACTATGGGTGCCGATGAGCTTTGCAGTCGATGAGCTTTCACCCTCGGTCGGTGCGTGGGGAACCTACCTCGTCGCGCGACTTAAGTACGGTGTCACTGTGCAGCAGGCAGCACAGGATGCCAACCGGATCGCGCAGCAGGTCATGCGCGACTTTCCTCCGGAATTGGCTGCCATCCATATTCGGGGTGACGTTCTTCCACTGCGCGAATCGGTTGTCGCCGCTGTGGACCCGCTGCTGCGCGCGCTTTTTCTTGCTGTGTGTATTGTTCTGCTGATTGCCTGTGCTAATGTAGCGACTCTGCTGCTGCTTCGCGCCATTCGTCCCCGGCGCGAACACGCCTTGCGTCTTGCCCTCGGTGCACGCCCGATTGCCATTCTTCGCGAGTGCGTCAGCGAAACCATTCTGCTGAGCTTTGCTGGTGGAGTTATCGGTATGGCCCTGGCGGTCATTGACGTGCGGGTCGTCGTGCCTCTGCTTCCGGAATCCATGCCGCGCATCGACAGTATTTCGATCGGTCGGAGTTGCGGCTCACCCTGGGAGCTGACCTTCACGCCGGCCGCTTCAGCCTTGTTGACCGTAGCAAGCCTAGGAATCTGTGCCACGTTACTGCTTTGTCGCAGGGGCAGGAGGCTTTGGAATTCGTAGTGTCCACGAAAAGCCGAAGTCGATTGTGCGTCCTTCCGGACGGGCCTTGGCCGAATACTCGTCGTAGTACTTGAAGAATCCGACCACATTCTTCGCGGGCATGATCAAGTTAGCCTGAACACCCAAGGAATGCACAGAGTAGTAGGGCACATTGCTCGCAGCCACCGGCATGCCGGCAATCAGATAATTCCCGCCGTTGGCGGTGACCTGCCACTGGTCATACGCGACCAATCCGAGCTGGGCGAGCATGCTCATGTCCTTCTTCAGGGGAAGAACCTGCCCAAATCCCCACTCGTCGGTGAAGGCCTGTCCCGGGGTGATTTGGCTGAACTGGCCCGAAGGGATGCTGGCGACGGTTTTTGACCCATGAGCTTCCCAGTTGGTCATCAGGTTGGCGGTGGTGCCCTGGTTCTTGGTGATGTAGAGCGTGGTGCCGGAGGTTATATTGTTCCCCCAATATCCGGAGCCTACGTTGTTGCTTGCTCCCGCAGTGTAGCTGCCAGTCGGGGCGGTAAAAGCGTATCCGGCGTTGAAGTCGACCCGTTTGCGAAAATGCCAGCCCATAAGGACCGGCTCAACCCACATGTCGGCCAAACCGGAGCCACCTCCGCCGAGATTAATCCCGGTTCCCCCCAGCGCGGGCAAAAGCGGAGGGAAAGCGGCTACCAGCTCCCCGCTGGCGAAGTTGAGTGCCAAATAGGGCATGAAATATCCGCCGAGAATCTTGTGTTTCGGAACGTAATAGAAGATGTTTTCATCGACCCAAAAGGAATAAGTCCCGGTGACGTTCTGAAGGAGGCGGTTTCCGTTGGAGTCATTCAACTGGCTGGCGGAGTAATTCAGAGCCAGGTTGGCATAGGTCATACCGGGTGCGGGAATGGAGCCGGCGTTTAGGCCAAACTGTCCCGGAACGTACTGCCCTTTCTGTTGAGCCAGCAAGGACGACGCGCTCCCTAGAAATGCCCAAATAACGAGAGCGACTTCGAGCTTAATCCGTAATCGCATTCTTGTGCTCCTTATAGTTTCGGATCTTCAGAAGTTCGGGATGTGCATCCCGGAGTTCGCTGCCAAACCCGACCAGATCATGAGGCGATACCGACGTTGCCAAACCCGCAATCCTAGCGTTGCCGATTTCGTCATTGAAGTCGCCGTCCTTGATCCCAGCCGGCGCTGTCAACTGACTTGAGAATGATGCTCCACTGCCCAGCGTCCCGTCGTTTACCTATGCCAAATGTGCTCTCTTCGCACTAGTGAACTTGCCGTGAACCAAGATACGCAGACTGGAGTATCGAGGGAAAACCGCCGCCATGACAACTAGGAAAACTCCCAGTCTCGCGACGCCTGCTCGTTTCGAAGTGTTCAACCTGCGGCAACCATCTATATTTTTGGCGTTGTGAGGTTGTCGAAGAGAGGTCAGCGTGATAACGGTGGCGAAATAAAGTGATGTCCGGACAGAGCCTGCTCGATCGCGGGAATGAGATCGACGTTCAGCCGCGACTTGATCACATATCCCAGTGCCCCTTCTGCCAGGCATGCGTGGACAAATTCAACACGTTCATGCACCGTCAAAAAAACCAACTTTGCTGTCAATCCCAAATCGCGCAATTCATGTGCTACTTCGATTCCGGTCATCCCTGGCATTGTTATGTCGAGCACGATCAACTCAGGGCAGAGACTCATGGCTTGGTCCACCAGGTCGATGCCATTGGTAACTGCCCCGACCACGTCATAGCTTGGCTGTAAGAGATCTCTCACTCTTTCATGGATAGGCTGATGATCGTCAGCGATGAGAATCCGCGCTCGGTTCAAGGGATTCCTCTCCTGCGTAGAGTTTCCCGTCCGTGATCAGACAGCGAATGCGCAACCGACGACGGTAGCGTTCAGAGAGTGGCTGCCAGGAAAACAGCTACTACCAGGTGGCTTCAGATTCAACTCTGACCCGAATCTGCGCAACTGGGAGAACTACTAGGCACAGATGCGCTAGAGGGATCAAGGCTTCCGATCGGCTAGCAGTTTTCCTAGTAGGCATCACGGACCGGGATAAGTATCCTGCCTGTGGCAGATCGAACGAACGTGAGGGGACGCTACAATGACGACGTTTGGGCCAACGCTGAAGGCACCAATGAATGCAGTTCCCTTTTCGGTGAGCGCGACGGGAGGCGTCGTCTTGATCCTGGCGCTGATCGGGTGTTCCGTCGCATCCGCCCAGGAGGGACGTCAAGCGGAATACATTCGCAGCTCACAACCGCCCTTTCTAACCTACCCAGAACTCGTAACCTTGTACGAACAGGAGACTCCCGATCCACCGCTGGCGCAAAAACTCCACACTCTACTGACTACCCCGTTTGTCAACAACGAAGCATATTTCAGCGGTGTGAAACCTCTTCAGCCAGACCTTGATAACAGGGGACCATCCTTGCGGGTCGTGCAATGGAACATCGAAAGAGGCCTGGAACTCGATGACATCAAGCTCGCCCTCACCGATAAGCAAGGATTTCTCGCCAAAGCGCAGAGCGAAGCCGCCAAAAGCAAGGAACCCGATGCAGGAATCGACGACAAGCTCGGCGCGCAGCTTGATGCGCTTCAATCGGCGGACGTGATCGTGTTGAATGAAGTCGACTGGGGCATGAAGAGAACAGACTATAAGGCGGTGGTAAAGGATCTCGCCGATGCGCTCCATATGAATTGGGCATACGGCGTCGAGTTTGTGGAGATTGATCCGAAGATGTTGGGGCTGCAGTCGTTCGCGAATGTCGAAAACGATACCGAGCGAAAAGAATTGGAACAAATTTTCAGTGTCGATAAGAACCAGTACCTAGGGCTGCACGGCAGTGCAATTCTCTCACGCTATCCTCTTCGCGATGTGAAGCTTGTCCCCTTCCAATATCAGGCCTACGACTGGTATTACGGCGAGAAGAAGTATGGAACCCTGGAGGTGGGCAAGCGTAAGGCTGCAAAGCTTGTCTTTGGAGAGGAACTGCTTCGTGAGGTACGCCGCGGTGGTCGCACCAACCTGATTGCAACCGTGGACATACCTGACCTCCCTGGACACCAGGTCACCATTGTCGCGGCCCACCTTGAGAACCGCACCACACCAAAAGGCCGGCTCAAGGAACTGAACGAGCTTTACGATATGGTCCGTTCGGTATCCAATCCAGTGGTCATCGCCGGCGATATGAATACGACGGGCTCCGACGGAACGGTCCTCAGCATAAAATCGGCCGTGGTTAAGAAGGCGAGCGATCCGGCGTACTGGGCCACGCAAGGAGTCAAGTACGCAACAGGGGTCGGACTCTTGATGGATGTCGCCAGTTTTGGCTTCAAGACAACCAAATTTCAAGCTGACCCGACTGCGTCCGGAGTGCCCTTACTGGCGGCGAATCCGGAACAGCCGTTCTTCACGAAACTGAATAAGTTTCGTTTCGACGACGGAACTCGGGTGGATTTTCGAGGAGACGCAGCGCTTTCAGTGAACAACCGTCCAGGCACTTTGGGCAATTCGAACGAGCGCGCAAGCAAAGGATTTGTTACGACCTTCTCTCTACCGCGAACTTTCGGTGTAGTAGGGAGCTTCAGACTCGACTGGATATTCGTGAAAGACTTTCTCACAAATGATCCTCGCGCGGCTGACTCGTATCGGTTCGCGCCGTCCTTTGCACGCACTATGAACGAGGTAAATGACTCAATGAGCCCACGTCTGTCAGACCACGCTCCGATTAGCGTCGATCTCCCCATCACACACTCAGCTTTGTCAGGCTTCAAGGAATGAGGCAATCTAGGTAGCGTCGCGACTCACTTCTATCTCGATTCGGTCAATTCGAAAGAGACGCTGCTGCGAACGGATGTTAACGACAGCTCTTGGAATGGAGCACTTTCCCGTTGACCTTAGTCCGGCTGTTGCACAGAGGGGTCGGCATATTGAACTTCCGATTCGCCCGTGAACTCTCCGGAGTGGGTTGAAGCCCGGGGATACAAGACAAGGAACTTGGACACCATGTGGAAGAAACTTATCAGATTCCGAACTCTTTTGTTGCTTTCGATCCTGGTGTTTTATTGTGTGATCCTTCTCCTGAATTTGAATGAAGGTGCGCGACGTTCTCTTCAACTGCGAGACGATGCCGGTTCAGCCGACCACGTCGTCGTCTCCGTGCTTGTTACGGGAGTCAATCCGTCGACGCAAGAATTGACGGCCCAAATAACTCTCCGGCCACAAGGTGTGCTCGCCGAAGATGAGGTGACTCCAGCGGTCGATCTAACACTCCTGACGAATAACGTAAGAAGCCAACAGGAATTTTACCTTCCTAAGGGTAAGCGGATAAATCGGATCGAAGCGGTATTTCCTCTGAACGGAGAGCTGAACCGGTATCCATTGGATTATTACCGGACGACCTTGTGGCTATTGATGACTACACCTGGGCGCAAGACACAGCCACCTAAATCTCCTGAAGACGGAGAAGCCGTCGGCGAAGGCCAAGCATATCAAAGCGATCATCTTGCTGTCGGCACAACAGCCTTGCAGCAGGGCACCGCGGTTCCACTGACGATTGCCTTGTCTGCATCAACTCCCGGAATTAAATTCGAAGGAAGCGTTTCTCGTGAAAGCAGTCGGAAACTGACGGGTATTAGACTTCGAATTCGACGAGCCGACAATGTGGTCGCCGTGTCTGTTCTTATCATGACATTGATGAGCGGGCTCGCCCTCAGCCTGCTCGGTATGGTGGTCAAGGCAATGACAAGTGGCCCAAAGATCGATCTAGTACCCCTATCGATATCAATCTCACTGATTTTCGGCTTGCCGGCGCTTCGAAACGTCCAGCCTGGCGTTCCACGAGTGGGAGCATTCGGCGATTACATCTCCTTTATTTGGGCAGAGATTATCGTGGGAGTGTCCGCCATCATCATCATCTGGACGTGGCTGGTGCGCGCAAGGGAACGTTCATGATTGCGGCAAGACTGTCGTCCCCTAATGGTCGGCATATCTGCTGGGAATTCGCCTAGCCGGCAGGCTTGGCAAGTCCGACAAGTTTAACTTGCCAAGAACAACCCTCTGCGCTAACCTGTGTTCCCCCATCGTTTTTCTGTGCACTGTTTCAGTGAAGGCTGATTCAGATCTGCCTGCTGATTTATATGCTGAAGGCCACGTCGGCTGTGGCGATGAATGAGCGAGCGCGCCGACCTTGGTGACGTATTCAGTTCTTCTACCAGTACTCCCGTTGCGGGTATTTTTCAGAACGTCAGAGTTTCAGCTGAGATCGCCGCGGCAGTACGGTTGTGAGGGATTGCAGTGCAGTCCAAACCCAATCGGGATCTGCAGCACGGACAAACGAGCCGGAGGCTAGTACGCGTTCTCATTGTTTGCATGGTGCTTGTCTCAGTCTCAGTTCCTGCGGCCGCCCAGGTCAAGCCGACCAAGATTGCTTTGGTGTTCACAGAGTACAGCCTATCCTGTGCGCCGCAGCCGTCATGGCGGAGATTCGATCATCTTCGAAAAAGATCCTTCGTACCACATCGACGTGTACAGCGAATCTCTCGAGACCGCACTTTTTCCAGATAAGGGTTCGCAGCGTGAGTTTCGTGCCTGGTTTGTTCGCAAATCAGGAAATCACAGGCCAGATGTGATGA
>CAWGCV010000004.1:0-475403 GCA_963821145.1 uncultured Acidobacteriota bacterium
CGAATGGGGAAACCCACGGCGGCAAAACCGCCGTACGGCTCACTGAATACATAGGTGAGACCGAGCGAACCCAGGGAAGTGAACCATCTCAGTACCTGGAGGAAAAGAAAGAAATCTCGATTCCGAAAGTAGTGGCGAGCGAAATCGGAACAGCCCAAACCCGTGGCATTTCGGTGCAGCGGGGGTTGTAGGGTCCGCAACAGTAGAGTTACCAATCCAGCCATTAGTCGAATCCTCTGGAAAGTGGATCCATAGAGCGTGACAGGCGCGTAGACGAAAATGGACTGGACTCGAAGCGGATACCTGAGTAAGGCGGGGCACGTGAAACCCTGCTTGAATCTACGGGGACCATCCCGAAAGGCTAAATACTTGTTTCTGACCGATAGTGAACCAGTACCGTGAGGGAAAGGTGAAAAGTACCCCTGCGAGGGGAGTGAAAAGTACCTGAAACCGTGTGCCTACAAGCAGTGGGAGGGCTATGCTCCGCAAGGAGAATGCCTGACCGCGTGCCTATTGCATAATGAGCCGGCTAGTTATTCTTGTCAGCAAGGTTAAGCGTGAGCGAGCCGCAGCGAAAGCGAGTCTGAATAGGGCGTTCAGTTGGCAGGAATAGACGTGAAGCGGGATGATCTACCCTTGGCCAGGTTGAAGGTGGGGTAACACCCACTGGAGGACCGAACCGGTGTTTGTTGAAAAAAGCTCGGATGAGCTGAGGGTAGGGGTGAAAGGCTAATCAAATTCCGTGATAGCTCGTTCTCTCCGAAATAGCTTTAGGGCTAGCCTCGGATGATTTGCGACGGTGGTAGAGAGATGGATGGACTAGGGGGCTTTCCGGCTTACCGAATCCAACCAAACTGCGAATGCCGTTGACAACCAGTCCGGGAGTCAGACAGTGGGGGCTAAGCTTCATTGTCGAGAGGGAAACAGCCCAGACCGCCTGCTAAGGTCCCAAAGTTACAGTTAAGTGGGAAAGGAAGTCGGAACGCCCAGACAGCCAGGAGGTTGGCTTAGAAGCAGCCATCCTTTAAAGAAAGCGTAATAGCTCACTGGTCAAGCGGTCCGGTGCCGACAATATAACGGGGCTAAAACTGTACACCGAAGCAGCGGATGCACACCTATGGTGTGCGTGGTAGGAGAGCATTCTCAAGCATGTGAAGTCAGACCGAAAGGACTGGTGGATGTGTGAGAAGAGACCCTGCCGGCATAAGTAGCGATAACGGAGGTGAGAACCCTCCGCGCCGAAAGTCTAAGGTTTCCTGAGGAAGGTTAATCCGCTCAGGGTTAGGCGGTCCCTAAGGTGAGGCCGAAAGGCGTAGCTGATGGACATCCGGTTAATATTCCGGACCTCCCATGATTTCGTTATACGAAGGGGTGACGCAGAAGGATACGCAGGACCCTCTATGGCTATAGGGTTCGATGCACGTAAGGTGGTTCGACCAGGCAAATCCGGGCGAGCATAACACTGAGGTGCAAAGCAGTAGGCCGAATGGCCGAAAGCTGCCGATTCCACGCTGCCAAGAAAATCCTCTAAGGAGAGATCAGGGGAACCGTACCACAAACCGACACAGGTAGACGAGGAGAATATCCAAAGGCGCTCGAGTGAAGGCTTCTTAAGGAACTCGGCAAATTAAACCCGTAACTTCGGGAGAAGGGTTGCCCCGGTAGCGTGAAAGCGCGAGGGGGCCGCAGTGAAACGCGTACGGCGACTGTTTAACAAAAACACAGGTCTCTGCTAAGTCGAAAACGACGTATAGGGGCTGACGCCTGCCCGGTGCCGGAAGGTTAAAAGGAGGAGTTAGTCGCAAGACGAAGCCCTGAATTGAAGCCCCGGTGAACGGCGGCCGTAACTATAACGGTCCTAAGGTAGCGAAATTCCTTGTCGGGTAAGTTCCGACCTGCACGAATGGCGTAACGATCGTACGACTGTCTTAAGGAGTTGCTCGGCGAACTTGTAGTACCGGTGAAGATGCCGGTTACCCGCAGCTAGACGGAAAGACCCCGTGCACCTTTACTATACCTTTACTATGAATTATGGTTCTTGCTGCGCAGAATAGGTGGGAGGCTTTGATCTCGGACTCTTGGGTTCGAAGGAGCCAACTGTGAGATACCACCCTGCGAGTGCTGTGATTCTAACCTACCTCCGTAATCCGGAAGAGGGACATAGTAAGGCGGGTAGTTTGACTGGGGCGGTCGCCTCCTAAATTGTAACGGAGGCGCGCGAAGCTACACTCAGACTGTTTGGAAATCAGTCGTCGAGTGCAAAGGCATAAGTGTGGTTAACTGTGAGACCTACAAGTCGAGCAGATGCGAAAGCAGGCCTTAGTGATCCGGTGGTTCTGTATGGAAGGGCCATCGCTCAACGGATAAAAGGTACGCCGGGGATAACAGGCTGATCATTGCCAAGAGTTCATATCGACGCAATGGTTTGGCACCTCGATGTCGGCTCATCGCATCCTGGAGCTGTAGAAGGTTCCAAGGGTTAGGCTGTTCGCCTATTAAAGCGGTACGTGAGCTGGGTTCAGAACGTCGCGAGACAGTTCGGTCCCTATCTGCTGTGGGCGTAGGAGATTTGAAGAGGGCTGTCCTTAGTACGAGAGGACCGGGATGGACGAACCTCTTGTGTTCCAGTTGTCTTGCCAAAGGCACAGCTGGGTAGCGAAGTTCGGTTGTGATAACCGCTGAATGCATATAAGCGGGAAGCACGCTCTAAGATGAGATCTCCCAACCCAAAAGGGAAATGAAGGGCCCAGGAAGACCACCTGGTTGATAGGCTGGAGGTAGAAGCACAGTAATGTGCGTAGCTTACCAGTACTAATCGCCCGTTCGGCTTGACCATAAGATTAACTTCGCACAGAATTCCCCAAAAGAATTCTTGCTGAAGATACTCAACGGTCAGCCAAGTAGTTTCAATGATTCAACCAATCTATCCTGTTGTGAAACATCATCGACTTGCTCGATGGTTTTCTCAGTTTGCCGGTGACTATACTGCGAGGGCAACACCCGTTCCCATCCCGAACACGGAAGTAAAGTCTCGCTGGGCCGATGGTACTGCATTTTTGAGTGTGGGAGATTAGGTGATCGCCGGCATTAATTTAGTAAAGAAGCCACCCTTCATCGGGTGGCTTCTTTATTGTCTCTGAGTTCCTTCCACCCTCTGGTGACTACCCGGCACCATCGCATCCCGATCCCGGCCAAGTCCTGGCCAAGCGTGCGCTGAGTCCCTGTTGCGTGCACCGGGCTAACCTGTCAGCATATCCAATTGCTCACTTGAACCTCACCCAAGATTGATCGCGCCGACCTTCCGAACTCTCGATCAGAAAGCCAGGCGACATCTGGCTGGGAATATTGGATACTCGTTTCACGTAACCGGTAGCCTTCCTCCGCTTCCGGAGCCAACCCAGCAGAGTCCGTGGCACTGGGAACTCGATTTGGAATAGAGCGAGGCAAACATGATTCGCGAATCCATCAGAATCTGCAGCGTTTTCTTTTTCCTGACACTATCTCTCACAGTCGCAAATTGCCAACAGGCTGCCCCCGATCTGGTGCTGCTCAACGGGAAGATCTTTACCAGTGATGCTGCTCATCCATATGTGCAAGCTCTCGCCATCCGCGGGGAGCGAATCACGGCGACCGGAGACTCGGCGAAAATCCACGCTCTCGTTGGACCAAACACGAAAGAGATCGACCTCGGCGGCCGCACCGTAATTCCGGGAATCAACGACGCACACAACCACCTGGGAGTCGCGCCTCCCAATCAGATTGAACTGGAACTTGCCAACCCCGATCCGACGTGGGCTGAAATGAAACCTGCAATCGCCGCTGCCGTGCTCAAGGCCCCGAAAGGGACGTTCATCAATGGCACAATCGGATGGAATATCTTCCGCGATCTCACGGTCAATCGAAATGCCCTCGACCAGTTGGCTCCCAACAATCCGGTAATTCTGCAGACCTTCACGAATCATGCCTGGATCGTGAACAGTGCAGCGCTCGCGAAGGCTGGTATTCGAGTGGACCAGCCGGATCCCTTAGGCGGTCGATTCGAAAGGTCACCTGACGGAAAGCTCACCGGTGTCATCCGTGAATATGCTGTGTTCGACGTGGAGCGCACATTTGCAAACCAGACCAGCGAAGCGGACGCTCTTTCCGAGTTGCGTGAGACCCTTTCCGAGGCCTCCAAATGGGGCATAACTACCATTCAGGACATGTCGAATGATATGCCCCCCGAGCGCTGCGTTACTCTCCTTGAAAAAATGCCGACTCCCATTCGGGTTCGAGTGATGAGGATGCCGGGAACCACTCCCGCTGGCCGGGATGTGACAGAGGGAAGGCCGGCGCCACATAGCTCGAATCCTCTTATTACCGTAAGTGGTACCAAGTGGATGCTTGATGGAACTCCGGTGGAAGGGACCTTTGCACCGCGCGACAGTCATGCAACCGTGGGCGACTTCGTTCTGCACGAGCAGTTGACGTTTCCAAAAGATCAGCTCTCCAGCATGTTGCGGGAGACGCTGCAGGACCACGATCAACTGATGCTTCACGTTTCGTCCTACCCGCCTGCGGCGGCGATGGTGGATGCGATGCAGTTCACGGGCGGAAAGCAAGTTTGGGCTGACAAGCGACTCCGGTTCGAGCACGGCGACGGACTGACACCAGAATTGATTCCAAAGGTCAAGGAACTGGGGATCGTGGTGGTTCAAAATCCATCGCATCTCACCGTCGAGAATCTAAATCCCGATCTGCGGAATCTTTTTGAAAACTTGAAAGTTCAGCCATTGCGCTCCCTGCTGGCCGCGGGCATTCCCGTCGCATTAGGTTCTGACGGACCGACAAATCCGTACCTGAATATCATGTTCGCCAGCCTCGACCCGAACCGGCCGTCTGAAGCTATTACGCGCGAACAAGCAGTGATCGCCTACACCCTGACATCGGCCTATGCCGAATTTGCCGAAAAAGATAAAGGCAGCCTGGAGCCAGGAAAGCTTGCTGACCTGGCGGTTCTTTCGCAGGATATTTTCACGGTCAATGCTTCGGACCTACCGAAGACGGAGTCGTTGCTGACGCTAGTGGGCGGAAAAATTGTGTATGACGGAAAAGTGATTGCACACCAGTAGTCGGTGGATTTGCGTAACGCACGAAAATCCCCTCTCGATTGCGTCCTTACGCGTAAACACCGGTGTCCGCTGCTTCTCCGGGGGAAACATTTGCGGCCACGGCCCTCCAAGAAAACGTAGAGGATTCCCAACACTTCTGCTAATCTACTTCGCGTATGCTCCATTTACTCTTGATTTGGCTGCTCAGTTCCATTGCGCTGCTCATCTGCGCCTATATCGTGCCGGGGTTTGAGCTCGCCGGCTTCGGCAGCGCGCTGATCGCGTCCTTGGTTGTCGGATTTCTCAACGCGACGGTAGGCTTTCTTCTAAAGCTGCTGACCTTCCCGCTCAGCATTCTGACCTTGGGCCTTTTCCTTCTGGTCATCAATGCCATCATCCTGCTGCTGGCCAGCGCCTTCGTTCCCGGATTTCACATTCGCGGCTTCGGCGCCGCTTTCCTGGGAGCCATCGTGCTGATGCTGGTCCGCCTCGCCTTCCGCTTTATCACGAACACCTAAGGACTTGCTCTATCAAGAAAGAAGAGGCTCCCAACGCGGGAGTCTCTCTTGTTTGGAACTTACGCCAAATCACGGGATCTTGGTCAGTTCCACTTGAATTTGCAACACGTGGGTTGTGCCGGGCATATCGACGGTTCCAATGATCAAAGGTTTATCCTCAGTCAGAAGCACAGTACTCCTGAAATCCGTTGACCGTATCACAGGGTCCTTCGTAAGAGATTGCTGAGAATCCACTGCCGATTGGGTCACCTGGCTCCGAAGTTCCAGGCCATTGGCGAAAGAACGCAAACTGGCTTCAATGTTTAGTCCGACGTCGACATATGAAATCGCTTGTGATGTCGAGTTTCCCTGAAGCTCTCCTGTTTCCAAAGGTACTTTTGATCCCAGCCGCAACTGGGATGGCGAAACGTTGTGACCCGCATCCAATACGATCGAGTAACGACGTACGCCGACCTTCTTGCTGCCATCCATTTCTGTCAAGGTGTACGTCAATCGATAGGCGCCGGGGATCGTCCGCTGTGCATCTCGCTGGTCGGGGTCGAGAGGCGACATCGGGGGCAGCGGTGGCAACCGCGAGCCGGGCCGCGCTCCTGACGGTGCGCCATTCGATGACGGTGGGGGCGAGCCTTCTTGCGGACCCTGCGCAAGCACTGGCGAGCACGCCAAAATGATGCCGCACACAAGCGAAAGCCAAATCATATTCTTGTTTTTCATGGAAGCCTCATTCCTGGGTTGATTCTGTGGTTTGCGTTGCGCTTTCGGCATCGGAGTTCCTGCCCGACTTGAGATACGCGGCAAATTCAGATTCCTGTTGCGCCTCGACCTTGGCTTGATACTCAGGATTCAGCGCTTGCAGATCAGCTGGTTTCGCGTTGCGGACAAATCGCAGCAGAAGTTTTTCCTGCCGGGTCATCGGATAGCTCAAAAGACTGGTGACGCGTCGAGTTTCGCGACTGCGTCGACTTCGTGGTTGCGTGTAGTACCGCACGACTCGCTTCCCTTCCTGAGATCTCTCAGTTTCAGGTGTCGCGGATGGAGGAATCATCGTCGCTTGCGCCAAGGGGGTATTTGCAACCACCCTGGCAGTCTCGATAGCCGATGCTTGATTGTCTTGCGCGCGATGCATTGGCATAAAGATCGCAGCTAGAACCACGCCCGCCATCGCTATGCCAGCAGCCGGGATCAGAAGCCTTCGGATTGATTTTGAGGGTTGCGATGTGATCGCAGTTTCAAGTCGACGATGTACGCGCGCGATGATCGCGGCCGGGGCCTCCGTCTCGCCCAGGATCTTCAGGGCGGCATCGATTTCTCCTTCAACTTCGATAGGCCCATTGTGCTCAGCGTTCATAGTCTCCCTCCCCTCTCTTCCCTTTCCATACGTTCTCGCAACCGCTGACGTGCGCGAAACAAGCAGGAGCGAACGCTGGACTCTGTCGTCTTCAATATTGCCGCGATCTCCGGTGTGGCCAGTTCTTCCAGCGCGGAGAGTCGCAGCACTTCCTGCTCTCTCCTAGGCAACTTGTCGATCATGCGAAGAATGCGAGCACAACCTTGCGCCGCGCCCATCGTGATTTCCGCCGACGAATCCTGGCTGGGACGATTGTTCAATATCTCCTCGGCTTCCTCGAACAGCGGAGTGGCGCGCAATCTCCGCTTGCGGTCGAGAGCCAGGTTCCATGCGATCCGGACCAGCCAGATGCGCGGATTTTCAATCGTCGCCAGCTTCCGCTGATTCTTCAACACGCGAAGAAACGTCTCCTGCACTACGTCTTCGGCATCATTGGCATTTCGCAGAACGCTGAAAGCCACGCGAAACAGGAGAGCTGAATGTTGAGTGGCCAAGCCGGAGATTTCCGACAATGTATCCGCGGCTTCGCAATCGCTTTGGCCCACACTTCGGCCCAGTGTCCACGTCAAGATCTGCTCGTTGGTCGCTGTTCTGACATCCATAAAGATCGGTTCACTCAACAGGACGCATGCGAGGCATCCCGCGCTCGGAAATATTTTCTGCGTCAGGATTTGCGACATGCACACAAATACAAAGGGCCAAGCGCTGATCGCCTGGCCCCTGGATTGTAACTCTGCGAAACTATGCTTCGAAAAAGTCTCAATGCATTTGCTGCAGCTTTTGCGTAGCAATTTGTCCGGCTGTGGTCTTCGTATCTTTGTCTTTCAGCTGCGCATAGATTTGCTTCGCTTGCCCGGGATTGGTCTGTTCGTAGATGCCGGCCAGTTCCAGATTCGATTGCCCAGCGGGCACCGCTGTCGTGGGATGCGCCACCAGTTTCTTCAGCACAGCGATGGCATCGGAAGTTCTGCCGCTCTGGCGATAGAGGCTCACGAGCGCGATATCCGCCAGGGAACTCAGGTTTGCGTCGCCATGATCCTCCACTTTTTTCAGCGTGGATTCCGCGGCTGCAGTGTTCCCCATTTCCATGTACGTCAGGCCAGCAAAATAGAGTGCGTTCTTGCCGGCATCGGTCGAGCCAAAACTATCCGCGACCTTCAGAAATTCCGCATTCGCGGCCTTGGCGCGCACAACCGCGGAAGAATACGTCCGCACTCCAGGTTCTGGGGGTGTACCGGGCTGATCCACGGGAGCGCTATAGACATCCATCGCAGCTCCAAACGCAACCGATGCTTCCTCCTGGCGATGCTGGTAGAAAAGAATGCTGCTGATGCCAATCACCAACACGGCGACCACGAGGCCGGATACAAGCAGCGCTTGGGACTTGTGATCTTCCAGCCAGCCTAGGGCGCTGTTCGCGTGGTCAATGAGAGCATCGTGTTTAATGGCATGTCGGGTTTGCGTATCCACTGGGTTAGGCCGGATTCCTTCGCGGGGGGTTAGATAGTGGCAGCCGCATAGGGATCGCGCTGCTCCTTAAAGTGTAGCAGCCGTAAAAATGGGGCGCAAACGAATGTTCCGCTGGAATCAGGGGTTCGAGCGGCAATCGGCACCGAGGTATCTCATGGGGTAACTGGCGAGGCGGTGGCGGCATTCTGGGCTGATAGCAGGCCGCGCACCAGGCGAGTCGGAACAATGGCCTGAAAAATGGCACGATCGCCCTTTTGCTCCACCTTCATGCTGCGTACGAAGGCCTCCCAGTCGGCGGTGTTCGGGTCCTGCGCACCAATCGTGACCTGCGTAGAACGGATGAGCCCCAGCGCCAGGTTCACCATCTCGACAGATTCTTTCGCAACGTTTGCACTGGGTGCAATCTCTTCCAACCGCATGTGCACAGAGCCCAGGTATCGGATCGAGCCGATGAATGCAGCACCTGCAGGCAGCGTCAACGGCAAGCCGAAGACGTGGAACTGAATCCCAGGTCCGTTCGACGGTTCTATCTCACCAATTCCCCACGCCTCCGACAGCAGCGGCACTTTCGAGTAATATCGCGACAAAACCGTATCGCCTGTGAACGGCGAGGCTGCGGAATGATAGCGATCGATGATGGAATGGATCTGTTCCGCCGTCGGGGCATTGGAGACCGCTACCAGGTCATAGCCGAGTACCACGACTCGGTCTGTTCGCCCTTCGTGCTCAATCGAGTAGATTTCATGCCCCGCATAGCTTTCCGGTGTAGACGACTGCGCTGCAAGATAGCTGGCCAGGCGTTGCCCATCGAAGCGCCCCTGAAACACCTCAGAGTACGCGACCGCGCCATTTGGACCAGTGGGATCCGGCATGCGATGAAGAGCGAAGGCCGCCTCATCGAGATCGCGTTCAAATACGATTCCGGTCGCATCGATGAACTTCTGATAATCGGGATCATGCGCCACAGGATGCTGATCCAGCCGAGTCAGCGTTCGCAGGGGTTTCAAATTGAAGTAGACAATGCCATCCGCTTCCGGAAGAAGCCGGGCTACCTCCGGCGGTGCTTGCTTGCGAAGGTAAACTGCCGTAGCCAACGCTGCCACCAGGGCCAGCGCAATCGCCAGGCTCATCCAAGTGCGTCTACGCATGGGAAGGCGCGGACCTCATGCGCTGAATGCGGAGAAGATGGATGCGGGAACCAGGTGTACGACTTCGGCCACTCGAATCAGTCATTGAAGTTGCATCGGGCTACTGTTTCCCCGCTTCGCGAAAATCATGTTCGGGAACAATTCCCGCGCGAAGGGCGAAATGTGATTCCGAGGATAGCATGAATCTGTCTCACGCAGGATAAACCTTACATCTTCAGATTGGCAGGCGGTTCATTCTGCAACTCGAGTCAACTCCAACCCCTGGCCGATCGGCAGAGTTACAGACGCCGCACCCCGCCGCGAACGCACATGCGCGACATAGTCCGTAAGATGGTGCGACAAAATGTTATCCGCAACCACAATGGCACCGGGTCGAAGGTGCAACATGTCGAAGAAGCGAATGTAATCCTGCTTTTCGCAGTCGATCAGGACAAATTCAAGATCGCTTAATTGCGGAAGAACCTGCGCAGCATCGCCCAGGCGAAAATCAACAAAACCGCTGAGGCCCAGCTTGGCGATCGTCACTTTGGATTCAGCCTGGCGTTTGGGTTCAATCTCGAGCGAGATCAGCTTGCCCCGCGTCTGTTGCGCGGCTGCCGCCAGCGCAATAGTGGAGATGCCGCTCGACCCGCCAACCTCGACGATCTTCGTAGCGCCGACACCGGAGGCGAGAGCAGATAGACATTCAGCGCTCGCCGGGGCAAGGTTGCGGTGACGTTCCGCAAAAGGAAGGTCGGCCGTATCCTGCTGCACCTTGCGTGCCCACAAGCGCTGGATCTCCGCGCGTTGGATTTCATTCAACATGACAATTTGAATATTTGGGCTGGGAGCGCTACTTCTGTTCCGCTTTCACGGCGGCTTCCGCTGCCTGAAAACCAATCTTCGAGTGTTGGCCGTCGCAGAATGGCTTGTTGACAGAAGCGCCGCAACGACAAAGCGCAACCTTCTCTCTGCCGGTCAGGTCGTAGCGATTTCCTTCAGCATCGGTCAGTTCCAGTTCCGACAAATTGCCTGTCACCATGTAGGGGCCATTCTTGAGTGCAACCGCTTTAATCGCCATCGATGTTTTTCTCCATAGATTTATTTTATGAATCGGTTTTCAGGAAGCTCACGCCAGCTGGAGGGGTGGAAGTTGGCTGGCCCGTACGCAATAGATGCCCGCACAGGCCAGATCGGTTCGCTGAGACGCTGACTACTGAAGAAGCGTCGGCTCTTCTCCGTTTTCTTTTTCTTCCGGTGGAATGACAACTGCAGCCGCCACCTTATCCGGCTCTTCCAGGTTCAACAGGCGAACACCCTGAGTCGAACGACCTGCCGCGCGCACAGTTTTTGTGTCGATGCGGATGATCTTTCCAAACTGGCTGATCACCATCAGCTCGCTCGCATCATCCACCAGGTTGATGGAGCAAACCTTGCCGTTCTTCTTCATGGTCTTCAGGTTGATGACGCCTTTACCACCCCGGGACTGTAGACGGTATTCGTCCACATCGGTGCGTTTGCCGTAGCCGTTGTCGGTGACAGAAAGGATCAGGCAAGCGCAGTCTGCGCCGCCATCACCCTTCTTACGCTCCTTGGGAGTGACCGCGACGCCGACGACATAATCGTCCTTGCCCAGGTCGATACCGCGCACACCGTACGCAGGCCGCCCCATGGAGCGAACATCGTTCTCGTCGAAGCGAATGGCCATTCCATCATGCGTTGCGAGAAAGACGAGTTGTTTGCCATCGGTAATTCTTGCGGCGACCAGTTCATCCTCTTTGTCGATGCCGATGGCAATAATTCCCTTGGACATCACATTCGAAAAATCTTTCAGCGGAGTTTTCTTGACGGTTCCGTTGCGTGTACCGAAGAAGATGAACTTCCCTTCTTCTTCCAGGTTGCGCACCGGCAGAATGGCGCAGACGTTTTCGCCAGGTTGCAGACTCAACAGGCTGGCCATAGCCTTGCCCTTCCCTGCCGCGCCAACATCAGGAATCTCATACACCTTCAGCCAGTACACGCGTCCGGTGTTGGTGAAGCACAGCAGGTACGCATGCGTGGAATCAATGATCAACTGCTCAACGAAATCTTCTTCGCGCGTGCGCATACCGAACCGTCCGGTACCACCGCGACGCTGCTGGCGATAGGTGGAGATCGCAGTTCGCTTCAAATATCCGGAATGCGACACCGTGATGGCAACCTGCTCATCGGCAACCAGGTCCTCCATCTGCAGCTCAGCCGTCTCGTCCAGAATCTGCGTGCGACGCGCATCGCCATATTCCTTTTTGACCGCTTCCAGTTCCTTGACGATGACACTGCGCAGTTTTTTCTCACTCCCCAGGATCGACTCGTACTCTGCAATCCTGTCGCGCACTTCGCCCAGTTCCTTCAGCAATTCGTCGATCGAAAGTTGCGTCAAGCGATACAGCTGAAGTTCCAGGACCGCATCAATCTGGCGATACGTCATGCCGGCTTCGGCATTCAGGTTGGTCGTATCTTTGTCCAGCTTGATGACGATTTCTTTGCCTAGCGAGAAGCGGTGCAGATTTTCCCTGGCATCCGCGCGCGAAGACGATCCACGGATGATTTTGATGAAGGCATCCAGATTATCGAGCGCAATCTTGTAGCCTTCCAGGATGTGTTCGCGCTCGCGAGCCTTTCTCAGCAGAAAAGCAGTGCGGCGACGCACAACATCAACGCGATGATCCAGGAAATGCCGAATCGCCTGCGGCAGGCCCATCTCTCTTGGCTGGCCATTCACAACCGCCAGAAAGATCATCGAGAAACTATCCTGCATCTGCGTGTTCTTGTAGAGCTGGTTCAGAACAATCTGCGCTTCCGCCGTCCGCTTCAGCTCAATCACGATCCGCATGCCGTCGCGATCACTCTCATCGCGCACGTCGCTGATGTCGTCGATCACTTTTTCGTTCACCAGGCTGGCAATGCGCTCGATGAGCTTCGACTTGTTTACCTGGTACGGAATCTCCGTGACAATAATTGCCTGGCGCCCTTGCGTGATGTTTTCAATGGCAACGCGCGCGCGCATCAGGAAGCGACCACGCCCGCTCCGGTACGCCTCCAGAATTCCGCTGCGGCCATAGATGAATCCGCCGGTGGGGAAATCCGGGCCTTGCACGTGCTGCATTACTTCCGCCAACCCAGCATGCGGGTTATTGATCATTTCAATGGCGGCGTTCACAATTTCCGTCAGATTATGTGGAGGGATGTTTGTCGCCATGCCAACTGCAATGCCGCTCGATCCATTGACGATCAGCGTCGGAATGCGGGTAGGCAACACCACCGGTTCCATCGTGCTCTCGTCGTAATTCGGCGTGAAATCGACCGTCTCCTGATCGATATCGGCCAGCATCTCGCCCGCAATGCGAGTCAAACGCGCTTCCGTATACCGCATCGCAGCCGGCGGATCGCCATCGACCGAGCCGAAATTTCCCTGCCCGTCGACCATGGTGTAGCGCATGGTAAATGGCTGCGCCAGTCGCACCATGGTGTCGTAAATCGAAGCATCGCCATGGGGATGGTAAAGACCCATGGCCTGACCGACGACCTTGGCGCACTTGGTGTACTTCTTGTTGTATTGCAGGCCCATCTCCTGCATCGTGTACAGCACGCGCCGGTGGACCGGTTTCAAGCCATCGCGCACATCCGGCAATGCGCGTCCGATAATCACCGACATCGAATAGTCGAGATACGAGCGACGCATCTCGTCCTCAATGTTGATGAAAATCATGTGGGCGGCGCCGGGGCCCGTGGGACCGCCCGGAGGGGTGCCGTCGCTGCCATTATTGCCAAGAGGAAGTTGGGGGTTTTGCTCGTCTGCCATTTTTTGTCGCGAACCGTTCTTTTAGAGGGTGAGCCTAATGCCTATCCGGCGGCCAATTAGGAGTTCATTCTGGGTGCCGGACGGAACGGAAGGTCTCTATCTAGAATACAGTGTTTTCAGGGGTTTGAGCAGGCCTGAAGCAGTGAAGTTCACGAAGCCTTAACTGCTGATTTACAGAGACTTACCCTAAGAAACAAGCAGCGGCAAGCTGGCCAGCGTGAGGATAACCTGGGCCACAGTCAAAGCTCCCGTCAACCATAGGAACATCTGTTTGCGGCGAGACTCCAGCATGTCCGCAAACACCCCGCCCGTGAAGGTCAATACAAATGGGAGAGCCCAAATCCAGGGTTCGCTTCGCACCCCCGTGGTTTCCAGCGAGAGCAGAAGCAGTGCAACAATCAGCGGTGTCGTATTCCCGAAATATCGCGACCGGCGATGAAAAACATACAGCGCAGCAGCGGAAAGCGCGGCAATTGTCATCCCGCCGTTCGAAACATTCCCAAACATATGCGCGCTGCCCGCCCAGGAGAACCACATGCGCGCATCCGCGCTTTCAAACACGTAGCTGAGGCCGTCCAGATGGAAGGCATAGGAGGCGACCAGGATCAAAAATCCGCCAAAAACCGCGACCGCCAGCACGGGCAGCACCAGAGGCTTTTTATTTTCAGCCAGATACAGCATGAACCCCAGCGCCAGCGCCAACCCCAGAAGGGCCGCCGCGACGTGCGCTGCGGCTGTCAGTCCCAGGGCCACGGTGAGCAGGACCATCCGCGGGCGCCATTTTCTGCGCGGACCCTGCATGGCATGCGCCAACCCGACAGCCGTGTAGAGAACGCCATACAGACCCCACGCCGCCAGGATTTCGTTATTCGGGCGAACGCAAACACGAATCATCTCCGGTGAGAAGCAATACAGGGTAAGCGCAAAAAAACCGCCCGCATTGCCGTAAAGCCGCCGCGAAACCCACCAGATCCCGCCGCCAAGCCACATGCCAAAAAAAATAAAAGGCAATCGCAGCAGCAGAAGAACGTCCCCGGCCAGATGCCGCATCTCCCAGGGCGACACATTGCTGGGTTGTCCCAGAAGAATCCGCTCCATCGTCAGCGGAAGCCCGGCGACGCGATAGGCAAATGTTCCATCGCTGATGTTGCCGCAAGAAGTCAGGTATCCGGCCAGCGGCGAAGGCCGCTCCCATAGCTCCCGACCGCAGCGTGCATACGCATAGTCCTCACGTGTCAGAGCTTGTCGATGAACCACCCACAAACACTGAATCGCAAATATACACAACATGGCAGCAGCCAACATCTGCGGTTTGTGGATTTCAAATCTAGGCGTGCGCATGCGGCTGTTGCTGAGTTTACTAGAGTCCCGTGGAAAACCAGGGTTGCACATCCGCTGCCATGTTTTCCCGGCATCTAAAGCAAACGAGGGACATCTTGTCGCCGGGGCGGTGCTGCTAGACTGTCCTTTTCTAGCGTTTAACGATCAGCCAAATACATTTGCTGACAAGGATTTGTTTGATGCCGAACGTCGTGGTGATCGGCGCGGGTGTCATGGGATTGGCAGCCGCATACCAAGCCCTGCTTAACGGATCAGACGTGGACATCCTTGAAGCATCCGCTGAGCCAGGGGGGATGGCCGCACATTTCGATTTCGGCGGCATTTCTATTGAACGTTTCTATCATTTCGTATGTAAGACAGATCATCCCACATTTGAGTTGCTGACGGACCTGGGCATCGCCGACAAGATGCGTTGGGTACCTACGACAATGGGTTTCTTCAGCCAGGGTAAATTGCATCACTGGGGAGATCCGATTTCTTTGTTGAAGCTTCCCGGCGTCAGTTTGATCAGCAAGCTGCGATATGGATTCTTTGTGTTTGCCTGCACTCATCGCGATCATTGGCCCGCATTAGAAAATCGATCGGCTAGAGAATGGATCACCCGGTATTGCGGAAAAGATATTTACGATCGATTCTGGCATCCGTTATTGGATTTCAAGTACTACGAATATGCGAACAACATCTCAGCCGCATGGATATGGACTCGGATCCGGAGGGTTGGCAAGTCGCGAAAAAATATCATGCAGGAGGAACTCGGCTACATCGAGGGAGGTTCCAAAACCCTGGTGGACGCGTTGCTGCATGCTATTGATCAGCGCGGGGGGCGTTTGCATCTCAGCACGCCGGTAAAACGGGTTGTCACCGAAAATGGTCGAGTGACCGGTGTGGACACCGATGCCGGGTATTTCGCCGCTGATGATGTCATTTCTACTGTTCCGATCCCGCTGATTCCCAGAATGGTACCCGACTTATCGGCTGAGTTGAAAGCTCAATACCAAGCAATTCATAGCATTGGTGTGATTTGTGTGATTTTTAGGTTAAAGCGCTCCGTGAGCCCGCATTTCTGGGTCAATATTTCGGAAAACGGCATCGAAATACCCGGTATCATCGAATTTTCGAACCTGCGCAACGTTGGCGATGACGCGATTGTGTACGTTCCTTACTACATGCCGGTAACAAATGCGAAGTTTTCCTGGCCCGACGACCGACTTTGCGATGATGCGCTCTCTTGTTTGCGGCGGATCAATCCAACTCTAGGGCAGGAAGACGTCATCGATGTAAAGATCGCGCGCCTTCGACATGGACAACCGGTGTGCGAAACCGGCTTCGCTGCCAAGATTCCGCCGATTCAAACTCCGATTCACGGGTTGCAGATTGCAGATACCTGCTATTACTACCCCGAAGATCGCGGCATCGCAGAGAGTGTGCGAATGGGCCGCAGGATGGCTCGATCGATGAAGGGCTTCAAGTAGATGAGCGCCCCTGCATTCATGGACAGACAAGACAGATCAACCGGGTCGACGAGTGCGGCGCTCGCGCCGGTTCCATCGGGCGAGACTTCTCACTCGCACCGGAATGCGATCTTTTGTGTCTTGATCGTGGTGGGATGCGCATTGCTGACGAACCCCGTGGCAAACATGCCGTTCAGTGACGAGTTCTCCTACGACAAAACCGCCTTGGAATTTGCCCGCACTGGACACATCCTCTATAACGGTTGGGCGACCGCCATGCTGGGGTGGCTGATTCCGTGGGGCGCATTATTTATCAAGGTTTTCGGTTTTTCATTTACTGGCATGCGGCTCTCGATGTTACCGATTGACGCCGCAACCGTGTATCTGTTCCATCAAATTCTGCGCCGATTCGGCGTCAATCCCGGCAACGCGATCTTCGGAACGCTCGCCTTCGCATTATCGCCAATCTTCATGCCCTCGGCTGTCAGCTTCATGACCGATGTGCCCGGCATGTTCATAATTTTCGTCTGTATGTTTATGTGCCAGGAGGCGATCAAGTCTGCGAGCGACAGGGCTGCACTTATGTGGCTGGCCTCTGCCACGGTGTTCAACGTCGCAGCCGGAACGGCGCGCCAGATTGCCTGGCTGGGAGCCCTGGTGATGGTGCCATCAACATTCTGGCTGCTCAGAAAACGCCGCGGCGCAAAGGAAACGGGCGTCGTACTTTGGGGCCTTAGCTTCGTCGCCGTTCTGATCTTTTTGCATTGGTTCAACAGCCAGCCCTATTCTGTGCCGGAGCATATTATCTGGGCGCGGATTACCTGGGGGACGTTTCCTCACCTGGCCGCGCAACTGATCAAGATGGTTCTTTGCCTTCTCCTCATCATTCTTCCCATGACCGTGGCATGGCTGCCATCCGCTCGCAAATTAACTCAAAACGGTTGGCTGCGTATCGGCGGAGTTCTCGGCGTGTTTGTTGCGTTTGAATTTTTTGCCAAAGCCATGGGCAGAATGGATACGTGGCTCATGCCCTGGCTGATGTACTTGCTGCCGGAACAGTCCTCACTTCGTCCAGGCATGTTCGGCACACCACTCGAAATGCCATTATGGATCCGGTTTGCAATTTCGCTGTTCGTGGTTGCCGCCGCTGTTATCGCTGTAGAACAGGTACTGGAGCGGAGGAGGAGTGAGCCGCCCAAGCGCAGCGCTGTTTGTGGTGTAGGCCGCCCTGGGACCTCCTGGAACGAAGTCGCCTGGATGCTTGGACCTTTTTCACTCAGTTATGTTCTGTTATTAATGCCCAGAGGAGCTTTCGATGTAATTCAGGACAGGTACATGGTGGGCTTGGTCCCCGCTATTCTCATCGTGCTTTTGAAGTTGTACCAGGAGCAAATCGGACCCAGACTTCCAGCCGTCAGCATCGTCATGCTGGGTCTATTCGCCGCGTATTCAGTTGCGGGGACGCATGATTATTATGCGGAATCTCGTGCACAAGTGCGCGCGATCCAAATGGTGGAAGACACTGGCGTAGCCAGAAAGTCGATTCAAGCCGGTTTCCCATCTGACGGGTGGATCCAAATTGAAAATGGCGGCCACATCAACGAGGCGCGGATTAAGGTACCTGCCGGTGCCTTTGATCCCAAGCCTTTTTCTAAAATCCCTGACGGATGTCGCGACGGATTTACAAACTTTGCGCCGGCGATTGACCCTAAATACTTCATCCTTTTCCCTTGGTTCAAGAATCCTTCCCTTCCCCCTCCTTCATGGTGTTTTGTGCGGGCCAATTTCCCTGCGATTCATTACACGACCTGGTTGCCGCCCTTTCACGAAACGATGTACGTGAAGAGGCTGGCAAATAGCACTGTTCAGCCTGAGTAGCTGTGTCGCGAGAGTGGGGAGCATTGCATCCGACCGCTGCTCACGATACCATCCGCTTGCATGGACTTGAATCGCTCTTCCGATCGCATTGTCTCCGCTGAGCCCGTCGAGGATGACCTCGCACTGGATCTGAAGCTTCGTCCGCAGCGACTGAATGAGTTTATCGGGCAGCGCAAGGCCAAGGAGCAGCTTTCCATCGCGCTCGAAGCGGCCAAGAATCGCGGCGAGGCGTTGGACCACGTGCTTCTTTCCGGCCCTCCTGGACTGGGCAAAACCACGCTGGCCAACATCATTGCGAATGAGCTGGGCGTCGGCTTCCAGCAAACCTCCGGGCCTGCAATCCAGATTCAAGGCGACCTGACAGCCATCCTGACAAACCTTAAAAAACACCAGGTGCTATTTCTCGACGAGATTCATCGTCTGCAGCCCGCCTTGCAGGAAAAGCTGTATACCGCTCTGGAAGATTACAAGCTGGACATCATCATCGGACAAGGTCCGGCCGCGCGCACCCACGTGATGGATCTGCATCCGTTCACATTCATTTCCGCAACTACGCGGCCAGGACTCTTGGCGTCTCCTTTGCTGGCCCGGTTTGGAATTCTGCTGCGTTTGGAGTTTTACACAGATGAAGAGTTGCGGATCATCGTGCATCGCTCCGCGGATGTGTTGAACGTGCCCATCGATGACGACGGCGCTGCGGAAATTGCCATGCGATGCCGCGGTACACCCCGCATCGCCAACCGCTTGCTGCGCCGGGTTCGCGATTATGCGCAGGTTCGCGCTAGTGGACGCATCGACCGCGAAACGGCGATGGCTGCACTCAGCCTGTTGGAAGTGGATGCGCACGGGTTCGATGAGATGGATCGGCGACTGCTGCGCACCATCATTGACAAATATGATGGCGGCCCCGTCGGCCTGAATACTTTGGCAGCAGCGCTGGCGGAAGAAGAAGACGCGCTGGAAGAGGTGTACGAACCGTTTCTGATTCAGATCGGCTTTCTCGACCGTACGCCCCGAGGCCGCGTCGCCACGCGACTTGCATATCAGCATTTCGGCCTTGAACCACCCCGCAAACAGAATCTCCTCT
This sequence comes from uncultured Acidobacteriota bacterium, assembly GCA_963821145.1. GTDB lineage: Bacteria > Acidobacteriota > Terriglobia > Terriglobales > Acidobacteriaceae > JAKAAZ01. The sequence goes on from CAWGCV010000004.1 coordinate 19,152, forward strand.
TCTGACCACGATGGACGCTCGCTTTTGTTCCTTGCGCGCGTCCCACACTCAAGTGCGAAAGCTCTGCATCTAAATAACCGCAGGCAATCCAGCGCGCTCGCGCAGTCCCCTACAATGGACATAGGGTCAATGCAATCAAGAACGAAGGACAATTTATTCGGTTGATGCGCGGTCGTGTCTGCAGGCAGCTACTTTTGGTACTGGTGGTACTTCTTGTGTGCTGCGGCGGCCTTGCGCGTGCCTCCGATGGAGGCGATACGGAGCCAGTGTCGTCCTCCTTACCTTCGGCTCCTGAACCATCGATACATGCTTCGACGCAAAGTTCAGTCCACCACAGGGCGCACGTGATCGTTCCCATGCTCGATGCGGAACCGAAATTGGCTGACTTCCTCGTGTCGCCTCCGGCATCCCAGGCGGCGCGGCAAATGTTGCGGATCAGCCACTTCGTGGAGCGATACCCAGACGACGGCAAGCCTACCACCGAACCCACCGTCGCCTATCTGGGATATACGCACAAATATTTCTACGCGGCGTTTGTCTGCCGCGACAAAACTCCGGGCCTCATTCGAGCCCACATGCTGGCCCGCGACAACCTCGGTGATGACGACAATGTCGATCTGTTTCTGGATACGTTCCACGATCAGCGCCGCGCATTTTTATTCGAGACGAATGCCCTGGGCATACAATCGGACGCTCTCTACAGCGAACAAAACGGTTCCGACTATTCCTTTGACACGGTGTGGGATACATGGGGAAAACGCACGCCGTATGGATATGTCGTGCTGATGCGCATTCCGTTCGCGAGCCTGTATTTTGCCAAGGCGAATCCCGGGCAGATGCGTACCTGGGGCATCATTCTGGAACGCAATATTTCCCACGCAAACGAGAGTGCATATTGGCCGAGGAATACCCATAACGTAGCGGGCCGCCTGACGCAGGACATTGCTGCCGACGGTTTTATGAATATTGCGCATGGCCAGAACTGGCAGTTTGAGCCGTATGTGCTGGCGCGAAATCTACGTCAATTGAACGTCATTGACCCAAACAATCCCTATTTCGAACACAAATCGCTGCAGGGCTACGCCGGATTGGACGCGAAGTTTATTCTGCGTAACAGCCTCATCCTCGATGTCACGCTCAATCCAGATTTCAGCCAGGTGGGAATCAACAATCCTGCCACTCCGAATCAGCGGTTCCCCCCATACTTTCCGGAGGTCAGACCGTTCTTTATCGAAAACAGCAGCTACTTCATGACTCCTGTGAGCCTGTACTACACCAACAACATCGTGTTGCCGCAGTATGGCGCGCGGCTTACGGGGAAGTTGGGTCCATGGGCTCTCGGTGTTCTTGGCGTCGACGATCGCAGCCCCGGTCAGGATGTGCCGCCCGGAAATCCGGAGTACGGAACGCGCGCGCAATTCTATGTCGGACGCGTGAATCGCGATATCGGCTCGCTGTCGGATGTCGGCATCATTTATGCTGACCGCGAATATCAAGGCTCCTACAACCGCGCCGGCGGCTTCGATTACCGCTCACGCTTGAAGAATCGCTGGACGCTGACCGGCCAAGCCATCTCATCCGCAACGGTAAACCTCAGCAATGACACGCCGGGAGAACAAGCGTGCGAAAATCTTAGCTTGAGTTGCAGCGGCCAGGTGTATTCGCAGGAACTGAGTTACTCTGACTTACACCAAAATTGGTGGGTAGGTTACAACGACACGTCGGCTGGATATGTGACCGACACCGGTTTCTTTCGCCGCCCCGACGTTCGTGAACCCAACGGCTATTACGCGTATACCTTTCGACCAAAGACCGGGTGGATCCAGTCACATGGCCCCAGTGTTTATAGTGAGCGCATTTGGGATCACACAGGGGTTCCGCTCGATTTCTATATCAATCCTGCCTATAGCTTCAATTTCAAGTACCGGACTTCCGTATCAGGGAACGTGGATTTTGGCCAGGACCGCTTACGCCCCATCGACTATCCCGTCCTCACGCACGACGTGGAATATCACAGCCAGACGAGCGGCGTAGATTTCTACAGCTCGCCTTTACCTTACATTGCTGTGGGTGGCGGGGTTTATACCGGCAGAGTCATCAACTACTCCCCGCCGAGCACGAGCGGTCCTGCCCCTGTGAATGTGACATCTCCGAACCTGAACCTCGAGATTAAACCGATTGGATCGATCGACCTGAACAACAGCTATGTGTACACGCACTTCACAAATCCGTCGAACGGCGCGGTTGTCTACGACAACCATGAACTGATCTCCCGTTGGAATTATCAGATGACCAAATCGATCTCATTCAATCTGATCGGTCAATATATTTCGACGTTGCCGAATCCGCAGTACACCAGTGCCACTAACTCCAAGGACCTGTTCGCCGATGCGCTGTTTACTTATCTGCCGCATCCGGGAACGGCCATCTACTTTGGCTACATTGGAAACTTCGCCAACCTGAACCGCGCGCTATGTACTCGCAATCCGGATGGAAATTGCAACATCGACGATCCCATTCTGCCGATCACCTATTCTTCGATGATGAACGATGGCAAAACCATCTACTTGAAGATGACTTACTTGCTTCGCTTCTAAGCGATTCACTCCCCAGGCGTCACAATAAATTGCTCGATCTTGCCATCTGGCATCTGGTACGTCGTCAGCTCCACATGCGTGGTGGCGAACACAATATCGTAGACACGGAAGGTCATGCCGCCGCGCGACTCTTTTGCCGTCTGACGAAATTCAATGGGAGCGCCAAGAGGTTTCAAGCTGGATTCAAAGTCGCCCAGTGCCTGCGGATCGAAGTATGCATTGCAGTTCTCTGTGAACAGCGAACGATCAATTTTGCCATGTTGTAGTCCAATAAAAATCTGGCGCGCCTGGTCTTCGCTTTGCTTGGATTCGTTCGGTGGCAGACCGATCAGCATGGCAGCAATTTTGCCGGCGATGACTCCCGCGGCCCCCACAGCTTCCTGATTCGTGAAGACCGCGATAGCGACCTTGTTCTGCGGCAGCACCATGTTTTCGCTGGTAAATCCGGAGACTTCTCCGCTGTGCGAGATCACAAGATGCCCATCCCGCGTCGATATCTCCACACCTAACCCATAATGGGTATCCTCTCCATCTTTCAGCTTCACTCCGGTAAACATCTCCTTGTAGGAGGCCGGCTGCAACAGCGATTCATTCATCATCGCGATGTCCCATACCAGCAGATCATGGACCGGCATCGCCAGCTCGCCCGCGGCAAACATCCATCCTGGGCCATCCTGCGGAGCCGGCCGCAGCGGCCCCAGCGCGTAGCGAATATAGCCGTGCGCATCCGTCTGCTCCAACTGTTGCATGTCGGTGTTCATGACATGCGTCATATTGAGGGGGGTAAAAATATTATGCTGCAGAAATTTCATCACCGGCATTCCGCTGACGATCTCCACGATTTTCCCTGCGATGACAAAATTGGTGTTGCTATATTGCCACTGCGTTCCAGGTTCAAAGTCGAGCGGCTTCTTGCCCCAGTTGTTCAAAATGGCATCGGCCGTCGTGGGATTCTTCATCGGCAGCATGGAGTAGTCTTCGGCGTAATAATCCTGATAGCCAGAGGTGTGCGACAGAATTTCCCGCAGCGTCACTTCCTTCGAGCGCGTCAACTGCGGCAGCCACGTCGAGATGGGATCATCGAGTTTCAACTTGCCCTGCTGCTGCAGCATTAGAATGGCAGTTGCCGTAAATTGCTTACTGATGGAGCCAATGCTGTAGCGCATCTCCGGCGTGGCTTCAACCGGCGGATCCAGTTGAGCTTTGCCATAAGCCTTTACGTACGCGATCTTGCCATCTGTCACAATTCCAACGGAAGCGCTGGGCACTCCGGTCGTCGCCAGCACCTGCTGAGCAATTGTGTCCACCTTCGCCTGCTGGTCGGCGGGCAGCGAGTTCTGCCCAGAAGTAGCGAGGGGCGCAGTCGCGCACGCGATCAACAGCCCCGCGATCGCAACATAACGAGCCTTCCGGTAGAGAAACATTCCAACAGTCATTGAACTCCTTTCAAACACCAGCAATTTCCAATCATACGAGCAGTTGCGCATCCGTCCACCCGTCGCGTACGTTTCACCACAATCCTAGTAAACTAAACCATAGGATACGAACCCAACAATATGACAGAAAGCTCAGCCCGTTCGATGAATCTTCCTCTTACATCTGCAATTGAATCTGCGGCGAAAACCGCGGGCCTGATGGTTTTGTCCACTCATGCAGGTTCGGATTTCAATGGAGAGCCGACAACTTGCTTCGTCTTTGGACTGAGCGCAGACACCGCCAGCGATCGTACGCTGCAATTGGAATTGAGCAACACTTTCGACGCGACGCAGACTGCGCTGTTGCCGGAATTAACCAGTTACCTGCGCGAGTCCGCGCTGCGCCTCAAGAATCCGCGACCGGATTGTTATGTCACCCTGGCTGGATTGCCGATTCGATTCGCGGATTTCCGCTGGCCGTTTCATCGCTCTACTTCCGGCTCGGATACGTACGTGGTCCATGGCGTCGCGCACCTGGAAGATGGCACTACGAGCCCATTGCATGCCAAAATTGCAGCCAGTATGACGGTCACGTTTGCGGACATTGTCGCTGCGCCCGAGCAGCCGTATGCGGAGTCGTTCATCTACAACGCGGTTCGAAAAACGCTGGACCGTGGCCAGATGGAACTGATCAAGAGCGGCAATCGCCAGCCCGTTCCTGTCACGACTCGCTACTACAGCCGCTGGCAGAAAAAGTTTGTTTTCAGCGATACCGACGACGAAGCGCGCACCGATTTTTTGGCGCTGAAACTCTATTGGCTTAGCGGTGTGCTGGGAGATAGCCAGCCCGTCTGGATCGCGGATCCCAGGGACGCGCAATATCTGAATACCACCACGGATCAGTTGCAACAGGCGGCTACTCTTTTGGCCAGCGAGGGATTCATCAAAATTGCGGCCGATCCGCAATTTGCGGCAGCGACGCCATTGCTATTGCAACGTGCAGAGCATTATCACACCGTTCTTGCCGATGCCCTGGCAATCACCAAGCCCGCCTTCAACGAAGAAATGCGCCACGGCCATACCAATATGTAAATCGCCTTTGCCGGCTGCTTGCGCTTCCCTGCCATCCCTGGCCCGGATCATAAGCAGTCAGGCATACGGTCTTCCTCTATTTCGCGTCCACCACGCATCGAAATCCAACTCCCCCGGAACGATCGTAGCTGGGTGCCATCAGCAGCAGTTTCCCGTGCTCATCGTTGCGATAGGCCTGCGGAAAATACCAGATCGAGCCTTGCGGCTGATAGTGACTTCCGCCGCGCAAGATTCCGGCGCGCGTGTGTTCGTCCGTGAATTCATCTGTCCACTGCCACACATTGCCGACCATATCCATCACGCCAAATGGACTGGCGCCGGCAGGATGGGCACTCACATCGGCAGCGCTCGCCATGGTTCGGCCCGTATCCGGCACCGGAACATCCTGCGGATTCCAATCGTTCCCCCACGGATACATGCGACCATCCGTTCCCTGCGCGGCATACTGCCATTCCCACTCATGCGGCAGGCGCTTGCCGGCCCATTTCGCATACCCGCGAGCATCTTCCAATGAAACCCAGGTCACGGGCTTGTTGCCCCAGCCCTCGGGATACGTTCCATTTTTCCAGTCACGCAAGAAATCCAGATTGTCCTTCGGCTGGTAGTGGGAGGCGTCGAGGAACTTCTTGAACTCCGCGTTCGTCACCGGATACTTGTCGATATAGAACGAATCGATGTGGATCTTATGCTCATGAAAACGTCGCGGCATATCTTCCCATGGATATTGCACGTCCACGCCAATGTCGTTGCCGCCTTCGATCTCAATACCGCGCACCTTAAAGACGAAATCGGCCGCAGGAATCTGGATCATGCCCTCCGGCGCGGGGGCTGCCGCTTTGGTCGATGGTATTTCGACCATCTGCTGCGGCAGCGTCTTCCATTCCGCGGAGTAACTGGATAGCGGTTTCGCGGTCATGGCTTTCATCGTTGCCATCAGCTTTTGCGTCGCGGCGCCGGGGTCGCCCGGCGTTGCCAGCACGGCTCCAAAGCCATGCGCTTCAATAGAGAAAGAAAGTACGTCGTTGCCGCCTTCGCGATCGGGCTTCAGTTCGACCCCGTGATAGAGATCGTAGTACCGCATTCCATCCTTGGCTGGAACGGTCATCTGCCTTCCGGAGACATCATATTCATTGCGGTTCACGAGCGTCCATACCGTCTTATCTCCCAGCGGCCAACGGCTGGCGAAGATGCCGTAGAAGGTGGTGGGATACATCGGCTCCCAGTCTGGACTTACAAGAAATGGAGCCACGCCGCGTTCAATCGTAGCCATCCGTCGAGTGGCTTCACCATCGCGAGGAGTAATTCCGTTCCAGATACCCCAAATATTTTCCCAGCTTTCCCAGCCCACCCCATTGAAGAATGCGAACTGAAGATCATCCGTCTTGTTGCGATTCCAGCGGTGAGAGATGTTGACCATATGGCGAGTCTCCAGCCACTTGAACCGATCCACTTCAGGCGCGAATGGAAACTGGTATTGACCCCACGTCATCACATTCCACGCCAGCGCCTCATCGGACGGTCGATCCTCCGGCTCAAACGCCAGCGGATGGCCAACTTTATCCGCCGCCAATGAAAACGCTAAAGGCACGCCATCCTGCGTATCGCCGTTGATGCCGTCGCCGTTCAGTTGCTTCATGAATTCGGCAATCGCCTGTGGCCACGGCATTCCCGGATCGCGCGTTCCCTGGTCCCACATCATCATCGGAAACAAGACGCGCACGCCGCGACGATGAAAGTCCGCGACCATCTGTTCCACACCTGCAACACCACCCGGCATGGAACGCACCATGTCCTGCTGATTGCGATCATCGATTCCCATATTCGGATAAGTAGACCAGACAAGCACCGCATCGATTCCGCCATAACGCTTGTCGAGATCATTCAGGTAGCGATCCACCGTGTATTTGCCGGAGACCGGATCGTACAGGTATCGGTCCTGCACCATCATCTGCGGTTGGATGAAACTAGACTGCGCCCACTGCAATGCGGGCATACTGTAGCGCGCGCCATCGTAGCCGACTCGAATACGGCGTTCGGTGCGCCAGTGGCGAATATCCTTCAGCCATGCTTCATGCGTACCGGCCGGGCATGGACGAAATCCGCCGTCGAGCGCGAGGTCATGCGCGTCGCTGAAGGTCAAACAGCCAGGAACAGGAATCTGTTCACTGTCTGGCCCGTACTGTGTATCTTGTCCGCTTGCGATATGACAAAGCACACCAGCAACGAGTAGCGGAGCGATCAAGGCAAATATTTGGGTGCGAATACAAGTCATACATTCTCCCACTGCGAATATTTCTTATCCTGCTGCAGCTTCCATCGGCCGAATGTCTTCATCCAGGTTTGAGTTGCGAACCACGGACCGCGTCACGATCCACGACCTAATGAGTTCGAACGATGGGCGCGAAAGCGATGGCACATAGCCCCACAATAAACAGGACGAACATCAGTGCCAGCAACTTCTTCGATCGCTGCGGCGCACCGGCGAACTCTTTCCATACAAACACGCCCCATGCAGCAGAGATCATCGTTGCTCCCTGGCCAATGGAATAGGAGACGGCGGGCCCGACAATGTGTGCGCGTGAAGCGACAAAGTTGAAGACGGTGCCGGTGCACCAGATTGCGCCGCCCACGATGCCCCACGCATGCCATCGAAACGGCGCCTGGAAATACGCGGCCATGTTGACTGGCGGCTTTCCATCCAGCGGTTTGCGCATCAACATTGCGTTAAAGACCAACGCGCACAAGCCTGCGCCGACGACAAAATAAAACGAAGTGGCATACGGGCCGGGAGCATGCGGCAGGCTCATGGCGTGCGAAACCAAAGGATAAAAACTGCCCATCAGCACGCCAGATACAAGACTGATGACAAGGCCGCGCCGGCTCATCGCGCGATGCTCGCGTTCGCGCATGCGATACGCAAGGGCGTCGCATACGATGGCAACCACCACCAGTGCAATCCCGCCAAACAGCAGCGCCGGGTCTCCGGCGGGCGACAGAATATAACTGCTGACTGCACCCACAATCAGCGCCAGACCAATAGCGACAGGGAAGGCAACGGCTAGCCCGGCAATCTCAATCGCGGCGACCAGCAATAAGTTGGCAATATTGAAAACGACTCCGCCGAGGAGCGCGTCGATCACGCTGACCTGGCCGGCGCCGAAAACGTCCGCCACAAAGGATTGCCCGATCTCACCTGTGGACCCAAGCGTCAATCCCCAAACCAAAGCACCAAGCAGCAAGCCGATAACGTAGTCCCAGTAAAACAACTGAAACCTGTACGTTGGGCACAGCTTGACAGTGTTCGCCCACGATCCCCAGCAAAGCATGCTGACGACCATGAAGAAGAGCGCAATGGCATAGGTTTCAGGCTGATACACAAGGGGCTCCCGTGCAGGTTCGAAACAATCGCGACGGACCCGAAGGATCGGCGGGCCCACGCGCGAGGATATCAGAAAGCGCCCAGATCACTGGTTGCGAGTAGGTTCTTTCAATATAGGTTAGAACACGAACGTGGACTTTCTGGCGGCCAATGCATCGCAAGCTTGGGGGACTCGCGAGCGCGAGTGCCCCAACTTTAGTGCTTCCTACGAATGAGCACAAATGGTTGCCTTAGCAACCATTTGTGCTGTTTTGGTTGCTAAGGCAACTATATTTGCCACGGGAAAAAGCGCGAATACACTTTGGCGCAATCTCAGCGGCGAGGAACAATGCGCCACGGTCGCAATCTTTCGTAACCGAGGGGAGCGCAGCCTTCAACTTGAAGTGCTTCACGCTGGGGAGAAGGTTCAGGCCGGCAGTTCGGTCGGCGGCGGGTAGTGATGTTGCTCTCGTCCAATGTCACCGTCGTACTTAGCGGTGCTCTTGAATAATTCGTAGCGGCCGTCGTTGAACTGACGGCCATGCTCGCGCAGCTCGGACATTTGCGTTTCGCTGAGCGGTTGGAAGTTTCTCAGAATCTCCAGATTTTGATCGAGAACTGCCATTGAGTCCATACCTGAAATGGTCGTCGATATACCTGGAACGCTCATCGCGTAGGACAGCGCTTCTGTCGGAGTCAATGCACCGTGCGAGATCGGCTCGCCGGAGCCGCCCATGCTTTTCATCGAAAAGACGGCCATGCCTTTTTTGAGCGCGACCGGCAAGACTTGTTCCTCGAAGGAACGATAACTGGGATCGAAGGGATTGATGGGCATCTGCACGGTGTCGAAGTGGAACCCGCGATTCAGCATGTCGAGATGAATCGACGGATTTTTATGGCCAGTAAATCCTACAAAACGCACCTTGCCTTGCTGCTTCGCAGCGGCCAAAGCTTCCAGGACTCCATCTGGCTCGTACGCTTTTTCAGGATCGTTGTAGTAGATGACCTCATGAACCTGCCAGACGTCCAAATGATCGGTCTGCAACCGGGTGAGAGATTCTTCCAGCATGCGCATGGCAACATCTTTCTTGCGGCCATGCGTGCACACCTTTGTCATCACGATGGCCTGATCGCGTTTCCCTTTCAGTGCAGTTCCAACCAGTTCTTCGCTCAAACCCTGGTGATATTCCCAGGCGTTATCGAAAAAATTGATGCCATGGTCGAGTGCTTTGGCGACGATATTATTCACGTCGTTCTGAATGCCGACGGTGCCGAGATGATATCCGCCCACGCCGAGGATTGACACCTGAAGTCCAGTGCTTCCCATAGGGCGGCGGGGTACGTTGAACGATGGGGTCGCGCCTCCATATTCGCCTGAAAAGTTGCGCACAATCGGATTCGGCAAACGCGCCTCCTCGGCATTTCCGGTTGAGCTGGGGTAGGTGGCCTGCGCGTGAGCCCTGCGACTGGCTGCTGGAACCACCGCGGCAGCGCTCGTCAATGCGGCGCTTTGCAAAAATCGCCGCCGGGAAACCGGAGGCTGATGTGCGGTGCTTGCGGGAATGTTGCGCAGCCCTGATTTGGCGAGCTCTGAATTTCGAATCCTGCTAGCTTTCTCTATGTCGTTCACGAAAATCTCCTGAGCAGCGGCAAGTTATTGCGAAATCTCTGGGAACGGACGCCCAGTATTCTGCGTGGCCTCAACCATCTGCTTCACTTCCACTGATTTCATGTCCAGTGGAAATGCATGGGCGAGTCGCGCCTCTGGATTATCAAACTTCAGCGAAGTTTTATATAACTCGAACCGGCCGTCTCCGGCGTAGGGCTTGGCCCGGTCGCGGAGCGCCTGCATCTCCGACGGACTCAACGGCGTAAAACCTTGCGCGATCTTCAAATTCTGCTGCAGGATTTCCATATCCGAAACGCCGGTAATGGTGGTGGCAACGGGAAGCGACATGGAATAGCGGAGGAGTTCGTCGGCGGTGAACACACCATTTTGAATTGGATCGCCGTGGCCGCTGATGGGCTTCATCGCAAGCGGTGCGATACCGCGCTGCACCAGAACGGGCAGCACTTTCTGCTCGAAGCTGAAGAAATTTGCGTCGAACGGATTCAGCGGCATTTGGACCGCGTCGAAAGGAAATCCTGTATTTAACATAGCGAGGTGGATCTCGGGATCTTTATGTCCGGTAAATCCAACGAAGCGGACTTTGCCGTCCTTCTTGGCCTTGAGCAGCGCTTCGGCGGCGCCGCCGGGTCGGATAAACAATTCAGGATCGTTCTGGAACACGACGCCGTGGATCTGCCATAAGTCCAAGTGGTCAGTTTGCAGACGACGCAGACTTTGCTCCAGCATTTGGGTTGCCAGCGTCGCATCGCGGCCATGGGTGCAGACCTTGGTCATCAGAAAGGCTTTGTCGCGTCGACCTTTCAAGCCCTTGCCTAGCCAGTCCTCCGATTTGCCGCGGTTGTACTCCCAGCAATTATCGAAAAAGGTGACGCCACCATCCATCGCGTCGTGGACAATTGCGACGGCCGCCTGTTCATCCTTGGCAGCCCCCAGGTGATGACCGCCCAGGCCAAGCGCAGAGATCTGAACGTCGGTCTTGCCGAACCGCTTGAGCGGAATCGATCCGTTACTGGCCATTGTCTTTCCCTCTTATGTTCGATGTCGGTTTGAAGCTCGGCGATTTGAATCGGCATCAATGTATTGATGTTCGCGGGAAGAATTATGACGCTTCTCGCTGTTGCTCGATCTTTTTCGATAGGAGTTGCTTCGCTTTTTGCAGCTCCTGTTTACGGGAGGCGCTCAGATTTTTTCCGGCGCGATTGATGTAGTAGGTCAACATGCGCATGCCGGAAGCTGGGCCCTTTGGCGAGACTTTTTTCGACGCGAGTGACCGAGCGATGACGGCTGCGCTTTTGGTGAACAGATCGTGGGGTGGATGGGTTGAATCCGTGGTGACATTCTTCACCCATTTCTTTTTTACCACTTTTTTCTTCGCCGTCTTGGGGCTTGATTCCGAGGCCATTCGATACTCTTTCAACCTGGAATAAAGAATTCGGCTCGCTCGAGAGGTGCTCGAGAGGAGTGTAAAACGCGGTCAACTTCGCCGGGCCATACTTCGCGGAGTGACTCACGGGATTCAAATTATCGGAGGTGCACAACAGACTCGTTTAACTTGGAAGTATCCGGGAGGATGTGGGTTGCCCTTTGCCATCAAGGTGGCCTTGTGATGCCATCACAGAATGGAATCGCAGATGTCGGGTGTCCGGGGAAATGCGCTCTCCGCAAGCAGAATGGAGACTTGATCCTGACATTTTCATGGGTGCGCCGCACGGATTTTCAAGGGGCGCGGCACGCAACCCGCTTGCAAAGCAGCAATCACGGCGTCATTCGCATCCTAACCAGAGCGGCGATTGAACCCACAGGCGTTTTGCCCGCCTCTGCTTTGATAGGTATGCGACCTGCGGCTCGCGGCGAGTAGCCTGCAAACCATCTTATGTTTGGTAGTAGATTTTGCAACACTGACTCGATTCTTTGGAATTCCTATGAACGACAACCATACGATCAGCCGAATTGATACTGGGATCCCGGGCCTGGACAATATTTTGAATGGCGGCCTACCCGGTGGCCAGATGTACCTGATTGAAGGGAACCCTGGGACGGGCAAGACAACTCTTGCGATGCAATTCATCCTGGCGGGGGTGCACAAAGGCGAAAAGACGCTCTACGTCACCCTGTCTGAATCGCAAGCGGAGCTGGAAGGGTCGGCCCGGTCGCACGGTTGGGAACCAACCGAGCTTCCCATTGCGGAGTTCATTCCGGCCGAAGCCAGTTTGAGTCCCGACCAGCAATACACGGTCTTTCATCCCAGCGAAGTTGAGCTTGCGGACACCATTCAAAAGCTGACACAGATCATCGACAACGTGGAGCCGGATCGGCTTGTGATCGACTCGCTCTCAGAGCTTCGCCTATTGGCGGCTGACCCGATGCGTTATCGCCGTCAACTGCTGGCGCTGAAACATTTTTTTGTCGGTCGCGACACCACTGTGCTGCTGCTGGATGACCGCACCGCCGAAGGAAGCGACATGCAGTTGCAAAGCATCGCGCACGGCGTGATCCGGCTGGAGAAGATCAGCCGTTCGTACGGAGTGACTCGTCGCCAAATTGAAATCCTGAAACTGCGGGGAAGCGCGTACCGCGAGGGATTTCATGATTACACCATCCAATGCGGCGGCCTTGTCGTGTATCCGCGACTGATTGCAAGCGAGCATTCTACCCGGTTCGACGGAGAACGAATCAAGAGCAGTTTGCCTGCCCTGGACAGGATGTTTGGAGGCGGTATTAATCGCGGTTCGGCGACCTTGCTGATTGGACCCTCTGGAAGCGGCAAATCCACACTTGCGATGATGTTCGCCTATGCTGCGGCAAAGCGCGGCGATCGCGCCATCGTGTATGCATTCGATGAAGTGCTGCGCACGGCACAGGACCGGATGGCTGGCCTGGGAATGCCGGTGCGCGACCAGATCGAACAAGGCACGCTGGCGATGTCGCAGGTGGACCCGGCTGAACTTTCCCCGGGCGAGTTTGTATCGCAGATCCGCGCAGACGTCGAGAAAAAAGATACTCGAGTGGTTGTGATTGATAGTCTCAACGGGTTCTTAACCTCGATGCCCGGCGAACACGACCTGACGCTGCATTTGCACGAACTGCTGGCGTTCCTGAATCAGAAGGGCGTGGTGACGTTTCTCATCTTTACCCAGCACGGACTGATTGGCGCCATGCAATCGGAGATCGACGTCAGTTATCTGTCCGATACGGTGGTCCTGCTTCGTTATTACGAAGCGGAAGGGGAAATCCGACAGTTGATTTCGGTCGTGAAACAACGAGTGGGTCAACACGAACGAACTTTGCGGGAGTTGCGGATGAGCAACCAAGGGGTCGCAATCGGCGAGCCGCTCAGCAGCTTCCAGGGAGTTCTGACAGGGGTTCCCGTATTTAGCGAAGGAAAGGGTTGAACTAGCGAACGGGGCTATCGAATGAGTTTGGTGGTACGTGTCATTGCGCCTACCGGTCGGGATGCGGAGCTGATCGTCGGAGTCCTTCACCAGAACGGACTGGCCGCGGAGGCGTGCGAAGATTTGTCGTTCTTGCGGGATCACGAGGAAGTTGGCCCGCTGCTGATTGCCGAGGAGGCGCTGAAGCCGCCGTTCGTGCAACAGCTGAGTGACCGGGTACGACATCAGCCGGAGTGGTCGGACCTTCCGATTCTGATTATGACCAACGGCACGCGCGACAACCTCCAGGGCTATCGCAGCACATACGACCACATGTTTATCGGCTCACCGATTCTGCTGGAGCGACCGATCCGAGCAGCCACCCTGACCAGCAGCGTGCGAGCCGCGCTGCGAGCGCGCAAACGTCAATATGAGATTCGCGACACATTGCGCGACCGAGATCGAGTGCTGACTGAGTTGAAACTGGAACGTGAAACAACGCAGGTCGTTCTTGATAATGTTCCGGTCGGGATTCTGCTGGCGGATTCCCATGGCAAAGTGGTCCTTGGAAATCGAAGTGCCGAGCGAATACTACGCCGCCCGGTTTCGGAAATTACCACGCGCGTGCCGCATGATCGATGGGTCGCGTTTCATCCTGACGGTCGGCGGGTGGAGGCTGACGAATATCCGCTGCCGCGGGCGATGCGCTCGGCGCAACCGGTGGCGCCGGAAGACTTACTGTATCAGCGCGGCGACGGGTCTATTGCGTGGATCAGCGTCGCTGCGGCTCCAATCTTTGATGAAACGGGACGGGTGTCGGGCGGGGTGGTGGCGATCTCTGACATCGATCATCAAAAGCGAACTGATTCCAATCTGCATCGCAGCGACGAGCGATTTCGTCGACTGATTGAGCACTCGACAGTGGGAATGATCATTGGAGATTTTGATGGTGGGATTGCCTACGCCAACCCCGCGATTCTGAACCTGCTGGGCTATACGGCGGAAGAAGTGGGATCGGGGGCGTTGCGATGGAACCAATTGACACCTGCGGAATTTGCGGCCGCCGATGAGAAGGCGATCGAGGAACTTCGCGCTACCGGGACCGCGGCGTCTTACCAGAAATCTCTTCGGGCTAAAGATGGCCGGCTGCTTCCCTTCCTGGTGGGAGCTACGATCATCCCCTCGCCAAGAAGCGGCGATGTGGCGAGTGAAATTGCCGTGTTTGTGACTGACCTGTCGACGCAAAAGCAGGCGGAGACGGCGCTGATTCAAAGTGAAAAGCTGGCTGCGGTGGGAAGGCTGGCGGCCTCGATTTCCCATGAGATCAACAATCCTCTGGAGGCGATTACGAACCTTCTGTACCTGGCGCGACGGAGCAGCAATATTCCGGCGGAGGTGGCCTCGTTTCTTGATACGGCCGACCAGGAGCTGCAGCGTGTGACACAAATTTCGATTCAAACGCTGCGCTTTCATCGTCAATCGACCAAGCCTCGCCTGATCACTTCAGAGGAATTGCTGGGTCCGACACTGGCGCTTTACCATGGGCGAATTTCAAACTCGAATATTCAATTGGAGCTGCAACATCGTGGTGCCGGACCGATTGTTTGCTACGAAGGGGATATTCGCCAGGTATTGAACAATCTGATTGGCAATGCGATTGACGCCATGCGTTCCGGCGGTCGGCTGGTTGTGCGTACCACCAAGGCAAGATTGCGGAGGAGTGGAATTCCTGCCATTCGCATCACGATCGCGGATACCGGGCATGGCATTCCGCCCGCGGTGATGCGCCGCATGTACGAGCCGTTCTACACCACCAAGGGAATGAACGGGACGGGACTTGGACTGTGGATTTCCCGCGGCATCATCGAGAAACATCGCGGACAGATTCAGGCGCGCTCTCGCCTGAGCAGCGGCTGCGGAGGCACGGTATTCAGCGTAGTGCTGCCGGCGAGCCCGTTTGAGCAATACAGTGAATGCGCCTGAAACCAGGGTCGCGCGCGAAGGCAGCAGACGCAGCCAGCCGGGGCAAGTCGAAGCGGAACGTCGGGGAACAGTATTAATGCTTCTTGAAATACTGAATTTCCTGTTCGTGTTTCTTGGCCTTCTCCAGGCTCGAGAACGTGCCCAGGTTTCGCCGCTTGCCCGTCGACTGATCTTTCTTGCGTGAATATAACCGGTATTCGCCGGACTTCAACTTGCGAATCATAGAGACATGGATGCCGCGCGCTAAAGTTGTGTCGCCCGACGACGTGCCGTGTCGTTTTCCGGCAAGAATGGCGTTCGCTGGAGGTGAAATTTTCGGCCGCCAGGTGGAAAGCCAGTTGAGTATGTCCATTCGCAGGTTTGGTATAATTTTAACTAACCGGTTAATCAATGATAGTTAAGAATACAACCCGCAAACGCGAAGTGCGCGCGGACCAGACGCAAAAGAGAATTCTTCGTGCCGCCGTGCAGGAGTTCAGCACCCATGGCCTTTCCGGGGCACGCACCGATCGCATCGCCGAGTCGGCGAAAGTGAACAAGGCGCTGCTCTACTACTACTTCAAAAGCAAGCAGGGCTTGTATGCGGCGGCGATAGAAGCGGTCTCCGCGAGGGTGGTGGAGAATGCTCTGGCGGAATTTGACCCAAAGTATTCCGCGGGTGAAAAGCTGCTGCGATCGGCACTGAACCATTTCGATCGCATCCTGACGCAGCGCGAATTTCAAAGCCTGATGCAGCAGGAGATGATCCGCTTTCGCAGCGGCAAGGGCGGATCGATTCCGGTTCTGTTCAAGACTGCATTTGCCCCATTGCTTCAGAAGATGCATGAGGCCGTGGAAGACGGAATACGAACCGGTGAACTATGCCGGGTGGACTGGCTGCAGGTGGTGTATTCAATTTTCGGCGCGAATGTTTTTTATTTTCTGAGCGCGCCAATGATGGAGTTGGCAATGCCGTTTGAGCCGTTCGAACCTAAGGCGCTGAAACAGCGACGAGAGGTTGCGGTGCATTTTCTGGGCACGGCACTGTTCACTGACCGGGCGGCCGGGGTAAAGCTGGCAGATCGAATTCTTCAAGAGATGCCGATGCCCCGGGTAACGAACGTGCAGGCGAAAATTGAAAACTTTCATGCTCGGAGAAAAACGTTATGAACGCTCGCAACCGCATTTTTATTATTCTCGGGGTATTGTTCCTGTTCTCGCTGGGCTGGTATTTCTTCACCGCGAATCGGTCGGGAGATCTGCAGTTGATTGGGACAGTGGATGCGAACGAGGTCGTTATCAGCTCGCGAATTCCCGGCCGCATTGAGAAGCTGACGGTCGATGAAGGCGACGATGTGCATGCCGGCGAGCTGATCGCAACCATCCAGAGCGACGACCTGGAGGCGGCGCGGAACGCGGCCAAGGCAGCCGCTGCAAGCCAGCAATATTTGCTACAGCAAAGCCGCGAAACCGAGCGCCAGATTGGTGGCAGCACCTCCAGCCAGGTCATTAACGCGGAAGCGCAGTTGCACTCCACGCAGGCGGCGCTGGCGCAAGCGGAGGCCCAGGAAGAGCACCAGAACGCCGATACCTCCCGAACCGTCGCCTTAGCGGCGCAAGGAGTGATGAGCCTGCAAGCGCGCGACGACGCAGCGACTTCCCTGCAGGCGTCGAAGGCAGCCGTCGATGCAGCGAAACACAATGTTGCCGCGGCTGAAGCCTCACTGAAACAGGCAAAGGCCAATACCATTCAAGCGCAAGCCCAGGCACAAACGGTCGATGCAACGCGGAGCCAAATGCAAAATGCGCAAGCCCTGCTGAGCCAGGCACAGGTGGAGCTTGGGTACTCGCAGATTGTCTCTCCGATCGCCGGCAAGGTGAACGTACGAGCGGCACGGCAGGGTGAAGTGGTCGAGGCGGGGACACCGATCGTGACCATCACGGACCTGACGCAGACATGGGTGTATGCGCCGCTGCCGGAGACCGAAGCAGACTCCGTACAGTTGGGAGACATGCTGCGCGTGGTGATGCCGAGCGGCGCTACGCTGCAAGGAAAAGTGATTGCGAAGTCTGCCGAAGCGGATTTTGCGACGCAACGCGACGTGAGCCGACGCAAGCGCGACATAGAAACCGTTCGCCTGAAGTTGCTGATCGACAATCCCAACATGCGCTATGTACCGGGAATGCTGGCTGAGGTCTACATTCCGAAAGACAAACTGGTGAAGCGATGAATGGCGACAAGCCCAACGTGGCCATTTCCGTCGAAAAGATCGTGAAGCGCTATGGCGATTTCACGGCCGTTGATGGCATTACGTTCCACGTGGACGATGGAGAGATCTTTGGGCTGCTGGGCCCGAATGGCGCCGGCAAAAGCACGTTGATCCGCATGATGACGACGTTGACGCCTGTGACCAGCGGACGCGCGGTGGTGTCTGGACACGATGTCTCCCGCGAGCCGGATGCAGTGCGGAGAACCATCGGCGTGATTCCGCAAGCGCTGACCAGCGATATTGATCTGACGGTCGAGGAAAATCTTTCCATCTACGCCAAGCTTTACGAAGTTCCCAAGGCCGACCGTGAGAAGAACATCAACGACCTGCTGGAGGCGGTAGACCTGGTGAAATGGCGCGGCGCGCAGACCAAGACACTCTCCGGCGGCATGCGGCGCAGGCTGGAGATTGCTCGCGGCCTGGTTCACAATCCTCGCATCTTTTTCCTGGACGAACCGACGACAGGATTGGATCCTGTATCGCGCGTTGCGGTTTGGGAGATGTTGAATCATCTAAAAAATACGCGCAACCTGACGATGCTGCTGACCACGCACTATATGGATGAGGCCGATCGGCTGTGCGATCGGATTGCCATCGTCGATCATGGAAAACTGGTTGCGCTCGACACGCCGATGGCGTTGAAGGCGAGCGTACCTGGAACCAATGTGGTCGAAGCGCAATTTGCGCAGGACTCGACGGAATGGCCAGCTCGATTGAAGCAGCTCTCCGGAGTTACTTCAGTGGAATCGCAAAGCGCAGGCATGTACCGACTGTTGACATCGAATGGTTCGCTGACTACGACCCAGTTGGTGGAGATGGCAACCCAGAGCGGCGATAGCATCAAGTCCTTGAGTGTACAGAACACCACCCTCGACGACGTTTTTGTTCACTACACGGGACGACAGCTTCGCGACGAACAGGTGAAGGCGCACGGATTTGTGATGCCACCGCGACCGGGGATGCAGCCATGACACGAATGATGGCGATTGTTGAACGGGAGATGCGGAAGTTTTTTCGCTCGCCAACGTTGATGATGGTGTCGATGATGCTGCCGTTGGTGCAGCTGGTGATTTTGGGCAATGCGATTGGCGGCCATATTACAGGCGCCAAGGTGGGTGTGGTGGATTATGACCGCGGCTCGCAGGCGTTGAAAATCCACGAAGCGTTTAACGATGTTGCCGCGAATATCCGCACGTTTACCACCATCCCCTATCCTGACGAACAGCAAGCCCGCGAAGACGTGCGAACAGGAAAAATCGATGCCGCTGTCATTATCCCGATGCAGTACTCGCGGCGCGTGTTGGCCGGCGATTCGCCGCACATCGGCCTGGTTGTGGATAACACTGATCTGACGACCAGCGGCGGCATCGAAGCGGAAATGCAGTCGCTGGTCGATGCTTTGAATGCACCTGTGATTCAGCCTCTGGTGGTGAAGAACATCGCGCTGGAGATCGTGGAACTGTATCCCTACGTGGAGTACATGAAGTACCTGCTGGCTGGTTCCATCGCGCTGGCGATGTATGTCGCTGTGATGATCGGCGGCGGCATGCTCTATATCGACGACAAGGCGCGAGGAGTGCATGAAGGCTACCTGGTCACGCCGATTACCAAGCTGGAATTGGTTCTTGGATTGAACCTTGCAGGAACCATTAAGGCGGTGATGTCGGGTATTTCTCTCACTGTGATCGGCTCGCTGCTCGCAGGGCTGGGTTCTATTTTCCATCCAGTGACAGATCTGCTGTTATTGCTGCTGATTGTTTCCACGTCGATTGCATTTAACGGCATGATGTTTCTGATGATGGTGCGCGTGGAAGACCCGCTGGTGCCGCGAGCGATGTTTGGAGTGCTGAACACGCTGCTGTTTTTTCCAAGCGGCGCGATCTCGCCGGTAAAAGGATTTCCATCCTGGCTGCGAGCCATCGCGGTGATTGATCCTTTTTCGTATGCGGTTCACGGCTTCAAAGCGATCCTGCTGAAGGATGGCGGGATCCAGGCGATCTGGATGGATTTGCTCTTTCTGTTTGGATTTGGAATCGCGTGCCTGCTGATCGCCACAAAATTATTTAAGCGCACGCTGTAGGCGCGCCGGCAGAGATGCGCGGGAGTTTACGCGCGCGAGGTGCGCACGATGGCACATCCCGCTTCAGCGAGTACTGCCTCAATGGCGGCGCCGATTCGGAGCAGTTGATGATCCTGGCCCCTGGGTGCAGCTACCATCAGGCCAACCGGAGCTTCGCCGGGAAGGTGGCACGGAATCGATAGAGCGCAGCCGTCGAGAAAATTGACAATGCTGGTGTTGCGAAGCATGGTCACGTTTGCCTGAACATACGCAGCATCATCCGATACGAGGTCGGAGATCAGCGGAGCAATTCGCGGCACTGTGGGCAGCAGCCATGCATCGATATCCGCAAAGGCACGCTCCGATTCAGAAATGATTCGGCGGCGAGCGTTCGTCAATTCGAGACATTGTGCCTGAGAGATTTCTTTCCCTCGCAAAATACGCACCAGCACGCGCGGATCATAGAGTTCGCTGTGTGCGGCGATCAGCTGGCGATGCCATTGGTACGCTTCGAACGCCTGGATTCCGCCATTCGCGTTGCAGCGCGGAATTTCATCGAGCGCTGGGAAGCGAGCGTCCGTCAATCTGGCGCCGACATTGGACAGGATGGATACTGCTGCATCGAATCGCCGTGCAACATCGGCATCCAGTTTGTCGAGCCCATACCCTTGCAAAATGCCCAGGCGTAAATTTGCCGCAGTATCGGGAAGTAAGGGCTCGTACGGATCGCCAGACACTACGGCATCGATCCGCGCGCAGCAAGCGACGGTCGGGGCGATGGGGCCAACCGAATCGAGACTTTTGGAGAGCGGGAGTACGCCCTCCCGTGGCACGCGATGAGCGGTTGGCTTGAACGCGGTGAGTCCACACAATGCTGCGGGGATGCGCAGCGAACCGCCCGTGTCGGTTCCGATGGCTGCTGCGGCCATGCCATCTGTGACAGAGATGGCAGCGCCTGAGGACGAGCCGCCGGGGATGCGACCATTGATCCTGTCGAATGGATTGCGAGGGGTTCCATAGTGCGGATTGATGCCCAGGCCGGAGAAAGCAAATTCCGTCATGTTGGTTCGGCCGACCACAACCGCGCCCGCATTTCGCAGGCGCGTAATTGCTGCGGCATCTTTTGTTGCGGGGGGTGCGTCGGCGAGGATGATCGAGCCTGCCGGTGTGGGCTCGCCGGCGACATCGAATAAATCCTTGACGGAAATCGGCAGCCCGAGAAGCAGTCCCACCGGCGCGCCTGTACGACGCCGTTTATCCATTGCGTCTGCGGCCTGCAGCGCGGCATCCGCGTCGATTCTGGTGAAGGTGCGTGCTCCCTGCCCGGAAGGGTCAACTGCGGCTGCAAGACAGGCCTCAACCAGCTCGCGGCTGGTTGTTTCGCCGGCGGCGAGCGAGTCGATCGTGTTTGCAATCGGAGTTAGTCGCACGATGTGATGACCTTAAAGAAATGTTCGCGCACAATCTTACGCACGATTGGGTCGCCCAGGACTAGAAAAAAGTCTGCACCATGTCGATGACCTGATAGCTGGAGTCGAGCACGGGAAGGTAGCGCCACTTATCGAAGGTCAGACACGGATGCGAAATGTCGAGGCCAATCATGTCGCCGACACGGACATCGTCACCCTCGGAGATTTTCATAAAGGCGTGCTGATCCATTAAGCGGATGAGCTCCCAATGCGAGGGGCATGCGCGAGGTGCGGGCTGCCCGGGCCGGAAATGCATGTTGGGAGTGGGCAAGCCGGAATCGAAAGCGGCATCGCGCTTGCCCAGGGTGAGAATCGCTTTTTCTTTTTCCGGAATCGATTGCACGTAGGCCCACAGCTGCAACGCCGGCAGCAGACCGGATTGCATTTTCTTCGCGATTGGATTTCTGGTTAGGATCTTCGTCTGCGACTGGCGATAGACGCCCACATCGTGTGTCAGGTAGCAGCCGGGACGCAAAACAATTTCGAGGGGGTACCCGATGTTGGCGGCTGAAAAGACTTCTGCCACCACGTCATACCAAGATGAGCCGGCGCCTGAAAGTATCGCTGGCTCGCGATCGAAATGATTCCCTTTGGCAAGTTTGTCGGCAAGTTCAACTGCGTGATTCAGAAATGTTCGAATCTCGGTTTCGTCCTGCAGCACACCTTCATACAACTCCACGCCGCAGATGGCGATGGCATCGCGCCATGGATGCAGGGCGGCAAGGAGCTCATCGAGTTGCTGCGGATTGCGAATGCCGGCGCGGCCGCCGTCGACTCCGAGCTCGATCAGGACATTCAGGCGTTGATGACGGGCGGAGAAGAATTCTCCCAGCTGCGACGCCAGTTGCGCGGAATCGACGAGGCAATAGAACTCAAATTCAGGGTCTCGCAACAGGTGCGAGACAATTTCCATATTTTGTTTTCCAACCAGTTGATTGGCCATCAAAACGCGACGAACGCCATGGTCATAGGCCACTCGCGACTGATGCGCTGTAGCCAGCGTAATGCCCCAGGCGCCGGTCTGCAGTTGACGTTTGAAGAGCGCAGGCGCCATGGTGGTTTTTCCGTGCGGCGCAAGGTTGACGCCGTAGGCGCGAATAAATTGCTGCATCCAGGCAAGGTTATGCGCCAATTTATCTTCATACAACACCGCAGTCGGAAGGCTCAGATCTTCATGCAGCAGATTCCAGCGCTGCTCGACAATCTGCGGGACTGACAACGGACCGTCCATCGCGCCCAGTCCTTTATTCAACGAGCCAACGATCATTTCCGAAATAGATGTCTCGACTTTGCTTGCCTGATCTGCTTGAAGTTTCGCCATGCGATTCCTCTCTGAAACTTAAATGATATAAGCTTTGGAGATTGCTGAAGAAGAGCACGATGGGGGGGAGAAGTATCCGCTCCTCCACGGGCAAAGAGCTGAAATGCCGAAGTGCGCTACCTTAATTCGAAACGTCAAAGTCGCTGATGGCAGCGGCGGATCGGCAGAAGCTGCCGATGTAGCCATCGATCAGGACCGCATTGTCGCGATCGGCAACCTGCAGCACTACACGGCAGAAAACATTTTTGATGGCGAGGGAAAGGTGCTTTCGCCCGGCTTTATTGATGTTCATACGCACGACGATACCATCGTGATTCGCACTCCGCAGATGCTGCCGAAGTTATCGCAAGGCGTGACGACGGTGGTGGTTGGAAATTGCGGCATTAGCGCGGCGCCGGTCACCCTGCGAGCGGAGCCGCCGGACCCGATGAACCTGCTGGGCGACGCCGGCACATTTCGTTATCCGACATTCAAAGCCTATGTCGACGCGGTCGCAGCTGCGCAACCGGCGATCAATGTCGCTGCGCTGGTGGGTCACACGGCGCTTCGCAACAATCATATGGATCGGCTGGATCGCACGGCCACGGCTGCGGAGATAGCGGGCATGCGCGCCCAACTGCAGGAAGCGCTGGACCACGGAGCGGCCGGATTGAGCACTGGCCTGGCGTACCTTTCTGCGAACTCCGCGTCGACGGAAGAAGTGATGGCGCTGGCCGATTTGCTGGCTGGTGCTGGCGCAATCTACGCCACGCACCTGCGAAGCGAGACCGAGGCCATATTGACGGCGTTGGACGAGGCCGTTCGAATTGGAAAGCACGCAGCGGTTCCGGTGGTGATTTCGCATTTGAAGTGCGCCGGCATCGCCAACTGGGGACGCAGCGCGGAAGTGCTCGAGTGGATCGACGATGCACGGAAAAGCCAGGCTATCGGCTGCGATTGCTATCCGTATGCGGCTGGGTCCAGCACACTGGACTTGCGGCAGGTGGACGAACGAGTGAAGATTCAGATCACCTGGTCGAGCGCACATCCGGAAATGGCCGGGCAAACATTGGCTGAAATTGCGAAGGCATGGGATGTGCCGCAGGTCGAGGCGGCGAAGCGCTTGCAGCCGGCGGGCGCGATTTACCATAGCATTTCCGAAGACGACATGCGGGCGATTTTGCAGCATCCAGGAACGATGATCGGCTCCGATGGGCTGCCGAACGATCCCCTGCCGCATCCGCGCCTCTGGGGAACATTTCCGCGCGTGCTCGGGATCTATAGCCGGGAGCTGAAACTGTTTCCGTTGGAAGAAGCCGTTCGTAAGATGACGTCGTTACCGGCGCAGCGCTTTGGTTTGTCGCAGCGAGGGTGGATTCGCGAGGGCTATTATGCGGACCTGGTGCTGTTCGATCCGAACACTGTGCGCGATGTTGCCACGTTTGATGATCCGGTGCGGCAGTCTGCAGGAATCGAAGCAGTCTGGGTGAACGGCACTCTTTCCTATCAGGGGCAATTACCGAAGGGGCAGCGGGAGGGTCGCTTCTTAAAGAGGCAGTCGGATGCGAGCCGGAAGTAAGCTGCATTCGATAAAAATTCTGTACACAACAATGCGGAGGGCAGGCTTGAAATGAAACGCTACGGCGTAGAGGGTGGCAAGGGGATCGGCGGGCAGCATCTACCATTTGCGCGAGCTGTCGAGGCGGATGGCTGGTTATATGTGTCGGGGCAGGTACCGATGGTGAATGGCATCCTGGTGGAGGGCAACATCGAACGCCAGAGCCGCCAGGCCATCGATAATCTATTCACAATTCTGACTGAAGCTGGCTACACGGGGGCGGATGTGGTGCGCTGTGGAGTCTGGCTCGACGACGCCCGCGATTTTGCCGCGTTCAATCGAATCTTTCGAGAATATTTTGCAGAGAACCCGCCGGCGCGATCGTGCGTGGCCAGCAGCATGATGGTCGACTGTAAAGTGGAAATCGATTGCGTCGCGTACAAACCGCCGTCAAAGTAATCGTGCAGGCTGTCGCCAGCCGCTGTGCGACGAGAATTTCGAAGACAAGCAAACCATCATGCCTACTCCTTTGATTGACGGCCACGGAACCTTTCTTTTGCTTGCAGCACTTGGTTCCGTCATTGTGCTGATCGTCCTGATCGCCCGCTACAAAGCCAATCCATTTATTGCGTTGATGTCGGTCTCCATTGCCCTGGCGATGGTGACGGGCATGCCGATGCAGACCATTGTGCACTCATTCGAAGCGGGGGTGGGGGGCACGCTGGGGCACATCGCGGTGGTGATTGGGCTAGGGACGATGCTGGGAAAAATGATGGCGGAGTCGGGCGGCGCGGACCAGATTGCGCATACCTTGATCCGATTTTTCGGCGAGAAGCGCGTGCATTGGGCCATGGTGGTCATCGGCTTCGTCGTCGGGCTTCCGGTGTTTTTTGAGGTTGGTTTCGTCCTGCTGATTCCGATTGCATTTACAGTTGCGAAGCGCACGCGAACGTCGCTGATCATGGTTGGACTGCCGATGGTGGCGGGACTTTCAGTGGTGCATGGGCTGGTTCCGCCACATCCGGCTGCATTGCTGGCGGTCGCCGCCTATCATGCGGACGTGGGCAAGACAGTTTTTTATGCGTTGATTGTCGGCATTCCAACGGCGATTCTGGCGGGCCCGCTGTATGCGAAATTAATTTCGCCGCACATTCATCTTGAGGCCGAGAATCCGATCGCCGCCGAATTTCTCGATCGCGATCCGCACAGCAAACTGCCCAGCTTCAGCTTGACCATGGCGACTGTTCTGCTTCCAGTGGTCCTGATGATGATCGGAAGCTGGGCCAATACATTCGCAGCTCAGGGCACACTGGCAAATCAACTTCTCCATTTGCTGGGTGGCGCCGACATTGCGCTGCTGATTGGAGTTTTGATCAGTTTTATTACGCTGGGCACGATGCGCGGATTCAACCGCGAGACGATTCTCAAATTCACCAATGAGTGCCTGGCGCCTACAGCGACGATTACATTGTTAGTCGGAGCGGGCGGCGGATTTGGCCGGATCCTTCAGGACAGTGGTACCGCTGCCGCTATTGTGGATGTAGCGCTGCGTGCGCATATTCCACTGCTGCTGCTGGCATGGCTAGTGGCCGCGGCGGTCCGCGTGGCCACTGGGTCTGCCACGGTAGCAATGACGACTGCGGCTGGAATTATTGCTCCCATTGCATTGCAGGTTCACGGAGTACAGCCGGAATTACTGGCGATTGCGACAGGCGCGGGATCGCTGGTGTTTTCTCATGTGAATGATGGCGGTTTCTGGCTGGTGAAAGAGTATTTCAATATGAGCGTGGCAGATACGTTCAAGACGTGGACCGTCTGCGAAACGATTATTTCCACGGTGGCGCTGCTGCTGACGCTGGCCCTGGCCCGGATTGTCTAGTTCATCCGTCGACGAACCGATATTTCGGAGTTAGGAAACGTTGCCGCAGCTGAGTGAGCGAAAAAATAAAGGGACGGCGAAATGTTGCCGTCCCTTCATTTGGATTTCAGAGGGATTTAGAAGGAGATCTTGCCGAGAAGCTGAAGAGCACGACCCCCGTTCGTCAGCGAGTTGATCTGACCGGTATGTCCGGGGCCGATATTTACATCCGGCAAACCGAAACTAGGATGGTTGAATACATTGGTGGCATCGGCACGCAGCAGGAACACCGTCTTCCAGATTGGGAAGTTCTTTCCCAGCGAGAAGTTGATGTTGGAAAGGTGCGGACCATAGACGCTGTCGCGGGAGCTATTGCCGAAGGTACCGGGAGTCGGTTGCGTGAATGCGTTGACATTGAACCACTCGCTGTTTGTTCCATGTGGGCCGGACGTGGGGCTCACACCTGGAACAACATTCGGATACCAACTGCCGGACTGAGCGTACGAGTTCGTCGAATCGGCCATCACAACCGTGAATGGATTGCCCGTCTGCCACTGGATTGTCGCTGCAGTCTGCCACCCGCCGATCAGTTCATCCAGAATGACATTGTTATTCAGGAATTTCTGCCCTTTGCCTAATGGGATTTGATAGACGACACGTCCTTTGAACATGTTCCGGATGTCGAAGTCTGACGGCCCATAGTTCTGGGAAGGCACATACATATTCTGGACGGTGAATGTGCCGCAATTCCAGGCGCAAGGATCGGCTTCGTCCAGGAACTTCGACCAGGTGTAATTGAAGTTGAATTGAAGCCCCTGACTCAGACGTTTCTCGATCGTCGCCTGCAGGGAGTTGTAGTTCGAAAGCGCCACGAATTTATTTCCACCGATAGATTGGAAGTTTGGATAGGGTCGAGCATTGGTGAGACCCTGCGCGTCATTTGGGCCCAGTTTGTTTTCCGGCACCTGGTTAAGGTCGATGCCAAACATCTGCTCGAAACCATGGCTGCCCACATAGGCGACGTTCACCACTGTGTTGGTTCCAAGTTCCCGTTGAACCTCCAGATTGTATTGGATGATTTTACTAATCGGCTCATGGTAATAGGCAAAGTTAACGCCCTGACCATTCAATGCATCTGGAGTTGTGGGTGCATTCAGATAGGTAGCGTTGACGCTGGTACCGAATGGTCCCTGGTAATTCGTATTACCGTCGGAGTTAAGGAGAACGACTGGATAGACGCCGTTGGTCGCATCGGTTTCGTTGCCCGAGGAGCCGAACTCGCTACCAATTTCGTTGTATGCGTTGGGACCTTCGTTGTAGTTATACCCGAACAGACCGAGACCACCACGCACTACAAGGTTGGATTTAGCTTGCCAGGAGAAGCCTGCCCGGGCAGGAATGTATTCCACGAAGGCGCGATGACGCGATTGCGCCCGTTGGCTTGCGTGGTGCCGTACCACATGGCGCCCAGGGTATTCGCAACTCCGAATGGGTTGACGCCGGGGTTGACGACGTTCGGATCCCAGGAGCGCTCATTGTTATGCGCTTCGCTCATGCCCGTCCAACCTTCCCAGCGCAAGCCAAGGTTCAGAGTAAAGTTCGGCATGACCTTAATGTCGTCCTGGACGAAGGCCTGGACGGTCTTGGTTCTGGGATAGAATTCGGGCGTATTCGCGGCTGTCCAGGCTTGCGTCTGTCCGAGCAGGAAATCAGCATACGGAACGCCGGTGACGTTGCTGGTGCCTTGCGTGGAAGCCGTGTACACACCGGTATAGGTGAAGTTACCCGAATCGACGTTGCCCCAGAAAGTTGCGTTGATCTGTTGATCCAGGAACTCTCCACCCATATGTAGAACGTGTTTACCTTTAATCACGGTAAGCACGTCGGAGGGTTCAACGATGATTTGGTGCTGGATCGCATCGGTTCCAGGCTGTAGTTCAAAGCAGCAGGCGCCGGTAATGTTAAATTCCGGGAACTGGTCGGCTTTGGCAAACTGCATACCTAGTTTGGCAGGATATCCTCCGCCGAGGGTTTGAGTTACATAGAGGTTGTTCTGAGTCGAAATTCCAAGGCGAAACTCATTGGTCTTGTCTGGACTAAATGTCCACACATCAGAAAGCTGCCCGGTGATTCCACCGCCGCTTGTATTGGTGCAGTCCATGGGACAAGCGCCGATCCCTAACTGAGGACTGCTGTAGTGGGCGTAATACTCCGTCGCAGTCAGACGATTGGTCGGAGAAATGTCGTAATCCGCACGCCAGAAGAAAGACCAGCTCGGCGAATTTGCCGGCAGGTTGTAGTAGTAATTATTTGTGGTGATACCGTCGGTGATGGTCGGATTTGCAACATTGGGTTGCGGGTAATACGCCTGCGCTTTCAAAGCAACTGGGTCCAGCAGATTCATCGGAATCTTGTTCCCGTTCCCGTATTCACTCGCAAACGATTGCCGGTGTACGACCCCATTGGCGTCCACGGTTTGCGTGGTCGGGTCATAGATGGTGGGTTGACCGGTGAAGTCCCCACTCAGCATGGCCGCGGTGGGGACCGTCGCAAAGCCGGTAGAACTACTGTAGGACTGGGTGTAATCGTAGTTCCCAAAGAAGAATAATTTGTGCTTCAGGATGGGACCGCCTACAGATCCGCCGAAGTAGTTGTAGTGAAGAATCGGGACCGCGGCTAGCTGGCCGAAACCGTAAGGCGCCGCATTGAGAGCGTTGTTCTGGAACTCCTCAAAGGCGTCACCATGAAAATGACTGGTGCCGCCCTTACTGATCTGGTTATAGATGACGCCGCCATTCTCATACTGCGCCGAGAAGGCGTTGGTCACAATCTGGACTTCGCCCAGGGTGTCAAAGTTGTAATCGAAAGAGTTTCCATTCGACGGCAAGGACATGGTCACGCCATCCCCCAGAACGTTGTAGAAAACGGCATTTCCGTTGACAGACGCTGTCTGGCCTGGATTCAGGTTGCTTTCTCCGCCGGTCGGGGTTCCGGAAGTGCCCGGCATCAGAATTACGAAGTTTTCCCAACTGGCGCCTACCTGCGGTAGATCCTGCAGTTCCTTCTCAGCAAGAGTGGTCGATTGTTGACCGGTTTCCGTTTGCAGCAACGGGACATCCGTGGTGACTCGCACAGTCTGGGTGGTTGCGCCGACTTTCAAGCTTCCGTCAATGGTCAGAGTTTGCACGCGAAGAGTGATAGGGCCGCGAACGAACGTGCTGAAACCATCCTTGGTAAAGGTGATGGTGTAGTGGTCAGGGACAATCGATCCGGAATCGTACAAACCTGATCCATCTGTCACGTAGGTGGTGGTGACGCCCTTGTCGACGTCTTCAACGGTCACAGTGACGCCGGGCAGCACTGCTCCAGTGGCGTCGGTGACCGTGCCGCGAATGTTACCGGAGTTTGTATTTTGGGGAAACGCCAGACTCGCAAACAGGAACATTGCGAGCGCGATAGAACAGCGCCTGAAATTGCGCATACCAGCCTCCAGAAAGGAACAATTCAATGTTTTTGGAATCGTGATGGAAATGAGGACAAATAGCGCGCCGTCGTCCTGAGCCCGGGCTTGCAGTCAGGAGCAGAGACTTCGCGGCATGCGCCCTGAATATCACGCGTATATTCAATTGATTCAATACTCGCGAGCCGATTCCATTTAGATATCCAGGAACCACTGTCGCCCACGAGCCTGTAGGGATCGAGCTTCGCGGATTTCCGCTGCGATTTTCACCGCTGCGAGCCGCGTAATTCCATACTGCAAGCCCTTTTACTCTTGTGCGGCTGCAAAAGTCAAGTTTCGAATCGATTGGCTTCTCTTTCCATGCGCTTGCAATGAGAAAGGTCGGTGGCGAGTATCGAATCGCTTTAATACTTTAGGCGAAAATCCTGCGGAGTTAGACGATCCAGCGAGCAAATTGGACGCGGGCAATGGAGGCAATGAGTTGTAAGAAATTTTCTTTCCCGAGCGACTGCCCGAGGAGGGATCGGGGCCTTCTTCCGGAGGAGACTGGGGGACTCGCGTTCGAGGATTACTTCAGGTGGATGGAAACAAACCTGCGGCCTTCATAGAGGCGATAGTTGCCCGGGTGCGAACCTTTCGCAATCATCAGAGGCCGTGGATGGGGTAAGGTCGAGTCTGTTTTGGATGTGACCTTCAACAACTCATGCGCCCCAATATCCATCACGATGAAGGTATCGTTCGCGATGAAGCCAAATCCGTAGGCTCCCGCAGGCAACGTCTCTCCATTGATTGTCAACGCAGTTTCGCTGAGCAGGTACCCCTGATATTTCTGTTGGAGGCCAGTCGCATATCCTGACGTGTCCACCAGTCCGGCCAGCACAAGGGTGCCGTCCGCGAGGCGCAGGCCGAAGGTGTTC
The DNA here is from genome assembly GCA_963821145.1 of uncultured Acidobacteriota bacterium. Classification (GTDB taxonomy): domain Bacteria; phylum Acidobacteriota; class Terriglobia; order Terriglobales; family Acidobacteriaceae; genus JAKAAZ01. The sequence continues at coordinate 49,468 of CAWGCV010000004.1, forward strand.
CGCAACTGCACCGTAGCGCTCTGTCCACGAAAAAACACGGAGTGCGGCATCAGGGTGGCGACGTCTTGCGGTGCAAGAATCGCCGCTTGCGTGGGAGCAGTTGCCTGAGCAACGGCGAGTTGAGTGACTGGCATATAGCCCACAACACCACAAGCCACAAGCACTAGAAATGAGCGGTGCACAAACGACGAGAGTCGCATCATGCTGCCCATCATAGTTCAAACATCCAGTTGGCGATCAGTTTTTCGATTCGGAGGCGGCACGCAGAGAATTATCGTTGCGCTTGCAACACCATCAGTTGCTCTGGACCGACGGTGACGTCGGAATGATCATCGGTCACAACTGCAGGCTGCGCATTCCACAGAGGAGTCAATGTGTGGATACCCGCGAGCGCCGTATCGGAAAAGTCCAAGTGAAAGGTTCGCGCTGTTGTTGCCTTATTCAATAGAACGAGGACAATTTCGCCCTGGGCGCCGACAGGAATTGGTTTTCCAGCCGGCGGAGCCACGACGCGCGCGAAGACCATGCCGGTATCGTCGACCAGCAGATCCTGCTGCGCGCCGGTTTGCAGCACGGGGTGATGGGCGCGCAACTGCAGCAAACCCTGTACCCAGGCGTGCATCGATTTCTGCGCAGGTGTCCGCCCTACTGCGGTGAATGCATCCCGCGCATCGCCCGGAAATCCGCCGGGAAAGTCATGGCGATTGTCGGGATCTTTTCCACCCGGCATGGCAATCTCATCGCCGTAATAAATTTGCGGCATGCCACGCATGGTAGCCAGCAGGCCAAAAGCTAACTTCATACGAGCTTCCGTCGCTCCTGGCTCCGAGATGAAGCGAGGGGTGTCGTGATTGCCGAGGAAGGTCACCAGACGCTCGGGATGGGGATAGAGCCAGTCCTGCCGTTGCACATCTTCCAGCCGGGTCATGGGCTGGTTGCCCGCGGGCGAGGTTCCGGTGAGAGTTTCGCGCAAGGCAAAGTAGGCGGGAAAGCCGAACGGAGTGTAGAGGCCCGTATCAATCCCTTCATGCGTGGCGCCGCCGGCAAAATACGAAACGATGGTGGGGTCGGGATTGAAGACTTCTCCCACTGTCGTCAGGTTTGGATAGAGCGCGTGAAGTTCCGCATGAAAATCTCGCCAGAAGGCACGGTCGACATAGGGAAAAGTATCCAGCCGCAAGCCATCCAGAGTTCCGGACTCAATCCACCAGATGGCGTTCTGAATCAGATATTGCTCGACCATTGGATTCGACTGGTTCAGGTCGGGCAACACGTTGGCGAACCATCCATCGACGGCCTTGCGATAGGCTGCCGGCGGCGCATGGGGATCAGTGATGGGAGCGAAGTTTCCATTGGCTTCAAGGTGTTTGGCGAGTGTGCCATGAAACCAGTCCGGCGCAGGCGGATCGAGCACCCAGGGATTCTTCGGGCCGACATGATTTGGAACCGTGTCGAGCACCAGCTTCATGCCCCGACGATGCAGGTCCCTGGCAAGTTCCGTATAGTCCTGCAGCGTACCAAAATGCGGATTGATCGCGTACATATTGACGGCGCCGTAGCCGTGGTAATCCGCCGGCGAGTTGGGGTCCTGAGCATACAAGGGTGTGATCCAGATGGTCGTCGCACCTAACTGCTGAATGTAATCCAAATGGTTTTCGATGCCGCGGAGATCTCCGCCATGGTAGGCGCGCGGTTTGCCGCGATCGAATGTGCCGGGCATGCTTTGGAGATGATCGTTCGATTGATCGCCGTCAGAGAAGCGATCCGTCATGATGAGATACAACACGTCAGAGGAGTTGAAGCCGCGGAAGCCATCGGCTGAACTGTGGCGCGGATCGAGTTCGTACGGCACGCGGACCGACCCCGCAGCCGTTCGCACGGATAGATTGAAGTGCTGGGGCGGAGCCGAAGAGATGTCGAGCCAGACAAAAAGCCAGTCGCCATTTGCAGAGGCACGGGTTCGCTGCACCACAATTCCCTGCACGCTGGTCCGAACGCGGGCTCCGGAAAGATTCTTTCCATGGATGAGCAACATCGGATTCGGTAAACCGCTCCACCAATTCGGCGGATCGGTTTGCTGGATCACGGGCTTATCCGCCGACTGCTGCCGAGGTTTTTCGCCAGCCCGGGCCGATCGTGGGTAAACGATCAGCAGCAGCAACATGCAGGAAAGGAGGATGCGGTGAAATCGAGGGGCGGATTTCGGTGGGATTGGGCACAATGGGGTGGTTGGCCGCTGATCCTTAGCGGAGGCTTGAGGAAATTCGAATTCGGGCGGCGCAATTCGAGCACGACCCACCCAATCGGCGGTCGCAACTGCATCCCGGGTTGTGAAAAATTCGCGCATCGGCTCGCTCCCTGAAAGTTGTGCGCAGCAGGGTTCACCATTCGACAGATCGAGAGAGAGGGCCCCGCACTATTTGCAGTGCGGGGCTGTTGGATTGTTATGCGCTCAAAACGTCAGGCGAGCTGCCAGTTGAATCTGACGATTGCTGAACTGCTGGGTCGCCAGAATTTTTCCGAAGTTCGCATCGTGCACATTCGCGTCCGGGTTGGTAAATTGCGGCGTATTGAAGACGTTGAAAGCGTCTCCGTGAAGTTCCAATGTGTATCCACGGTACAGGTGCAGGTTTTTCTGCAAGCCAAAATTGACGACCCTTTGGCCCGGACCGTAGACCTGGTTGCGCCTGGCTGTTCCCAAGCGCGTATAGACATCGATTCCAGGTTGCGGAGTGATCTGAGGAATTGTTGCGCTTGAAAATGTGCTGGGACTGAACCAATCTCCGCTGATGCTCTTTGGATATTGCAGCAGCGACACCTGGTCGGGACGATTCGGAGAGTTTGTCTGTCCCGTCTGCAGATCGAAGGGCTGACCGCTCGCCACCAACGCAATCAGGTTGGTTTGCCAGCCGCCGATCACCCAATCCATTGGCCGGGAGACGTTGCCACCAAAATGCTGTCCAGTGCCGAAGGGAAACAGGTAGACAAACGAAGCGCTGAATACGTTGCGCTGGTCCTGAGCCGAGTTGCCGTAATCGGCATGCGGATCGTAGTAAAGAGGCGCGGTCGATCCCTGGTCGGCTCCCGGCGAGTCATCCAAGGTATGCGACCAGGTATAGGAGAAGGTTGCAACCAGGTTGGTCTCGCGGTGTTCTGCGTGTAACTGCAACCCGTTGTAGTTCGAGGTTCCGCTGTAAATGTTGTACGAAATCGATCCCAGGTTCGGATAGTTCTGAACGCCGGTGCCGAATTGGTAGATATTGTAGGGATAGTAAGTGGATAGATGATCGGCCTTAGTTCCGACATAGGCGATATCAAAGGTATCTTTGCTGGTCAATTGCTGTTCCAGCTGCAAATCCCACTGCTGAATCTGGCTATTTTTGTTGTTCTGGTTTACGGAATTGATGCTCAAACCCTGCGGAGGAGCGGCTGGATTAAAGTTTGGAAATCCAGGCGCCGGAAGCGGATTGGCGACGCCGACAGAACTAACTTTGCAGCTGTCGAAACCGGTTCCCTGCGCGGTCTGACCGGTGAAGGCAATGCAATAGCCGTTCTTGGCCAGGTAATCTACACTGCCGCCGAACGGAGGCTGTTGGCCGAGTTGATTGCTGATACCGCCGTAGTCCGGGAAGTAATAAATTCCATAACCACCGCGTAGAACTGACTTACCATCTCCGCGCAAGTCATACGCGAAGCCAACGCGCGGCGCGAAGTTATGGTAATTCTGATTGATAATGCTGCGCGACACGCCGTTCTGACCGGCCAGCAGTACGGTTCCGGTGTTGATGTCGAAGGCGGCCTGGCGATTGTGCATTTCATAGGGCCAAGTCAGCAGATCCCAGCGGATTCCCAGATTCAGCGTCAGGCGAGAATTGACCCGCCAATCATCCTGGGCAAAAACACCATCTTCCTGGCTGATGTTGCCGAAGAAGCCGCTCTGTGCGCCGATGGAGTAGTTATCCATGAAGGATGAAAGAACGTCCGAAACCTCGTAGCCGGTGAAATCCTGTCCATTGCCGGAGATGTTGAAAAAGCCTTTGCCGGCGATGGGTCGGAAGTAATTGACCTGGCGTCGAATGAACGTGCCGCCAAACTTAAATGCATGCGCACCGCGCTGCCAGTTCAGCGTGTCGGTGAGCTCATAGGTATTTTGCGGGACCGAATACAAGCCATAGTCACCGGTATATTCCAACTCCGATCCGTAGCCTCCAATCAATGCACCGCCGCTGGTTTCCTGATTGCGATTGGCATTGACGATACCGAGATTGGCGGAGACAGGCACTCCGTAGAACGGTGGTTGATAGCCGTAGTTATCGCGGTTGTAGGCAAGGTGCAATTCGTTCACGATGTTCGGCGTGAAGATATGGGTGTAGCCCAGGTCGTACCCACGCGCATGGGTGAAGTTGGATCCAGTACCGAAGCCTGCGGGAAGGTTTGGAAACTCTGAAGTCTTAGTTTGCGCATCATTCGAGTAACTGTAGCGGAAGAATGCGAGGTCGTATTGTGTAGGGTGCCAGTCAAGACGAATATCGAAGTCGTTGTACTTGACGGTGGATGCTTCGTGAGTTTCGTAGTTTTGTTCAAGCTTCGTTGTCAGGGTGGGCGAAGGATACGCGTTCAGGTAATTCAGGGCGGCGGCGTTCAAGCGATTCGGAGGAATCACATTGGGATTGCCGTTATACGCAAAAGGAACGCAGGTAATGGGATCGAAGACGTCGGTCGATGTGACACCGGCCGGCTGGCAGAGGTTGGAATGGGTTTGGGCATTGTAGGCCGGGTCGAGCAATTCACTAAAGTCGCCGGTGCGCATCTTCGCTGTGGGTACGGTGACGAAGCTGGGATTGATCGGCAGACTTTCGCGCCATCCGGAGTAATCTCCAAAGGCGAACAGCTTGTCTTTGATGATCGGCAAGCCAACCGAACCGCCGAACTGATTGCGATTGTAGGCAGGATTCGGTGAAGCTGCTGCTCCCTGAAAGCGGTAATCCGGATTCGAGTCCCACTTGCCGCTGCGATAAAACTCAAATGCGGACCCGTGGATGGAGTTCGTTCCAGATCGGATGGAGCTGACGACGATGGCGCCACCGGCGCGGCCAAACTGTGCGGGGGCGACGCTGGTGTCGATCTTGAATTCCTGAGTGGCATCGATGGGCGGGAAAAACAAGATGGTGTTGATCAGACCATCGTTATTGTCGACGCCGTCCAAAATATAGTTATTCGCCTGTGGGCGCAATCCGTTCACTGAGAGCGCCGCGCCTCCACTTTCGTTGTAGCGGAAGGTCTCAGAGTTTCCGTTCACTCCACTTTCCTCTGTTCCGTAGGCGCCGCGGGTGACGCCCGGGGCCAGAAGAGCAAGATTCGTGAAGTTACGGCCATTCAATGGCAGCTGGGTAATCTGCTTGCCTTGAATCGTTTCGCCCAGTGTGGCATTCGAAGCATCAATCAGAGGCGCCGCATCGGTCACTTTGACGGTAATGTTGACCGCTCCAGGCTGCAACTTAAAGAGCAAGCTCTGCACCTGTGTGACCGCAAGATTGAATGGCTGGGTTTGAGACTGAAATCCCGTTGCATCCACCTTCGCCATATAACTGCCGCGCGGAACGGCAAAGATGTTGAATTCGCCAGCCGCGTTGGAAGTCGCATTGAACTTCAGGCCATTGTCCTGATTCGTAACGCTGACGGTCGCGCCGGGAATTGAAGCGCCGCTGGGGTCGGTTACGGTTCCGACGATGCGTCCAGTATCCGACTGCGCCAGGGATCGGGAGCAGAGACCGGTCGTGATCAACACGAGCAGGCCAAGAGTCCAGAGCAGACTCCATGCCGGACGATGGGATGGTGACGATGATGCGTTCGTACTCATAACGTGGTCTCCTAAATGGTTGCTGCTTCCAGGTGGGGATGCCACCGATTCTGTTGGTTGCCGATGGGGTGAACGCTCACCCTTCGATCTGTGCCTAACCCTTCACCGCGCCGTGGGAGGTTCGTCGAATGCTGATAACCGTCGATCCATTCGCCACCGGGGCACGGACACTGGGCCAAACGGCCTATTTAAACGCCCGTTCGTACACACTGATCAATGCACTGAGAATCGTTTCTCAATCAAATAGATGTCATTTGATAAACGGCTGCTTTTCATGGGGTTGCAGCTGGGTATCTCCTGACTTCATCGGCTGAATACCTGCGTTGACTAGCGAAGGCAGGGGGAGTAGAAACGAGAACGGACACCTAAAAACAACGGGATAGCAAGTGGGAGTGTCCTCTTAGGAAAAATCGCAACGTGGAAACGGTACATCACACATCGGCCAGAATTCGATTTGGCGTGTTCGAAGTCGATCTGCAGACGGAAGAACTCTATAAGTCCGGCATGCGGGTCAAGATCCAGAATCAACCCTTCAAGGTACTTTCGCTTCTGCTGGAGCGACCCGGCGAAATTGTTTCCAGGGACGAGATGCAGCAGCGTCTTTGGGGTGGCGACCAGACCACTGTGGATTTCGATCACAGCCTGGGGACAGCGATGAACAAGCTGCGCGAAGCCCTGGGGGATTCGGCGGATAATCCGCGGTTCATCGAAACCATGGCGCGGCGTGGGTATCGCTTCATCGCTCCAATCAGAACGGATGCTGAAGCTGCGGCACCGAATCCATTCCTGGCGACACCTTTCGCCGTCCAGACTCAAATTTCTGCACACGAGGGTTCGCCGGCAGCGGAGCGTGGGCGGAGATGGCTCCAGATTGGGACGGCTGTCGGGGCTTTGCTCCTGCTTGCGCTGATCGTGGGCGGACTTTACCTTTGGTTGGCCAGCGGTGGCGAGAAGTTTCAAACACCGCTTCGCATTTCGCAGGTCACTTATTCGGGAAGAGTTTTTCCGGGCGAGCCGCTGCAGGAAAATCTGGGAGCGATGGCGACGGATGGCTCACGCATTTATTTTCTGCAGATTGAAAACGGCCGCGAAGAGCTGATGCAGGCCCTGATCGCAGACGGCGAAACGAGCCTTCTGCCGGTACCGTCAGAAATTGCGGCGCCGTCGCTCGGCAACATTTCTCCGGATGGTTCGCAGTTGGTGGTGCGAAACTATCTGATTCCAGAAGCGGAGCAGCCGTTGTGGATTTTGCCGACGCTGGGAGGGACGGCTCGCAGTTTTTCAAACATTCAGGCGCACGATGCGACAGTGATGCCCGACGGCAAACGAATTCTCTACGCCAACGGAACAGATCTTCTTATTGCAAATGAAGATGGAACCGGCTCCAAGAAATTTGCCGCGTTGCCTGGACGTGCATTCTGGCTGCGTTGGTCCCCGGATGGATCGGAGTTGCGGTTCACTTTAATTAATTCTCTGAATCACACCACTTCCCTATGGGAGGTAGGCGCGGATGGAAAAAATCTGCGGCCGCTGTTTCCTGACTGGAGCCATCCTTCGTCAGAATGTTGTGGCTCGTGGACTGCGGATGGAAAATACTATGTATTTCAGTCGGCTCATAATGGGCTGAATAATATCTGGGTGCTGGCGAAGCCCACGTGGTTTTCAGGGAGAGCCTCACATCCGATCCAGATTACAAATGGGCCGCTGAGTTATCAGGCGCCGATCACAGCGAATACAGGGCACCGGCTGTTTTTTATCGGCAAGGATTCTCGCTCCATGTTGCTGAAGTTCGATGCAACGCTCAAACAATTTGTACCGTACGGAAGAATGTTGAGCGCTGCCCAACTGGTCGCTTTTTCGCGCGATGGCGCTTCGGTTGCATGGATCAATCCGGAAGACAGCTCCTTATGGTCGAGCCGCGCCGATGGCAGCCAGCGACTGCAATTGACCAGCAGTCCGATGGAAGTCTTCATGATGCATTGGTCGCCGGATGGAAAGCGCATCGTGCTGATGGCTCGGGAACCGGGAAAAGTGTGGCGAATATATACGATGGATTCGGATGGCGGGAACCTGACGCCGGTGCTGCACGATGCAAGAAATGAGGCGGACCCGAGCTGGTCTGCGGACGGCTCTTCGATCGCGTTCGGGCGACTTCCGGAGCTGATGGCGGAAAAATCTCTGCCGAAGTCGATCTATATTCTGAACCTGAAAACGAAGCAGATGACAACGCTGCCGAACTCGGAGGGATTGTTCAGCCCACGCTGGTCGCCCGATGGCAAATATATTGTGGCGATGACTTTGGATCAAAGTAAGCTGATGCTGTTTGACGTTGCTGCCAAGTCCTGGAAGACACTCATCGCTCGACCGGCGCATGATCCCGTGTGGTCGCATGACAGCCGCTGGATCTATTTCGATGACTTTGTGGCCAAGGATCAGCCGGTATATCGGATCTCCGTGCCAGGCGGTCAGTTGGAACAGGTTGCCGGTTTGGAGAGCGTGCAGCCTCCGGACGCGCTGGATTTTCGCTTTGCCGGGCTGACACCGCAGGACGTCCCTCTGGTGAACGCACGTATTTCATCCGCGAACATTTATTCGATGAACCTGGGCGAAAAGTAGGCCAGGAGCTTGCAGAAGCAATTCGCGACGTAAGGTGTGGAGGATTGCCTGCAACATTCCAAGGAAAGAATTGCACGATGGTGCAATTCGCGCGGGCTTTTTTTCATTTCATCGGTAAAATTCGATATGCCCTCGCCACGCAAGTCTGTCGAGTCGAGACATGCTTCGCCACCGCCAGTGATATTGCCGAAAGTATGCATTGTCACGGGGGAATCAGAATTCCTCGTCGACCTGACGGCTGAACTGAGCCCATGGTTCGAATTGGTCACTCGCAACAGCTATGACGATTTGGCACGATGGACACGCGAGGCTGACGTCGCCGCCGTATTGCTGGACATCGATACGCAGGGAGAAGACCCTCACGGCGGTCTGGCAATTCTGGAGGAACTACGCAAGCTGAACCAGGATCTGACGCTGGTTTCACTCAGCCGGTCGCGCACGCGTGCCGTGGAAAAACAAGCCAGCGCGGCGGGCGCGGACGCTCACTTTCGTAATCCGGTTGACCTGTCGGAATTGCGCATCACACTGGTGGACACGGTGCGCCGGCATGGCGATGAGGCGGCCCGAGAGCAGATGCGACGGCAAGCGCTGGAGGTCAGCCGCTTTCAGGATTTCGTGGGCGCGAGCGCTCCGATGCGCATGGTGTACGACGCCATTCAACAGGTAGCGGACAGCAGTATCAACGTGCTGATTCGCGGCGAGAGCGGAACCGGGAAGGAATTGGCGGCGCGCGCGATTGTGGCGCTGAGTCGACGAGCCAACAAACCCTATATTCGCCTGAATTGCGCGGCGCTCCCGGAAAACCTGATCGAGTCTGAACTGTTCGGAAGCGAGCGCGGCGCTTTCACGGGCGCCACCGAAGCGCGCCCGGGCCAGATTGAGCTGGCAGATGGCGGCACGCTATTTCTGGATGAGATCGCAACCTTGACGCTGCCGCTACAGACGAAGTTGCTGCGGGTGCTGGAGGATCACCATGTACAGCGGCTGGGTGGCCGAACCTGGCGCAAGATTGATTTTCGCCTGATTTGCGCGACCAATGAGCCGCTGGAGGAAATGGCTCGCACCGGCCGTTTTCGCGAGGACCTGTATTACCGCATTCATGTCATTCCCATCCAACTGCCGCCGCTTCGGGAGCGGGCCGGCGACATCCCGCTGCTGTGCGAATATTTCCTGCAGGTCCACTGCGTGGCGAATTCCCTTCCCGTAAAGCGATTCGCAGCCGACGCTCTTTCTGTGTTGGAGGAGCAGCCGTGGCCGGGGAATGTCCGTGAGCTGGAAAACCTGATCCAGCGTCTTGTGATTACTGTGCGGGGGGACGAGATTCAGGCCAGCCATCTTCCCACCCGATTGGTTGAGCATAGTTTTGCCATCCAGGAGGCCGTGCTGTTGCCGGCGGAGGGCACGGACTTCGACATGGAGGTTAAGAGTGTCGAGACTGCATTACTAAAGGCAGCGCTGCACCGGACACAAGGAAACAAGGCTGCTGCCGCCCGGCTGCTCCAACTCGACGGCCAGCGCATGAAGTACCTTTGCCGGAAGTATTCTCTCTAAGTAGGTCACTTTTTAACCCATCCAGGGGTTTATTTTTCACCTATCTGGCAATACTGGCGTTTGCCTTTTGAAATTCAGCCTCCCCTTCAATGGTTTGGATTCAGTGAGTTGCGGAAGCCGGAAGGGACTGCCGAAGTTTGGCATGCGGGATGCATTAAGGGAGTGCGTAGCAAAGAATTCTCAATCTAAAATCCAGGGAGTCCGACATGGCCATCGCAAAGAAATCTTTGATCAGCAGCAGCCCAGCTCCGAAGTCTACCAGCACGAAGTCTTCCACAGCCAGCAGCCCGGTTGCCAGCGACAAGATGGTTTCAGCCAAGCGGATTACTGCGAAGCGCATCACTGCCAAGCGCATTACGGCGAAGCGAATTACTGCAAAGCTGATGAGCACGAAGCGCGTGAATGCGAAACGGGTCAGCGCGAAGGCAATGTTTTAACCAGGACGAAGTCTCCGAGTGGGCTGAGAAACGCGGCCATCCTCGTAGTGCTGCAACCCACTTGAAGTAATGAATCACTCCTCCTCTACTTGGTTCCTCATACTCAGAGAAGCGGCGGCTGCGATTGCGGCGGCCGCTTTTCTGTTTTACCAGACATGCGCCTTCACCAAGTTCAGAAGCACCGTAAAGGCTCGTTGAGCCAGGCTTCGACGCTGGCCGAAGATCCGGGCATGACCGGAGAGGCCAATGGGCAAATTGTCATCCGAAGATGGCAACTGCATCCGGGTCGAATAAAAGACCGGCAGTTCAATTCCCTTATAGTCCTGACGAGCAATCAGCCCATCGGGAAGATTCACAGGGCCGCCTCCCAATGGCGCAAGGTTCATACGCAGAATAGAAAAGCGTCCGGGCAGCGCCAGGCCGAGCTGGGCCGCGGGCGGAATGCGGTCGAGCGCGGAGGTGGGAACGTAGACTCGGACGGCGCGACGTCCATCTTCGGCAACCGTAATGAGTGACTCTCCTGAAGCAACACTCTGGTTGAGCAGGGCCTCGGGATCGCGGGTCAGCACAACTCCGGCGGAGGGTGCCGTCAAGGTGAGGGAGGACTGAGCCTCGCGCGCGAATGCCGTGGATTGAACTGCAGCGTTCTGTTCGGCAGCCGCGGTGCCGATGCTGCGACCGTCGACCTCCGCGGTGAATGCCTGATATCTGGCGTCCCCGGTTTGAGCGCTTGCAGCCGATCCCATGGAGGCGGCAGCGGAGCTTTCCATACGCAACAGCGGCTGACCAGGGCGGATCTGTTCTCCTTCGCGAACAAGGACTGCATCCACGCGTCCCGACACCGCGGCATGAAGTGTGACGGAATGGAGTGGTTCGACTACGAAGAGAGCATCTTCTCGATCGCGCCAGAGGGGCACGAAGACAAGCACCAGGATCACGACTGCCAGCGCGACGTGGGACGGACGCCAGAAGCGCTTACCCGCAAAACTTTTCGACCAGATCTGCACCGCAAGCCGACGCAATGCAGTGAGACGTGAGCGAAAGACGACAAATGCCAGAATGCCGGCCGGAATTAACGCAAACTCCGCCATCCAATTGGCCGCGACATTATAGGAAAAGCGGACTACAACGAAGAGCAGCAAATAACTGTAGAAGCCGGACGCAAAGGCATAGATGACGAACAATGCTACGCGCCGTCTGGGCACCACCGGCGTTTCAACAGGAAGACGAAGGACATGGCTCTGAAACCATCCAGAAAGAAACGCGGTAGAGCGCTCTTTCAGGTCCGGGATATCAATAACCTCGGTGAGGAAGTAGTAGCCATCCAGCTTGATGAGCGGATTTAAATTGATCAGAATGACGGCCAGCCCGGTGATCAGGATGACCTGGTAGGCGAAGTCGTGCAGCCACTCTCCGGGAGTGGAGTTTACCCACGCAATCATCGCCAATCCACAGATCACCATTTCGACCCAGATGCCGGCGATGATGGTAGCCAGGCGTTGCAGCTTGGTCGCGGAGATCCAGGTCTCAGTGACGTCGACATAAAAAGCGGGCGTCAGATAGAGAAACATGAGGCCCATGCTGTGAACTTCCCCGCCGTAGTGTTTGCAGGTGAGCCCGTGCGCGGTCTCATGGAAAAATCCTAGAGTGAGGAACAGCAGCCAGAACTGGGCTAAATCCAGCGCGCTTTTGTGGGTGAAGTTGTAATAGAGCGGGATGTCCGGGCCGATGACGTTCCACTTCGCAGCAAAGATGGCCGCTTCAAAAAAGAACAGTGCGATGACGGTCAACACGCACCAGCGGCTGAAGAGAAAATTTCCAAAGGCACGGTCGAGCCATCCCAGATAGCGATCGGGATCCCACGCGGAGAAGCTAATGTGGGCGAAGTCTATTTTGGATTTACGTCCGGCGCGGCGGCTGCGCTGCGCGATCAACTTCTCGCTGAGGGCAAGATTTTTTTCCTGCGGTGTCTTGTACCAGAAATCGGCCTCTTCCATATTGTCGGCGAAGGCCCGCGCGTCCTCCGCAGTGATCTCGCCGCCATGCTGCTGGTTGTAGAGGTCGGCAATCTCCTCGTAGGACCGAACACCGTCGTACAAAAGTGCAAGGTGCCACTGCTCCGGCGGAAAGCGAAAATAGTTCGCCTTGCCACGCTCCAGAACGCCCACGAAAGGCTCGCCTTCCATTACGTCTTCGCGCACGATCAGGTCTGGATTGAGGCGTGGGGGGCGGCTGCGGGCAAGGCGCGTCCTGGGAATTTCTGGCAGAGCGGCGTCGAGGGCTTCGCTCAGGTTCATGGCGCGAGACGAACCTGCATGGACATGCCGGGCTTCAACAGCGGTGAAGGATGAACGACAGCGCCGATAATCTGCACGCTGCCGCTGGCTGGATCGACAACTGGGCTGACGCGGAGAATACGAGCAGGCTGGCGAAGGCTGGGATAATCCGGCGTCGTCAGCTCGAGCGCGGCGCCGTTGGAGAACGCGGCCATCTCGGATTCTGGGACGGTAAATAGAATTCGCAGCGGCGCAATGGCGGTGATCCAGAAAAGAACGTCGCCTTCTTTGACCTGCTGGGCGATTCGCACTGAACTGCGTCCAACCACGCCGGCGAAGGGCGCGACGATTCGCGATTTTTCCAGCTGCAGGTTGGCGGCTTCGAGCTCATCCTCGGCGACGGTTTCGTCGGCGCGGCGGCGGGCGACTTCGGCCACGGTCTCATCCAGCTTGTATTTGACGTGCTCCCAACTCTCCTGACTGATGATCTTGTCGGCGCGCATGGTATCGGCTCGATGCAGATCGGCCTCCACACTTTTCTGCTCTGCTTGCCAGTCGAGGATTTGAGCGTGCAGTGAAGCCACGCGGGCTTTCTGGGCATCGCAGGAAGTACGGAGCATACTGTCATCCAGCAATGCCAACACCTGGCCCTTTTGAACATGGTCTCCGATCTCAACGGCAATCTTCACCACGCGGCCGTCGCGCTCTGCGGCGATGTCCGCCTGCTGGACTGCCACAAGCGGGCCAACCGTGGTGTACGATTTTGCGTTCTGAAGAATTGCCGAAGAGGGTGATCGCAAGTTTGCAGAGGATGCCGGTGCGGCTGCAGACGCTGGATGGCTTGCCGATTGGGAGGCGACCTGTGCGGGTGAAGAAGCACCGCAGCCGCTGCCGAAAATCAGGCTCGCCGCCACCGCAACAACAGAAAGCATGGAGCGGGAAGATGGAGAATTCATGCCGTCACCAACCAATCCAATTCCATAGAGTTTGCCATATCCAAAGCGCAGGTCGGCGCAGCAGCACATAGCCGGCGGGTCGATAGCCGATGAAAATTTTGCCGCTGCCCGTCATTCCGGCGCGAAGCGTAGCCTCTGTATTCGGCAGCGGAACGCGGGCGTCGAACGTACGATCGCCATCACCCGGCTGTGCTTCCGAACTGACGACGGCGACCGCCTGGTGCCAGGATCGCTGCGGATAGCTGTCCAGCTTGATCGCCGCGGATTGACCGGGACGCACCAGGGCAACGTCGCGTTGTGGAACAGCAATGTCCACCACTGCGGACGAAAGGTCGAGAACCTGGGCGAAGGGCGCGCCGGCATCCAGATGCTCCCCAGCGGCATTCTGCAGGGCGGGGGTGACGACGATGCCTGCAATGGGCGAGCGCAACTGCGCGCTATCGAGGCGCGACTGGGCGCGGGCAGCCTCCGAGCGCAGATACTCCACCTGGGCGCGGTCGGCCCCCGCCTGAGGAACGCCGCGGGCGAGGTCAGCCTGCATCACCAGCATCGCTTCTTTGTAACGAGCTTCAGAGGCTGCAAGGTCGGTGCGCCACTGCCAGTCATTCATCGCTCCCAGAGCCTGACCGGCAGAGACACGCTCGCCTTCATGAACATAAACAGCGGAGACATTGCCATCGCTGGGCGCGGCAATGGTGACCTGATGCTGGGCCGCGACAACCGCCGTTCCACCCACGCGCATCGGCAGAGGACAGAGAAACAGGAAGAGTGCAACCGCTGCCGCGACGGCGGCATAGCCAAGGCGTCGGCTGCGACTGCTGCGCAGCATTGCCTGCTTTTTATGCATCAATGGTTCGAGCAGGCTGATCAAGGGGACTTCGCGGTAGAGAAGTGCATTGCGAATGGCCACGGTGGCCTGGCCGGCGAGAATTTTGATCATCTCGGTATGCGGCAAGTCGAGAAAATCGGGATCACTGCTTTGGTACAGAAGCAAGCCGACGCGACCCTGGTCATCCGTCAGCGGCAGCGAGTAGAGAGCGCGATAGCCGCTGGCTTCAAAATTGCGGGCAACTTCGGCAGGAAGATCGGGAGCCGCGGAGTCGTCAGGCTGGCGCAGGTGCAGGGGCTCGGGTTGCGAAGACAGCCAGCGGATCAGCTCATTCACCTGCTCGACGTGGATATCGCCCAGCGGCAGGCTCGACATGCCCGACACCGCTTTCAGCTGGAGCTTGTCGCGATTGTCGAGAGCGATGGCACACAGTTCAAACGGCAAAACATTTTGGGGGCTGTTGACGATTATTTGCAGCAGTCGATCGAGCCGCAGTGTGGAGGTAATTTCGGAGCTGACGCGGACCAGCGCCTCCAGAATTTCAAGCTTGCGCTCCGCAAACAACAGGCTGGCATTCTTGAGCGCGCTGCTGACCGTCTCGGCAATTGTGGTAAGAAAGAACTCGTCATCGTCGTCGAAGGGCGGGATATCTTTGTTGACGGCTTCCAGCACGCCAACTTCAGCGCCATCCTGCAGCAGCGGCACCAAGAGAGCAGTGGTGATGGGATACGATTCTTCATCGTCACTCAGGTCGGCGTTGCGGCTGGTGAGTCGCTCATCGTCCGGATCGGCAATCAGCAGCGGCTCGCCTTCTTCCGCCATGTCCGCGACATACCCTTCGCCGACAGCCTGCGTCATGCGCGGTTGAACTGTTGCATCTTCTCCGCTGCTGGACATCAGACGCAGCAGCGGCCCGTCAAACATCCACAAATGGATTGCCTGGCAGCTCAGCATGCCCGCAACCTTCATCGGGATCATTTCAATGACCGCATCCAGTTCCAGCGTGGCGTTCAACGACTTTTCGAGGTCGTAGAGCTGCGTCATGCGATGGACTGAATCCAGCAGATTCTGTCGCTGGCTCTCGAATGACTCCCCTGCCAGGATGGCGGTCGGAGCCAGCTGGAGAACAGGGATGAGCTTCTTCAGGTCTTTTCGCTGCAAGTCAGCAGAAAAGTTGGCCATCTCAATGGCGCCGATCAGCTGCTCGTCTTCGACCAGAGGGAGGTAGGCGAGCGATTCAAGCGAGCGGGTCACGTGCAGGTGAGCAAAATCTTCGCGCCGCAATTCAGAACTGGGATAGAACAGCACCTGGGGCGCGCCGGAGAGCAGCGGAGCCATTAGCCGCGTATCGGAAGGCTGTGAATCCTGCTCGACGGAAACGTCTCCGGCCATTCCGATAGCGGCCCAGGCAGCTTCTTCGTCTTCCGCTCGATAACGATGTATGACGCACGCTGACTCGGGAAAGATTTCAACCACGGCGGCAGCAATGAGTCCGGCTCTCGCGGATGAGTCCGATGCGGCCAGAAGCAACGACGAGAGCTCGAGGATGGCATCGTTCGAAGAAGACATGATCATGCGGTCTGGCTTGACAAGGGCTACGGGGGGACGGATTCTGAAGTAGCTGGAGCCTATCAAGCGTCCCTCTCTGATGTAAAGCGAATTTTGCGTGGAAACAGGAGAATCCGTGGATCTGGACATAAAGCAGAGTGGCAACGTTTGCACGTTGAAATTGAAAGGGCCGCTGAAAATGGGAGAGCCGGTCAACCAGTTTGACAGGGCTGTTCAATCCGCGTTCGCCAGCGGCCATGTTTTTCTTGTGCTCGACCTGGAGGCCATGCCGGTCGTGGATTCGTGCGGTATCGGAGCGATTGTGGATGCGTTGCGGCAAGCCACGCAGCGGGGTGGAGATGCGAAGCTGGTAAATCCTTCGCCTTTCGCCACCAAAACATTGAAGATGGTCGGCATTCTGAATCTGTTCACGGTGTATCCGTCAGAAGACAGCGCAGTGGCTGCCTGCGGCGGCTAGACCTCCGACCCTGTCCCGGCCGGGAGAGGCAAGACCTCGCAATTTTCCCAACGGGATCGACTTTCGTCGCTGTTCTAGTGCAAATAAAGAAAACCTATGGAGTGGATAACCGGAATCTATTTCCGATTGCGGGGGTGACAACGTAATCTATAGAAAATCAGGGAAGACTGTTCCCATATTGCCTAGTGACTCCGAAGCTCAACCATTACAACTTTAAAATCTGATTCGAAATCAGTTTTATTAGGAGAAGGTATGTCAACTGAATTGCGGGATTTTCTTGCGCTCTCGTACGGGGAGCTGGAGGATTTGAATCTGGAGGCCAAAGAGCAGCGCAAGAACCGCGTTGCGGCCCACAAGATCCAGGAACAGCGCCTGAAATACCTTACGGACGAAAAGCGGATCAAGGCTGTAACCGTGCTGTTCAGCGATCTTGAAGGTCGCCTGCACATGCTCGATTATGACAAGAAATTCCTCGTTAAGAGCTGGGACAATCTTACCTTCGACGGTTCCTCGATTCGTGGATTTACGGCGCAGCGCGAAAGCGATTTGCGACTGGGCATCGATTGGAGTGCGTTTTATTGGGCGCCGTCCGATGTGTTCGGTTCGGGCAAGGTGCTGGTCTTCGGCGAAGTGATCGACAAGAACGGCAAGCCCTACAGTGCTGACATCCGCGGAGAATTGAAGCAGTTTGCGAGCAAGCTGTACAAGTCTGACGGCTATACCTTGAACGCGGCCAATGAGATTGAAGGCTTCCTGTTCCAAGGCGTCGATGCCGAGCGGAATTATTACCAGACGGGCCGGTTCGATTATGTGAACACGGGCGGCTATTATCACTCTCTGCCGGGCGATCCGCTGCGCACCTTCATCGACACGACGGCGGAAGTGCAGCGAGCCATGGGTTTTGAAAATGAGAAGGATCACCCAGAGGTCGCGCCATCGCAGTTTGAAATCAACTACAGCTATGGAGAAGTGGTGGCCGCGGCCGACCAGATCCAGCTGTACAAGCTGATCTGCCGCCAGGTCGCGACCAATCTTGGAATGACAGCTTCCTTTCTTCCCAAGCCGGTCGTCGGCGTGAACGGCAGCGGCATGCATACCAACGTGTCGATCAGCAAAGACGGCAAGAATCTGTTCTGGGACGCCAAGGGCGAAGAGAAAGTAAGCGATTTTGCCTGGAGCTTTGTGGATCGCATTCTGACCCACGGCAACGACCTGTGCCTGCTGCTAAACGCCAGCGTGAATGCCTATCGTCGCCTGGATCCGCACTTTGAAGCGCCTAACCAGATCAAGGCCTCGGCAGTCGATCGCGGCTCGATGATTCGAATTCCGATCGGCAACGAAAAGAGCGCTCGCGTCGAGATTCGGTCGGTCAGCCCGGATGCCAATCCGTACCTCGTCCTGTATTCAATTTTCCGGTCGGGACTGCAAGGCAATAAGTCGACCGTAAAAAACCTGCGCCAGGCGGAACGATATCTTCCGGACAACGTCTACACGGCGATTGAAGATTTCCGCAGCTCCGCCTGGACGACCAAGCTGTTGGGCGCAGATGTCAAGGGACGCTATGCAGACCTGAAGCAGGCTGCGGCGGACCGTTGTGCTCGCCTGTTGGGAACGTTTGTCAAAGTACCGGAGGTTCAATACCACCACGACGTTTACAACCAGTTCCTATGGAACATGTTCTAGATTTCGTCGACGAAACTTGATTGAAATGCAAAAGGCATGGCATCCGCCATGCCTTTTGCATTTCTGCGATTGAGGCCGGGAATGCGAAACGGCCGGCGTTACGGAGTTTCGCCAGATTCGGCGTATAGGACGGATCAGGCTAATTCCAGTTCGATCTTCTTCGTCGCGCGGTCGAGCTTCACGATTCGAAAACTACGAATCTGACCCTTCGCCAGCGGCTCTGGCTGCTTCGATAAAGGAGTAGCGCCACCCTTCCAGCGAGCCTGAAGCATAGAAGTCAAGGCAGACAGATCGGCACCGGAGCTGCTCTTGTTTTCCGATGGAGGGGCTGCGGCCGCTGCCAACCTGCAGTGCGCACGAATGCCATCGCCCAGTTCGACGACAGTAGATTCCGAGCCTTGCTCGACGACGCGACCCGACACTACGTCTCCCTGCTTGTGCTCTTCCAGGTATTCGCCAAGGCCTGTGGGAACCAGTTGCTTGATGCTGAGCTTGATCTGGCGCTTCTCCGTATCGACGGCAAGCACTTGCGCTTTCACAATCTGACCGGCGCGTAAAACATCTTGCGGATGATCGATGTGTTTTTCGGCGCTAATCTCGCTGACGTGCACCAGCCCTTCGACACCTTCGGTGATCTGTACGAATGCGCCAAACTTCATCAGCTTCGTCACCGGACCTTCGATGGTTGAGCCCACCGGAAATTTCTGCTGTGCGTC
The DNA here is from genome assembly GCA_963821145.1 of uncultured Acidobacteriota bacterium. GTDB lineage: Bacteria > Acidobacteriota > Terriglobia > Terriglobales > Acidobacteriaceae > JAKAAZ01. The sequence continues at coordinate 68,418 of CAWGCV010000004.1, forward strand.
TGACCAGGGATCGCCCAGCGCCTGCTTCAGACCAAGAGAGATGCGGCGTTCACCAGAGCTGACCGACAGGATAATCGCGTCCACCGTGTCGCCGGTTTTGAGAATGTCGCTGGGTTTGCGAACTTTTTTCAGCCACGACATCTCCGAAACGTGGATGAGGCCTTCGATTCCTGGTTCCAGTTCGACGAAAGCTCCAAAGTCCATGAGACGCGTGACCGTGCCGGTGATCCGCTGGCCAACTTTAAATTTCTCCGCTGCGGCATCCCATGGTTCGGGTTGAAGCTGTTTGCGGCCAAGAGAAACACGGCTATTCTCGGGGTCGACCTTTAAGACTTTGAGCTCGAGTTGTTGCCCGACGGTCAGGACATCTTCCGGCAAATTCACACGACTCCACGAAATGTCGCTGACGTGCAGCAAGCCATCGATACCGCCGATATCCACAAACGCTCCGTAGCTTGCGAGACTGCGGACTTCACCCCTGACGATATCGCCTTCCTTGAGGGCAGAATATCGATTCTGGCGGACTGAAAGCGCTTGTTCCTCGAGGATGGCGCGGCGGTCGACAACGACGTCCTCATCGGTCACGTCGAGCTTGGTGATGCGGCAGGTAATTTCCTGACCGACCAGCTTTTCCATCTCCGCGGCATCGCGGACGCCGCTGCGTGAGGCCGGCATAAAAGCGCGCACACCAACGTCCACGTTGAGGCCGCCCTTGACGACTCCAGTCACGATTCCCACGACGGCAGATTTTTGCGCAAAAGCTTCTTCCAGCGAGGACCAGTCTGTCGGAAGTGTCACTCGTAGCCGAGAAAGCTCGTAATAGCCCTCAAGATTGCGGCCCTTCACTGATACGGGGAATTTGTCTGCGGGCGCGATGCCTTCCGCATTGTTTTCGAACGCGCTCCGAGGCAGAACGCCCTCGGCCTTGAATCCGATGTCCAGATACACAGATTCGGCGTCGACGGAGACAACGATGCCTTCCAATTGACGGGCGCCCCCTTCAACTTTGTGAGAATGGCTGTGCTCAAACTGCGCGAGCAGCTCGCCGAAGGATTCCGTGGCGGGTTCCGATGCGGCTTCAACTGGGGAGGATGAATTTGGGATGATTTCGTTTGACATAGTGGCTTACGTACCATTTTGGCACGAAGCGTCCTTCCCCGAGATTTCTCGGCTGACTGATTGGCTGCGAAGTGTGATCCATCGGCGGTCGCTCGGTGCCAGTCAGCGTTTCCGAGACAGTGATACAGTTCTTTGCTATGGGAAACTATGTGGTTCGCCTGGCGCGGAAATCCTGCTATCTACTTTGGCTGCTTGTCCTGATTCTGTTGACTTCACCGCAGTTGCTGCATGCGCAGGCGTCCGCGCCTGCCGGCAAGACTCCAGCGGTTCCAGAATGGGCGCAACCGGGTTCCGCTACACATGAACAGGTGCCACCGCCGGCAGATTTTCACCGACCGAGCAGAAACTTTAATACGCCGATCGGCATATTTCAAGGGCAATCCGATATCGGCGGCGCAGTCGTGCCGGGCAGCTCGAGTTATAACGCCGAGACGAAGCAGTACACGATCATCTCGGCCGGCTACAACATCTGGTACTCGCGTGATGAGTTTCGTTATCTCTGGAAGAAAATGTCGGGAGACATTTCGCTTGCCGCCGATGTCACGTATCCAGATCCTAAGGGCTATAGCGATCGCAAAGCTGTGCTGGTAATTCGCCAGAGCCTCAATGACGACTCCAAAGAAGCGATGATCGGCGAACACGGCACAGGAATGATCCACCTAGCGTGGCGCCCCACCCCTGGTGCCGACATGACGGATATGCAATTTCGCTTTGGAGGAACGCTTGAGGGAGTGATGGCGAAGCGCATCGGAATCGAAAAGCGCGGCGATGCGATTGCAATTTTCGTCAGTTTAAAAGGCGAGCCCATGCACCAGTTCGGACCGCCGATTCAGCTGCACTTCGATGGACCTTTTTATGTCGGCATTGGTTTCTGCTCGCATCTGCCCGCCACTCTAGATACTGCGGTGTTAACCGACGTGGTTCTAGAAAACTCTGCAGGTAAGTTGAATTAGATCTGACGAACAAGTAGACCAATGCGAGGTAGTGTGCACGCCTGAACAGACGGCGGTGTGCGCAAAAAGACGTCTGGCAGTCGGGACCGAAGACAAGGTCGCGCGAGGGCGGGTACTCAGCGCTGAGACAACTGTCCTCGAGAAGCGAGAGTTTCTCGATTAATGAATTTGCGCGCATTGTCCTGAATCCATCCCCACTTATTGAAATATTGAATGGCAGAACGGATGTGCAAGAACAGCAGCTTGCGATTTCGATACGATCCCATCCGATGGACATGCTCGACGATTACGCCGGGCCAATATAACAATCTGGAGACGTTTAACATTCGGCGGCAGAGATCAACGTCCTCCATGTAAAGAAAAAATCTCTCGTCGAAGCCGCCTACGGCGTCCAACACAGAGCGGCGCGCAAACATAAAGCAACCAGAGAGAGACGGGACGTAGGCAGGCGCGTCGGAGTCAAGAAAGCGCAGCTCATATAATTCGGTCCGCCTGCGAGCGAAACCTTTCAATGGCCCAGGAAGGAACCGCCGCAGCACCAGGTCGACCGGTGCTGGAAGTAACTTACAAAGATATTGATTACTGCCGTCAGGGTAAAGAACCTTGGGCATCACCAGTCCGACATCTGGATGGGAATCCATCACCTCGGCCAATCTGCCGAGATCATCCTCATCAAACACAATGTCTGGATTGAGGATCAGATGATACGGAGCATCGACTCCCGCAAGCCGCTTCAGCGCCAAATTATGACCTCTACCATACCCGAGATTTTTTCCCGGACGCAGGTAGATGCCGCCAATCGCCTGAACCGCATCGCGGATTTCGTCGGAACTTCCATTATCGACGACAACCCAGTGCTCGATGGATGTTTCCTGGTGCAGCAGGCCAAGTAATCCCCGGATTCGACTCGGGCTGTCTCGATATATCACGATACTTGCTGTTATAGGCCCCAATCGCATTCATTCCTAAACTTCGCAATTCGCCGATATTTTCTGGGCTGCTCTGAAGGTAAATATTGACCTTAGCGGTGATGGCGATTCTGCTCCAGTAATTCATTGTAAATCCCTTGATACTGATTCGACATGGCCTCAGCGCTTAAGTAATTATGAGTGATGTTCACGCTTGCGTCGTGCATCCTCTTCCAGTCCATTTTCACTATCGCGGCGAGACTCGTCGCCATACCATCCGTGTCCTTTGCCTTAAACAGCGATGACGATTTCGGGTCTATATCGTGAATTTCTCTATGAGGCGGGATATCTGACAAGATGCACGGCAGGCCGACAGCCATGGCCTCCAGCACGGAATTAGGCAGCCCCTCTGCGAGCGACGCAGATAGAAAATAGTCGCTTGCGCACAAATACTCCTGAACGTTATCAACTCTCCCTACGAACCGAATGTTCCGGTTCCCGCTGGCCATGGATTCACAGGCCGCACGGCAGTCCCCCTCTCCCAGAAAAAGCAGCACAGCATCAGGCAAGTTGGCTTTTTGAAATGAAGAGATGACAGTCATCGGGTCTTTTCTATTAGTTAATGAACCTACAGAAATGAAAACAGTCACATGGGCTTCTATCTTAAGTTTCTCTCGCGAGATATTCCTTCCGACGCACTCGCATGCAGAAACATCTACCCCATTTCGCACAACCTCTATTTCATAACCATGGTGTTTTCGAAGCATCTCTGACACAGCCCGTGACACAACAACCGGCCGGTCGATCTTCTTCAAGCATTTCAAATGAATTGCAGCCAGGACCGTTCCAGGTATCTTTCCGAATAGCATTGCATAGTCAGAATACGGATAGTTATGAAGAGTGCTGACTCGCGGTATCCTGAGATTGCGAACGACCCAGTCCGCCCTCAGACCATGCGAGTGGATTAAATCAATTTCATTCTTCTTGACATACTGAGATACCTTCGAAGTGGCTTCGAGCATTCCACGCACTCGGGAGAAACCGAGAGAATCCACCCGGATCTTCAGGGTGTCACGAAAGTATTCAGCCATTGAATCGTGGGGCTCGGGAGATAACGTCAAGACCGCCAAATCGAATTTATCTCGATCGATAAATTTCACAATATTGGACAGCACGAATGTTGGACCAGATTTGCTCAGCGTGCTTACCACATAAAGGATTTTCGTTCTGGTTATTCTCAAGCTTGATTCTCCGCCTAAAAGAGCGAGAGGGTATAGGGTTGGGGGCTAATCTTCACCGTGTACAAGTTCAAGTAGAGCGTCATAAACGCATAGAGAATTATCGCGCTTACGGTCATCCATTTATATCGCGATATACAAACGAAATAGGGTATGACGATGACCTCCACAATGTCAAAAAACGTCGCGACTCTGCCGGCGATAATTCCCAGATCAGAAAACGCGAGTCTCCACGATGCGCTGACAGCGAGGAACAGAACAAATGTCTCGAAATACGGAATGATTGCCTTGAGCCTGTCCCAGTATATGAGGACGATGAGCAGGACGCATAGATTCTTAAGGTTAGTGGGGTCGTATAGCTTCAGTGCAGCACCATAAGATTGATCCGAAGCATAATCGGCGATTTTTACGAATAAAAAGCCAGAAGTGGGCAGAAGCTTTACGAGTATCCTTCCAATACCGATGATCCCCAGACTCAATGAAAGCAAGTATAAAACTATGACCTTTTTCCGAGTGGTCCGGAAAAAGCTCATTACATAGGGGATCACCAAGGACAATGACGCGACGTGAAACAGTCCAGAAAGCAGCAGCGTCCCATAGGACTTTAGGTGTTCCCTGTTGTGGATTTGAGCAATTAAAAATAGGCCAATTGCAGCGGCTATGCCTGCCCTGACTTGATTCATGTCCCTATACAGATAGGTGTGAACAAAATACAGGAGTATGGACAATAACACATACGTGGAATATCGATAATAGTTATAGATTGTGATGCCAATAGAGATGAGAGCAGCTGTGAGGAATAGAAATATGTAATTGCTAGTGAATGTCTTTACCACTGCGTTGACAAATACATAGCCGGGCTCCATATAGAGATCACTGAAGTGGTATACAAAGCCGCCAAATACCCAGTCGTACAGATTCGGGGCTTGAACTATGAACATGTCATAATAATTCAAATCATCGCGACCGACGCCCATGGCTCTTAGACCGGCAAACAATATCAAGTAGATAGCGGCTACGATCGCGAACCATAGCTTATAGCGCTTCAGCTCTGTGGTGAATTGAGTCAATGCGGCTAACGTCAGGAGGGCGAAAGTTATGAAATACGGTGTCATTCTTTATCACCCTCCTTTCGTGCGAGCTGCCATGAACCTTGCTTGTGCCGCGTATTGCATTTGATTCGCGACACCGTCAACTGCTTTAGTTCTGGCTGCCGCGAATGCAGCTAGGTAATTTATTGGATATCCAACGCTTTCCTGTAGAGTTTCACCGTCTCATCAGCGATTGAACTCCATGCCAAGTCGCTTTCGCTACGCAGCAATGCCGCAGAGGAAAGGCGACGCGCTAGACTCTCATCGCGCATCAGGTTGACAATTGCAAGAGCGAGGGCTGCGGGATTTTTGGGTGGTACGAGAATCCCATCCACACCGTCCACGATCAGTTCCTCCAAGCCGCCGATTGCAGAGGCAATGACCGGGGTTCCGAGTCCCATTGCCAGACTGGCTACTCCACTTTGCGACGCCTCCACGTACGGTAGTACTGCCATCCCGGCGCGGCTGAACAGGCCTACCACTTCCTGACGCGTAATAAACCGATCGATGATTTCTACCCAAGGCTGCTCCCCATCCACCATGGGACTACTCGCATTCTTTCCACCGCGACCAGCGATGATCAGCTTTGCGCTTGGAATTGTTTCCCTGACAATCTTCATCGCGTGGATGAGGATGCCGAGACCCTTATATGGGAGCACTCTCCCGAAGAACAGAACCGATTCGGGATTTCGTTGGACAATTTCCCCAGGCGTCCCTGTCGTCGCTCCCCGGTACAGAGAACCCATTTCTCCATGTTGCACAACATGAACGCGGTCGCGCGGAATTCCCCAGGTAGAACAAAGCAGGTCGCGTTGAATTGAAGCATGGACGATCACCACCTGCGCTCGCAACAGGAGCCGTTTTCGCAGGTATCCTGTAAACCATTCTCCGCGGTTCTCTCCTGGATGCCGAGTTGCGTCATGCACGGTCACCACCAGTGGCGGCAGATCATGCGATGCAGCGATAAGGTCGAACCAGGGGTTTACTGAATCCTGTAAGTGAAGAATATCCGGTTTGAGATTGCAAAGGGTTCGAAGCAGGGCGAAAACCGCCGCTAAACTGCGTGGATCCCTGATGCGTGGAAGGCCCCGGACCATGAGATGTATATTCGGATCAATTTGTGCCTGCCATGGGTCTGTCAGGCGCGCGGCCTGAACGAATGTAAGGTTTACCCGTCGAGCAAGCGCATTTGCAAGTGCAACCGGATAGTCCGGAAAACCCAGGTTGACGAGTGTCACATTCATAGCTGGAGAGAACCAATCATATTTGAACTAGAATATGTAGCGGCTATCTCCACTACGACAATCCTTTCGATTCATCACGGACTCAATATGTTTTCACTGCGTTGAAACGGATGACATTTGCATTCACTCCATGTTCCAGCCTTCTTTTGCTGCGTTTCGACGGATGTCCCATTTCGAGCGGGAATTTCGCCCCAACAAAAATGCCAGCAAAGAACGTGTCTGGATCCAGGCATACCAGTAAAGAGCGAGCAGACGTGGCATGTTCTTCCGCAAAAAATATATGCGATTTCTCGTCATGTATTGCAGAGCAAATGCTGAGGAGTCACCGCCAGTGAGGGAGCTGACCTTGTGCCATAGCTTTGCCTCGGGCACATACCAGAGCGCAAGCCCCTGCTTGAGGCAGCGATACATGAAGTCTACGTCCTCAGTATATGTAAAGTAGCGTTCATCCAGCAGGCCGACCCGATCCAGAACCTCCCGGCGAATCAGGACACAACACAGAGGAGCAAAGGTGATGCGGCAGGGAACATTGTATTGCCCATGGTCTGTCTCGCCTCCACCGCGATGCTTGTTGCGGTAGCCGAGCCAGGGTTGCAGGCTGCCGCCAGCGGCCCAGATGCGGTCTTTTGGTTCATAGAAATACATGATGGGAGTCGTCATGTCGCAATGGTATTGGTCGAGCGCGCCTGCCAGCCGCTCCAGTAACTCGGGTCCGAAGACAACATCGTTGTTCAGGGCGAGGATGGCCGCGCACCCATCCTGCAATGCAGCCCGGATGCCCTGATTTGTTCCCGCCGCAAACCCGATATTTTCCGCATTTTGCAAAAACGTACAGCGCTCCGGCGGGTGGGCTTGGATGTAGGCGGCAGTGTCATCGGTCGAGCCGCTATCGACGATATACAGAGCATGGTCCGCATATATCTGCTTCTCAAGTGAGGAAAAGAAGCCTTCCAATACGCTGCGGCTGTTATACGTGACCGTGACAATGCCAATCTTCATACGCTGTGTACTGCTCCGTAGAATACGCTCCGCAATGTAAGCCTTCCATGGAATCTAAAGCCGCGACTGTAACCAGCAATTTGCGGGCAGTAAAATGGAACTTCAAAATCAAGGAAGGTATGATGGCAAACTTCGCGAAACGTGTTGGATTCAAGCTCCTGTTCCGGTCCCCTGTCCAGTCTCGCCATGCCGAACCTAGCATGCTCTTCTTCGTCGAGCCGGATGACCCTTCAAAACCTTCGTCCGACCTGATCGAGTTGGCCCTTGCAGGAGTCCGAGCGGCCCAGCAGATCGATGTATCCGAAATCAGCGCTCGCCTCAAGACAGGCATCCAATACCCCAACATCTGGCCAGGCGAACACTACAAACTCCTCGCCGGGCTTGTCTCAGTCCTTCAACCGAGGCTCATCGTAGAAATCGGGACTGCGACCGGGAGCAGCGCCCTCTGCCTGAAACAATTCCAGCCCAAAGGCGCCCGACTCGCCACGTTCGATGTCATTCCCTGGCGGAAGTATCCCGCCACTGTCCTCACCGAGGCCGATTTCGCCGATGGCACGCTTGTGCAGTACGTCGACGATATCTCGCAACCAGCCCAAATCGCGAAGCACAAAGCCCTCTTCGCCGAAGCTGACTTCATCTTCATTGACGCAGCGAAAGATGGCAGGCAGGAGCAGTTGTTCCTCGACAATTTTGAGACGATCGAGTTCAAACACAATCCCATTCTCCTCTTTGACGACATTCGCCTCTGGAACATGCTGAAAATCTGGAGCGATATCAAGCGACCGAAATTGGATCTGACCTCCTTCGGACACTGGTCTGGAACAGGCATCGTCCAGTGGGGCACATCTTTGAATTTGCCAGAACAGCGCTCAATAAGATGAAAGGGGCGGACGAAGAAAGATAGGACCGACGAGTAACGGTGATTCAAGGAACTCGGTCAATCCGGGTCATGTCACAAATCCAAATAGAAGGGCGCGCGCCTGTCCCGTTTGCGAACAATTCTGGCTGCAGAAAACTAAGATTTGTGGGCTTCAGGTTTATCACTAACTTCATGTTGCACTCGCTTATAGAGGACAGTGTGGATTGTTTTGGCCACACTGGAGTAGTTGTATTTTGAAAGAAACTTCGTCACTTCGTTGGAACTGATTTCGTCGAGCAACGATAGACCAATGCATTCAATCAAAACGTACGACGGTACATATCGGTCCCAATCGTTCGACCTGAGTACATCGTAGTCAAGTCCCTCCACATCAATCGTGAGCAAGTCGATACTTGTGTTGTGAGGTAGATACTGATCGAGTAGCTTCGCGAGCGGCACCGTGACAATGCCAACCTTCTTGATAAGCGACCGGCCCTCGCCAATGTGGCGCGATGCCAGATTCTTGTCGAACGTATTCAGCCCCGGTTCTTTAAAAATATGAAATGTTAATTCCTGGCTTACGGAGTTGACGGCTGCTTCTACATTTATATCTCTCGGGCGTAAGCGCCGGAACATACGCATACTGCCTGGATTTGCATCAATGTTGATTCCCCTCCAGCCCCGTCGGTACAGGCGATAGGTGTTGGAGTATCTCTTTGGGTGGTGGGCGCCCACGTCTACATAAAATCCAGTCTGTTTGTCCCCTAAGTACCAATCTAAGATCAGGTCTTCGCCGTTTTGTGCGTAAGAGTCCTGCGCGCACTGCTCAAACCATCTGTGATCGATATAACTGAGGAAGCGCCAGACAGGGCCAGGAATGTATGTTTTGTATCTCTTGAACCAACTTTTCATGCTTCTCCATGCAATGTAGGATCGATCTTACTTGCTGTTCTGGTCAATTTTATCCTCCCTCATGAGGGTGCTCCCCTTCGTAACTTGCAATCAATTCTTCAGCGGCACGATGGTATTCCTCGATGATTTCTTTCTTTCCACCGGTGGCACGGAGTTCCTGCAATTTTGCATAAGTTGCCCATCGATACATCGCCATGAACCCGGAGAGATAAAGCCCACGCCAGCCGTCTCGATAACCACGATTACGGATATAGCGATTCGCGAATTCCGTCGCTGTTCTTAATATCGCCTTTGGGTAACTTACATATTCCGCACGATCAAATGCCTGCTGCGCTTCAACCGTTGTATAGCGATTTAACTTTTCAATGAACTGTGCACAGTCCACGTAATTGAAGTGGTGAAAGAGCAATTCTTCCTGATGAGGCAAGGTCAGCACCCGCGCTCCCTGTGCGGGGTGCATAAAGGCATGGATCCGTGGATTCAGATCTATTTTGTCTTTTCTGAAAAAGCGCGGATGCCGGTCCTGGTAAGGCCCCCATCCTGTATTCGCAAGGGGGGCGCCCAGCAGGTAGTTGAGTCGCGAAATGACAACAACATCAGCAGTATCGTCCGCAGCGATTTTCATCAGCTTCAGGCTTAAAGGCTGAGGGATTATCTCGTCGGCATCCAGAAGAAAAATCCATTCTCCCGTTGCCTGGCTGACTGCAAAGATGCGCGCCCCGTCGAATGCGGCGATTCGATCGTGAAAATATATCTTGGCTCCGTATTCCTTTGCGATTTCGACGGTGCGATCTTCGCTGTGCATGTCCACCACGATGATTTCATCCGCCCAGGTGTACACGGATCGCAACGCATACGGCAGGTTCCCTTCTTCATTGAGAGTATTGATGACGACGGAGATGCGCGGTTTCATCCTGTTGCCTTGAGGGACGACCATACAGCATTCATCTTACCTTTGTAGAAAAGATACAAACCCAATCCATGTACCAGCAGGCCAATGGTCACATATATTGCGACGGTCAGGATGTGATGGGGTGCGCGCAGGCGGCAAAGAACATCGACAAAAATGCCGCTCGCAGCTGCAATGACCCACACTGGAGCGATGACTGGCAGCAAGCGGAATGGGACTTGTCGTTGCGCTGCTCTGTATAACCAGAAGGCACTGAACATCACGGCCAGGTTCGCAATTGCAAACCCAATGGCGCCGTAGAGCAGGACAAGAGGGGCTCCGATAATCCATGTACCAGCCATCCATATAAATGCGAACAGGAGGGCGATCTTCGATTTGCCCAATGCGTTGAGCAGACCCATAGCTGGCGTCGCCGAGGGCACGAACAGGTTTGCACCCCAAAAGAGATAGAAGTAAGGCAGAGCCACCAGCCACTTCGTCCCATAAATCAATGTCGTTATAGGAACGATCATCACGAGGGTCAAAATTGCCAGGGGAGCAGCGATGGCGTTCGTGGCCCAGATCACATTTTCCACGAGCGTGATGAGTTGAGCACGATGGTGTTGCAGCCGGGCAAACGCCGGCATATACAGCCGTTGCAGAACAAACAAGATCAGCACCGGATAGGCCGCAATCATGTTGGCCCAGGTGATATATCCCACATCTGCCGTACCGAGAAGAATCCCGATGAAGATAGGCGCGATGCTGTCTTTTAGCAGGGAGATTACTTGAATTCCCTGGTAGGGAAGACCAAAGGACATGTGCGCCCGAATCATCAGCCAATCCCAACGCCAGCCGATCCGCCAGGGACTGATCCAATTGGCAAGGGCCGTGCCGACTAAGGAGCGCAGGAGTAACGCCCAGACGAAGGAATAGGCGCCGCGACCGCGCCAGGCAAAATAAACGGCTGCGACATTGAAAACAATTGCCTGCGCAGATTCTATGACGGCGACTTTATGGAAGGCGAGATGGCGTTCCAGTCGAACCAGCGGTATCACCATGAAGGATGTGACGACAAAAGAAAGCGCAACTAGGCGGAAAAGCCACGCATCGCCGGGTTCGAGGTGATATCGGGAGGCAATCCAAGGTGAAAAGAGCCACATTGCCAAGGCGATGGCAAAAACCATGAGCTGCTGAAATGTGAAAACTACCCGGTAATCAGCGATGTCCGGCTCGTTAGGCTGTCGAATCAAGCTGGCTGCCAGGCCGGCGTCCCCAAAAGCCGTCAGGAAGGTCTGGAGATAAAGGACAATGGCGTAAATTCCAAACTGGGCCGGGGTGAGAAGGCGAGCAAGAAAGATGCCGCCCAGGATTCTGGTGCCTTGCACAAGAACTTGTCGTATGCCTAACGCAACCGCTCCATGAACTGTTTTCCGTGCAACACCTTGCGGCGCTAGTGGAGTGGGAGTGGGATCGCTCATCTATCGGATCCTGCGCCGGCGTGACTGTTTCCGCCAAGCCTATCAAGCGCGCGGCGTCGAATGCTTTTGCGCCATAACCTGATACCGTCTCTGCTTAGTGCGGGGATGGGGCATAGACAAATCGATGGCGAGGCTGCATCCGCGGAAACCACGCGGCCATTTGTATGCGGTTTGTCGTCAATTAAATTGCAGGCCGTCAGCGGCGCCGCCGAAATGGTAAACACAATAGTCACTCTATCGCGTGTCCCCGGATTACAGATAATGGAAAGCTTTCATAAGCGTCCAAAACACGGTTGCCTCCAGGCTCAGTCACCGGGAAGTTCGAGCTCTCACAACTATGGGAATGATTTGGGCTAGCCCGACATTTGCACTAGAATCACCTGAGATGCTACGCAGAATTCTCTCCCTGGTTGCGGCGCTTTTGTGTACCGGCTCGATAGTGGCTTACGCCCAAAGCCAAGGTGGAACCGTGACGCCACTCACCACGGACTGTTCCAGTCCGGCCAGTGCATTTTTGCCGGAATGTGCGGGCTTAACGGCAAGTCCCTATGCGCCTAGCCAGCCGTACAATAACGGCACTACCGGGCAAACATCGAGTGGGCAGGGGATGTATGGGGGTGCGATGCAGATGCAACCCGTTTCCCCGACTGCAGGAAATGGTGCCACGCAACGAGTTCCTACCTACGTCGACCAGGTTCCGTTTGGGAATTCACTCACGGGTCAGTACAACCCCTATCTGGGCATGCAGCCCAAACAACCTCTCACAGAATTTCAGCGCGTTGTGGCCGGTTCAGTTGGAGCCGTGTTGCCCATTTTTGGAGCCAATCTGTTTTCAAATACTGCGGCCGGACTAGCACCGATTGATCGCACACCGGTTACGTCAGACTATGTTGTGGGCACGGGCGATCAGCTACTCATCCGGGTATGGGGTCAAGTCAATTTCAACGTCCACGCGACCGTCGATCGCTCCGGAGATATCTATATTCCGCAAGTCGGCAATATTGAAGTAGCCGGCCTTCATTTCCAGCAACTGGACGGATTCTTAAGAAACCAGCTCGGACGGGTATTTCGCAACTTCGACCTGAGTGTCAATATGGGGCAATTGCGATCCATCCAGATTTATGTGGTCGGTAATGCGCGGCAGCCTGGAAGCTATACCGTAAGTTCGTTAAGCACGCTGGTGAACGCACTGTTTTACTCCGGTGGCCCCTCTGAGCAGGGATCGATGCGGCGGATTGAATTGAGGCGCAATGGAAAAGTGGTCACCACATTCGACCTTTACGATTTGTTGATCTACGGCGACAAATCACACGACGCGCCCTTGTTGCCGGGAGATGTGATCTACATTCCCCCGGTAGGGCCGGAGGTTGCTGTAGCTGGGAGCATCCATGTACCCGCGATTTATGAATTAAAGGGATCTGAAACCGTAGGTCAGACGATCGCTTTGGCGGGAGGACTTGCCACCTTGGCGTCCAAGCAAGACGCGCAACTGGACCGAATCAACTCCCAGGAGGCACGCCAGACAGTCCAAATCACTTTGAATGCCGCAGGGATGGAAACGCCGCTTCGCGACGGGGATATCTTACGCATTTCTGCGATCGTGCAGCAATTTGATGAAACGGTGATCCTGCGGGGAAATGTTGCCAATCCAGGCCGATACCGCTGGACGCCGGGAATGCGGGTTTCAGATCTGATTCCGGATAAGGATTCGCTGCAAACGCGGGGATACTGGCAACGCCGGATTGCACTTGGCTTACCTGCCCCGGAATATACCCCGTTGTTCTCGGCGTATCGAGCCAATCTCCCAAGCCCTTTTGCGCCGAATGCCACGGGAACCGCCACCGACCAAGCGCCGAACGACAGCAATTATGCCACTGGCACTTCCCTGGCAGGAACGCAGAGTGAGGAATCAACCCAACGGGCTCCCGTCGCGGGGCAGACCGCGCAGTCCCAATCGGGGCAATCCGGCCAGGGCGGGGAGTCGGCAAATTCTTCTTCCAGTCAGACACCTACCAACACCGATGAGACCGTGCGAGGCGCCGCATCCCGGGCCAACTCCACGCCAGATCTCCGCTATTTCCCTCCGGGAGATCGCTTTTCCGAAGGACAATTTCCCATCAAGAATGAGGTTCTTCGCATCGCTCCCAGTATTGACTGGAGCTATGCTGTCATTCAACGGACGGATCCGCACACACTGGCGACTTCCCTAATTCCGTTCAGCCTGGGCCAGGTAGTTCTCGACCACAATGAATCTCAGAATCTGGCATTGGAGCCGGGCGATGTGGTCACGGTGTTCTCGACCGCTGACATCCAAGTGCCGCAGGCCCAGCGCGTGAAATATGTCAGTCTTCAGGGTGAGATTGTGCATGCAGGAATCTATAGCGTTGCGCCTGGGGAGACGTTGCGGGATGTCGTTGAGCGCGCGGGAGGCCTGACGCCCAAGGCCTACCTCTATGGTTCGGAATTTCTACGGGAGTCGACGCAACGCCTTCAACAGGCAAGACTGAATCAGTACGTCAATTCCCTGGAACAAGATATTCAGCTGTCAGCCTCGAATGCGGCGGGCTCGATTGTTAACCCTACGGGAGCGGCGGCACTGGGAACCAGCATACAAAGCCAGCGGGATTTGATTACGACGCTGCGCAAACTGCGCGCCAGTGGGCGCATTGTCCTGAATTTGAATCCCTATAGCCGCGGCGTCGATGCGTTGCCGAATCTTCCCCTGGAAGATGGCGACCAGTTTGTCGTTCCCGTGATGCCGGCGATGGTCAACGTGGTCGGAGCGGTCTATGACCAGAACTCTTTCCTGTATCAGCGTGGGCAACATGTGGAAGATTATTTACGCATTGCTGGTGGGACCACCCGCAATGCGGACAAACGTCACGAGTTTGTCATCCGCGCAGATGGTTCCGTAATAAGCAAACAAACGGCAGGGGGGACTCTGTTCGCCGGTGGGTTCGGCGGCAAGCCCGGGTATCCAGGAGATACCGTGGTGGTACCGGCGAACGTCAACAAGACAACAATTCTGCGCGGGCTGACCGACTGGTCGGCGGTATTTTCCCAATTCGGGCTGGGAATCGCAGCTCTCACCGTACTGGGGCTGTAGAGCGTCAGCATGAGTATGCCAACGGATACAAAATCGGAGCCGGCCCTGATAGAGGAAACCTATCCCGCCGAAATGACGTCGAAACAAGGAGGCGGTCCTGACGACTCTGTGGACATGCTGGAACTGGCATTGCTGCTGGCAGCACGAAAGCGATTCATCTTTCTATTCAGTTTTTGCGTTGCAGTGCTGACGGCAATCGTGGTTCTTATCATGCCCGTATCGTATACAGCGACGACGACGATCATGCCGCCTCAGCAGCAGGAAAGCTCTGCGATGGCGATGTTAGGTCAGTTGAGCGGGCTTGCGTCGCTTGCTGGAGGTGGTGCGGCCGGCGCCCTTGGATTGAAAAATCCGGACGACCTTTATATTGGGCTGCTGCAAAGTGATCATGTCATGGATGGAATCGTCCAACGATTCGATCTGAAAAAGGTCTACAAAAAGAAGCTGTTGATGGATGCGCGGAAAACCTTGAAGTCGAGCACGAAAATTCTCTCTGAGAAAAGTTCTCTCATCAGCATCTCAGTGGAAGACCATGACGCGAACCGAGCAGCGGCGATGGCGAACGCGTATGTGTCTCAGCTGCATGCCCTGATGTCTCAGCTTGCCGTAACATCCGCGGCGCAACGCCGGATCTTTTTTGAGCAGCAAGTAAACCAGGAGAAAGAAAAGCTGGCGGATGCGGAAGTTGCCCTGGAAAAAACAGAAATGAAAACCGGGATCATTCAGCCGCAGGGGCAAGCCCAGGCCGTGATTGCCACGATCATGGAACTGCGAGCTCAGATTTCCGCCAGCGAAGTAGAGCTGGGAGCACTTCGGACGTCTTCCACGGATCAGAATCCAGATGTCATCAAATTGCAATCTCAAATTACTGGCTTGCGGGCGCAGCTCGCTGACTTTGAAAAAGGCCATCCCCAGTCCGCATCAGTGGATGGAAATGTCCTCACTCCGACATCGGAAGTACCTGCGGCAAGCCTGGAATATCTTCGCGGAATGCGGGACGTCCGTTATCAGGAGACGCTGTTTGAATTCATGACGCGGCAATACGAAATGGCCAAGGTCGACGAGGCCAAGCAGAGTCAGATGATCCAGGTGGTTGATCCGGCATTAGTTCCTGAGAGGCGATCATGGCCTCCGCGAACACTATTAACGTTGCTGGCATTTTTTCTGAGTGCAATCATTGCCAGTTTCTGGGTGATATTGCAAGCAGCCTACACAGACAGAATGGAAAATTCTGAGGACGCGAGGAAGATGCAACAGTTGCGCCAACTGTTGCGAGTTCGCAACCATCGCGCATAATGTGGGAACTGCTTATGTTTGCTTCTACTATCCCGATGATTACCAACGTGTGGTAGCGTTATGTTTCATTTTAATAAAACCAAGAATAATATCGACTTTCGAGCATAGAATGTCCTTGAATTGCTTTGGATACACGGTGTAAATTTAGCCAGCAGCAATTCGCTCAGATAAGCGTTAGGACCTGCGCCCCCGGCTCGATCGTTGGTTCCTCGCTCCAGGGTACGCCCTTCGAGATGTGCACAATTGACTATTGCTGCATTTACTGAACAGTATGCAGCCAGCAACGAGATGCAGTTGGGTTTGTTAAAGAATGGAGAATTTCCATTTAGCGGCCCAACCACTTAAACTCCAGGTAGTCTTAACCGTATAAGAACGTCTGTTCGATGAATCCGGAGATCACAGACTTTGAGCAGCGAACCGTACCTTCCCTCTTCGCCGGAGTATATTGCCGGAGCACCTTCACGGGTCCGACAAGGCGGCATCCCATGGCTGGTTCCAAGTGCGAAACCGGCAGAAACTGCATTGCCCTTTCCACATCAGATGTTCGCTTCGAGGCTCAGTTCCTGGTGTGCGTCGATTTGGAAGCGGGCTTTTGACTTGTTGTGCATCATCCCTGGGCTCATTGTCATTTCTCCCGTTTTAGGAATTATTGCCATTGCGGTTCGCCTGACTTCTCCGGGACCGGTGATCTTTCGACAACAGCGCGTGGGCCAAAATCGCAAGTTATTCACAATTTACAAATTTCGCACGATGGTGGAGAACTCTGAGGCGATCGGTCCGGGACATACTGCAAAAGGGGATCCCAGGATAACGGCTGTGGGACGTATTTTGCGGCGGTTCAAGCTGGACGAGCTTCCGCAGTTCTACAACGTGTTGCGAGGGGACATGAGTCTGGTTGGTCCGCGGCCAAAATTGCCTAACCATGATCCGGCTGTGATGGCGTGCCGTCCGGGGGTCACTGGGGCTGCGACGCTCGCATTTCGCTACGAAGCTCGCATCCTATCCGAGGTACCGGCGGAACGAATTGAGGGTTTCTACCAGCAGTACATTGTTCCCCACAAAATGAGGCTGGATAGCGAATATATGGAACGGGCGACCGTTCTGTCCGATATCAGCGTACTGCTGGCCACCGTCTTCCGGATCGGTGAACATATCACCCACGAGGACCTCATGCGGCATAAGTCGATGGCGCTATTTTTGACTGAATCGGCTGCTCTGAGAACTGGCGATGGATCGATGAGCCCGGCTGTCCGCCGAAACTCTTAACAGTTTCGGCGCTAGACCACAGCGCCGGTGCCGAATCCCAGAATAGATCGTTTGTCCCGCATTGATATTTGTGATCGCCCGTACCCTCGCGGGTTTGCGCTTTGTCGCCGGCAGATCCCTCATCGAAATCGGGACAAGGAATGAACTTTATTCTGAGAGCTCAAGTTCCTTCCTCGTCGAAACAGACGGCCACCTTGCCACAGCGTCCGGAGGCCATTAGGGCGTAGGCTTCGCCGACACTAGCAAGCGGAAAGCGATGAGTGACCAGGCTCGATGGAAATAGCTGCCAGCGCACCAGACGCTCCACCAATTCTTCCATTCTCCAGATGGATGTGACCCAGGAGCCATAAATCGTCTTCTGATCATGCATCAAATCGGAAGATGGCTGAAATTGAACTGTTCCACCTTCGCCCAGGAAAACGATTCGGCCCCAGCGCCGAGTGGCACGGATCGCAGTTGCTCGTGCATCGGGATGGCCCGAACATTCAACCGCGCGCTCCACTCCGCACCCCCCGGTTAGCGCCAATATTTCGGCAGTATTGTTCGGCCCTGATGGAACGACCTCATCGCACAGGTCGAGCTCACGAGCCAGTTGCAGCCGTTCCGGCAAGACATCAATCCCGAAAATGCGGATTGCGCCCAGCTTGCGGCAGAGTGCCGCAGTGGCCATACCAACTGGGCCGAGCCCGGTAATGAGCACCGCATCATTTCCGCTGACGCCAATTTTTTGCAGGCCTTCGTACGCTGTGCCGAAGCCGCAGGCGACCTGTGCTCCATCTGTGTAGGAAAGCCCATCCGGCAAAGACACGAGATCTTTCTCGTCCGCAAGAAGAAAATCTGCCATCCCGCCATCCCGCTGCCAACCGTAGGCTCGGCGGTACTTCTCACTGGTGCAAGAAATCATATAACCGCGGCGACAGTCATTGCACAGGCCGCATCCGGAAATGTGATAGACGATGACGCGATCGCCAACCGTAAATCGTCGGCAACCGGGACCTGTCTGCACGATCTGCCCGCAAGGCTCGTGCCCTGCGATCACTCCCTGGTATCCTTCAGGCCCTTTTCCCAGATGCTCGCGATAGATGGCTCGAATATCCGAGCCGCAGATCGTCGAAGACTTCATGCGCAACAGCACCTGGCCCCAACCTGGCTGCGGCACGGCGTAGGAGCGAATTTCTACGGTGCTGTTTCCTGGAAGCACCGCGCCTTGCATGTCAGATCCCGCTTTCACGTTTATGTGGCTCGTCACATTCACCCTTTATCTTCGTCAAGCCGGTGTGATGGTTCCATTCTCGTCCCAAAGATCGCGCCATGATTGGTTTTGCTTCCACAGAAAAACGTGGCCCTTAATCATGCGACATCTGCGGTCCACGGCGGTAATACGTTCCATTTCCTGCACTGTGAGCGGATCGTCCACAACCGCGCGCAGATTCGCAGCATAGTTGCGCGGATTAACGGAAAACGGAATCACCACCTCGCCTCGCTGTACCGCCCATTTGAGACAAATTTCAGCGGCGTGAACGTCATGTTCTTCCGCAATGGCGCGAATGACAGGATCGTCGAGCGGAGAAGTATCCGAGGGCGTGCGATCTCTTTCAGGGCGGCCAGGCGAACCGAGTGGGCAATATCCAATGGGCTGAATCTGTTTCTTGAGGAGGTAGTCGACAAATTCAGGTTGCTGAAAATGCGGATGCAGTTCCATCTCGTTACATGCTGGCCGAATTCGAGCATCCTTCAGTAGTAGTTCGAGTTTGGGAATGGTCATATTCGAAGTTCCAATATGGCGAACCAATCCGTTATCTACCAGCTTCTCCATCGCACGCCACGTTTCCATGAACTGCGAGTGAATGTACGAGCGAGCATCTGGACTGCGAGTATCGACATCGCAGCCGGGCGGGTGGTAGTTAGGAAATGGCCAGTGGATAAGGTACAGATCGAGATACTCCAGCCGTAGATCGCGAAGCGACTGCCTGCATGAGGACTCGACATCCTTCGGGGTATGCTTGTCATTCCACAGCTTCGACGTGATCCAGAAATCCTCGCGAGGCGCGATAGCATTGCACACGGACTGCAGCGCTTCGCCAATCTGCGCTTCATTGCCATAAACTGAGGCGCAATCAAAATGGCGATAGCCGATTCTCGCGGCATCGCACACCGCAGCGGCGACCTCGATCGCACTGACCTTGTCGGAACCAAAGGTGCCCAAACCAATCACGGGAATCCGAGCGCCGCTTGCGAGGATGCGGCGGGATACTCCCGCAGGATCGATCGACGGTTGCAGGTTCGCCATGCTGATCAGGACCTCGAACCTATTATCGTAAGCTATCGTGCAATTGCACAGTACGTGTTGAGTTTTCCTAACCAAGAAGCAAAAACCGGCAGTAAATCGACGCTGGAAAATGCCAGAAAGGTGACAATATGTGTACGCCGCACTATTGGTTCAGGCGATGGAGAGAATAGCCCGATGGACCGTCGAGCAGATGCAATCGTGATTGGACTGGGCGGGATGGGTGCTTCGACCGCCTATCAAATCGCTGCACGGGGAGCGACGGTCATCGGTTTCGATCAATTTGAGCCGGCGCACAGCCGAGGCTCATCGCACGGTGCATCTCGCATTATTCGGCAGGCATACTACGAGCACCCTGGCTATGTTCCGCTGTTAATGCGTGCCTATGATTTGTGGCGAAAGCTGGAGCACGACAGCGGGGACGACAATCTCCTGCAAATTACCGGCGGCATTTATTTCGGCACGCCGAATAGCGCTACGATCAGCGGCAGCCTGCAAAGCGCAGTTCAATATAGTCTGCCTTACGAACTACTCGATGCCGCTGAAATCCATCGGCGATTTCCTATTTTCCAGGTACGAGCTGATGAGGTCGCGGTGTGGGAACAGAATGCCGGATTTGTCCGTCCGGAGCGCGCTATACAGGCGTGCTTGCAGCAGGCGACCCAGGGCGGCGCAGAACTCCATTTCAATGAACCCGTATTCGGATGGGAAGTAACAGCCACGGGAATCGTTCGTGTGACCACAGGTAAAGGCGTCTACGAATCGGCCAGACTCATCCTCACCCCAGGCGGGTGGGCACCAGAGATGTTCTCTGGCCTCAAAATTCCTCTCGTTGTGCAGCGACACGTCATGGCATGGTTCAACCCGGTCGGTGGCATCGGCCCATTTATGCCCGATCAATTTCCGATCTACCTATGGGAGAATAATCTCCATTCTATTTTCTATGGCTTCCCCGCAATTGACGGTCCGACCGGTGGAGCGAAAATCGCGATGCACACCGGTGGGGATGTTTGTACTCCGCAGTCGATCGACCGAACGATTCGGCCGTGGCGACGAGAACGAGCTCAGAGAGCAAATGTCCGCGCGATTACCTGCGTTGAACGGCCCTCTACTCAGCGCATCCACG
The DNA here is from genome assembly GCA_963821145.1 of uncultured Acidobacteriota bacterium. Taxonomy (GTDB): domain Bacteria; phylum Acidobacteriota; class Terriglobia; order Terriglobales; family Acidobacteriaceae; genus JAKAAZ01. The sequence continues at coordinate 89,192 of CAWGCV010000004.1, forward strand.
TGTATGTATACGATGACTCCGGATCAGCATTTTATTGTTGGGCTCCATCCATCGCACACACAGGTTGCGATTGCCGGCGGATTTTCTGGACACGGTTTCAAGTTTGTTCCTGTGATCGGCGAAATTCTCGCCGACCTCACGCTTCGAGGAAAAACGGCGCACCCGATCAACTTTCTCTCTCCCGAACGTTTCTGATGAGGCTGTTGCGTCTCTCTTCATTTTGAAGCCGAGGTACAAACATTCGACCTCCGACCGCAAGTGAATCGAACGAAGCGGGGGCCTTTACATTACCCATGTCGGTGCAATTTCTATTTTTCCTGCAACTCGATGCGCTGACTTTGAGAATAAAATCCGCTGATTGCATCGCGTTTTCGATTCTTACTTACCTTGAAGCTGCTGAGAGTGTTGCGGACCTTCTACCTGGAGCGGTCGCGTCAACACGATATCTGCCGAGGATTTTCCGATCATCACGTCAAAGGTACCCGGCACTACCTTCCAATGCATCTCCTCATCAAGCAGCATCAGGTCGTCTGGCGTAAGTTTCATCGTCACCGTTTTTGTTTCACCTGGATTGAGAGTCACTCGGCTGAAATCCACGAAGGTTCTTCACTGGAATTGCCACCGGCGTATAACGCTCATGCAGGTAAAGCTGGACTGTTTCCACACCTGCGCGTTTGCCTGTATTCGTTACGTCGACGTTAACCTCCGCAGTTCCCCGGGGAGAAATTTGCGCAGGGGAAATACGCAGATTGCTGTCGACAAAGTTGGTATAGCTGAGTCCATACCCGAACGGATACAGCGGCGTAGCGGGCATGTCGGCGTAGCCGCGATCATGACTCCAGGCCTGCTGGATCCAATACTCTTTCGAGGGCTTGTAGTTGTAGTAGTCGGGAAGCTGGCCAGAGCTTCGAGGAATTGTAATCGCGAGACGCCCGCTGGGGTTGACGTCGCCGAACAATACATCCGCCACCGCTTCACCACCGCGTTCGCCCGGCTCCCATGCTTCGACGATGGCGGGGACATGCATCGCCGCCCACGGAATCGAAAGCGGCCGACCATTCATGAGAACGAGAACCACTGGCGTGCCGGTTGCCTGAATGGCCCTGACCAAATCATTCTGGGCGCCTGTCAGATCGAGACTGGCAACATCGTAGGCTTCTCCATCGGTCGGCGGAACATTGCCTCTGCCGCCATTGCCTGGGTGCTCACCGACAACGACAACAGCCACGCTCGCGTGACGCGCGACCTCAACCGCCTTGGCGAAGTCCTCTTTGCCGCCGATCACCTCACAGCCCTTCACATACATGACTTGCGTCGCGGGTGACACTGCCTGCTTGACGCCATCGAGCACCGTGATCACCTTCTGCGGGACTTCCGAGGGCGAGTAATCTCCGAGTTGATTCCATCGATCATCCGCGTTTGGGCCAATAACGGCGATCGATTTGAGGTCCTTCTTGAGAGGCAGCAGATTGTTCTGATTTTTCAGTAAAACTATGCCTTCGCGTGCGGCCTGCAGCGCCAGTTGCTGATGTTCCTGGGAATGAACTACGCGCTCAGCCTGAGCCAGATCGGCGTATGGGTGATCGAAAAGTCCCAAACGAAATTTCAGCTCGAGCACTCTTCTGACGGCGCGGTCGACCAGCGCTTCGGGAACTTTACCTTCTTCAACATTCTCAATCAGTGGGCCCATGTAGGCCGGCTCGTAGGTGATGTCGAGATCGACGCCAGCACGCAGGGCCAGCGCGCCAGCCTGTTTCTGGGTTGGCACAATGTGCTCGTAAAGCAACGTGCCAAATCCGCCGCCTTCACTATCGACGACACCCTTAAATCCCAGCTCGTTGCGCAGAATTTGCGTGTTCCACTTTTCCGATGCATGTTCCGGAACGCCCTCAATTTCCGGATAGCCCGCCATTACGCCGAGAGCGCCGGCTTTAAAAGCCGCAATCCACGGGGGCAGAAAATTCTCGCGAATATACCGCTCGGAAAGTTCGATCGCGCCACGCTCCATCCCGCTGACGGGTTCGCTCTGGGTGGGAAAATCTGTCATCAACGCTACCACTTTGTCGGGAGCATCAACATTCGATCCTTGCGCACCCTCCACAATATTGGTCGCGATACGCGAATCCAGATATGGGTCTTCGGTATAGCCTTCCATGTTGCGGCCCATGCGCGGGTCTCGATCTGTCTCCAGCACCAAAGTCGAAAGGACATGGATGCCGGTCGATCTGGCCTCCTGCGCGGCGGCCGCATAGATAGCTTGCACCAATGGCATATCAAATGTGCTGCCGATGGCGAGGCCTTCCGGGAAAACGGTGGCTCCCGGAAACATCGCACCGTGAGTTCCCTCTTCATCCTGTAGCAGTGGTATCTTCAACCGCGTTTGCGTGGTGGCAATTTGTTGCAGCTCGTTAAAATACTTTACCTGTTGCGGCAGATTGTTCAGCTTGATGGTATCGGCCAGCGTGAAGAAACCAGCTCCTGGGCCAATCTCGCTGGTGTAGGTTCCGGCGGCAAATTTTCGAGCCGCCACCATCTTTTCTGGAATTGTCTTTCCCAGCGCATCGACATAACCGCAAGGCAGGTTCAGTTGTCCTACTTTTTCCTTCAGGGTCATGCGCCGCAGCAGATCATCGACCCGAGCTTCGATCGGCTGCTCTTTATCCATGTAGATTGGCGTGGTGGTGCTGGGTTGTGCCGCCAAGTGAAGCGAACCTCCCAGCAAGATGAGCAAGAGCAGTGCGCACGCGTGCTTTGCGGCTCGAAACCCGCCAGGAGTGCTGAGTCGGAGTCCATCTTTCTGCCACAGATTGCTGATGGAGAGGTCAATGCTCCTAAGGTTTCTCTGCATCCTCATTCAGATCACTCTTTCTGGGTTCAACAAGTTGCCGCGACCAAATGGCGAGGCAACCTGTGGCATTTTCCACTCACACTGCGCTCAATCCGGGTCCCGTGAGATTTGCGGTGTGCAATTTTCCATCTCGCACATGAAATAATCCTGGAAATTTCTTAAGCCACGGCTGATTCGCGGAAGGAACATATTCGCGACCGTTCGATTCCAGCGTGTCGATTTTGCCAACGTGCGCGGCGATACCAGCGGACTGAATCAGCGAAGCGCCGGGGCAGGTCAGGTCCTGCGCCGTCATATACATCTTGAATTCCTGGGCCGCGGCGTTCAGCACCATGGACTGACTTTGACCCTTGCAGGCTTTCAGTGCCACGCCGGTATACCCGATTTGACGGCCGCGCAGCAGCGCATCGAAGCCGGTGAGCGATTCGTCCATCACCACGGGCTTGAGCTTGGAAACAGGGAATAGGTACTGCTGGGGAGTGGCGACCAGGTCGCGGCGAGTCGGCTGCTCGATAAAAGTTATGCGGTCATAGCATCCGGGGGAACCTTTCTTGACCCGGCGAATGAAGTCGAGGATGTATTCGACATTGGGACACTGCTCGTTAAAGTCGAGCGAGTAGTACCACTGACGGGCTCCGCGATGGGTCTCGACCTCGGTCGCAACACGGTCGATGTGCAGCACCCGCGTTGTATCCGCTTCGAGGTCGTTTCCGTTTAGTTTGATTTTCAAGTGCGTGAGTCCGTCAGCAGTCATCCAGCCACCCAGCGTCTGAGGAAGTCCGTCGTGCAATTGTTTCCTTACTTCGGACGCATCGATCGGATCCTGAGCGCCGACAGAGTGATTGCACCAGAGCCACGGTTGCGGAGCTTGCAGAAGATATTGGCTGGGATATTTTCCGTTAAACTCCGGCGTAAGGTAATGCCCGAGGTCGTTCGACATAAACTCCGGACCGTAAGTTCGATAGCAATTGAGACCCTGCGCCTTGCCAAAGGCGTCGTGAATGGCAGCGTCGAAGGGGCTCGCGGTGACGAGGGTGCATAGCTTGGGAATGGGTTGATCCGAACGCATTGCGCGAGTGATCTCAATCGCGGCATTTAAATATTCCGGCTCAAGCGTGTAATTGATGTCGATGGGATGGCCCGCTTCGGTATAGCCTTCAGTGATTTTGCGAATGCGCTCTGCGAGCTGTTTCATGGCCTGAAGTGTGGTGTCGTAGGAAAGTGTCTTCGAAGGAAACGACCACTCATTCCCCATTGGCATCGAGCCAAATCCATGCGCCACGTGGCCGGAGAGGGTTTCTACCGAGCAGTTGACGTTCAGCAATGTGACCTGGTCAACGCTGCGACCGCCGAATTGATAAGGAGTGCGATAGGGAAAGTTCTCGTAGCTGATGCGGATTTCCTTAACGCGAATGTCGCTGGGCTTGCTCCTTGACACAGCAAACAGGGGTGCCGAACTGAGAGGCGAAAGACTGAGCGCTCCCGCCGGCACAGCCTTCAGGAAATTTCTTCGCGTGATGTCAGAACGCAGTGCCACAATCATCTCCCGGTGAAACCGTCTATGTCTGCTGGTACGCGTCGCGCAGTAGCGATTTCAGATAGTCCAGATTTGTTTTTGCGGAAGCCATCACTTGCGGAACAGCGGCGCGAGAAAGAGCGATTCCCTGATCGTCCGTCACTCCGGAAATTACGAATTCCTGCTGCAGTGAGATGGGTCCGTGAAAATTCGATTGCGCGAGTATCTCGAGGAATTCACGCCAGGGCGTGATTCCCTGCCCCATTGGACAGGGCTCGGCATGCCACCGGTGCGGGCCCCGAGGCTTCCAAGTGAAATCCTTGGCACCCACCATTTTCAATCGTGGGAGTACCAGATTGGTTGCAACCTTCCAGCCGTTTTCGCCAAGATCCACCGAAGCGTGACCGAGGTCAAAATAAAACCCGCACCAGCGCGGATCGAGCGGATCGATCACCGGAGCGATGTCCCACAGCGCGGCCCCGATGTAGTCTGTGTGGTTGTGATAGCCGATTTGAATCTGATATTTCTCGGCAAGTTCGACGAGGCCGCGAAATTTTTCGCCAGCGCGGTTACGTTCGCCGACAACGTTGACAAACTTGTAGTGGTAATAGCCCGGTTTAACATAGGGAATGTTGAGCTTGCTCGCCGTTTCAAAGATAGGTTCGGCGGTCGGATCGGCAGCGCTGACGAGCGCCGTGCTGATCATTGGAACTTCCATTCCTTCGGCCCGGATCGCCGCCACCGCTTTGGGGAGATCAGTCGCTGCAAGCTCGGGCAGTACGTGACCTTGGGGTCGAACGGTCAAATCAATTCCGCTGAAGCCAGCCCGCTTCGCTTGTTGCGCGAGCTCGCTCCAACTCAGTTGCGGAACGGGCTTAGAAAATAAGCAGAGCGTTCCGCGAAAGGGCGCGCGCGAAGCGGCCTGCACTGGATTCGCCGGCCATGCTGAAAGCGCGACCGCGCCTGTCAACGCAGTCGTCGAGGAAGCCTGCAGAAATTCGCGCCTTGAGAATGGTTTGTTCATGGTTTTTCTTTCTCTGACGGTAGACCGAAGCTGAGAAGATTTGGGCCGACGGCCAGCACGACATACTGTTTCCCATCCACGATATAGGTCATGGGTGAGGCTTTATTTTCTCCGTTGGTCGGGAAGTGCCAGAGCGATTTTCCGGTACGCGCATCGGCGGCAACAACATCGCCGGTCGGATCGCCGTAAAAGAGGAGGCCGCCCGCGGTTGCTAATATTCCCGCATCCCGCTTACCGCTGGCAGGGCCAAGTTGCCGGATTCTCCAAACGATCTTCCCATCTTGAATGTTGATTGCTTCCAAATATTTCTTCGGCGTTTGCTCGTCCAGATTTCTCGCGTTTTCATCTGCCATGTCCACATCGCATCCCTCGGTCACCATCACGTAATACAGACGCGTCACTGGACTGTAGGCAGCCGCATTCCAGTTGGATCCGACCGCCGGGCAAACAATCCCATGATCGGGCACGCGCTGGGGACGGCCATCCGGCCCGATTCCACTGGCCCATGTCACCCGCACCGCCGGCTTGGCGAGCAGCACGTGTCCATTGGTGCGGTCGAGGACATAAAAGAAGCCGTTCTTGTCGACATGCATCAGCAGCTTGCGCGGCTCTCCGTGATACACCGTATCCACCAGCACCAGCGGCGCAGTCGTGTCCCAGTCCTTCACGTCGTGCGGCGTCACCTGATAAAACCACTTGAGCTTTCCATCGGCTGGGTTCAGCGCCAGGATGGAATTCGTGTAGAGATCATCTCCCGGTCGATGTTGTCCATCGCCGTCGGGAAAGGGGTTGCCCGTGGCCCAGTAGATCGTATCCGTCTCCGGATCGTAGGAGCCGGTGGTCCACGTGGCGCCTCCACCTGTTTCCGGCGGATCGCCGCCCCATGTTTCCGCCCCCGGCTCTCCCTTCTCGGGGATGGTCCAGTGCCGCCAAAGAAGTTTGCCGTCAGAGGCGCGGTAAGCAGCCAGAAATCCGCGCACACCCCAGTCGCCGCCGGCGACGCCGCCAATCACCATGTCCTTGACCACCAGCGGCGCAGCCGTGCCGCCGTAATGCATGGGCTTCTCCGGCATGACGGCTTCCCACACTGGCTTTCCGGTCGTGCGGTTGAGGGCAAGCATGTGCGCGTCATCCGTCACCATGAAAACTTTGTCCCCAAGAATGGCGAGCCCGCGATTCGAGGCGAGTCCGGCATCGCCGACGATTCCGGGCGTGCGTTTGCGCGTGTATCGCCAAATCTGCTGGCCGGTGTGCGCGTCGAGAGCATACGCCTGCTGTGGGCCGGTCGCATACAGAATTCCGTTGACCACCAGCGGTGTAGTTTCCAGCCCGAAGTACTGCATGTTTTCCCGGTAATAGGAAGTGTCAGGATAGAACTGCTTCCACAACGGCACCGTATAGATCCATCGCAACTGTAGCTGCTTCACGTTCGCAGTATTGATCTGCTTGAGCGGGCTATATCGATTTCCACTCACGTCGCCGTTGTATGTGAGCCAATCGCCGGACGCAGGATGAAGGATGTCCTGGAATGAAACTCCAGCTGCGGTCGAAGGAGCCGCGGCCGCGGTTGTTCCCGGCACGACTCCAGTCAGTCCGCTGAGATACGCGATCAGATTCTCCATCTCCTCTGGACTGGCGTGTAGCGGCGGCATCGGCGACTGTGGATCTTTGCTTGCCGAAAGAATCTGACTCTCGCAGAAGTCGACGAAAATTCCCGACGCTGTCTTGCAGCGTTATCTCAAAGTTGCTCTGGCTCGCGCGCGAAACCGTGAAGCGTTTGACCGTCGAGCAATTTCACTGTCAAGGATTCATAGCCCGGAGTGACGTGGGCGCCGGGATCGAGTAGTGACGCTCGGATTTCCGGCGCTGTCATTCCGCTGGCAATGCTCGACAGATCCGGACCTGAGACAGAGCCTCTGCCCGCAACCATATGACAGCTGGCGCAGTTCCCTGCAGCGAAGAAATATTGCTCGCCCGCCGCGCGGTTGCCGGGCGTCAGCGCTTTGAGTCGCCGGAATGTTCATCGACTCGATCCAGGAGGCGAGTGCGGCGAGCTCACCCGCGGGAAGATTGAACGCGGGCATGCCTCCGGCCGGAATCCCATTCTTGATGACCTCGCGCAGCCACGCAGCGGATTTCCCGTGCAGGTCGTTGGTCCCATTCAACGCCGGACCGTATTCACCGCCATGTGCTTCCGCACCATGGCAGAGTGAACATTGGACGGCATAGATTTTTTTCGCTTGTTCTGGTGACGCTGCATTCGCAGAGGCGTTTTGAGCCAACAACAACGGCAATCCAAAAGCGAACTCCGTGGCGAAAATCGTCGCCAGCAATTTCAGCCGTGATTTTCTGGAGAAAGCTGCCATGTGGCCATCCACTCTAGAACGAACTCAGTTGCGAATGATCGACGTTTACTGCGCGATCGCGATCGGTACTCCACGCTGCTCTCGACTCGGCTGCCCCATGTCGATAAAGTCGTAAATCGTCAAACCGCAGATCCGGTGCTCACGCGAACGAAGTAGGAACCGTCAGCACCAGGATGAATAACGCTGATGAGCGAGTTCGACGATAGATTCGTTTGTTTCGCATCATCGGCTCGATCTCTCCATCCTGCTGCGTTGCGAACTACAAGCTGCCGGTTAGAGTCCATGCATACAATACGCCGTCGACACCGGTAACGACATACTGGGTTCCATCAAGTTGATAGGTCATGGGTGCGGCGTGGTCGACCAAACCTCCTGGCCGCGTATGCCATAGCACGTGACCGTTTGCAGGGTCGAGCGCCAACAGATTTCCAGAAGCATCTGCGGTGAAAAGCAGATGTCCTGCCGTGGTCAAAACGCTGGCGCCCACAAGACCCTCGCCGCCCTCTCGTTGCCAGCGGATCTTTCCAGTCTGATAATCGAGGGCCAGCAATACCGATGTCGCAACCAAAGGATCCGTGCCGCCGCCCTGATGGTCTGTTGGGCGAGCGCCAGGGCTGAGGTACCACATGCTGTCGCCTCGCCACGCATTGAAGTAGAAGAGGCCAGTCTGCGGATCAAAGCTGGGTGACATCCAACTGGTTCCACCGTCCTCGGCAAGCCTGATCAGCGTGCCGTCTAACTGCGGCTCCTTCGCTGGATTTGGAATTGGACTTCCGTTGGCATCCACTCCTTTCGCCCAGTTCGCAGCGCTAAATGGGACGGTCAAGAGATTCTTTCCGGTCACGCGATCGAGCACAAAGAAGTAGCCATTACGGCTTGCCTGCGCCAGCAACTTGCGTGGTTTTCCATTGAACGACGCATCGATGAGAACCGGAGTTTCCACCGCATCCCAATCGTGGGTGTCATGCGGAGATGCCTGGAAATACCAGGCGATCTTTCCCGTATCCGCGTTGAGCGCCAGGATGGAACAGGTGTATAGGTTGGCTCCGGCACGCCCAGCTCCTGCCAACACGGGATGTGGATTTCCGGTTCCCCAGTAGATCAAGTTCAGCCCTGGATCATATGTGCCGGTGAACCAGGCGGGACCGCCGCCATGCAACATTGCCTGTTCGTTCGGCCAGGTTTGAGCTTCCGGTGTTCCTACCTTTGGAACCGTGAAGGTCTTCCAAACGATTTTTCCAGTTTCCCAATCGAGCGCTTCGACAAAGTGCGGCACATTCGCCGAATCTCCGGAAGTCCCGAGAACAACCAGGCCCTTGACGATCAAGGGAGCGACGCTAAGGTAGTAGCCGAACTTGACGTCCGCGACCGTATCCTCCCAGATCTTCTTTCCATTGCGCGCGTCAAGGCAAAAGAAATGCGCGTCCGTCGTTCCGAAATAGACTCTTCCCTTGTAGAAAGCCACACCGCGTTGCCCAAGGTCGTCGCCTTCTGCTGCGCGACGAAATTGCCAAACTTGTTCTCCGGTTTTCGCGTCGATGGCCCATACACGATTGGGCACCGTGAAATAAAGAATTCCGTCAACCTCCAGTGGTGTCGACTTCAATGCGGCTGCATGAGTTTGGAAGGCCCACGCCAACTTTAACGAGTGAACATTCGCCTGGTTGATTTGCGTCAACAGGCTGAACCGTCGCCCGGAATAATCGCCATTGAATGTAGACCACGAGCCGGGCACAGATGGAATGGAGTCTGTCAGGGTCGCATTTTGCGCCCGCAGGCAACTCACACTTGCCAGTAGCAAAATGGCCGCGGCACACGCGCTACTTGATCGTTTCAAGATATGCAAAAACGTCATGAATGTCCTTGTCGGTGTATTTGCTAAGTAGCTCCAGATGTCCTGCGAGCGGATCGTGAACCTGGACCTTGGCCTGCTGCAGCGGCCAGGAGTGGTACCAACCGTCCTGATCCAGAATGGCTACATAAAATGCATCAAGATGAAGCAGCTTGCCCTGAAACTTTTTGCCGGAATTCAACGAGACCGTGGCTGTGACCGAATCGTCTGGAGGATAAAGGAACCGAGATTCCAGATCGGCTGGCGAATATTTCTTCGCAATCCCAGCCAGGTCCCCGGTGGGAGAATGGCAAGTCGAACACTTCCCTGCTCCATTGAAATATTGCTTACCGGCGTCGGCATTCCCAGTGAGCAACTGCTGCAGAGAATATCCACCGGCTAAGCCTTCAGACGAAACCACGCTGGCCATCTCGACACGGGCGTGCAAGAAGGCGACAATATCGGAGATTTCTGCGGAATCGACCAGCGGAAACGCGGGCATTCCCTTGTCGGGGCGTCCATCCTGAATCACCGGCGCAATCAGATTGCCGTTCTCATCATGGCGCACAAGTGAAGACTCGACCAAGTTCGGGCCCACACCTCCCATGGCTTCGGTGCCGTGACAGATCGCGCATGATTGCCGAAAATCTGCCTGGCCGCGCTGCACATTTTCATGCTTCATCACGTCGGATTGAGCTGACGCGTGAACCGAAAAGGCAAGAATGCAGATGAAAAAGATCCAGTGCAGAAAGTGGCCCGGACGTACTCGCTGGGATTTGAAGTCAGTCATAATATTTCCCTATTCCACAGGCTTGCGTGGCAGATTGACAAGCCTCATGGTCGATCGTTCAGAAGAGTATGCGCATTGTCGTTGCAAACGACGCCTTCCTGATCGGGGAGAATTTGGCCGATCGATCCTTCAATACAGCAGACTCAGATTAGTGAGGGAGATAGTCAGAATCAAATGCAACGTGCGACGGCGAAGCCGCAACGGTCAATCCGGCGGCAAGACCTTTCAACGCTGTTCGCCGATTGAACGTCATTTTCTTCAATACCCAACGTTGTGACAGAGGCCGCAGGAGATAGAGGCTTTGCGGAGTTGATGACAGTTGACGCACGAGGCCATGGAAATATCTTTTTCCTGGCTCATGGCATTCTGGTTGCGCACGTCACCGTGGCACACGGCGCAATCCACCTTCGCGTCAATGTGCTTCTGATGACTGAAAAAGACGAAGGGCGGCAACTGATAGACGCGTACCCAGGAAACCTGCTGGCTTTCTTTTTCCAGTCGGGCCAGTTTCTGAATTTCGGGACTTGTTGTCATTACGGTTTGATGACAGGTCATGCACGTGGCGACATTCGGAATTTGCATCTGCTTGCCATCGGCGGATATTTGGTGGCAGTCGTCGCATTTCATTCCGGCCGTCGCGACGTGCAGCTTGTGGCTGAACGCGATCGGTTGCATCGGTGCAGCAAGCGGCGGCTGAATGTTCTGCGGTTCGCTGCCAGCACCCCCATTGCTGGTTTCCATGGCCTTCAACTCCGTCTGCAATTTTGCTTCGGCGGGACTGAATTCTCCTTTTGGAAACAGGGTGTACGCGGCCAAAGCGGTGGGACCGGAGCCCGCCGTCACCAAAGTTTCCTCCGGGACCGACGGCAATCACAACAAATTGCTTCTTGGATTGCGCGCCAAGATATGTCAGCGGCGTGGCATGACCGTTCGATTCCAGCTTCGTAACCCAAAGTTCTTTTCCTGTTTTCGAATCAAACGCGCGAAGTCTGTGGTCGGAAGTGGCGCCGATAAAAACCAGACCGCCGTCGGTCGCGATGGAACCGCCTAGATTGTAGATACCGGTCTTCGGAATTCCTTTCGCTGCCAGCGCGTCAACAATCCCAAGTGTCGATTGCCACGCAATGGTTCCCGTATTCAGATTGACCGCGCTCAACGTTCCCCATGGTGGTTGTTGGCAAGGATAATGATGGCTGTCCCAGAAGCGAGCGTATGTGCCCCACGGGCTGCCCCACGCATAGGCTTCGGGTGAGCCGGCGGGTTGTGGTTTCATCATGCCGACGGATCCAACATTACTCATATTGACAAACAGGTAGCCGGAGGATGGATCGAACGAAGCGCCGGACCAATTCCCTCCGCCAAGCGTTCCCGGAATTTCCAGTTTCAATTTCAGTCCCCAGGGATTAAAGATTCGTCCGGGAAGCGCAGATCCAAATTTCTGCAGGCAATCTTGGCGCGATTCTGGAGTGACCGTGGTGATGTCCACTTGTGTGACCGACGTGGTGGCCAAGGGCGGCGGTTTCACCGGATAAGGCTGAGTGGGCCAGCTCGCTTCTCCAGGTAGATCGCTCTGCGCGACCGGGCGTTCTTCAATGGGAAACAGGGGCTTCCCCGTCAGACGGTCAAAGACAAAGACAAATCCTGTCTTGGTGACCTCTGCAACAGCGGGGATTTCACGACCATCACGACGCACAGACAACAGAACGGGTTGCGCGGAAGGGTCGTAATCCCACAGGTCGTGATGCACGGTCTGGTAATACCAGACGAGTTTGCCGGTCGCTGCGTTGAGAGCGATGATTGAATCTCCGAAGAGATCTTTTCCCTTTCGGTCCGCGCCATAAAAGTCGTAGGAGGGGGAACCGAGAGGAATGAAGACCAATCCGTTCTTGGCGTCGATACTCAGAAGGCCCCAGGCGTTGGTGCCGGAGCGATCCTTCCAATCGTCGCCATGCCAAGTGGCATGTCCAATCTCTCCGGGCTTCGGAACGGTATCAAATCGCCAGACAAGTTTTCCCGTGCGCACATCGAAAGCTCGAATTGCACCGCTGGGCCCGATCGAAGGATATTCCTGCACCTCCGATCCCACGATGACGACATCCTTATAGATGACCGGCGGGGATGTATCGTCATACTTCAGTTGTGGCCACTTCATCGCGACGCCTGCGCGCAGATCGATCGAGCCACCGTCGCCAAAATCCATGCAAGGTTTTCCCGTCGCGGCATCGAGGGCATACAAATGAGCGTCCGCTGACACGTAGAGGATCCGGCTGCCACCGCTTTTTTCTTGCGCGCTAGAGGCGTCGCCTAAGCTTCCCTGCCAGTATGCGACTCCGCGATTGGGAACTGGGTTCGGAGGTTGCGATACTCCGCTAAAAGGATTGAAGGTCCAGAGCTGCTTCCCCGTTTCCGCATCGATAGCGATGGCTTGCCCTGTTGGCACCGCAAAATACAGAACATCGTTCACCATCAGTGGAGTACTTTCAAACGCCACCACGCCGCCGCCAGGAAACGCCGGGACTTTATATGTCCACGTTCGCTGTAATTGGTCCACATTCGCGCGATTGATTTGTTTCAGAGGTGAGAAACGCTCCCCGCCGGCGTCGTGTCCATACGCGTGCCATTCCTGGACGGAGGAGTTCGCAACCGTCTGGCCGCGTGCTGCACCACACAGCGAAACGACGCACGTAACGAATACAACGCGCAGGATTCGCGAACGAGGGAAGGTCAATTCATTTTCACCGCTCTGCTCTAGCCGCTGTCCAATCCAGAAATCGCGATCCGGGTTGCTGTAACTCTTCCTGGACAGGTCAGAAGAATCTCCCGAACTGGCGAGCAAGCGATGCATGGAATTTAATTCCTCCAGTCGAGAATGACCTTGCCGCAATCCCCGGTCTTCATCACTGCGAATCCCTTTTCGTACTCCTGCCACGGGAAACGATGCGTAATCACTGGACGAATATCCAGACCTGACTCCAGCATCACCGTCATCTTGTACCAGGTTTCGTACATTTCACGACCGTAGATGCCTTTCAAGGTCAACATGTTGAAAATCACGCGATGCCAGTCAATTGCGATCTCCTGGCTGGGGATACCGAGCATCGCAACCTTTCCGCCGTGACTCATATTGGCCAGCATGTCGCGAAAAGCGGACGGATTTCCTGACATTTCAAGGCCCACATCAAAACCTTCTGTCATGCCCAATTCCGCCTGAACTTCCGCAAGCGTCTTCCGGGTAGGATCGACCGCCAGTGTGACGCCCATGGCCTTTGCCAGTTCCAGACGAAATGGGTTCAGATCAGTGATGACAATATGTCTCGCTCCGGCATGCCGCGCGACTGCCGCAGCCATCAGACCGATCGGTCCAGCTCCCGTGATTATCACGTCCTCGCCGAGAACAGGAAATGACAAGGCGGTATGGACCGCATTGCCGAAAGGGTCGAAGATCGAGGCAACCTCGAGCGACACGTTCGGATGATGACGCCAGATATTGCTCATCGGCAACGAAATATACTCTGCGAAAGCACCCGGCCGATTGACGCCTACTCCGCGAATTTGCGCGCAAAGATGGCGACGTCCGGCCAGGCAGTTTCGACACCGCCCGCACACCACGTGACCTTCCCCGCTCACGATCATGCCGGGACGGAAGTCTGTAACGTTCGACCCAACATCCACAATCTCGCCAACAAATTCGTGTCCAATCACCGTGGGAACTTGAACCGTGGACCTGGCCCAACTGTCCCACTCATAAATATGCAGGTCCGTTCCACAAATTCCTGCCATCTGCACCTTGATCAAGACATCGTTAATCCCAATCGTCGGCTTGGGTACATCGTCTACCCACAGACCACGCTCATCGCGGTTCTTCACCAGGGCCTTCATCGCGTTCTCTCCAGAGTGATGGATCGCGCCAACCTTGTGTTCTGCTTCGCTCTCAACTCGATTGCGAGCAACAATCGCGCGACTTCTTGTCCACTCTTCTTATCGTGCAGGCTAACACTGAATGAGGGCTGGAACGAACTGGCCCAGCGTGATATCGCAGGGGAACATCCATCCTCGGTGACTCGATCATCTTTGTTTAGAAAAGCAGAGGGGCGCTCCAGCCACTCCTGCCATGCCACGTTGACACGTCCGCCTTGATTGAATAGTTTCATATGCCAAACACGTTGGTCGAAAATCAGACGGCAAACGTCGGTAGTATTTCGGAACCAGATTGCGAGGGAGCACTCACCGTGGCTCACAAATCACGTTTTACTGGGGCTTATCTCCGTCTTATTTGCGTTTTGCTACTCGTCGCCTCATGCATGGCCGCGAACGCAGCCGACATGAAAGCCGGCGTCGAAAGGGTCGATATCACTCCGCCGCTAGGCGTACACATGTGGGGATATTTCGATCGTCTGAAGGGCGCCGAAGGAATTCTCGATCCGCTCTATGCCCGTGTTCTGGTGCTGGAGGCGGGCGATCAGCGACTGGCGTACGTTGACCTGGATCTGGGCAGAACATTTGGTCCCACCTCGCTGAATCAACTACGCGAAGCTGCAAAGAAGGATACCGGCATCGACGACGTGATTGTGCAGGCGACCCACACGCATGCCGGACCCGTCATTTTGGACGACTATCCATCTGGACCACCGGCATGGGAGGCGGCGGACCTTACCAAGATTGAACAGGCCATTCACGATGCTGCGCAACACGCTGTGCCAGTGAAATTGGGAGTGGGGTACGGCGAGACCTACATTGGATACAACCGCCGTCTGATTAATTCCGATGGCACGGTCACCATGCTGTGGTCGAACTCGACGCAGATGCCCACCTGGCCCGTGGACCCGACGATTGCAGTGCTGCGCATTGATCAAATGGATGGTCAACCGCTGGCTATACTGGTGAACTACTCAACGCATCCGGTGACCTTCGGACCAGATAATTTGCGATTCTCCGCAGATTACCCGGGTGTGATGTGCAAGGTTGTGGAGCAAGCTTTCGGCGGCAAGCCGTTGGCATTTTTTGTTCAGGGGGCTCCCGGCGACATTAATGTGTTCGACGCCACAACCCCCATAAACCAGGGTGGCGTCGCCCGGCGAGATTGGGCAGGTAAAACCTTAGGCGACGCGGCCGTGAATACGGCAAAGGGAATCCAGACCAGCGCCGATCCCAATTCCAGCATCGACTTCACGGAAGACGTACTCCCCTTCAAACTGCGGTGGGATCCCGAGAAATTTCATCAGGAACTGCTGCGCGAAATCAATCCCAGCGCGTTTCAGACCTTCGCGCCGTCGATTCAGGAAACGATGCAATTGCCGGTGACGACGGCGTTGATCGATCGCAACATTGCCATCCTGGGAATGCCCGGTGAACCATTCGTGGAATTCCAGATGAACATGCGAGCCCGTTGTCCGGTGCAGCACTGCTTTTTCCTGGGATACACCAACGGATATTACGGATATTTTCCGACGATCAAAGCTGCGGTTGAAGGCGGATACGGCGCGCAGAGCGCGACCACCTGGGTTCAAGTGGGAGCGGGCGAGCAGATGGAAAATCAGGGCCTGATCGATATCTTTCGCATGCTGGGTCGTTTGCCGGATGCACCCAATACGAACTGGAAATCGCTTCCGCCATCGCCGTAGCGTCGTTTGCGCAATCCAGGCGGAAACGCAACGCGATAGAATCTTTCCACCGAACAGATCACTGCATTCACCCTGCGGGAGACGATTGTGGAAATGGCGCGCAAAGCATGGCCTTTGTAACTGGATCGAACATTGGCAGCGATCAAGAGATCAAGGGCTGGAAGTTCGCCGTCACATCCGGCCTTCTAGGCTGGGTGCTGGACGCTTTCGACTTCTTCGTCGTTGTGTTTTTATTTGACACACTGGCGGCGCGGTTCCACGTTTCGAAGGCCTCGGTCGTCTATACGTTGACGTTGACCCTGGCGATGCGGCCAGTAGGAGCATTGTTCTTCGGTGCACTCGCAGACCGATTCGGGCGGAAGCGTCCGTTGATGTTTTGCGTGCTGTATTTTTCTCTCTGCACCGTGTTGACCGGCTTGGCACCAACTTTTTGGGCGTTCGTGCTCTTTCGCGCTTTGTACGGCATTGGTATGGGCGGCTATTGGGGCATAGGCGCCTCCTATGCCATGGAGAGTTTGCCGCGTCGCTTTCGTGGTGTGCTCTCCGGAATGATCCAGTCGGGATATCCCATGGGATATCTCTTAGCTTCGGTGGCGATGCAGACGCTTGCTCCCGCTTTCGGCTGGCGGTCGGTCTTTTTTGTCGGCGCTCCGGTCGCATTGCTGGTTGTAGCCCTCACGTTATTCGCGCCGGAGTCGGAAGCGTGGAAGCAACATCGACCCGCTTCGATGAAGCAAATCTTCACATCTCTGCTTCATCACAAAGCAATGTTCTTCTATCTATTGATCATGATGAGCGTGCTCCTCTGCTTGTCGCACGGCACGCAGGACCTATATCCAGACTTCCTCAAGTCGGTCCCTGGTATCGCGGAAAAAACGGTGTTGGGAATGAAGTCGTTGTACGGCATTCCGATTGTGTACAACATTGGCGCCATCGTCGGAGCGCTTTTTTTTGGCCATCTATCACAAGGTATGGGGCGACGGAAAGCCATCATGCTGGCCCTCGTTGTGTCTCTCTTGTCCATTCCCGCATGGGCCTTCGGCGCTTCGCTGGGCGTGCTCGTGGTCGGATCATTCACGATGCAGGCTGGTGTGCAAGGAGCGTTCGGCGTAATTCCCGCCCACTTGACAGAGCTTTCTCCGGATGCGGTTCGCAGTCTTTTCCCTGGAGTGGTGTATCAGTTGGGCGTACTGCTGGCGGCTCCGGCAACGGCAGTAGAATTCATCTTGCGCGATCACTTTGGATATCCCTGGGCGCTAACCGTTTTCGGCGGCGCGGTCACGGTAGTGATGATCGTGATCTTCTGGTTTGGTCCAGAAGCTCACAATCGCAGCTTTTTGCGGCAGACAGCAACTGAGCCGGCATCGGTCGTGACCGAATAAGGAAGTGGACGCGGACAACGTGTCCAGGAGAACGCAATGAACGAAAAGCGAATCGGCATCATCATGAACGGCGTCACCGGGCGCATGGGACTGAACCAGCACCTGATTCGATCCATCCTTGCGATTCGGAATCAAGGCGGCGTCGCACTCCAGGATGGCACGCACCTGATGCCCGATCCTATCTTGGTAGGCCGCAACGCCGCGAAGTTAGAACAGATTGCCAAGGATCACGGAGTCGCTCGCTGGACTACCGATCTGCGCGGCGCGCTCGCGAACCCAGACGATGCCATTTACTTCGACGCACAGGTGACGTCGCTGCGCGCGTCCAGTGTAGAAGCGGCGATCACAGCCGGGAAGCACGTGTATTGTGAGAAGCCGCTCGCCGTCGATTCGACGGTAGCGCTGCGCCTGGCTGCCCTGGCAAAAGCGGCTGGGGTGAAGCACGGCGTGGTTCAGGACAAATTGTTTCTGCCCGGCATGCGAAAACTAAAGCGGTTGGTTGACAGCGGTTTCTTCGGGAAAATCCTTTCCGTTCGCGGCGAATTTGGCTATTGGGTGTTCGAAGGTGATTGGCAGCCGGCGCAGAGGCCCTCGTGGAACTACCGCAAGCAGGACGACGGCGGCATCATCGTGGATATGTTTTGTCATTGGCGCTACGTGCTGGACCATACGTTTGGCAGAGTGCGCGCCGTGCAATGCCTGGGTGGGACCGCAATTCCAGAGCGGGTCGATGAGCAAGGAAATCGATACGCCTGCACTGCCGACGACACTGCTTACGGAACATTTGAGCTCGAGGGCGGAATCGTCGCCCAGATCAATTCCTCCTGGTCGTTTCGCGTATACCGCGACGAGCTATTCAGCCTGCAAGTGGACGGCACACTCGGAAGCGCAGTGGCGGGATTGCGGGAATGTAAGACGCAGCATCGTGTGAACACGCCACGACCCGTGTGGAACCCGGACGTCGAGAATCCTTTTCGTTTTCGCGACCATTGGCAGGATGTGCCCGACAATCAGATTTTCGATAACGGGTTCAAAGTTCAGTGGGAGATGTTCCTCCGTCACGTTGCCGAAGATGCGCCCTTCCCACACGACTTTGTGGAAGGCGCACGCGGCGTGCAGTTGGCGGAGCTGGGCCTGAAATCCTGGCAGGAGCGTCGTTGGATCGATGTGCCGGACCTGAAAGCATGAGCTTGAAGAACTCAGTAAAACTCGTGCGGCCTGACGGCTCTCTCTACAACTACTCGCTGACGCGCGAGCCGCTCGTTCCAGCGCGGCAGAATACATTCAAGACGCGCGTCGCATTTGCCGCAGCCCACGTGGTGCTGGATCCCTTGAGAACGACGGAGCCGCTGACACATCCGGTCGTCGATTGGGAATCCACGCTGGCGTATCGCGAATATCTTTGGTCGCTTGGGTTTGGTGTCGCCGAAGCGATGGATACAGCGCAACGCGGCATGGGACTGAATTGGCCTATGGCGTTGGAACTCATCCAACGCAGCACCGCCGCTGCGAAGGCACGAGGAGCCGTGGTCGCGAGCGGCGCGGGCACCGATCAACTTCTGCCAGGTCCGAATCTCACGTTGCAGGATGTAACGAACGCCTACCTGGAGCAATGTGAGGCCATTGAAGCCGCGGATGGACGCATCATCCTGATGGCCAGCCGAGCCCTGGCAGCGGTCGCGCGCCACGCAGACGATTACGCCTCGGTGTATGCGAACGTACTTCGCCAGGTTCGCCAGCCGGTCATCCTGCATTGGTTGGGACCCATGTTCGATCCCGCGCTGCAAGGCTACTGGGGCGGTGACACCATCGCCGCGGCAATGGAGAACTGCGTCGCGATGATTCACGCGCACAAGGAGAAAATCGACGGCATGAAAATCTCTCTCCTTGATGCTGAGTTGGAAATCTCGATGAGGCGAGATCTTCCCTCTGGCGTGCGAATGTATACCGGCGACGACTTCAATTACGATCGCCTGATTCTGGGTGACGAACGGGATCACAGCGATGCATTGTTGGGAATTTTCGATGCCATTGCTCCGGCCGCGTCGTTGGCACTGGCTGCGCTGGATGCAGGCGCAGTTTCCCGTTATCACCAGCTGCTCGAGCCGACGGTGCCACTGTCGCGACATATCTTCGCGTCTCCGACGCAACACTATAAAACCGGGCTTGTATTTCTGGCGTTTCTGAATGGATTTCAATCGCACTTCCGCATGGTTGGCGGCTTGGAGAGCGCACGCTCCATAGCGCATTTATGCGAACTGTTTGTCCTGGCGGATCACGCCGGTGTATTGCGCGATCCCGAACTGGCGACGCTGCGAATGCGAAATTACCTGCTGCTGGGGGGTGTCGCATGAGTTTGCTGGAACGTCTCAGCTTCAATCAGATCACCGCCGATCCGTGGTCGCTGGAGCAAGCCGTGCGTAACTGTTCCAAGAGCAATATCCCCTACATTGCCGTGTGGCGCCATAAATTGGACGGCGACGTCAACAAAGCGGCCGCAATGATTCGCAATCAGGGTTTGCGGGTCTCCAGCCTTTGTCGTGGGGGATGGTTTTCGGCCCCGACTGCGAGAGAGCGACGCGAACGAATCGCGGATAACCGAGTGGCTATTGAGGAAGCTGCCATCCTGGGCGCGCCGGTGCTGGTTATAGTCTCAGGCCCCGCCAACGGGCAGACGCTTGAGGATGCGCGCGCAACTGTACTGGATGGCTTGATGGAAGTGCTGCCCCACGCGGAAAAAGCTGGCGTCATTCTTGGCGTCGAGCCGCTGCACCCGATGTATGCGGCGGAACGCTCAGTCGTAGTCACGTTGAAGCAGGCGAACGATATTGTCCAACAGATGAACAGCAAAGCAGCGGGCGTCGTCATCGATGTGTTCCATGTGTGGTGGGATCCGGAAGTGATGCATCAGATCGAACGAGCGCGCGGAAAGATCGTGGGCTTTCATGTTTCGGATTGGCCTGTGCCGCTGCCAGGAATCCTTATGGGCCGAGCGATGATGGGACGCGGCGTCATTGAATTGCGGCGACTGCGTCAGGCCGTGGATGCGACCGGCTACGATGGACCCATCGAGGTCGAAATCTTCAACGAAGAGATTTGGAAGTCCGCCGACGACGGTCTTCTGCAACAAATCCAGCAGAGCTTCCTCGAACACGTTGGATAACCTAAGCTTCGCCGATCAATGCAGCAGCTCGTGAATGTACGCATCATCTTGCGCATTCACTAAATCAGTGGTGTCGCCGATGACATACCGATATTGATATGGTGGCCCGAGAGCCACTACACCATGCATCCAATTCGTTGGATCGGTCCATAGAACCTGCCGGTTCCCCATCGCCTTTACCAGGTCGTCGAGATCCCAATGCAGGACAAAGTTTGGGATGACAGCGTCCCACAAATCGGCTGCCATCGAATTTTCCAGCGCGGCCTGCAGACTGTACGGAGTTTTATCAACCCAAATTTTGTCGATGCGTGGGTCCGCGGCAGCAGCGAGCAGAAGCCATATCCCCTCGACACCACGAGCGGCGCCGCGAATCGACATGGGATCTACATCCGGACGAGCCCGCAACAAATCCACGCCCCGCAAAATGTCATGCGCCCGCAACCCCGGCAAATTCAGGCCGATCAGATTCGCCTGAATGTCGGTCATCCAGTCACCGGTGTATTGGCCTTCATGGTTCGGCAAGGTAGATCTGCGAGGCTCCATCTCCAACACCACGCGACCCTGCTCGGCCATCTGCTCTGCCATCGAATCGGCGGGCTTCACGCCGTGAGATTCGTTGCCTTTGACCACCAACACGGCTGGCTTTCGCCCCGGTGAGGACGGAAGATACAACGTTGCGGCCAGCCAGATTCCAGGATCGCTTTCAAACTGTATATGTTCTTGTTGCGTTTTCGCTCCCTGGCTTTCCTGCAGAACTTTCACCTTTGGCGCAGATCCATCGGTAGGAATTTTCAGCTGTTGAAGGTCGGCTATCAGTTCTGGGATCGTTCTCTTTTGCTGGCGCGCGTGAAACTCTGCCAGCAAAATTTGATAGAGCTTCCTGCTGCCAGATTCGTCTTCCACATTTCCTGTAGGCGTCACCTGAAGGTCATCGTTAGGCAACATCTTCACAGGCTGTTCGTGCGAATCTCCATCGCCGTTTTTCAGCCAGCGAATCATCCACTCATACACCGCTTCGCGGCTCACCAATGGCATTCCGTGCGAACCGGGCCCGACCATGAAACCTATATTCTTCTGCGCACCGTAGAGCTCGTACCACTTTCGAGCCTCCTCGCATACGAGATGAACCCCTTCGTGACTGAAGTGAAATTCGTCGTACTGCGTCGACTGCAATAACCACGGCGTTGGAGCGGACTGTTCCACAAAATCGGCTGTGTCCAGACCGCTCTTCAGAAAATGCGGAAACACCATCTCTGCGTCAGGTCCAGACGTCTGAAACAGCAACTGGAACGAGCTTGGATAGCAACTGGGAATGACAACTTTCAGTCTTGGATCCATGCCGCCCATGAAAGTTGTCAGCGCCCCTCCGCCGGAGCAACCTGCGGCTCCAATCCGCGTGGGGTCCACATCTGGGCGGCTGACCAGATAGTCCAGCGACCGTATCGCGTCCCATATGAAATAGCGAGCCAGCCCTTCACCGATCAATTGCGCCTGCGCCCCCATTTCAATGTGCTCCGGAACGGACCATCCGGCCAGCGGTGCGTCCGACTGTTTGCTGTAGGTCTGCACTCTTTCCCCCTGGCCGATGGGATCGAAGCACAAAACAACAAATCCTTTCATCGCAAGGTTGGCTGCGAGTCGCTGGTTCTCCGGCTTACCTTCCTGCGTGTGACCCGCCTGCAGCAATACAGCTGGATAGCGGCCCGGTGGGTTTGGCCTATAGACATTTGCAGTGGTGTAGAAACCGGGAAGGCTTTCGTAGATCACTTTCTCGATGGTGTAGGAGTCTGTGCGAATCTCGCCGGTAACTTTCGCGTTCAAAGGCCCGTTGTACTTTGGCAGGCCGCCCAGATCTTCAAGAAGTTTGGCGTGAACAATCTCATCGCGCTGCTTGGCCTGCGGAATTGTGTGAATTGCGGCAATCGCCTGTGCTCGCTGCTGCAGTTGCTCGTGCGCGATTGAATTCATCCAGTCCAGCACAGGATCCGGCGCCGTTGTCTGTGCCGGCAAGCGAGTGCACGCAGCCAACACTGCAAACAAACTCGAGAAAACCGCGCACGTCATTCGCAGCGGACAATGCGCTCTTTTTTTCTCCCGCGTCTCACTTGCGATTTGACGTTGTCCGGGCAATCGCATGACACCCTCGAGAGTAATCCGAGGCATGATTGACGACCAAAAAAGATTCGATTCGATCCCCGTGATGGCGGGTGCATTCCGTTGAGCACTTTGGCTGGTCTCAGTCGTGATCGCTGGTGAGTACTTTGTCAAAGGCGTGGATGATGTCCTCCTCATCCTGATCGGTCAGACACGAAGGAATCGCCAACAAAATGGTTCTTTCAAACAGGCCATCGGCAATGGGACACGTACCTTTGCCGTATTCCGTGCGCGACTCCTTGTTTTCTTCGAGCGACCAGGGAGAATTCCTTTTGTCTACACCGGTCTTCTGCACCAGGCTGGGAATGTTGTAATAAATATGCAGACCCCACTGCGTCATAACAATATTGTTCACACCCTGGGGGAGAGTTACGATTCCTTCGGCGCGTAGCGCATGGTTGATCCGAGTGGCTGTTTCCGGCGATGGATAGGTGGTAAGCAGAAAACTGCCGGTGTCGCCCTGTGGGTCCGCAATTTTTCGCAAATGAACCCATGGATAGGCCTCCAGTGCATGGCGAATTCGGTATTTGCTGCGATTCATATGCTGGATCACGGTAGGTAGCTTTTTCAACTGCACTCGCAAAATTGCTGCGCGCATTTCATCCAACCGGTAGCCGCGCCCCCACAAACATAGATCCAGGTCGTCGAATAAAGCTCTCCCCTCCGCACCACGAGCATACCCTGTATCGTGGCAGGCAACCGCGCGGTTGTAGAGTCGAGCGTCGTTCGTCACCAGGCAGCCCCCTTCCCCGCTGGTCATATTCTTGTTCATTTGAAAACTGAAGATGGCCATGTCGCCAAAGGTTCCAACCCGCTTGCCGGCGATGCTGCCACCTGCGCATTGCGCGCAGTCTTCCAGGAGAAACAGCCCGTGGCGCTCTGTTATTTGCCGGATCGCAGCAACATTGCCCGGCGCTCCACTCATATGGACAAGAATCACTCCTGATGTCCGGGGGGTGATCTTCGACTCCAGAGAGACCCCATCCATGCAAAACGTATCATCAATATCCGCGAGTACTGGAATAGCGCCAAGGTTGACGACTGCCGCTGCAACAGAAACCCAAAGATAGGCCGGTACAATCACCTCTTGCCCTGGGCCAACGCCGAGGGCGGCCAAAGCCGTATGCAGCGCTCCTGTTCCACTGTTGATCGCAAGACAATGCGAAACGCCAAGGAATGCGGCAAATTCTGTCTCAAACGACTGCACTTCCCCTTGCAGATCGACACCGTAATAACGAAAAGGAGACCGACTCCGCAAAACGCGCAGCGCAGCGTTGATCTCTTCTTCGTCCATGTAATGGATGCCCGGAAATTCCAGCGGGAGTGGATCACGGCGCACGGGCTCTCCGCCGTTGATCGCCAAAGTTTCTTTTTTTGACGTTGCGCACTGCTTACCCGATTGGGCGTTCATTCTGCGACTTCCATTCCAGGCGACTTTCTCTATCGGCTACGGTTGCAGAGTTATTTATTGATGTCAACTAAATCGCGAAGCACTCGATAATTTACCGAATCTTTATTTCAATATAGAAAATATAGCTGCAATATTCCTAAAGCGAAGCGAATCTCGCTGCGGACCATACTCAGAAATCCAAACAAGAAAGGCCTGCGATCATGACGGACATACCGCCGCCGCCGGAGGTGCCGGACAAATTGGAGCAACGCGAGCTGGCCCTCCTCCACCTGATTCATTCTGGAGTGAATAATTCCCGACTCGAGTTGGCTCGCCAGGCTGGTCTCAGTCCTGCCTCAATTACAACTATCGTGCAGCGCCTGATGACTAAGGGTCTGGTTGTCGAGGCGGAACCCGCCAAATCTCACCTTGGCCGCAGGCCCGTTCCGCTTGAGATTCGTAAAGATGCCGCCTATCTAGTCGGCGTCGATCTCGGCTCGTTCTATTTGCGTGTAGTCGTTACCGATATTAATGGAAATATTCTGCACAAACTTCAAACGCGCACCGAGATGCAGCAAGGCCGCGAACGGGTATTGCAGAAGACATTTGATTTTATTCGACAGACGATCCAGGAGTCTGGCTTGGCGCCGGCCGCGATCAAGGGAATTGGCATCGCACACTCCGGCGTCATCGATAGCGATGCAGGTATGGTGCTTTCTTACCCACGTCCCGGGCAGATGGTGGAGTGGAAGAACGTTCCACTGCGAGAGATATTTCAGACTGAATTCAATGTTCCCTGTCTTCTGGAAGACAGCGTTCGTGCCGCAACCACGGCTGAAAAGTGCTTTGGCCTGGGAAGAGATCTCAGCAACTTCCTGTACATCGACGTCGGAATGGGAATCGGCGCTGGGATTTTTCTAGACGGAAAACTCTATCGTGGCGCCGGAGGAAGAGCGGGCGAATTCGGGCATATCACGGTCGACGAAAATGGCCCACTTTGTTCTTGCGGAAATAATGGCTGCCTCGAAACCGTGGCATCCTGTGCCGCGATCATTCAAGGAGTGCGAACCGCCCTGGGACAAGGGATCGATTCCAAAATACGAGATCTCGCATCAGGAGACATGGATCGAATCAGCATCGAGTTGATCGCCCAGGCGGCGGCCGACAACGACAGCCTTGCCTTCCGTGTGCTGCAGAAAGCATCTTCTTACATCGCGATTGGCTTGGCAGATCTTGTGAATCTCCTCAATCCAAAGGTCATGATTTTCGGTGGAGCGCTGTTTCGAGCGGTTCCTCAGCTCTTATCCGACCCGTTGCGCCGCATCATTAAACAGCGGTCATTGGAGAAGTCCGCCAACGAGGTGGAACTCAAGGTTTCCTCCCTTGGTGGCGAAGCCTGCGCCCTGGGAGCGTCACGGTTGATCGCGGAGAAAATCCTCGACGATCTGTACGCCCACTGGCACAAGGGCGTTGCATGATCGGTTACGGGCTTCTCAAAACGCCCGTTTCCATGAGAAGAATGGCGGCTATGGGTACCCAATTGGCGGGCGATTGCAACTTCTGCGCTTTTGGTCCCATTCCGGCAAAAACTGAATAGAATGGCTGCATGCCGATCTCCGAACCTACGGGACAAGGTCTCAACCAATTTGTCGAGCTTGGAATTGCTTTCCTGCTGTCGGCGGCGATTGGACTGGAACGAGAAATTCGTCACAAGAGTGCCGGACTTCGAACCTACACTGTGGTTGGAACCGCGGCGGCCCTCTTCTTGTTGATTTCGAAGTATGGCTTCACGAATGTGTTGGTGGCCGACCGCATTGTTCTGGATCCGTCTCGTGTCGCTGCACAGATCGTGACCGGAATCGGATTCATTGGCGCGGGGCTGATCTTTGTGCGCGACGATCGCGTTGCCGGACTGACAACAGCCGCGACAGTCTGGCTTGTTACCGGAATCGGCATGGCGTGCGGAGCCGACCTCCCTTTGCTGGCGGTGGCTGCGACCGTGGCGTACTTCATCGTAGCGCTGATATTTCCGCTGATCCTGAGAATTCTTCCTGGCAATCACATTCCCGCAGAACAGACCGAGAACCCGCGCCATGATTAAATAGACGCACCAATCACCCGTTGGCTCTCGCAGGCCTCGGCCGCGCGACTTAGCGCAATCCTGACGGGGATGGGGTCTTGGCATTTAACAATCCGCCGCAATCGCAAAATCTTCTTCGAACCCGAACTTTGCGCTTAAATTACATCGATCGCATTCGCATGTACCGTCTCACATCAGGCCCGACTGCCGCGATGCCGATGACGATGACAACCCCAATTGCGGACAATACAATTTTCCAGACCATTTCATCACCTCATAGCAAATTATTACGCCGGGCACACGCCTGACTCTGCGAGTACCTGCCGAACGACGCCTTCCACCATGTCCACCGCACCTTCAATTGAAGATTGCACGATGTCAGATAAACCCATCCGTCCTTCCAAGTCATCGCCGAAATCTCGCGGCTCGCAACCCACAACGATAACTCGCGCGCTCACCATTCCCATGGAAAATGCGAGTTGAAGCACACGCACGGGATCCATTCCGTGAGGATTGATCATGCTTTGATCAGGAGGCGCATCCTTAAGGCTGTCGAGATCTGGTTCGATCGTGTACAGCGTGCCAGGAGCGCCACCACGCGGCAGAGCATCGACGATCACTACAGCGTCCCATGGATCCAGAAGCGCATAGGCCAGGTCAAATCCACGGATACCGTAATCCGCCACAACAACACCGTCTCGCAATGGACGCGTTCCCAAGGCGTGCACCACTTCAACCCCAAAGGCATCGTCCCCGAGGAAAATATTTCCCACGCCGGCGATCAAAATGGAAGCGGTCATGCCGGTTCCCTCACCGCAACATCTTCGATCGGCTCAACCTCTTCCAGCGAAAAGAAAAATCGGTGACCTGGTTGACGCATCATCCCGAACTCGCGGCCAGGATCGTCATCGACCACGACAGCCAATTGGATATTGTCTTCAAAATCCTGCTCGATGGCTTCAATCACGGCTGCTTTGCCTTCGAGCGCTATATCCATGATGTCCGCCTTCTTTTGAGGCCACAGTCGCACGCGGCTGCCTACCCTTAATTCGGCCCCGAAAATACGAACACTTTGGGGCGCAGATTTTTCAGCCAATGGATTCCATTCGCCAAGCGGCACCATGTCGATTTCGGGTTGCGATGCAGTGACGTTTTCAGAAACAGGACGAAGCCCGCGAATGACTCCATGGACCTTCATTAGAAACTCCTGCGGTAACGTCTCGGTGCGCTCTAGAATCCTGCGTGCGCGGTCGTCCACGTTTCGCATCTCCGCCTTTTCTTCCTCGGTCAGCGTCAACACGCGAAGTGCCAGCATTTCATCCATCTCGGTGCCGTCAAAAAAGTCTCCGGCGCTTTCGGGAGCAATTTGCGGATGATCGTACAGTATGATCGGCGAGCACAGCACCATGTCGCGCCGCCCCGGTTCGCCCACGAGCACTGGAAATACGCCAATGTTTTTGCACCCGGCGGCGGCTTCCCGCAAGGCCTCTGGCGTTTCCAACAGAGAAACAAACTCACCGCCGGTGACTCCGAGCAGCACGTGGGCGCTGACAAACGCCCTCAGCATCGCGTCCTTCCGATTGACTTCGGAAGGATCGGCCACTGGCGTTGCGTTTACCAACTCAAGGGACACCTTCAGAAGCCCCTCACGAATTCTCTCGACGCGAATTTCCAGCCGCCCTGAGATGTTTTCCGAATTGGGCGAGCTTTCGTCGACATTTGTAACTGCATCAGTTACTTGAAATCCAAAGCCGTGATTAACCGGTCGAAATTGTAACTCTTTCAGCGCTAAATCGCTGAGTTCTACCGAACGCTCGACGCCTTCTTCCCACTCCTGTGAGCTACCAGTCCGGCGCCGCACAAGCTGGAGGAACCGCACCCGAACATCCAGCTTCGCTGCCGCATTAGATTCGAGTAGGCATTCTGAGACCAGGCGAAAAGTCTCGACTGGGCGCTGTGCTTCGGCGTGCTGCTGCGGATAAAGAGTTCCGAAATTCCAGCGCTGTACATTCTTTGTAGACGTCGCCCGATACGGGTAAAGGATGTAGCCTTCGTACAGGACGGCAGCAGCGACCTTTTCCGCAGCCGCGAAATTCATACGGGTACCTCGTCCGCCTCTTTGCTGGCGACCAGTCTATCGACAACCTGTTCCCACGTGGGGATTCCATTTCGCACTTTGTATTCGTAAAGCCGATTGAATGCGTCTCGCTCGAGCCGCAGCCACGCAGAGTTTGGATAGTGCTGGTCGATCGTCCGCTTCCACACTTCAACTGGCAAACGATAATTGGCTTCGCGGTCCCACGGAATTTGCGCCACTTGCAATGCATCATTCTCGCTCCGATAAAATACCGTGCCGCTGAATAACACACACAGTGGAATTTCGGATGCTTCCAACGCATGAAAATATTTCGTGCTCGCAACCGTGAAGTCGAACGTGCAGGGAAGCTGCAAATCGACCAGAGTTGTTCCGGTGAAACCGGGAATAACCACACTCGTGTTCATCCAAAGAATGGAGCGGACGGTTCTGCTCCAACGTTCTGGCTCACCAAACAGATCGCGCAGCTTTTCTTGTTCCGCATTGGAGTATCGGCGGCGTGTGGGCTCAATCTGCACCTGACAGCGCAGAGAAAGAGTGTGAATGGCTTGGTCCGCAGGCGTGTTGGTGATTTGTAGCTTCAACGCAAGCAAGGGCGCAGCCGAATGCGGAACCGACTCCGCGCCTTCAATTTGGAAATGCAGGTCAGGCACGCAAACCCTCGCTAATACTACTTGGCGTCGTGGAACGCGAACGCAATCCGGCAAAAAAGCGCTCGATCTGTTGCCATACTTCGGTACCCCCGGAAAGGCCCTTCCAGTGCATTCGAATCAGGCCAACCAGGCGATAGCATTCGTCGACGGGAACTAGAAAATATTCCGGACTGGAGCCCACCCGGTTCACCAGAAATGCTTCCACATTCGGCTCCATCGATCGCAACGGGAGATTCTGCAAAAGGATCTCCTCCCAGGATTCCAGACTGAGTGACGATTCGGTGGCTCCTGCAGGACTGGGATACACGGCCTTCGTTTTTCCCGCAGCAATGTCGAAATAAAAGAAAGCCAGGTTGATTGGAATCATTAAGCTTTCCCACTGCATATCCGTCATTTGAAAATTGGCGAGCGAGACAATGCGTCGCGGAATGCGCAAATAATGTGCATCCTCCCGATCACAGAACAGCAGCGCGCACGCTTCGCAGGAACATAGGATTTGACGATTGGATTGCTCCAGCAAATGAGAATGGATCTCCGCCAGTTCCGCGCTGCACAACTCGCATCGCTCCGCATTGGAGCGACGTCGCGCGAACTGCCGAAGCACGGAAGGGATCCCCTCGCGGTCGAAGGTCGCAGTGATATTTTCGCTCATTGCGGTCTCATTTTTCGTCGCCATAGAATCGATCCGCCGTTCGTCCATTCGAACATACCCTCACGCAGGAGGCGCGCTCGGCATGCGCGGGTCAATGGGGCCGCGCTGGTCAACGTTGATGCCGGTTGCGTCGCTGGCCGGCCGTCCTCCCTTCGACGAAGTTACGGGGGAAGGCTTATCCGGTCGTGTATTACTGGTAGGTCTATCCTGTGGTGTTGCCATGGAGAGTTTCTCCTTTTGACGCGCTCTACTTCAACACAACTAGCTTTGAAGAATTCGATTCAGCGGTACCGCTTTCGGCCACGATTTTCTCGATATCCGGCGCGGCTTCGTACAGCGCTTCTTCCACCGCATTTTTCAATGTGACCGACGACGAAGGACAGCTTCCGCAGCTGCCGAGCAACTTTAAGCGAACGACTCTGTCGGCGACACTCAGAAATTCCACGTCGCCGCCATGAGAATGGAGGTACGGACGCACCTTCTCAAGCGCGCGCAGAACTCTGGTCTCCATTGTGTCCGGATGCAGGCCATGCAGCAGAAGCACGCTCGACACCAGGTTGTCCTGCAGCGCAACGTCCAGCGCTGCTTCCCCGCCTGAAGTTTGCGAGATGCTTCCCAGCATCCGGTCTAACGCAGCACCATGCAATTCCATAACGCACTGCACTAACTCCAGTGCGACAGCACGTGTTTCCGGATCCTTGCAGCCATCGAGTCGACTAACCAGCTTTTCAACTCGCTCCGTGTGGATACGAAATTCGCGCTGTTCCGCGACTTCTGAAATGGGTTCGACGCTGGTTGCCATTACTTGTGGCCTGCCGCGCCAAACATGGGACTGTGACGCGTCTCCAACACCTTGCCATCGCCCAGGTACATATGGACGCCACACGGCAGACATGGATCGAAGCTGCGCACCGCACGCATGATGTCGATACCCTTAAATTTGTCCGGGCCATTCTCTTCAAAAATGGGCGTGTTCTGCACAGCGTCTTCATAAGGACCGGGTGTTCCGTAGACGTCGCGCGGGTTCGCGTTCCATGGCGTCGGCGGGTACGGATGATAGTTCGCAATTTTGCCGTCGCGAATCACGACGTGGTGCGACAATACGCCGCGGACTGCCTCGTGGAAACCGCAGCCAATCGCCTCCTCTGGAACCTTAAAGTCCGTCCAGGTGCTGGTGTGGCCGGCGTGCAATTCTGCCAGCGCCTTTTCCATAAAGTGCAGCGCCATGCCTGCAGCATAGGCCTGGAAGTAAGTGCGTGCGCGGTCGCGCTCGATCGCATTGCTCCATTTGGGAATCTTCCATTCAAATTCCGCTTCCGGCTTGAGCGCTGTTTTCGGAAGGTTGATTTTCACGCTGTGTCCCGTGGCCTTCACATAACCGACATCGACTAAGCCTGACAGAGCAGTCGCCCACAGGCGTGCGATCGGGCCTCCTCCGGTATCGATGGCGAGATGATCATTGGTTCGCTTGTCGAACCACCGCGGCGACATAACCCACGTGTAGTTGCCATTGAAATCGCGCTTCTGCGGCCGCGGAATTGTCGTCTGATTCCACGGATGATTCTTGTCGACAGGATTGCCAAGTGGATCTTTCTTAACAAAGGTTTCCGCATTCTGCCAGTCATCGTAGTACGAGCTGCCCAGCAAAATCCGGATGTTCAAGTTGATATCAATCAGATCATTGGTGACTAGTTGACCGTCAACAATGATGCCAGGCGTCACAAACATCTTGCGGCCCCAGTCGCCCATCCTGCCGTAGGTGTAATCGCAGTGATCGGGATCATTGAACGACCCCCAGCAGCCGAGAAGAATGCGGCGTTGCCCTACTTTTTCATAGCCCGGCAATGCTTCATAGAAAAAGTCGAAGAGATCGTCGTGCAGCGGTACGACCTTCTTCATGAACTCGACGTACTTCATCAGCCGAACCAGATAATCCGTGAACAGCTGAATCGTCGGAACGGTACCCACTCCCCCGGGATACAACGTGGATGGATGGACGTGGCGACCTTCCATGAGGCAGAACATCTCGCGGGTCATACGACTGACCTGGAGCGTTTCGCGGTAAAACTCGCCGGTAAACGGATTCAGCGCGGTCATGATCTCAGCGATCGTTCTGTAGCCATGCTTGTCCGCGTTCGGCGCTGAGGTGTGCTGCGCCTTCTCCCAAACACCGGGATTGGTTTCCTTTACCATCTGCTCGCAGAAGTCCACACCGACCAGATTGTCCTGGAAAATGTTGTGGTCGAACATATACTCGGCTGCTTCGCCGAGATTGATAATCCATTCGGCGATCGGCGGCGGCTTGATTCCGAAGGCCATGTTTTGCGCATATACCGCGCATGTCGCATGGTTGTCGCCGCAAATTCCGCAGATGCGACTGGTGATAAAGTGGGCGTCTCGCGGATCTTTGCCCTTCATAAAAATGCTGTAGCCGCGAAAGATGGACGAGGTGCTATAGCACTCTGCAACTTCGCGATTTTCGAAATCAATCTTCGTAAAAATTCCCAGACTGCCCACAATCCGAGTGATCGGATCCCAGTTCATTTCCACCAAATTGCGTTTCTTGCTCGGATTATGCGGTAGAGTCTCTACGGTAGTGGCCATGGCACGCGGATCCTTTCATTTGTAAGTTTGTGGACGATAGCCAGTGGTCAACTGTGGATTGCGGTGCCGCCACTTAGGTTCTTTGTTGACCGTCGTGTTGGTAATGCCGCGGAGCGTGCGCAGCATATGGCCCCACCCAGCAATTGCATTCGTGGAAAGTTTCGCGCCGGTGGGCTCATCCATAAACGGCATGAACTTGTCTGGGAAACCGGGCATCGTACAGCCAATGCAAATTCCGCCGACGTTGGGGCAGCCACCAATTCCAGCCATCCAACCGCGCTTTGGGACATTGCAGTCCACCACCGGGCCCCAGCAACCAAGTTTCACCAGGCACTTTGAACTGCCATATTCCAACGCGAAGTCGCCCTGCTCGTAATATCCAGCTCGGTCACAGCCTTCATGGACGGTCTTGCCGAATAACCAAGTGGGGCGCAGCTGTTTGTCGAGAGGAATCATCGGTGCGAGGCCAGCTACCTGGTAGAGCAGGTACAGAACGGTTTCCATAAAATTGTCGGGCTGCACCGGACATCCCGGCACGTTGATAATCGGGAGTCCAGCCTTCGACCGCCAATTCCATCCCAAATAATCTGCCAGCCCCATGCATCCGGTTGGATTTCCCTGCATGGCATGAATTCCGCCGTAGGTGGCACAAGTTCCGCACCCCATCACTGCCAGCGCTTTCGGTGCCAGCCGGTCAATCCAATCGCAGGTCAGGATCGGTTGGCCGGTATCAGGATTTGTTCCGAGTCCCGCCCAATATCCTTCTTTCTTAATTTTCTCGTTCGGAATCGATCCCTCTACCACCAGCACGAAGGGATCGATCTCACCTTTTTCCGCCTGATAAAAAAACTTCATGAAGTCGTCGCCGTTTTCGTACGCCAGCACAGGATTGTGCAGATGCACTTTTGGCAGTCCTGGAATCGCTCCCAGCAGAACGTCTTCCACGCTCGGCTGCATGGCTGCTGTGATAGAAACACTGTCTCCGTCGCAGCCAAGACCGGCTGTGATCCAAAGGATATGAACGTCCTTCACGGGCGACGGAGCCTGCAGCTTGGCACCGGAATTAGGTTCGGCCATACGACCCTCCTTGATGCGTAGTCATTGCGGAAATACTGGTTCGAGACAGATCGAAACCCCCATGAAGATTGGCGAATCGACATACGCTGGAGATCAACCGCTCCGTCAATCGAATTTTTTTGGCTGACGGGGAAGGGTAATTTGAGGCTTTGTTCGATGCAGGGAGAGGGAGTTGGAAGGGCATCGACTGGCGGAAGGTCGACACTGGAACCGACGTGCGCTGCGTCACAAACACCTCGCACTTCTGGCAGAATTGGCCACCGGAAAAGGCCTGAAATTTTGCCTCAGCAAAGCTACGCCGCGTTTCGTTGAATCGTCAAGCGTGCCGTTTAACTCACATCAAAATATCGAGAAGAAGCCCAAAGACCGCGCGGACACGGGGTGAGCAAGCCACAATCCACCTATGACAGGATGGGATGCTGCTTGGTTTTCGCGCGTGGCCTGCCCTCTCTTCGATTGGCCGAAATCGATGAGGGCAGCCGCTTCGGAGGGAACCTTCGATGTGCCGTTGGTCACAATTTCAGGCGCGGAGCAAGGTTCACTTGACCTTCAATTCGCTGTCGTCGTGGGGGCCTCTGCATCGACGCAACCAACCGCTACTGTTGCGAAGAATCTGCGCCGGAGAGCAATAGCGAAGTCGTTTGCTTTACTCGCTACGGGTGTCGAAGCGACGCCAGCGCGTGGCCGGCGGTGACTTCGGACCCGCCATGGCTCAGGTTTCGCCGGGGAAAATGAACTTCCCTTCGGCACGAAGTTGGCTCACTCGATCGACCGCGTTCTTGGTTTTTTCTTCGTCGACACCGGAATCGCGGACGAGATATGCCAATTGTGTGGGCGCTGCAAAACCAGTCCCCGCCGCCTCGACGATTTCGGCGATTTTCAGGATCACGTCCTGGCGGATGGCAGTGAATTCCGTCCAGTCACCCGTCTTGCCATAGGCAAACAATTCCAGTTGGAAAGCTGAGCCGATGAAGCTGGCAACTCGAACCCTTGAACCGGTATCGATGAAAGGATGATCATCGAGCATGGTTTTTACTTGATCCAGGATCAGGCGAAGTTGGTCCACTCGCGATTCGATTCGAAGGGAGAAGGTCTGATTGAGCAGCAATTTGGGGCGCGCTTTCATGTTTTCAAATTGCATCGTCGCCAGAAGTCCATTCGGAACGACCAGCATATTCTGATCGAGGGTTCGCATTTTCAGCGAGCGCAGTCCTATATCTTCCACCGTTCCTACCCTGTCGCCGATCTTGCAGAAGTCCCCGACCTGGACTGCTTTGTCCATCAGCAGAGATACGCCACCAATCAGGTTCTCCAGTGTTTTTTGAGCGCCCAGCGCGATCGCTAGTCCCCCGATTCCAAGCCCTGCGAGCGCTGTCTTCACGTTCAGCCCAAACAGTGCCAGCGCGGCGAAGAACGCGATGATCAGCATCGCCACACGCGTGATTCGCTGCATCAGAATCAGAATCGATTCGCCCCCGCTGTTGTGGGTTCGGGAATATACCACCGCCTCATTGAAACCTTGATCCGTAATCTTGCTCGCCAACCACGCCAAACAAGCTGCCAGCAGGGCTGCGAGGAAACGATAGTAGTAGGTGCGATACAGAAGCGGCGGTGCAAGCAGATAGACAAAAATGCCATGGATCAGGATTGCAATGCTGCATTTCAACGGCAACCCAAGAGGTGTTTGCCAGATGGTTGAAACAGGAAGTTTTCTTAGCCGCAACCAGGTGCGCCTGGGAATACTCACCAGAAACGTCAACAGCACCGCCAGTAGCCATGACAGCGGAATTGAGATCAGCCAGCCAGCCCACTGCCGCAGAGACATCCCCAGAACTAGTTTGCCTCTCATGGCGAAAACTGCAATCCAATCGACACCAGTCGGATTCTGATTTTGCAGCTCCGCGTTGAGTTGGGGAATTTGCGCAACTGTCTCTTTCGACACCAACCAGATCTTTCCCTCGACTGGGTCATTCACTCGTACAAGTAGAACGTCGACCGCCGTATCTCCCACCGTAATAACACCCGCACGCACCTCCCCGGGGGGCAGCCCAGGTTCAACTTCACCTGCGGGTTCGTCGCTCAACATGTCGACATTGCCTTTGAAATAGGTCCGCAACGCGGTAAGCTCCCTGGCGATCATGATCCGGTCCACGGGATGGGTTGGATCCGGTTGCATGTAAAGGGCAGCGGTCGCAAAGTCCCTGCGTTGCCCGGCCTTCAGTGCACCGATCATTGAACTGCGGGGAGTCTCGCGGCCAAGCGGATCAACTTTTTGCGATGATTGAGAGCTGCTGGAAAGAGGTCGAGCGGATTTCGGAAGCTGTCCAAACGAAGGCAGGGCCATAACAGCGAACGTGAGGGCCAACGCGATTTTCAGAACGCGGAGAATCGACCTCCGTATCCATTGTCGATTTTCGCGTGGGAACGGCATCGATATGTCCGATCTGTGAAATCGCCAGGGATCCTTCAAAGCGTTGAGAGACTGGCCCTGACGAATTGAAAATTCATGCGTCGGCTACCCCTAGTTTGGCCAGCACGCGCCCAGAACGAAGGTCAACGGACAGGCACGGCAATTGCCTTTTCGCTTCTCTCCTCGACGAATGCGGCCGCCTTACCGCCCTCCAGCACCTGTCGCGCGTCCATGTGTCCAAAAATCTGAATCAATTTTGCAATCGAGCCTGTCCACCCTGTCTGGTGACTCGCTCCCAGGCCAGCGCCGTTGTCGCCATGGAAATATTCGAAGAACAAGAGGTAATCCTTCCAGTGAGGATCGGTTTGAAACTTCTCCGTACCTCCGTAGACGGGACGTCTGCCGGACGAATCCCGGAGAAAGATATGCTCCAGCCGATTGGTAATTTCCCGAGCTACCTCGAACAGATTCATTAATTTTCCGGAGCCGGTGGGACATTCAATTTTGAAGTTGTCGCCGTAGTACAGATAGAAGGAAAGCAAGGACCGGATCAGCAAGGCGTTCACCGGCATCCATATGGGTCCACGCCAGTTGGAGTTGCCGCCAAACATTCCCGTGTCGGATTCTGCCGGTAGATAATTCACCCGGTATTCCTGTCCTGCGACGTTGACGATGAACGGATGCTCGTCGTGATACTTGGACAATGCGCGAATGCCGTAGGGACTTAGGAACTCGTTCTCATCGAGCATGCGAGTTAAGATTCGCCGCAATCGAGTTTCGTTCACCAGCGCCGCTATTCCGCGCTCGCCATACCCGTAGTGGCCGGGACCGGTAGCGTGAATGCTGTCGCGCAACTCGGGCATCGCTTTCAAGCGCTGAAACATCACCTCGGCCACACGGGGCACCCGATCGCGTTGGTGTGGCTCTACGACAGTCGTTGCGCACAGGGGCAGCAGACCAACCATGGAGCGCACCTTAAGCCGCCTGGCGCTCCCATCCGGTAAACGGAGAACGTCATAATAGAAACCATCCTCTTCGTCCCACATGCCCTCCGGACCGGTCTGGTTCATGGCTCGAGCGATCCAGATGAAATGGTTGGTGAATTTGATCGCCATATCTTCATACATCGGGTCGTGGGTCGCCAGTTCGACGGCAATCTCCGCCATGTTCTGGCAGAACATCGAAACCCATGCAGTACCGTCCGCCTGTTCCAGGTGGCCTCCCGTGGGCAGCGGTGAGCTGCGATCGAAGACGCCGATATTGTCCAGTCCGAGGAAGCCGCCTTCAAACAAATTCTTCCCGAAGCGATCCTTGCGGTTCACCCACCAACTAAAGTTCAAGGTCAGCTTGGCAAAAGAGCGCTTGAGAAATTCGATATCGCCTTTGCCTTTGAGGGCCTGCTCCGTGCGGTAGAGAAAAATCGTCGCCCAGGCGTGCACCGGCGGATTGACATCGCTGAAGTTCCACTCATATGCGGGTATTTGACCTGTCGGGTGGAGAAAGAATTCCTGCAGCATCAGGTCGAGCTGTTCCTTGGCGAAATCAGTATCGACCGCAGAGAGAGCGATCGCGTGGAACGCCAGATCCCACGCCGCAAACCACGGATACTCCCATTTGTCCGGCATGGAAATGATGTGCTGGTTCAGCATGTGAAACCATTCGCTGTTCCGCATCACCCGCGCTGCGCATTTCATCGGGTCGGCATCATGTTCTCGCAGCCATAGGTCGACATCGAAAAAGAAAAATTGCTTCGACCAAAGCATTCCGGCCAGGGCCTGGCGCATGACCATCGCTGCATCTTCGCTGACCCGCGACGGCGTGATGGATTTGTAAAACTCATCCGCCTCGCGTTTGCGGGTCTCCATGGTTTCTGCAAAACTCCGAAAGGGGTTGCCGACGGCCGACGGGCCCAGATCAGTGAGCCGCAAACGGATCGTCGCGGTCTTCCCCGCTCCGACACTTACCTGATAATGTGCTGAGGATTTTGTTCCGGACTGGCGAGGATTGACCGCCTCCCGTTTTCCGTTCACGACGTAGTTGTTGATTCCGTCTTTGACGTATGGAGAGGCATTCGGCTGCCCGAAGATTCGCTCGTTGTTGGTCTCATTCTCCGTGAAGAGAAGCGGCACATCTCCCTCACAGTACAAGTACCGTTCGCCCAGATCGGCATGCGATGCCGCAATCGATTGAAAGCCGGTCTGGCCAGAAAGCTGACGCAATAATGGCTTCGGCGTTCCCCGCCACCATGTCCAGATGTTGCGAAACCATAGCGTCGGCAAAACATGCAGTATGGCTGGTTCCGGACCGCGATTGCTGACGCTGATCTGAATCAGCAGGTCTTCCGGCGACTGCTTGGCGAACTCGACGAACACATCAAAATAACGGTCTTCGTTGAAGACACCGGTGTCCAGCAGCTCGTACTCCATGTCACCGCGGTTTCGACCCCGATTCGTCTGGATCAGGTTGTTGTAGGGATATTCCGCCTGGGGGTACTTGTACAGATATTTCATGTACGAATGGGTAGGCGTGCTGTCGAGGTAGAAGTAGTATTCCTTGACGTCTTCGCCGTGGTTGGCTTCGCTGTTGGTCAGGCCGAACATTCGCTCTTTCAGGATCGGGTCTTTCCCATTCCAAAGAGCCACGCTGAAACACAGCAGCTGCTTATCATCGCTGATACCCGCAAGCCCGTCTTCTCCCCAGTGGTAGGCGCGCGAGCGGGCCTGATCGTGGGTGAAATAGTCCCAGGCATTGCCATCCTGGCTGTAGTCTTCGCGGACTGTCCCCCACTGGCGCTCGCTCAGGTAAGGGCCCCATTTTTTCCACGATGGTTTGGCAGTGCGTGCCTCTTCCAACCGATCTGATTCTGGATTTTGAGCCATTGTGATCCCCCGTTTTGCAATGATGGCTTGCCGTCAATTTCTGGCCACGCGAAGTTCTCGGTGAGTGCCACAAGCCGCTTAGCGGCGAAACTTAGGATCCAATCGATCCATCTTTTCCATCCGTCCACTCTAAGGTGGAGTTTGAAGGGCTTCGGCCAGCCCGAACCCGAGCGTAATTAAATTGGCGGACGCATAGCTTGCTGTGCAAACCGATTGCCAATACAGAACAGGCGGCGTGACTACTCCAATCCACTGAAATGGAGGCGCTTTTCTGATGTGCAGCTCCAATTTGCTGGACGAAGCACCCAACAGACTGGAGATACTCCTAAATGTCGGAGGCGATAGTTGGGAGCGGGACGCGAGGCTGCAACGCATTGACTGGCGCGAATACTCGACTGCAAATTCGAGGTTCGAATCGTTTCGTGGCATCCGGAACTCTGGTAAGTGGACACGTGCAGTGTGGTCGGATTCCAGTAGCCTTCGATGGGCGAAAAGATAACGATGAGGCCCTCACTTCAATGGGTAGCGGCAAGCCCAAAAGTGGCGGTTGCCAATCGAAACGTAGTAATACTAGCGGTATTAAACTTGCGGAGGTCATACATGCGTTTACGTTTCACGAGCCGGATCGGACAAGCGGCGAAGTTCACAACGATAGCTGTTATCTTGTTGATATTATTAGCAGTATCGTCGACTTCATCCGCTCAAACGGCGGTGACCGGCGGATTGAACGGAGTGGTTACAGACTCCACCGGCGCAGTCGTCCCGGGAGCTACGGTCACCATTGTCAATACCGCTACCGGAGACACGCGCGTCTTGACGACGAACGCCGCGGGACGTTACACCGCCCCATTTCTGAAGCCGGGCGCGTATACGGTCTCGGCTTCCGCCCAGGGACTCCAGTCCAGCACGACATCCGCCCAGATTTTAGTTAGCCAGCAATCCGCTGCCAATCTCACCGTTTCGCCGTCAGGGAGCAAACAGACAGTGACGGTGAGCGCCAACAATGCACAGCTGATCGACACGCAAACCGCCAATTTGACCACTACGTTTACCACTCAGCAGTTTGAGAACCTGCCCAACCCGGGCGGTGACATTACAACAATCGCATTCACCGTGCCCGGCGTTGTAGTGAACACAAACGGCGCCCATGGCTCTTATAACGGAAATTTCAGCTCCAACGGCCTACCCGGCATCTCCAACCTGCTTGTCTTGAACGGCGCTGACCAGACAGACTCATTCTTCAACGACTCCACCACCGGCGTATCCACGCTCAGCATTGGTGCGGCGGAGGTGGCCCAAGCCTCTGTAGTGCAGAACGGTTACAGCACGGAATGGGGTCGTCAGGCGGGCGCTGTGGAAACGTACGTCACCAAGAGTGGAACAAATCGCGTGCACGGGTTGTTGGACTGGACATACAACAGCGACGGGCTGAACGCCAACGACTTCTTCAACAAGCTGGGCGGCACGCCGCGCCAGAAGGCTGTTTCCAATCAGTATGCGGCCCAAATCGGCGGCCCGATCATCCACAATCGATTGTTCTTCTTCGCCGACACGGAAGGCATCCGCTTCATCCAACCCTCCACAAGCTATGTGAACTTTCCCACTGCGGCGTTCCAGAATACTGTTCTGAACACCATTCCTGCCACCAGCGTCCCGCTCTACACACAGATGTTCAGTCTGTTACAGACCTCGCCGTTTTACAACACTGCCGTGCCTATTACCACAGGCAGCGGACCGTTGCAGGACGCTTCCGGAGCATTAGGTTGCGGGAGCTTTGCCGGTACTCCGGTGTCTGGCCAGCCCAATACCTATTTCGGCACCGTGCCGGCGGGCAGCACTGGCACCGCTGTGCCTTGTATGACCGCCGCTCAGGGCGTGACGCGGGGCACCCTGTCTGAGCATATGATCATTGGCCGGGTCGACTGGAACCTCAACGACAAACAAAAGATCTTTGTGCGAATTAGCGACGATCAGGGCGACCAGCCGACATTTGTCAGCGTAGTCAATCCTCTTCTCAACGTGGTTAGTCATCAACCTATTTGGAATGGACAGTTGAACCACACCTACATTTTTGGTCCGAATGTAACCAATCAATTTATCGCTTCGGGCTTCTACTATTCGTGGCCTTTTGGTCCGGCCAACTTACAGGCGACATTGGCGGCTTCTCCCGCCCAGTTCAATAATTTCTACGACGGTGGCACCAACTTTTCCGCCGGCCTGGGTCAAGGAGGCAGGGTCGGGTTCGATTGGGGCGGCAACCCTACAGTCACCAGCTCGACCCAGTACCAGTTCGTGGACGATGTTTCCTGGCTGAAGGGCAACCACAACCTGAAATTCGGGGCTAACTTCAAGCGCTATGACGTGACCGACGGTTACCCAATGGTAAATACCTATAGCGGCTACTATTCTTTCAATTCTCTGGGAGATTTAGCCGGCGGTGTCTTGCCAGGATCGTCAGGATCCAATTTCAATCAGACGTTTGATCAGATCAAGGATGTTCATATTGCTGGCTACAACTATGGCATCTACGCGCAGGATGAATGGAGGGCCACGCCCCGGCTAGTCCTGGATTATGGCGTGCGCGTCGATCGCAATGGGAACCCTGAGTGCACGACCAACTGTTTTTCCCGGTATCTGGGTAATTTCCCCGATCCCACGGCGACGCTGGACACGCCTTACAACGCAACCATCGCCACCGGATACAGCAACTCTTTCGACTCGCTCGAACTAGCTATCGTTCAACCGCGCTTCGGGTTCAACTGGGACACGACCGGACAGGGGAAATCCGTGTTCCGCGGTGGTGTGGGCCTTTTCGAGGACGAATTTCCCGGCGCGTTGATTGAGAACCAGTATTTGACGTTTCCGACAAACTACGGCGCCTATGTCGAGGCTGGGAATGTGGGCCAGGGCCAGGGAAGTGCGCCTGCCTTTGCCGGCGCTTCTTACAACGCCATCACATCCGGATTTTCCCAGGGATTGAGCGCCAACCAAATGGCGGCGTCGCTGCCGGCGGGTGTTCCGTTTTTCGCGCCCAACCATTATTTGTCGCCACATCACATGGTCAACGCGAAATACCTGGAGTGGAATCTGCAATTCCAGCAGCAGCTCGGCCCTTCGGACGCAGTGATTCTGTCCTACGTCGGTAGTCATGGCTACGATCTGATCAGCTACGATTACGGCATCAATCAAAACCTGGCCGGCAATGCCTACACGCCGCCTTCGCTGTATAGCAGCTTCGAGGACGTTCCGGTCAATCCGCCCGATCCACGATTCGGACAGATGGGAATTATCAACGACGATGCCAGGGCGGGATATAACGGTGGTTGGATCGAATACAAACACATCGATCAGCACGGATTGACTGCGGACATTTCCTATACGTACTCCCATGCACTCGACGATATTTCCAACGGCGGCCAGGGTGAAGTCTTCAATAACAACGGATTCGGTAACCAGATCGTGCCGAACCAGCCGAGCAAGTTAATGTATTCCAACGCGGACTACGATATCCGCCACAATTTTCTGCTCGACCTCACCTACATCGAGCCATACCACTTCCAAAACAAGATTGTGCAATTTGCGGCGGCCGGATGGACAGTCGCCGGCAAAGCCTACTGGCGGTCCGGCCTGCCCTTTAGCGTGCTGAATAACAATGCGGAAAATGCGTTGTCGAACGGCACCGGCAACGGCACCGTGCTGGCCGACGTGCTGGACAATCATTTCAACCATTCTTGCACTTCGTTTTCCAACCCCTGTTTTCAAACGCCGGGCATCTTCAATGGGACAGGGCTGACGACGGACAATAACGGAAACATCATTCCTGCGCCGCCGGCCAACGCACCGAACCAGGCCCCGCAAACCAACTTCGGCAATGTGCCGCGCAATGCGTTTTACGGTCCGCATTACACAGACGTTGATTTAAGCCTCTACAAAAACGTGTTCCAGAGAGGAAGCACTCAGTTGAAAGTGGGGGCACAGGCATTCAATATTTCCAACCACACGAATTTCGGGGCTCCGCAAAACGACGCGTCCCTCGCGGGGCAAGGTTTCGGTGTCATCAACAGCGACGTGGTCGCGCCCACCAGCCCGTATGGGGCATTCGGCTCTCCTGGTTCGGGCCGCGTCATGGTGGTCACGGGGCGGTTTAATTTTTGAAGAGCACATTTCGCCGGCTCAGCAGTGTGCATTGAATTATCATTCGTCGAAATCAGGTCGCTTTGAAGCTCGATGGATCAAAGCGGCCTGAATTTTTCTGGAGCGCCGCGCCTCAACCATCAGATTTTCCGGAATGGATTGAAGATGTATATAAAGCTTCACAGCTCGGCTCCTATTCTCAAGGCTAGGCATGCTCGCGGGTCTAAAATGCTGGACATGGCGGGAGATCGCAATATGCCGGCAGCAGTTTGCGCAAGGACCAGGATGGAGAAGAGGCGTTGACCGAACGGCATAAACTCCACCTGCCGGAAGCTCCAAGGGCTGAGCGCGGTCCCGTAAAAGCCTGGCAACAGCCGGTCAACATCTTCACCCACCTGCCGGAGCCGCCTGATCCGAATCCAATGTTTTTTGAGAAGCGCGTTTATCAAGGCAGCTGCGGCCGCGTGTATCCCCTGCCCTTTATTGACCGGATTGCGACCGAGGGGCACGACCATGCGTGGCAAGCGCTCCACATCGAAAACAAATATCTCCGGCTCATGGTTCTTCCTGAAATTGGCGGGCGCATCCACATCGGTTTCGACAAGGTGAATGGCCACGATTTCTTCTATCGGCAAAACGTCATCAAGCCTGCTCTGGTGGGGCTGGCGGGTCCATGGATCTCCGGCGGCGTCGAGTTCAACTGGCCACAACACCATCGTCCGGCAACATTCATGCCGATGGATTTCGGGATTGAACACGGCGCCGACGGTTCAGCAACGATC
Organism: uncultured Acidobacteriota bacterium; assembly: GCA_963821145.1. Lineage (GTDB taxonomy): Bacteria > Acidobacteriota > Terriglobia > Terriglobales > Acidobacteriaceae > JAKAAZ01. The sequence goes on from CAWGCV010000004.1 coordinate 132,643, forward strand.
TGGTGCAGCGATCACGATCCGATGAACCGCATGAAAGGGATGCATGGCGTCTGCCTGTACCCAGACAAGGCCTATGTCGAGTTGAAAGTGCGCCTCTACAATCGAACGCCTTACGTCCAGACGTTTCTGTGGTGGGCCAATGCTGCCGTGCGCGCGCACGAGCAGTATCAATCGTTTTTCCCTCCCGACTCGAAATTCGTGGCAGATCATGCAAAACGCGCCATCTCGACTTTTCCGGAGAGCGATGGAAGATACTACGGAATCGATTATGCCGAGCGTAGACGAGGTGGCGTGCCAATCGACGAGCAGCCGCGCCTCTTCCGGCCCGATGGTTCCTATCCCCCCGATGACTTGACCTGGTTCGGAAATATTCCTGTTCCCACCAGCTACATGATTCTTGGCTCGCGCCAGGATTTTCTAGGCGGCTACGATCATCAAGCGCAGGCGGGAATGGTGCATGTCGCGAGTCACCATATCTCTCCCGGGAAAAAACAATGGACCTGGGGCAATCAGGAGTTTGGATATGCGTGGGAGCGGAACCTGACCGAGAGCGATGGTCCCTATGTCGAGCTGATGGGCGGCGTATACACAGACAATCAGCCGGATTTTTCATTTCTCGCCCCGTGGGAGACCAAGGAGTTCAGCCAGTACTGGTATCCGATCCGTGACATAGGTGTACCAATCGTTGCGAATTTAAAGGCTGCTCTCAGCCTTGAAACCGAACCGGGAATTGCGCATCTCGGAGTCTGCGTCACAGAAGATCTACCTAATGCTCACATGACCTTGGAACATGGAGGAACCATCCTGGGCGAATGGAATGTGCCAATTTCGATCGCCCGACCATGGGTGGTCGATCAGGCGATTCCGGACGGCATCCAGAAATCGGACCTGTGTGTGGTTGTTCGGTCGGGAGAACATGAAATTCTTCGGTACGTCGCTCCGAACATCATGAACCCCGTCGCCCCCGCGGCCGCGACCGAGCCTGAGCCACCAGAGAAAATTGCGACCGCCGAACAGCTTTATCTAACAGGTTTGCACCTCGATCAATATCGACACGCAACGCGCGATCCGGTCCCGTATTGGAATGAGGCCTTGCGGCGAGACGATCACGACAGTCGCGCCTGCCAGGCGCTCGGTAACTGGCATCTGCGCCGTGGCGAGTTTGCGGCAGCGGATACTTTTTTCCGGCGAGCCATTGCGAGGTTGACAGAGTTGAATTCCAATCCCTACGACGGAGAAGCGTTTTACTCGCTCGGACTAAGTTTGCGATTTCAACACCGCGAGACCGAGGCCTATGAGGCCTTCTATAAGGCAACCTGGAATGCCGCGTGGAAGTCCGCCGCATACCATGCGCTTGCAGAGTTCGACATAACGCATGGTGATTGGAAGACTGCGCTCCGCCATCTTCGATTAAGCCTGCGTAGCAACATGGATGATCTGAACGCCCGCAATCTTTCGGTGATCGCACTAAGGAAGCTCTCCCGAGATGCGAAAGCCGATTCCCTGTTGCGGGAGACTCGCCAACTCGATGCCCTCGATATCTGGAGTCGACATCTGGAGTCGGGCGAAGAGCCCAAGGATAATCAGCTTCGGATGGACCTTGCCCTCGACTATTGTCGCGGCGGATTTTGGAGCGAGGCGGCAAATCTTCTTATTGGCGCTGACATGGATGGCGGAGATGGCTCTGTTCCCATGGTGCTGTACACGCTCGCCTGGTGTTATCAAAACTGCGGAGAAGATGAACTCGCCGCGGCCGCCCGCAACAAGGCCGCAGCGGCCTCGCCGCGATATTGCTTTCCCGTCCGGTTGGAGGCGATCGAAATCCTAGAATCGGCAATCGCTGCAAATCCCACTGACCCGCGCGCGCCGTACTACCTGGGAAACCTACTTTACGATCGCAGACGACATCAAGAAGCCATTGAACTTTGGGAATGTTCGGCCCAATTGGACGACAAATTCGCAACGGTGTGGCGCAACCTTGCGTTCGCCTACTTTAACATTTGTGAGGATGAAGTCCGGGCGCGAAATGCTTTTGATCGGGCTTTCGCTGCGAATCCGGAAGATGCAAGAGTGCTGTACGAGCGGGATCAACTCTGGAAGAGAACCGGAAAAACTCCGCAGGAACGGCTGCAAGGACTTCAGCGTCACCCAAAATTGCTGGACATCCGCGACGATTTGGCGGTGGAGCTGGCAACGCTACTCAACGCGACGGACTCACCCGACGAAGCACTTGAGATATTGAAAAGTCGCAGGTTCCAGCCGTGGGAAGGCGGCGAAGGGTTGGTGTTGGGCCAATGGACAAGGGCCAATCTCGCGCTAGGAAGAGAGTCGCTGGCCCGCGGCGATGCATCTTCGGCCCTCTCGTTTTTCAAGGCGGCGCCATCTCCGCCCGAGAACCTTGGGGAGAAGAGTCACCCATTGGCCAATCAGAGTGAGACTTTCTATTGGGCAGGGGTTGCATCCTCACAGACGGGAGATGCCGATCAGGCGAACATGTGGTGGCAGAAAGCCGCGTCGCGTTGCGAGGACTTTCAGAAGATGTCTGTGCAGCCAGTCTCCGACATGACGTATTGGAGCGCGCTCGCATTGCGGTGTCTAGGAAGGGAGGCCGAGGCGCACCCACTGTTTCTCTCGATTGAAAATCACGCGAATACTCTGGAGAAAGAATCGCCGAAGATCGACTACTTCGCGACATCGATTCCGACGATGCTGCTATTTCAAGAGGACCTGGTGCGCCGTAATCTTGTCGAGGCGAAATTTTTGCGCGCCCAGGCTTATCTTGGGCTGGATCGTGCGCCGGAAGCGCTCGCGCTGTTGCATACGGTTTTGGAAATGGATCCCAATCAGATTCGCGCAGCCGACATGTTGCGCGACCAGGAAAAGCAGCTCTTGCCAGAACTCAGGCACTAGCATCCATTATGGCGTCGCCTATTGCTGATTTTCCCGCCGACGAACGTAACATTCACACCCTATATATTTGGGCGATTGCCTCGATCGCCGCGCTGGGCGGTCTTCTTTTTGGATATGACTGGGTTGTGATTGGCGGAGCGAAGCCTTTTTATGAGGCCCACTTTCATCTGGAGTCCAGCCGCCTGATCGGATGGGCCAATAGCTGCGCTCTGCTCGGCTGCCTGGTAGGGTCATTTCTCGCTGGGGCAATGAATCGGAAATTTGGTCGCAAACAAATCCTGCTCGCGTCGGGAATTCTCTTCGCTATTTCCTCCGCATGCACCGGTTGGGCTCCTGGTTTTGACGCATTCATCGCGTGGCGAATCACAGGTGGCGTCGCCATCGGTCTGGCGTCAAACATTTCTCCGACTTATATTGCAGAAATTGCGCCGGCAAACTGGCGCGGCCGCTTGGTCAGCCTGAACCAACTCGCCATCGTCTGCGGCATCATGGCGGCACAAATCGTGAATTGGGCCATCGCGGAAAAAGTTCCTGAGCACGCAACCATGGCCTTCATCGCAGGATCCTGGAATGGCCACTACGGGTGGCGCTGGATGTTTACCGCGGTCAGCCTGCCGGCGATTATTTTTGTTGTGTGTCTGATTTTGATTCCGGAGAGCCCACGCTGGCTGGCCTCGAAAGCCAGGAATGAAAAAGCGTTCCAGGTGCTGGCCGGCATCGGCGGCGAAACCTACGCGCGCAGCGCGCTCGGCGAAATCAATGCGTCCCTCGCCAGTGAATCGGAACGATCCGCTTCCTGGAGAGATCTATGGGCACCGCGCCTTCGATATGTCCTGCTGATTGGTGTTGGCCTGGCCGTGCTGCAGCAGTGGAGCGGAATCAACATCCTCTTCAACTACGCGGAGGAAGTGTACAAAAGCGCTGGCTACGGCGTGAGTGCAGTGTTGGTCAACATCATTGTCACCGGTGTCGTGAATCTTGTGTTTACGCTGCTGTCGATGATGCTGGTAGATCGATTCGGGAGAAGAGTGCTGCTGCTTGTTGGATGTTGCGGGATTGGGATCGCGGATTTGTTGGCCGCCTACGCCTACCGCGCACATCTTCCCGGCAGCTTTGTGCTGGCGCTCACGCTGTGCGCCATTGCGTTCTATGCTGTCTCTCTCGCGCCCGTCACATGGGTTGTGATCTCGGAGATATTCCCAAACCGCCTGCGCAGCGCCGGGGTCTCAACCGCTGTCGCCAGCCTTTGGGGGGCTTCATTCCTCCTGACGTACACTTTCCCCTTGCTGATGAATCTTGTGAGCATGTCCGGCACATTCCTGCTTTACGGCGTCATTTGTCTCCTGGGAGGCATGCTCGTTTACAAGTTTGTTCCTGAGACGCGAGGAAAGAGCTTGGAAGAATTGGAGATCGAACTCCAGACACATGTATAGCGTATCGCCACGGAGGCGTGTGCAGGGTCGGGGCGAACTTTTCGGCAGAATTCTAGGATCGAATATCCGGGCAAGTTAACCCGATCCATCAAAGTAAATACGGCAGAATTTCCGAGACCAACTGTCCTCGGAAATTCTGCCGTTTCTTTTTCCTTGTTCTCTATCAAAAAGGACAACAGCCTGGTGAAACCTCGCAGCTAGAAGAGGAGCTTCAGCGCAAACTGCATCTGCCGGGAGTTGTTGCGTGTGTACGTCAGGCTACTAAACTGATTCGGGTTAGCTGGGTTGTAGCCGCTGCCCTGATCCGTATTGAAATTGCTGGTATTGACTGGTTGTCCAAACTGAGGATGATTCAACGCGTTGAATGCCTCAGCCCGGAACTGCAGTTTCGTATCCTTCACAAGGGAGAAGGACTTGAACACCGAGGCGTCGAGATTGGTATATCTCGGACCGCGCCCAAGCAGGGGAGCCCCACCTAGGGGCGCGTAGTCAGACTGTCCGATGGTGGTCGCAGCCGGAGGCTCGGCGAAGGCATCGGGGTTCAACCACTGCTTCTTTGTATGCCCCCCGTTTCCATAGAGATCCACTCCGGGCACCCTGTCGGCGTAGCAGCCGAAGTCGGCAGTGGTCGGGACCGGGCATCCCACCGAGATAGGCTCGCCACTCTGGAACGTAAATATACCGTTTAAGGCCCAGCCGCCGATGACCGCATCCGCTGCGCGATTCATGTTGGTCATGAACTTGGCGCCACGTCCGATCGGCAGCGCATAATCGCCGGAGACGTGGATGACATGGGTCGAATCGGAATCGCAGATCGCATAATCCCCATTGGCCCCAAAGCCTGGCAGCCACAGAGCGCGATACGATTGAATGGTGTTCACATAGAAAGTCTGGTTTGTCATGCACTGGCTCAGCGTATAGTTGGCATTCATCGTCAGACCATAGCTGGTGGAGTGCTGGTAGGTAGCCTGCATGGCGTTATAACTGCTCTTCCCGTTGGTTAACTCCAGGAATGAGTTGGGAGCGAAGTTGGGAAACGGAATGTAACCATAGATGTTCGTACCGTTCGGAAGAATCTGTGTCGGAGCGTTGCCGGTGGCAAACCCATCCAGGTGCCGTCCAACCACGCCCACATATCCCACCTCAAGCGAATCGTGCGCCGTAAACGTGTATTGGGTGAACAGGTTATAGGTTTCGGTGTAAGGAGTTTGGTAATTGTACTGGCGTGAGTTAAAGCTCAAGCCAACGGGATTGGTGACGCTGGTTGCGGACTGGGTGTTCACCTGGGTCAGAGCATTTTCCAGAGTTGGCACTTGTCCGGCCGGCCCTAAGAACGGCGTATAAGCGTTTTGGGCATTATAGGCAAACTGGAAGGCGAAGGGATAGTTGTACATCAGATCTCCGCCCGCGCCGATGTTCGACAGCGCGCCATAGGCGATTCCATATGCACCGCGAACCACGAAATTGTCCTTGATGCGCTTGGCGAAGCCGATCCTTGGCGCAAAATTCCCCTTCTGCGCCAAACCGGTAGCGAAATTATTGGTGCAGTCCAGCGTGACGCCGCTGGTGTTTAGCAGAGCGTCGAACTGCGGCGAACGCGGCACATCGCAGCCCTTCTTGGGAACATAGTAGGTTCCTACAGGACCATTCGCGCCAGCGAAGGGACCGGTCGTGCCGGTGTAGCCATTTCCGCCACCGCTCTGGACAAAGTTAGCCTGGTATCCGTCGGTATCGTAATAGGGCGGGAAGAAGTCGTAGCGAAGACCCAGGTTGAGAGTCAAGGTTGACGTCACCTTCCAGTCGTCCTGGAAGAATGCGCCAAAGTAATGACGCGCGACGCGGACAGGAACCGCATTGGAGAACTGGAACCCGCTCATGCTGCCCAGATCGCTGATCCCGCCGGCATTGGGGTAGGTGGCCGCGGTTGGAGTCAACAGCATGTCTACCGGCCCAAACTGATTGGTATTCGCGTTGACGACATCGCTCCATTGCCCGTTGTAGCTAAAATTTCCACGTCCGAACGGAGGCGAGAATAAATTCGCATAGAACTTGTCCCACTGGGCTCCTCCCTTGAAAGTGTGATTGGCGTGGATCTTGGTTACATTTTCCATGAGCTCCAGTGAGGTCACTGTGCTTACGTTCGGGTAATAGTTTGAGGGACCGAGTTGGGTCAGGCCGGTTTGGATCGAGGGCAGGCCGCCGTTATTCGGAACCTGGGGAACGCCTCCAATGCCGAACTGCGCAGGGATGCCCAGAGTGTTCGCTTCAAACGGCTCCTGCCGGGCGATCAGGTGGTTATAACCAGCATGAAAATCGTTGGAAAGGGTCGGACTAAAGACATGCGTCTCTCCCAGGGCGATCGTGTACACCGGGATGTCGATGGTGCCGGTTGAATAGGCTCCGCCATTGGCGATGCCTGGGAGCTGATTAGGAACATTCTGTAAATTATGGCTCCAGTCATACACGCCAAACAGAGTGTCGTGTTCGCCAAACGACTGGTCGATGCGGATATCGTATTGGTTGGTATTGTTCGTTTGTTTCGGAAATATTATGTAATTGTTGACGATGCCCGGTCCGGTGGGAGTGGGATAGAGCTGAAGCAGCTTAATGGCATTGGGATCGAGCCGTCCTGCAGGTATCTGGTTCAGCTGCGCCGCGTAGGAGGTAAAGTCGGTGATCCCGGCCACGCTGCCGCCGGTGAAAAACGGATCGCGAGCGTAGACCGTACTCGCGCTGGTGTTCTGGAGCCCGGAAACTGGGTCCGTCGCGCCTGGGGCGACGGCGCGCGTGGTGGCCGGATCGAGCACCGCGCCATAGGGGAAGATGCGACCCAGGCCGTCAGTTTTCGTTTTGGTGCCGTCTGCTGTGATGATGTCCTGAAAATTCGTGAAGTCGCTGCTCTGTTCGAGCGCGGTCGGAACGTTGTCGTTATACTGCTTCGGATTGATAACCCGAGTCCCCTGGTAATCGAAAAAGAAGAAGCTTCTGTTGCGGCCATCGTAGAGTTTTGGAATCCAAATCGGGCCGCCAACCGTGCCACCGAACTGGTTGTAGTGGAAATTATTTGGCGTGGTTTGAAAGTAAGGGATGGCATTTGCGGCAGTATTCTGCAGGAACTCCCACAGATCGCCATGCACCTGGTTTGTGCCGGATTTGATAACGGCATTAATAATGGCAGCTGAAGAATGGCCGAACTCCGCCGGAAAGTTTCCAGTCTGCAGGCGAAACTCCTGAATAGCGTCTGGCGGGGGCGTGACCTGCAGGTTGTCGTTTAACGGTCCGGGACCGCCAAATTGCTCAACGTTGTTGTCGATGCCGTCCAGCCGGAAATCCTGCATCCAGGGATTCATGCCGTTGACGTTGAAGTAGTCGCTATTGGTCGATCCACCGAAGTTGACGTTGGCGGTGGTGGCACCGGCGGCAATCTGAGTCAGAGTGTCGAAATGGCGGCTGAGGAGGGGCAGATCGACGATCTGCTCGTGCCCGATCGTGGTGCCGATGGTGGCGCTCTGCGCCTGCAGCAACGGGGTTGAGGCAGTCACCGTGACTTTCTGCTGCGCCGAGCCGGTGGGCATGGTCGCGTCTTCCGTCACGATGACTTGCACGTGAACGTCAAACCCGGTAATGGCCACGTCCTGAAAACCTGGGTGCTGCACCAGTAGCGTGTAGTTACCGTACGGAACTACGGTGAAGTTATAGGCTCCGGTCGCCGTGGTGTGCGCCGTCTGCATGACTCCTGTTTCAGTATTCTTGAGCGTCACGATCGCATCGGGAATCACCGCACCGGCCGCATCCTTCACTGTTCCCGTGACGCCGCCGGATGCAATCTGTGCGGCAAGTCGGGGAGTGGAGATCGACCCTAAAACCAGCACACACAAAATCGACACAATAACCACGATAAGTCTGGCTTTCGGGGATTTTGGCGTGGGTGAATGAGTGGCAGCGTAGCAACCGCGATTGCCGGTCGTGCCCGACGGCGATAACGCTAATGTCGAAGATATGGTGCGAAAGTCCTGGCTCATATGCAGCCCCCCAAAAGATCTTGCATTCAGCTTTGTTGAGAACGATTGCATGGTTTGTACTATTTGGCACAAACTCATGTCAAGTATTAAATCGTTTTTGCATGCATTGACCCTTGATATTTTTCAGATTGACGGGGATTACGGAAGCTGATATTAAATCGAACCAATACTATGGCAGGAAGAAAATGACACGGATCAGCTCAAACCGCAGACGCGTGACGTTGATGGATGTAGCGCGAGCCAGCGGCTTTTCACCCTCCACCGTGTCACTGGTTTTGAATGAGGCGCCGCTGGCGCGCTATATCCCCGAGAAGACCAAGCAAAAGATTTTGGACGCGGTGGAGCGGCTAGGATACCGGCCCGACATCTTTGCCCGTTCGCTTCGCAGCCAGCGCAGTCAGATGATCGGCGTGCTGGTAATCGATCTTGCCGATCCCTTCTGCACTCTCATCCTGCAGGGGGTGGAACGCAAGCTGCTGCCCACGACCTATCTCCCGATCGTGATGGATGCTCACAATCAGCCCGCGCAGGTGGAACGATATGTCGAGATGATGATCGAACGCCGGGTGGAAGGTTTGATCACGGTGGCCAACTGGCTACTGTTCGACATCACAGTGTTGGAAGATATCGACGACCGCCAGATTCCCACGCTTGTGGTGGGACGAGACCTTGAGTCGCCTACCGTGAACTCTGTCCTGGTGGACAACGAGGCGGGCGGATACGCAGCCATGGAACACCTGTACCAGCTCGGGCATCGTGAGATTGCTTTCGTACGCGGACCGCGCCGCATGGCCGACAGCCGAATGCGGTGGAAAGGTATTCGGCGTTTCGCGACCGATGTCGGACTTCGATTGAACTCAGCCCTGATCCGCGATCTACCAGGGACGATGGATTCCAGCTCCAGCTTTGACGGCGGGCTGAAGGTTGCCAATGAGTTGATCCAGTCCGGCGAAAAGTTCACGGCCATTCTGGCCTTCGACGATCTGACCGCGTATGGCGCGATTCGCGCGTTATCGGAAGCGGGCCGACGCGTGCCGGAAAGCTGTTCGGTGATTGGTTTCGACGATGTTCCTCCGTCCGCGCTTAGCACTCCGGGCCTGACGACAATTCAACAACCCATGAGAGAAATGGGAGAATACGCGGCCGACTACATCCTGAAGCATCTTGCGCATAAGCGCGAAGATGGAACCCAGCCCTACGGCGACAGCCACCTGATGCAACCTACGTTGATTGCTCGCGGATCGACGGCCCCGGTGATACCGCCCCTCCGCAAAAAGAAATAATCACAATTTTGGCGGTTGCCATGTCGGCAAACTTTCCCCCTCATTAAAATTGGCGTTTGCTATATCGTGAACCTAGCCACAATTCCAACACTCCACGGACGGGGTAACTTGTTCAGCCAACCTTTTCTGAGCCCAGCAGAACAAAGGCACTCAGCGCGCTGGCCAGCGACAGTCCGGTTGCAATCCAAAGGACGATGCGATATCCCGAGACAAACGATTCGGCGATGGCATAGCGAACTCGCGGGTCGCTGCTTTCTGCTGCAGCGAGTTGCGGACGCTGTTGATTCACGGCTTGAAGTTCTGTCGGGGACAGCGACAGTGTGTTCAGGTGCCGATCCAGACTGTGATTAAATCCCGCGTACAGCACCCATCCAAAAACCGCCACGGCGAGCAAACCTGCAATACGAGAGACTGCGTTATTGATTCCTGACGCGATTCCCACCTCGGTTCCAGGCACGGAATTCATTACCGCCGTAGTGAGCGGCGCGACACTCACGGCCATGCCAAGCCCAAGAACGATGACCGCTGGAAAGAACGTGGTCCAATAGGAGCCGCCGATGCCGGGCACGAGCAGAAGAATGAACCCCAGTCCGGCAATCAACGGTCCAATGGTCAGCGGAGTCCTCGCGCCGTAGCGTGCGATCAATCCGCCTGACCAGCGAGACAAAAAGAAGATCAACAAGATCAAAGGCAGCAGAGCGGCTCCGGCCTTGGTTGCCGAATAGTGCTGCACCTGGATCAGGTTCAATGGAAAGAAGAACAGTATGCCGCCGAACGCTGCATAGAGAAAGAAAGTAAGCAGATTCGCTCCGCTGAAGGTTTTCGAGCGAAACAGTGCGAATGAAACCATGGGAGTGGAGGAACGAACCTCCACGAATAGAAAGCCGACGAGCGAGGCGATGCCAATCACGGCTGCAAGAATGACCGTCTTTCCCCCGCGAGAAGCTTCAATGAGCGCGTAGGTAACTCCGCCCAATCCAACCGTGGCAAGCAGAGCGCCTTGCCAATCGAGGTTCCTCGCCAGCTGGGGATTGCGACTCTCCGGCACTTGCCAGAGTGTCAGAACAACCACCACAACCGCAATTGGAAGGTTGATGAAGAATACCCAACGCCAGGAGGCGTGATCGATCAGCCATCCACCCAGCACCGGTCCGACGGCGGCCGTGATTGCCGTGAAGCCGGACCACGTTCCAATTGCGCGGCCTCTTTGCTCGGCTGGAAAGGATGCACTGATCAGAGCCAGGCTCCCCGGTACGAGCAACGCCGCACCAACGCCTTGAACCGCACGTGCGACAATCAGCGGAGCAATCGATCCGGCGAGTCCGCACCATGCCGATCCAAGCGCGAACAAGACGACACCGAAGACGAAGATCTTCCTGCGACCGTAAATGTCGCCGAGAGAGCCACCCACCAGCAGCAGCGAAGCCAACAGCAACGCGTAGGACTCCACCACCCATTGCACATCCGAAATGATCGCGTGCAGCGCAGACTGCAATGCAGGAAGAGCGATGTTCACCACGGTGCCGTCAATGAACGCCAGGCTTGATCCCAGGATGGTCGCGGCCAATATCCAGAATCCGTTCGAGGCGCACAGTTCGGTCGACGAGCCGGACCGAATCGCAGCTTCATCACACGGTGGTTTGACCGTTACCGTCATCGGCGGATGCCCTGGATACTGCGAACTACTTGTTAGGTTGGTCGAGTCAGTGCCAATCCCGCGTACTCAGGCGTGATTCTTGCACAAGCAAACAGCTGCTTAGGACCCGTGGGGAAGAACACTCTCAATGGCCGCTGTCAGAGTCGCGTAATCGTACGACGCGTCGTGGCGACGTCCATTAATAAAAAATGTGGGAGTTCCATTCACGCCGCTGCGCACCCCACCCCGAAAGTCGGTCTTGATCCGATCTGCATAGGTATGCTCCGCAACCGCAGTCAGCATTTGAGATGAGGAGAGATCGAGCGTGTCAGAGAGTTCGAGGAGCAGGGATTCACCCAGCTCTCCCTGATTTTCGTACAGTAAATCGTGCATCTCCCAGAATTTTCCATGGGCCGCAGCAAATTCGGCGGCTTCCGCGGCAGGCTCCGCCCAGGGATGGATCTGGGTCAGCGGAAAGTTGCGGAAAGCGAACGCGAGCCGTTTACCAAAATGTTTTTGCAGTCTTTTCACAATTGGATAGGCCTGCCCGCAAGAGGGACACTGATAGTCGCCATACTCGACCAGAACGCATGCCGCAGCGGGATCGCCTTGCAGATGATCGTCTGCGCCCACTGGAATCGCTAGCTTGCTCATCGGACTCTCCTATTTCGGTAGACTTTCCAACGCCTGCAAAATGCCCTCGGCTCCAGGATTGACTGCGATCGGCGAACAGTAACTCCAGGCGATCACACCATTTTTGTCGATGACAAAGAGAGCACGTTCGCACACTCCGTCCTCGGGTCGATAGGCTCCGTACGATCGAGATACTTCGCCCTTAGGCTCAAAGTCGGCCGCCAGGGGAAAATGAAGATTGCGGTCCTTCGCGAAGGCGGCATGACACCAAACGCCGTCGACGGATATTCCTATCAGTTCTGCGTGATACTTCTGAAAATCAGGGAGAATTTCGTTGTAAAGAGCCATCTGGTCGCCGCACACAGGACTCCAATCGGCGGGATAGAACGCGAGAATGACGGGCTGACCGCGTAGTTCACCCAGCGACAACTTCTGATCGGGCGTGACGTGAAGACTGAAGTCCGGCGCAGCGGTTCCCGCGGGCAGAATATTTGCCATAAGAATACCTCGATCATGAGATGCCGCGAAATCAAAACAGGCGTCAATTTCGACGCAAACCTTCCGGCTACACGGCTTGCATCCAACGTCCTTCCCTCCGGACATTCGGCTTGCTTTACCATCCGCTTCGCTGGAATTTCTCCCAGGAGAAATCTTGCGTGTATAACCTAGGTTCAGAAGTCCACGAGGGTAGCGATTGATGAACCTGCGCGCCGCAGTCACAGAAGGGGAAGGAACATTTTCGATTGAAACCCTTGAGATCGACGCTCCTGCGACTGGCGAAGTTCTGGTGGCAATCAAGGCGAGCGGCGTCTGCCATACCGATTGGGATTCTCTGCGATGGAAAAAGCGGCTGATTCTTGGCCATGAGGGCGCAGGCATTGTGGCTGGCTGTCGGTAAGGATGTCAGTCGTTTCTCGCTCGGAGATCGGGTCATGCTGAACTGGGCGATTCCCTGCGGCAAATGCTTTCAATGTCGCCTTGGTAAAGAAAATATATGTGAGAATCGCGGGACAGTTCCGGACGAGCGGTTCCGCTATCATCGTGGCTCGCTGAATGCGTCGTTCGGACTGGGAACGATGGCCACGCACGCGATGGTCCCCGAAGCTGCGGTCAGTCAAACTGGACGCTGGAATTCCCTTTGATGTGGCTGCCATTATGGGCTGCGCGGTGATGACCGGCTTTGGATCTGCCGTGAATGCGGCACAGGTAGCGCAGGGCAGCACGGTCGTGGTGCTGGGCTGCGGCGGCGTAGGCCTCAGCTGTATTCTTGGGGCTCGCCATCGCAATGCGGCAAAAATAATCGCGGTCGATGTCAATCCAGCACGACTTCAGCTTGCGTCGCAATTCGGCGCAACAGAAACACTTCTTGCAGATCGCAACGATAAAGGCCTGCTGAATGCGGCGCAGGAGGTAAGGCAGTGCAACGGAGGCCGCGGCGCCGACTACGCGTTCGAATGCACAGCCATCCCAGAGCTGGGCCCAGCCCCATTGTCAATGGTCCGCAATGGAGGCACGGCAATCGGGGTGAGCGGAATTGAAGAAGTGGTACCCGTGGATATGGAATTGTTCGAGTGGGACAAAATCTATATCAATCCCTTGTACGGTGCGTGCCGCCCACAACGGGACTTTCCACTGCTCATGGATCTCTATCTCAACCAGCAATTACAACTCGACGAAATGGTCACCCGCAGGTACCCGCTCGATGACCTGGAACAGGCCTTCCGTGATATGCATGCCGGAATCAATGCCAAAGGAGTTCTCATCTTTGACTGACGTTTTTCAAACGATCGAAGTATCGGATCCGGCGCTCGAGCACGAGAATTTGCGCTGTGTCACCGTCAGAAGCCCTGCGCTTGGCGAACGCGGGGATGTGACGCTATGGGTGCCTCCATCACAAAAAATCGACACGGTACTGATCCTTTTACACGGGGTCTACAACAGCCACTGGGCATGGTCCCGCAAGGGCGGGGTGCACCGCGTCGCCCAAACATTGCTGGATGTCGGCGAAATATCACCCATGGTCATTGCTATGCCGAGCGACGGATTAAGTCGGGACGGCTCTGCGTATCTCACCTTTCCCTCCGGTCAAGACGTAGAGAGGTGGATTGTGGATGAAGTGCCTGCAATTGCCCAACTGGCCGCGCCGGGTTTGTCCTCGAATGCAAAGATCGCGATCGGAGGTTTCTCCATGGGAGGGTATGGTGCGCTCCGGCTCGGCGCAAAGTTTCCGCAGCGCTTTGACAGCGTGTCCGCACACTCGGCCATAACGGCGATTCATGAGATGGCGAACTTTGTTGCGGATCCGCTGAGCGATTATCTAGCCTGTACTCCGGTCGAAGAACTGAGTCCGCTCCACTGGATGCGAAGGCACCGGGACCGCCTCCCGCGAATCCGATTTGATTGCGGGGTCGACGATCTTCTCATCGAAGGTAATCGTGCTCTCCATGCTGCGATGAAAGCTGACGGAATCCCCCACACCTACGAAGAGTTTCCCGGCGGCCACGAATGGCCGTATTGGCAGAAACACATTGCGAGCACGTTGCGGTTTGCCAGTCGAAGCTGAGTATGCCGCAAACTGTTATTGGCTATTCCCGTGGGCACCTTCAGCCATTCGCAAATTGCGGTTAAGAAAATTGCGCCATGTTGATCCCGAGTTGATAGTTCTCACCGTGCTGCATCAATTCTTCCCAGGTGACGTCTCGACCCAGCCGGCCCGCCATTCGACCGAGCATCGCACTTAAGGCTGTCTCCACACCGGCAGCCGATTGATTATGAAAATTTCCCGACGTGATGCTGTCGATAAATCCGCGATCCTTCTCGCGCTGCGCCTGGGCCAGATTGTCGCTGAAAACTCCGTTGGCGGCGAACTTGGTTGGAGCGGCCGGCTGCGCGGACTGATCCCCGGCCCACGTCCACGCGTTCTTACCTACGATCCGCATCGGTCCGGAGTACGGAATCTCCGCGTGACCATCGGCGCCAAACATGCGGGCAGAAACATCGAACCAATCATTCGGCCCAAATTGCGTGCAAGAAAAACTGACGTGAACATTTCCTGGATACGTGAATGCAACTTCGTAGTTATCCCACGTATCGCCCGGATGGGAAATAATATTTCTTCCACCTACGCCCGTCGCCTTGATGGGGTGGGATTGCAGGGTCCAGTTGCAAATGTCGATCAAGTGAATCGCTTGCTCGACGATGATGTCGCCGGACAACACGCGGTCCCAATACCAGCGGCGAATTCGCAGCTCATCTGGCGACATGTTGGGCATGTCAGGATAACTCACCCCCGGGGCGTTATAGTTTGCGGCAATAGTGCCAATCTTTCCCAACGCGCCCTGCTGAATCCGCCGGATGATCTCCACAAACGGCGGAGCGCTGCGAATCTGGAAGCCGACCTCCAGGCTGACGTGCCCTTCGGCGCGTTTGCCGACCTCGAG
Organism: uncultured Acidobacteriota bacterium; assembly: GCA_963821145.1. GTDB lineage: Bacteria > Acidobacteriota > Terriglobia > Terriglobales > Acidobacteriaceae > JAKAAZ01. The sequence goes on from CAWGCV010000004.1 coordinate 148,000, forward strand.
CGCCTGTTTCGCTTGCGCCACGTCCACACCGATTGGCTTCTCGCAATACACGTGCTTGCCACCACGGACTGCGGCATCGAGGTGTTGCACGTGAAAAAACGGCGTCGTTGAGATTTGAACTGCATCTATGTCTGGCGAGGATGCGACTACCTCATGGGCTTTATCGCCATGGAACATCATCTTCTCGTCAATCTGGGGATATCCTTTCTGCGCCCCAGCTTGATCGAGGCGCGTCTTTGCGGGCCCGAGTTTATCCGCAAATAAATCCGCCACGGCGACAACACGTGCAGCGGTGTTGTTCAAAAACGACTCCGCCACAGAGGTTCCCCGTGAGCCGCACCCCAACAGCGCCAACCGAACCGCAGAGTTCGCTTGATAGCCGAATACCGTTTTCGGCTTCAGCAGCAGGATTCCGGAAGCGGCCGCAGCCGCACCGACAAATTTTCTTCTGTCCATGAATAAAGACTCCTGATCTATGCGGGATTGGAACGCACCTTGGAAAGTACTCGCTCGAGATACAACTTCTCATGTTTCACATCTTCCATCTGCTGCGGGCCAGAGGTTTCGCGCTCAATCGTAATCGCGCCCTGATATCCCAGCGTCTGGAGTTTCGAAAACACTTGCAGAAAATCCACGCGGCCTGTACCGATCAACACTTCTTTTCCGAGTTTCATCGGGTCGGTCGGCCACATACCATCCTTCGCGTGCACGCTGCGTACATGGGCGCCAATGATGTCGACGGCATCCACTGGATTCGCTTTTCCGTACAGGATCAAATTGGCCGTGTCGAGACCGACACCGAGGTTCGGCTGATTCACATCTAGAATGGCGCGAGACATGGTGGTCGGCGTTTCCTGCCCGGTCTCCATCAGAAAATCCTGGCCATTCCCGGCGCAGTGGATGGCAACGTCACGAATTGCCTGGACCGTCGGTTGATAGAGCGGATCTCTCGGATTCTCTGGGAGAAAGCCGCAATGCGTCTGCACTCGCGGTATGCCCAGATGCTTGGCGAAGTCGGAAGTCTGCTTGAGTGCCTCAACCCGAGCGGCGCGCGTCGCTGGTGGCACCAATCCAATGGTTTCCGGTCCATCCCAGAAATCCCACACAAGGCGTCCCGGCCCGACAATCTCGACGCTGGTAGCAATGACTCCCTGTTTTGCCAGCGCTGCACTCAGTTGGTCCGCAGCTGAGGGGCTGAACTTGCCGATGTAATCGTCGAGGTTCAGGAAACAATTCGACATTCCCAACTCTTTAACACGCGCGATCGCAATCTCAGGATGATCCATTGTCGGGGCGATCATTACCCCAATCGCCATCGGCGCTACGCCCTTTTGCTTTGTAGTCGCGAATGACGAACCGCCGATCGGTGCAGCGAACGTGGCTGAATCATCTGTTTCTTTTCCGGCGAAGACACGGCCAAAGGCACTCGACTGCAACACGACCGCCCCAATCGCGGTACCAAGAAAATCTCTACGACGCATGCAAGGCTCCTCCCACAACAACATCTACATATCGATTCACAATTTCACAAATGTTCGTGTGCGATACATCCAGTACAGGATCAACCAGATAACGGTTAACGAGGCAGCAGCTGACAGCACTTCGTCCCACTGACCTACACGCGGCAACAGGCCACCGACGAAGATGTTACCAATCTTGCGAAAATCGAACATCTCCGTTGCCATATACACGGCCAACGCGTTCATTCCGATCACTGTAAATGGAAATACCCATTTCCGATAGCCAAGCACGTCAATCACTAAATAAAAGGTTGCCATCATCAGGCAACTGATGCCGCCGGCGACCAATACGAATGAGCTTGTCCACAATAGTTTGATGATCGGAAGCCACAGGCTCCAGATCAGGCCCACGACAACCAGTCCAGCACCGTAGGCATATAACATCAGAGATTTCGCTTTTTTCGTTCGCGCGGAAAGAAGCATTTCTCCAGCGAGAACACCCAGCAACACCGACGATGCAAAGCCAAGGTAACTCAGGATCCATGTGTTCTCCTGTCCCAGCGGCACATAGTAAAACCTGCCAAACACAAGATGATCGATGTAAGTCGCCGCATTTCCATAGGGAGTTAATACGCCTTTACCTACTCCAGGAACCGGGATCGTCAGCAACAAAATCCAGTAGCCGACCAGGAATATCGCGGTGGTAATCGCCTGCCCCTTCACGTTGAAGTTCAACGTAACTATCGTCGCAATCAGGTAGCCGACGGCAATGCCATGCAGCACGCTGTAAAAGGGGTGAAAGGTCGACAGATTGAACTGGAGAAGGTTTCCCTGGGCGATCATGCCAAGGACGAACAAAAGCACCGCGCGCTTGACGGCGTGCGCATAGATTGCGCCATGGTTTTCATGCATTCGCTTTCGTTTGGCGAGAGAGAAGGTCATCGACACGCCGACCATGAACATGAAAAGCGTCCAGATCACATCGAACGCATGGAGACCTTGCCACCGCACATGCTCAAACTGCCCCGACAAGCCCATCCAGAACCTGTCTGGCAGTGCCTTGGCCAAGCCATGGATAATGAACTGACCCCCGATAATCCAAAGCATGTCGAACCCGCGCAGTCCGTCCAGCGAAAGCAGCCTCTCTGACTGCACTACGCGAGTCGGCGCCGAAGTTGGGACGGTCAGCGATTCTCCCTGCGGTTGAAGTATCTCTGTCGTCATCCTCTTCGTCTCCTGCTGTCGCTGAAGATATCATCCTCGAGAACACTCCTCGGCGTTACCACTCAGCCCCAAATCTACAGGGGCTCTCGCGACGTCGTCCTCCCGGCGATTGCCGTGTTTATGTACTCATTTGTCGTTCAGAAGATTGAGAACCGATGGGTCCCGCAGATATTTACGCTTGAGGGATCGTAGCCGCTTACCTTATCGGTTACGATTTCACAGGGGAAGCAGGCTTTGGCGTTACCAGAAAACGGTCTCTTAGTTCTCTTGGACTATAGCCTTTAATGCGCTTGAACTGTCGATTGAAGTTGGAGTAATTTCCAAAACCGACATTGAAACCAATATCTAAGACGCTCTGATCCGTGCCCGTCAATAGTTGGGAAGCCGCGCCGACACGAATTTCGTTGACGTACTGCGTCATGGTGCGACCCGTAGCGCGCTTGAAAAATCGACACAATGTTGCCTGACTTATGTTCAACGTCTTGGCCAGCTTGGCGAACTCAATTTCTTCCTCAAAATGACGATTGAGGTACTGACAAATGGCGTCAATGCGCTGCTGATCTCCGATGCGGCACGCCGGCTGAACATGATTCGTTGAAAGAATTTTGGCACCTTTAGCACCGGTCAGGTCAAGCAAGATTGACAGCAGTGTCACCATCTGACGCGCGCGTGGCATTCGGGGAAAGTTTTCCAGACTCGCTGCCGCTCCTTCGCCGATTTTGGTATGCCCAAACGCAAGCCCCGCCGACGACTGCAAAAGGAGGTTCGCGACGTCCTTCATCTCCGGAAATGCGAGCAGATGTTCACCTAGAAAATCGTGACGGAATTGCACGACCACGGCTCGGTGAACCCTTTGCGCGCGGGACTTGATGGGGCCCGAACGCCAGCTGTGCGGCAGATTCGGTCCCAGCAGCACCAAATCACCTGGCCGATAATCTGCAATGCTGTCGCCGACGAGCCGCTGTCCCACGCTATCAACAATCAGCGTCAACTCAAATTCTGGATGATAGTGCCAATAGAATGGGAACTCAGAATCGACCCGTTCAAACGCATGAAAGCCCGAGTCAGCGAAAGGAACCTTTTCGAAGTGGGCCTTCATGCAGACATCTTACGTCCATGAAGCGCCGTCCGGCAGTGAGCGAGGTGTTGCAAGCGTCACACGCGGAAATGCTAAGCGTCCAACTCGACATCTGTCTCGGGCTTGCAGCTACAGGGGAGGCAGGTTCCGGGATCGGGAGAAGCGCCCGTCGGATGCAGATACTGCACGGTGCCGCGTATCAGGCGAGTCATGCAGGTTCCGCAATCCCCGTAACGGCAGCCGAAACTGATATCCACCCCATGCGCCTCGGAAAATTCCAAAAGCGAGCTCGACTCGCCAGTCCATGGAACTGTCTTCCCTGACCTGGTAAAGGTGACCAGGCGTTCAGAGGATAGGCGCGAATCGAACTCCACCGCATCTACCGAGTTGCTCTCCGCCACAGCCGATTGCACGATCACTTTCCGGTATGCGTCCGTCATTCCTAATCTATCGCTCCATCGTTGATCGGCATCAACCGGCGACCTGCTTCAAGTCGGCGCGGGTATTTTCATAGGTGGTGTTGTATGCCAGGATCGAAGGATCCGGCTCGATTCCCCAATGGCGGCAGGCCTGGCGATACGCATCCGGCCACCAGTTACGATGTTGCGTTAGCCCGTCCTCGCGCCACTTCGACCAATCCACCAGGATGCGCGACCATGTTTTGTCGCCGTAAGCTAACGCTTCCTTCTGCGACCCCAGGTCAGGGACCAGCCAATCGCGACCGATCCTCGCGTGCAGAATTTCATCTGCCCAGTCGTAATCCTGAATCATTGCCGCCAGCGAATTCTCCGTTGCAACTGCAATCTCCCATTCATTTTCTTTTCCATTTTTCCTGGGCATCAGTCCCTGCTCAATGGTGAACAGGACGGCGTGGCGATCTTTCGCGTTGAGTTGCGTGTTCATTCCCAACGACCAGGTAAAGTTCAGCGGAATCGTCGTCCAGTCAATACCAAGGGAAATAAATCCGACCTCCCCCATCATCGCGTGGCGAGCTTCATCCCACAGCTGGCGAGTCATGTCACGGGTGTATTCCCATGGCTTGCCGGGCGTTTCGATCAGGATGCTCGACATCACCTCTGGCACGTCGATTTCACGCATGCGTTTGAAGTAAAGCATGATCGATTTCGGCAGCGGCTCAACCTCAGGGTTGAACAACATTGCCTCGGCGTTCACTCCCATGTTGTACGGATCTTTGAATCGCTCGTCCCGTTTGGGAACGCCGTCATACTGATAGGGAACCGCAGAGAACATGCGCTCGACAGGTTCCCCGGTTGGCGTCTGCGTGCCGTCGAGCCCCCCAGCCGCAGCTAATAATCGATTCTGACTCGACGACCAGCGATCCAGCGATGTGCGCTCGGATTCACTGACGAGACACGCAATTGCCTGTTCGCCATACTGCAAGACCTCGTCCATCTCCACTAACGTGAGACGGCAAATGCGATAACTCGGATGATCGAACAGCTTATGCGTATCCGCAATCATCCGCGACAGTGCAGAGGTTACGGCGGGGATTGCCTGCTGATACAAGCCGAGAACCAGAGCCTCAATCTTCGGTGCGCTCAAAATTTCGTCGAAAAACTGATCGAGCGCAGGATCCGGGCAAACTTCCAAACCGTACGGCGGCTGCCGCATTTCTCGAACGCGCTTTGCGAATTCTCCCACATGTTCAGCGCAGTAATGCGCATGCAGTCCGAAAGCCATTTTCAATTCGTAAATGGGAGTGGCAGCGATCCTCGCCACAAAAATTCCATGCAACCGCTTCAGCGCCCAGTGGAATCGCTTCAAGCGGGCCACCGATTCCGCGACCGTCAAACCTTTTTGCCGCGCGCCTTCCATCGTCTCCAGCCCGACAAGGGGAGGAAGTCCGGCATAGCCGCGATAAGTGTTAGGGGAATCTTGTGCATTGTGATTGGATTCAAGTCTCGACGTCATCTCTGGCCTCAAACGCGGAGTCGCGACCGTCGCCGCTATATCCGGTGAGTCAATTACACCTCGCGGAAACGACCTTGTCTTCGCTCGCAGTGACGCTGATATACACTCCATTGCTTCCTGGTTACGCAGGACTTGATTGCAGGGTGCTCTAGGATGCTTCTTCGGGAATGGTGAATCGATTTTCTGGCTGGCCTGTTACGTCTGTCTCAATCGCAAACAGGCTACCCGCGAGTTCTTCCTGCTGCGACTTCGCAGACGCGGTAGTGATGTACAGTGTGCTGAGATTCTCGCCGCCAAAAGTGCACGTGGTTACATTTGAAACCGGCATTTCAATGACCATGTCGATGCCTCCGTCGGGCGCGACACGCACGATGCAGCCGCCATAGTATCGGCAATTCCACAGATACCCCGCGGCATCCACGGTCGAGCCGTCTGGAACGCCACGCGAAAAGCCTTCCAGAAATGGCCGTTCCCCACTGATGCTTCCATCGATTGCGTTGTAGTCATAGCAGCGGACGGAATTGGCCAGGCTGTCGCCAAAGTAGAAACGGGTCCGATCAGGACTCCACGCAACCGTGTTCGAGACACCCAGATTTGATTTCCACTCGCTGATGGAACCGTCCGGATCGAGGCGATAGAGAACTCCGTCAGCCCCGCCTGTATTCCCAACGGACTTGTCTGGATTGATGTTGTTCCTCATGGAGCCGATCCACAGCGAGCCGCGCGGATCAGGACGAGCATCGTTCAGCCGAACGCGTGGCCAATCACGCAGTCGGAAGGAGGTTGGAGACTCGCGTCCCGTCCGCGGTTCCCATAGGATCACGCGCGAACCAAGGACAACCGCGAGCGTGTCGTCTCGCGTAGTCATATTGACCGCAGTCACCGGCTCCGAAAATTCCCACGTCTCGACATCATGACTTCGGGGATCGTAGCGATGAATCAGGAACCGGTTAATATCCGTCCAGTACAGCGCGGCTTCTGGCGCATGCCAGACGGCGCCTTCTCCACAGATGTCACCAACTTTGGCCACGCACGCTGGCCCGCTAAGGATTTTCAAAGGCCGCAACTCCCGCCGACAATTTCATCAGGTTGCACACCTGGTGTCCACAAAAGTCGCCCTTCGACACCACTCCGCTGTTCAAACCATTCTTCGCGAAAGACTGCTGCCTGCTACCGAAGCACCTCGGTGCGTTCACTTTGTTGATCTAAGAGAACGGATCAGCCCGGCGAATTCACCCTTCCCAAATAGCGATCGAGCCAGTTCAAAACTACCCGAATCAGTGTTGCCCGCTGCTGAGTTACATCGTGCGGAGTATCGAGCACAACATGACTCTTCTCTGCTACGGGTGTGCCCAGCATGCGAAACAACGGGTCCTGCGAGGTTTCCAGCGGGAACGTGTAATCATAGCGACCATTCACCATCAGCACGGGCTTCTTCATGCGCGGTGCGAAATCGGCCTGGTCGATTCCAGGAGGAGACTTCTCGAGAAAGTAGCCGCCATCGAGGAACACTGCAGTCTTCAGGCGGTCTTGAAGGAGCGTGGCAACGATCACGCCATCGGCCGACCCCATGCTGACGCCGAGGTATGCGAATTTATTCTTGTCGATATCCCGTCGCGTACCGAGATAGTCGAGGGTCCGGGCCGCATCCTTATACCAGTCGATCGGCAGATCGACATTGCCGCTGGGAAATCTATTAGCAGAGCGTCGCTCGTACGTTTCTTTATATATGGGATAGACGACCGCCCGACCGCTTTGAATGATGTAGTCGAAGTAATTCACATCGCCAAGTGCATTGCTGTCAGGCGGCAGGTACAACACGCGTGCGCTGGGAAAAAAGAGAACTGTCTGATAGGGCGGGCGAACACGTTTCGGCAGAAATAAATAAGCCGACATTCGTTCGCCGTTGTATGCAGCATCGAAGCTGACCTTTTCCTCGCTCCAGTCCTCGGTCTCTTTCACCACTCCTTCCACCCTCGCGTTTAGCGGGGCCTGCGGATAGTCGTAGAGCAGGGTGTAGGCACGAAATACGTCGTCACTCACAGGCTTAAATTTGTCGAAATCACGAGTGATCCGGTGAATCGTTTGCGTCGCTGCCACCGGCATTGCACCCAAATTGCGGACGCAACGAATTCCATTCGTGTCGGAACGGTCGAGTGGTGAAAGCGCTTCCGGACTTGTGTAGAGGTAGCTGGGAGACTTCCATGATCCGCCAAGGATGAGGCGCGTGTCACCATCGACAGGATTGGCAATCCACTCGCGCACATTTCCCGCCATGTCAAAGGTGCCGTATGGTCCCAGACCGCGATCCGTCCCCGTAGGAGACGGGGCCCCGCTACTCAGGTTGCTCATCTGCACGGTGTACTCTGCAATATCAAAGTCCGCAGTCTGGTACCACTGCCCCATCACGGGCAGTGATTTGCCGGCGAACGCAGCATACGCGGCCGCCTCATACCAACTCACTCCCGAAACCGGTAAATCGCCTTTCCCTTCCGGATAATGTCCTCCCGCCCATGTCGCCGGCCCTGGTCGATCGGTGGTGTCGCGGAACAACTGCATCGCATCACTCCAGATCAGAGGTTGGCCATTTTTCTGCAACACGGCAGGCCAATACTCCTGTTTTTGATAACCGCCGTGGTCGACGAAATTCTGAAACTCGCGATTACTCACTTCGGAGCGATCAATGTAATACGGAGGAAACCTATACGGTCCCACCCAGCCAATAAAGGAGGCGTAATCGCTCCAATATCCTCCATCGACATACACCATCCCGGGTGGCGCAGTCCGAACATGGTTCAGCGAAAAATCCATCATGTTCGCGGACTGGGGTGCCGCGACCAATGTTCCAACTCCGGCCTTGGAAGCCGTCCAGCGAAAATATCCCTTCGGAATTTGCACATTTGTTAGCGGAGTGGCGCCGAGCTTCAGCGTTGTTCCATTGGGTGTCAAGTAATCCTGAAGGGCGACCTGCGCACCTGGCGGATCGGAGCTGATCGAAACAGACTCCGAATTGTCTTTCCTGATTTGCTGCAGATGCGCATCGCCCGGCAAGTACTTTTCTGCTCGACCTAGCACCTGAAACGCTTCCAGAGGACGACGCGCTTCGATTAGATTTTCGATTTGAGGTATCGCTTCCTCGCGAGCCCAGCGCCGATCTGCAACGCGACGATAGATCCACCATCCCGCAACCACGCCAACGATAAGCACCACCGCCAGGGTCGCAGTCATCATTTTCAGCCAGCGTGTTGACGACGGCTCAAAAGCGGGAACATAGCCACTCAACCTCGCCAGCAAACCCGAGGCATCGTGGGCCATTTCCGCGGCAGACGGATATCGTCGTTCGACATCCTTCTGCATTGCACGATTCACGATATGATCCGCTTCCTCAGGCGCATCGGGTCGCAGTTGGCGTACGGACGGAAATGGATCAGCGATCACCGCATGCAATACAGCCAACGTGGTTTCAGCCTGAAAGGGTGGTCGGCCTGTCAACATCTCGTAATACAGCACTCCGAGACTCCACAGATCCGTTCGCGCGTCGACAACCTTGCCCAGCGCCTGCTCTGGGGACATATAGAGTGGAGTTCCAATGGGGCCAGCCGCTTCGGTGAGCGATTGCGTAGCTTCTGTAGCAGCCAGCAACTTTGCCACGCCAAAATCGAGCACTTTTACATTCCCCTTGGCCGTGATCATGACGTTACCGGGTTTCAGGTCTCTGTGGACCACGCCCTGCGCGTGCGCTTCTTCCAGCGCTTCTGCAATCTGCAGGACAATGCGCGTTGCCTCGACCACCGTGAACGGACCAGCTTGCAAGGCCGTTCGCAGCGATTGTCCCTGCACGCACTCCATCACGATGTAGTCGACTCCATCCTGTTCTCCTACGTCGTAAACGGCCGCAATATGTGGATGATTCAGGCGGGCCAGGGCCAGCGCTTCGCGTCGAAAACGGTCTCTCGCATGGTTGCTTGTCAGCACACCGGGCGTCACAATCTTAACTGCCACCACGCGATTCAGCTTTTCGTCCTGCGCGCGATATACGACGCCCATGCCACCGGCGCCCATTTGTTCGATCATGCGATATCGCCCAAGGAGCATTCCTGGGCTAACTCTCTGCCCGCGAGGTGGCTCTTCTGGAAACACGTCCGCCAAATTCCAGGGAGAGTCGCTCAGCATGCCATTGAGCCGCTCGTTTTCCGCAAGAATTGCTTCAACCTGGCGGCGCAGCTCGCTACGCCCCTCGCATGTTCTGTCCAGAAAGGCTGCTCGCTGCTCGGGCGGCAGCTCCAGTGCCTCTCCGAACAACTGCTTCACGATGGTGTCCGGGTAATCCATGCCAGAGCTCCACGACTTCACATCGGGTCAACTTGGTTTCACACTAACATGCAGCCCGCGGCACTGCGGGATGGATTTTGATCCGTTGCATGGCAATAAAACATGGCAGATTTCAGCTGATTCCCGACCGCAAAGCGGGGCGCCCATGCAACCTTCGAACTGCCCGGCGCAGACACGGACTTTTCCCATAAGATGCTGACGTAGGCGAAATCGCAAAATTCTCAGGGTTCGAGGAGTTCCATATGAGCAAGGCCGCCGTAGAAGTGCAAGTCAGGACTACAAACGACTGGTTTGGGCGGCTCGCAGCGATAGCCTCTGGGTGGCTAGGTTCCAAATGGGCATTCGCCGGGGCCGGAATCGTGATCCTGGCATGGGCGGTACTGGGACCAGTCTTTCATTTTTCGGATACCTGGCAACTGGTCATCAATACCGGGACGACCATTGTCACATTCCTGATGGTTTTCCTGATCCAGAACACGCAGAACCGGGATGCTCGTGCGATCAATCTGAAGCTGAACGAGCTGATTCGTTCGATCGATAAAGCCCGCGACCAGATGATCGATATTGAGAATTTGAGCGACTTGGAACTGGATGAGTTACATGCAAAATACGAAAGGATCAAGGCAGCGTGCGAATCACGACCGCGTCAACGAAAGGATGAGAAGAAACAACCGGACGTAAATGACTAAAGCTGTCTCATGCACGCGATCGAAATCAAGAACCTTACCCTTCTTCTCCGACATCCAATAGACAATGGCACCTGACAATCTTTTTTCTCCTCTCAAACAGCGCTCGGTCACTTTTCCAAACCGGATTGTGGTTTCACCGATGTGTCAGTACAGCTACGTCGACGGATTTTCGAACGATTGGCAATTTGTGCACCTTGGCAGCCGAGCTGTGGGAGGAGCAGGAACCGTTTTTGCCGAGGCTACCGCCGTCAGCCCGGAAGGGCGTATCACACCCGGCGATCTGGGGTTGTGGTCGGATGCACACATTGCACCGCTGGCTCAGATCACCGAATTCGTCAAAGCTCAAGGCGCTTTTCCGGCAATTCAGCTGGCACATGCAGGTCGAAAAGCAAGCATGCCGCCGCCGTGGGCTGCGAACTCAAAAGCGCTCGCGTCGAGTGAAGGCGGATGGCAGGCGGTTGCACCCATGGCAGAACCCTTCTCCGAAGGGTATTCGATTCCGCAGGCCCTGGATCGTACCGGCATGGACAAAGTGATCGCAGACTTTGCAGCCGCCACGCGACGAGCTGAAGCGGCCGGCTTTCTTCTTGTCGAGATTCACGGCGCGCACGGCTACCTGTTGCACGAATTTCTTTCGCCTCTGTCCAACACGCGCACCGACGAGTACGGCGGCAGCTTTGAGAACCGCATCCGTTTTCCGCTGGAAGTCGTTCGCGCGGTTCGTGCCAACTTCCCTGCTGAGTTGCCGGTTTGGATGCGCCTTTCCATCACGGATTGGGTTGAGCCCTCCAACGAATTTCCCGCGGGCGGCCTGACGGTCGAAGACTCCATTGCCTTCGCGCGGATTTTGAAAGCCGAAGGCATCGATCTCGTCGACTGCTCCTCCGGTGGCAATCATCCGCGCCAACAAATCCCGGTTGGTCCCGGATATCAGGTCGCATTCGCAGAACGCATTCGTCGAGAGGCCGGTATTCCGACTGCCGCTGTCGGCATGATTACGGCGCCTGAGCAGGCGGACCAAATTATTCGTACCGGGCAGGCGGATGTTGTATCGTTGGCTCGAGAAATGCTGCGCGATCCCTACTGGCCGCTGCATGCCGCGGAAGTTCTTCACAAACCCGGCGTCTGGCCTGTGCAATACGAACGTGCAGCTCACGGCAAAGTTGAACGTCGAGAACCTCTGCCTGCATTTGTGCGCGAGAACAAGTAGGAACTGGAGATCATTCATGCCTGTCATTCGTACCTGTACTCACTGCAAACAGAAGAACCGAGTTTCAGCGAAACATCTGAGTGCAAGCGGCAAATGTGGAGCTTGCAAGGCTGACCTTCCGCCGCTGGCTGAGCCGCTCGCTGTCGACTCCGCCGCGTTTGACGATATTGTCCAAAACGCCACCGTGCCCATCCTCGTTGACTTCTGGGCCAGTTGGTGTGGTCCCTGCCGAGCCGCGGCTCCAGAAGTTTCTCGCACTGCCGCAGATATGGCGGGTAAGGCGATCGTCCTGAAGGTCGACACTGAAGCCAACCCGCAACTCTCTGCCCGCTATCAGGTGCAGAGTATTCCCAACTTCGTTGTGCTCAAGGGCGGTCAACCCGTGTTCCAGCAGCCGGGTCTGGTCGATCATGAAGAGATGGAGAAGTGGCTTCGTTCCGCTTCAGCGTGAAGCCCCGCAACTCGACTCGACCAGGAAGATGCCGTACTTCTCGGATAAGAACTGCCGAAGATCCTTCGGCAGAACAGACGCCAGTTCCTGCCATGTAAGCAGCTTGAGTCGACAGCGAAGCTCGAACGGACGAACCGCCCGCATCACGCTGTACCAGCTTTCAACCAGGTCCTGACGCCGAGCATCACACAGTACACAAAAACTGCAACCCGTGGCGTACGCAGCAAGTGTGCCTCGAATTAACTGATAGCCGCCTTGCTTGCCGTTGCGCGTGGGCAGCTCAGAAACATCGAAGATTTCTTCCAGGTCGCGATAGCGCGAGATCAATGCAACGCTGGCAAATTGAAAATTCGATTCCGTAAGCTTGGCCTCCACCAGTAACTCACCAAGCTTCATATCAATTTCGGTGTTATCTCGTTTCGCCTTCAGTAGCGGCGTGCGCGGCTTGAATCCGAACTCCGGAACCGCCTTCGATTCGATTCCTAATAGCGCCCGCACCGGCGACCTTTCTAAGACTTCTGGATGGCAAAAGATATTCATCAGCAGCGCATCGGAGCTGTTGCAGCAATCCAGTTCCTTCCATTGCCAATTAGCACGGAGACGCGATCGCTTGTGCGCTGTGTGAAATTTTTCCAGTCGCCTCGCCCAGCGCTCATTGGCGGAGATTCTTCGATAGGCTTCAGGATGAAAATTTCCGTGTCGACCAGATTCGTCGCGACAGAAAAGAATACTGGGAACCTTCCCGTCGGAAAGTTCATGGATGTATCCGTGCCTGGCTGCGAATTGAAGATTGCGCAAACTCAGCTCCGGTCGCAGGCTAACCCCGCTCGGAATTGCGAAAATACCGTGGTCGCCACGCGCCATGTTCCCTATAATAGGCGAATACAAGGCGAACATCGAGCGCAGCGTTTGGGCCTATGGATGAACCGATAACATTACGAAAGATCGTTCATGTCGACATGGACGCGTTCTACGCCTCGGTAGAACAACGAGACAATCCAAAGCTTTGCGGCAAGCCGGTTGTAGTTGCGTGGCGTGGCAATCGTTCCGTAGTCTGCGCCGCCTCCTACGAGGCGCGCCGCTACGGCATTCGCTCGGCCATGCCTGCGGTCCGCGCGGAGCGCCTGTGCCCGGGAGCGATCTTTATTCCCCCGGATTTCGTTCGCTATAAAGCCGTATCGATAGCCGTGCGCGAAATCTTTCGGCGACACACAGACCTCATCGAGCCACTATCTCTCGATGAAGCCTATCTCGACGTGACCGAGAATAAGACGCAGCTTCCGACTGCAACCCGGGTAGCGAAGTTAATTCGCGAGCAAATACGTGAGGAGCTAAATCTGACAGCCTCCGCCGGCGTGGCACCGAACAAGTTTTTGGCCAAGATCGCCTCCGACTGGAAGAAACCTGACGGCCTGTTTGTTATTCAGCCGCACCAGGTGCAGAACTTTCTACTGCCACTGCCAGTGGGGCGTATCCCAGGTGTGGGCCGGGTTACAGAGAGTCGCATGAACGCAGTTGGAATCGCGACCGTCGGCGATCTCTATGCACTCGAGCTGTCGGCCCTCGAAGAACATTTCGGCAGCTACGGCCTTCGCCTGTATCAACTCGCTCGAGGCATCGATGACAATCCTGTTGTACCGAATCGGGTAAGTAAGTCGATTTCTGCCGAAGATACGTTTCCAAAGGACATTCCGCTGATGGATACTGAGCCACAGATTCGCCACCTGGCAGAGAAGGTGTGGAAAGCCTCGCATGGCAATGCGCGTTGCGCCAAGACCGTCGTTCTGAAACTGAAGACGAAGGAGTTCGCGAATCTGACGCGTAGTCTTACGCCGCCCGCTCCGCCTGCTTCCTGCGAGGAGCTTACATCCATCGCGCTCACCCTGCGCGAACGAGTAGACATGGGACGAAATCAGCTCTTTCGCCTGGTTGGCGTCGGCCTCAGCAACTTTCAAGCAGTTGATGAGGAGACGTCACCGGCTTCCCCGAGTTTCGAATCAAACCTCGATGAGCAACCAATCGAAGAATTGGAAGTTTGAAATCTCCGAACGAGTTCCGGTGCTTCGACGCCGCGAGCGCGACGTCGAAGCTCCATAACCTATGGTTTTTTGCGGGCACTGAGCTATAAGCAATACGATTGCGCACAATCGATTTTTGGCTGTGCTTGTTGCGGTAAAGACTTCAGGTTAGGACGATTCGCTTCATGGCCTTCCAGGTCCGCATCGGCCAGGAAGTCAATCGCTGCTTCGTCCAGCGTCATGCCCGTGCCGAAGATGTCGCTACCCTCCACCTCAACCCAGTAAACGCCGTGACGTTTTCCGGTTGTGATGGTATGCTCACCGGCCAGGACGCGGACTTTATCCATTGGTGTGGGTTCGTGCTGCGCCAACGCCTGCATTGGGCAAATCAGCAGAGCTGCAATCAATACAGATCGAATGATCTTCTCCATGCTATCCCTCATTCTTCTATCCGAGAATGTTTCTGCGTCGTTCTTAGCAAAGCTCACATCGATTCGATGCTCGCATCCACCCAAAATGTGGCCCGACATCCGCATTTTTATGCGATGCAACCAACCCTTTGCTCTGCCAATTGTAGCCGTGATCCGGCAAACGGCAAGGGTCGATTTCGAGCCTCGGTCACGTTCCGCTTCGTCAGCCCCGGTGTTCGTACAGCGACATTTTTCTCTGCATAATTACCGTCGTAATCGCCGGGCAGATGAGCATTTTCACCCTTGTCGATCCTGCCTTCCGCCATCGTCAGCGATTGCACCCTTGGACGGCTTGCCGCGCCATCCCTATGGGACGTAACGTCGATTTCGTCTCCTTCACGATGGGTAAGCAGACGCAGTTCGCACCGCTGCGGAACGAGAATTCATGCCAGCAGCCTCTACGCATAAAAATGCATACCCGTTACCCGCGTAATATCGCACACAGCAATGCGCGTAATGAGTTCGACCATTACTTATTTTGCTAAACGGCCCCAATATTTTTTGGGCACTTCAAGTGGACCGGTTCCTGAAGACACTCACACCATCAATATCGGCGCGATTTGGCTCTTCCTTGAATACGCCACTTCGTGCAACTGGACGTCTGCTTTAGAAATGGAGCGTTGGTGCCGATCGTGTAAAAGCTAGTTCTTGGCGATGGCAAGCGTCAGGACGGTGATGTCGTCTTCCTGACCAAAACGCTGCGCCGCTTCGGCGATGTCACGCGCGGACATCAAAGTAAGGTTCGGAAGACGCTCGAAGCCATAGAGTTCTCCGCTGTCTGCGCGCGCTTCCGGGACACCGTCCGAAAGCAGAACAAGACGTTCCGAAGCAGTCAGGCGCCCGTGCACCAGCTCATACGCCTGGTCCGCAACCAGGCCCAGTGGCAACGCTGGCGGCGTATTCACTTCGCGACCGGAGATATAGGGGGGAATATGTCCCGCGTTCGCGATGGCATATTCACCGGACAGAGAGATGCGGACGCAGCAAGCCGTCGTAAATCCTAGCTGCCCATGCGCGAGCAGTGCGTTGTTGAGGCTGGCGAGAATGTCCCCGGGATCGTGCGAGGTCTCGCGGCGGAGGGCCCCGAGAATCATAGCAACACGCATCGCAGCCGGCAGGCCCTTTCCTGAAACGTCGCCGACAATCGCAGTAAGAGAGCCGTCAGGCGCCGGCGAGACGAAGAAGAAGTCACCGCCAACTTCGCTGGCGGGCAGATACACCGAATCCACCTGAAAGCCGGGAGTCGGACGGGAGGCGCTCTGCAAAAGCAGTTGCTGAACGGTGCTCGCCGCCTGCAGCTCGGCGGCAAAGGCGGCGCGCTCGCGGGCGGTTTCCACCATCTCCTCGCACAGCATTGAGTTTTCAACGGCGGCAGCCGTTTGCAGCGCGATGGTATTCAGCAGTTTCAAATCAGCCGTCGAATACGATGAGCCAGCCGTACTGCTGGCCAATGCAATGACGCCGACTGTCCGCTGTCCGGCGCGCAACGGAGCACACATCAATGCCTTCAGCGTGCATTCCGATTCGAGCGCCCGAGAATCGGCGGCGCAATTATTGACGATTTCTCCAATTCCGCGCTCCAGCGTCGAAGCAGCGAAACGCGACGCCGGACCCAGAGGGCCAGAATAATCTGCGGAATCACCACATGAGTCGCCGAAGAAAGCGGCGCGCTGCAGGATGCCGCCCTCCTTACCCATTAAGAGAACGCTGCCGTGAGTTGCAGGAATTAATCGTTGCGCCTGCGCCAGCGCAGACTGCCCCACAGCCTCTGAGTTCAACAGTGCAGCGAGTTGTTCGGATAGCTGCTCAATCAAGTGGACTTCGCGGTAGAGATGAAGAACTTCCGCGGCCAGCGATCGCGCTTCACACTGGCGGCTGGCGAAATGCTGGAGGAGCAGCGCAATTGCCGCCGCAGGCTCAGACGGCCCCACGACGAACCCCAACGTCGCGTCCTCAAACTGCACCGGAATGCGAGACTGTCCGACTGACGTTTCCGAAGGCATCTCACCCAGCAGCGGCTTGCCTACCGGGTCGACAATAGAAATTCCTGCGCCAACGCTATGGATTAAAGCCGTGAGCGCCGGAAGGCAATCGGACCTGGGGCTGATCAGCGACTTTAGAGTGAGAGCGGGCATATCCTTACGCGCCAGGCATCGACAAACCGAGCACCGAACGGGCTTTCGCAATCAGTGCATCCGGATCGAACGGCTTGGTCATATACAGGTCAGCGCCCACTTCCTGGCCGCGCTGACGATCGAATTCCTGCCCCTTGGCGGTCAGCAGGATGATGTGGATGTGTCCCAACCCAAGCTCGTTCTTCACCGCATTGCAGACATCGAAGCCGTTTTTCTTCGGCATCATCACGTCGAGGAAGACCAAGTTGGGCTCCTCTTTGCGAATTGTTTCGAGCGCATCTTCGCCGTTGCTCGCGGTGAAAAGTTCCACACCATCGTCTTCAAGCTCTTCGAGGGTCTGCTGGATCAGCATGCGCAAATGCGGTTCGTCGTCAACAATCAGAATTTTCATAGGCGTCATTGATAAATCAGAAACAGTACGTTCTCCAACCCCTTCTCGAAGCGCAGAGCACGAACCGCTTCATCGCTGGAAAGAAGCGAATTCAAAATAATGATGTCGGGTTTGGAGAGAACAGCTTTTGAAACCAGTTCAGAACCACTGGACTCAACAACGGTGTAGCCCCGCGTCTCAAGCGCACCCGTGAGGGTTCGAATCGTGGATGCGTCTTCGTCGACGACCATCACCTTCTTCCGCGACTTACCTTGATCCAGCAGCGTGTCGACTTCGTGGAACAGCGAAGCCGTATCGATCGGCTTGGTAAGATAGCGATCCACGCCAAGCCGGTACCCGCGTTCCTTATCTTCCAGAATGGACAGAATGATGATCGGAATATCCATCGTCGCCGGATCGTTTTTAAGCACCGCCGCCACATCAAAGCCGTTCATCTCCGGCATCATCACGTCCAGGATCACCAATCCTGGCGGTTCCTCTCGAATCAGAGTGAGTGCCTTGCGACCGTCCTCGGCCAGGCGCACAGAATAGCCGGCCTCAGTGAGTTCCTGCTGCAGAAGCGAGCGAATGTTGGAGTCGTCATCCACCACCAGCACGGACTTTTCACGGGTGGGGTGAGAGACCACTCTCTCGCGCAATTGCCGAACAAGCGTCTCAACATCGATGGAGTGGCGCAACGGACGCTCGCCAGGCGCTTTCGCACCTTCAATGATGGGAAGCGTAAACGAGAATGTGCTGCCGTGGCCTGGTTCGCTCTCCACCCAGATTCGCCCGCCGTGGTATTCGACGATCTCTTTGCAGATCGGCAAACCCAGGCCGGTGCCTTTGGGCTTGTCGGTCAAAGTATCGCCGACCTGTTTGAATTTTTCGAAAACCTTGGGCTGGTCGGCGGGAGCGATGCCGATGCCGGAGTCTCTGACACTCACGATCATTTCGCTTCCCTGCTTATGAACGGAGCAGGTGATCGAGCCCGAGTCAGTAAATTTGACAGCGTTCGAAATCAAGTTGATCACCACCTGGATCAAACGATCCTGATCCCCGGTGATCGAGGGCAGGTCCGGTTCAATGTTGCGGACCAACTCCAGTTTCTTGGCTTCAAATAAAGAAGCAGTCGCCGCGATCGCACGCTCAATCACGTCCTTCACCGAAACGCTTGCCATGTTCCAGCTAAATTTGCCCGCCTCGATTTTTGCCAGATCGAGAACATCGTCGATCAGCTTTGTAAGACGCTCGCCTTCGCTCACCACGACATCAAGATTCTCAATCACCTGGCGCTTTGCCTGCTGCACCTTGCGGTCATCCTCAGGAATCAATGGGAAAAGCCGCTCTTCCAGCCGTCGGCGAATAATCTTGGCAAATCCGAGCACGGATGTCAGTGGCGTCCGCAGCTCATGGCTCACCGTAGACAAAAATGAGCTCTTCGCCGCGTCTGCCTGCTCCGCTGCGGCCCTTGCATGCCCTGCCTCTTCAAACAACTTCGCATTATGGAAGGCGACTCCGACAGAGATCGCAATCGTCGACAAAAGGCGCATGTCGGCTTCTTTAAAACGCCCCTCCTGATCGACCGACTGCACACTGATGACGCCGATCACCTGGCCGCCGGATGGAATTGGAACTCCCAGGTAGGAGGCCGTGTGCCGTCCAAATTGTTCGATGCCCATCTTGGCGCGGTTGCCTTCCATGTCTTCGTTGATGAGCAGCGGCTGGCCGGTGCGAATAATTTGCGACGTCAGTCCTTGTCCAAAGGGTCGCGGCGCGGCATCTTCACCAAATGCGTACGGGAACTGAAGCATCATCGTGGCTCGATCGAGCAGCGACACATAACAAATGGGCGCGCGAAACAGGTCGCGAACTTCATCTCCAACAAACTGAATCAAGCGATCCTTATCCAGTTGCGTCGCGAGTGCCTGCGTGATCCGATTTATGGTCACTAACTCACCGGCGCGCTCGCTAACTTCCTTCTCCTGCTGGTTGATGACCTGATAGGCATTGGCGTTATCGAGCGCGATGGTCGTATACGCAGCCAGGTTCTCCAGCAGGCTCAGGTGCTGTTCCGTATAAGCATTCTTTTTGAAACTCTGAATACTCAGCACACCCAGAACACGTTCCTGCGCGACCAGCGGCAGATAAATCATGGACGCAGGTGGCTGGGCCATGCTGCCGTCATCCAGCGCCCTGTTTGTATGCGTGTAGGTGGGAATGAATTTCGACGATTCCTTCTCCACGTCGTTAATCAAAATCGCCTGCCGATGATCGATACACCACACCGCAAATTGATTCTTATCGTCCGCGCTGCGAGTGTAGGGCGCATAACGCTTGCCGTTTTCGATGGCCAGGCTGTATTCGATCAAGTGCTTTTCCGGCCGATACAGCCCTACGCCAAAGATGCTCGCGTCTACGATCTGATTCACGCGTTGATACAGCTTGAAAAGAATAGTATTCAGATCCAGCGAGGCGGTAATCTCCTTACCGATTTCGCTCAGCAATTCGATGCTGTCTTTCTGAGCCGTAATCTCCGCGGCCTGCGCGCGAATCTCCTCTGTGCGTTCGTTAACCGTTGCCTCCAGCGCTTTTGCCTGAGCTTCCAGGGCCTCGGTTTTTCTCCGAGCCTTCTCGCGCTCATACATGCTGATCAAGCGCCAACCGACAATCGCAAGAATCAGGAAAAGAAGGCCGTACAGAATATAGGCCAGCGTGGTTCGGTACCAGGGTGGAACAATGATGAACGCGTAGGTTCCCTCCGGACCCACTTGTCCGTCAATTCCTCGCGAGCGCACTCGAAATGTGTAACTTCCAGGGCCCAGACCGCTATAGTTCGCCTCCGTCTGCTTGCCCCACGCCGACCAATCACTGTCCGCGCCCTCGAGCCAGTACTGATATCGAGTGTCGGCCGAGTCGCCATACGATGCTGCAGCAAATTCGAAGTCGACAGCATTGCTCGCCGGTGGAAGTCGCAGTTCCGGAGACCCCGGCGCGCTGTTTCCGCCGAACACAACCCGCGATCCAGCAGTGACCTCACGAACCAGCGCCGGGAATCGTTCCGACGCAGCCATCTGCATATGTGGGTTCAATCGGATCAGCGCCTCGCCCGCCGCCCACACATCGCCATCGGGGTCAACGAACGCAGGTTGCACCTGGAACCGCGTGAGCGGACGATATGTGTCCTCATCGATACGGTACGTTCCGCCTGCCTCCGGAAGGATGCGCGCAATACGTCGGCTATCGGATGCGACCGTGCCCGTCCAGACACTTTTATCATCCAGTTGATAAAGCAATGGAGTCGCCCCCGGGGAATTCACCGGCAAAAGAAATTGGTCATCGACCACAAACCTGTGAGCCGTTGTATCCCAGCGATAGATATCCCGATTTCGATTGATTCCCAGATAGATCTTGCCCATCACAAGAACGACCGCTGTCACACCGGGAGGAACGCCTTCTTTACTTGAAAGCACCTCGGCCTTGGAGTCTTTCATTCCCGTGGGCGCCACGGTAATGCGAAGCACAGAGCCCTTGCCACCGCCAGCCCACAGGTCCCCATTCGTATCCTCAGCCAGCGTAGTCGCCCTGTAGACAATGTTCGGCAGCTTTCCCTCATCGATCCACGCTTTACCATCCCAGTGCATGGAAGAAACGCCATCACGGTTTGCAAAGAAGTCTCGATCGGGCGTTTTTCTGGACTGGAACAGCGTAAAGGCTGGCTCTCCCAGCCCGTGGACCGCCGGCATCGCCGGCGTCAGGGTGTTGTTCGCTTGCACCCGCATCACTCCCTCGCTGGTGGCCACCAACAATTGGTTGGGAGTTTTACCCGAATGATCCCTGAAGATCTGCAGTCCAAAACCTTGCGTGGCCCCGCCAATCGGGACCATGGAAGGGCGCTTCGTGACTGGATCGGACACCAGTCTTTCAACAGGAAAGGAACCCTCGCCAATGGCGACGTATACCGATCCATCAAATCGGTTCGCATCCAGTGCCTGATTGCGAGAGAAAAACGAGATGGGCGATGCAACCTCCACCCGGGTGATACCGTTTGTCGTCCCCAGCCACAATTCCCCGTCTCGATCCTGCAAGTCACTCAAAACTCCCGCATCCAGCAGACCGTCCGCGGTGCCGATGATCTGACGAAGGCTTCCATCGTGCCCGAGGATGATGGCGCCACCGGTCAGAGTCGTCAGGCAGATGCTGCCGTCTTTCAATATCAGGGATTTATAGAGTTTGTGCTGCTTCAGGTAAGCATCCGCCTGGGTCGGAAAAGGAGTGGACTTTTGACCATCGTAGAGCGACAGCAGCCCCCCGCGCTCAGAAATCAGAATGTCGTTGTCGCCGAAGGGATGGAGATACTCTTTGATGGAGCTTTTATAAGCATCCCCACCCGGCAGATTTTTGATTTCATCGCCTACGATTTCCTGCAGGCCAACTCCATTTTGCGCCGTGTAAATACGACCGCGAACCGCAGAGAGCGCCTGAAAGCTGGATTTAGGTTCCGGCCTCCAAACGTGCATCGTTTTCCCGTCCCAGCGAAATAGCAGTTCATAAGACCGGAAGAAAATCCCCTGCGGGGTCACCAGTGTCTGCCATACATCGGTAAAGCTGTGGGAATTTTCCGGCACATGGTCCAACAACGAGACATAGGTCAATGTTCCTGAAGCATCCGGCGCAAGATACCCAAAGCCGCCGTCGCCGCCGACCCAGATTCTGCCCGAATCGTCCAGCGCCATCGATCGCACCACATCCATGGCGGTATCGATCTTTCGCCATGTCACCCCGTCATATTCCAGTATCTGGCCACCGCCCAGGCCCAGGTACATCACTCCGCGGCGGTCCTGCAGAATGGTCCAAACCTGGTTAAATTCGCTGACGTCCTTCAGCGAATGACTCACCACTACGGGCATGCCGACTTCTGGAGTTGTGGACACGACCGCGGGATTTGTAGTTGGGCTGACGGCCGCGAAGGAATACGGGGTCGCGATGGCAAACGCCATGAGCGCTGCTAGCGAGATGCGCCGAAGAACCACAAAACGTTGAGGCAAATGGGCTTCCAGTGAGCACGGAAGAGGGAGTAGCAGTGATACTAATATGCCGGCGCAGTTCTAGTCGAGTAGTATTTTGCGACGCCGATTTTCTCCTGCCCGACGATTCAGAATCGCTCCAAAAGATGTTGCAATCAGCGTCGATCCTTTCATTGCGGTGCAGAAACCGCGCCTCCCGCTGATACACCCTTCGATACATCCGCATCACCGCCAATATGACCGCGAAGCACCGTAATCGATGCCTTGGGAAGATCGTAGATCGTACTTCCATTCGCCATCGTCGTCGATTTTATCGGTGGACCGTCGCGATCAAGCCGCCCCATCGCACCATCCGGTTGCCACTGAAATTGAGCATCTCCGAACGTGATCTGTTCGACCGGCCCGGTAAAAGAACGATCCCGCTTCGTTTCCGAATTGGCGAATACCACACGCACGCTGTGGTCATGGTCGCGATCCTTGTTCACCAGCATCACCGACCATTGTCCGTCGGGGCGCTCGATGGGATACGCCGTCACCAGTACATTTCCGGTCGCGTCCGTCACATCGCTGCTCGCCTTAAACAGGTGATGGATCGCATCGATTGGCTCAACCCAATCCTGCGTAATCATCTGCGCGGCGATGTATTGCGATGGAAATCCAACCACGCGATAGTCCTTATCGACCATCAGAAAAGGTCCGGGGCGACCCGGTGTCGGGATGTAATGGAAGTAGAACGTGCCGCTGGCGCCCGCCGTCATAATGGAACCCACATAGTCCGCAAGCCAGATTCCCTTCTCAATATTTGGAGCTCCCCACTCGGAAACCTCGTCATCCGGGGCTTTCATATTTCCTTCCGTCATAAAGAAAGGGATGTTTGCAGGCAGCCCATCGTCCTTCCATACCTGAACGATGTGGCTGACGCGCGCCGGCTCCTTATACAGATCATCCCATTGATCGACCGGCGGGTAGTGCTCGAAAGAAAAGAATGTGAAGTCGTTCAGGTGGCCGTGGGCTTTCAGGTAATCGAGAAACCTTCCCAGGAAGGAAACCCTGCCCTCCGCGTCTGGCCACACCTCGACATCTCCAAGCGTTCCTTCAAAGGAAGGGCCGCCCAACTTTGCCCCTGGAACCAGCCGATGAATTGCGTTTGCAAACTGTATATAGAGCGCAGCGTAATCCTCTGGGAGCATGCGCTGACCATCAGCCTCCTCTCCCATCTCAATTCGCGACACCGGATAATGCCGTCGATCAAGATAGGCAATCTCATTGGCAGCGTCCTCTGGATTTCCATAAAGCATCGCAATTGGCACGATCGCCGGCAGCCCGCGTGTGATGCCGCTATCGAAAAAGGTATCGAATCCAATCTGGTCTCCCTTGGTCACGTCGATATCCGACGCGGCATGCCAGGGATCGGTCGATGAAGCCCAGGTAACAGTTTGCTGACGGCTCGGCAAATGCTGAATAAGGTCGGTGAACTTGCCATCGGAGGATAGAGTTCCCGCATACAGTTCGTCGATGGCGTAGCCCACGCAATTGCGCTTGTCCGCCGAGCCGTGCGTATCGCAGGTATTGGAAGACTCCGTCATCCAGATGCGGATGTATTGCACGGGAATTTTCCAGTCCACCAGCTTCAATGTCGCGGTGCCACCTTTCCCGTTCTCAATAGAACCCATGGGAAACGTCTGCCATGTGCCCTTGGTGATTCCGTCATAGAAAGGCTCCATGTCGCCCGTCCAGAACTGGATCGAATACTTCCGTGCGAAGGGATTCGCCCATGCGATTCGGATCGCATTGATGTCCACTTTCTTGCCAAGGTCGATCAAGATCCATTGCGGATGCTTGGCATCGTCCTCGCCGGTGAACTTGCTGGTAAGGTACGGATTGCTTTTCCAGTAGCTCTGCAGATTTCCATCCGTCAGGCGAGACCATCCATCTCCGTCGCCGACGGTGTCGCCACGATGTGGCAGCGGATAAGACCATGAGTGGTGAATCGTCTCGGTCGGTTGAGCGCTGCCGGTATAGTAGCCGTCTTGCTGGTTTGCATTGCTCCACGCGCCCCGAGGATTCCAGTGCCACGCCTCGATCTGCAGTTCCGTGTTCTGGCGATAGGTGACCGGCTGCCATCCCGCTCCAAGAACTGCTTTTAAAACCGGCCCGGAGAGCAGCTTGTCCGTGTTCTCTTCGACTTCTTGTTTCGTAATTTCGCCCTTGGCCATCTTGGGAGCGCCCTCGCCAGCACGCAACCGATCGACGCCGGCACCCAATGCGCGCATCGGGCTAAAGGAATTCACGACATGCGTTGGGGTCGCATCCACCACGATCTGCTGCGCCGCGGTTTTGCCGGCAAAAAGGAATAACGTGCAGATTCCCAGGCAGGTTCCAACAACCTTAATCTTTGCTCCAAACATTTCGTACCTCGAATGATCGAAACTTCCCCGCAGTTTCTAAAGCAAGGGAGAAATCGTCCAATCCGATAATACTGATTCCTTTGGGCACGGGATCGTGTCGGTTCGCAGTACCTCATAGGTGAGGATGATCGACTGATTGTAGAGTCCAAAAGAGTCCAAACACTACGTCAATGCCCGAGTCGGCAGCAATCCGTTTCAATAAAATCTTTTCTGCTGACGAATAATCTGCCCCTTCCATATCGACACGGATTTCAAGCCGTGCGCTGACCACTGCGCTGTGTCGCCCTTAACGCGTTACGAAGCCCTAACCCTGCGGCTTGCTATCCTCGCCCCGGCAATGTAACTCATCGGTGTCGATCAGCGCAATATTAGTGCTAGCACCCCGCCCACGTCCAAGTAGCACAGCGCCCAATGGAGAAATGCGGATCATAATCCACTTATTGGATCAGCTGCTGCTTTTTAATTTCCAGAGAAGTATTCATCAGCCGAAAACTAACTGGGAGACCCCCGACCGAAGGCGCTGCGTTGCGGGTGATTTTCTCGAAGTCATCGACAATCGCTGGCTTGTCCCAGGAGCCGTTCGATACGACGTACGCAATTGCCGTTCCGTCTTTGTGCCGGGATAGAAACACGTCGTTTCCTCGACCTTCGAAAAAACCGACCGATTGAAGCGACTTGCCGAGCGCCTGGGCCTCAGACGGTTTTACCGAGCCCAGATAGTAGATGGCGTCATTCCCCGGGAATTCCAGCTTCCCCACAGTGGACTCGAGTTGGACTTCACGCGCAGTGTTCACCAGCCGTACCTGGATTGGGAACCCGCCTACAGTCGGAGCGACCTGCCTGGCAACTTCCTCAAACGAGGGAAGAATGTCGGGCTGGCTCAGGAACTTATCTTGTACGACAAAAGAAAGCGAGGTGCCCTCCTTGTCTTTCGTCAACAGAACATCCGCTCCCCGATCGGTGAAATAGGAATCTGTCTTCAAGGCATTGCCGAGCGTCTGTGCATCCTCCCGCGTAGCAGAACCGGAATAGTACACTTCGTCCTTCGTTCCAATCACTACGCTTTTGCTCGCGGCAAAGGCGCCCCCCGACTTATTCACCGCCAAAAACGCAACGGTGAAGAGTACCGCCATACAGCCCAGACCGGAAGCGAACGCCGTCCATCGCGACGCCAGACTTCCACCTTGTTCAAGATGGTATTTCACGGTTGGGCCCTGTAGAGACTGAGCCAACCACTTTGTTGCAAACAACAGCGCCAACGCAAGCGGAAAAGTCACGCTCGTCGGAATATTCCATCCGATCATAATGGCGAGTCCTGTGACAATCGCGCCAATGACCAGCGCCGCAATCGCCTTGCCCATGAAACCGAGGCGGCGATAATTGATGGCCATCAGGAGGCTTCCCGCAACCGGTCCGCCGATGAGCGTAGCCAGTCCTACGGAGTTTGAATCGAAAAGTTTAAAGGGCGGGGTTGGGCCCGAAAAAGTTTGCTGTGCAGTCGATGCCATGCTGTAACGCCTCCTGGAAAAGTAGCCTTCTCCATGTACGCGTCATCTGGGAACGAAATGCATCGACATTCTCGATGTATTTCTGCAAGTTCGTCTAATTGTTTTTTGGCGAGGAGACCTGGCCTCCTGGAGCCTTGTTGGCAAGTTTGAGCTGCACATCGGTTAATACCTGATGCGCTTCCGTAGCCGCCTGTTTTGCGCTGGCTGATGCGGCGTTCCTGGTGAGCAATGTGTCAGCAATCTCGGCATGTGGCAACGCCTCCTGATAGCGGCCTTGTCCTGCCAGTGCTCGCGCCCACAACAAATGAGAGGCCCCGAAACGGCTGTCAGCAGGCGCGATCCTTCCCATCTGAATGTTCACTGCCTCTTTCGCTGCTCTTTCTGCTTCCGCGTAGCGACCCAGCTCGAGATACCCTTGGGAGAGCAGGCACAGGGGATCGGAAAGTTTAGGACCGGATCCAAGAATTTTCCTCCAGGCTGGCACCGTGTTTTCCAGCATCGGCACCGCTTCCTGGGCTCGATTCAGCTTGATCAGAGCGCCGGCGATATTGGCTTGCTGCTGCAGCACTCCCAGGCTGTCTGGACCAGAACAGGTTTTGTATCCGTCATAGGCACGCTGGTAAAGAGACAGACTCTGCTGAACAAACCCGCGGGCATCTTGCAGGATGCCCAGTCGCGAATAAACCGCCGATTGATCGCACACCGCCAGAGGATCCTTTAGATACATCTGCAACGCCTGGTTAAATATGGGTTCAGCTTCGTCGAGACGCCCCCGCCACTCAAGGTCCAGGCCAAGGTTGTACAGCACGTCCGCGATCTCGTGGCTTGGCAGATTACCAGCGCGGCTCTGCTTCGCTGCAAACTCCAGCAGACGAAGATTCTCATCAGACCGGTAGCCCATTTCGTCGCGATAGATGGCATAGTACACAGCGCTCCACACGCGAACGGCCGGAGACATACCGCGCCTTCGAGATAATTCCAAGGCATGGGCCGTGAGTCCTTCACCCGATTTTGCATCTCCCTCCTCGTAGGCGATGGCTCCGGAGGTCGCCTCCGCCTCTGCTTCGCTGGCGACATCTCCCGAAGCTTTTGCGCTGGCGATGATTTGCGTAAATACCTTCTGGGCGTTTTTCATATCGCCGTTCTCAAACATGGATTCGGCGAGGCTCATCTGGGCTGCGCGCAAATCGCCAGGGTCCGTAATGTAGTGAGGCAAAATCTTTACCCCAAGCTCCAGGAAGTCTGGCACGGACACAGTCGGTTTGCCCATATAGTTGGCGTTGGCCAAATAGAAAAGCCTGTAAAGAAATGTCTGCATGCGCAGCGCGCGACGGCCCTCCAGCAGCGCTTGATGCTGACGCCAGCCGGCATACCCGAGACTCACCGCCAGGGCAAGTGCGATCAATCCTGAAACCGCCACAGCGCCGCGATTGCGACGGACAAATTTCCCCACGCGATACTGGATCGTCTGTGGCCGTGCCAGAACGGCTCGGCCGCCCAGATAACGCCGTAGATCTTCACTTAAAGCGTCCACCGATCCATAGCGATCCTTCGGCCTGGGTCGAAGACATTTGGCAGTAATCGTCTGCAGATCGCCGCTCAATAACTGGCGCAATTTGCTTTCAGCAACTCCCCGCTCTTCGGCTGCCTCGGCCGTTACTGTATGGTGCAGCGGACCCGGCTCGGTCTCATTCATCGCCCGCTCAAACATTGCCGCCGCCGAGGATTGAACTGTCGTCCGCCGCCCCGCCAGCAGATCAACCAGAATGGCTCCCAGGGAATAAATGTCGCACGAGGTGGTTACAGGTTCGTTCCGCAACTGTTCCGGACTGGCGTAGGCCGGCGTCGCCAACACGGTCGTCGTCAGCATGCTATCCGGTTGGATGAGCTTCGAAGTTCCAAAATCCAGCAGCTTGACCACGCCTTCTTCGTTGACCAATATGTTCGACGGCTTCAGGTCCAAGTGAACGATCAGGTTGCGATGCGCATAGGCCACAGCATCGCAGATTTGCAGAAATAGTTCGATCCGCTCGCGAATTCCGAGATGGCGCGCGTCGCAGTATTCGTCCAGATGAAGTCCTTGAACATAGTCCATCACCAGGTAGGGATATCCGGTGCTGCTCATCCCAGCATCCAGCATGCGCAGAATATTTTTGTGATCGAGGGAGGCGAGAATATGCTGCTCACGATGAAACCGCTCCACAAAGGAGGGCCCGGCGGCATGAGGAGAGAGCACTTTCAGCGCGACCCGCTGGGGAACGCCGCCCAGAATTCGCTCCGCTAAATACACCGACCCGATTCCGCCCGTACCCAGCAGTCGCAGCAACGTGTAAGGACCAATGCGTCCGGAGAACGGCAGATTTTCTGGGGCGTCTGTGGGCTCATCCAAATGTCCCGCACCCTGCACGATGGTAAGCACACGACGGCGCATCTCTGGATCGGCGCAGTGCTCGGCCAACACCCGCTCTCGATCTTCCGGCGGGGCCATCTCAGCCATATCGAACAACGCTTGCAGCAGCGTCCAGTTTTCTTTGTCTTCCGGCATGAGCCCACCTAACAAGGTTGGCGCGAAATGGGGGGAAAGTGCCTCAGGCGTCAGCGTCATGAAGACGCTCGTACAACCAGCCACGTGCAAATTTCAGTTCCCGATCTACCGTGGCTTTGGAAATATTCAGCAGTTCTGCGGTTTCATCCGCGGTGAATCCAAGAAAAAACCGAAGCTCCACCATGCGGCATTTGCGCGGGTCCAACTCATCCAGTTCATGTAGCACCCGGTCCAGATCCATCATCTCGACCGGCTTGGCGCCAACCCACGCCAGCTTTTCATCCATCGGAACGGAAATCCCGCCGTCACGCTTCTGTCTTCCCTGCTCTCGGCCGTGATCCAGCAGCACCCTCCGCATCAGCCGCGCAGACAAACTGTAGAAATGTTCGCGATCTTCAAAGCGTAAGCTTCGCTGCCGGATCAGCTTGAGAAACAGCTCATTCACGACGCTGGTGGGTTGCAGGATGTTTTCCGGACGCTCGCCGCGGAAAAGTGCCCCCGCGATCTGCCGCAACTGCGGATACACCACGTCGAAAAGCCGATCGATGGCGTCGGGTCTTCCCTCGCCCCACTCGCGCAGGAGTTCTGTAACTTCACCAGCCTGACTCAAGCGGGCCAATCCTTCCAGGGAGATTTCGGTGGCCTTGATTCTAGTGCAATGGCCCCCACCCGTCATGCGAATTTTTGACGACAGTGCATGAGATCGAAACATCATGAGGCATTTTCCTTGCCGATGTCGCCTACAGAGATGTAAGCCGCCAGCCTAACGGCAAGCGACGCACGATTCGATCATCATTTCCATTGATTTCCAGCGAGGTTCTACGCAATGAACGCGATATCTACCCGCACCGCAGCGCCCACACTTATCGCAGCATTCTGCCTTCTGGCGACTGTCGCCGGCTGCCAGTCACGAACCAACACCACCGACGGGCAGGAGATGTCCCAGGGACCGTCGAACAGTCTCGAGCACCGCGTTTCCGCCTCCAGTAGCACTCTCGGCCAGGGGTTGACCACCGTCACACTGAATGACGGCTCGATGAACAATATGCCTGCAACCGAGGTTTCAGTCCCCAGGGGCTGGCATGTCCAGGGGAATATGAATATGAGTCCCTGCACCAGCCTTCCGTCTCCCACCTGGGATGCAAGCTCGCCCGACGGCAACAGCCAGATGAATGTGTTGCCATCCTTCGGGTGGAAATGGGGAATGGGGGCCCAGAACAGAAATGGGTGCATTCCGCTCAGCGGACCACTCCACGCGGCTGATTTTCTGCAAAAATTCGCCGCAAGGTTGCGCGGTGTCCGGGTGGTGGGCTCCATGCCCGTTACCGGCGCCTACCTGCAGCGTGAGGTGAATTTCACGAATAATTCCAACAATAATAATGCTCGCCTCGCCGGCCCTTTACAGGCCCGAAACCTTGGCGACGTCGCCGCGATCGAGGCAGTCGACTCGACTGGACACGAGATGCGGATTCGCGCTTGGGTAGAGTGCCTGGAGCGCCAAGGACGATTGCAGGGCGGCACTTGTTTCGCGCGTGTGGATGTCTTGCGGGCACCGAAAGGCCAGCTCGAAGCGCTGGTGGCGCTGGTCGACGGTCACAACCTTGTCCAGGACCACCCCACCCAACAGTGGATGAGCGCCTACATGAACCGGCAGCAGCAAATTGCGAACGGCCAGATGCAGCAGTTACGCCGCAACGAGGACGCCGGGAACGCAGCGCTTGCCCAAAATGCCCAAAACGCCAAAGCCAGCAGCGACATGCTGCATAACCAATATCTCTCAAGTTCGCAAACGCTGAGAGACGAGCATGAAGCCGGTATGCAACAACTGCAAAGCTCGACCGATAGCTCGATGCGCAATGCGCAGGCCAGTCAGAATGCGCGCACTACCTCGGCCTCCGACATGGAGGACTACTCGCTCAACCAGCAGACGGTGAGCGGGGCCAACGGAACCTACAAAACCTCAACCCAGTATTCCAATGTCTGGTCCAGTCCAGTCGGACCGGCAACCTCCGACGGGCGCACCTATGGCTCGATGGACAACACCACCGACCCCAACTCCGCAACCGACAACACATGGACTAAGGATACGAAGGTCCACGGCAATGGCCAGCCCTACTAATCTCACAGCGAGGTCACTCCAATGAATACGCTTCGTACCCGCACCGCAGCGCCGGCACTGATCGCGACACTCTGTTTCCTGGCGACCGTAGCCGGCTGCCAGTCTCGAACCAACAATGCCGACGGTCAGGCTATGTCCGAGGGTTCGCCGAACGGCCTCGAGCATCGCGTCTCCGCCTCCAGCTCCACATCCAGCCAAGGGCTGACGACGGTCATGCTCACCGACGCCTCTTTCAACGGAATGCCGGCGGTGCAGGTTTCTGCCCCTCGTGGGTGGCGGGTACAAGGGGAGGCGGCCCTTAGCACCTGCCCAGACCTGCCGTTCTTCTCGTGGGATGCAACCTCGCCCGATGGCCAGAGCCAGATAAACGTGCTGCCGCTCTTCGGCTGGAGATGGGGCAAGGGAGTTCAGAACGGAAATGGCTGCATTCCGCTCACCGGATCTCTGACTGCCGCAGACTTCCTGCAGAAATTCGCCGCAAGGCTCAGAGGAGTACGGGTGGTCGGTCCCATGCCCGTTGAAGACTCATTCCGGATGCTGGAGGAGAAGTTCACGAACAACGCCAACAGCCAAAACAGTCGCATACCTCCCGCGTTTCGCTCCCAGAATACGGGGGATGTGGGCGCAATCCGGGCCGTCGATTCGACCGGGCACGAAATGCGGCTGCGCGCCGCGGTAAGTTGCCAGGAGCGCCAGGGAAACTGGCCAGGCGGCAACTGCTTTGCCAAGGTCGATATCCTGCGCACTCCGAAAGGCCAGTTGAACGCGCTGGTAACGCTGGTGGACAGCCACAACCTGCTGGGGGGACATCCGACCGAGGAGTGGAAGGCCGCCTTGATGAACCGTATGCAACAACGCAACCAGCAAGCGGGCGACGCGAGGCTGGCCGAAGGGCGCCGTGAAGCCGCCGCCACCAGCCAGATGATGAGCGACGCAGCTCGCGCCAGCATGCAAAGGCAGACCGACCAGCACAACGCCTTTATGGGACAGATGCAACAGCAGCAAGCCAACCACGAAGCCTTTTTGGGACAGATGCAAAGCTCAACCAACAGCTCCATGGCGCATACTCAGGCCAACATGAATGCTCGTTCCACCTCAGCCTCCGACATGCAGGACTACTCGTTGGACCAGCAGACGGTAAGCGGAGCCAACGGCACCTATAAAACCTCCAGCCAGTATTCCAATGTCTGGTCCAGTCCAGTCGGGCCGGCCAACTCGGACGGACGCACGTTTGGTTCGATGAACAACACCATCGATCCCAACACCGCAACTGACAATACCTGGACAAAGGACACCAAGGTTCACGGCAACGGCCAGCCTCAATAGTTAGAACTATCATCGCTCGCTCTCCGAATGGACCCGGGGAGCGGGCGCACTATGGCTCGATGATCCGGTCGGCAGCATGAACACGCACCAACCGCAAGGTCCAAAATGCGCATGCAGCCTGAATAGAGGAGGGAAAGCAATGTTCGAACTCTTCAAACTCGCATGGGATTTTGTAGTGCTTCGCGACGCTTCCAAAAAAGGTCAGATAAACTGGCGCGT
Source organism: uncultured Acidobacteriota bacterium (assembly GCA_963821145.1). GTDB lineage: Bacteria > Acidobacteriota > Terriglobia > Terriglobales > Acidobacteriaceae > JAKAAZ01. Next base: position 180,521 of record CAWGCV010000004.1, read on the forward strand.
GTGGGTGTATGGATTTGGTTTCGCCCTTCTCGAGTACAGCATCGCGCTACCTGCTGCACTACTCTACGAAAAACATCCGCAGTACAAACCACTCTTCATCGCCGCCATGGCTCTGGTTTTAGTCAATTTCGTTATCTGCATGTGGTGGTCCTTCCGCTGGTGGTTACGCCAAAATGGCTCAGCAAGAAGTGGCACTGAGCAGAATTAACAGCGGGCGGCCAGGTTCGTTTGTCAGACTTCTATAGCCGTTACCTCGCGCATACGGCACTTGGGCCGCACCGCAAACCAACGCACACCAATTACCCAATTGCGAACATGAACCGTTCTGCATGAGTCAAGTGATCCAGGCCTTCAGTCCCAAACACAAAACAAAGGGCCGAAGTTGGCAAGCCAACTCCGGCCCTTTGTTCAGATCCCAGGCATACTGCCTAGGATATTTCTCACATCAAAGTGGAAATGTTATTGTCCGCCCCAGCCGTGGCTGTTGCCATTTCCATTATTGTTGCTGATTTGATTTCCGTTTCCATGGCCATAACCGCCCCATGGATTCTGATTAAAGTTGAATAACTCGAACAAGTCGCTGATGGCTGGGCCGTTCACAGGAACCCAGGGGTTATTGGGTGTCGCGATCGGGTTAGGGAAATTGTCCCGGCTGCGTTTCGTCACCGTTGGAATTCCCCAGTTCCTTTCGATGAACTTCAGGATGGAGACGTGGTCCGAGTAGTTATGCGCAATCCGGCCACCTTCCGAGTAAGGGGAGACAACGATCATTGGAATGCGTGTCCCATCGCCGAAATAATCGAGCGGCTGAACATAACCCGAGTCATAATAGCCGCCGCCTTCGTCAAAGGTGATGAAGATGGCAGTGTCTCTCCACAATGAAGGATTCGCCTGAACTGCATCGACAATCTTCTTTGTGAAACCTTCAAACAGGTCAAGCTTTGAAGAAGAAGGATGACCGTCGACGAGCCCGCTGGGCTTGACGATTGAGACTGCCGGCAGGGTTCCATTCTGGATATCGGAGTAAAGATTCGCCGTATCTTGAATGTGTGCTGCGCGAACGGCCGCATTCGCCATGATTGAAGTGTCGTATTGGAACGGATTGCAGATGTTGCAGTATTCATCGGACTTCGCGCCGACAGCCCCGTAGTTCAGTTGATATGGATCGTTGACATAGTTGTTCCATTGATCGCCGTAATATTTCCATGAAATATTATTGGCAATCAGATCATCGCCGATGCTCCGTACCGACGACGGTGGAACGGTGAACACGGTGTTATCGGGGTTCGTATCTGTGAATGCGTCGTTGCCGTTGCCGAAGTATCCAGGATTGTAATTGTTCAGCAAGTAGTAGTGACCTTTCTGACAATTGGGTTTCACTGGGTTCGGCAGGGACTTTAGATACTTCCGGATCGGCGCAACCCCAGGCTGTGTCGAGTCAGAACAGTCAGTGTAAGAACCGCCGCCGTAAGATGCGGTGCCGTACGAACCGCCACCATATCCATCTTCCGAATACCAGTTATTGGTATTCGTTGCGGGATTTGGATTTTCAACTTCATCGACGATGCCGGCGTTCGCAGTTCCCGCCGCGACTTCCACGTTATGAGGAGGAACAGCAGGATTGCCTTTGCCGTCACTGAACCAGATCATATCGCCGTGGCCCAGCATGATGTGGTTTGCACCCGTGCCGCCAAGTACGGACTGGTGGAAGTTGTCGCTCATCGAGTATTCATCCGCCAGGCTCTTGAAGTAGGGAACATCACCCTTCTGCACGTTATAGAAGCCCATGGCAGTCGAGCCCTCTCCGGTAGTAACTCCGTTCGGAGAGTATTCCGTGCTGAAGTCCGCGGGTTGAGTGACTCCATTTGTCCCGGCCCCTACCGTAACTTCCACCCAGGGAAACAACCGCGCATCGCACCCGGACGGGTTGTACCGGGTGGCATGAGACGTGTTGCAATCCAGTTGCTGCCACATCTGATAAAACCGGTGCACTGGACTTTGCGCGTAAGAGTTGTAAGTGAAGCTCGTGCCGTTAGTCAGCTGAAATGGTCCCGGAGGCAAGTCGTTGACGTTCGTAATGCGGGTGTCGGGTGTTTTTGAATTCAGGCCGGTGCCACCTGAAACAAGATACTGATAATAGTCCGCAGGCAGTCCGTTTTCAGATTCTTCTGCCAGCGTCAGGCTGTCATTTTTCACGTAGGAATCAGTCGGTCCACCGACCAGTGGGGCAGGCAGAACGTTATTAGTAAATGAAGTCTTGGCAGGACTGAGCAGGAAGGCGTCGGGAGCCTGATCGCTTGCGGCTTGTTGTTCGACCGCTTTAAAATTCGGCCCGGGCGTCCCGTCTGCATTGATGATTCCTTCCGACAACAGGTTCCAAATAACCTGGTGCCCCTTGGGAACATAGGTAGCAAATACGTGGTCGAAACTGCGGTTCTCACCGACAATCACGATGACGTGTTTAATCGGTGTAGCAGTATCGTTATCACGGGATGGTTGTGAGGGCGGCCCACTGGCCCACGACACGCCCACTGCCATTTGACAGACCATCAGGCCTACCAAAACAGTACGCGCGCTCTGCAACGTTGTTGCTGCGATCGATTTCAGCGTCATACATCTCCTCCAGGGAAATGGAGCGATCTGCTCCATCAGAACGGTTTTATCTTCGCTACGTTTCAACTGCATTTCGTTTCAGTGAACGGGATATAAATCTTGCGGGATGTGCGTCGGATAAAAAGAGACTTGAATGGATCGCTGGTGAGAAGACTTACTCGACGTCAGTGAGAGAGTGATGATTGAGAAGGCAGCGATGAATCTGCCGGTTCCACACGAATTGTCCCCATCATCCCCTTATCCTCGTGCTCTAACAAATGGCAGTGATAGACGAAGGTGCCGACAATATTCGGATCGCGAAAATCCATGCGCAACCGAACGCTGGGATATTCAAAGGATCTGCCGTTGTAATACGGAACATTCACGGTGTCGCGGAGAAACGGCTCATTCACCGGCCGACCCATGTAGTCGAGCAGTAGAAAGTGCAGTTGGTGAATATGGAATGCGTGTAATTCATTCGACCGGTTCTCGATAATCCAGTCTTCCACTGTGCCCTGTTTCGCAATGATGTTCGGGATGCCGGAATTAGGATCAAACGGCTTAGGTGTTTGACCGTCAACGGTGATATAGAACTCCGTCGCGCTGGCAGGATTGTTTGGATCGGATAACTTCTCCGAGAAATACAGCATGCGAGTTCGTACCGGCTTAACACTCCCCAGCCACGGAATTGCCGGTGGAGGAAGCGGCTTGGGCGAAGCGCTCAGCGTCGACCGCGGTTCGGGCGCAGTCGGCGAAACTTCAATCTTTGCAAGCGCGCGATTCGGATCGTTTTCGCCTCCGGGTCCGGTGTCCACCGTCTTCGTGACCAACAGCCCGCTCTCTCCTTGTAACGGCGCTTTCACAATAAATTCCACTCGCGCGCCAGGAGGAATTCCAAGATGCGTCTGCCAATCGACAAAGTCTCGCGGACCTTCATTCAGATTCAACGGAACTCCGTCGAGCGCAACCAGGCCCAGCGGCTGCGGCACACGATGAACTAGAACTTCCAAATTCAAATAGGTGATTGCCGAAGCATTCAATACACGCCACAGTTGGCGCTCGCCAGGTTTCATCTGAATCACTGCAGGCTGATAGCTGGGATACGGAACCGGAACAAAGTTGATCGACAGATCCTTGGCAGGCTTGCCAAAACCTGTCCCGGTGTTCGCCGCATCCCCATCGCGATCGAAATACATTTTGGGGACAACCGGCTCCGACTTATCCGGCGGCGCGTTCGGATGCAGCAGATCTCGATCGCGTATCACCAGCACCTGTTCCGGCAATCCGGCCAAAGCACTATCGGCGCGCTCAATGCCTTGCACAATCAGCGCGCCAGATGCGCCGCCCAGAACTTCCGTCTCTGCGAAGCCATGAATATGTGGGTGATACCAATACAATCCCGGTGGCTCATTTTCCGGAATTCGAAATTTGTATTCGAACGGCCGATCGCCGGGCTGAATCGACGTGGTAAGAACATCATCCTGATGGCACGTGGGAGGGATCGTCAATCCGTGGAAATGTAAGTTGGTGGATGTCGCCGTCATCGTCGCCCCAGGTGAACACGGCTTCTCGCCATATTTTTCAATCATTTTCATAGGAGCATGGGTAGGCATGGCACCACCTGGGTGGGGATTTTTCAGATCATTCTTCAAACGAATGATGACCAGATCGCCTGGGTTCGCTCGCAGCGTCGGCGATTCGTCTCCATGCTTATCGATGTAACAGTAGCGCGTCGAACCGTCCGCTTCTGTATAGTCGTGGATTGTTAAATCTACCTTCAGAACTCCGTTCTTGCTGCGCAGGTCTGCCGGCTGCGACACGACATTTCCGGGTTCGGGACGAATACAGGGATTTTTTGGAATCCGCTCAGCGCCAAGATTTGGGTGGAATTGTGCACAACACACACCGACCCACGCAACCAGAAAAAACCTCTTCAACCTCAAAACCTTCCTGACACGGGCGCCTGGCAATTGTTGATCGACCAAGGCATCTCAAATCAATCGCTGCTCCGTTAGATTATTTCGAGCGAGATCAAAGCTTGATGAATGCAGCTTGAATTCCTCCCGTCCCGACATCGATCATTCACAGCGCCTGCCAAGAAATCATCATTCTTTAATATTTCCTCTGTTACCTTGGCTCACGCAGTGACTCAAGGAATCCCCGTCTGCGAAAGTTAGAGTCGCATCCGCAAGGAGAAGAGTGCCGCATGCGTAATCGCCTTATAGGTTTGGGTATCCGAGCAAGAATGGCTGCAGCACTCACCGCGGGACTCGTACTAGTTTCATTCGCAGCGGCGCAAACAACGCCCATTTCGATCAGCGAAACTGGTTCCACCCTGATCTATCCGCTATTCCAGGCCTGGGTTACCGCCTATGCGAAAGTCGATCCCAATCTTCACATGACCGTGGGTGCCACGGGTTCGGGAGCTGGAATTGCGCAGGCTATCGCCAACCATGTACAAATCGGCACCTCCGATGCCTACATGTCCGACGATCAGAAGATGGCCCATCCCGACATTCTCAACATTCCGCTCGCGATTTCCGCGCAGACGGTAGAAGTGAATCTGCCTGAGTTACATGGTGCGGCGTTGAAATTGAGCGGCCCGGTGCTGGCCAGTATCTACACCGGAAAAATCCGCCAATGGGATGCGCCGGAAATCGCTGCTCTCAATAGCGGCGTCCACTTGCCTCACCAGGCGATCGTTCCCGTGCATCGTGCCGACGGATCGGGTGACACCTTCATCTTCACGCAATTTCTCAGCTTCACCACCTGTGCCTCGGGCGACACCGACGATCCAACCTGCCACGGCACCTGGTCAAACACCATCGGCTACGATACCGCCGTGCATTGGCCATCGGTAACGGGTGCAATCAGCACATCCGGAAATCAGGGCATACTGCAGACTCTCGCGCGCACCCCCTACTCCATCGGCTACCTGGGCGGCAGCTTTCAAGATCAGGCGAAACAGGCCGGCCTCGTCACGGCAATGTTAAAAAATCAAGCCGGAAAATTCCTGCTCCCAACCCAGAGCACTGTCACCGCCGCCGCCGCAAACCTCACCCCACGCACGCCCGCGGATGAACGACTCACGCTGGTATTCGCTCCCGGAGACGATTCCTATCCGCTGATCAATTACGAGTACGCGGTCGTCTCCCAGAAGCAGGCAAGCCCGCAAGTTGCCACTGCCATCAGCAATTTTCTGTTGTGGTGTATCTCCCCGCAAGGAGGTAGCGCGGCCGGCATGCTGGATCCGGTTCACTTTATTCCGTTGCCAACTGCGATCCGTGCGCGCAGTGAAATACAGATTGCAAAAATTCAGTAAGACAAATCATGTCGCAGCGGCATAGCCCGCTGAAATGTTGTATCGAAGGAAATCGCCATGCCAAATACCACGAACTCCGGATCCTCCCAGCCTCGCACCGTCCAGGACTACATTGATGAGCGGCCCATGTGGCCAGATGGAACGCATCTTCACGCCTTCCCGTTGACGACCATGCAGCGTCGCATTTGGATGCTCGCCGCTGCGGGCAAGTTCTTTGAGGGCTTCGTCGTCTTCATGACTGGAGTCGCGCTGCCGCTGATCGCTCGCCAATTTAATATTGGCGCGGCCCAGCATGGATTCGTGACCGCTGCGACCTTGGGCGGAATTCTGATCGGCGCCGTCGGCCTGGGTAGCCTGTCGGATTATTTCGGCCGCAAGTCCATGTTCATTGTGGAAATGGTGATCTTCACCGCCTTCCTGGGCGCAGCCGTGTTCTGCAATAGTTTCGTCTCCCTCATCTTCTGCCTCTTCGGTCTCGGACTTGCCCTGGGCTGTGACTATCCCACGGCGCACATGATCATCTCTGAAAGCATTCCCAGCAGCAGCCGCGGTCGTCTGGTGCTGGCCGCGTTCGCCTTCCAGGCAGTCGGAGCGTTGGGTGGCGCACTCGTCGGCTACGCAGTCTTGGTCGCCGTGCCAAACTTGAACGCCTGGCGTTGGATGTTTGCCACTGCGGTGGTGCCCGCGCTGATCGTCACCATTGGCCGTTTCTATGTGACGGAAAGCGCGAACTGGCTGCACACCCGCGGCGCTACGGATCGCGCCAAAGTAGCCGCCAGCCAACTACTGCATCGCAAGCCGCAATACCCGTCAGACATTGTGCTTGTTCCGCAGCAATCGTCCGCCAAACCCGGAGAGACGCATAACGGCGGCTCGTTTCTCTCCCTGTTCAACAAGCGCTATCGCCGCGCTACCATCCTCGCCTCGGTGCCCTGGTTCCTGCAGGATCTCAGCACCTACGGCATCGGCATCTTCACACCGACGATTCTCGCCGCTGCCATCGGCCATAAAGCCGAACATGTCCGCAGCATGAGCGATCTGATTTCGAACGCTACCCTCGCGGCTCGCGGAGATGCCATGATCACCCTGCTGCTGATTATCGGCATTGTCTTCGCCGTTTTGCTGGCCGACAAGGTAGGTCGAATCAAGCTGCAAATCTTCGGCTTCATCGGATGCGCCGCCGGCCTGTTTCTCGCCTCGCTCTCCGTCGACTTCAGCGGTGGAATGAAAATTATCCTGATTTTTGCCGGCTTCATGTTGTTCGACTTCATGACCAACCTAGGCCCCAACGCGCAAACCTACCTGCTTGCCGGAGAAGTCTTCCCCACCGCGATCCGCGGCAAGGGCGCAGGCTTCGCGGCTGCGTTCGCAAAAATCGGCGCCGTCGCCACAGCATTCCTGTTCCCCATTCTGCTGGTAACGATCGGGACGCGCTGGCTGCTGTATGGCCTGATTGTTGCGTCACTACTCGGAGCAGTCGTGACCTGGATGTATCGGATCGAAACCAACGGCGTCAACCTGGACCACATCGGCGAGACAGAGAGCGAACCGGAGAATTCCAAAGCCATCGCTTGATTCGTCGGATAGTAGAGAGCCTCACCGTTTCGCCCTTGGCAATTGCACGAAAACTCCATCGATCGCACTGCGCGGTATGTCTCCGTGAGCCATTCCCTGCGCGTTTGACGCGTTAGAGAATGACCGATTTTTTCCACGGAGACCCGCTCATGCTCACCAAGCTCTTTCGCCTTCTTGCGATTACTGCGCTCTGTCTGCCGATCGTCACCGCCGCGCAAACTCTCTACACCAGTCCCGACAACCGCTTCACCCTCCAGGTCCCCGCAGGGTGGCAAATCAAGCCGGAACCCGAGCTTAGCCTGGTCACCTTCCGCAATGGCGCCGTCTCTGTGTCTGTTCTCGTTTCGCAGCAGCACAAGAGCAATGCCATGACGGCCAATCAATTTATTGACGGCAATATCGACGAACTGAAAGGTCAGTGCCCCACCTTCCGCAACCGCCAGAATGGCCCGTCTACTCTGGTCGGATTTCCCGCGCTCACTTCCATCAGCACCTGCAGCGACGCCAGATCGCCTGCCGTCGCCGAAGATTTTGCCGCCCTGACTCCCGATTATCTCCTCGTCGACTTCACCGTCATCTCCCGAATCGCTCGCTACTATGAAATGCTTTCCGTTCTCGACGAAATGCGCTCAAGCCTGCGCCTCGTCGGCCATCCCGCACCGGCTACGCCTAAGCCCGTGAAATCCGAGGCCAGCGTTGACCTCGAAAAGGCCTGCCTTGTCGGCGCCTTCCCGCAAGAGGACTGCGCCCGCCGTCAGGGCATGCTGATCGGTAAGGAAGACCCCGCTCCCGACACTCACTTTCCCAACCTGTATCGTGACCCCGCCGGCCGTTTCTCCATCGAGTTTCCCGCCAGCTGGAAAGCCATCTCCGAAGGCGACAATGGAGCCAGCGGCGTTCAGCTTCGCTCCGGCTCCCACTGGATCAACATCATGCCCGAAACGGCCGCAAGTCCCAGCGAACTTGTCCTGAGCCATGAGCGACAGATAGCTGCGGGAGTCAACTCTACCCGAACCCCACCCTTCGGCGGCGTCGGCCTCATCCAATTGTTCGGCCACGGCCTTGAAATCACGTTCGACAACTTCCCTGCGTCCAGCCCCGCAGGCGACCCCATCGACAGTTACATCGCAGGCGTCGGCGACATCTCGGGCAGCAGCCACAATCTGCTTCTCATCGTCGCCTCGCTTCCTGAGAGTTCGCCAAAGTCAGCAGACGCGCCTGCCGTGCCGTTTTTCGCCATCGCGCAAAGCATTCGCATCGGTCCAGCAGTTACCACCGCGTCGCAGAGCCAATAAATCTAAGAGCGGCCACCACGTTGCATGGCGAGCACAGCGATGAAGTCCGGTATCGCCATGCCAAAAGTAAAAACTGGCTCGAACCTCAACTTGATCCGAGTAACTCCGGAGCCAAATTGAAATTCGAGCCAGTTATGTTCTGCGCCTGCGTTGCTGGATTAAGCCAGGTCGAAGCGATCCAGATTCATCACCTTGTTCCAGACCGCGACAAAGTCATGAACAAACTTACCCTGTGCGTCGGAACTTCCATACACTTCGGCAAGCGCCCGAAGCTCGGAATTTGAACCGAAGATCAAATCCACACGCGTGCCTGTCCACTTCACTTGTCCGGTTTTCCGATCGCGTCCTTCAAACACATCCTCAGCTTTTGAGACCGCCTTCCACTCCGTACCCATATCCAGCAGGTTCAGGAAGAAGTCGTTGCTCAGCGCCTCCGGCCGCTTGGTGAACACGCCATGCGTGGTCTGTCCCACGTTCGTGTTCAAGACTCGCAGGCCGCCAATCAGCACAGTCAACTCCGGCGGGCTCAGCGTCAGTAGTTGCGCCTTGTCGATTAACAATGTCTCAGACGGTACGCTGAATTCGCGTTTGAGATAGTTGCGGAATCCGTCTGCCAGCGGCTCCATCACCGAGAAGGACTCTACATCGGTCTGCTCCTGCGAGGCATCCATGCGTCCCGGCGTAAACGGAACCGTCACACTTTGCCCGGCATTCTTGGCTGCCTGCTCGACACCGGCACAACCCGCCAGCACGATCAGGTCGGCCAGCGAGACCTTTTTGCCGCCAGATTGTTTGCCGTTGAATTCGCTCTGAATCCCTTCGAGCGTCTTCAGCACCTTCGCAAGTTCCGCCGGCTGGTTGGCTTGCCAATCTTTTTGCGGCGTCAGCCGAATCCGTGCGCCATTCGCTCCTCCGCGCTTGTCGGAGCCGCGGAAGCTCGACGCCGCCGCCCATGCTGTCGAAACCAATTGACCGATCGACAAGCCGGACGACAGCACCTTGGCCTTCAGGTCAGCAACATCCTTTTCATCAATCAGCTTGTGGTCGACTGCGGGAATCGGGTCTTGCCACACGAGTTCTTCAGCAGGCACTTCCGGTCCCAGGTAACGCGCGCGCGGCCCCATGTCACGATGAGTCAGCTTGAACCATGCACGAGCAAAGGCGTCAGCAAGCTGGTCCGGATTTTCGTAAAAACGCCTCGAAATCTTTTCATATTCAGGATCGACACGCAGCGCAATATCCGTGGTCAGCATCGATGGCGAGCGCCGCTTGGATGGATCGTGCGGATCCGGCACCGTACCAACTCCAGCATCACCCTTCGGCTTCCATTGATTCGCACCGGCCGGGCTCTTGGTCAGTTCCCATTCGTAGCGGAACAGATGATCAAAAAATTGGTTGCTCCATTTTGTCGGCGTGCTGGTCCAGATCACTTCCAGGCCGCTTGTGATGGTGTCATTTCCCTTGCCCGCGCCGAAGTTGTTTCTCCAGCCGAGTCCCTGCTCCTCCATGCTGGCGCCTTCGGGCTCAGGTCCAACATGCGACGGATGCGCCGCACCGTGAGTTTTACCGAAGGTATGACCACCCGCAATCAGCGCCACGGTTTCTTCGTCGTCCATCGCCATGCGCGCAAACGTCTCGCGGATATCGTGAGCAGCCGCCTTCGGGTCGGGAACGCCGTCCGGTCCTTCCGGGTTCACATAGATCAATCCCATCTGCACAGCTGCCAGCGGATTTTCGAGATTGCGCTCATTCGATCCGCCGCCGGTGCGATCTCTCTCCGTGCCGTGCAATTCAACGTCGGCCACCAGCACGCCCTCGTCTGCGGCCTTTCCTTTACCGTAGCGGATGTCGCCGCCAAGCCAGGTGCTCTCATTTCCCCAGTAAACATCCTCGTCTGGCTCATACACATCTTTACGCCCGCCGCCGAAACCGAAGGTCTTGAAGCCCATCGATTCCAGCGCGACGTTGCCGGTAAGAATGATCAGATCGGCCCATGAAATTTTATTGCCATACTTCTGCTTGATCGGCCACAGCAGCCGGCGAGCTTTGTCCAGGCTGACATTGTCGGGCCAGCTATTCAGAGGAGCGAATCGCTGCTGACCGGATCCGGCGCCGCCTCGTCCGTCGCCAATGCGATAGGTCCCGGCGCTGTGCCATGCCATACGAATAAACAACGGTCCATAATGGCCAAAGTCCGCCGGCCACCAGTCTTGCGAGTTTGTCATCAACGCCAACAGGTCCTTTTTTACAGCTGCCAGGTCCAGGCTCTTGAACGCTTCTGCATAGTTGAAATCTTTGTCCATAGGATCGGATTTGGATGAGTGCTGGCGCAGGATTTTCAGGTTCAACTGGTTCGGCCACCAGTCGCGGTTCGATGTGCCTTCACCTGCGGCATGATGGAACGGACACTTCGCTTCAGTTGCCATAATATTTTTCCTCTCTGTTTTGCTGTAGCTGTTTCGATTCCGCTGCTCGGCCCGTTCGCAATCCAGGCTCAATCGGCGAACATCCTTTTGCCAATGGCATCATGTGCAACGCCGCCATTTCATCTGTGAATAGAGTCCCCACGGGCCGGCCGTCGCTCAAGTTTCGGTTGTCACCAGTTCCATTTCTGGCGTCGGTTGCTTCCAATGCGCTGTTTGTTGGCCCTCATTTTTCTCAATTACATCCGACAAATTCGGCGCCGTACGATTCGCGTTTGTCTCAATGCACACAATGTAGCATCATGGAGACAGATAGAGCCAATAGATACTCCGCATTCTTCGTATAGGCATTCTCTATGGAATTTCACCAGCTTCGATATGTCTGTGCCATCGCCGAAACCGGCAGCTTCAGCCGCGCTGCCGAACGCTGCCACGTCGCCCAGCCCTCGCTCTCACAGCAGGTCCTCAAACTTGAACAGGATCTAGGAGCCAAGCTTTTCGACAGACTCGGCCGCAGTGTCCGGCTTACCGAGGCAGGCCGCGCCTTCCTTCCCCACGCTCGTTCCATCCTTCATCAAATGGAGGCGGCGCGTGCCGGCATTGAAGATCAGCGCACCGACGTCCGCGGTAGCGTGGCCGTCGGCGCCATTCCTACCATTGCGCCGTATCTTATCCCGGGCTACACCGCCGCCTTCGCAAAAAAATATCCTGAAGCCCGGCTCCGCATCGTCGAAGAAACCACGCCAGTTCTTGTCGAGAGCCTTCGCAACCTCTCCATCGACCTGGCCATCCTCGCTCTGCCCTTGCGCCACAAAGAATTTGAATTGTTCCCGCTTCGCACCGAACCGCTATTCGCAGTTCTGCCCAACAATCACCCTCGCGCCGCGCAGAAATCCATCTCTCTCAAAGAACTCCGCGGTGAACCGTTCGTCATGTTACGCGACGGTCACTGCTTCCGCGACCTCAGCTTCGCCGCTTGTGCCCACGCACGTATTACCCCGCGCATCGCTTTTGAGAGTGGACAATTCAGCAGTCTTTTGGGAATGGTGGCTGCCGGAGTCGGCGTGACCCTTGTGCCTGAAATGGCCATCGACAAAAACGCCGACTGCCGCTTCATTCGCGTCGGCGACGTCCGTGCCACGCGCACCATCGTGGCCGCAGTGCTGCGCGGACGTAGCTTCAACCGCGTGCAGCAGGCATTTTTGTCAAGAATCAAAAATTAGACAGCCATCAATTCACGGTCGATGTGCGCCCAAGCCTCAAATCGCGAATAAAAGAACGATGTGGCATTCATTCTCCGATCCGTTGCGTATTGTCGAATGACTTACAACCAACGACTTCCGCAAGAAATGCCTACGGTGACTTGGTTTGGCCACCAAGCTTACGCGCATTCGCATGTGACATGGGATTTGGTACGGCGGCGCCCTATACCACCTCGACGGCCACACTTGGCTCTAACTATCAGGAAGAATTTTGATGTCCATGCAGAAATCGCTGTTTCCCGAGATGGAAGACAAATCTACAGGATTAGAACCTCGCGGTTTCCTCTATCGCGACGAGATCATCACCGAAGCGGAGCACGCCGCATTGGCAGAGTCACTTCGACAACTTGATCTGAAACCATTTGAGTTCCATGGACACTTGGGAAATCGGCGGGTGGCCAGCTTTGGGCTGAAATATGACTACAGCCGGCGTTCTGTTGAACCAGCCAATCAGATGCCTGCATTCCTCGACAACCTTCTAATCCGCGTCGCGGAGTTCGCCGGCACAGATCCCGATGCGTTTCGACAAGTGGGAGTCAGCGAGTATCGGGCCGGTGCGGGGATCGGGTGGCACAAAGACAGGCCGGACTTTGGAATCATCGTTGGAGTGTCGCTCGTGGCATCAGCAACAATGCGTTTCAGGAGAGCAAGTGGTACCGGATGGATACGGATCTCTCACACCGTGCAGCCTCGATCGATCTATATTCTGGATGGAGAGGCACGGACGCAATGGGAGCATAGCATTCCGCCACTCAATGATCTGCGGTATTCAATAACGTTCCGCACCCTTTCAAAGCGATCGCGTGTCTGAAGCGATAGATCATAGATACACGTCTTCCACTCTCATGCCGCTCATCGCCATCTAATGTCGGAGCGCGATGAGAAAATGGTTGAATGGGTCCGCAGGTTCAAGCGCGCATCCTCTTTTCGAAAGACACAGAGAAGCCAAAACTGAAACACATCCTTCCCTGCTTTCAGGATGTGATCGCATAGTTGGCGACTGAAGGCTTTTGACCCGCATTCTACGGCATGGAGTGATGTTTTGAAGTTGAACCGGATAGGAAGAATCTTCTGCATTATCGTGGCCATCGGCAGCATCGTCGGGGGACTCCGCGCTGAAGCTCAGACCCGGCCAAACCTGGTATTGCAAGGCGATGTTACGCACGCGCAAAATCAAACTTACATACAGGTTCCATTCCAAATACCCCGCAAGGTATTCCGCCTCACAGTTACGTTTCAGTACACCGGCAAAGATCAAGGGACGCGGCTCGATCTCGGCATCTTCGATCCGAACGGATTTCGCGGAGCCAGCGGCGGCAACAAATCAAACTTTACAATCAGCAAGACCGACGCGACCCCTTCGTATTTGCCGGGACCTATTCTGGCCGGACGATGGTACCTTCTCATCGCTGTGCCAAACATTCGGCCGAACGTCGTCTCTCATTACTCCGCCGATATCTTTTTTGAAACCACGCCGGCACTTCAATCTTTCTCGAACGGACCGTTGCGCAACGGGCCAGCCTGGTTCCGAGGCGACCTGCATATGCATACCGGGCATAGCGATGGCAGTTGTCCGAGTCAAACCGGCAAGTCCGTGCCATGCCCCGTCTTTGTCACAGCTGAGGCAGCTGTGCGCCGCGGGCTGGACTTTATTGCAGTTACAGACCACAACACGACCTCGCAATATGATGCGCTTCGAGAGCTGCAGCCATACTTTGATCAGTTACTCTTAATTCCGGGACGCGAGATTACTACATTTCAAGGTCACGCGAATGTGTTCGGTATTACACGGTTCGTGGATTATAGGATTGGGACACGTGACGTGCCCGACATGAACACGATCGCTCGACAGGTCCATCAATTGGGCGGAATCATTTCCATCAATCACCCTAACGCCCCCAGCGGAGAAATCTGCCTTGGTTGCGGGTGGCACCCGGATCCGCCTGCAGACCTTCATCTATTTTCTGCCATTGAAGCTGTCAATGGCGGATCTCTCCGGGGCCCTTATTCTGGTGTCAGTTTCTGGGAAAAGCAATTGACTGCCGGCTATCGAATTCCCGCCATCGGCGGGAGCGACAATCATCATGGCGCATGGCCCGTTGTACATCCTGACTCTGTGGGCATCCCTACCACGGTTGTCTACGCGCAGAACTTATCCGTTCCGGCGATACTCGATGGAATTCGATCTGGACATGTATTTATCGATCTAACTGGTTCCCATAATCGCTTGCTGGAAATGACTGCGATGGAGTCGGATCAAAAACCCGCCATGATGGGCGATGCTCTCCGCGCCTCCGCCGGCTCTGTCATACAACTCACAGTTCATATCCTGGGCTGTTCAGGTTGGACTTTAAAGCTATCAGACAATGGGCATGGCGACTCGGAGCTTCCCTCTCGCGTTCTATCGCAGGAGGATGCAACGCTGCAATTCAGCTGGCCCAGCGACGGCAAGCGACATTGGCTGGTTCCCCAGGGTCGAGACGCCCGAAGGCGAACTGGAGTTACTTGGCAATCCAATCTACGTGAATTACCCAGGGGCCACAGGACTACCAGCTCACCCAGCCATCAACAAGTAATTGCAGTCAAAATTTGAGTGGGGCGAGCTAGGCTCACCCCACAGGTCGCTACAAAGCGTGCCGTGTTTCCCGGTTAATAATAAAGTTTCAATGCCAATTGCATCACTCGATTGGGATTTCTTTGGCTACTGATCTGGCTGAAGTTAGAGGTCGTGAAGTTTAACTGGGTCGGCTGCCCAAATTGGGTTGTATTGGTTAGGTTGAATGCCTCCGCGCGAAACTGCAGGCGAAGGGTATCCGGAAAGATAAAGTTCTTCAAGATCGACGCGTCCACGTTCTTAAAGCTCGGACCGCGCACCTGCTGTGGGCTCCCTCCAAGAACTGCGTAGTTGGTCTCCCCGATCGTAGTGGCGATCGGAGGCTGGGAAAATGCCGCGGGGTTTAGCCACTGCTTGTAGTTGTGCGGCCCAGCATACAGACTTTGCCCGGGCACCGTATTTGCGAAGCAGCCAAATTCCGAAGTTGCCACCGGGCATGTGACCGTAGTCGGCTGACCACCTTGATAGGTATAAATGAAGTTGACCACCCAGCCTCCAAGGATCGCATCTGTGGCACGATTCGAGTTAGCTAACAGTTGCCGCCCGCGACCGAAGGGCAAGTTATACGAACCCGACAGGTGGATTAGGTTCGTCGCGTCGGTGTCGCAAAGTCCATAGTCCCGCGCGATACCAAAGCCCGGCAGCCACTGCGCACGATATTGCTGGTTTTGCGATGCCTGAGTATGCTGGTCGGACATGCACTTACTCCACGTGTAATTGCCGAGCAAATAAAGGCCGAACGACATCTCATGCTCGTAAGTTGCCTGCAGGGAGTTGTAGCTGCTGTTAGCATTCGTCGTTTCGTAGGTTGAATTGCGTGCAAAACTTGGAAAGGGCACATAGAGTTGCGGATTTACGCTCGGCGGCAGAATTTCCGTCGGCGAATTGTTATAGCCCAGATTGTCTAGATGTCGGCCCATCGTCCCCACATAGCCGACTTGCACAGAGTCGTGGTTTGTAAATTGATCCTGCACGGTCAGGTTTACCGTCTGAACATATGGAGTCTGAAAATTATACTGACGTCCGTACAAATTCAGTCCTTCCCCGTTGTTAATTGTTGGGTCCTGAAAATTGACGGTCGTGAAGGCCTCTTCCATGGTGGCTGGACTGCCGTTGGAGAGAAGTAGCGGATGCTGGGAATCGGGACTGTTGAAAGTCGCTGTGTATACAAATGGATAGTTCGTTCCCAGGGTCCCACCGTAGCCCAGATTTCCTAAGGCGCCATACGTGATCCCATAACCGCCGCGCACAACGATGGTCGGCCGTACGCGATATGCAAATCCAAGACGAGGTGCGAAGTTTACCTTTTGTGCGTTGCCCAATGTTAGCCCTGAAACACAGTCGAGGCTGATGTTGCTGCTTGCCAGCAATGCGTTGAATCCCGTCGACCGGGGCACCTGGCAACCGGAGTTCGGAATGTAATACGTGCCGGTATTGCCATTGCCTCCAGCGGCGACAAAGTTCGCCTGCCGACCGTGAACTTCAGCATAGGGAGTGAAGTAGTCCCAGCGGAGGCCAAGATTCAATGTCAGGTCTGGTGTGACTTTCCAATCGTCCTGAAAGAATGCCCCGATGTACCAACGATGATCGTCGGTGGCGGCAATGTTTGATCCAGAGAAGCTTGTCATTCCCCCCACATAGTTAACTCCGCCAACGGTAGAAGGGATAGGCGTCAGCAACAGGTCGCCGATCCCATTCAAGTTGCTGCTCTTGTTTGGAATATCGGTGTACTGTCCATAAAAGTTGAAATCGCCTCTCCCTTGCGGCGGTTGCGAGATGTCTCCTTCCAAGTCGTCCACCTGGACGCCGGTTTTGAAGGTGTGGTTGCGAAATACCTTTGTCACATAATCCGCACCTTCAATGCTGTAAACGTACTGTAAGGTCGGCGTGTAATTGCCTACGCCGATGTGGGTGAGAGTGCTGGCGTTGGTAGAAGAGGAAAAGCTGATGGGGGGAAGGCCGCCGTTGTTGGCCACTTGCTGAATTCCCTGAATTCCAAATTGCGCGGGAATACCGAAAGTGTTCCCATAGATCGATCGCTGCAGCTTATCGGAGTGGACAACTCCGACGTGCATTTCATTCGTAAGTGTCGGCGTAAAAACGTGAGTGTAGCCTCCGGCGACCGACCAAGCCGGGAAGCTATCGTTCCGACCACCGCTCTCACCGACAGCCAGACCAGGCAAGGCCGACGGGACACCTTCTGAGATCAAGCTGCGATCGTACACGCCAAACAGATTGTTATTCGCATTAAAGTTTTCATCGACGCGAATGTCATAGGAGTTTGTATCTTCAGATTGCTTCGGCGCATTGTAGAAGTTGTTTGCGAGGCCTGAGCTAGTCGGCGCTGGATACACCCCTAACAGCTTCACGGCATTTGGATCGAGACGGCCCACCGGAATGGTGTTGAGCTGGGCGGTATCGCCCACAAAGTTCGTCTTGCCGGCCAGGCTGCCCGTATAGAAGGGATCGCGTACATACACCGGACTGCCGCTGGTATTGGTCAAACCGCTGATCGGGTCGACGCCACCTGCTGGAATCTCGCGGGTCGTTGCCGGATCGAGAATTGTGCCGTGGGGGAATACCCGTCCCAGAGCATCTGTTCCCGTTCCGCTGTTGTAAGTGATCAGATCCTGTAGATTGGTGAACCCACTATTGACCATCCCCAATGTCGGTACCGTGCTCGTAGCCGGTACCGGCTTGATGTATCTACCTCCTTGATAGTCGAAATAAAAGAAGGTTCTGTTCTTCACGACCGGTCCGCCTATCGTTCCACCAAATACATTTTGTCGATATTCCGGCTTGGCAATATTGTGCAGGTCATTGAAGAATAGGTTGGCATTGAGGGCGTCATTCCTCCAGTACTCCCACAGGTCTCCGTGAAAGCGGTTGGTACCGGATTTGATGACAGCATTGACGACGGCGCCGGTGGAATGACCGAATTCCGCGTTGAAGTCGCCATTTTGCAGTTTGAATTCCTCAATTGCATCTGGCGGAGGAACGATCGCCGCGTTGTTCCCGACCGAGGAACCGCCATACATTTCGATGTTGTCGTTGATGCCGTCGAGGCGAAAGTCATTTTGCCACAGATTGACGCCGTCGACCGAGAAGTAGGCGCTGTCGGACTCTCCGGAATCGCTGCTTGGATTGCCCACGGGTGCCGTGCTCACACCAGCGGAAAGTTGCGCTAAGGATACCCAGTCGCGGGTTTGCAGGGGCATATCGTTAATGGTTTGCGAGGTGATCGTTTGCCCCACCGACGCGCTCTCCGACTGAAGCAGCGGAGCTGCCGCCGTCACTGTGACCTGATTGGCAACCTTCCCGGTGACCAGCGGCATATCCACCGTCAACGTTGTCTGGACGTGTACCTGCAGGCCGCTCTCAATAAAGGTCTGAAAGCCCGGGGCCTCACCTTGCAGCGTATAGCTACCGGGCATGACGCCTGTCAATGAGTATGTGCCCGTCGATGTGGAGACGGTTGAAGTCGCCACCGCGGTCGCATCGTTGGTCAGGGTGATTTTCGCATCGGGGACAACCGCGCCTGTTTGATCGTGTACTGTACCGGTGATTCCGCCCGTGGCAATCTGAGCAAGAATTCCACTCGAGGAAAACAACAGAAAAAGTAAGGTCAGCGCACGCTTCCTTAGGGGAGTTTGTGTCATCTTGATCTCCAAAGAATTTGGGTTGAAGGGGTTTTAACTTCGTGCTTTGTTCAGAGGATTGGGAAGCTACATCCGGAGAGGTCGATGCTCAGAATCGCCACAATGAACGTTTTCCGTGAACAAACTCCCGACGTTCTAACCCTATTCCCCACGAATCGAGCAACAACTTAGGTTTTATCGTCGTACGCCCTGCCGGATGCCCTGCACGAAATCATTCCACAAGCAGATGTAAGCCATCCAGAGGTACCTAGCCAAGTTAAGTTATCCTTCTCTTGCTTGGCAAGCCAACTTTGCATG
Source organism: uncultured Acidobacteriota bacterium (assembly GCA_963821145.1). Lineage (GTDB taxonomy): Bacteria > Acidobacteriota > Terriglobia > Terriglobales > Acidobacteriaceae > JAKAAZ01. The sequence goes on from CAWGCV010000004.1 coordinate 199,560, forward strand.
GTTGGAATAAAAGTCGATAAATTCATGTAACTATTTCTATTTGAATAACTTTCGCGAGTTATTAAATTCGTGCGAAGTGCTTGACTCGTAGGTTCAATTGATTTATTTCTGCCCGGGCAACGCTGATGTTTTCGGCGAAGCTACTCCCCTTAAGCACGCGACTAGGGAGAAAGCTTCACTAGCCGCGTGCACCACGAAATAGTTATTTTGCAGCTTACGGATATTTTCCCGGAACTTCTGCCGTCTGGATGGGTTTGAACCAGCAGTTCGGGACTTCGCTTTGGAGAATGTGTATCGTATGCACTGCCCGCCTCGCGCCGTTTCCGCCGTGCTCGCAAGCCTCTTATCCTGCACCTCTTTATCGGTCCGCGCTGCGAACCCTGCCTCATCTCAATCAAACGTCAAGGTCTCTTCCGGCCATGCGGATATCGCCGAGATGATTGAGCGCGCAAAAGCCCTCCATGCGCTCAACCGCCTGGCATTTGGTCCTCGTCCTGGAGAGGTAGAAGCGGTAGAGGCCATTGGAGTTGAGCATTGGATTGATCTGCAATTGCATCCGGAAAAGATGAACGACAGTGCTCTGCGACAGCGACTGGCTTTGTACAAGGCCCCATTCATGGATCCGCAAGCCTTGATGATGGATTTTCCACCAGCAAACCTGATTCGTCAGGCGCTACAAGGCCGGGTCACAGTCCCGAGCGACGAGCCGCAGAAAGCCGTATGGGAGAGTCAAATAGCGAGGATGCAGCAGCGACGTAAATCGCAGGCATCGCAACAAATGCTATCTACGCAGCCAGATGTGATGGCGAGTGCAGATGCTGCGCCGGCACCGACAACGCAATCTAGAGATAGGGCGACCGCAGAGAGTCGATATGCTGAAACATCTTCGCTTTTAGTGAACGAAAGAGCATGCGCAGACCTCGATACCGCCGGTCTGCTCGATCTTCCCACACAACAGCGTTACGAAAAACTGTTGCATATGCAGCCAGGTCATTTGCAGGAATGCTGGCGCTCGCTCCCACCCGATGAACGTCCGGCATTCATTGCTGGGATGACTCCAGCCCAGCGTGAAACCGTGATTGCCTTGCTTAACCCGCGAATGGTGGTAGTGAACGAGGCCGAGGACGTGCGACTGCTACAGGATATTTATAGCGAGCGCCAGCTACAACGTGTGATGACGGAGTTCTGGTTGAACCATTTCAACATCTTCGTCAACAAAAATCAGGTCGAGCCCTATTACCTGCCACAATTTCAGCAGGAGGTAATTGCTCCGCGTGCGTTGGGCAAGTTTGAGGACCTGCTGGATGCCGTAGCGCAAAGTCCGGCGATGCTTCTCTATCTGGACAATCAGCAAAGTGTTGGCCCCAGTTCCCTGTTTGCACTTCAGCGGGAGCACCCAGGCATCCCTCGTTTTCAACTCGTCCAGATGATGACGTCGTCGCAACCTGCCGGCACGCATGCGCCATCAATGCCGCAATCTCAGGATCGACCACTCCCCGGCATCAATGAAAACTATGGTCGTGAATTGATGGAGTTGCATACTGTCGGTGTGAATGGCGGCTATACCCAGCAAGATGTCATCGAAGCAGCCAAAGTGCTCACAGGTTGGACCGTGGCTCCCCCGCAGCAGGGCGGCGGATTTCGCTTCAATGAAAATCGTCATGAGCCCGGCGAAAAAATCGTGATGGGCCACAGAATCCAGGCAGATGGAGAACAGGAGGGACTGGAACTGCTGCATATTCTGGCCACGAGTCCCTCGACAGCGCGCTTGATCTCCACAGAGTTGGCGGTTCGCTTCGTCAGCGATACTCCTCCGCCATCTTTGGTGGACCGCATGGCGAAAACGTTTCTATCCAGCGATGGAGACATCGGCATGGTACTCGAGACGATGATCCATTCCCGTGAGTTCTGGTCTGCGGCCGACAGCGGCAATAAGATCAAGACTCCTCTCGACTATGTGGTTTCTGCGGTGAGGGCCACGAATGCGGATGTCTCCCAGCCCTATCGCCTGGTCTCCGAGCTGCGGCTCATGGGAATGCCGCTCGCCGGCACGCAGCAACCGAATGGCTATGCGATGACCAACGATGCTTGGGCCAGTACTTCGGAGTTGATGAATCGAATGAATTTTGCGCTGGCTCTGGCATCGAACCGCATTCCGGGAGTCACTGTATCGCTCGACCAATTTGCCGGTCAGGCGATTACCGAGCGGACTCCAGCGCAGCAGGAAATCGGCCTGGAGCAAGCCATCCTGAATGGCCCGGCTTCGCCCCGAATGCATCAAGCTGTGCTGACGAGCCTCCGTGATACTCCGGCGCAAAATCAGGCTGCGACAAGTATGGTTCTGACAGGCGATAGCGGAGGTGATCCATTTGCAACCGGGCTGAACCGACACGAGAGCCCTCCGACGAATCTGCAAGCAGCGGTAATTGCAGGCTTGCTGATCGGGTCGCCGGAGTTTCAGCGAAGATAATCGCCCGAAAGCGTGCCAGCGACCATAGACCAGCAAATCTCAAGGAGTTCGAGCGATGGCAATCACACGAAGAGTGCTCATGCGGAATGGCGCAATGGCTTTGGTCGGCACGGCGGCAATTCCTACCTTTTTGACACGCACCATCTTTGCATCGGAGACATCTAACGGCGGGAACAAGCAACGATTGATCATTCTGTTTCAGCGCGGAGCTGCAGATGGGTTGAATATCGTCGTGCCGCATGCGGAGAATTATTACTACCAGGCTCGTCCCAGCATCGCGATCCCGCAAACCCAGGTGCAGGATTTGGATGGATTCTTCGGACTCCACCCGGCCCTGGCAGAGTTCAAGCCGCTGTGGGACCAGAAACATTTGGCGATCGTCCATGCGGTTGGGTCTCCCGATCCCACGCGCTCGCATTTTGACGCGCAGGACTTTATGGAATCCGGCACTCCCGGCTACAAAGCAACTGCGGATGGTTGGCTGAACCGTGCCCTGCAAGCGCAGGATGAACGTTCGCATGGGAAGGAGTCACCTTTCCGCGCCGTCTGCATGGGAGAGGATGTGTCTCGCACCCTGCGAGGAAAAGTTGCTTCGGTCGCGATGAGTAATGTTGCCAACTTTGCGGTCGGCGCGCAATCCAGACCTAGCTCCCGTCAGCGCGATCTTCGAAACGATGTATGACGACAGCACTTCCTCGCTATTGCGGGCAACAGCGGCGGAAACATTCGAGGCAGTCAAAATGCTCCGGTCGACCGACCCGACCCATTACACGCCGTCGAATGGTGCGCAATATCCAAAGGGGCAGTTCGGCGAAAGCATGAAGCAGATCGCCCAACTGCTGAAAGCCAACCTGGGCGTGGAAGTGGCGTTTGCCGACATTGGAGGCTGGGACCATCACGTGAACGAGGGGAATGTTGAGGGCCAACTCGCTCGCAGCCTGCGCGACTTTTCCCAGGGCATCGCAGCCTTCTGGCAGGACATGGGCGATGAGGCGGAAAATGTGACCCTGGTCAGTATGTCGGAATTCGGGCGCACCGTGCGCCAGAACGGCACAGGCGGAACCGATCATGGCCACGCAAATGTCATGTTTGTTCTCGGCGGACAGGTCAAGGGCGGCAAAGTCTACGGAAAGTGGCCCGGGCTGAACCCGGAACAGCTGTACCAGAATCGCGATCTGGCCATCACGACGGATTATCGGCAGGTGCTTGCGGAAGCAGTCTGGAAGAATCTGAATGCGCGAAATATGAATCTTGTTTTTCCCCGCACGCAGATGCATCCGCGGAGTTTTCTCAATTACCTGCCAGAAGTGTCCTAGGAGAAACCTGGGTAGTCACAGATTTTCAGGCCTTGGACCTGTCAAAAGATCGAGGACATCCGCCAGTCAAGAAATCCAGTCTCTCGTGAGTGCACTCGTTCAAAGTCTATTGAAGCGATCAAAAGACAACCGAGAACAACCCGCCTTCCGACCGGCTGCATCTAAGTGCCGCAGCGTCGAATCTCAGCCAGAAAACGATTTAGTTGGCGTCCCACCGGAGCCGCTATGACTACGCCTGACTCCCTACAGTTTCCTGTGGCCACCGAGAATAGCTTTCGCCTACTATTCAGGAGAGATTATGAAGAGACCTAAAGCGCCTATCTCAACCGGAACAGAAAAGACTCCTGTCAGTGGGTCCACTGGTAATGGACATGTCGCATTATTACCAGAAGATGGCTCCGCCGAATACGTTCAAATCCTGGAGCGAATGCAGGCCATGCGCGACGGCGATTTCTCCGTGCGGTTGCCGGGATCGTGGACTGGCCTCACGGGGAAAATAGCCGACTCGTTCAACCAGATTGTTATGGCCAATCAGAGGATCGCAGCCGAGCTGAAACGCGTTGGCCACGTCGTTGGAAAAGAGGGAAAAACTCGCGAGCGGGCGAAGTTCGATGAGTCCAGAGGCGCCTGGGGAGAGATGGAGGTCTCCGTAAACACCTTAGTCGAGGACCTTCTGCGGCCAACTACCGAAGTGACTCGAGCAATTGCCGCCGTTGCTGAGGGCAACCTGACCCAAACGGTGCGGATGGACGTGGATGGGCGCCCCTTGGAAGGCGAATTTCTGCGTTCCGCCAAGATCGTCAATACCATGATTCAGCAGTTGAGCGTGTTCACTTCCGAGGTCACACGCGTGGCGCGCGAAGTGGGAACCGACGGCAAGCTGGGTGGTCAATCTCAGGTGCCCGGTGTTGCCGGAACATGGAAAGATCTTACCGATTCCGTCAATTCCATGGCGGGAAATTTAACCGCACAGGTGCGCAACATTGCAGAGGTGGCTACCGCCGTTGCCAGCGGCGACCTTTCCCGCAAGATCACAGTCGATGTTCGCGGAGAGATTCTCCAGTTAAAAGAAGCCATCAACACCATGGTCGATCAGTTGCGCTCGTTCGCGTCCGAGGTGACTCGTGTAGCGCGCGAAGTGGGAACGGATGGCAAGCTTGGCGGCCAGGCCGTGGTGTTGGGCGTAGCCGGTACGTGGAAGGATCTCACTGATTCGGTCAACGCAATGGCGGGCAACCTGACATCTCAGGTGCGCAATATTGCTGAGGTAACAACGGCGGTGGCGCGCGGCGACCTGTCACGCAAAATCACGGTGGACGTGAAAGGCGAGATTCTCGAACTCAAAGACACAATCAACACCATGGTGGACCAGTTGAATGCGTTCGCCGGCGAAGTGACCCGCGTGGCTCGCGAGGTGGGAACAGAAGGCAAGCTGGGCGGACAGGCCGAGGTCCCCGGTGTGGGCGGCACGTGGAAAGATCTGACCGATAACGTCAACTTTATGGCCAGCAATTTAACTGGCCAGGTCCGCAACATTGCAGAAGTGGCCACAGCAATCGCAAGCGGCGATCTGTCGCGAAAAATTACCGTCGACGTTCGCGGAGAGATTCTGCAACTGAAAGAAACTCTCAACACCATGGTGGACCAGTTGAACCGCTTCGCGGGCGAGGTCACGCGCGTGGCGCGCGAAGTCGGATCCGAAGGCAGGCTGGGCGGGCAGGCCAACGTTCCCGGCGTTGCTGGAACCTGGAAGGATCTGACCGATTCCGTGAACTCGATGGCGGGCAACTTGACCGGTCAGGTCCGCAACATCGCTGAAGTCACGACCGCAGTGGCGCGTGGAGATCTGTCGCGCAAGATCACTGTGGATGTAAAAGGCGAAATTCTGGAGCTCAAAAACACTATCAATACGATGGTGGATCAATTGAATGGCTTCGCTGGAGAAGTTACCCGAGTGGCGCGCGAAGTCGGCACGGAAGGAAAGCTCGGCGGTCAGGCTAAGGTACTCGGAGTCGCCGGCACGTGGAAGGATTTGACCGATAACGTCAACTTCATGGCAAGCAACCTGACCGGACAAGTGCGCAATATTGCCGAGGTCGCTACGGCTGTTGCGCGCGGTGACCTCTCCCGCAAAATCACCGTGGATGTGAAGGGCGAAATTCTGGAGTTGAAAGACACCATCAACACGATGGTGGAGCAACTCCGTTCATTCGCGTCGGAAGTCACTCGCGTCGCGCGCGAGGTTGGCACGGACGGTAAGCTGGGCGGACAAGCTCAGGTGCCCGGCGTTGGCGGCACGTGGAAAGATTTGACGGATTCCGTCAACTCCATGGCAAGCAACCTGACAGGACAGGTGCGAAACATCGCCGAAGTCGCCACTGCCATCGCCAGCGGTGACCTCTCGAAGAAGATCACCGTAAATGTGAGCGGCGAAATCCTTCTACTCAAAGAAACCATTAACACAATGGTGGACCAGCTCAATGCGTTTGCGGGAGAAGTCACCCGCGTGGCCCGCGAGGTTGGATCAGAAGGCCGCCTGGGTGGACAAGCCAACGTGCCAGGCGTCGCTGGAACGTGGAAAGATCTCACCGACTCCGTCAACTCCATGGCCGGAAACCTCACCGCGCAGGTGCGCAATATCGCCGAGGTGACGACGGCCGTGGCTCGCGGCGATCTTTCACGCAAGATCACCGTCGATGTGAAGGGCGAAATTCTCGAGCTGAAGAACACCATCAATACCATGGTGGACCAACTGAATGCCTTCGCCGCCGAGGTCACGCGTGTCGCTCGCGAGGTAGGCACGGACGGAAAACTCGGCGGACAGGCGCAGGTCTCCGGGGTAGCCGGCACATGGAAAGATCTGACGGACAACGTCAACGTAATGGCTGCCAACTTGACGGAGCAAGTGCGCGGAATCGTCAAGGTTGTCACCGCGGTTGCGAACGGGGCTCTAACCCAAAAGTTGACTGTGAACGCGAAGGGCGAAGTCGCTGCCCTCGCCGAAACCATCAACAACATGACAGACACACTGGCCACGTTTGCCGACCAGGTCACTACGGTGGCGCGCGAAGTTGGAGTCGAAGGCCGGCTGGGTGGACAAGCGAATGTTCCAGGTGCGGCGGGAACCTGGAAAGATTTAACTGGTAACGTGAATCTTCTGGCAGACAACCTCACCAACCAGGTGCGCGCCATTGCTGAAGTTGCCACCGCTGTCACGAAGGGCGATCTCACACGTTCGATCCAGGTGGAGGCCAAGGGTGAAGTCGCGGAGCTGAAAGACAACATCAACACGATGATCAACAATCTTCGTCTCACCACGGAGCGCAACACCGAACAGGACTGGCTTAAAACCAACCTGGCGCGGTTCACCGGAATGCTGCAGGGGCAGCGCGATTTATCAACAGTAGGAAAAACACTGCTCTCCGAATTGGCCCCGCTGGTCAATGCGCATCAAGCCATCATTTATCAGATGGACACGGAGGAAGAGCACGAACTGATACTGCTGTCCGCATATGCTGGGGCCGGTTCCGATGGACATCTGCGACGTGTCAGCATCAGCGAAGGCTTGCTGGGACAGTGCGCTGCAGAAAAGCGCCGAATCCTGATCAATGACATGCCGCCTGATAACCAGATCACCATCCGCTCAGGCCTGTTCGATGCTGTACCGCGAAATATCATCATTCTTCCGGTGCTGTTTGAAAATCGCGTGAAGGCGGTGATTGAGCTTGCGTCGCTGAGCCCCTTTACCGCTTCTCACCTGGCTTTTCTGGAACAATTGACGGCCAGCATCGGCATCGTGCTGAATAGCATTGAAGCCACCATGCAGACTGAAGGTCTGTTGAAGCAATCGCAGCAATTGGCGACCGAACTTCAGATGCAGCAGAAGGAATTGCAACAGACCAACGAGCAATTGGCGCAAAAGGCGCAGCAGCTCGCCGAGCAGAACGTAGAAGTCGAACGCAAGAACCAGGAAATTGAGCAGGCGAGGCGAGAAATTGAGGGCAAGGCAAAAGAACTAGCGCTGACGTCAAAATATAAATCAGAGTTTCTTGCCAACATGTCGCATGAGTTGCGTACTCCGCTCAACAGTATTCTCGTGCTGGGCCAGCAACTCAGTGAAAACCCAGACCACAACCTCAGCCCCAAGCAAGTGGAGTTCGCACGCACGATCCACGGTGCTGGAACCGACCTGCTGAATCTTATCAGCGACATCCTCGACCTTTCGAAGATTGAATCCGGAACTGTCTCGGTCGAGGCTGAAGAAGTTTTCGTCGCCAGCCTTCTCGATATGATTGGGCGTCCCTTCCGCCACGAAGCGGAAAATCGACGCCTCAGCTTCGAAGTGCGCACCGATCCCCGGCTCGGTCCGAGCTTTGTTACCGACTCGAAACGGCTGCAGCAAGTGCTCAAGAACCTGCTGTCGAACGCGTTCAAATTTACGGCGCAAGGAAGTGTCCAACTTTCAGTCTCATTCGCCGAAAATGGCTGGAGCAGCGATCACCCGATCCTCAGCCGCGCCACCTCCGCCATTGCTTTTGAAGTGAAAGACTCAGGAATCGGCATTCCACAGGAAAAGCAGCGCATCATATTTGAGGCTTTCCAGCAGGCAGATGCTGGGACAAGCCGCAAATACGGTGGCACCGGACTGGGCCTGGCGATCAGTCGAGAACTGGCGAATCTACTGGGAGGAGAAATTCAACTCCGCAGCACACCCGGAGAAGGAAGTACGTTCACACTTTACCTGCCACTTGTCTATAGCGGCCCGTCCGTCGTCGCAGCACCACCGCGCGAGTCCAGGTCGTTGTTACCTTCGATGGCGACGGAGTTCTCGCCCGGTGTTCTGAATGAGCTACCGACCGAGCACATTCCTGACGACCGCGACAATCTTCAGCCTGACGATGCTGTGCTACTGATTGTCGAGGACGATGTGCATTACGCTCGTGCATTGCGCGATCTTTCTCGCGCAAAAGGATTCAAAGTGTTGCTCGCAGGCCGCGGTACGGAAGCCCTGTCTCTGGTGCATGAGTTTCATCCCACCGCCGTATCTCTCGATGTCTTCCTTCCTGACATGCTTGGCTGGACGGTACTGAATCACTTGAAGCAAAATCCGGAAACGCGTCACATCCCTGTGCAGATCCTCACTCTCGATCAGGACAGAAGCCACGCATTAGCCAGCGGAGCGTTTTCTTACGTCGCCAAGCCGGTGACGTCGGAGGCTCTGGATGAGGCACTGTCGCGGATAAAGGATTTTGCCGCACCGCGCCGGAAGCGCCTGCTTGTCGTGGAGGACAACCCCGCCGAGCAACTGAGTATCTGCACCTTGCTTGGCTACGACGACATCGACGTTACCGTGGCCGACACTGGCGCAGGCGCCCTCGACACCGTTTCAAAGGAGCCTTACGATTGCGTCGTTCTCGATCTAAAGCTTCCCGACATGTCTGGATTTGAGGTTCTGGAACGTCTTCGCGACTCTCAGGATTTGAAAGACCTGCCGATCGTCGTCTTCACTGGCAAGGAGCTCTCACCAGAGGAGGATGCACGGCTTCATGTGCTGGCTCGCAGCGTCGTAGTGAAAGGCGTTGAATCGCCGGAGCGCTTGCTGGACGAAACAGCTCTGTTTCTCCACCGGGTCATCGCCAATCTGCCGACGGAGAAGCAGAACATGCTGGATCGACTGCACCGCTCCGACGATGCACTGATCGGAAAGAAAGTTCTGGTTGTCGACGACGATGTGCGCAACATCTTTGCGCTGAGCAGCGTGCTCGAACGTCGCGGAATGACGGTAGTGACTGCCGATACCGGCAAGGGAGCCATTGCCAAGCTCGACTCGATGCCGGACGTGTCAATTGTCCTGATGGACATCATGATGCCTGTGATGGACGGTTATGAAACGATGAGGGTCATCCGGCAGAATGATGCGTTCAGGCGTCTGCCGATTATCGCGCTTACCGCAAAGGCTATGAAGGGAGATCGTGAGAAAACATTGGAGGCAGGCGCATCGGAATACCTGGCAAAACCGGTAAACACGGAACAATTGCTCTCCACTCTGCGCACCTGGCTTCACCGATAACTTCAAGCTGCAACATTGGATAGAAAATGGCGCTCGCGAATCAACCGGTCAATATCCTGATGGTGGACGATCAACCCGCCAAGCTTCTCAGCTATCAAGCCATACTGGGCGAGCTGGGGGAGAACCTGCTGTCCGCCACTTCAGCGAAAGAGGCGCTGGATCTTCTGCTTAAGAATGACGTTGCCATCATTCTTATGGATGTCAGTATGCCCGACCTGAATGGCTTTGAGTTGGCGGACATGATCCACGAGCATCCGCGCTTCCAGAAGATTGCCATCATATTCATCTCCGCTGTACACCTAACGGATCTCGACCGTATCAAGGGTTATCAGCGTGGAGCGATGGACTATATCTCCGTCCCGATCGTTCCGGAGTTATTGCGCGCCAAAGTAAATCTTTTTGCCGACCTCTACCGCAAGACGAGGCAATTGGAGGTCCTGAATGACGATCTGGAAAAGAGGGTGCTCGCGCGAACGGAGGAAGTGCGCGAAAGTGCAGAGCGGATCAGGCATCTCAACGATCAGTTGCAACAGAGAATCGCCGAGCTGGAAACCATCATGAATGTTCTGCCGGTAGGCGTATCGGTTGCGACTGATCCGCATTGCCAAATCACCGTCGGAAATTCCGCACTAAGTGAGTTACTGGAAATTGGCGAGGACGAAGACTTTTCACTGAATGACGGCAGCGAATCCGCGTGCGACATCTATCAGGACGGCAAGCGTCTCACCTCCGATCAGCTTCCCTTGCAACGCGCGGCCGCCAGCGCTTCGGGGGTTGGCAGCGTCGAACTGGAAATCCGCCACAAGAGTGGAAAGATTAAGGAGGCCCTCGCCAGCGCCAACCCTTTGTTCGACAATTTCGGTAAAGTACGCGGCGCAGTCGGAGCATTTATCGACATCACCGAACGTAAGAGGATGGAGCGGATCCTAAGGGAACGCGCCGAGCTGATGGAGCTTGCGTCTGAAGCCATTATCGTGCGCGACGTGGAAGGTGCGATTCGCTTTTGGAATTCAGGAGCTACCGCTCTCTATGGCTGGACAGCCGAAGAAGCAATCGGACGGGATTTGCATCGGCTGCTTCAATCAAAATTCCCAGTTCCGCCAGAGGAAATCGAGGCAACTCTTCTCGAAGGAAAACGGTGGGAAGGAAACCTGGTCCAGCATTCAAGAAATGGACGCGAGATCGTCGTTGCATGCAGGAAAAGCCTACAGAGCGATGGCAAAAATGTTCACTCTGTTCTAGAGATATGCAGAGATATCACGGCGCAATTGCAGGCTGAGGAAGCGCTTCGTAGGTCCGAGAAATTGGCCGCGATGGGAAGAATGGCCGGCATCGTCGCCCATGAGATTAACAACCCGCTGGAATCCATCACCAATGTCTTTTTCCTGCTGCGGGAACATCCATCTCTGGATGAAGAGGCACGGGGCTATGCCCGGCTGGCGGAGGAAGAACTATCGCGCGTAACTCATATCACGAAACAGACACTTAGCTTCTATCGCGAATCCGCTCAGCCGATTCAGGTTTCAATTTCTGCCTTGCTCGAAGACATCCTGGAATTTCAAGCGCGCCTGTTGGAGAAAAGTAACATCACGGTGGATCGGCAGTACTGCAGTGATGGAAGTGTGCAGGGGTTTCCTGGCGAGTTGAAACAAGTGTTCCTGAACCTTATTTGCAATGCAATCGAGTCGATGCCCAACGGCGGCCGATTGCGCATCAGCGTGCGTGAATGCTCCGCGGCCCAACTCCGCCCCCGCGGAATGCGCATCTGCATTTCGGATACTGGCACCGGTATAAGTCCGGAAGACGCCAAACGTCTCTTTGAGCCTTTTTTCAGCACGAAATCAACCAAGGGAACAGGACTGGGCCTTTGGATCAGCAAGGGAATCATTCAAAAATATGAAGGCTCAATCCGATTTCGCAGCGTCCACAACTCTTCCGGAAATGTAACCTGCTTCGCGGTGGAGATCCCTGCTTTTACCCTGTCTGAGAACGGTGTAGAAAACTCCAGATTCGACAGCGACTTCGAACCACAAGCACGGGTGCGCGGCTAAACGGATCTCGCCGGCGCTCACGGCTAGGACCGCGCAACTGTCCCATTTGCATCTCCACCAGGGCTACAGCTTCATTCTCCATTCTGACGACGACATTCAGGAAACTCTAGCCTCACTGGCGCCGTCCAATCATCCAATGACTACGATTACGCTTGAAGAACACTTCATTACGGAATCATTTCTCCGGGCAACGGTGGCGGATGAAAAGAGCATTCCCCCGCAGCTTGCGCAATTGCAGCCCAAACTCCTCGACATCGGTTCCGGCCGCATCGCGGATATGGACAAATCGGGGATCGATCTCCAGGTTCTCTCGCTCGCCGCAATGGGATTCGACGCTCTCGACGCCGATACAGCCGACTCGCTAGCCCGCGATGTCAATGATGAACTCGCCCAGGCCGTGCGTTCTCATCCCAAACGTTTTGGCGCTTTTGCCACTCTTGCCGTGAAGAAGCCTACCGCCGCGGCTAATGAACTGGAGCGCTGTGTCACCGTCTTGGATTCCACGGCGCTCTCGTGAATGGCACTGTCGGTGGTCTTTTTCTTGATGACCCGAGCTTCCTCCCGGTCTTTGAGGCCGCCGCCCATCTCGGGGTTCCCATCTACCTTCATCCCGCGCCGCCCCCGCAGCCGGTTGCCGAGGCATATTTCTCCGGTCTACCTGGTGCACTCGGCTTCCTTCTGTCCATCGCAGGCTGGGGCTGGCATGCTGAGACCGGTCTTCATACGCTCCGACTGATTGTCTCTGGCCTCTTCGATCGCCTGCCCGCTTTGCAACTCATCATCGGTCACATGGGAGAAGGATTGCCCTATGCGCTTGCCCGCTCCAGCGGCGTCCTCTCGCACGCCGCGCCGCATCTTCGTCAGCCCGTTGCCGATTATTTCCAAACCAATATCCACTGCACTACCAGCGGCTACTTCACCCAGCCACCGTTGCGCTGCGCGATTGAGGTGGTCGGCATCGATCGTCTTCTTTTCTCCGTTGATTATCCCTACAGCCCCAACACACGTGGTCGAGGATTTCTCGACAGTCTGTCGAATATTCTTGGGCCAGATGATATTGCAAAGCTCACTCATCGCAATGCGGAACATCTACTCAAGCTGCGCACAGTCGGATGATGCTTGCCTTACAGGAAAGAGTTTCAAGAAACCAAAGTCCTGACCGACAGCCATTCGAATCGGAGTCAAGCCGTTGGACTCTCAAGGCGACCTGAATTCAGCGGTGTTCCCATCATGCATCCAATTGCAACACCTTCACGTCCTGGTTGGGCACTGTGAACTCAACAGTATGATTCCTGATCGGAATTGCATTCCCGCTATGAATATCCCTCGCGGCTTTGAACTCCACCGGCAGCCGAATGCTGGCTGACTGCTCCCGCACAGTGTCATTAAAGACAGCAAGCACGCTATGACCGTCACCCCGCATGAGCCTGGGCCGCACTTTGTCTCCTGTTACCTCTGCTGGCGCAACCGGCCGAACCACCGAGCGCAACAACTCGATTGCTCCTGCATCGTTCGCCAGTAGAGCGGCCCCGAAACCCGTTCCGACATAGAGCATCTCTCCCTGACCCACCTTCTTGCGCGCAGCCAATGCTTTCCCGTACGAGGTAGCAATTTGCTTTGCGGAAGTCAGCTTGATTGGAGTCAGGTACGTACGGGCTGTCATTCGTACCTTCACCGGTTCTGAGAATGCAATCTCCGGCTGATAGTAGATCGCATCGTCCGGCGATGCATCGTCTGGTAGCTTTTCATTGCGAACCAGAAGGTTATGCTCTTCCTGGTATCCAAAGATTTCCGCCAGCCCATGCGGTGGAACGACAGGGTTGTAAAAAAATCGCTCGTCGAAAAGTCCGAAGCCCGCTTCGAGGATCAAAGTTCCGCCCGCTTCGACGTAACTGCGAGTGGCCGCGCAAGTGCTTTCTTTCCCGACCAGATGCCAGGGCATAACCACGACCTTGTAGTTCGCCCCGGCCAGGCCGTCTGGTTCGATGAAATCTACCGGAAGATCCATTTCCCAAAAGCCTTTGTAATAGCCGGAAATAGCGTCGATCGAAGTCTTCTCACTTCCCGTCATGGCAAACGTAAGCAACGCGTTGTCCTGGTCATAGAGAATTGCGACCTGTGGCCTGGGGTGGAAGTTGCGAATCACGCTGCCCCACTGCGCCTGAATCAAGCTGTGGTTTCTGTCAGCCTCTTCCACGCGGTCGGTGGTGCTGCCATCCCGCGACACCAGCCCGTTGCGCATCGATTCCTGTCCCGTACCCTCGGGCATGTATTGCCAGTAAACGACAGCTTTCGCGCCCGTCGCCATGGCCAGCCAATTGAAGGTACGGATATCCTTCGGACGCATGAAGTAGCCGCCATCGACAAGATCCAGTCGGCTGTCGCCACCTTGCAATTCTGTTAGCCAGAACTCTTTTCCCTTTGCGCTCGATCGCGCGAGCTCCATATTCGCGGCGTTCTCAAACAGTTGCATTCCTGGCCCCCGGGGAAACTGCGACAGTCCCCAGAAATCCACCACCTCCGCCAGACGCGCAGTATTGACTGCTTCAATGGCGAACGAACCCAGGGGCGGCGAGCCTTGACCAGCGTGGCTGCCGACCATGTGTTTCGATCCGGCAGCTCGCACCGTATCGGCGCGCAAGTGCATGTCTCGCGTACTGCGGTCGATCATGTAGCGCCGCCAATCCACCCAGTCCGGGGAGGTCCCAAGAATGCGTGGTGCGTCCACTGCATCCCAGCTCGGATACAGTCGCGACCAGGCTGCATTCAAACCGTCGATTGTCGTATAACGCTGCTTGAGCCATTCTCGGAATGCGGCGATCGTCCGCTCGCAGTAGCAGTACAACATCTCCGGCGTCGTAGCCCATATATTTCGACCGTCCGCCGCCCGCAAAACAGGCTCGTTCCAGGCATCCCACGCGTACATGGAGGGATACTTCGATACCACGCCCGTCAATTCACGGATATACGCGCGAGCTGCCACCTGCACGGGTTCCCAGTCCAGGCAAAGCCCCGGAAATCCGCCCGTGATGTGCGACGAGTTTCCTCGCAGGTAGACCGCATGACCCGTCGAGTCAACCCACCGCGTCTCCGGATGAGCCTGTTCGAGCCAGTACGGAGCTGTTTCCAGCACCACACCCATCAACACTTTGAGCCCCAACTCATCGCAATATTGCATGAGTTCTTCGATCTCCTCAAAGTTGTATTCGTTGGGCCCGCGCTGATAATAGTCCCACGTAGGGAAGGCCCGCATCAGGTTGAAATGGTGCTCCTGCGACATCGTCCGCAGCACTTCCCGCCTTTCCTCCCTTGGTGGATTTGGTGGTCGATAGACAAGAGATCCGCAGATGAAATCATGTTCGGGTACCGGGCGGACATCTGCCGCGGGCTGATCCGTGCGACCCGCGTATAACTTCAAGCCGCCCCAGCTGAGTGCGAGAGTGGGCGCAGTCGATTGAAGAAACCTACGACGTGAAGTCTTCATGGAGTACCTCGATGGCTTATTGTTGCGAAGAGCTCGAATATGTGTGGCCAGCTCTCGACGGGTGGTCCGCACTCGAGCCATCTTTCTCAAGACTTGCTAGAACGCCCGCGATAAAGCCAAGCGTGTGCGCCATTCCTGCATGCCATGGGGCGGTGCAGGACATCTGGGGGGTATGGTCCGGAATAATTACGCCCTGGAAATCGTTCTGTTTCAAAATCGACAGAATTCTAACCATATCGACATCGCCTTCGTCGATGAACGTCTCGCGATACTTCGGAACTGTTCCCGTCACGTTGCGCAAATGGACGTACGCAACCTTTCCCTGGCGGCTGTAATCGTCAATCGCGTCGTAGATATTGTTCTCGGTCATCTCCGCCAGTGTTCCCACGCACAGCTCAAGCGCGTTGCTGTCGCTCGAAAACTCATTCAGCAAACGCTGATACATGGAGGGTTGATAGACCAGCCTCGGCTGTTGTCGCATGGTGGGCATCGGCGGATCGTCAGGATGGAGAGCAAGGCGTACGCCAGCCTGCTCCGCGACGGGAATCACCTCGGCAAGAAACTTGAACAACCTTCGCCATAACTCATCATGGGAAATCGACGGAAGAAAGCCAGGCGCCGCATCCTCGTCATACACCATGTTCCACACGGTTCCATTTGGAATCGGCTCATCGTCGGCAGGCCCATCCATTCCCAAGGTCAGCGCGCCCCCGCGTCCAAACGGGCCAGACACGCGTCCGCATACGCCTGCAATGCTGAAGTTGTACCCAAGAACGGGAATCCCTGCCTCGCCCATTCGACGCACCGTCGTTTTGACGTGTTCGATCTGCTCGGCGCGCCGCGGACCATCCAAAAGAATGTCGTACCAGATTCCGGGATCGAGATTCTCAATTGCCTCGAGGCGAAGGCCGGCAGCTTCGATGTCCAGACGGATCGATCGCATCTCATCGACAGTCCATAAATTCCCGCGCTCTCCCGCCACTCCCCAGGGAGTGTACTTGCTCCCTGTCGGCTGGTTGTCTCTCGGATTCGTTGAACCATTCCGGAAATAATCAACCAGGTGAACGACCATGTGCGTGCATCCAGCCTGCCGTGCAAAATCGTAATAATTCCGCGACAACATGTGACGATACAAACCCAGGCCAAGCTTCATCCGTCGGTCCCTTTCTTTCTCAGTCCACCACTTCCCCAGATTTCCGATGCGACCCAACTTTCAACCGCACAATCGTCTTTGAACCGCCCTACATGATTCCGTGCTTCCTGAAAGCGTCCACTGCGGTTAAACCTTCCTCCAGCGCACGTCTTACGTCCTTCTCGCCGCGCGCCTTTTCGAGCGCTCGGCGAAACACCTCAGTCTCTACTTGAGAAGGAACCACAAGTACCCCGTCGATGTCGCCAAACAGAATGTCCCCTGGCCGAATAAGAACGCCGCCGATTTCGATCGGGACGCGAAAGTCATGCACCTTGTAGCGAGGCGCGGAGTCCTGCCCGTAAGAACCGAAACTGAAAGTGGGATAACCCATTGCGAGGATAGCTTTGGTATCGCGCACATATCCATTCAGTACGGCTCCTCTTGCGCCCAGCTTGCGTGCCCGCACGCTCATCAATTCGCCCCACAACGCATTGCGCGGTGAGGAACCTGTATTGATGTAGATTTCATTCTTTTTTAGGTCGTCCACCGCCTCCAGCATCAGGCCGAATGGCTTCGCACTCAAAGCATTCGCACTTTGCTCCACTACCTCCTGAAACACGTCGCCGGAAAGGACCGGCATTGCCCGCCCCACCAGAACCATATCCCCTCTCATGGCTTGAATCTGAGGCGGAAGGTACTGGTGCAGCAGATTCATCTTGTCGAGAATATCGCCCACGACACAGGTGAACAGTTCTTTTTCTGCGATTGCAAAAAGCTCTTCATCCGATTTCCACGGTTGCATCGATTCTTCTCCTCCACGGAACTCACTTCGACTGTACTCATTGGCCGCCAGATCTGCGATATCAGGTATGCGTTCGAGAAAACATGAAGACCGCACCAGAAAGAATTGCAATGCCTGCGAGTTGAAGACGGATGGGCCGTGCACTCACGTGTCGCCATTCTCCTGTCAGATAGCCATATCCGCTGGCAGAGATGACAAGCATCGACATGTAGAGAGGCCAGCCGACAACCGGTCCCAACGTCCCCAGCACTGAGGTTCCCATACCGTACAGGAGATGGCCACCAAACCAGAGAACCCCCATCAGCACGGAGAGCAACCAGCAGAGCCCCACCCTGTCAGCGCGGTAGTGTTGACCCCCGTGGTTTTTGCGGAGCAGATGAACGCAATACAGAACATTCGGAATCGCTCCTCCGGCAAGCAGAGGAGGCCAGATCACATTCGCGCACCAGATGGGTTTGGCCCCATGTTCCGCCGCCAGCTTCAAGAGCGGCCCCGCGAAGGAGATGCCAACATTCATCATGCTGGCTAGAAGCCCGCTCAGCAGGGCACACGCCAGGCCAATCTTGAATGAGCCAGTCCCGCGATTCGGCTTTTTCGCCAACTCGTTTTCACGCCCTTGGCCAGCCGCTGCGCAGAATCCGACGCCCAGAACCACCAGTGCCAGCCCAGAAAGCAGCCTTGCTCCAGTCTGAGTCAGTAGCAACGCCGAGTGCAGGCGGACCAGTGGAATCAAGGTTCCCATTGCGGCAGAGACACCCAGCACGATGGAGAAGCCAAGTGCAACGCCGATGGACTCAACAGCGAGACCCAGCAGTGCCTGCGCCATTCCCCACCCGACTCCGTACAGGCAAATCTTGAACAAGCTGGCCTTGTCAACCTGCATGTAAATCGAGACAAGGTCGGGAATTGTAAGCACAGCCGCGACCAGCGGAAAAATGACGAGCGCGGTCAGAGCCCAGACCAGCCACGCATTTTCCCATACCCATGGGCGCATACGTTTCAGGGGAAGGGTGAAGGCAGCGTTAACCATCCCCGCCGCGACGATGAGCAATCCGCCGGCTGGGAGTGAATCAGCATACGATGCAAACGCTTGCATTGCTCGAATAATAGTCCATTGCAACCACACAGAACGAAGGCAAACCAATCCAATCCGCGAACAATCACACTTGTGAGGCGCGCGTTACCGCGCACTATCGGATCGAGAAGTGGGCTGCAAACAATAAAAGAACGCGGGCCTCGCTGGCTCGCGTGAGGTGCACCATCGAATCAGCGCTGGCGCGTGTTGGCGAGCGCCCGAAGGATGGTGCGGGTATTCCTGTTCATCACCTGACGAAGGTACATGGTGATCGCGAACAGGAGGACGAGAAAGAACAGGTCGACGCGAAGCAGTGAGTGCAGGAGCACGCCAAGGTTTTCTGGCGGGAACATGTGCATGTGCATCCAGACAAACACCACGACGGCGAGGATGGCGAGCACGCCAACGACGATGCGGGAGGTGCGTTCGGACCGGTCGGCGGCTGCGAGAGCTTGTTGGACGAAGGCGAGTTCCGCGTTGGCATTTTCGGAGTTGGGCTGCTGCTGTTCAGGACTCATGCTGGTTTCCTTTCGGAGGTTAGGTGTTTGCGAAGTGTAGTAACTCCATAATTGAGACGCGACTTGGCGGTGCCGATCGGAATCTCCAGAATGGCGGCACTTTCTTCAAGAGTGAGGTCGTGCTGATAGTGGAGTAGTAGAACAGCCCGGCTGGCGGGCGACACGTGGTCGAGGAGAGTCAAAAATACCTCGTCAGGCGGCTCGCCGAGAGTGGGGTTGACCACTGTAAGTTGCTCCGGCGGTGCGTCGTCGAGAGGTTGCCAGCGGCGAGCGTGTTTAAGATGCGAGAAAGCAATTCGAGAAGCGATTCGAAAGGTCCAGGCGCGGAAGACGGCCGGCTCGCGCAGGAACGGGAGTTTGCGGAAGATCTGCAGCGAAGTCTCTTGCAGGATGTCATCGGCGAGGGCTGCACCCGCGAGACGAGTGATGTAGCGACGCAACGGCGCATAGGCGTCGCGGAGAAGCTGTTCCAACGCTGCCCGGTCGCCGCTTTGCGCCAGAAGGACCAGAAGGGTTGGGTCGGGCGTCGCGGGCTCCGTCGCTTCGGTTCGGGTGTTCATGCTTGAGAGAGACGTCGGAGCCGCCGAAAGTTCGGTTCCTGCGAATAAATAATGATGCACGCGTACGACGGGGGCAGATCACTTTCCGGATCTTGAATCATCCCACTCACCACGGCCCGGCCATTTGTTACAGAACAGACCGCAATGCATGGATCGGATCCGCGGAGGCGGCGCGGATCGCAGGCACGGCGGAAGCAATGAAGGCAATGCCCATCATCAGGAGGATGCTCGCGCTGTAGAGCCAGGGGTCCGTGGGGCTGACCCGAAACAGGTATGAGCGAATCAGCTGAGAAGTCGCAAGCGACGCCATCGCGCCCAGCACGCAGCCCATCAGCGCCAGCCTCACTCCCGAATACAGCACCAGCTTCACAATCCCTTTGCGTTGCGCGCCAAGCGCCATGCGGATGGCAATCTCCTGAGACCGCAATGTGACCGAGAACGACACCACGGCATAAATGCCCGTCAGCGCCAGGATAAGGGCAGCGAACGCAAAGAACCCAATCAACTCTGTCATGATGCGTCGCGGAGCTTCGGTGGTGGAGACAACCTCCGCCATGGAACGCACCTGGTCGAGCGGGAGCTGCGGATCAATTTCCGCTACCGTGCGACGAACGGTTCCGATGATCTGGTCAGGAGGTATCGCCGCGCGAACCACGATGAAGCCGCCTCCGGGACTGACCCGCGATTGCGGCGATGCGGAACCATAGAGAATGGCCGGTTGCCGGACCGATGCATACCACTGGTCATTGGCTTCGTCGTCGCGCGAACCGATCCTAGTGTTGCCGACAATACCCACCACTGTAGCCCACGGCATGTTTTTTCTGGGATTACCAACATGCATCCGCTTGCCAATCGGGTTCTCTCCCGGCCAGGAGTGTTGCGCCATGGATTGGCTCATCACGATAACTAAAGGAGAATCGGCGCGATCTTCCTCCGTGAAGGTGCGCCCCGCAATCAACGGAATTCCGAGCGCCCGAAAGTAGTTTCCATAGACGGCACCGAATGCGGCGAATTTCAGTTTCCATCCTGCGGCGGATTGGCCCTCGATTGTGTAAGCGGACAATCCAGACGTGCCGGAGGATGGAATGGTTATCCCGATCCCAACATCGAGAACACCGGGTTTCTTCGACAGCTGCTCGACAACATCTCGATTGAACGTCTCCACCGACGCATCGGTGGGGTATTGTTCCTGGGGAAGCCGATAGCCGGCCACCAGCACATGCTGCGGTTGAAATCCCGGATCAATGGAGAGCATCTTCTGATAGCTGCGTACGAATGCCAGGGAGACGATCAGCAAAACCAGTGCGACCCCGATCTCCGTAACCACGAGCATGGAACGAAGACGTGCGTGACTGGCTGCGACTGTGGTCGTCGACACCGTGTCTTTGAGACCTGCGATCAGGTTGGTTCGCAAAGCTACAAATGCGGGTAGAAGGCTCGAGATCACTCCAACCGCAACGGAGATCCCCAGAGCGAACAGCGCGACCGGAACATCGATCGATATGGAATCGATACGCGGTATAGATTCCGAGAACGAGTGCGTTGCAATCCGGATTGCTATCCCTGCAAAGGCTAAACCAAGCAATCCTCCGCTGAGACTCAAGAGCAGCCCTTCCAGAACAGTGTCTCGAAAGATCGCACTGGACCGGGCACCGAGTGCGAGGCGAACCGCGTATTCGCGATGATAGCGGACCGCGCGCACCAGCATGAGTATTGCGACGTTCGCACAGGCAATCAACAGAACAACAGAGACTGCGATCAGCAACACTCGAAGAAGCGGTTTTGTGTCGCCGGTAAGTACGTCACTCAGGAATTGGGCATCGCCGCGGATGTGGATCTTGGACATCGAAGGCGGAAAACTGCTCATGATCTGCCGCGAAACTCGATCCGCATCCTGTGCAGCCTGCGCACGAGAAACGCCGTCTTTTAGGCGCGCGACCATCTGATATCCCCAAATTCCGGCCGCCCCCTCCGACAACTCCGCCGGGCTGAGACTCATGGGTACCCATAATTGCGCCTGATTCACTCGGCCCGCCTGCAGCGGGAACTCAAAATCGCGCGGCATGATGCCGATGATGGTGTAAGGCTTGCGGTCCAGTTCGATGGTGGCTCCCACCGCGCGCGCATCGCGATGATACCGATTTGTCCACAGCGCATAGCTGATGACAGCAACCTGTGCTCGCGCATCTTCTTCCTGCCGGGAAAAGATGCGACCGACCAAAGGCTCCACTCCGAGGGTCGGAAAAACGCCCGACGTCAGGCGCGCTGCAGCAAGATTTTCAGCCGAAGTACCACCAGAGAGTGCAAAACTGACGCCGGCGAACCCGCCCATGGATGAGAAAGCTTGAGCTTCAGTCGAATAGGCTCGGATATCGCGCGCCGTAACCCCGATCCCAGAATTCTCTCCGACATGTTCACCCAATTGCACCAGGCGGCCTGGGTCCCGAAACGGCAGCGGCCGAAGAAGGATTCCTTCGATG
Organism: uncultured Acidobacteriota bacterium; assembly: GCA_963821145.1. Classification (GTDB taxonomy): domain Bacteria; phylum Acidobacteriota; class Terriglobia; order Terriglobales; family Acidobacteriaceae; genus JAKAAZ01. The sequence goes on from CAWGCV010000004.1 coordinate 221,518, forward strand.
AGGGAGAAGATTGTCGTTGTCGCACCGATGCCCAAAGCCAGCATCAGAATCACGGTCAGAAAAAAACTTCGCGATTTAGCGAGTCGCCGCGCGGCTTGTCGAATGTCTCTGATCCAGAAGCCCATGAAATCCCCCTGTTCGCTTCAGGTGTGCACCAACCTCAGTCGTGAGAATCCGAATACCCGGGCACGATCGCTACGCGGCCCAGCATGAGGATTCATTTCGTCCACACCCGTTTTCGCACTGACAACTTCTCAATCACATCACGGCGAAGCTCATAACCCCGACCGGGCCGATGATCGACTTGAATCGTACCCTCCGCCGTCACCTCAACTTCGGGTTCAATAATGTCTTGCTTCCAGTAGCGCTTCGACGCCGAAACATCGCCCGGCAAAGTGAAGCCTGGCAAAGTCGATAGCGCGATATTATGCGACCGCCCCAATCCTGCCTCAACCATCCCCCCGCACCACACTGGAACATCGAACTTCCGCGCAATGTCGTGAATCGCAATCGCTTCCGAAAATCCGCCCACCCGCCCAACCTTAATATTCAGGATGCGGCATGCACCCAGCTCTAACGCTGTTTGGGCATCTCGCGCGCTCCGGATCGATTCATCCAGACACAATGCAGTCGCCAATTTCTTCTGCAGAGCCGCATGGAAGAAAATATCATCGTTCCACAGCGGTTGCTCAATCATCAGCAGTCGGAAGCGATCAAACATCTTCAAGTGTTCCGTATCGTCCGGAGAATAAGCGGAATTCGCATCGCAGCTCAAAAGGATCTCCGGCCAACGCTCCCTTATCTTCTCCAATACGTCCAAGTCCCAACCGGGCTTTACCTTCACCTTGATGCGTTGATACCCAGCGGATAATTCGCGCTCGATCTTGGCGAGCAACTGTTCATGCGAATTCTGGATTCCGATGCTGACTCCGCACGAGATTTCCCGCCGGCTCCCACCGAGTAGCTTCCACAGCGGTACCTGCATCCACTGCGCTTCCGCATCCCACATGGCGTTCTCAAAAGCGCCCTTTGCCATCCGATGCCCTCGCACACGCGAAAACAGCGCCGGCATTTCCCTTCCCGCATTCACCACTTTACCCAGCACCGCCGGCACAAGGTACTTCTCCGCAATCAGCCACGCCGTGTCGATGCTCTCTTCACTATAGAAAGGATCGTTATCCGCGACGCACTCGCCCCAACCCTCAGCACCGTCTCCCTGCAATGTAACCAGCAGAATGCGCCGTCCTGTGATGCGTCCAAAGCTTGTTTCGAAAAAATCAACCAGGGGGATATTCAATTCACGCAACGTGACAGACTCAATCTTCATCGGAACCCGACTTTCGAGCTTGCAAATTTGGCTTTCATAAAACACTTCCTGCAGCAGCGATTAAAAGGATCACTCGCGTCCTTAACGCATTGGCACATTTCTTCCGCTGAAGACGCTGCGCAATGGCCAGAGAATAAGGTCGCCCTTCAGTCGCTCTGGTGATTCGAGGCGAAGGGATTTCCACGGTCTCGGCAATTCCCTTCCTCGTCCCATCTACCCAGTTCAAATTCTCCCGATCCGTCCTGCAGAACGCGATGTCGCAGAATGACGAGTCCATCTTGCAGCAGCGGGATTAATGTCTCTCGTAATCTGGTCTGCGTTTCCCTGGCCCTGGGGTCTCTGGCCGCTTTCCACTCGTGAATCTGTCCGGGCACGATAACCTGCGTGGTGATTTCATCTGCGTGGACGTTGTCGTCATGTTGATCCAGTAGTCTACGGACGCGGGACGAGTCAATCCACCACTCTGCAATCAGCCGGTCGGTCGGAAGACCACCTTGTAACGCGGAGCTCACACTGCCATACAGGTTCGGAATGTAACTACGAACAATTACACCCAGGCGCTCAAAATTCAGGTGGGCATTCTTGATTTCCAGTGGATCGAATGTCCATTCCATCAGACGGATCCCTCGACGCAGCATGTCGTCACGCTGCGCCAGCTTCATCCGCTTTCCCAGGCCGAGATTGCGATGTTCCTCATCCACCGCCAGCATGTGCGAATGAAAATACGGCTGTCCATCCCGGATGCCCGGTAGCGAAAACGCAAACCCCACCATTCGCTGGTTGTCGAAGCTGCCGATGACCTGCCCTCCGATTTTCTTCGCGACAATGAACATGTCCGATGGAATGAAGCCGGCTTCGTCATGGCCCCACACCCGCTTCTGTATCTCGATGCAAGCCCTGAAATCATCAAGTCCGTGGCACTCGCGGACGACAATCTCAGCCATGTTCTTCGTCGGTTTCATTTTGCTTGCAAGCTTTCCACGCTGTTCGGCGTTCTACTGAATCTATCTCGTGTCCCAGCTCCCGCAGAATAGCTGATCGACGCAACCGTTACAGCAATTCGCATTCGCACGTAGGAGCAAGTTGAATCCAGCGGAGAGGCGTGTGCGATTCACGGCTTCGCAATAGACGATATGCACATGATTCGTTAGTCTCAGTCAACATGGATTATATCCAGACGACCCGGCTTGACTCGGCGGCAAATCTGACCGCGCCCGTGGAAGGACCCACGCTGGTACGGGGCATGTCATTGGCCGACGCAGTCCTGTTGCTGGTCGGCGGCACCATAGGCTCCGGGCTCTTTCTCACCTCCGCCGATGTTGCGTATTCCGTTCGCACTCCCCTGCTATTCATGCTCGCCTGGATTGCCGGAATGGCCGTGACCGCACTCGCCTCCCTGTCCATGGCAGAACTAGGCGCAATGTATCCGGAAGCCGGCGGCCAATACGTTTACCTGCGAGAAGCCTACGGAGAATTTGTCGCATTCCTCTATGGATGGATGATCTTCTCCGTGAATGTGACTGGCAGCCTGGCAGCAATCGCCGCCGGCTTTGCCGCCTATACGGGAGCTGTCGTTCCCGCGCTTCGGGCTTCAAGGCCAATCTTCTCCGTTCTCGGTTGGACATTGAACGTCGGTCATCTGATTGCCATCGGCGCGCTCGTTTTCTTAACGTGGATCAACGTGATCGGATTGCGCCGTGGTGTCGTCCTGCAGAACATCGCGAGTTGGGCGAAGTTCGTCGCCATCGCCGCTTTCCTGTTCCTTGGATTCAGCTTTGGCCGCGGAAGCTGGTCGAACTTCACTCGCCCCGCATCCGGGCATTTCAGTGCCGGGGAGCTGATGAGCGGATTCGGGGTCGCGATGATCGCCGTGTTCTGGGTATATGACGGATGGGTGTATATCACCTGGGTAGCCGGCGAGATCAAACAGCCGCAGCGCAACATTCCAAGAGCGCTCATCATCGCCGTCGCCATTATCGGAACCGTCGTGATTGCTCTCAATGTGTTGTATCTCTACGCCATGCCGCTTGACGTCATGGCGAATCAACCCACGGTGGCTGAATCTGCCGCTCGCATGATGTTTTTCTCGTCCTCCGGCAGGTGGCTTGGCGCTCTGGTAGCCATCTCCTGTTTCGGAGCCGCCGCAGCTTGCGTGATGAGTGGTGCGCGTGTGTACTACGCAATGGCCAGGGACGGCGTCTTCTTTCACCGGCTCGCGGAGATAAACCCGCGCTGGCGAACGCCCGCGTTTAGCCTGATCGTACAGTGCATCTGGGCCTCCGTACTGGTGCTTTCCGGTCGATATGACCAGCTCTTCACCTACGTCATCTTTATCAGCGTGATTGCGTACGCGCTTTCTGTTTCGGCGCTCTTCGTATTACGCCGCCGTCATCCCGATCGAAGACGCGGCTTTAAGTGCCCCGGATATCCGTGGGTTCCACTCGCGTATTGCGTGATCTGCGGTGCATGGGCATGCAACACTCTGTGGCGGAAACCGCTGGAGTCGATGGCTGGGATTGGAATTATGCTGCTCGGCACACCTGCCTACCTCTACTGGCGCAGAGAGAAGCTGAGAGGTTGCCGCCCTGACTCCCAACTGCATGCCGGATAACTCGCCCAGGCCTCTCTCCCGTAATCTTGCCGTCCCGAAGTATCCAACGCCCATTCACCATGACATCTGGAATTCATACTGACGCTCTCGCACCTACTGTGCGCTCAGCGGAGCCCCGGGAGGAAATTTCATAGCCGCACGATTGTGCCTGACAAGTTGGCCGCCCGCATCGCGGGAACTCGTCAACGGACGAAACCTCAGCGCTTCATCACTTTCCATTCGCGATATCATTCCCTCAAATTGATTAAGGTAACCGGTCGTCTCCCAGAGAGAGATCGATTTGCAATCATCGTTTCTGCTACAAATGCGAGATTGGAGAAGATGATGTCGAATTTGTCGCTCGCCGAACGACTTCAGCTTTATCGAGACGACGACCCGTTGCAATTGGCGTCAACGGCGCCCGCCTGCTGGTATACAGACCCGGAGATAGGCGGATTAGAAGAGAATGCGATATTCGCTCGCAGCTGGCAGCTCGCCGGACGTGTCGAGCAAGCGGCAGCCCCCGGACAATACTTTCGTTGCCAGATTGCAGGAGAGCCATTGGTTGTGGTTCGCGGGGAAGATCGCGTGTTGCGTGCTTTTTATAACGTCTGCCGTCATCATGCGGCAGAAGTTGCCGTGGAACCATTCGGTTGCGTGCACTCATTCCGATGCCCCTATCACGGCTGGAACTACGCGCTCGATGGAAAGCTGAAGGGCGCACCGGAATTTAACGATGTGTGCAATTTCGACCGAGAGAAGAATGGACTCGTCCCTGTGCATGTCGATAGTTGGGAGCAATTCATTTTTGTTTCGCTCGACTCCGCGACGATCCCATTGCATCCATGGCTGGGGCATTTGGGACGCGATCTATCCGCCCTGGGAATCGGCCAGCTGCATTTCTTCGAACAGCGAGTGTATACGTTGGCCTGTAACTGGAAAGTCTATGTCGACAATTATCTCGACGGAGGTTACCACGTTCCCCATCTGCACAAGGGCCTCAATAGCGTACTCGATTACAGCCACTACACCATCGAAAATGGGGAGCGTCATTGTCTGCAGTCCAGCCCGGTTGTAACGTCGCAGGAAAACTCTGCATTCTCCGCCACCCGGTCAGGATCCCGCGCTTATTACTATTGGCTGTATCCGAATTTGATGCTGAATCTGTATGAAGGTGTGATGGATACCAACCTTGTAATTCCGATGGGGATCGATAAGACAAAAGTCATCTTCGATTTTTACTTCGCAGAAACTGGCGAGATGAGCGAGAAAAAATGTCGCGACAGCATTGCCATCAGTGACAGAATTCAGCAGGAAGATGTCGACATTTGTGAGTCAGTTCAGCGTGGTCTCGCATCGCGGGCCTATGGATCTGGCCGCCTTTCAGTGCGCAGGGAAGCAGGAGAGCATCTGTTTCACCGGCTATTGTCGCGAGACCTGAAAGCGACAATCAGAACCGCTCCTTGACAGGAACCATTCTGCCGGTGTGGTCGGATCACCATCTTTCGCACAGGGCGGACGTCGCTCTTGTTACCGGCAAGTTTGTGGAGTGGATTTACCGGTCGATAAGCTGGCTTCGCGCCCATTGCGCCACCAAAAACAGCGCTCAATGTGACGGCAAGGAGAACGGTCGCACCCATCACCGGTTCCTTATCCCCGCGATTCTATGCCGAGGTTCTTCCATTCTTTGTCCGACATGTCGACTTCGACAGCGGCCCCAGATCAGTTACCCATGACGATGACTACTTCCCGCGGATTCTCGTGCTCAGCGTCAGGTTCGCGGATGTAACCCTGCAACTAGTAGGTTCAGCAGCTTAGCTTCAACGCGAAACGCTCTGGCTTCCAACTCGCTCGTGTGGCGCGCTCTCGTGTGCCCAACACACATAAGCCTGGTTGGAATGGGTAAAGATAGGGCAATTGCCCTGCACAAAAACTGTACGACAGCCTAATGACACCGAACCATGGCCGTTGTCCAATGCATTCAAGTTCGCAGGTGCCAGAAGCCGGCACCGCCGCAGCCTCCTTGTAACTCGTCCTTGTAATGGCTTGCGGAAGCGAGCGCCATGGTATCGGGTCATCGGTAATTCCCCGGGCCCAATCCAATCACCAACAGAAGGGAAAGAACGAATATGAAGCGCGTCTCCTTATTCCGTATTTGGTCAGTGGTAGCAGGAGTTTTGCTCACAGGTGGAATGTTGCAAGCGCAGATCGCGAACAACACCGCCCTCGTCGGTAACGTTGTCGACCAGTCCGGTGCGCCCGTCGCTGGCGCAAAGGTTACGGCCACCAACGAAGGGACCAAGGTGGCATATCCCGGGACCACGAACTCGGCGGGCTTCTACTCGATTACGTTTATCACTCCCGGCACCTATGACATCACAGTGATTCAGCAGGGCTTCAACAGCATCACAAAGACCGGACGTATCGTTACGATCGACCAGGCGCAGCGCACCGATTTCAGTCTGCAGGTCGGATCAACGTCGACATCCCTTACTGTCTCCGCGGCTTCGCCCCCCATCGCGACCGATGATGCGACCCTGGGTGAGACATTCAACACTAAGGCTGTCAGCGACTTGCCGCTGATGGGCCATAACGCCCTGGAAGTTGCCGCTACCGCTTCCAACGTAATCATTGGCCCGACGAGTAGCTACTCCGGTGTTCCTCCCGGCGAGGACTTTATCGGGGCCGGCCAGCGTGAGATTCAGAACAGCCTGAGCCTCGACGGTGTAACCATCATGAATAGCCTGATCAGCACCGCGCCGGCACGACCCAGCTCCGACATGATCTCCGAAGTGCAGATGCAGAGCGGTAACTACTCAGCGCAATATGGAAACTATCTCGGCGTTCACATCAACCTTGTTAGTAAGTCCGGCACCAATACTCCTCACGGCGCCGTGTATGACTATATTCAGAACACAGCCCTGAACGCCGCTCCATTCCTGAACCTCCCGGGAACTCCCAAGCCGGTTCAGCACTACAACCAATACGGCTTCGATCTGGGTGGCCCTGTCTTTATTCCGAAAATCTATGACGGCCGCGACAAAACGTTCTTCTTCGCCTCATACGAGAAGATCAATCAGGTGCAGCAATCCAACCAGGGTCCAGTTTCCACGCTGACTCCGGCGATGGAAGCTGGAAACTTCGGCTTCCTGAACGGCGTCCAGCAACTGTACGATCCTTTCACGGGCCAGCCATACCAAAACAACCAGATTCCAGCCTCCGAACTCACCACCCCGGCTGCACAGATCGCAAAGAACGTCGAGCAATATATTGCCCCGCCGAATCTCCCAGGGAGCACGAATAACCTGAATGTGAACTATCCGAACGACCTGTACATCAAGCAGTCTCTGGATCGCGTGGATGAAAATATCGGCGACCATGTCCGGCTGTTTTTCCGGTATCACTGGCAAGATCTGAGCATTGTGGCCGGCGATCCATTTCCTACCGACGCTTCTTACGGACCGACGAACAGCAGAAATTCGGAGTTTGGCTATACCCACATCATTACGTCAAACCTGATCAATGATTTTCGTATTGGATTGAACACTGTAACTTCCAACAACCTGAACTACTTTGCGGAGAATGGCATCACAGATGCCGGAACCAAGTTAGGGATTCCTGGCTTCAACTCTGACTCTGTTTACAACAATCCTGGTATTCCATCCTTTAACTTCGATACCTATCATGAGGCGGGCAACGACGCTTCCAACTGGTATCAGGATGACCGCGCAATCGATGGCTACGACCAGGTGAGCTGGGCGCACGGTAAACACAACATCATGGCGGGTGTTGAACTTCGCAAGCTCACCATCGGACGCGAAGCGACCAATGATCCTCGCGGATATTTCAACTTCATCGGCACTGGTTCGACCGGAGCGGGCTATACCAGCACCGGCTATGGCGCTGCCGACTTCGTCCTTGGCCTGGCCCAGGCTTCGCAGACTCCCGTGCTGCCGGTAAAAGGATCCGTCGGTGAGTGGCGCGACGGTTTCTTTGTGCTGGATAACTGGGATCCATTTCCCAGGTTGACCCTGAACTATGGCCTGCGCTATGAATTGCCCACCGTGCCTTACAGCTTGAATGGCTACGCCCGCATTCTGAACGCCCAGCAGACAGCCCTGATTCCGACTTCCAGTGCAACCACTGCCGCGGAATTCAAGCCTACGCCCGGATTCAAGTTCAATAACCCCAACCACACGGACTGGGCTCCTCGCTTCGGGTTTGCCTTCAGAGCCCGCGATACGACGGTCCTTCGCGGTGGCTTTGGAGTGTATTACAACGCCAACCAGCTCAACACCTACACCCTGGCAACCTCAAACTATCCACTTTCCGCTTCGGTCGATTATTTCTCGACGCCAGGCAATTTGCTTTCGCTGTCGAACCCGACTCCAGGGGCCGGGTCAGGATCTCCGGTCGCGGGAATTCCCGGAACCTATGTAAGCGCCTTCACCATTTCGCCCTACCTTCCGACACAAACGCTCTACCAATGGAACCTATCTCTAGGCCAGCAACTGTGGAGAGGAGCCGGCATGGAGCTGCAGTACCTTGGCTCGCATGCGATTCACCTGGACCGCGACTTCTATGACAATCAACCACAGCCCTCGACCGACAAGGACATTAATGGCCGCCGACCGAATCAGCTGTTTGGATCGATACGAATGATTCAGAACGACGAGTATTCCCACTACAACGGGTTCACCGCCATTCTGCGTCAGCGCTCCAACCACGGTCTGTCTGCCATGCTGAGCTATACCTGGAGCCATGATCTGGATATCTCGGATAACTCCAACGGTTCCGGCACGACCATGGATCAGTACGACATCGGTCGCGATTACGGTAATTCCAATTGGGATATCCGCAACCGTTTTGTTGGAACTTTGACCTACGACATACCGAACCTTCCGCATGCGAATGCGATGGTTCGTCAAGGACTTGGAGGTTGGCAAGTGAACGCCATCGTTACCATTCAGTCGGGTGAGCCATTCAATGTAAACCTGGGCTTTGACCAGGCCAACGTCGGATTGCCCAGAGGAAACACGCAGCGTCCCAACTGGGTCCACGCTCCCAGCGCACATTGCAGCCTGAACGATTACATCAAGAACAACGGCTACAACAACGGCGGCACCTCCTGCATTGACGCCTCGGCATACTCCATTCCTGCGGTCGGCACGTATGGCAACACGCGGCGGAATACGCTCAGCGGCCCCGGATACAGCAATGTCAACCTTTCGCTCTTCAAAGACTTCGCAATCTGGCGCAACGTCAGGTTCCAGTTCCGCGCAGAGTCCCAGAACCTTTTCAACCATCCCAGCGCCGGCAATCCAAATTCAGAGATTGAGCAGGGATTCGATCCGGCCAATCCGGTGGCGACCAGTAATTTCGGCACCGTAACCAACATGAGCTTCTTCTACACCCCGCGCATACTACAGCTCGCAGGAAAGGTCATATTTTGATCCAGCTTTCTTGTTGATGCTGGGCCTCCGGAAGCCGCCGCGCATGCTGCGGCTTCCTTTTTTTGAACAGTAAGGGTTGAAGCGGTGCAGGTTCGATCCGTCACTGAAGTCTGAAATATGAGCGGCCGCCTGCCCTGCGCTCTCCCGCGCGTCGGCGAAGCAGCCCTACGCTATCAGCCTTGTGGATTTGTGCATGAAAGAGATTCGTGTCCTCCTCGTAGAAGATCACTTCCTGGCGCGCATGGCGCTGCACTCCTTACTTTCCGTTCATCCGCAGCTTCGTATTGTCGGCGAGGCATGCGACGGCGAAGAGGGAGTTGCGTTATACCGCTCCCTGCTGCCCGATGTCGTCGTGCTCGACCTGCGCCTCCCGCGTATGAGCGGGTTTGAAGTGATTGAGCAGCTTCACCGCGAGTTTCCCAAAACTCGGATCGTCGTCCTATCCAACTATCAGGGCAGCGAGGACATCTATCGCGCATTGCGCTTCGGGGCCATGGCGTATCTGACCAAAGATGCCAGCGGCGAGCAATTGGTAGACGCCATTCAGCAGGTCAATCGTGGATTGCGCTATCTGCCGCGCGTTGCTCTCGATCGTCTCGCCGAACGGATTCCCTCGGTAGAACTGACGCCGCGCGAAAAAGAAGTGCTGGCCTGCATCACCCAGGGGAAATCGAATCGGGAGATTGCAGATCAGTTGTGTATCGCGGAAAAAACAGTGCGAATACATGTTTCATCCGTGCTCGATAAGATGGGCGCTCGGGATCGAACTCAAGCCACCATCTACGCACTGCAGCGCGGGCTGGTGCATTTCGAATAAGCAACCGTGAAACAGCCCGAGTGACACACCGCGATCCACATGGCGACGCGGCGTAGGCAGTGCTATCTGGTATCTCGCGTAACCATTACGCCGTCGGGTTGATCACTCTGGCGCAGCCGACCATCTCGATCAGCGAATTGCCAGGAATCCATTCCAGCGCCATGCAGGCGCGTGCAGGCGATTTACCGGGGCTGAAATAGGTGTGATAGATCTTATTCAGCGCTTCATACTGCGCCTGGTGCGCGTCAAAGCGAGCCTTGCCCATTGGCATGGTAACCCCGTCGGCCAGCGGAAGGCATAGGAAGACCTGCAGTTGCAAGATGCTGTCCATGCTGCAACCATTGCTTTCCAAGTCCTTCTTCAACGCATCCATGGTCCGGGTAACGTGTTTTTCAAACGGATCGGTGACCGTGATGTGATCCGGAAATCCATCGTTGGAGCCGGTGCCGTAAAAATAATAGACGTCGCCTTCAACATGAGGGTTGGGGGCGTGCCGTTTCGCTGGTGCAGGGGCTGCCTGAGCAAAAAGCGTCGGCTCTGCGGCCACTGCGGCTGCCATTGCGGCAACCCCGCCTAGAAAGCCACGTCGAGTATTCATCTCCATGGAATGATCTCCTTGACTACGGTTAGCGATATCGTGCGATGCACGCGTAAGAAGCGATCTTAATCCTTACGCCTGAAAACACATATGTCATGGGCCGTGCCACCCAGCCGGAACTAGGTCAAATGACCGTGTGCAAGCTGTAGACAATCCGAAGGCGTGCGCAGCCGATCGTCGACTGGCCTCGCATCACCGAAGGTTCGTCAGAAAATGATAATGAATATCCCAAGTTCCTGTTTTACCCGGCGCGATATCGAGATGCAGGTACGCTTCCGGGCACACCGTGGTGTGAATCGACCACAAATAAAAACGCGAAATCGCCATGCTGCCCGTCTGCTCGATCCCTGTATGGGTGTTCTTATTTTCCAGGCGTATATCGTAGTCCGACGCCGTGTTTCCGTAGCCCGTGAGGTAGGAGGCGACGGTATCTCCCGGTTGGAGATCTTTCATGTACACAATGTCGTTGCCTTTCACGGTTGCACCTGGCTCGAGCGGTGTCTGCGGAGTGGGAGCAAACGCCAGGTGCAGCACAAAACCCGGTCCGGTCGGCTGCCCGTCCAGCATAAAGAAGTCATGATCGTATACGTTCGTCACCAGCGGGGCGCGGCCAAGATTCTTCAGCGTGTGATGCAGAGTGAGCGTGGAACCATCGCGGCTCAGAATAAGTTTCTTTGTATAGAGATAGTTGATCCCGTTCGGCGAAGTCAGTCGCTGCTGAAAGCTGATGGAGCGCTTGCCGACGCGGACACTCCAGTGCCCCGTGTCCACAATCGGAAAGCTGTCGCCAAAACGATAAGGAGCGGTCGATGTCTTGCGAAGCACGCCCACACCAATCTTCACGAAGGTTCCGCCTGGCTGCGCGGAATCGTAACCTTGTGCCCCATCCTCCGGACGAAACTCCTCCACCGGTCCGGTGATGGAATCATTCACTTCCGGATCGTAATGACGGAACCACTGGCCCCAATACGTATGTCCCTGATACCAGGCGCAGCCGATCACGCCTGACCAGTCGAATCGTTGCGCGCGGTAGTAGCCCGTCTTCGCGTCAGGGAGGAAGACGACCAGGTGAAGATCGCCGCTTGTCAGCACTACATGTGGATGATCCAGGTTCGGAGTGTTCGAACACGGTGCGTCTTCCGATGTCTGCGCTTGCGAAGCCGACGCAATGGCAATGGCTGCGAAACTCCACACGATAAGCAGAGCAGCAAACCGGACCCGACGGATAAATTTCACTGGTCCCTCCCGACCGGATTATACGAGACCGCAGGAAGCACTCGATCAATCTGGCTGCGGCGATCAAAGCGAATCGTGCAGCAATCAGCGCCGCCACACTCCTGAATAATAGTGAAAGCCGCTTTGAAGCCGTCGCTCAGCGGGTTAGAATCTCCACACAGAAGCGGCCGTATTTCCGTTGGGTTGTATCGTGCTGCAGGAGCCAGAAAAAGCGATGTATGAGCGGCGGATGCGGGTACGATATTTTTTGTCGATCTGGTTGTTTGTTCTCAGCGGAGTGGCATTTTTAGATCGGACGAATATATCGATCGCCGGGCTGCAGATCAGCCGGGAATATGGCTTAGGGAATCAGCGGCTGGGCTGGATCTTCAGTGCCTTTCTGATCGGTTATGCAGGATTTCAGTTGCCGGCCGGATGGCTGGCCGCACGCTTCGGACCCCGCCGGATCCTGACCCTGGGTGTTTTGTCCTGGGGCGTGGCAACATCGCTGACTGCGCTTCTGCCTTCGAACATCGCCCATGCCATGGCTTTGCTGATCGGGCTGCGGTTTGCATTGGGCGCTGGAGAGTCGGTGATCTATCCGGCAGCGAATCAGTTTGTGGCTCGCTGGATTCCCATGCACGAGCGTGGCGTGATCAATGGATTGATCTTTGCCGGAGTGGGTGCCGGCAGCGGCTTGACGCCTCCCATGCTGAACTGGCTGATTACGCACCATGGCTGGCGAGCCGCCTTCTGGTTCAGCGCGCTGGTGGGCTTTGCCGCAGCCATCGTGTGGTGGTTGATCTCGCGCGACCGCCCGGAAGAGCATCCCGGAGTGGACAAGGCGGAGTTGCGCGAGATCCGCGACGGGATGGAATTCCATGTCGCAGGCGCGGAGCGCAAAGGAATCGACTGGCACGCCATTTTTCATCGCCGGGATTTACCGGTACTGATGGCCGGCTATTTCAGCTTCGGCTATATTGCCTGGATTTACTTCAGCTGGTTTTTTCTCTATATGGCGCAGGTACGGCACGTGAATCTGAAGTCGAGCGCCAACTATGCCATGCTGCCCTTTCTGTCGATGACGGTCTGCTGCCTGCTGGGTGGGGTGATGAGCGACCGCATGACGCGCCGCTGGGGATTGCGGGTGGGACGATGCGGACTCGCGGCGGGTTCGCTGGCGGCGACGGCGGTGTTTCTGGTGCTGGGATCGCAGGTGCAGAATGTGGAACTGGCGGGAGTGATCCTGGCCGGTGGTGCCGGCGCACTCTATATTTCGCAGAGCTCGTTCTGGTCCGTCTCGGTCGATATCGCCGGACATAATACCGGCGTCTTCTCCAGCATGGTCAACATGGGTGGACAGATCGGCGGCGCTCTCGCTGCGTCCCTGACGCCATGGATTGGGATGCGCTACGGCTGGACAACTTCCTTTGGCGTGGCGGCGGTCTTGGCCGTGTTCAGCGCGATCTGCTGGCTCACCGTCCATCCCGAAAGACCACTGCAGCAGTCGGAACTCGCCCCGGACATCACGGATAGGTAAAATTCTTGTAGCAGCTGAAATAATTCTGTTTTGCTGTCTGCGAAAACGCAGCGATCCGGATGCGGCAGGAGTGGTCTCCCCCAGTGGTTGTCCTTCTCATGAATTCTGCTTTTCGCATCGACCAGACCTGGTATCTATACCTGGCCGTCGTCCTCTTCTGTGTCTGGGTACCTGTCTATTGGTTTCGGCGCCACGTTCAGCAGATGAAGGGACGCATCGGCATCGTTCTGGAGGAAAGAAGCCGCATTGCGCGGGAATGCCATGACACATTGATGGCTGGTTTTGCCGCGATTTCCTGGCAGCTGGAGGCCACAGCCAAAATATTTAAGGATGGCGGCATGGATGCGACTCCTGCGGCTGAATCCTGCGAACTGGCCCGCAGCATGGTCTCCCACTGCCAGGCCGAGGCGCGCCGAATCATCTGGGATCTCCGGGACACCGATGAAGTTACCAGCCTTCTATCACAGGCGCTCACACGCGCCATCACCGCCAACCATAGCCAGAAAAAGATTGAAACAACACTTGACGTCGAGGGCGAGGAGATTCCTCTCGCTCCCGGCTGTGTGCATCACCTGGTCTGCATTGGCCAGGAAGCTGTGACCAACGCCATGCGCCACGCGGAACCAAACCATATTGTGGTTCATTTGAAATACGAGGTCGATGCGCTTAGCCTATCTATTCAAGACGATGGTTGCGGATTCCATCTATCTCACATGACTGCGTCCCGTCCCGGCCATTTCGGTATCGCCGTGATGGAGGAACGCGCGCGCAAACTCGGCGGAACATTCCGACTCCAGACTTCCGAAGGCATGGGCACGGAAGTCGCCGTGAAGGTATCGTTTACTGCCATCCAACAGGCAGTCAATCAGGAGCACCATGTGATCCGGTGGATAGGCATATGAAGCAGATCAACGTTTTGCTCATCGAGGACCACTTTCTCGCCCGGATCGCGCTGCATTCGGTGCTCGGAGGCCACGGCCAGATCCAGATCATCGGCGAGGCAACCGACGGCGAGTCCGGCCTGCAACTGTGCCGCCAACTGAGCCCCGATGTAGTTGTGCTCGATTTGCGACTGCCTCTCATGAGCGGATTTGAGCTCATCGTGCAGCTCCGCAAGGAACGGCCGGGTATCCGCATCGTGGTTCTCTCCAATTACGGCGGCAGCGAAGATATTTACCGCGCGGTGCGCTCTGGCGCGATGGCGTATCTGACCAAAGATGCCAGCGGCGAGCAATTGGTCGATGCCATCCAGCAGGTTCATCGCGGGCTCCGGTACTTTCCGCACGTCACCCTCGACCGCCTCGCCGAGCGTATGCCGGTTGTCGATCTTACGCCGCGCGAAATGGAAGTTCTCGACTGCATCACCCGTGGCTACAGCAATCGCGAGATTGCCGAAGAGCTCCACATCGCTGAGAAAACTGTCCGCATCCACGTAAGCTCATTGCTCGATAAAATGGGCGCGCGCGATCGCACCCAGGCCACCATCTACGCGCTGCAGCGCGGCCTCATGCATCTGGATTGAGCCAATACGCTCGGTCTGCAGCTCTCTGCGGCTTGACACGACTGGCCACGCTTGATGGTATGTTCTTGAGTTGATGAACTCCCCGGGAGGAACTGGAATGCGGTTCGCAGATTTACTATCGAGACGTAGCAGCAAGCGCACGATCCTCGCTGCGCTGCTTACAGCTTGTGCTTCGCTCACCGTAATTACCGTAGCGGTCAAGGCCGATACTCCCATGACCGCGGCCCAGTATCAAGCCAATCCGCAGGCCATGGTCGATGCGTACCGGCATGTTGAGGTCGCGTCGGTTTCCGATGCCCTCGAGCAGCTGCTGCATGAAAAGCGGTACATGACCCATAACATGCAGGCGATCTTTCCGACGAAGTTTGCCGGGATCGCTCTCACCGTGAAGCTTGTAAAAGAAGAGAACCACGATCCACATGCACTCGACGGCATGCTGAAAGCCATTGATAGTGGCGCGCCCGGCTCCGTCTATGTGATGAAGGTGCA
This sequence comes from uncultured Acidobacteriota bacterium, assembly GCA_963821145.1. Taxonomy (GTDB): domain Bacteria; phylum Acidobacteriota; class Terriglobia; order Terriglobales; family Acidobacteriaceae; genus JAKAAZ01. The sequence goes on from CAWGCV010000004.1 coordinate 237,069, forward strand.
GGACGGAGCCGACATCGCCGGGATGGGCGGCCTGATGGGAACGGCAATGCTGGCTCGCGACTTTGCGGGGGCTGTAGTCGACGGCGGCGTACGCGACATTCCTCAGCTCAGCAAAATCGGTTTCCCCGTCTATGCGCTCGGCCCTGTGCCATCCACTTCCGTGGGCCACTATCGCTTCGGCGGAGCGAATATTCCTATCGTCTGCGACGGCGTGCCGGTTTCGCCAGGAGATATCGTTGTGGCTGACCACGATGGTGTGGTCGTAGTTCCGCGTGCGAATGCAGCCGAGATTCTGGTTCGTGCGCAGAGTCTCGATTTCAGCGAGCACTCGATGTATCCGTTTATTGAGAAGTACCATTCGATCGAACAAGCCGTGGAGAAGTTCGGAAGGCTATAGAGGCAACTCTGGCTCTCACGAAACCCTCGTATCTAGCGAGCGAAGGCGAAAGTTCTGGTGTTGCCGGGCATCGATCCTCACCAGGCTGCCTTCCGGAAAGACCTGTTACCTTCGCTGCGCGCGCCTTTGTCTGAATCCGCAGCCATGCATGCAAATCTGAAACTAGGTAATCTAACCTATTTCCGCCTGCAGCAAGCGGCTCATGACAGAAACCCGGCTCGACGAAACACTATATTTGTTTCAGGTCACTAGCCAGTGTCTTCCAGCAGAGTGTTCCAAGGACAGTTCGGATCTCCACTCTCGCGCATCGATACGTCGATGAGGTGTTCCGGCTTCTATTCTTGTCGAGACGGAACCTAAGCCCTCCCCCAACTTCTCCGATCGTTTTCCATGAACCCCTAACGCCGCGCTCTCACGTCAGACCGCTGCTCGATCTACCCGAACTTTTTGCGCGCCGTGCCGTATTGTGTGTTCTTCAAGTGTCAGGAGCCAGAAAAAGCGATGTATGAGCGGCGGATGCGGGTACGATATTTTTTGTCGATCTGGTTGTTTGTTCTCAGCGGAGTGGCATTTTTAGATCGGACGAATATATCGATCGCCGGGCTGCAGATCAGCCGGGAATATGGCTTAGGCAATCAGCGGCTGGGCTGGATCTTCAGCGCCTTTCTGATCGGTTATGCAGGATTTCAGTTGCCGGCCGGATGGCTGGCCGCACGCTTCGGACCGCGCCGGATCCTGACCCTGGGAGTGTTGTCCTGGGGCGTCGCCACATCGCTGACCGCGCTTCTGCCTTCGAACATCGGCCATGCCATGGCGTTGCTGATCGGGCTGCGGTTTGCACTGGGCGCTGGAGAGTCGGTGATCTATCCGGCAGCGAATCAGTTTGTGGCGCGCTGGATTCCGATGCACGAGCGCGGCGTGATCAATGGATTGATCTTTGCCGGAGTGGGTGCCGGCAGCGGATTGACGCCTCCCATGCTGAACTGGCTGATTACGCACCATGGCTGGCGAGCCGCCTTCTGGTTCAGCGCGCTGGTGGGCTTTGCCGCAGCCATCGTGTGGTGGTTGATCTCGCGCGACCGCCCGGAAGAGCATCCGGGAGTGGACAAGGCGGAGTTGCGGGAGATCCGCGACGGGATGGAGTTCCATGTCGGGCGCGGAGCGCAAGGGAATCGACTGGCGAGCCATCTTTCATCGCCGCGATCTGCCGGTGCTGATGGCCGGCTATTTCAGCTTTGGCTATATCGCCTGGATTTACTTCAGCTGGTTTTTTCTCTACATGGCGCAGGTGCGGCATGTGAATCTGAAGTCGAGCGCCAACTATGCCATGCTGCCCTTTCTGTCGATGACGGTCTGCTGCCTGCTGGGTGGCGTGATGAGCGACCGCATGACGCGGCGCTGGGGCTTGCGGGTGGGCCGATGCGGCCTCGCGGCTGGTTCGCTGGCGGCGACGGCGGTGTTTCTGGTGCTGGGATCGCAGGTGCAGAATGTGGAACTGGCGGGAGTGATCCTGGCCGGTGGAGCGGGAGCACTCTATATCTCGCAGAGCTCGTTCTGGTCGGTCTCGGTCGATATCGCCGGACATAATACCGGCGTCTTCTCCAGCATGGTCAACATGGGTGGACAGATCGGCGGCGCGGTCACTGCATCCCTGACGCCATGGATCGCGGTGCGCTACGGCTGGACAACTTCGTTTGGCGTGGCGGCGGTCTTGGCCGTGTTCAGCGCGATCTGCTGGCTCACCGTCCATCCCGAAAGACCACTGGCCGTCACCGTACCTTCGCCACAAACGATCGACCTTGTCAGCAATGCATGACGCATTGGTTCCGATTCTGGCTTATAAAAGAAAGAAAGATTACAAAGTTTCGCTCCTAGGGCAAAAGCCCTATGGATAAGAGAGGCAATTTGTAGTGGCAGCCGCGATGGATAGAACTTAAGATCATGCCATTCCTGCAGCGCTGCATTTTGTAAGGGTACTTGCGGCGCTGCATCACAAACGGCTCTTCATCGAATCAACATGCGGATGTGGAGTCCTGAAATTCTGCCCACGCAGCGGATCCACGACCAACACACCAACCTGCAACAAGCATTCCGCTAAGAGGGAGTATCAAAACCAATGAATCTTAAATCTGCCTGGAGCCGTCGCTCTTTTCTGTCAACGTTCAGTGTTGCCCTCGGGGGCCTGTGGAGTGTGAGAAACGCCAGGGCCGCCACTCTCATGGCCGGCGGGCCGTACTCTGCGCCTGCGGGTGGTGGCATGTCCGCGATTACCTCGGGTCTCGGATCTACCGGCGATATCTATGCGGAGCTTGGCGTGGTTCCGGTCATCAACGGCGCCGGCACCTACACCGCACTCGGGGGCTCGTTGATGTATCCCGAAGTGATCGAGGCCATGCGTCTCGGCAACGAAAAATTTGTCCCGATCAACGATCTCGAAGTTGCAGCCGGAAAAAAGATGGCCGAGCTATGCAAGATGCCGGAAGGCTACACCGGCCTGGTGACCGCGGGAGCCGCTGCGGCCCTGCTCGTCGGTTATGCCGCCATCCTTACCGGTGACAATCCGCAATACATCCAGCAGATTCCCGACCTCACCGGCATGCCGAAGAGTGAGGTCATCATCCAGAAGAGCCATCGCTATCCCTTCGATCACCAGGTCCGTCAAACCGGAGTCAAGCTGGTCGAAGTTGAGACGCGCGAAGAATTAATCGCGGCCATCAATTCGCGAACCGCGGCACTCCACTTTACCAATTTGTTCAATGACAAGGGCCGCGTCAAGGTGGATGAGTTCGTAAAGATCGCTCACGAGCACAATCTGCCGGCGTTCAACGATGCGGCTGCCGATACGCCCCCTATCTCGCGCCTGTGGAAGTACACCAATATGGGCTATGACCTTGTCACCTTCAGCGGAGGCAAGGATATTCGCGGTCCGCAGGCCGCCGGACTGCTGATGGGCAAGCAGGAATTAATTCGCTGCGCATTGCTGAATATGAGTCCGCAGGAAGATACCATCGGTCGTCCCTGCAAGGTTGGCAAAGAAGAAATCTGCGGCATGCTCAAGGCGCTCGAGATCTTTGTCGCTTCCGATCAGGACGCAATACTGAAGCAGTATTATGCGCAGCTCGGGCGCATCTCCGACGTTGTCACAAAAATTCCCGGCGTAAAAACTTCCTACGATTTCAATCCGAAGCAGATCGCGAATCACACTGTCAGCCTTAGGATCAGCTGGGACCCAAGCAAAATTTCTCTCACTACCAAACAAGTGATGCAGCAGCTTGCCGCAACCCGGCCGCGCTCCATTCGAGTGGGCGGAAATGGCGACGATGAAAAGAAGCCGAAGAATCCTACCGTCGAGGTGACGGCATGGCAGATGCAGTCTGGAGATGAGATGATCATCGCCAATCGTCTTTCGGAGATTCTGCAGTCGCCTCCGACCGCCGCCTGAACGTCTGTTCGTTGATCGGGCAGCCAGCGCATTCCACCGACGCTGCCCCGGAGACATAATGACAGTTGTCGTAAATCGCAACGATCCCCGGTTCGACACACTCAAGCGGGGACACAATGCGCGTTTCCCTTCCTCGGAAGCGGATGCTGCGGATCGGATTCTGCTCTGTTCTTCACCGGAAGAAACTGCGCAGGCACTTCGCAAGGTGGTTGCTGCGGGACTTCGGCCCACGGTGCGATCCGGCGGCCACTGCTACGAGGATTTCGTCAGCAACAATCCGCACGGCGCCATCATTGATCTCTCGCTCTGCAACACAGTCGATCGCGACGGTGAAAACGGTCCGTATCGCGTTGCTCCAGGCGCAGTGCTCGGCGATGTCTATCTCGAGCTCTATAAACGCTATGACCTGACGTTGCCGGCAGGAAGCTGCTACATGGTCGGCGCAGGAGGCCATATCTCCGGCGGAGGGTACGGTTTTCTCTCGCGACTCCACGGCCTCACCTCCGACTGGATTACCGGCGTCGATATTCTCACCGTCGATGGCAAAGGCAACGTGATCGAGCGCCGTGTGGACAAAGATCACGACCCCGATCTGCTTCGCGCTTGCCGTGGCGCAGGGAACGGCAACTTCGGCATTATCACCAGCTTTCGTTTTGATAAGCTGCCGCCCGCTCCACGTGAGGTGGCTCAGGCCAACCTGATCTTTGACTGGGCGACCATGACGGAAGATCGATTTACCCAGATGCTCACCACCTACGGGGATTACTGGGAGGGTCGAGGCAAGGATCCGGACACCTGGGGCCTCTTCACCCTGATGGATGTTACTCCCGCGAAGCGCGGACATTTCGGTATCTATATTCAGTACTGCCAGCCGGACGGCACGGCGAAAGATCTGTCCGTGCTGGAGGAATTCCTCAACCGCTTCGCGCCGTTTCAGCCCATGCTGTTGCAGGCGCATGGAAGCCTGGTTTCAAGACAGGGGCCCTCAATCGCCGGAAGAAAAATCCAGAAAGGCCAGGAAGGCCTCAATAACGCCCACGAGATTGCGGTTCGCCCTGCGCTCGACGTTACCATCGGCGGCGGTGGTTCCGGTTCGCCGACCCGTGGAAAATATAAGTCCTCGTATATGAAACGCAGCTTCACGCCCGCCGAGGCGAGCACAATCTATCGCTTCTACAATTCCGATCAGATCACGGCGCAGAACTCTGTTCTCTCCGTCGATTCCTACGGCGGCGCCATTAATCGGCCGGAGCTTGCGCATCAAACTGCCATTGCCCAGCGGTCTTCGATTATGAAGCTGCAATGGCAGTGCTATTGGCCCGACGCGTCCGGCGACCAGATCCATCTCGAGCAGCTGGACAAGTTCTACACCGACCTGTACACCGGCAGCTACGTCGATCCGCATCATCAGGGAACTCCCTGGGGCGACCGGTATGAGGGCTGCTACATGAATTATCCTGATTCGGACATGCTGCGCTATGCCTATTGGCCAGAGCTGTACTATGGCCGCGATGGTCTGTACGCTTTCCTTCAACAGGTCAAGCAGAAGTATGATCCAAACAATGTCTTTCACTCCAGCATGAGTGTGCGAGGATGAGCGATTTCATCGACAACGACGCGACTCCCGACCCGAATTCTGAAACGCCGTCTGCCCCGATCGATTCGCGCGTGAATCGGCGCGCCTTCCTTGCAGGCATGGGTCTGGGGGGAGCAATCTTTGCGCTATCCCCGCATGTGCGTTCGATCTTCGAAAGCGGTGACGAAGAGTTGCTGTTGTGCGTCGGATCCTTCGGCGCGGCGGACGCTGGAACGCTGCACCTTCTGCACATTCAGCGCGACAAGACTCGGCTGTTGAACACGCATCCCTCCGCGCGGCCTGCCGCAATCGTGAGGCATCCCTTCCGTCCGCTTCTCTACGTCGCGAATGACGTGAGCCTTTACCAACATCAGCCGCGCGGGACCGTCGAAACCTTCGCAATCGATCCAGCAACGGGCAGGCTCGAACTTGTCGGGCGGCAGCCTCTATCACTCTCTGCAACCCAGCCACGATCCCTGGCGATCTCTCCGGATGGGCGCAGTCTTCTGGTCGCGGCCTTTGGCGGCGGTGCCTATAACGTTCTGCAGGTCGACGAATCGGGCCTGCCATCAGCACCTTCAGCCATTCTCAAGCAGGTCGGGCGCGGAGAGCACGAGACGCAACAGGCCAGCTCTCATCCGGCGCATGTTGTATTTCACCCGCGAACAGGAATCGCGATTGCTGCTGATTACGGCGCGGAGCGATTGGACATCCTTACCCCCGATGACGGAGATTCCGGTGCCGGCAAAATGAACGTCGCTGCTCGCATTGCATGTATCGCGGGGAGCGGTCCCTCGAAGATCGCAATGCATCCGGACGGAGATCTCATCGTTGTTGCGCACGCCTTACGTCCCGCGCTCGCAGCCTTCCGCTTAGATCAGCAAATGAAATTGATGCCGCTCGGTCACGCTTCATTGAACAGCGCACCTATAGCAGTCTGTTTCTCATCCGAAAAGAACATCGTTTTCGCCGCTCAATCGCACGCAACACGTCAGCCATTGCTCACGGCATGGACAATCGATCCGGAAAAAAGAAAGCTGCAGCAAATCTCTGAACTCGCTCTTCCCTTCGGTAGAGTCGCGTCCATCCATCCCACCGCTTCAACGCTATGGATGGCCTCGGATCGTGGAATGATTGCAGTAGAACTGGATGCTCAGACCGGGACACCGCGCGCAGCCGATCGCGTTTCATCCATTCCCAATCTGCGTTCCATGGCTGTGGTCTAAAAATCCTGCGGCATCGAACAGTCTACCCGCGAAGGCCCCATCGGCGGCCAATTCTTCGAACTTGCTTCTAGCCGGCGTTCAGGCCATCCACCAGCGCGTTGCGATACGCGCGAATTGCAGGAATGAAGCCCAGCAGCGTGCCTGCTCCCACAGCGGCAATCACGTAATACACCACGCGCGAAGAAATCCCCACCATAGCCAGCGGGATTCCGTAGTTGTTTTCGACTGGGACTCGCACCAGAAAAAGGATCACATAGGCCGCAGCGACGCCGATGATCGCGCCAACCGCGCTGATCAGCGTTGACTCCAGAATGATCAGCGTGAAGATCTGCCGCGCATGCAGTCCAAGCGTGCGCAGGATGGCAATCTCTCGCCGCCGCTCGTTCAGCGCCGTATACAACGCGGTCAGCATCACCAGCAGGCCGACGACCAGTACCGCTGCGCTCACCAGCGTCAGGGCAACGTCGGCGGCACTCAGCACGCTCCACAAATCCTCCAGCGTCAGTGCTGGAATGATGGCCGTCAGGGGTTCCGGCTTATAGGTGTTGATCTCTCGTTGCAGAAACAGCGTGCCGATGCGCGACTTCGTCCGCAGCAAGAACGCGCTGATCTCGTCCACATGCAGGTCAGCCGCATGAATCTGCGATTCAGGAATCGGCGTGAGTGGTGGCGCACCATGCTCCCACCCCAGGTGCATCGCTTCATCGCCGAGCAGGGTGATATAGATGGCTCGATCCACGGGCGTGGCTGTGCGCTTCAGTATGCCGACGACCGTATAAGGATCGGCGGTGTGCTTTAAAAAGCTGCCCTCCAGGCCGTGGCTCAGGATAATCTTCTGCCCCAGGTGATAATGCAGTTGTGCTGCAACGGCGCTGCCCAGCACCGCGTCAAATATCCCTTCCGGTCGCGCCCCTTGCGCCAGTTCCAGACTATGATCGCCGCGATAACGATAGTGCTCATAAAAATTGTCGTCCGTGGCGACAACGCGAAACCCTCGATGGCTGTCGCCCATCGAAATTGGAATGGTCCACAGCACTGCAGGATGATGCGCGAAGTGTTGATATGTCGCATACGAAATGCTGTTGTTCGCCGTGCCGATGTGGAAGACGGAATAAAGCAGCAGTGGCAGCGAGCCTCCACGCGGCCCGACGATCAGGTCCGTCTGGCTCAGCGTTCCCTCAAATCCCACCTGCGTTCCCTTGCGAATGCGGTTCACGCCCACAAGCAGCAGCATGCTCAGCGCAATTGAGAATACGGTCAAACCGCTGGTGAATTTGCGGCTCCAGAGCGATCGAAAAGCAAGCTGGAGGATCATCATGCGCTCACCCGGCTCACTTCGCTCAACGCGATCTGCTCGTCGAACCGTGTCATCAGCGAACGATCATGGCTCACAAAGACCAGCGTGGCCTTGGCCTCATCGCAAACCTCAAACAACAGCTCCAGGAATGCCTGCTGACGATCCGTGTCGAGTGAGGAAGTCGGCTCATCGGCGATCACCAGCCTGGGCTTCCCGATGATGGCGCGTGCAATCGCCACCCGCTGCTGCTGTCCGGTGCTCAGTTTCTTCACGCCACGGTCAAGATGCGTGTCCAGTTCCAATCGCTGTATCAGTCGCTCAACTTCTTCTGCAACAGTGGGTGCCACGATGTTCTTGCGGCGCCGCGCGTGGATGTGGCACGGAAGCGCCACATTCTGCCGAACCGTCAAATACGGAATCAGGTTCAGGCCCTGGAAAATATATCCGATCTCTGATCCGCGCAGCTGATCCCGCGCAGACATCGACATCTTCGTCATCTCTTGGCCCAGCACTTTGCAACTACCCATCTGCGGCTGCAGAATTCCGGTGATCAGCCCCAGCAAAGTCGTCTTTCCAGAACCGCTGGGGCCATACAGAAAGACTCGCTTGCCGGTCTGTACCACAAGTTCTTCTACATGCAGCACCGGGCTTCGGCGATCGTATCCGAACACCACGTTCTGCAGATGGATCGCCTCATAGATCTCCAACACAGGCTCCATTCGTAAGTGCGTTCATTGCTGTTGGTAGGGGACGACGCTCTCTCCTGAAAGATCGTAGGAGACATCCCCATACGGGCTTTGCACAGTCGAAATGTTCAGGGTGCCGGTCACCAGAATCGGATCCGTAAAAGTCACCTGAACTTTGCTATTCTTGTCCATCTTTACGTAGACAATCTGGTTCGGCGGAGGTGGTGGCACGTGGATGCATGCGCCCGCATACGGAACCAGGAGAAATTCCGTAACCACATCCAGATCATCTTCCAGGGGAACCATAAAGCCCGGAATGCTGACCCGTTTGCCGGACAGCGCGAGTACCGGAGCTTTTTGCTGCGACTGCGGGACATTGAAGTCCAACGTCTGCAGTGTCTGCCAGTTCACAGTGACCGGCTTGGGTTCCGCGCCAAAGGAGGCGACCGCACTCCACAGCAATCCCAAACCTACGGCGTGTCTCAGGATTTTTGTTGGAATACGCATTCTCTCCTCCAATGATAGTTCTTCGTGTCGACCGTGCTACTGCTTTTCCAGCGGGCTCCTCGGATCGATCTGTTCTGGCAAGGGAGGACGCGGGCGGAACGAAGTCCAGTGATTGGCCATCTGCGGGTCGCTGGAGGGGTGCTCCTGGTTCCACAAATCCATGGAGATGCCGTTCAGGTCATAGACCACTTTTCCTGCACGGATCGTCAATTGGACAGCCAGCCGCGTTTTGCCCATCAGCTTGGTGTTATCCATATCAAGGAAACCGAATTTTCCATGCTCCTCGCTCAGCACCGCCACATCTGCTGGCGCTCCCACCGAGAGATTCCCCAGGTCGGGGCGCTGGATTTCTGTCGCCGGATGCCATGTCGTATCGGTGATAACCTGCTGCAGCGTCAATCCCATCGCCATGAACTTGCTCATTACGTTGAGCATTCCTTTGGTGCTCGAATTCATACTATCCGCGTGCAGATCCGTCGACAGGGAATCCGGCAGAAAGCCTGCTTTGATCATTGGTATCGCCACCCGAAAACGGAAACTGCCGCCTCCCGTTCCAGCGTCGAAGTAGATGCCGCGCTTGCGTCCTTCAATCATTGCTTTCGACGGGCCCAGCGTCATGACATCTTGTTCGCCGCGCAGGCCGGAATACATGTGCGTGTAGATATCGCCCGCACGCAGATACGTCGCCAGCAGGTCGTAGAGCGGGCGCTCAATGCGATTTGCGCCGTAATCGATCATGACGGGAATGTGCGCGATGTTGCCTGCACCCACAGCCTGAATGTAAGGCCACCAGTCCGGTCCGGTAAAGTGCGCGCTCTTGATGCCGATGATCGTCCCCGGATAGCGCATTGCCATCCACGCCGTCGGCACCATCTGCATATCGTCGAGGTTATTTTCAAACCGGATCCCGCGCATCCCCGCGCCAACGATGTTGATGAATGCAAGCACCCGCGTCTGCTCACGGTCGATGATGTGTTCTTTGAAATCCTCAAAGTTGCGCCAGCCCGAACTGCCCGCATCGCATACCGTAGTCACCCCATTGCGGAAGGTAAAGTCGTCCGGCCAGATCCCGTAATCGCCCGCATAGGAATGTGCTTCTCCCGTCGAGGCATAGTCATGCGTGTGAATGTCAATTAATCCCGGTGTCACATAGTCGCCGTTGACGTTGATTGTTTTGACCGCGTCTTTTGGATTAAGGTGCTCGCCCACTGCTGCAATCTTGCCGTCCTTGATTCCGACGTCCATCACGCCATCGATGTTGTTCTTCGCATCGATGACGTGTCCGTGCTGCAACAGCAGATCGTAGGGCAACGGGTTGGGCAGCGTCGGCGGTGGCCCCACCCGACGCAGGGGCGCATTCATGCCGCCCGGTTGCTGAATCGGCTGCGGCAGTCCGGATTCCTGATTCGGACCTTGCCCCGCAGGCTTGACCGGGAAGCAGCCACGGCATCCGCTGGGCCCCGGAGGGCCTTGTTGCTGATAAGCGTTGGCACTGACAGGGGAAGATGTTTCCTGATTCGTCGATGACGGCGATGAGGGTGACGCCGTGGCGCGATCTCCTGCAATCTGAGCTTGCGTGGTCAAAGCGGCGCAAAACATTGCCGCCAGTATCACGCGCCCTGCAACCGTTCCCTGCTTGACCTTCATTCCTTCGATTCCCCTCTCGTAGTTATGACCGCAACGCGCGCCTTCATCGGATTGCACTGCATGGCCCGCTCTTTTCAATGCATCAGTCGTGGAATCCACACGGCTTCATCCGGCTGTGGCATCGCGGCAATTTGAATGGCGATCTTGCTGCCTGCTTTGGAAAGTGTTCTGGACGTACGCGTGAGGCTCGTGGGTGATTTGCCTCGCAGCCGAAATAACAATCTATAGCGAACGCTAACACAATTGATGATGATAATGTCTTGAGCGCCAATGCTCCCAGGCGCTGGGCAAATCGACTCAGCCGATCTATGACCGAAGGTCCGACTTCTCTATTCCATTCGCAGATAGAAGCCCTGTCATCAGCCGCTTGACTTGCCCACGTGTAAGGCGAATGACCTAGAAGTCAAGAGGGCGCAATCCGAATCCGTCAGCACGCACTCGCAACCATGTTCGCACGGTCGAAAGCGGAAGGTACTTTACCGCCGGAATGCGCGGTGCGCAGCACCTTTGTCGGGACGATGATTTTCGATGCTCTGGGATGCGCTCCGTCGCAGTGATTCCGATTCTCAGGTGCGAGTGTATTGCGATTCAGCGGGCGGACGATACCGTATCGACAACTGCGGCGTCTCCAATCGCTGGTTCAAGCGATGCCTTGAACTCAGGCACGCCTCCAGCAGGCCGGAGGTCAGCAACGTGCGCTCGACTGGATAAGGCGTATTCCCGGTCTGAAGCATCTGCTCGATCTTCGTTGCCAGGCAAGCCGAGTAGGTCTGGTTTGGCGCCGGCGGCATAAAGAACTGGGTCGAAACCATGCCGTGGCCTGTCACCCGCGCTGAGATGTTGAAATCTCTGATCGCCCCATTGAGCATCAGCAGTGTGGCGCGCGTCCCATCGTTGTACTCGATGCAATACGCAGCCGGATCTTTTACAAGTTGCGGCAAAACGCCGGGCAGCGCCAGGTCCTGGGTACGGCCGTCCAGTACGGTCAGGCCCAGCGGCGTGTCGCTGCGGGACAGGGCAGAACTCATCAGGTCTTCCGACCATCTCCCCGCTTTCCTGGCCGCCCACACGTCGTCTCCCTCGAGCAACTGCACCGCCTTGACGCCGGTTTCTCCCCCCTTGCGTCGCTCCAGCATGCACTGCATGGCGTCGAGCGCATCGAAATCCATGCCGTCGAACCTGCCTACGCCCACCATCACCACTTCTTCCACCGGCGCGTCCATCGGTATGTCCACATCCGGCAAGCGCCAGGTAACGGGCATGGAAGAGCCGGCCAGCAGCGGGAATTTCATCCGCGCTGCAGTCTTCACCATGTTTTGCGCTTCCGGGAAGCTGAAGGAAAGCTGCTTGTGATTGAAGTAGGGGACAGCGTGGTTCTCCTCTTCAAACACATGGGCGCACTGCTGAAACCAATCGTACGTCGGCAGCAGGATTTGGCCCATGTCATTACTGGAGTATGGATAATCGCCGCCTTGTTCGGCGATGGCCAGCACGGCGTCAACGGCGATTCGGCTTCCACCACACCGCAGCGCCTCTGGGATGTTGCGGCACAGTCGAAAGCCGAACTCCTGCGAGCGCAGTTCGCTCAAATCGCTCTTCGGACCAAGGTCTTCCCCACCCTGCACCGGCTGCCCTTGCTGGGATGGTTGCGTGCTCGGCGCGATCGGAGGATGCTCCGTGGGGTGTGGTCTTTGGCTTCTCCCGGCAGTGCCGCTCATCACCCGCTCAAATTCCGTTGGCCGAGCGTTAGCCTTCCGCACTCGCTCGTCCACGTACACGGAAACTACCTGCACATTCGGCATGTGCCAGTCACCTTCCTGCGGATAGCCAACCAGAAAGCGGTCTCCAATGGTTTGCAAATTCGACCCAAGCTGGTACACACTCCCGAGGATGGCCAGGCGCAGCGGACGCTGTGCCGTCCCGGATGATGTTTGGCCAACGGCGGAACGCAGCCAGGAGGGACAAGCCATCATCGCGGACGACAGCGCGGAATAGCCTACAAAACGGCGGCGGCTCAGCATTAGCTCCTCCAGAAGGTGGACTCAGGGTTGGGTTGGTAGTGTACTGCCGCCAGGTTCGGCGTCTCTATGCGCTGCAGCCCCTTGTTGTAGCTGTCAACGCCGGCGATCAGCAGGCCACTCGTCAGCAGTGTCCGCTCGATCGGATATTGCGCCTTACCGGTCAGGAACATTAGCTCGGCATTATGCACCAGCGGGCTGAAGAAACTCGCCAGCGTGGTGCGTCCATCGGGCATGGGCAGATACATCTGCGTGGAAAATGGCTTGGGTTGTCCGTCGATCGTTGCAGCAAAGGTGAAGTCACGCACCAGCCCGTTCAGCAGCAGCATCGTGCAAACCAACCCGTCGCGATACTGATAGTGATAGGCAATCGGATCGGGAACGATCGCCTGCATCTGTTCCACCGTTGGAAAAACGTCGCTAAAGGCGGAACTCCCAGGCTTCAAGGTATCGCTGCGGCTCAATGCCGACTTGAATAAGGCCTGCGACCACAATCCCTCCCGATGCGCCTTCCAGAAGCTGTCCCCGCGATAAGTTTGCAGCCACTCGACACCAGTTTCTCCGCCCTTGCGCCGCTCCACCATGCACTGGATGGTTTCCAGCGCGTGGAAATCATAGCTCGCGATGCCACCGTACCCGATCGAGATCGCTTCGCGGATGGAGCTGCCCAGTGGCATCTCGACCGACGGAACGCGCCACGTGACTGCCAGGCTCGATCCTCCCTGAAGCGGAAAGCCCAGTTCATGCGAGGTGTCGACCATTTGCTTACACCAATCCCACTTCCACGAAAGCTCTTTATCGTTGAAGTAGGGGACGGATCGGCCGCTTTCGCGGAACACTTTGGTGATCTGCTCGAAGAATTCGTAATGCGGATGCATCATGATCCCCGTCGGACTGAGCGGATACTCGCCGTGCTCGCCCACGACGACCACTCCATCCACCGCCAGCTTGCTGGTCCCCCGCGTGACTGCCTCCGCGATGGTGGGATAAAGCTTCAACGAGGGATGCCGATCCAGCCGATCCTCAAATACATCGCCTTCGCCCCGTTGATCGACATACAACGACACCACATCCATCTCGGGATGGTGATAGGTCCCTCCCCAACCATAACCATCCAGAAACCGGTCCACGACATGCTGAGGGTGCAAATACTTTCGATAGGCAGTAACCACCGCCGCGAGCTGCGGACGTTTGGCAGATGTCAGATTTTGAGCCATGTCCAACCTTTAGATGTAGGCGATGCAGTCGATTTCGAACAGCGGGTTGTAGGGAATGCCGGCAGGGGCGATCACTGTGCGCGCGGGAGGAACCGGTCCCCAGTTGCGTGCCTTATAAATCACGTTCATTTTGTCGTAGTCTTCGATGTTCTTCAGGAAAACGCTCACCTTCAGTACCTTCTGCAGCGAGGAGCCTGCGGCAATCAGATTTTTCTCAAGCGCATCGATGGCAAACTTTGTATGCTCCTCAATCGTGCCTGCCGCATGGTCGCCGACGCTGGAAAAGAAGAGCAGGTTGCCGTAGGCCACTACGTTGGAAATGGGTACGGGTGGCGAGGGCGGCACAATCCCTGCCGGAAGTCTCTTCTCCATGCGTCCGGACGATTGCGAATCAGATGATTCCGCAAGGGCCGATGCCTTTTCCGACATCATCACCGCGCTGCTGGCAGCCATCGCAGCTTTTGCCGCGTTCTTCAGGAGGCCTCTCCTCGATTGCTTTTCCATATCTGCTGTTCCTTCCGTGGGTTGGCATTTCGCGAGTCGGCGTAGCAGGAAGAACTGGTGAATGCTCCTATATACTGCCCGCAGATGCCTTCTGTCAAAAGAGAGAAATGGACGTCATCGGTGAAGCGACCCTTGCTCACGATTGGCATTCTGATCGCAGGAATCGCTCCCCTTTCCCAAGGCCCACTGCGCATGCCGAAGCTGCATCAGATCATAAATTCCCGACCCAATATCAGACCGGCCGTTTGGAGGAGTCGATGCTGACTCGTCGACGATTCCTTAGCTATTCCGCGCTGGCGACCGCTGCGCTGCGCCCCTCCCTGTGGGCCGAATCGCTGGTGCAAACGGATCAACCGGCTCCCCATATCTCCGCGCGTGCCTGGGCGGTCCACAAACGCACATATGTATTCGACGCCCACGTACATGCGTTAGACCGCGAGTTTTACCATGGCGGCAGCATGGGCACTCGCACGACTGAGGGCCAGTGGGATTTGCCGCGCGCGAAAGAAGGCGGAGTCGGCGCGTTCTTTCTGTCCGTATTCATTCCCGAGGAATATTATCCCGGCCGATTCGAGACCAAACAGGCATTTCGCCGCATTGATCACGCACTGCAACAGCTGGCAATGAACCGCGATCAGGTTGAACTCGCCCGAAACGCCGACGACATCAAGCGCATCCGTGCACAAGGCAAGGTGGCCGCAGTGCTGGATATTGAGGGCAGCTACGATCTGGATGGGGATCTAGGCATCCTGCGCGATCTCTACCAACTGGGACTGCGCTCGGCACAGCTTTCGGCGCACAACTGGGATCAGAACTACGCGGATGCCTGTTGCTCGCCCCCCCAATGGGGCGGCCTTACCGCTCATGGTCGCGATGTCATCCGCGAAATGAATCGACTGGGCATGGTGATCAACGTGTCTCATTCCTCCGATGACACGACTTCCCAGGCGATCGACGTCAGCGATGGTCCCATCATCGCCACTCACCAGGGGCTGCGCAGCGTCAACGACATCCCCAGGAACATGCCCGACTGGCTGCTGAAAAAGATGGCGGCCAAAGGCGGCATCATCGGCTTCCAGATTGGCAGCGAATTCAACTACCCCAAGGAGTACGCCTGGGTCACCGCACACAAACATGAGACCTTCTGGAACACGGCCAACATTCCAGAGGAGGTGAAGGGCAAGACGATTTATGAGATCGACAAGCTGGAGGCGCCAAAGTTCCCGATGCCGGGCGCACAGGTGCCGGACTCAGTCATGATGTCGGTCGACGACTGGGTGGCAGTCGTGGACAAAGCGATCCAGATGGTCGGAGAAGACCATGTGGCCTTCGGGTCTGATTTCGATGGCGGTCCCACGCTGGCTCGCGGCATGCGCGATGTCCGCGATTTACCCATGATCACCGATGCCATGTTGCGCCGCGGCTACTCGGAAGAGCGCATTGACAAGTTCTGGAATGGCAACCTGCTGCGCTTCTTTGGCGAAGTTACGCAGAAACAGGCCTGAGCCGTTGAATGCAGGAACGTCGCGAAATAGAAAATGATCGACGCGGCATCGCCGAAGCAATGCCGCGTGCCAGCTTCTCGCGATCCTGACGCAACGCACCAACTTCGAGTACGAACGTGAGCGTTACTGCTTCACTGCGACAGCGGAAATCTCTATCTTTGCCCCACCAATCAAGCCCGCAACCTGCACCGTAGCGCGCGCTGGTTTTGGATCGGGCATCAGCTTCTTGTAGACTTCGTTCATTTTTGCCACATCATTGACGTCGGCGACGTAGACAGTCACAGAAACCAGATCCGTCATTTTGAAGCCAGCCTCTTCCACCACCTTTTTCACCGCCGCGATTGCATTCTTGGTTTGCATAGTGATGTCCGTACTTGTCACGTTGCCATGTGAATCAGGCCCTTGCTGTCCCGCAACATAAAGAGTGTTCCCCGCCACAAAGCCATCACTAAATGGATTGCCCTTGGTGAAACCTATGGCCTTGTTTTGGGCAGAAGCACTTCCCACGGCCACAAGAGCCACAACCGCGGTGGCCAATACGCACCGCTGTACTGCTTCCAAGCATGTCCTTTTCATCGCCTCTCCTCTAAAACATATGATCTTTTGATTGTAAGTGTCGTCGATGTTCTGAAGGCTCAAGTTTCTGCCCCCGCATATTTTGTCGATCCCAGATTCCGATCAGGCCGTTCAATTTGATTGAGACAGAGTCGGCACCTTTTCCCATTGACATCCATCCAACCGGAATTGGAGTCAAAAACGATGCGTTGACCGACTTCACCATGCCCATGTGGCAGCGGGTCAAAAAGCACCACGACCCGCTCTCCGGCATCTTTACCTGGGCCACAGGCAGCGCGGGCCGCCCAGCCAATCGATCCTGGTTTCCCCCAAGCCAGTTTGAATGGCAATTGACCTCATCGGCTGTTCGCTTTTGGTCAGTGATTCTCGATTCCGGACAAAGATCGCGCTGGCGATCGCCGCCCTGCGAACTGAACTTCTTATGAATCAATGGCTTGAAGTTGGAGCGTTTTGGCTGGCTACGTGCACGGTTCTACGCAGATCGCAGCTCCGCAGAAACCGGTCAAAGGAGGCCTATGAACTTGTTTGTGTTCCGACCCATTGCTCGCGTCATCCTTGCTCTTGGCATCGTTTCTGTTTGTGTTTTGGCGCCCTTGGCCAACGCCCAACAAGGCATGCCCAATCCAACCATGGCGCCGAATCCGCTCACAACGACGCTATCCATTTTTCGAACCAATATGCAGGACAAGATCATGAAGTCGGCCGAGGCCATGCCAGAATCCAAGTACAGCTACCGGCCGACGAAGGAGGTTCGCTCGTTTGGTGAGATCGTGACGCATGTGGCGGACATATCCTACACATTGTGTTCAAACGTCAAAGGTGAAGCGAACCCCGTCTCGGCGACTGCGAAGGTTTCGAAGGCCGAGATCGTGGCCTACCTCAAAGCCTCGTTCGCTTATTGCGATGGCGTGTACTCCGGGTTTACGGATGCGCACCTCAATGACCCGGCGGACTTCTTTGGCGCCAAGACGAACAAGATGTTCATCTTGACGCAAGTCGGAAATCATGACGCCTTGCATTACGGAAATCTCGTCACCTATCTGCGCATCAATGGCCTCGTGCCCTCCGGGGGATGGTTTTGACAGCCGCACGATGATCCGGAATCCAATTCCCAGTGGGGACCCACTGGCCGATGCACTCTTTGAACAAGAGTCGCTCCGAATCGATCGTGACAACGTCGTCCGCGGCATCGATCGATCGGTCCATCGAGATCGTCAACGCGCCATCTGAGGCCTCTTCCGGCCGATCGCATGATTCCGGCTATTTCACCTGGATCGTCGTGTTCAGCGAAAGATTCGTGGATGAGT
Organism: uncultured Acidobacteriota bacterium; assembly: GCA_963821145.1. Lineage (GTDB taxonomy): Bacteria > Acidobacteriota > Terriglobia > Terriglobales > Acidobacteriaceae > JAKAAZ01. Next base: position 254,974 of record CAWGCV010000004.1, read on the forward strand.
CACCGACCAGCAGCTTCACCGGCTCAGCTTCAACCCGAAACGCCTTGGTCTTCACGTCCCAGTACGCCAGTCGCGAAGCCGGCAGCGGAATTTCCACCGTCTTCGTCTGTCCCGCATCGACCGTCACCCGCTGGAAGCCTTCCAACTCTTCGTCCGGGCGTTCGACCGCTGAGTGCAGATGTTTTACGTAGAGCTGCACAACTTCATCTCCCTTGCGATTGCCTGTATTCGTCACGTCCACGCTCACCGTGACCGTTCCATCCCTGGCTAACCGCGGCGAACTTGTCTTGATGTTGGAAATTTTGAACGTCGTATAGCTCAGGCCGAATCCAAACGGATACAGAGGCTCGCCTTTGAAATACATGTACGTGTAGCCGTCGCGGATGTTGTAGTCCATGCGAGGCGGAAGTTGATCGACCGATTTCGGCCAGGTCTCCACAAGATGGCCTCCAGGGTTATAGTCGCCAAACAGCACCTTGGCCAGCGCCGTTCCTTCGTCCTGCGATGACTGCGCCATGTGCAGAATCGCCGGCACATTCGCTTCCGTCCAGTTGATATCGTACGGAAAGCTGGAGATGAGCATCACCACTGTCTTCGGATTCTTGATGAAAACCTGCTTGATGATTTGTTCCTGGTAAAGGTCGATCGTTTCGCGGTCGCGACCCTCGCGTCCATCACTGGGCACGGTACAGGGCAACGTGATGCCACCGCCTTCCGTCGGCGAGTTATACCAGTCGTGTGCCTGGTCGCCACACGTGGGATTGTTCCCCACGACGACCACCGCGACGTCCGATTCGCTTGCCGCTTTCATCGCATCCGTTTCGCCGTCCGGCGTATCGTAGGCGGCAAAGTTCACCTTCACGTTCGGCCCCACCTCATTCTGAATGCCTTTCAGCGGCGTCACCGCATAGGGAGGTGTCCCGCCATACCAGTCCCAATGCACGACATTCGCCAGCGGTCCGATCACTGCGATGGATTTGATGGTTTTCTTGTCGAGTGGAAGAAAATTGTTTTCGTTCTTCAGCAGCACCACAGATTCAAGCGCCATCTTGCGCGAAACATCGCGATCTCTGTCTGTGTTCCACGGCTCTGGAGAATCTTTGATGCTCGTATACGGCACCATGTTCGGCGGATCGAGCAGCCCCAGCTTGATCGTAATGCGGAATTTCCGACGCAATGCGCTATTGATATCAGTTTCTGTGATTGACCCATCCTTCAACGCCGCGTGCAACTCATCCTTATATGAATCGAGGTACTGATTGATTCCCGCCTTCAGGCAAGCCACCACGGCAGCTTCCTGATTTGGAAAAAGATGACGCGGATTCACCAGAAGCTTCACCGCTCCGCCATCGCTCGAAACCACATCCACACCCCACTTGTCGATCACAATGCTGCGCAGAATGGGATTGACCTCCATCGTGGTGCCATTCCATGCGTTGTAGGAAGCCATCACGGCCTTCGCCCCGCCATCGAGAAACGCCATCCGGAACGGCACCGAATAATATTCCCAGAACAATCGCTCATCGAAGTTCGACGAGGAGCTGTTGCGGAGATTCTCATTTTCATTCGCCAGAAAATGTTTCAGCAGTGCTGCGGCCTGCCAATACTTCGGATTGTCACCCTGCAGACCATGAACAAAAGCCGTTGCCATGGTTCCATTGAAGAAAGGATCTTCTCCATACACTTCCTCGCTGCGGCCCCAGCGTGGATCGCGGTCGAGGTCCGACTGAGGTCCCCACAACATCAGTACCTGCCGATCGTATTTCGGCGTCTGCGTAATGAAGCGCGCCTCATAGCCTTCCACGTCCGCCGCCGCCTGCACCAGCTTCGGATCCCATGACTCTCCCATCCCCGGAGGCTGCGGAAACTGCGTTGTGGTGATTGGCTGCCGCCCGAATCTGGCCTCGCGTTGCACCACGCCATGGATCCCCTCGGAACTGCCAATATTAGGAACTCCCAGGCGAGGTACCCCGGTCTGCGTGCCCAGGCAGTCAATCTTCTCATCGATCGTCATCAGCGACAGCAGATTGTCGATGCGCTGTTCTGTCGTCAGGTTAGGATCGTCAAACGGATGGTGTTGCAGATGCCATTGGTCGACTTGCTGCGGCAGTGGCGGCTGTTCCTGCTGAGCGAAGGCTGGAACAACAAGCAGAAGATTGCAGATCACTAAGACAACGGGCTTCTTCATCTGGAATCAGCTTTCTCTTTGTGGCGTAGGAAACTGTAACGCCAGCTTCCGCGCGATGAATAGATGGCAACAATCCCACCGGTTGGCCGGCAATTGAAATTAGAACAAAACTGAAGGAAAAATGCGCGGCCGTAACGCTGTCGCGAAAATCCCACTCTGCCCGCACCGCACGAGGGATGTTAGGTTACGGCCCAGCCGATGAGTCCCCCGCTCGAATGAAGCAGCTTGGAGACGACTGACCGGCGGCACAGCGACCGCCACATTCAAATCATTCGAGAACCGCGTGAACCTGGGAATCGGCGCTTGGGTCAAGGTTGTGACCGTCCTGGTTCTTCCTATTTGTGAATCTGTTCGGCAAAAGCAAGATCCTTCGATGTATCTTTCGTGAGGTCCGCTCGCAGGAATTCCTCCGACTCCGGAAGAGACAGATGGAAATCATTCAGTCTGTCCAAACGAACGCGAAGGTTCTTGCCGCTGCATGCCAGAACATGCCCTCCCGTGCGGCGATCTTCGGAAAGAAAATGGAAGTGGTAGCCCGCGACATTCAGGGCGCTTGAAAACTGCGGTGCCCAGATTCCAACTAAGGTTCCATCCACATCCGTAAACTCGAATTCCGGTTGCGTCGCCGCAGCTTTGGCCAGAGGAACTCCATCTGAGGTTGACCGCATGGCGCGAACATGGATATGTGAGAAGTGTCCGTCGATGCGGATTGCATAAAACAGATTGTCCGAATCCCGATATAGGTCGCAGGTTTTCTTAATTTCCTCGAAACTCGATGCATTTTCCACCGTGTGATCCTGATCCGCGATAAAGCGGGTGACCATCGCGAAGGGAGTGCCCACATCATCGGTGATATTCGAAACTTTTCCATCACTGCGCACTTGATAGATCACTCCGTCCAGCACGATCATCTCGCCGTCGAGGTTCTCGAACGTTCCAAGTCCAAAGTCGCCATAGTTGAGCAAGAGATTACTCGACACCGCACGATCGTAAATTCCCTGAACAAGAGCCCCGGATGTTGAAACCTGAAACAGGGTATGCTGCGGCACGTCAAAGCAACGCGCCAGCGCGCTCGACGCCACGTGAGAGATGGGCTCTCCCGTGGTATCAGATATTTTTTTCAGCTCTCCTAGCAGTGACTGTGAAATTGGAACAAACATACCTGTTCTTCGCATGCTTTACACCTTAGATCAATCCCTTGAACGGCCTTATGTGCCAGTGAGGAGTTAGTGTAGCGCTTTTTCTCGAAACATCAGAAAGATGTGGCGAAGGTCAGTATCCGGGCCCAATCTTTCAGGCACATCGCCTCCTGTCCAAAGTTCTTCGCGATCTGATGTTGGCCGCCCACCAGATTCGACTGGAACCGATCGTATCCAATTGAAGATTCCAAGAGAACTGCAGCAAGCCAGCCATCCTCCACTTCACGCAGAGATACATCATGGATCCTCTGCGTGAAGTAAAGGTCATCATTTGCGTAGGTCACAAAATGCTAGCTGCTTTCCTTCGCCAGTTCGGGGCGAATCGTGCGATAGCTCGTGTAGCCCTTCGACCACACCAGTAACAGCATGTCGTTTCCTTCGGAATTTGCGTGGACCGCCGCGACAAACTGATCCGCGGAAGTGATTGGCCGACGATCGACTTCCAGGATTACGTCGCCGGGTGCGAGGCCAGCGTCTTCTGCAGGGCTGCCCGGACGCACGCTCTCAACAACAACTCCATTCACTTGATCCGGGATTTGAATCTGTTGGCGAATATCAGGTGTCAGGTCGGTTACACCCACTCCAATCGTTGCGCCATGAGGCGTAGGTCCATTGCTGTCGCTGGCATCTTGCAGATGTGCGTGATATTCCCCCACCGTCAGGTTCAGTGTCCGTGGGTTGCCGTCGCGCACAATGCCCAGTGTGATGTGCGTTCCCGGTGTCTCTTCTGTCACCGCCACCTGCAATCCGCTTCCGTCAGTCACCTTTTGGCCATTGAGCAGCGTAATCACATCCCCTCGTTTCAGGCCCGCACGGCTTGCCGGCGAATTTGGCGCTACCGCGGCAACAATCACACCCGAGGCGTCGTGAAGATTGAAAAAACGAGCATTGTCCGGAGTGACATCATTCATACTCATCCCCAGATATCCGTGCCGCACGCTGCCGGACTTCATCAACTGCTCCGCGACCGAGTGAACGATCTGGGACGGAATTGCGAATCCCGCGCCCGCGAATGAACCGCTTTCGGAGACGATGAATGTATCGATTCCCACCAGCTCTCCCCGCGCGTTCACCAATGGCCCACCCGAGTTGCCCGGATTGATCGCTGCATCCGTCTGAATAAAATCACCCGGCTTCCGCGGATCGTCCGAGTAGGGATTTGGCCGATCCAGTGCGCTTACGATGCCACGCGTCACTGAGAATCTGAAAAATCCAAATGGGCTTCCGAATGCGAGCACCGTCTCCCCCGGCTGCAGTTTTGTAGAGTCACCCCATGCAATGCTTGGAAGATCTGTCGCGTTGATCTTCAACACCGCGAGATCGGTAAGTTTGTCCACCCCAACGACCCGTGCTTTCATGATCCGCCGATCGTGAAGCGTGACTTGGACCTCCACAGCACCGTCGACGACATGATTGTTGGTGACGATATAACCATCCGGCGAAATGATGACTCCACTCCCGATTCCATGTTGCAGCGGTTGCGCACGTTGCGGTGCGGATGGCCCGAAGAACTGTTCCATCCCAGGGGGCACTTCCTGTTGACTGTCATCCGACACGGCGCGATCGGGTGAAACCTTGGATGTAACCGCAATATTGACGACCGCAGGCGTCACGCGAGCCGCGACCGACTCCATCGCTTGGTCGAGCGAGGTGAGCGCGGTGACGCTGTGCTCATCGATGGGGGCCGCAGGAACGCCGGCGGCCTGGGCACGGTATTGACTAAACATGAACGCTCCCAGAAGGATCGCAATTGCGATCACAGCCGTACCGGCTATCTGGCTTCTTTTAGCAACTAATTTATTAGTTTCATTAGGCATAAATGTATCTCTCCATAACGACGGACAAGGTTAAAGTTGGAAGACTACCCAGTCGGCGGCGGGGTGGCCGGCTGAGTGAATGGAAGGACGAACATTTTCAACAACTGTGAAGCGCAGGTCAGACTCAACCCAAACGCCGTTCCAGCCCGTCACCAACAACAGCGACGACACCATTTTGCGGCGAGGATCACGACGTTTTATTTTTAACTGCCGCTGCCTCAGCTTCGTCGATGCGGCTTGGACAGGCTGCCTCTCGACAACTACATCCTTAATAAATGTTGCGTGCGCCATTCCAGGATGAAATGCCGCATCTTGCAGGCTCGGGGAGGTCTCAGCATGTGATTCAGCCGATGTGTCCACTAACACTGGCGAAGAAGTAAAAGAAACAATTTGCCGGCAATGGGACAGACTTGCTGCGCCTGCGAGTAACCCCAGGACCAATGAACCCGCCACCAATTTTGCAGGACCGCGGCCAAGGGAGACATTAGAATCTCGAAGAATGCGGCGCACACGACTTGCCAATTCTGATTGACGCTCCCATGCACGCAATGCCAGCGGCGTTCTTGCCTGCAGCATGGAATGCTCCGCCAGCTCAACAAGGCAGCTTGCATAGGCCTTGGGAGCCTGGGTGAACCTCAGCACGCTCTCATCGCACGCAAGTTCGCGCTCCATGCAGAGTCGCTTTTCGATCCAATGCAGCACTGGGTTCAATGGAAATAAAACCAGGCTGACCTTCTGCAGCAGGTTAACCCAATCGTCTCCGCGGCGTAGATGCTCCATTTCGTGCACAATGATCGGCTCCAGCTGCGACTGCGAAAGCCTCTCCAACAGAGCAGCCGGGATAAGGATGCGCGGCGACATGAATCCAATCACGCTTGGACTATCCACATCGGATGACGTGCAAAGTTCGACGTGTCGACGAGTACGGGCGAGGAGATTCTTCCACGCATCGCCAGCCTCAACAGGCGTTGCCCGGTTTGCAATTCTTCGCAAGCGAAGCACGCTCATCGCAAGCTGCAATCCGCGTACCAGCAACAACAGAATCCACAGAACCGCAATCGCCACGCCCCAACGAAAATCGAGGTGGATCGCAGGTCCTTGCGACACCGGGTGAAGGGACGGACTGCTTGTCATCGTACCCGCGACGTGCAGTCCGATGACCAGCACAAATGCAGCCGACCAGATGATGGAGCGAATTGCCGCAGTCGTCTCCGGTAGAAGATGAAGGCACAGCGTAACGCCGATCGCCAGGACCAGGCCTTGCCAAATGGCGGAGATCAGGCAGCTGGCGGCCACGGCAGGAAGCATCGCAATCATATGGAGAATGGGCGGCATCGTTATCGCTTCTTTCGCGAATCTTCCGGCGCGTTGGCAATGGCTTCCTTCACAGCTTTCAATTCTTTCGGTGTGATTTCGCCATCGCCTAGCAGCGAGAGCAGCAGTCGTTCTCGGGAGTCGCCAAAAAAGCGGTGGAGTACATTCCGGATTTCCGATCGGCTTGCATCATGTTCCGCAACACGAGGACTGTACAGGAAAGCTCTGCTCTCTTGTCGATGAACCACGTAGCCCTTTTTCTCTAACACGCGGATGGTTGTCAGCACCGAAGTATAAGCAAGTTGAACTTCCTCGCTTGTCGCAGTCACCAGGTCGGCGACGGTTGACTCGCCGCGAGCCCAGAGGATTCTCATGAGCCTCAGTTCAGCTTCGGTCAGCGTGTTGGAGCTCTTCGGAGGCATCACAGTTCAGGCATCTCACAACGGAATCAAACCATGTCAAATTTGCAGCTTTCTTTAGGACGGGCAACTAATGAATTAGTTAGCACGGATAGCAAACAATCGAGCAACTTCGGCTTGGCGGAGTTGGCAAGCCAGCAAAATCGCGTTCCTCTTTTTTCCTTCTGCCCTTCCCCAGGTCAGTCGAGCAGTCCCCGGCCCGCGCCCAGCAACGCCAGCGCAAAGTTTGCCCGTGCGGCCAGCACCCCGTGCGTCCAGCGCCGGTCAGCACGATTGGCGCTTCGACGATCCGAACTTGGTAAAATAGAGATAAGCACCCTCCGCCCGCCTTCCTCAGAGCAGTGGTTGTCCCGGATCGCACGGAGTTGCAGCCGTCAGTTTTTCGTTTTTTGCTGAAATTCGCAGTGGAAGCCGATTTACAAGAGGTTTTCCCCTCATTCCGCTGCAACCAAGCCACTTGCCCCAAAAGCCGCACCGTATAATCCTTCAACTAGCCCGTATAATCCTTCAACTAGCCCGCACAATCCTTCAATTACGCATACAGTCATGCGATCTGATATTTGAGAAATACAGATTCTTTGGCACCCAATCGCGCCAGTCTCCGCTTTAGAGAGTGAAGGCAGTCGAAATCAAGACACTTCACAAAAGGAGACACGTCATGAAACGGATCATAACCATCGCGATTCTTGCTTTCACAGGCATTCTCAGCGTCGGTAGTGCATTGGCACAAGGTGATGCAGTCCGGGTGAAGGTGCCGTTCGCCTTCACTGCCGGCGACAAGCTACTTCCCGCCGGCACTTATGTGATTACACCGCTGTCTGCCGATGTGATTCATATTCAGGCCCGAGATCAAAGTATTTCGGTTGTGACTACCGAGATGCAGGATGATCGGCAATCCGAAAACGGCGACGAGCTAATATTCACCAGGTACGGCGACCGGTATTTTCTGCGGGAGATACTTTGCAACTCCGCAGCAATGAACGTGAGCCTTCCTGCGACAAAGTCTGAGAAAAGGGCCCGCACGCAGGAGGCCGTCGTCCAGCAACCCGACCGGGTTCTTTTAGCGAGTAAGTAATGATGAGGGACGAATTCGCCACGGCCGGCGCAGGGATGAACCATCTCCGCGCCGGACTCATGTCCTGGGTCCGTACTTCTGATGCTGATCCAGGCTCGCAGTGGTATAAGTTTATTGTTACCTGCAGGAGCCTGCGGAACGAAGGCTGATTGTGCTCCCCCCGAGCAGATGCGATTCCCGGCTCTTGAAAGTCGACTTCCCGAAATAGAAGCGGCTTTTTTCTGCCCGGCCGAGGCAAGCGGCCACATATTGCTTGCCAGGTTTGTGATTCTTCGGGCGGCGCTCCCTTTGCATAATTCTTCCTCAATCGGCATGTTCCGGGACGGGAATTATGGCTGGTCAACCAGAGTCCGTGGCGGCGCTATTTGAAGCCGCGCTACCGCTCAAGCCATCCGAGCGCAAAGCCTTTCTGGATCAGGAGTGCGGCCAGGACACGGCGTTGAGGCAAACCGTCGAAAATCTACTGGCGGAAGATGCGCGCGCTGGCAACTTCCTGCAACACCCTGCTTTCGCCTTTCTCGATAAAACAACCTTGGATGGTGTTCCGAGCGGTGAGACAAATCACCCGTGGAACGGTAGTGAAAATCCTCTGTCACACTCGCTTCAGCCTGGACAAATACTGATTGACCGTTTCCTGATCGTTCGATGGATTGCTACAGGCGGTATGGGTGAAGTGTATGAAGCGGAAGACCGCTTGCTCCAGGGGGTTCACGTCGCCCTCAAGACCATTCTCCCCCACGTTGCCGATGAGCCGGCGCTGCAGAAACGATTTGAACTTGAGGTGCTCCTCGCACGGGAGGCAGTTCATCCGAACCTCTGCCCAATTTACGACATCTTCCACTCCGATCGGCAAACGCCAAACTTCCTGTTCCTCACGATGAAGTTGTTGCCCGGAGAGACGCTCGCAGCACGCTTGCAGCGCCCTACCCCAATTTCGATGGACGAAGGATTAGTAATCCTGAAACAGACCGCCCTCGGATTGGCTGCAATCCACAATTCTGGAATCGTACACAGGGATATTAAGCCGAACAACATCATGATTGATGAGGTCGGCGCACAGGTGCGGGTCTGGATCACGGACTTTGGACTTGCGCGCGCGCTCCAGGGCGACACGACAATTTCCGGCCGAGGCGCCGTCGCGGGAACTCCCAACTATATTGCCCCTGAACTTCTGCAGGGCCACCCACCTTCCCAGGCCAGCGACCTGTACGCTTTCGGCGTTGTGATGCATGAAGTATTTACTGGCCAAAGGCCGACCGCATCGCCCGACAATTCTTCCGTGATCGTGAATCCACGCCTCAACAGTTCGAAAGTGCCATCCTTCTGTTCTAACTTGATAACGGAATGCCTCGACCTTGATCCGCAACGAAGGTGCCAGGCCTTCGAGTCTGCGTTGGAATCGCTCGGCCACAAACGCAAAACGAAAAAATTAATGACTCGACGGCAGTTCGTTGGCACGGCCGCTGCCGGCGTAGGCCTTCTTGCTGTAGGCGGCTGGGTTGAACGGGAAACGATTTACGACCTTTTCCACCCTCTTCCTGGAAAGCGCTTTGTTGCCCTGTTGAATTGGCCGCAAACTTCAAATAGTCGGGTAGTGCCGATGCTCACTGGCGTTCTCTCGGCCATCAAAGGCGAGCTCTCGCGGATCGAGGCGGTCGATCGAGACCTCTTTGTCATCTCTCCTGACGATGTGGATCAGGACCTCACGCAGGTAGGAAATTTTAGAGATGTCTGTGATCCGCTTGGAGCGAACCTCGTACTCGCAGCCACTGGCGTGCCGGGTGGAAACTATTTCGAATTGCTGTTGCGTGTCTTCGATCCAATTTCGGGCCACGCGCTCAGAGCAAGACGGCTTAACTGCGGCCTCAGGGAGGCTCCATCCCTTCCCGGCAAAGCCGCGCAGGCCGCAGCTGCTTTGCTAAGTGTGAACCATTTTCTGCAGACTAAGGAACAGGTTCAGCCCGGAACGCACTCCGCCACCGCATTTACTGCATTTCAGACGGCTGAAAGCTTGATGAAACAACCCAACGACACGGGGCTCGAAGAAGCCATCAAAAAATATTCGGAGGCAGTCGATATCGACCCGCAATACGCACTTGCCTATGCAAATTTAGGCATCGCCTACGGCCGTTTGTATGCGATACGTCATGAATCCGTCGCGCTCGAATTGGCCCGGAGAAACTGTCGTCGCGCTTTGACTCTCGATCCCAATCTTGTCGATGGTCATCTCGCGATGGGTGGCGTATTCAATTTGAGTGGAGACGAGCACGGCGCACTCGAGGAGTTCGCCAAAGTGTTACAGCTCGATCCTTCCAATCCCAGAGCCCTGGTCTGGCAGGGGCAGACGTACGAACGCCTGAATCGCTGGGCAGATGCGGAACAGAGCTTTAAAAGGGTGCTGCAGGAGCGCCCCAACTACTGGCTCGCGTACCACGAATTAGCCACTGCCTTAAACGGACAGGGCAAGTATCAGGAGGCAATCGAGAAATTTCGCGCCGCAACCCTCGCCGCGCCCGGCAATTCGCAGGCCTTCGCCAATCTTGGCGGCGAGTATCTTCAAGTCGGTGATTTTGCGCAAGCGACGGAATCCCTGAAAAAAAGTTTTGCCCTGCAACCGAACGACCTGGCGGCAGTCAACACTTCCCTTGCACTCCGATATCAAGGCAAGCCCGCAGAGGCGCTGCCTTATGCGCGGAAAGCTGTCGAACTGAACCCGACAGAAGATACAAATTGGTTGGAACTCGGAGATTGCTACTCCTCGTTGCATAAACACGACAACGAAGCCAAAGCTGCCTACCTGCGAGCTGCGCAAGAGGCGGAGAATCATCTGAAAACGGATCCAACAGATGGCGCAAGCGTCATGCTGCTGGCGCTCTACCAGGTGAAATCGGGCACGCCGCAGAATGCCCCGTCCCTGATGAAGAAGGCCGAAGCCCTTGGAGCTGACGACATGGATTCGCAACTCTTCAAGGCACGGATACTAGAGCTCATAGGAAAGCGCGATGAAGCGCTCGCCACCCTGGCTGCCTGTTTTCGAAGGGGCGCAACCACCCTCCAGTTTGCGCCCTTTCCTGACATGGATTCGCTTCGCCGCGATCCACGCTATCGGGAGATGCTTCCCTCAAATGCTTCAACTTCCCAAATCGACTAACGAGGTTATAACCATGGAGGGTTCGTTCGTGAAAAAGCTAAGTCCGTTTCTATTTCTGTTGTGCCTGCTGATAGCAACCACTGGATGCCACCACAAACCTGTCAAGACCGTAGTTTTGATACCGGCTGCAGATAGCGAAATGCCTTCGATAAAAGCGCAAGCGGGCGGGATCCTGGAATTCAGGATGGATAAATGGACTCCAGAGAATTCGACCTTTGAGGTTCAGTTCTCGCGGCAGATCTGCGATCCAAGTGACAAGCTGGAAGGAACCAACAGGCAACCGGTGGTCTGTCATATCACCGCTCAAGGCGGCGACTATAACGTCTCCATCGCGATTTTGAAGACCTTAGGCGACACAACATCGAAGCATGGCCACAGGGTCCCCCCGAAGGGGTTGCAGTTATATGTCAGGCCTTGTAAAAACTGCGGACACTAACCGACGACGGCCCGGCTGAGCTCAACCTGAGATCTCCTTGAACAACCAGATGCGCGCTAACGCCCAGTCGCGTTTCACGGTTCGCTCTGACATACCGAGGACGGATGAGATCTCCTCGAATGAAAGGCCTCCGAAGAAGTGCATCTCGACGATGCTGCCCTGCCGAGCATCCAGCTTGCTCAGCCGTTCGAGAGCCTCATGGAGCGCGAGAATATCGATCGAGTGGGTGGCCGACGGAATTAGATTTTCATCGAGCGTGACCTGAAGGGCTCCGGCTCCGCGCTTGCCCGCGCCGCGCGAGCGAGCGTGATCCACAAGAATATGGCGCATGACGTGTGCGGCGGTGGCGAGGAAATGTCCGCGGTCCTTCCACAGAGAACCGGATGCGTCGGCAAGCCTGAGGTATGCCTCGTTCACGAGTGCGGTGGGCTGAAGGGTATGGTTTGCCCGTTCATCGCGCATTTTGTGAGCCGCTAATTTGTGCAATTCCTTGTACAGGCTAGCCTCAAGGTCGGCGTGTCTCTCGGGGGTAAAAGGACCTGCACGCCGCCCCAACGGGTCCTCTTGCGGGCTCGCATTCATGGCTGTCCTCTTCAGATCGCGAATATTATATCTACAACGGGGACGTATCGGTCCCTCAAAAAACGGATACACGGTGGCACAGCCACCCCGATTACTTGAAAGCTGTGACACTACTGATAGCGGCGGAGAAGGCTGTCTTGACCAAAGAATTGTCTCCCGATTTCGTTGCCAAGGTCCTTCTGAGTGCGGCGTCGTACGATTCCGAAAACCTACGACTTCCAGTGGCGGCCCAGCCGGCGCTGGCGATGCACGCGCTGTTGCCGACTTCGAAGTACATGAAGACGGGGTTTTCGGCAACGTACCCGAACTTGCCGAAAAACCGACTTTTGAGAAACTATACATCTCGCACTTTTGGTTCTCGCGAAACGGTATTGTTGGTCGGCCATCTATTGGACAGTTGCGTTGATGGCGGTTTCCCACTTTTGTCCAGCTGTGTTCACGGCGAGGACAGCGAAGCGGTGACTCCCGGCCGATAGGCTGACCGAAGTATTGAGTGAGTTGGAGGCGGTGGAGTACTTCTTCGCCCCGTCCACCCACAATTGCGTACTGGCGAGAGTCCCGGTGACGGTTGTGGTAGCCATCACCTGCACCGGCGAGCTGACCGTGGAGCCGGCGACGGGAGAGCAGATATGAACTCCGGCCGATGTTGGCGCGCTGCAGGATCCACTTGTCCCGAAAGTAAAAGTAGCGCTGGACACTCCGCTCTGTACATACCCAGTGGCGCTTGCAATCGCTTTTATCGTGGTGTTCGTGTCGATGGTGATTGGACCGTTATAGGGCGTCGAGGACGAAGTTGGGGTCGCTCCGTTCAGCGTGTAGTGGATTTCCGCGGACGCGGTGGTGCTGGATAGTGTCACGGTCTGGCTCGAAGAGAAGGTACCGCCGTCTGGAGAAATCAGCGGCGCGGCCGCAGTCGGCTCTCCGTTCAAAAGTCCGTACACAGCCACTTGTTTGTTGCCGGAGACGTACACTTTGCCATTGGTCACCACCGGAATTGTAAAACGGTTGGCAATACCGCCGGCATCGCGCTGGGGGTTGGTGTCGCTCTCATAGATGGTGTTTGTCAGGTCGTTCGCGTCCCACGCATACAGCACGTTAGGCCCATTTGTCTTCACCTGGTCTGACCGCACCGCCCAGGCAATGCTGTCCTGCGTGCCGTTGGACGAAATGGTAAAAGATGCGCCGGGAAATTCCGAAGTCACGCTTGCCTGGCTGAAGGGTTCGCTCCCCAATACTCCGTCATTTAATTTAAACGCTTTGGCCACATCTGTCGCGGCCCAGATATAGACATTCCCGTTCCAGTAGGCCGGTGTGCTCCACAAGCCTTGGATCTGGCCGGATATATCCTGCAATGCATTCGTGTTGGATGTGCCTCCTGGAGCGTAGCCGCCCAGATTGTCGCGGTTGAGCACGATGATCCGCCCCTCCTTGCCGGCCTGCACCAGAACATGGGGATCGTCGCCCTGCTGGTCAGGCACCATCAGAATGCCGCCTGACCCTAAATCCAAATCGGAAGTGTTCAGCTTCGAGTAGTTGAACGAGGTAAATTCATCGGTCGTGGTCAGGCCGCCGTTCGCCAGGTTGAAATCGATAACGCTTTCGCCCATCCCCAGGCTGCCGGTGTAAGGAAATTTCGGGTAGGTGGTGTGCGTACCGTTGCCGGTTACAACAAACATCCGGCCGCCCGTCGCATCATCGTCGATCGGCATACCTGCACCAGAAGCCCATATCCCGCTACCAATGCCGTTCGGCGAAAGACAGACTACCGAAGTTTGCGCCAGCGTCGTGCCGTTATAGGCGAACAACCATCCATGCCACGGTCCCAGGTCGCCATGCGCGGCAAAGCCGACGTAAACATATCCGTTGTAGTAATTCAGCGCCGGCCGCTGATTCTCCCACAATGGACTGAACGAGAGCTTTCCGCCGGAGCTGCCGTTGCCCGTACCGGTCACGGTTGCCTTGACTGCGGCCGGGCTGTTCGCCTGCTCCGCGCCGGTAAGGATGTTAATCGCGTGCAGCCGGATAAAATATGCGCCTCCCTCCTCCGTGGCGCCCACCACATACATCGTGTTTGTTGCGGGATTAATCACGGGGGTGCCGGTGATCCCGATCACCGGACCGATGTCATTTTCACCGGTGGACGTCGGTGCTTGTGGCGTCGCCCCTGCTTTTGCTCCGTGCGCGGCATCGAGCAGAGTGATCTGCCAGATGGGCTTTGCGTTCGAGCCGCCATTCGAGTCTGCGTCGAAGGCATAAATCGAATCGTTTTCCGTCGCCACAAACAGGACATTATGCACGTTGCCGTCGCTCATCTGCAGGCCAGGTATATACAAGGGCTGGGCGTATACGTTGCCGTCCACCTGCAGCCCGAACAGCTTGCCAAACGAGTTCACGTTCACGTTGGCCAGCGTCAACGCAGTCTCGTTGGTGTTCTCTCCGGCATGCGTCAGGTCATAGCGCCAGGTCGCCACCGTCACCGGAGTTGGCGTCTGGGCGAACATGCTTGCAGCGAATGTGCAGAATACTGCCAACGCGAGAGATGCGAACGCGATTTGTCGGGTCAAAGACGAATGGACACTGGGATTCTGCATATGCCACACCTCAAACACAAGAACCAGGGACAAGCTATCCGGGGGCCAAGCCAAGGGTGAGCGAGACCGTGGACACGAATTATGTTGAACGAAAGGTCGCTAAGCTCGTAGGCCGGCCTCTCTATGTTTCTTACATTGGACGGATGGGGAATCCGTCGCTGCGGAACTGTGCGGCCTGGCCTTATAAGGCTAAATTGCGAAGACGCAGTGAAACAAAGAAAACTATGCCGGGTACAGACATGAAACCATCTCTTAGATGGCATCTAATATGGCCGGGTTGTTGGGGACAGGTTAATCGACCTTCAATTTAGGCAAAATAGGCGTTATGTATATAAGTTTTAAACGCAGGCGTTCTTCCCAACACCGTTGCTTGGTTCTAATTTCCTCATGCAGCCTCATCTTTTTGTGTCTCTTGTTTTTATTAATCTTTGCGACCACGCTTTTCGCAGAAAAGGACAGTGGGGCGGTTGACGGTCTCGCGTGGCTAGTCCAGGGCACATGGCGGGTAAACGGCAAAGGAGCGCCGATTTCCACTGGCGATGCCATACAACCCGGTTCGCTTCTGCAACCCGGCGCACCCGCTCTCAGTCATTCGATCATCGTTTATCTGGCGGACGGTCGAAGGATTTTTTACGAATGTTCCACTCCAGAAGACTGTGCGCGCGGATTTCGCGTGCCGTCGCTGTACCGCGTCCCTGACCCGGTTGCTTTGGGTATGCTGGCCCGCATTCATGCGACGCTGGTCCTGGAAAATAACTCATCCACCATACGACCTGAGCCTCGCTTGCCACAAGAGGAGGTCGTCGCAGTTCTCGGTCCGGACAATGGTGTCAGTGTCGGAGGCTTGGTCGCGGACCTCCCCAACGGTCGTTATACCTACGACCTTCGACTGCTGAATGGTCCACATCCGACTCAGTCCCATATCTCGATGGAGAAGATGGGACCCAAGATCATGATCCCGCTGCGTGGCCCCGGCATGTATGACCTGACCATTGCGGACGATTTGCAGACGCAGCGCATCAATCTTTTCGTCGCTGCGATAAAGCCAACTCAGGCGGCGAAGTTCAAGAGCTCCTTCCATCAAGCAGCGGCGCTGATGGAACAGTGGAATGAAAGTGGTTTCGACTGGCCGATCCATGATTTCCAAAGAGCTTATCTTGAGTCTTTCATGCAGGACGCGCCGAAGCGGCCGAACGACGGCCAGACGGTCGCGGCTCGCCGCGTCGCCCCCAATACGGAGACGACTCGAGAATTCATCAGCGACAAGGCGGCGCGTGAAACGCAGCGCGATGGCGCGACCGCCGAGCCGCGCTTGTTTCCGAAGCCCGGTGCTGTTGATGGCGATACCGCGGTAGTTTTACGCAGCGCCACACCGGGCTCCGCCATTCACTTCACGGTCGACAGCTCCGAGCCTATGGCTGACTCTCCCGTATATACCGCGCCAATTATGGTGAAGGGGACAGGACTGACAATCAAGTCGTTTGCCAGTTCGCCCGGCAGAAAAGATAGTGCAGTGGTCACCGGCATTTTTCGCATCCGCGATAATTGACGTGCGGATCGGAGAGGCAATAAGTGGGCGCTCATGGGTGAATATTGTGTTCGCGCTTCCAAAAGGCTTTCGACTCCTCAAGTAGAGCGTCACCGGGTGCCGAGACCTCTCTCTAGAAGAGAATCCGGCCTAGAACGTACCAGTGGACAAGAATCTCACCGACCGGATCTCGGCTTTTCCGGCCCTTAGCCCGGATACCATACCTTACGCGGATCTTTTTCGTTTCGTCGATAGGACCAGGCCTCTTCAATCAGCCGCCTAAGATCGTAGGACGGTCTCCATTGCAACAGAAATTTCGCTTTGCTGTTGTCCATCCACACCGACCAATACGGCGTTGTGATCTCAACCGAGGGTATTCCTCGCGTTTCGCGCAAGTAGTCTGCGACCTGCCGATAATCCACAGGCTCATCCATGCAAATATTGAAGGTTTGCTGTCTGGCGCTGGGATGATCCAATGCGACCACAATGCTCTCGACCAGGTCGCTCACGTGGACGAAGTTGCGTTTCACTGGCTCCCCATTAGGGTCGAGCATAAGCGGCACTGCGCCGCGCTTCATATATTCTTCAGCTCTTTCAGGCCCCACAAAGTCTCGCCAGCGTGGACCGCCGAACACATCGTCACCGAAAGAGAGCGAATCCTTGAAATCGTCCTTCTCCATAATCCACGGCGCCCGCAAACAGCACCCCGAGAGATCGTATTGGATAAAATATTGTTCCAGCATCACCTCTTCGAGAACTTTGGAGAGCGCGTAGCAACCCGGATAAGCGCTGTGTCTCTGCTGCTCTGTTACCGGAAGCGGGTGTGGATAAACAAAATGTCCTACGGCGGCATCTCCCCCAATCAGAATGATTTGCTTGAAGGAACTGCTGCGCCGACATTCCTCCAAAAGCCAGAACAGCCCTTTGATGCTGACATCGATCACGCTTTCTTCAGTTTCCTTGCTGGTTGCGCAATGAATGACGTGCGTTATCCCACGCATGCTTTCTCGAACGACTGCCCGGTCAGAGATGCTTCCGTTCACTATTTCCAGTCGCTCGTGTGGTTCAGGTCGGCGGTTGTGACATAACGCACGAATCGTGAAGTCACAAAAATCATCGGCCTCCAGGGCGCGTCGGATGAACTGAGTGCCCACCTTGCCCGTCGCGCCGGTTACGAGGATGCGCTTCATATGTTCCGCCATGCAGGATGTTTGCACATATTGACAAGCAGACGCCAGTGGATAGCCTCTGCCTGCTCTATTCGCAAATCGATGACCGGCAGAAAGTCATCGCTGGTCATGGGCGGCTCTCGGCCGCGCGCAAAATGGGATGGGACAAGGTGACGGCGATCCAACTGAGTCATCTCACCGAGTCGCAACACATGGCCTGTCAGCGTACTTTACGTGCAAAGCGTAAAGAGGGCGACTCGCGCAAAGGCGAAGTTGACATAGGCAAGTGCGAGGCATTCAAGACCACAGGCCAGAGAAACTTTTCGCTTCTACTGAAAAGGGTTGGCAACCATGCCGGTTTTGCGGCTACGCGTGGGAAAGGCGAAGAGTGCACTGTGACGGCGGTGGATCGCTGGCAACAACGAGAATTTCGTAGGTACCGTGGTGCGATTGAATGCGACAGATTGGGCGGTGTGGCTTTGCGCCAGCGACGAACGACGCCTGGATGCGGCAGATAAATAGAGCAGGGGAGCTGGCTCAGGCAGCGAATTCAAGTCAATCACAGCGATGCCATTGCCGGTTGCACCCGTGATTGCCACAAGCTGGCTGTCTTTGTTATTGGAAACTAATGCCCTGAAGTTCGGCGACAGTTGCATGGGTAGCGAGATCCGAGAGCGAAAGGATCCTGTGTTGCCATCGAAAACATCGATAAATTGTGCTCCCGGCTGGAAGAGAAGGCTGCCATCTGCAGACAGAGCGGCGCCATAGACGTAATCCGCATCGACCGACTCGGCGTAATCGAGCGTTTGCAGGCCGACGCTGTTCAGGTTGCTGTCGGTGAGAAATCCATCGACAAACAGGCGGGTCTGATTCGCGCCCAGAACTAATTCGTAGTCCCCTTGGCCGATGTAGGAGTCTCCCAGCGGAGGAACCACGAATGCGCCTGACGCTGTATCGACATAGCCAAGGATGCCGTCGTCGTTCAAGTAGATGCGCGTGCCGTCGGCGGTTATGGCAAGACGCCCCGAAGGGTTCGCACCCTCTGTTGGCAGATATAGGCTCAAACCTGAGCCTATCGCCTGACTGACGTTCCCAGTGGTGGGATTGAGCACATAGAGATAGCCACTACCGCCATCGCCATTCAAATCGAAGGTGGCAAAGTACACCGTGCCGTTGTTGGTGATGGCAACGCCCGCAGGCTCTTCAGTATTCGCACCGGTAAGAATCTGATTTCCGTAGGTGAAGCTCTGAATGGAGGAAGGTTGGTCGGGATTGATGATATAAATCGCAACCGCTCCAGGATCGGAGACAGCCAGCTTCGAGCCATCCGGTGAAAGAGCGATGCCGAGCAAACGCTGCGGCCCGTAAGCCCCCTTCGGCGCTGGAATCGGAATCGGATTTAGCCAGGCCCCTTGTGTAAGCGAAAAGACGCGGATCTGGTTGGCATCCGTGAAGTAATAGACATCGCGTCTGGGATCGTAGACGCCGTCCGCCAGTTGGCCATCGACGGAATACTGCTGCACCGCCGGCAGATATGTCATTCGCGTGCTGGCCGTCACGGACCCACTGGCATTGGTGACAGAAATTGATGCCGTGGTGCCGGCTTCGCCCGCAGGAACTGTATAGAGCAGCGCATTGGTGGGTAGCGGCGGGGCGATGAAAAAGTTGTTGCCATACGGGTCGGGGCTGTAGCCAGTCACCGGAGCGGATGACCCAGCCACGCTCACCTGGAGATCGGAAGGTGGCGTCGCGTAGCCAATAAATCCCTGGGACAACTGCGGTCCAAATCCGAATCCATAGAGACTTGCAGGGCCGCCACCCTCGGCAGTCGAGTAAGAGGTAGCTGCTTCCAACACCCAGGGCCCGTAGGAGAAGCCATCCGGCAGAAACTGTGAGCCACCGTCGGTCGCGAAGGTTCTCACATCCACGGGTCCGGGCGTCCCAGCCGGAGAGACAGCTGCCAACGTGTCAGTCTCAGCATTTTCATCCAGTCCGGTAGCCGCATTGGCGCCAAAATAGGCGCTCCCCAGCGGTGCAGGCGGCACACCGACTTCGTTGGCGAACCAACTGGTTGACGTGCCGCCGGCTACGGGGCCATAAGGCACACCCAACTGGGTCTGGGTGAAGCGAGATCCGATGGGCAGAGCATGAATGGCTGTTGTATCCAGCAGACCAATGCCGCCTCCCGAAATTACGCCGGCAGCCAGCCCGTCCGAGCTGATCGCCTGATAGAACGGGGAGATGGTCGCATAGCTGTCGGGCGAAGAAATATTGGTCTCCGGAATCCAGCCGGTCAGCTTGCCAGTTGCAAGATCGTAGACATCCAGCACATCCGCCCCGTTCGGATCGGGAAGGAAAACCTTGGTGTTGTCCTGACTCAAAAAGATAACTGGATAGTTCAACACGAGTTGTGTTGTTGTAACGGGAAAAGAACTCTTTTGGGCGAACGTGGCAGCGTCGAGCACGTAGACATTAAATCCGTCGTACGCGACGAGCGTGTTGCCATCGGAAGTGACCGCAAAAGCTGTTAAAGCGCTGTTTGAGCCGCCGGTAATTTCCGGCGACCAATTCCAGGTCCCCGCCTCTGGATCGAGCGAGCACAGCACTGAACTGCCTTCCGAGGTCAGCACCGGTGCCAGCATTACGCGGGTGCGGTTGTTGGTAAGAATGACATTCTCAAACTTTGCAAGGCAGCTCGGCGTCTCGGGAAGGCTGCCGTTTGCATTGTCTGGCGTTGTAAGAACACTAATGGCATTGGTAGTTCGATTCCAGACTGCCAGCGGACCATTGCCGTCGACCCAGGAATAGCCCGGTACAAGAAAATACTGTTCCAATAACAGGTTGCCGTCAGCAAGTGCATACACGGCGTTGGCCGAAAAACCGTATGGACTGATCGTGTTTGACGCATAGCGTTTGAGAATGGTCAGGTGCACAGGATCGACCACATACAGGTCGCCAAGCAGGGTGCCGACGTAGAGCACGCTGCCGTCGGGCGCTTGATCCAGTCCGAACGCGCCGGGAATAGTAATCGTCGCGGTAAGTGTATGAAGCGTGGCATCGACGACATTCAACTGGTTGAGATAGGCATCGGTAGAAAAGAAGCGATTCGTTGCCGCGTGATAGACGAGGTAATTCGGCTCCGGATAAGCTGTGTAGGGCGTGAGTGCGTCGGTGCGAACCATCTGATCGGCTGTGGTTAACGACACCGGGTTCGTGCTACCCCCGGCCTGAACCGTCAGCGTGAACTTCGCCTGCGCGGAAAGTGTACCGCTGGAACCGAAAACGGTAATCGTCGAAGAACCCAAAGATGCCGAGCTGCTAACACTAAACTGAATCTGCTGCGATCCCGCTCCACTCTGCGAAATACTTGCCGGTGTTGCAGTCACGCCCGAAGGCAGGCCGCCCAGTGTGCAGGTTACAGCTCCGGCAAACCCATTCAACGCGTTCACAGAAACAGTTAATTTTTGCTCCGCGCTGGTTGAAATCGTGAGGGTGCTGGGAGTGACATTGAGGGTAAAGCTACCAGATTGGGTACCGCCGCCCCCACCACCCCCGTTGGGGCCTCCCCCTCCGCAACCGGCAAGGAGCCCGACGAGAACTGCACTCAGGAGCACCCACGTAAACAAAAAAGGACGCAGAGTGATTGTCCTGCAGCAAGGGTGCGTCCAGTTGTGGGGTTGCATTGCGTCATTATGCCATTCCATATGACACCGAGCAAAAATATTCCGGCTGGATTTGAAGACTGAATGCAGGCATACTACTACCCAGCATTCTTTGACACTGAGACTTTCTTTTGCGGGAGGGACGAAGCCGATGCTCCGCCGCCACGGTCGCACTTCGCCGCTCGCCCGATTGATCGGAATGGCCGTGGCTGGCGTGATTTGGATCGCGGCTTGTTCGGGCACGGCCCTTGCCCAGCAGTTTCAGAATCCCCCGCTCATTACCACAGCGCTGGATCCCGTCGGTCTGGTCGCCGGAGACTGGAATGGGGACGGCCACCAGGATCTGATTTATGTGGAGACAGGTGAGTCTCCCGCCTTGCATTTATTGCTGGGAGACGGCAAAGGTGGTTTCACCGAGGGAACATCGCTGCAACTGCCTGAGGGTACCTGCTCGTATGAGGTGGTAACGTGCACGCTGCTTGTTGGAGATTTTAATAAAGACGGGCATCCGGACATTCTGATGGCGGGTAATTTCCCATCCGGCTGGGGATACATGGTCCTGCCTGGAAACGGGAATGGCACGTTCGGTACCCCAATCGTTTCTATGCTTCCACCTTCGGCCAGCGGAGGTCTCGCGACACTGGTGAATGCGCAGGCGGTAGTCGCGGATCTGAATGGAGATGGGAATCTGGACATTGCCGCTCCCGATTTCATCGACAATTCAATCAATATCTATCTGGGGGACGGCACTGGAAAATTCACGCCCGGAACCAGGCTGAATGATTCCTTGAGTCCGACTGCGGTGTATACGGCGGATGTAAACCATGACAGTAAGGCAGATCTGATCGTCTTCGATCAAGAGAATGGCGGTGCCGCAATTTGGCTGGGAGATGGAGCCGGTGGTTTCACGTACTCGCAGACCTTCCCTGCCAACAGTGCTTCACCCGTTTTTGTGTCCCGCTATGTCGCAGACATGAACGGAGACGGCAATGCAGACATTATTGGGGTGGATGGGGCTGGAAATGTGCTGGTTCTGACCGGCAACGCGAACGGAACATTCAATAGCCCCCAGAACGTTGCCAGCGGGTTTGAGCCGACCGCTCCCCTGGAGACCAGGTACTATGCGGCCGATGTAACCGGAGACGGTGTCCCCGAACTGCTCGCCACCAGTTGGGAAGGATTCGACACCGCGGTCGCCAAGAACGCAATGACCTACGGACCCGTGCAGAAGCGCACCTCTGGACCGTTCGCTACGCAGTTGGCGATCGCCGATTTTAACCAGGACGGCGCGCCGGATATCGCTGTGGGAGTCTCCGGAGGTATTCAACTCTTTTACGGCAGTAAGCAAGGTGCGTTTCCGGATAGCACCATTACCCCAGTGACCGAGCCAGTCACCTTTCTGTTTGCCGGAGACTTCAACGAGGATGGCGTGGCGGACGTCGCATCGATAGGCAGTGATGGTTTCATTCGGACCTATCTCGGAGTGAAAGGCGGCGGATTCACGTCTCCTGTCAAGACCAGCACAGCCGTGTCGACAGCTTTTAACTACATTGGCAATACCGTCGGCGATTTCGACGGTGATCACCAACAAGACATTTTGATCAATGGTCAGGTGTTTTACGGAAACGGGGATGGCAGCTTTACGCCGGTGCTGCAGGCGACGGGTGTCAACGGCTTGGTATCGGATCTCAACAAAGACGGGAAAAGCGATCTGCTAAGTCTCGCGTCATTGACTCCGGGGGCCGGCTCGAACGTCTACTTCTATGGATTGATCGCGCAACTAGGGAGTACGAAACGGACCTTCACTCAGGTAACTACAAATTTTCCTCCCTATCTGCCGGGTGAGGGCATTACCACTCCGGCACTACTCGGAGTCGGGGATCTCAATGGAGATGGCAATCCCGACGCGGCTGTCTACGACCCGAATCTGCCGGCTCTGGAGCTGTGGATTGGAAACGGGAACGGCAGTTTTCGCGAAGGTAGCGTCGTGAATTTGAGCAACGAAGCATGGACGCCGCTGGGAGCTGGCGGCCAAGGCAACCAGATCGGCATCGGTTCAATCTTTGATTTGGATGGGGACGGTCACCCCGACTTGGTATTTCTTGCCACCGAGAAAACGTCTGTCACGAATCTCATTCCCGCGCCCATATTGGTCATTGAATACGGAGACGGCAATGGCGGTTTTGCGTCGACGCAGGTATTGCCGCTATCCCACCCATTTACTTTCATGACCCCGGCAACCCTCGATACAAGCGGGCATCCCGGCATCTTACTGGGCAACGCCGATCTGATCAGCGTCATTCGCAATCTGGGTGGGCGCCAGTATTCCAATGAGGAGTACGACTCTGCCGGTACCATGACGGGGCTGTCGGCCGCGGACTTCAACGGAGATGGCCTCAGCGACATTCTTGCGCTACGTTCTAACCCGGAAACAAGCCCCGATCCCGGCGTTCCCGGAATTACAGTGCTGCTGAATCAGCCTGTAATCGAAGGCAACGGATCCGGCATCAGCAATGGATCGCTCACCGCAAGCCCAGCGACCGTGCAGTACAACCAGGCATTCACCATCACGGCCACGCTCGAACCGTCGGTATCCGGCGCGCCAGTCCCCAGCGGCACAATCACCTTTTCCGCACTGGGAACTCCGCTCGGCAGTGCGACACTCACGGCCGGGTCGGCGACTGTCCAGGTCTCTGGCGCAACGACGCAAACGTTGCCGCCAGGGGACCTCGAACTCACGGCTAACTATTCAGGTGACTCCTTCTATGCGCCCTCTGACCTGACTACCGTATTGCAAGTCCTGAACCCGGTCTATTCCACACATACCGTGCTTACTGCCAGCGTGGGCGGCAGCCCGGCTTCCAGCATTCAGGCGGGCAGTTTTCTTGCCTTGCATGCGACTGTGAGTGCACCCCAGGCGGTGAACAGCGGGTATATCGCCTTTTATGACGGAACTACAGTGTTGGGACAATCGCAGATTTCCAATGGGGGCGCCGACTTTAGCACAAATCTTCTCGCCATCGGCGCCCACAATCTTTCAGCACAATATCTCGGCTTCACTCCGCCATATGCGGTGGCCGGGCTCAACATCTTTTTAGCCAGTTCTTCACCCGCGGTGTCGGTGGCTGTGACTGCTGTCCCAACGACGGCTACGCTGACTCCATCTGCTTCCACTGTGACCGCAGGTGCGGTGCTGACTCTTACCGCAAAGGTCAGCAGCAGCAATGGGTCGCCCATTGGTGGAGTTACCTTCCTCGATGGAACTACGGAACTGGGAACGCAAACACTCGATACCACCGGTTCGGCAGCGTTCAGCACCGTTTCTCTCCTTAATGGACAGCACTCTATTACAGCCCGATATTCCGCCAACGGAATCTATGGTGGAGTCGTCTCTGCGCCTGCCACGATTACTGTGAACGCTGCATCGGCCGCGATGTTGCATACCCTAACGCAAATCACTGCTGTGACCCCGGGTACGGGCTCCGAGGGAGGCCTTGCTTATGTTCAGGTGACCGGAAGTATGACGCAAGGCGGGAACACCTCCGTGCTGGTCGACGGACAATTGAACGCAACCATGGGACTTCCCGCAAGTGGTCGAATCGCCTTCCCGCTCCCCGTTCTTGCATCGGGAACCCATACCATCTTCGCAAGCTATTCGGGCAGTCACCTTGCCGCACCGAGTGCTTCTCCGAAATTCCTAACCACTCCATATCTGTCAGGGCCTGACTTTACCCTGCAGACACCATTCAACGGCGCAGCCGTACGTTCCAATGGATTGAGCGTCTCCATCCCTCTGACCGTTGGCGCGGTTGGAGATTGGAACGGCACTGTGACATTCAGTTGCACCTCCGGTGTGCCGCAAGGATACAATTGCACTTTTTCGCCGGCCACACTCACTGGAGCTGGAGCAACCACACTAATGCTTGAGCCTTCTCAAGGTCTGTCCGCCATGGCATTTTTACTCCTGCCCCTGGGCTTGCTCTTCGGCAGAAAACGACGCACCCGGACGCTGGCGGTTCTGGTGCTCGGCGCGGCGATGCTCTCGCTTTCCAGCTGTGGGACAGAGAGTTCCAGTAATTCGGCGACTTCAAGCATCGTCACCGTTGAAGCCGTGAGTGGATCGCTGGTGCACTCAACACAGATCGTTTGGAAAACGAGCAGCGCAGAATAATGAACGAGTTGAAAGAGGCTGGGAGGATAGAAGATCGGTGAAACGACAGATTCTGCCTGTGAGGGATGTAGCTGTCGAATGTGTGGGGATCCCTGCGGAGCCCCAATCCAGTTCAAGATGAGTGCATTGCCCTATTCTCAATCGATCTTTTTGTCTATTGAGAGTTCGAATTTCCACATCTTGTCGAATCTCATTCGAACTCTACGTGGAGGTTAGCAGTTGATTATGGATTGCCGCATGAGCGGAATCTACGTGTTCGAACGATCCTGGCGCGAGCACGACAGCTTTTTTGTGGAGAACGTCGATAGGAGGAACAGGCGACCCACTGAAAGGAAAACAGACAGCCTCCGCAAGACCAGCGCACACCAGTTGCGCCAGAATCGCGCGCTGATTCCACCCTTCAAAGCCGGCGCCACGCACTTCTGCGTAGTCAATTTCCATGCGCTTCTCGAGGTCCTGGACAATATTCTCGAAGAAGGATTCCTTCGGCTCCAATTGATAGAAGACAGCATAGATAAGGTTCACACCCAGGATGCCGATAGCCTCTTGCTCGAGGGGGTTGGAAGGATCCCGAAGATTGATATGGAGAATAATGTCGTTCGGTGGGCCGCCAGGCTGCAGCTGGAACCGCAGGCCGACCCAACCGTGAGGCTCATTTGTTCCGGCGTAGTCACGGGCGGAGATGGTATCAACAAAGGAAAAGAAGCGAGTGCTTGATCCACGACTCTTGTTCAATTGGTTGATGAGTTGGGCCCATTCGCTATCCAGCATGGCTTTCAGGCGTTCTCCGGAAACGTAGCGCGCACCAGTACCGTACAAATCATCGCTGACTTCCTTGTCATACGCGGAGATCGATTTAGCAACTGTCCCGTAATAGGGGGTTTAGATAGCGAGCTTGCAGCCTGCCGACCTCCTCGGCAATCCTGCGGGTAGATTTTACGAGCGGCGAGAAGACCCACGGTCCAAAAATTGGAGCTCCTTCCTAATAAAAGATGGTCCTCGCGTTGTTGCCGTATGCAGGTGTGAACGTCTCCGCCCTGGTTGCCAGCCTCGGAATAGGCGGGATTGCACTCGCTCTCGCGGCGCAAGAGACTCTCGCCGTCCTGTTCGGGGATTCTCCATCATCATGCGCTGCGCGGTCCGCGTCGGTGACTTCTGCCGCCTCGAAGAGGCAGAATTCCGCTTAGCGGACATTCCTGCCTGCACCCACACAAACTCAGAACGGGATACGCGCTGAAAATACCCGTTCGATGGCTCTCGTCTCAGTTCATACCCTGGCCCAAGATTCATCTTCCAATAACGACAGATGAGCGGCTATTTCTCTTCCGAGTTCATTCTCGGTTCTTGTGTTCGTGAAAAGGCTGGAAAACTTGAGAACAATACGCCTCAGGTGAATCATGTCTAAAGCTCCTCGACTAACAGCCTTTCAACTAAACCCGCCATTTGCCTCCAGCGTTGCGTCTCCTTGCCCAGTGCTTTTTGTCCTGTCTTCGTGATTGCGTAATATTTGGCTTCTCTATTGCTCTCGGTTTTCCCCCAAGTACCTTTGATCCATCCGTGTTGCTCGAGCCGGATTAAAGCCGGATAGAGGGTGCCCTGATTGAGATTAAGCAGGCTGTCAGAAATTTGCTCGAGCCGCGTTGCAATCTGATATGCATGTTGCGATCCCATGTTGGCAAGAGTCCGCAGGATGATCAGATCGAGTGTCCCCTGCAGCAATTGCATGGATTCTTTTTCTTTACTTGACATCCTAGTAGGGTCTCCTCGTACAAGAATCACCTCGCATCACTGGCATGTCAAGTGAAGATCAAATCGGTGCGCCGAATTGCATGTTCGTATTGCGAGCATCTATAGCTACACACCCGGAGCAAGAGCGAGTGCAATCTGGGTGTAGGTCGGAAACCTTATATCGTTCTTGGTCGTGGCTACGAAGACCCCCGAGTTCGAGCTATTGGCTCTCCCGTGCAGATCGATGCCCGGATTCACATCGATGACATCGACATGATCAGAGTGGCTGGTCAGATTCCGGGGCACAACCAGCACAGGCTCAAAGACACTTTGTTCGTTCTCGACTGCCTCTGTGCCAGTAGAGACATCGAGAACGGTCGCCATAATGGGTATAGTTTTTCCATTTTTTAACCGCGCCTGACTGAAGCGAAGCGCAAAGGTGACCCTGCCTTCCGGTTGCATATCATCCTGGACAACTGTGCCAATTATCAAGGTCCCTCTTGGGAGCTTCGTGCCGTTGTTGAGGTGGATGGTGTCGATGAGTCGGGTTTGAATGGTCGCCCCAGGAAAAAGCATTCTAGCGTCGAGTGAGTGTGTTAGCAGGACAACTCCGGGAACCTCCGAGGACATATGCCCAGACTGAGCGTGGCTAACACAGGCAAAGAACAAGAGCGCAGAAGCGAGAAGTGCGGTCGTGAATTTGATCCTCATTGTGTTTGTTCCTTTCGTTTGTAGATACCTATGCCCGATTGGAAATGGGCGTTCTGTGAAATTGAGTAGGTTATGGGAAAGCTCCTAAAATACAGATCTATCCCGTAGAGTTGAAATCGCCCTGACGTTCGAAAACTTCATAAAACGCTGAGCGCAAGCAATCCGGAAAACGATATTTCTCTCCACTAGACATCCAAGTAGTACCTCGCAAGCTTACGGTGACATTCCTTCACTTGGATGTCAAGTGAAGAAAACGTTCCTTGCTCTACATTTCCGGCTTGCGTTAAGAAGAATGTGCGAGTGACGACAATCGCATTGAAGATCCTTAATAACCTCTTCTGTGGTATATGCACATGAATTGCCAATCTTGCGTTGCCGTAACTAATTGAAAACGAGTGTCGGCATCTTTCCAGACTGAAGAATTTCTGTCCGATAGTAGATCGACGTGTCCGGAAGTGAACAAGGGAAAGATCAGGAATTCGAATTCAACAGCTCGACCAGGTCTCATTACAGCGTCTTTGTGAATAACGCCGGTAAGACGGAATTCAATTGACGCTGGCCGCAGAATCAGCTAACTAAAGATTGCCGTGTTTGCGCCAATTCCCAGCGCCAGCTGTTTGTCCGGATTCATGCGGAGTAGAACAGCGTCTGACGGCCCCCTGCCCCACCGTGCGATCGCTCAATAATTTCTTGTAATCAAGAAAGCATCGAGCGGCGTAATGAAGAACTCGCCCTCGCACCGCGGCAGAAGCGCGGGGAGGCTGCCAATATCAAAGCGGCCTCTTCGAGGAGTGCATCGGCATGGTGTCTACACGCCTTCAATGTTGGACATGCTGGAGTCAGCAGAAAGCGAAATGATTCGATTTCGCGTTCTAATTTCCGGATACATCGATATACATCTTTGCCCTGGTATTACATTTGAATATTTTGATCCGGCGACAGGGCGAAAAAAGCAATGCGATGTCAATGAAATGTTGGGTCAATCTGAACCAATTGCGACTGGGGCTGGAATTGTTGCTTCTAACGCAGCGGGTGAAACCTTGGTGTTTCTGGATATCCTGGAATAGAAATGTCGGCTCCCAAGTGCCCCGTGTCACAGTGCAGAAGGGCTGCGATAAGAACTCTCCGTCGATTTACGGCGATTTTCCGCCATGGTAATTTAGCCGCTAACGCCGCCCGTCGGGCCCGGCTTGAACGGCACGAGACCTATTGCCTTGGCTGTTGGAAGCTGAACCCATTATTTGTATTGTCTCGAACAATCATCATCACTGAAGCACGGCTGAGATCGCTAATGGGAGTCAGGAGGTGACGGCATTGAACGGATGTACGCAATGATCGCCTTTCTGGTGCTGGAGCTCATGTTGGTTGGAGGCATGTTTCCATTCTTCATCTGAGTGCTGTGGTGCTGCAACAGATTATCCAGCACGGAGGCAGGAAGTACCGACGCCATTCCAGCCAGACCCGGAGCGGCGACTGTTCCACTCAAACCATCGACGCCATGACAGGTCTCACAGCGATGGCGCTCAAAGAGCGCTTTCCCCCGTAAAGCTTCTGCGCTGAGCGGCACTACTTTGACCTCTTTGGGAGTCTTGGCGACGGTTGCCGCCGTACCTGTTGCGGGTGCCGTGTGCTGGCCTGGCGCGGGTTGCGTCCCCTGATCGCTTGCTGGCGACTCCTTTGCCGGCGCAGTTCCCAGGCTGGAAAGATAAGCCACGAGTTGCTTCATTTGAGCGTCATTCACAGTAACAGCAGGCATGCCCCCGGCGCGCATCGTCTGTTTGGGGTGATGTAGCAGGTTCGTAAGTTGAGTGGGCGGATACTTCTTCGTTATGTCGATCAACGAGGGAGCAAAGTGTGTACCTTGAGCATTTGTTCCATGACAGGCCGTGCACCCGTTGGATACAAAGATGGCGCGTCCGGCAGAGGCTTCCGCGTTGGCAGCAGGAGCTTCCGGCTTGGACGACGCGGAACCGGTCGGCGTCGCGGCACTTTTCGCGGCCTCCTGCTTCTCCGGAGGTGCTTTTACGGTCGCGGCCCCACTCTGCGCAGGCCCGGCGGAGGTATTCTGCGGCATACTTTTCGTTTGCGCACTCTTGCCTTGCCCTATCGACCGCAGATACGCAACCACTGAGCTCACCTCGGTAGCCGATGCTACCAAAGGCGGCATGCCGCCCGCTTTCATGGTGGCATCCGGAGCCTGAATAAGCTTCGCCAGGTCCGCATCCGAGCGTTTCGCAATCAAGCCAGCCATGGCAGGAACCCGCGCAGTGCCCGCGCCGGCGGCCCCGTGACAGCCGGCACAGCTATGCGCCTGAAAAATCTTCTCCCCGGCAGCGGCTGCTGCTGAGGCTGGCTTAACAGCCGTTTGACCAGGAACTTGTTTCCCCTTGGCTCCCTTGCCGGCAGACACAGGTGGAGTTGCAGTGGCCGCCGGTGCGGGTGGTGTCCCGCTGGGTGTCGCAGCAGGCGTACCTACGCCACTATTTCCCAGACTGCCAAGATAACTGAAAAGGGCCGCCATTTCCGACGTGGACAAGTCGAATGAAGGCATATGACCGGCGAGCATCTTCGCATTGGGGTGATGAACTAAGTCGGTAAGTTGTGGCAGCGGATATTTGCTTGTGATCCCCACGAGGCTAGGCGCCTGCCCCGTTCCCGTACCCGATGCTCCGTGGCATCCGGAACACCCTTTGGAATCGAAGATTTCCATCCCCTTGGCAACAAGGGGACTGACAGGCCCCGAGGCTACAGGTGCCCCGCTGGCGGATTCCAGGCGGGACTTGAATGGGGCTCGGGTATAGTCCTCGGCCTGTTTTTCCTGAAATGCAAGTTGAACCGCAACGCTCTTGTCGTGCAGATCGTCCAGGTGGCTCTTGAAGCCAAGGAAGATCATTCCGACCAGAACAATCGTAACCGCAAGGAGCGGAATCGGCCTGCGCCATGGCCTCCGTTCCAGCTTCCGATCTAAGAATGGCAACAGGAAAAACAGAAGGGCAAGAATTCCTGGAACAAGGATGACTGCAAAGACCTCCATCCTACTGGACCAGAATTTGAGCCACTCGAACATCGGCAGGTAATACCACTCCGGCCGTGGAACGAACTTTGTGTTCGCAGGATCGGCAATGGGGCCAAGCTGTACAGGATGGAAGTAGGCGAGAAAACCGAGACCCACCATGATCAGCAGCGCAAACCCCATGTCCATCAGGACCTGGCGAGGATAAAAGCTTTCGGGAGGCAGTTTGGGATTGATCGGATCTTCATTGATTGGACCGGCGGCACCGGCTTTGCGAAACAATGCAATGTGCACGCCAATGAATAAGAAGATCATTCCCGGAATTAAGAACACATGGGCGAAATAAAAACGCGACAGCGTGAGCGTCCCCAGCGTGTCCCCACCACGCAGCATATTGGTGAGCCATTGCCCGATGAAAGGGACTTCGCCGACGATGTTCGTTCCTACCGCTGTGGCAAAGTAAGCGCTCTGATCCCACGGCAACAGATAACCGGTGAAGCCCATGCCGAGAACCAGGAAGGATAGGAACGCGCCTACGATCCAAAGTAGCTCGCGCCTGCCTTTGAAGGACCCATATATGAATGTCTGCAGGAAGTGCAGCAGCAGCACGATAATCATGGCGCTGGAGCCGTAGTAATGCAGACTACGAAGAAATTGGCCGGCTGCTACTTGCTTGGTGATATAAGCGACGCTGGTGTGCGCCGATTCGGCGGAGGGAACATAGTAGAGCGCAAGACACAGACCGGTAATTACCTGCGAAATAAAAATAAAGAGCAGACCGGAACCGAAGATATAAGCGAGCCGCGCGCCGCCCGGAATTGGTTCATCGAGAGACGCGCGCGTGATGCTGCGAATGCCAGTGCGGGCATTGAACCAGCTATAGAAACGGCCTGCGAGATTTTTCGGAGGCGTGGTGCCCTGTGCTGGATCTTGCATTTGGCCGCCTAGCTCAGCACTTCACGGTTGGGTACATTCTCACGAAAGTACTCGAACTTCACCATGAGCTTACTTTCCTCAATCTTGTGGGGAAGCGGGTCCATGCCGCGTGGCGAAGGGCCGGAAACACGCTTCCCATCGGGTTCAAAAACACTACCGTGGCAGGGGCAATAAAAGTCATGCTGACTTTCACGCCATCCGACCGTACAACCCATGTGAGGGCAAATAGAGGAGAGAACCGCCAGTGTCCCTTGCGAGTCCTTGGTAACGTATACGGTCTGGGAGGAATCTACCTCGCGCCATCCATCCGTTTGCTTCAGGTCGAGAGGTGTCAGTATCGGCTTCGATAGATTGGAAAAAGCATCCATTCCGCCGATGGGAGACCAGACATTCTTGTCCGATTTCGCATACAAAGGATAGAGGATATAGCGGAGGACAGGAATCGCCAGAATGGCACCCATTCCCGCTGCCCCGACACAGAGCAAAGCTCCGAAGAAGGAGCGTCGGCTTACTACGATATTCTTTTTGGTGTCGACTTCCTGAAGCGTGCTCGGTTGTTCCATGCTTTCTCCTAGAACA
Source organism: uncultured Acidobacteriota bacterium (assembly GCA_963821145.1). GTDB lineage: Bacteria > Acidobacteriota > Terriglobia > Terriglobales > Acidobacteriaceae > JAKAAZ01. The sequence goes on from CAWGCV010000004.1 coordinate 287,243, forward strand.
TGATCCAAAGCGCCATGTAAACGGTGTTGTTGTCTGAAGCATTGCGGCTTGCCCCGTCGTAGTCCTTGCTTGCACCGTTGAACTTGGTGTATCCCGTATAGTTCACGTCGATGTCGATGTTCTGGACCGGCCAATAAGCAGCCTGCACGGTATAACCGGAGGTGTTGGGGCTACCGTTCAGGCTGCCAGTCAACGGGGCGGCGGCATATAACAACGGGTCCGTGGTCCCCGTAGTGCGAAAGAGGGCGCCTGTCGCACTGTATTTGCTGGTCCAGTGGTAGGTGCTGTCAATCCTCAAGGTATCGAGTGTATTGTGGAGGACACTCGCTCCGCCTGCGGCAAAAGTCCCACCAAGATTCGAACTTTCATGGATCCAGGTTCCGTGGGCGTCGAGGAGGTTTGCGCCGAACGGCCGCTCGAACTGAAAATCGAATGCCGGGTCAATGTATCGGTCAACTGGTCCACTGACCGAATTCGGATGTGAGTTGACCGCCAGCCCGTAAGTACCAACCTCGAGATAGTTCGCTCCAAACGTCTGCTGCCATGCACCTCGCCAGTACGGAGCAGCACCGCTGATGTTGTATTGAAACCCAGCGCCGTTGACGGGCACAGTCCCTGCTTCGTGCTCACTCCGGTAGGCGGTTACCTCGGTATAAAGGTGTCTGTTCCACATGCTGTAGACACCTGCCCCCGCTACATCCTGACCGAGTGTGCCGTCGATGAGAGCCGCAGCAATCGGACCGGGGGCGGCCTCCGACGATATCCAGGGAAATCCCCATGCAGGCGTGCTGTTCCAGAGATCCTGCACCGTAGGGTTATTGTTTAATGTGATTCCGTAATCAAGTTCCTTACCGCCAAGCGTCGTCCGGTTCGCATAGCGAAAATCGCTGTTGTCCATGGCAAATGTGTCGCTGGAGTGGGTGTAAGTGACTTGAGCGAGTGCGCCGAAGTGCGAGGCAAAACCTCCCGCGAGGAATAAGCTGAGCTGCTGCGGAAATCCGACGGCGCTGTTCTGCGTGCTGGGCGCAACATTCTGGAATACCGTTTCGGAAAGCAGAATCATGAAGGACAGAGGAATATTTTTGGACAGTAGCAGGCTCTTCGAAATCCCCACTTTATCGCTCGGCGTCATATCGGTGAGAACGTAACCCTTGAGCTTGAAGTCACGGCCGAAGGCTGTGAGTTCAGGCGGGTTGCTGTGGCATACATTGCAGGAGAGGCCGGTCTGGCGGGCGAAGCTGGGCACTGCATGGGCATGTTCGACAACGAACAGCAGAGCGAGCCCCATCGCAATGCTTAAGAGCTTCTTCATGGTACCCCTTGGTTATTTCGTTGAAGTGGCGCGCCGCGGCCGGGTCAGGCGCCTTCGCTTTCCAACAAGGAGAACAGGGTTGAGCCCGAAAAGATGTGCAGAATTGCACACTCGCACACGCAAGCCAGAAATATCTAAAGACCTGGGGACTTCTATAGTTTGACCGAAAAGTCAGCGGGGATCGCCATCGTCTGGATTCGGGCCGCCCCGCGACGCTTGTGATGATTGATGGGCAATTCCGCCATCGTCATCAGCCGGGGGGTTGGCTCCCGACATTAGACTTCAGTGAATGCAGCACCCCCACTTCAAAAACATCCGAGCCCTCGCCCCGGGGTCTGAAAAGGGCACCGTCTGCTTCGTTCCTGGCATGGAGAAGCGCATTAGATCATCTCGAATTCCCTGCTTCGCCCACTTCGACGTCAAATAGAGGCCCAGACTAGAAATCGAATGTAAAGGGTTTCTCGCTTTCAGAGTTCTTAGCTTCGAAATGAGAAAAGAAGTGAGGTCGAAACCCAGAAAGTCATAGGAGATTCGTGCCCAAACGACGCCAACATCCCTTCGGGGCTCAATTTGATGAAAAGCGCACCAAGGAGGGTCGTGGCGATATAAACGTGTTGCTCGAAAACAACGTGAACCTTGAAGAGTGCATTTGCTTGTTATCGGTAGTCGAGAGTTATTTCCGAATAGCACGTGATATATATAGGGGCAACAGCCGAAGCAAGCCGCCTAAGTCGGCTCCCGCACCCACTTGTAAATTCTTGAATGTGCTGTTGCGGGTCGTAATGCCGTGGATGAAGTGGTCCGTTCGACCTGACCGGGTCACGAACTGTTTCTTGTCAACCGCCCCCGGAGGGTTTTCGTTTTTGGTCTGCCTTTCGTTTCGCCCCATTCAAGTAGACCCGTGCGCTCCTAGTCACCTGAACTTTTTGCCATCCTTCACGCGTGCCGAGCCATCGCAAGGTCCACGATCTCCCCGATCATTTGGGTGTAGGAGAGGCCGAATTTCTTCGCGGCCATTGCAAACTCTTGTCCGCTGGAGAGCCAAGGATTCGGATTCGCTTCGATGACATAGACCTCGCCCTTGCTCGACATGCGCATGTCAATTCGGCCATAATCGCGAAGCTTGACGGCGCGATAGGCTTTGATCGCGATCTCGGTGAGCTTGGTTACCGTTTCTTCATCGAGATCTTCGGCGATCGCAGATTTCGTCAGCTTATAGGCTTCCGTGTCTTTCTCGAATTTCACATCCTGGCTGGCGATCTTGGGCATGCCCTTCGGAAGCTTCGAAAGGTCAAGTTCTACGAGCGGAAGTGCATGGGCGTTCTCGTAACTGCCGAGGATGGAGGCGTAGATCTCGCGTCCTTCGATGTACTCCTCGATCAACGCAGGAGAATCGAATTCCGTCTGTATATAGGAGACGCGCTCCATCAAATCCTTCACGCCGGTAACTACGGCAGTGGCATCGATTCCGATGGATCCATCTTCAGAGGTGGGTTTCACGATGAGTGGAAACGAGATGTCATGTGCGTGGTCGATTGTGCCGCGATAGGCTGTCGCGAAGTAGGGCGACTGAATCCCGTAAAAAGCGAACATCTTCTTGGCGATCGATTTGTCCTGCGCAAGGATGTTCGCGTGCGGCCCCGCACCGGTGTAGGGGATTTCGAGTAGATCCAGGAATGCAGTGATGTGCATCTCCTTAGCGTCATCGCCCGCATAGGACTCCGTGAGGTTGAAAATGAGATCGGCACCACATTTGGCGAGTCCAAGCAGGGATTGCGGGCGGCCGTCGAGAACATAATACGACGGCTCATGACCGAGTTTCTCCAGGGCTTCGAAGATTTCTTCGCGGTCGTGCTTTACCGGCTTCTTCTTGGGTTTCTTTTGCCCCTTGCGCTTGCGCGGTGCAGGAACTTCTTCCTGCACTTCAGTAGGTTCTTCTTCCCACAAGTCGTATAACACTGTGACGTTCAACTTTGTTCCAGTCATGCGGCCTCCAATCGGAGTGACAGCACCTGCCGGTACGCTTCAGGGATGAGTGAATTTACCACGGACCAGGTAATTCATGGAGAGTGCGGTTATGTATACCGTGAACTCGGTGAGGTAGTCGGACTCGCGTTGCACATCTACGCGTAGACCCAGGTCCTCAACACGCTTGCAGATCGCTTCCACCAGCCGCTTGACGACTGGGCGTTGCACACCGCTCCAATACGCGATCTTGTCGACAATAGGCTTGCGATGCTGACGTAACAGCTCCTGGGCGGGTCGCACACCCTTACGCCGCTTGCGGGAGACATTGAAGATGTCCGCCAAGTCGGCATCCAGCGCGAGGTCCTGCACCGGAATCTCCTCCGGCAGGCTGAGACGATAGAACTCGCCGACCGTCGATTCCATTTCATCGACGGTGATGTCAGTGCGACCGCGACGCCGGATGGGTTCGAGATCTCCAACCTTTCGCGCAATGCGATCGACGTATTGGAGCTTGGCGAGCGCGCCCCAACCTTTGTAGCGCTTTCGCCATTGCGAGCGAGGCGTGATCCAGACCGCAAACGTTTCGGCAAAATCCTCATCCGGATGCTTCTGCGCGTACCATCCGGCCATGTGGCGAACAAACTTTCGCGAGAAAGGTATGGGACGGTAATTGTCACGATATGCGCGGCGGAACGGACCGAAGAGATCGCGCCACTCCGCCGACTTGTACAGCTGATACGCGTAATTGAATGCGTGTCCGGCCTCATGACGCATGTACATCATGATCTCGCGAGCGTCTTCCAGGTCGTTCATATCGCGCTCAAGCTGTGCCAGGTCTGGGTTGGCCAGATAGAACGGAATGCCGATGACGGGCTCGCCCGAGGGACATCCCCATTCATCGGTAAGATAACAAAACGGACGGAACTTGTGGATGCCTTTGGCTTCCAGCTCGCGATAAAGCTGCTGAACGAATCGTTCGAGCGGAGAACCCTCGAGTTTGAGCCCGAGTTCGCGAATGGGCTTGGCGAGTATCTCCTGGAATTCCGTTCGGGTTTTCTCGAAATTGCGCACTGGGCTATTCAGAGTTCTATACCACGGAACCAGATTTGGCACGGCAATGCGTATCGGTTATCCATATAGTATTGTGGGTACGCCTGGTTCTGGAAGTCCATTCCCATACCCCATCCACACCGCGTGTACCAGGCTCTTGCCATGCTTCCACACACGCAAGCACGGTTCCTGTTTCCCCTCCTGGCCATCCTCCTCGCCAGCGGAGCAGCCCCCGCTCGCCCCTAGCAACTCCAGCGCTGAGTATGCCCGTGCGGCCAGCACGATTGGCGCTTCGACGATGCAATTGCTCCTATGTCGAGTAGTCTCTCGAGAGAACGCAACGTGCGAAAACAAGGCCAACGATTGGCTGAAACTTCTATTCGAAGATTCTCGGAGATGGGGAGTGTCGGCAATTGCCCGTGTAAATCGCGGCATTTGGATTGTTTTGGATGAACGAATCGGAGAGGCAAACTGTCTGGCGGCCGCGCAGTCAATCGAACTCTCAATAGAACGTTTTTTCTATTGAGAGTTCGAATTTCCATCTCTTGTCGAACCGAATTCAAAGCAAAACGACGCTTTCTAGAGAAAACCGGCCCTCGAAGCGGAATTTCTCTGGATCGGGAGGCACGCATGCATTTTGGGCATGCTCGCCAGATGACTACGTGTCGCTTAGTCCCGAACACGTCAAGAAAGAGTTGCAAGAGCTCGGCCCCCAAAGCGGGGACCACACACTACGCAGGTCTGCCGGAATTGCGAAGTTTTTGTTCCCACCCGAGCACATGATCTACGAAGGTGAGCAGCTGCCCTTTAAGTTTCGAGGAGAGAGCGGATAAAGTCGGCGGGCCGATATTGGGATCCGTGGTGACGAATCGTCGCAGATCACTTTCCAAAGTGTTCAATTCTATTGTGATATTTGCCAAACCCGAGACTAAGAGCGGGTGCTGCGCCGCTACATATCCAACGAGCTGATCCCAGGTTACCGGTTTCAACGCGACTTCCTGATGATTGGGTAAACGTAAGACCTCTTTCGCCCAAAGTTGTGCGTTGCTTACCGTCTCCCTCAAAGTTAGAAATGCAGTTCTTTCCTGTATGGAGATATCGGCTTCGTATCGACGTTGGAGTTCCAATAGAGATTGTTCCGAAGCATCCGCTTGTCGAATCGATGCTTGGACCTGTTTCTTCATCGCTCCCAAATATCGGATGTTGAAAACGGCCAGGACGAGCAAAGATGCCAAGTTGCCAATGGTTGCAAGCGCGGTCCAACCCGTTGCCGTTAGATGTAGAAACGTGGGATCCATGGTCGAAAGTATAGTTGAATCGGCTGTAGGGCCCATGCTCGGATAAAGCTTCAGTTCAGGGCGTCTTTACAGTATCCCCAACCTTCGGCGCGCCCGAACCACTGAAGCTTCCTACTGCTGAAGCCGCATCCACGCTGGTAATGGTCAGCTGGCCAATCGAATCTTCAATGGAGCGCAGCGGTTTTCCAGTGGCGGGATCTTTGACGACTCTAACGACGCGTGAAACTGCGAGCTTGTCTCCCACCTTCAGCCCAGCCTGGCTGCCCACATTGACGATGATGTCAGGCGTTGATGCGTCGGCGATCAGTCCGGAAACCACAACCGCCGCGGGCGGAGGCGCGTTGGGCAGCTTTTTGCTATCCGCATCGAGCCCCGCGGCCACCTGCGCAACCGCTGCTGTCGTGGCTTCGCCGATGATGGTCTGCGCAAAATTACTACTTGTCATGTCGATACCAGCCGCCGCGCCCGAACCTCCGCTATATCCAGCACCCAACAGGCTTGTCCCGCTCCGTGAAGACTCTCCTTTGCCGGGTACCGAAGCAAGGATTTCGCCGGTACTCGCGTCGATCATGCGCACTGTAATCGCGACAACCGCCTTGGAGCTGTGTTTGCCTACACCGCCTAGCGCGCCATGCGTCCAGGCTCCCACGGCGGAGGCTCCATAATTCTTGTTCACATCGTCGCGGCCGAACTGGGTGATGTCACCGGTGATGACGGCATCCACTCCGAGGATGTGGCCGATTTTGGCGGCGGTTGCCGGATCCACACGGTTACTGTTGGAGAAATTCTGCTCGTTCATGATCTTATCGATCGCGTTGCGTTCGATGATGCGATAGGTGCCGTCACTCAGCATCTTGTCGATCAGCATGTCGGAAATTCCTTTGCCAATATCGACGTTTGTGCCAAAGACGGCCTGTGAGCTCGTCATTACCGTCCCATATCCGAAGTCGAGCACGGCGATACGGTGCCTCACCGGCGCCTGCTGCGCGACAAGCGGTAAGGCGATCAAGCCGACGGAAAGAATAGCGCGGGAGACTTTAAGCATCAGAGGTTCTCCTATCGACCTAAGAATGCATTGAGCGTTGCAATTTCCTTTTCCGCCCGGTCCATATTGTCGTTCGCAGCCTGCAGATCATTTTGCTTCAGCGCATTGTTGGCTTCGTTCAGGTACGCATTCATCCGGTTCATCGAAGCGAGCATGTCGCCCCGCAAATCCAGACCCTGCGCCTGCTGCTGGTTCCGTATCTGCTGAATTCCGTCTCTCGCAGCGTCGGCCTGCGCGCCAAGCTGGATCATTCGTTCGCGGGCTTGAGCGATTTCCTGGTTCGACGGACCTGGAGACGGTTGAGCGGTGGTGTTGGCACTGGGAGGCAGTGGGGTGGGCTGCGAATGGTCATTCCGCGGGTACGTGGACGGCACGGCGGATTTACTCGGCGACTGCACGGACCTGCCTCCTCCTGTGACAGGCTGCGGTGTCGGTGTGGCCGGCGGATTGGTTGACGCTGGCGCGGCATTTGGCTGCGCAAGCTGGGATGGCTTCGCGCTGTTCGATGGCGGTGGAACCGGGGTACTGTTCGTTGCCGGCGTGACAGAATTTTGACCAGCGTGTGTAGCCACCATGCGCGGCACAAATGTCGCGGCCAGAATCATGGCCAGGATAGCTGAACCCGCGCCCAGGCCCAGCCACAGTCCACGATAACTTTTCGATTGCGGTGCGGCTGGTCCTTCCGGGGAAACCGGCACCGCAATCGGGATAGCCTTGGGTGCGTTGCACTCCGCCCCAGCTTCTTTCAAATTGCAGAGCGCTGTGCGAAATTCTTCCGCGGTCTGGAAACGTCTGTCAGGAGCTTTCGCCATCGCGCGCAGCACAATATTGTTGAGCTCCGGAGAAATCAGCGGGTTCACCAAGTCGGGAGGTTCAGGCGCTTCATTCAGGTGTGCATTCAGTAAGGCGTAGGCTGTCTCCGCCTGGAAGGGACGGAGGCCGGTCAGCATCTCATACATCGTTACGCCAAAAGAGTAGATGTCCGAGCGAGGGTCGACTGTGTCTCCGCGAACCTGTTCCGGAGACATGTAATAAACCGAACCCAGGGTTGTGCCCGGGCACGTGAGTTGCGTGCGCTCAAGGTCTGTGGACGATTTCGCAATGCCGAAATCCATCAGCTTGATCAGGTCGTGCGACGTGATCATAATGTTGCCTGGTTTGATGTCCCGATGCGTCACTCCCTTGCTATGGGCATAGCTCAGGGCAGACAGGACCTGGTCAGAATAGGCAAGCACCTCATTTAACGGGATCGGCCCTTCGGTCGCGCGTTTTTCGAGCGTTGCGCCCTCGACAAATTCCATGATCATGACCAGCTGGTTGTCGTACTCAAAGGCAGTGCGCAGCTGAGCGATGTTCGGATGGTCGAGGCTGGCGAGGATGCGAATTTCAGCGTTGAAACGCTCAGTAAGCTGTGGCTCCGCCGCATAATCCGACAGCAGGATCTTCATGGCTTCGATCCGACCAGAGATAATATTGCGGGCACTGTAAACCTGCCCCATACCCCCTGAGCCAAGTACGGAGAGGATTTCATAATCGCCGACACGTTTCCCGGTTTCCAATGTCATCGAGGACACCTCGAATGGAAAAGCCAGTTCGGGCGGGAGAGGGATTGCACCCTGGCGGGCGAGAGCAGTATACGTCAAAAGAAAAGGCAGGTGGACGACAGAATACGGTTTTTGGGACTTCCTTTGCGTGACGCCGAAGTAGCTTTGTATTTGGGGTCTGACCCACACGCAGAACGCATCCACGTTACCGCGGCGCTTCGCTCCGAGATTCGAAAACGCGCAAGACTTCACCCGCAGCATAGATCTTTTGAGACGCAATCCCAGCAGAGAAGGTTGGGATTTCCGTACCCGCAAATCCGCTTGAGCAATTCATTGACTTGCGCAGGACCCGCAATTTCGCGGGTCAAATGCGGGCTTCTTAGATTGCGAAAAACTACGATTTCAGGAGCGGAAAAGCTCGTAAGAAATTCTCGAGAGAAAAACAAAACGCCCGAATTGACGGCCAATTCGGGCGTTTCTCTCTTCGATAAGTCTTTTATATACAATAATTTATAGTCCATGGCGGTGGACGGAGGCACCAGCGAAACGCATTTCGAATTCCCCCATCTTGTCGAATCGCATTCGAACTCTACGTGGAGCTTTAGAGAACCAACTTCCTTGATGCGCCATTCTCTCAATCGTCAAGCAGGCGTGCATTTCGACCACTCTTAACCGCTCTCTAGGCCCAATTCCCTGCTAACAGGGAAATTAACAGGGAATTTCGCAAAATTGGCCCATAACATTCGGGAGTAAGATCACTCTATAACTCTGAATCAAGAGAGGTTCTGGCGTCAGAACTGGATTTGGCGCCCAAATTTAACAGGGAATTTTCAATCCCATATCAGGGAATTAATGTGCGGGATCAGGGAATTATATTTCCCTGATCCCGCATGGATAATCTAAGGGCTTCATCCTGAAGCGCGTGAGCTATTCTGCCGGATCGTAATTCAGGTTTTGTGAAAGCCAGCGCTCCACCTCTGCCACGCTCATGTTCTTGCGTTCGTGATAATCAACAACCTGATCGCGGTCGATCTTCCCGAGACTGAAATATCGCGATTGTGGATGGGCGAAGTAGAGCCCGCTGACGCTCGAGCCGGGCCACATGGCGAACGATTCCGTAATTAGCATTCCAGTGTTGGTTTGCACATCGAGCAAACGCCAGAGGGTTCCCTTCTCGGTGTGGTCGGGGCAGGCTGGGTAACCCGCCGCCGGCCTGATCCCTCGATACTTCTCCTGGATAAGATCGGCGTAGCTCAGGCATTCGTCGCGACCATACCCCCACTCATGTCGTACCTGCTTATGCAGACATTCCGCAAAAGCCTCAGCCAGGCGATCTGCAAGCGCCTCCGCCATGATTGCGTTGTAATCGTCGTTATCGGCCCTGAATTGATCGCAGAGGTCTTTCAGCCCAATTCCGCTTGTCACCGCGAACGCGCCGATGTGATCCGGCAACCCGGTCTGCTTAGGAGCGATGAAGTCTGCGAGCGATCGGCACGGTTCACTGCCCTCCCTATTGGCTTGCTGGCGAAGAAAATGAAATCGCTCGAGCACGGACTCGCGTTTCGTGTCCGTGTATAGCTCGACATCGTCACCCACTGCGCTGGCAGGGAAAAAGCCATAGACGGCACGCGCAGTGATCAGTTTTTTTTCGATCATGCGATCCAGGAGAACATTGGCGTCGGCGAAAAGCTGGCGCGCTTGCTCGCCCTGCGTTTCATGCTCAAGGATGCGGGGATAAACACCTTTCAACCCCCATGCGTGAAAAAGCGGCGTCCAGTCAATAAAATTGCGCAGGGTGGCCAGCGGAAAGTTATGCAACACGCGTACCCCAGTAAACTCTGGCGTCGGTAAGTCTTCAGCACGCCATTCGATCGGCGTCCGCCTTGTGCGAGCGACCTCAAGGGGGATTATCGACTGACGCGGCGCGGCGTGGGCTTTGCGGAGTGCTTCGTAATCCGCACGATGCTGCGCGACGAAAGCAGGCTTGCCTTCATCGCTCAAAAGGCTGGTGGTCACGGGCACGGCTCGGCTGGCATCGAGGACGTGAACCACTGGCTCGCTGTAGTGAGGTGCGATCTTCACCGCTGTATGCCTGCGGCTGGTGGTTGCTCCACCGATCAGTAGTGGCAACTTGAAGCCCTGACGCTCCATTTCGCGGGCCACATGGACCATCTCGTCAAGAGACGGTGTAATCAGGCCGCTGAGACCAATCAGGTCTGCCTTCTCCGCTTTGGCGCGCTCGAGGATCTTTTCGCAGGGGACCATCACACCCATGTCGATGACTTCGTAGTTATTGCAGGCGAGGACGACGCCCACAATGTTCTTCCCGATATCGTGAACGTCTCCTTTTACAGTTGCGAGTACGATTTTTCCCTGCGCCTTCACTACCTCGCCCGATGCAGCCAGCGCAGCTTTCTCGGCCTCCATAAACGGAGTAAGGTGCGCCACAGCCTTTTTCATTACTCGCGCAGACTTCACCACCTGCGGCAAGAACATTTTGCCGGCTCCGAACAGATCCCCTACCACACTCATGCCGGCCATCAGTGGGCCTTCGATAACCAATAGAGGACGGCCAAACTTGATGCGGGCTTCCTCGGCATCCAGCTCAATATAGGTGTCTATCCCTTTGACCAGTGCATGAGAAAGCCGCTCCTCGACTGTGCCCCTGCGCCATTCTTCGGCCTTCTTTTCACTCACGACCGCGCCGACGTTCTTCAGAGATTCGCCGTGCTCCACCAGTCGCTCGGTCGCGTCGGGACGGCGGTTGAGCAGCACATCCTCAACCAGCCCTTTCAGTTCCGGCTCGATCTCCTCGTACACCTCGAGCATCCCGGCATTGACGATGCCCATGTCCATGCCCGCTGCAATGGCATGATAGAGAAACGCAGAATGCATGGCCTCGCGTACTTTGTTGTTGCCTCGAAAACTAAACGAGATATTTGATACTCCGCCACTAACTTTTGCATGCGGCAGGCTGTCCTTGATCCACCGCGTGGCGTTGATATAGTCCACGGCATAGTTGTTATGCTCCTCCATGCCGGTGGCAACGGTAAGGATGTTCGGATCGAAGATGATATCTTCCGGCGGAAACCCAACCTCGTCGACCAGGATCCGATATGCGCGCTCGCTGATGCGGATTTTTTCCTCGTACGTCGCAGCCTGTCCCTGTTCATCGAAGGCCATGACGACAACCGCCGCACCATATTTCAACACTGTAGCCGCGTTCTTGCGGAACTTCTCTTCGCCTTCTTTCAGCGAAATGGAGTTGACAATCCCCTTGCCTTGCAGACACTTGAGGCCCGCCTCGATCACCTCCCACTTGGAGGAGTCCACCATGAACGGCACCTTGGCGACTTCGGGCTCACTGCCCAGCAACTGCAGGTAGCGCGTCATTGCCTCGACGCCATCGATCATGCCCTCGTCCATACAGATATCGAGAACATTCGCTCCATTCTCGACTTGCTGCCGAGCCACGCTGACCGCTTCTTCGTATTTGCCTTCTTTAATTAGCTTGGCGAACTTCGGCGAACCGGCCACATTAGTCCGCTCGCCGATCATGATGTAAACGCCAGGTTGCTGGGTGAAAGGTTGCGATCCAGATAGGCGAAGCGGCTTCGTCTCCGCAGACACACTCATGCTCTGCTCTCGATCTCAGATTCATAGGGCGCCGCAGTCGGCTCTTCAGTCGGAGTGATTCCCCATTTCCGCGGAGGTTGCCCTTCGAGCGCTTTCGCAATCGCCGCGATGTGCTCAGGCGTATTGCCGCAGCAACCGCCGGCAATATTGATCAGCCCTCCTCGCGCAAAGTTTCCAAGATAGCGCGCCATGTCCTGCGGTCCCAAATCAAAGCCGGTTTCAGACAGAGGATTCGGCAAACCCGCATTCGGATAACAGGAAATCGCCACATCCGCCTTCTCCGAGAGCTCTTCCAGGAACGGATACATCAGGTCGGGCCCGAGCGAGCAGTTCAGTCCTACCGACAGCGGTTTCACGTGCTTCACTGCGTTCCAAAACGCCTCCGTGGTCTGCGCGGAGATCAACGTTTCGCCGCCACGCCCGACAGCCGCCGAAATCATCACCGGCAACTCTTTGCCGTCTTGATCGAACACTTCACGTATCGCGACCAGCGCTGCTTTTGCATTTAGTGAGTCGAAGATCGTCTCGACCAAAAGCAAGTCCGAGCCTCCCGCAATCAAGGCTCGCACCTGTTGGATGTAGGCGGATTTCACCTGATCGAAGGTCACCACCCGGAAGCCGGCATCATCGGCATCAGGCGAGTTCGAAAGTGACACCGTCAGTGGACCGATTGCTCCCGCGACAAACCGCTGCCGCCCTGTTTCGTTGCTGAACCGATCGGCCAATGCACGGCATTGACGCGCCGACGTCTCATTGATCTCCCAGGCCAAACCATTGAGGAACGGATCCTCGATCACCTTCTGATAGAACGCAGGGTCCTTACGCCCACCCCGCTCCCGCGGATCGTCGACAAAGAATTCGCTTTGCGTGATGCTGGTCGCGCCGAACGTATTGGTCTCGATGATGTCCGCACCGGCTACCAAAAAACGGCGATGAATGTCGCAGATCATATCCGGCTGAGTCAGCGAGAAAAGGTCTCCATTATTCAGCAGATCCTTCGTCGAGTTCTGGAAGCGGCTTCCACGAATGTCCGCTTCCTTCATGCCATACGTACGGATGGTCGTGCCCATCGCCCCGTCAATGATGGCGATCCGGCTTTCGAGTATCTTTTCGAGAGGATGTTGATGGGCTTTTGTCATATCTTTTCAATGGCCTTGAGCGCGGCGAATTTGCCAACAGCTGACGTCACATTGAGCTGCAATGTTTTGATATCGAAACGATGCGCGGGGACTCAGAAAGGCTTGCTCGCATTCGCGCCGGTCTTTCTTGATGACGCTGTTGAGACCGCGGAAGTGTTCGTCCTGCCCAACCTCTATCCACCACTGGAGACACTTTTCTGAAATCGGCTCATCGAGCTTGTGAATGCGGCTTAGCTTTACATCCACCACATTCTATTCCGTAACAGACTGCCTCCATTATAGCGATGGTCGCCATCATCCCAATTGAGGGGCATGGGATCAATCACGCGATAATGGTACCGTGAGGATATCGCGGGGTTGCCGAAGTGATCCGCTGTGGAATTGACCGACAAATCGTGCGGTCTCGAATCTTTAGAGAGTATTGAGCATTTCGATCATGCCTCTTGACTCTAATAGCCTGCGGGCAGGCTTTTGCGGAGAATTGAAAGATTGCCATCGATAGCTGTTCCAACCCACATCAATCGAAAGCCCTTTGTGCCAGCAGGCGCGGTAACAGGTATCGGCAGTCTTCCCCATATCTCTGTAGCATCAGCAATCACGTCGGTCGCCGAGTTTTCACCGGAAGTTCCCTTCTGGCCCCAACTCCCGCGAATCTCAGAAAGGGAGGCTGCCATTGGCCAGGGCCTCGGAGTTTTGGCAGATCTAATAGAGCCGAGGAACGAAGGTTTAGGGGCGACGCGACGATTGTGGGCCGCCAGGTATCTCGCGATCACAAAGCCCGCGGTGATGATCGACATCGATCCGGATGAAGTGCCGACAAGGTTCGCTTCGCCAGTAAGGGTTAAGGATAGAGGCGGTATGGGCAGTTTCTACCGCTCCCAACATGAACTAGTACTGGTTTTTCGCAAAGGCAACGGCCCTCACCGAAACAACGTTCAATTGGGTCAGTTTGGCCGCAATCGGACCAATGTCTGGGAGTACCCGGGCATCCACACGCTCTCGAAACAGAGCGGAGAAGGAAATCTTCTGGCGCTTCATCCCACAGTGAAGCCAGTTGCGATGGTTGCCGATGCAATTCTCGACGCTTCGGCCAGGGGTGAGATTGTGATGGACGGATTTCTTGGATCAGGAAGCACGTTGCTGGCTGCCGAACGAGTTGGCCGAATCTGTTATGGGATCGAGATTGATCCGCTCTATGTGGATGTAGTCATTCGCCGCTGGCAGCACTATACCGGCGACCAAGCCACACTGCAATCGACCGGCAAAACATACGACGAGGTTGCGCGCTTGCTGGAGGTGAACCATGGGTAAGCCAGACGGGAGTTGTCAACCAGACGCGTATGAGGTCGGTTTCGCAAAACCGCCGCAACGCACGCAATTCCGCAAAGGAGCATCGGGAAACCCGAAGGGACGGCCCAAGGGCTCGAAGAGCATGGCTAGCATTTTGACAAAAGTCGGTCGCCAGCGAGTTAGGGTATGTCCTCATCCTCTCAGCGGGTTTCCCTCAAGTAAGTTCCTCAAAGTATACTTCCGGACATCATCTCCCAATAACGCCTGATTTTGGAAAGGCGGAACTGGCCGATTCTGGCGCTGCGAAATCAGGCGCTCGCTGCGCGCATTTTGACAGGCTCTTGGAACGACTCTGTAGGGCACGGCGACGCGACACTGGACCATCTAAAGCGTAATTCCCAGAAGTGACCCCAATGGTCGGATTAAAAGTTCCACTGCTCTCGGCCGGATCAGAGAAAAGGGGCCACGGAAGGCGAGATCACTCTTCGGAGAGAAATTCTCTGGTGGAAGATTTGCGCGGAAACAGCCCGGAACTAGGCCACAAAATCGAATATGGCTTGTTACTTAACGATAATTTGGACTAGATGGCGGGTGCGCAGTCATTCGAACTCCCAATAGAGCATTTTTCTCTATCGAGAGTTCGAATATCCATCTCATGCCGAATCTCATTCGAACTCTCCGTGGAGCTTTAGAGAACCAAATTCCTTGACGCGCCGTTCTCTCAATCATCAACCAGGCGTGCATTTCGAACACTCTTAAGCTCGTAAGAGATTCTCCAGAGAAAAACAAAACGCCCGAATTGGCGGCCAATTCGGGCGTTTCTCTAGTCGATAAGTCTTTTATTTACAGTAGTTTAGACTCGCTGGCGGAGAGAGAGGGATTCGAACCCTCGATAGAGCTTTTGGCCCTATAACGGTTTAGCAAACCGCCGCCTTCAGCCTCTCGGCCATCTCTCCGCGCCCATTCAGTATAGCGAACCTGGGAGACTTGCAATACACCTTCATCCATCCAGCCCTCCAAATCCCGCTCGTGCGGCGCGAAACGGGGAATTGACTGTCCATCCCCAGGTGAGTCATGAGGCTCATGCCCGGCGAAATTCGACTTCATCGAGCTAATTGCTCGGACGTATAATTTCTGCGCGGAGTGCTCCCTGGTTCATTTCAATTACGCACTTCAACGACTCACTCCACCCGATGCGTAAAGGAGTCGATTTTGACTCGTGTTGTCACTGTGTAGCTCGCTCCAGAAATAGCATCCGAAGCATCAGGCCAGATTCTTTTGGAAAAGGGAGCGACTGCTAATGAAGTCTCGTCTGCGAATTGGTATTGCACTTGGCGTTTCGTTACTCAGCCTCGGCATTATCGCCATCATTCGCTTCGGCCCCGTGTTGTTCTCCGAACGATATTTGCCACATCAATTTTGCTATCTTGCGCAGCCGTGGCTCATCTGGACCAACGCCCCTGCGGACATGGCGATTTTCCTTTCCTACACAGTTTTGTTTGAGTCCTTATTCCTGTTGGCTTGGCTGGTCCGCAGCCAGCTTCGTCCATATTTGTGGATTTTTCTTGCCTTCGGCCTCTTCATCCTGACCTGCGGCCTAACGCATTTCATGGAGGTCATCACCATCTGGTGGCCGCTCTATCCTCTCTCCACATCCGTCAAAATACTTTGCGCGCTGGTGTCCGTGCCCACAGCGATTGTCTTCCAAAGAAAAGTCCCACTTCTTTCAAAAGAGATCAATCAATACCTGCGAGAAATGCACACCAGTCGCGAAGCTCTGGTTGCATCCGAACGACTCGCCGCCGTCGGCAGGCTTTCTGCCAGCATCAGTCACGAAATCAATAATCCTCTCGAATCCGTCATGAACCTGATGTACCTGATCGGAACGCACCCGGATTTGCCAGCCGATCTGCAACCTTCTGTGACCTTGGCGGAGGAGGAACTGAAGCGCGTGGCCCGCATCGCGAATCACACTCTGACCTACTATCGCGAGTCCGCTCAGCCGGAAAAGGTGAACCTGAAGCAAATCGCGGAAGACGTTCTCATTCTCGAGCGCGGACATGTCAATTCGGCAAAGGTCTCCGTCACCACAAAGTTCATCGGACCGGATCCGATCATCACCGCTCACCCTGGAGAGATGCGGCAAATCTTGATCAATTTGATTGAGAACTCTTTGGCCGCGTTGTCCCCTGGCGGTCGACTGCAAATCTCCGTTCGCCCCGGCCCGCAGCTTCCTTCGCGACAACCTGGGTTCGTCGTGAGCGTGGCGGACTCGGGCCATGGAATCCCTCCGTCTCTAATACCTAAATTATTCACGCCATTTTTTACGACGAAGGGGCCCAATGGCACCGGATTGGGCTTGTGGATTATTCGGCAGATCATTGAAAAGCAGGGTGGGAGTCTTCGAATTCGTTCGAGAGATGGAGTCGGAACCATCGTGTCCATTTGGCTTCCGACGCTTGCGAATCCCGGCGGCGGACAAACCATGCTGGCAAAATCCCAACTTCACGTGCTAACCAGGTCCACTGGCGCCCCCCTGTAGCGCGCGCCGTCCCCCCCTATATAGATAGCGCGCGAATTGTCCGATTCGATCCCATCACCGCTGTTCTCCCCCCGCAACCACGACTCTGTGCCACACCGTTGCTTTCGCCTGCCCCGCTGCAAAGGCATCAAATCCTCATTTAACTAATGCAAATAGGTGGCTTACCGGGCTGCCGGTATCCAGATTGCAAATGCCTGCGCCGGGGTTACCAAAGAATGTGGAACCTTTCACACCGCACTTCTGTCTAACCTAACAGGTGGCAAGCCCATAGATGTTTTCATTCAGGTCGGCGCGCCCGCTTGAGAACTATTCGCTTGCCTGATAGGGTTGAGGTGACCGCATGTCCGCGGCTTCTGCATTGGGTGATCTGACTGCTGGAATCGCAATACGGACGGATGACTCCGTCCTCACCACTGAGCTGCAAGCCGGCTCGGAAGAGGCTTTTGCGCTTCTTATCTCTCAGTATCAGGCTCCCATTTATAGTTTGATTTCTCGCGTGCTCACGGATCCCTCAGACGCAGCCGACATCACGCAGGATGTTTTCATCAAGGTCTTTCGCAACATTGGTAGTTTCCACGGCGACTCCAGTCTGCGCACTTGGATGTATCGCATCGCGTTGCGCGAGGCATCGAATCAGCGCCGCTGGTGGTCGCGGCATCGTGGCCGGGAAATAACGATCGAGACTGAGACGAATGCGTCCGACGAGGGCAAGTCGACCTATCTGAAAGATCTGCTGGTCGACGAACACGCCTCTCCGTACGAGCTGACCGAACACGAGGAAATTCGAGCCAAGGTTGAAATTGAGTTGCGCCGGCTGCAGGAGCCATTTCGGACCGTCGTGATCTTGCGCGATCTGGAAGGCTTGCCGTACGACGAAATTGCTGAGATTCTCGGCACACATTTAGGAACCGTAAAATCGCGCCTGGTGCGTGGACGCGCTATGTTGCGAGCACGATTGCAGCCGTTGATTGCTCAAGCCCACACCGGCAAAGGCATTCTGGCCGGACGCCCAGCGGTGAGCAGCACCTCGACAAGCGAAGTTTCCGGATCGAGCCGGTCCGCCGAGGGTCGCCTATTTGGGGAGGCAGTATGAGTGATTGCCTGTCAATTCGCTCACAGTTTTCGGAATACCTGGACGGAGCCGTATCAGGTGCCGCGATGCATTCCATCGCAAGTCATCTTGAAGGCTGCCAGGAATGCACCACCGAGTTCGCCGAATGGCGCGCTCTGCAGCGTGTACTGACCAGCATTGGCCCTGCGAAGCCTCCGGTCGATCTGGGATTGCGGCTTCGTGTCGCGATTTCGCAGGAGAAAGCGCGCACCACACGCAGACGTATCGAATCCTGGCAGATGTACTGGGAAAACACTTTGTCACCGGTATTGGTACGCGGCGCAGCTGGTCTTGCCACCGCGATGGTTTTGCTGGGGGTGATGGCACTGATGGTTGGTACCGTCGCGGCCCCTCCGCCGGTTGCGGCTACAGAAACCACACCAGACAGCGCCACCACGCCGCAGTTCCTGTATACGGTCGGTGGAACGGATTCTCGCGGTTCGTTTACGCGTCCAGTGCTGGTAGAAGTCTCGATTAGCAGTACGGGTCGCGTCTACGACTATCGCATCGTCTCCGGACCTACCACCAAAGAAGTTCGCGAGTCATTGGACAACATTTTGCTGATGAGCCACTTTACTCCGGCTCAGTTCTACGGCGTTCCAGTCCCGGGCCGCGCGATCCTGTCGTTCTCCGGCGCTTCCGTCCGCGGATAAGGGCCTCAACGGGGATGATGCCGTAGAATTCTTGCCCTTGGGGGAGAACAGTTTCCCATGCAGCGGCTCATTTCCTTAGTGGTTTCCGTCACCATTTTCTTGATAGTTGGAACCGCACCAATACCTGCTGCTCAGATCGAGCCGCTGTTTGATGTTCATCGGCCTACCGTCGTGGCTTTTTTCGCGTCCATATCGCAGTCAAAACCGACCGATGACGAAACAAATGAGGCGTTGAACGATTTTCAGTTCTACGCTGAACGTGCTCATGCGCGCTTGGCAAAGGCTGGCGTGGACTTCCATGTAGTCTTTTCGCACTCATTTGGCGTGCGCCTCGGCACAAAGACGATTAGCTTCCGTCCAGGCAAAGCAGATGTCGGATATTATCTGGTAGCCCCAGGAAAGAAGCCATGCGTCAGGTAGGGAGTGATGACCGATGCCGATCTTTTGCAAGTCGCGGAAAAATATTTCGGCATACCGCTCAAGTAGGCACCACAACGACAACCCGGCCAAACCTGTGATATTCTTAACGAGAATGGGGACGTGCGCCCTGGCGTCGTAGATACGCCAACAAACTGGCCTGCCGTCGCGGCTTCGACCGCATCCAAAAAATTGTCTTGCCCACGGACAACGAACTCCTAAATCAGCATCTCCGAAAAAGAGGGGCACCTTTGGCTATTAACGATAAATACGAAGACGATCTTCAGAAACTAATTGAAACAGGTAAAGAGAAGGGCTACCTGACCTTTGGTGAAGTGAATGACCTGATCCCCGGCGAAGTGAATTCCGCCGACGATCTGGACGACCTGATGACCACCATCGGGACGCAGGGGATTGATCTGCTCGAAGATCAACCCAAGCTTGCCGCAGAACACGACGAACTGGACAGCGAAGACAGCGAAGATGTCGAACTGGATCTGACTCCGGGTGCAATGGAGAAGACCAACGACCCTGTCCGCATGTACCTGCGCGAAATGGGAACGGTACCGCTGCTCACCCGCGAAGGCGAAGTAGAAATCGCCAAGCGAATTGAGCGCGGCCAGATGCGCGTGATGAAAGCCATCTCGCGATCTTCCATCGTCACCCGCGAAATTATCGCGCTTGGTGAGGACCTCAAGCGTGGCGTGCGCAGCATCAAGGAAGTAGTCACCTTCGACGAAGAAGAACTCACCGAAGAAATCCTGCAGGCACGCACCAAACTCACAACCAACGCAATTGACACCCTGGTCAAGCACTACAAGAAAGCCCAGCAGTTGCGCGAAAAGCTGGAAGGCATCTCCGCCAAGGACAAGGGCAAAGCAAAAGAACATCGCCGCACCCGCTGGGCGATTGGACGCGAGTTGGTGCGGGTTTCCCGCGTCATTCGCGAACTGAAATACACCAACGCGGAGCGCAAGCGCCTCCTCGATAAGGTCAACAAGACAGTCGACGCGATGCGTGCGCTCGATCGCCAGATTCGCACCCTGGAACAGAAGCACGAACAGTCGAAAAGCGAGGAAATGCGCAAAGAGTATCGCCGTCAGCAGCGCAACTGCAAGGGCGATCTTGAAAAACTGGAAGTCGACGCCGGGGTATCGGTCGCGGAACTGAAACGCACCCAGCGCGAAATGATCCAGGGCGACATGGATGCCGAGCAGGCCAAGCGCGAACTGATTGAAGCTAACCTGCGACTGGTAGTGTCGATTGCCAAGAAATATACCAACCGCGGACTGCAGTTCCTCGACCTGATTCAGGAAGGCAACATCGGCCTGATGAAGGCCGTCGACAAGTTCGAGTACCGCCGCGGATATAAATTTTCGACCTACGCAACCTGGTGGATTCGCCAGGCGATCACACGCGCCATTGCGGACCAGGCACGTACCATCCGCATCCCGGTGCATATGATTGAAACCATCAACAAGCTGATCCGTACGTCGCGTCAGCTGGTGCAGGAACTCGGGCGCGAACCAACCTCGGAAGAGATTGCCAAGCGCATGGATATTCCTGTCGCTAAGGTTCGCAAGGTATTGAAAATCGCGCAGGAACCGATCTCGCTGGAAACGCCAATTGGTGAAGAAGAAGATTCGCACTTGGGAGATTTCATTGAAGATCACCAGGCCGTTTCTCCTTCCGATGCCGTCATCAGCGTCAACCTGAAGGACTATACAGCGCAAGTGCTGCGTACGCTGACGCCGCGGGAAGAGCGCGTCATCAAGATGCGGTTCGGTCTGGAAGATGGTTCTGAACACACGCTGGAAGAAGTGGGACAGAGCTTCCAGGTGACTCGCGAGCGCATTCGCCAGATTGAAGCCAAGGCTCTGCGTAAGCTGCGTCATCCGTCGCGTTCACGTAAACTGCGCGCCTTTCTCGACGGCGTGCGCGAAGCCTAACTTTCCCGACTCAACCACAATCAAAAGGCCGCTCTTTCGAGCGGCCTTTTTCATTCTGCGGAGAGTGAAGATTTCAGACCGCGGCGCGGTTCCCCGACCTGGCTCAAATGTTGCTCCACCTGGGTTCCGGCCAGACTCGCGACGTCAGGATCGTCGCCGAATCCATCCAGCCAATGCACATCGGGCTCGCGGCGAAACCATGTCATCTGCCGCTTGGCATAGTTGCGGTGGCCCTGTTGCGTGGACGCGATCGCGTCCTGCATGGAAAGGTCTCCGCGCAGCAGCATCCCCGCCTGCTTGTATCCCAGGGATAGTAACGGCCGGCAATCCTCTCCATAACGAGCCAGCAGGTGCTCAGTTTCTTCGACCAATCCATCCGAAAACATCGCCGCTGCCCGCTGATTGATACGCGCATACAGCGCAGGCCTTGGCGGGTCAAGCCCCAGTCTCAGAATCCGAAATCCCTGCAACGGATCGCGCCCGGCTTCCCATAGTGTCGACATTTTTTGCTGTGATGCCAGGGTGACTTCAATTGCGCGCACCAGCTTAGGCGCATCATTGGGATGAATGCGCGACGCCGAGACGGGATCGAGCCGCTGCAAAATTCGCGCCAGGTAACTGCTGCCGCGCTCCTGCTCCATTTCGCGCAATCGCACACGCAGCGACTCAAATCGTGCGGGCCCTGGAAACAATCCGTCGATCAGAGCCCTTAGATAAAGGCCAGTTCCGCCGGCAACTATGGGTAGCTTGCCACGAGACTCAATGTCAGCAAGACTGGCGCGCGCATCGCGAGCATAATCCCCGGCCGTGTAGGGCTGGTTCGGCCAGACCACGTCGAGCATGTGATGTGGAACCAGGGCGCGTTGTTCTCTCGAGGGCTTTGCGGTGCCGATCTCTAGTTCGCGATAGACAGCCACCGAATCGCAGCTAACGACTTCGCCAGAAAATCGCCGCGCGAGTTGGACAGCAAGCGAGGTCTTGCCACTTGCAGTCGCTCCATGCAACACCACAAGGGGGTAGTCCGGACGTTTTAACTCAGATTGCTGATTGGCGCCGTCCATCGTTCCGTGCAGACTCTTTCGGGCGAGCTTCGCACACTTTTGTAACTTCCAGCAGAAATGAATCAATCGCTACCAGAAGTTCCACCAGCGGGTCAGGAAGATGGCATGCCAGCCAGCGCGTATCGCGCAATACAAGAGAATCACCAGAGCGAGCCATACCAGGCCTATCGCCTGACGGCGACGCAGCACGGCTTCTTCGGGAGCGATCATTGCCGGGTGTACTGCCCGGTTTGTTCGTTATAGAGGAAGTAAAAACGCAGCGCCAGGTACGGTCCCTTGAACTGCTTGGGCAACGGTGGGAACGGGCCGGCTCCTGTGATACCGCCCCACGCGGCGCGATCGAGAGATACATCCCCGGACGGCCGAACCAGCTGCATCTGCTTAATGCTGCCATCCGGCAGGATGATAAATTGAATCGCGACTGTGCCTTGCTTCAAAAGCGGTGGACGCGCAGCTTCGGGAATCAATAAGTCCCAACTGGACTGCGTCATCTGCACAACCTGATGAAGATATGGCCCGAAATCCACCCCCATCGTATCGCTGAGAACTTCTACGCCGGAGGCAACTCCGGGATGCGCGATCGGAGCATTTTCGCCATTATCCCCAGCTTCACCATTGGAGCGCGCGGCATTGCGTTCGGCCTGGCGAATCATGTCACCCACTGACATATTCGGCTGACTGGTGGCCTGGTTCGGTTGCGCTTTCGACTGACGCTGCGCGGGTTGCCTCTGTGCTTGCTCCTGGGGATTCGCATTTGGCGCGGACGGTAGCGGAGGCGGAGCCGGGTTGGATGGCGGCACAGCGCGGGCTTGCTCTCTCTGCGGCGAAGGCTGCTGGGGGCGAGCGGCTGGCTGCTCCGGTTGTTGCGCTTTTTGCTGTGGCTGTGGCGGCGGCGAAGGGCGACCAGCACGTCGCATGGCCTGCAATTGCTCAATTGTTTTCTGATCGGGCGTCGGATTCTTGGTCTGCGCGGTGTGATTCTGATCGGAAATAATGTTGGTGGGCTTCGGCGGCTTCTTCACCAGGTCTGGAGGCATGTCCAGATACACATTTTCTGGTGCTTTTTGCGGGACCTCCGGCATAGTGTTCACTACCGTGGCGGGTCGAAACATTTTCAGCTTAGGACCGTAGAAAATCCACCAGAAAACAAAAAGGTGGAAGATGAGCGAAACCCAAATGGCTTCCCGCACGCGGGCAGAAAGCCGCTCCCCCTCAAGCGAGTCGATAACATCGAGCAGCTCGTGAGGTGAGTGAGATTCGTAACGCGTCCGCAAACGATCGAACTTGGGTTCGATTGGCTTCTCTGGCGGACTCGGGGGTGTTTCGATTGCGGCCATCAAAATTAGACGACACTGATCCTACTGTAGTTTCCGTACCACGTGCCAGTATCGACATTGCGTCCTGCCTTCATTGTCTCATTCTTTGACGTTTTCGCAGCCCGTCCAGAGGCTATCTTTCGAACCATGTTCAGCGGTTATCCCGCCACCAAACCATCCATTCTGCAGGTAAAATCGCATCTGTGAAGGCTATCGTCATTACCGTTAGCGACTCATGTTTTCAAGGGCTTCGGGTCGATCAGTCGGGCCCCGGTGTTGTACTCCGTCTGCGGCAGGCCGGATTCAATGTCGATGAGAATGTCGTCGTTCCTGACGAAGTAGACCGGATAGCCGCCGAAATTCGCAAGCAAGCGGCCCGCGCCCCGCTAGTGGTTACGACCGGTGGCACCGGCATCGCACTCCGCGACGTAACACCGGAGGCGACTCGGCAGGTTTGCGATCGCATCTTGGACGGATTTGGCGAGCATATGCGCCGCGAGGGACTGAAAGAGACTCCACTTGCCCCGATGAGCCGCGCAGTTTCGGGAACCCTTGGCGCCACGTTGATTGTGAATGTTCCAGGCAGTCCGCGCGCGGCAATGACATCGCTCGAGGCGGTGTTGCCACTTATTCAGCACGCTCTGGTGCTTTTGTCGGGGAACACAGACCACTCAGAGTCCGACCCAGCATCCGAAAACAAATAGGGGTTGCGCGGAATCTGCGTTTCGGATGTCGGTGCAAAGCCCTGTAGGATGAATAGACGCCCCTTTGAAGCCACCTCTTGAATAGCCGATGATACGCAAACTCTGGTCGCATTTACTCCACTGGAAAATAGCGCTGTTGCTGTTCCTCAAGCCTCTGGGTTTCCTGGGCGTGGGTGTGCTTGCAATCATCGATTCCAGTTCGATCGCCATCCCCATGGACTTGATCATTGCCGGCTATGTGTGGAGCAATCGAGGCTATTTCTGGATTTACGCCATGATGGGCGCGCTCGGTTCTGCCATCGGAGCGCTGGTGCCCTTCTACATTGGCCGCACCGGTGGCGAGTATGTGTTGCTGAAGCGAACCTCACAAGCAAAGTATGACCAGATGCGGGCGCGCTTTGACCGCCATCATTGGCTGGCCGTGCTGGTGCCGGCGGCTATGCCCCCGCCATTTCCATTCAAACTATTCGCCTTCGGTGCTGGCGTCTTCGAGATGCGCGTCGTCCCATACATGGTCGCCGTTTTCGCAGGACGGGCGGTCCACTACCTGGTGCTGGCCATCCTGGTCGTCTACTTTGGCCCTGAAATCATGACGTGGATGGGACTGCATTCGATGGCGCTGCTAAGCGTATTTGCTGCCCTTGTGACGGCGTATCTTCTGTACGAGATATTTCGTCGACGTCGCAATCGTGCCCGCCAAAAAACTTCTGGCGTCGAACCGGAATAGTCCGCCAGATTGAGCGACTCAGGGATTTTCGGAGTTCGCTACACCGGCGCTCCCCAGTAGTTTGGAGGCTCTCGCCTTCATCAACGGCAGATCAAGCGGACCCGTAATCGATATGCCAGAAGGTTGCATCCGCAGATCGAGCATGCGCGAAAATGTCACGGTTCCCGACAACGACTGAATTCCAGGAATGTTGGCTTGCTTGCGCCCTGTTGTCGCCCCTGCGAGCGCCATTTGACCGAATTCCAGCGTGAGCTTCTCGTCACGGAAATGACCCACCGCACGCAGCCTCTGAAATCGCGTGACACCTGGCATAACGTTGACTACGTCTGCCGTATCCTCGGTCGCCGTGGAAGAAGCCGGTGGAGGCAGTGAAGCAGCCAGCGTGCCGCCACGCCAATCAATGGCAAAATTGCCGGATGCATTCCGCGCAAGATCGGGGGTCGACCACCCCTGCGTCTTCAGGCGGATCTCGACATTCGCCGTGCCGCGACCCCACTTCTCATGCCATAGGGCTGCTACCAGGTCCGGCTGAATATTTCCGAGTCCTACCCGCAGAGTATAGGTAGGCGGACCGTCGCCCCATTGCGCCGAACCTGCGCCTGATTGCAATGTGACCGGCGCACCGGCTGCGCTAGACGGCGCTGCCCCGAAAGTAGCATCGGAATTCGACTCACCCTCACTCGCGTCATCGGGAAGCGCTGATAATGTCCCGCCGAATATGTTGCCTGAGATCGCAACAAGGTCGGCTCGATGCCCCCGAAGTTGAAGTTGCAGGAAAGCATTTTTCAGCGACATCTTCCCTGTCGAAAGAGCATCCGCTCTGAAGGTCCCGGTGATCTCCGGCAGCTCCGGTGCACCCGCCGCCCATGGGTTCAGCTGCTCCAGAAGTTCGGAGCCGGCGATGGTGCGGCGCAAAACGCTTTGCAGCCGATCGACATTCAAATTCGCTGTATGCAATGTAAATATGCGGGAGCAAGGTGGCCGCACAGTCGGACAAGATATCTCCCAGCGAACGCTTCCATCGAAAGGAACGTGCGCATACGTTCCCGTCAACCCATTCCATTCCACAGCGGTGTCAGTCAGATTCACCTGACCGGTTGCTATTTGGATCGTGCCCGGGAACGAGCTGAGTTGCAAGGTCGCGTTGTGAATCTGCACGGTACCGGCCCACTGGGACGGAACAAACCACGAAGCTGGCGGCGCAGACGAATTCGATGGGTTGCTGGGAACAGCTGCCACCAGGGCAGCCGGATAGGATTGCGGCAACCAATTGGATTTCAGCGTCAGTGCCATTTGCGCCATACCGCGGATGGAATGGATTCCGCCGGAGAGGACCGGCGAATTCATCGCGCGCGCTACCTGGCTCAAATCCCTCAGATCCGCAGGGCCGTCAATGTGAAGCGTAAGGCCCGAAGAGGCCAGCGTGCCAGCCAAAGTCATCGAAGTTACCGCTCCCAGCGAAACATGTACCGTTGCCAAATCCCAGGTTCCGGGCGCTTGCTGCTTGACGGCGGTCGGACTGTTTCGGCGAACGGTCGGTGCCAAACCTTTCCGTGCTGGAGCTTTGACCGAACCAACCGCAGCATCGGCAGTGGAAATCAGCAGAGGGGAGAGATGCACCGCATGTTCGACATGGGACAAGTGCAGCGTCAACGGAGTGGTACGCAGCTCTCCCGAGCACGAACGCAACGTATCAAATCCGCGCCATTCACATTTCGCGTTTCCATTCACTTCGCCAGATGCAGTTGTGTCAGCGGCGATGCCCGGATGCACGTGGCGTAGAAGATCAAGAAAAAATCCCGCGGAAACTTGTTGCAGCGCCACCGTCAAGAACCCAGTTCCGTCCGACGTTACATCCTCGGAAACAACAGAGTCGCCTGAATTTGCTGGGGTATTCGAATCAGACGTCGCCGATTTCACCAACAAATGGCCGCCACCCAGCGGAGCAACGCAATTGAGTTGATCCATGCGTCGATCCGCGTGCGCATATTCGCCCGTGCAGTGCGCCGATAAGTCAATCTCCGACGGCGGAATGAACTCGGCGCGACGAAACTCCTCAACCTGCACATCCGACGAAAGCAGAGGCTTGGCCAGCGTACCCTGCACATTCGCGGTCCAGTCGACTGCGCCTCGCCAGCCGCTGTCCTCGCCTTGCAGCAATCGGCTGATTTCTCCCAACTGGCCGCGCCGCCATTCCAGACTGCCCTTGATCGGCGAGTCCATCAGCACGCTGGTCGTCTTGAGTGAAGCTTCGCCGAGGATTTGTCCAGCGTCTCCGGGTGGAAGATCTGTACGCACTGGACGAGCCTTGATGCGAACGTGCCACTCATTCCCCGACTCTTTCCAGAATGCAAGTTGCGCCCCTTCCAATGAAAATGGAAGTTTCTCCGCACCGCGCTTGAAGTTGATACGAGCATCCGTCGCCTCCACATAGGGAAACGGGGGCGGCCTAGTGGAGGACGATGCACCGGAGGTGGAATTCCCCGACAAGCGTAAAACCGGCGAGTTGCTGAGCAGGGATTCAAAGTTCCATTGACCGTTGCTGTCGCGAGCAAGATTCAAACTAGGCGCATCGAAGTGCAGGCTGGCGATTTCAACCCGGCGATGCCAAAGTGTGCTCGCTCGCAGGCTAGCGGTCACCGTTTCTGCAGTAATCACTGGTTCGGCGCCATATTCCGGCCACTCCGCCACCGTCAGATGATGCAGGACGAATGCTGGCCGAGGAAACAACGTCAGCTCAACGGAATTTGCGTAAACAGGCCGATCCAGTCCGGCACTGATCGACTGCACAATCGTGTGCCGAAATCGATTGATGTTGACGAACGGAGGCACCACGATCGTGAGCACCAGCAACGCAAATGCCGCAAGGAAAAATATCTTTGGACGGCTAATGTTCCCCGCTGGCGTGCCTGGAGTTTTCATGAAGGCGTCTGCGCAATCATTGAATGCGATGGAAGGTTCGCCGCCACCGTGTTTGGTCGAAGAAGTGAAGCACGACGTGTCCCATAAAGCCCACACGATCCGCCATCGACGTCTTATTCGCCTCGTCTTCAGACGTAATAAACGACCAATACACGAACAACGGGCGACCGAGAATATTTTGTCGCGGCACAAATCCCCAGTAGCGACTGTCGAGTGATACCAGGCGATTGTCACCCATCGCAAAATAGTCCCCCGGGGGTACAACCAGGTCGCCGTTCTGAATATGGCTCGGCAAATCAACTGACCAGGTCGCTGTCACATCAGAGTCTGGCGGCGGCGGTACCGCGGGAAAATCATCTCGATAGGGATAATAGGCATCGTTGGGATTTCCGTCGTCCGAAGGCAACGTGGCGAACGGCATGTTTTGTGGTTTGCCGTTCAAGTACACAATTCCGTGCTCCAAATGCAGATGATCGCCCGGAATCCCCACCACTCGCTTCACCAGAAATAGCTTAGGTTCGCCCGGTTTGTAGAACACGATAATGTCCCCGCGGCGAATGTCGCGGTAATAGATAAATGGCGCCCAGCGGGTCGGCGGTGCAAATGTGATTCTGTCGACCAGAACGTGGTCGCCAATCAACAACGTCTTTTCCATCGAAGAAGATGGGATCTCGAAATTCTGAAAAACGAACGTAATGATAAACAGGCCCACCACCAGGACGGTGCAGATGGAGGCGAAAAACTCGAACGGAGTTTCTGATTGCTGTGGGGTGGATGTGTCTTGCGCGAGTTGCTGAACGGCCAAAGGGTTCTCCGATTTCGAATGGCTAACGAATTACATGAAAAATGCGGCTCCAGCGAATTGCCCCAGCCACACCGCTCCACCATCCGCGTTCGTGGGCCAGTCTATCACTGGTAAGACCCGTGATTTCTGATCGGTTGGCGGTGACAACTGAGATGTACACCAGAAACGGTTCGCCAACGATGTTCTGGCGAGGAACCAGTCCCCAGTAGCGACTGTCCAGGCTGTCATTTCTATTATCGCCCAGGACAAAATATTGTCCTGCCGGAATCTCCAGCTGCCCCTGGTGGACATTCCGCTGCATCTCCATCCACCAACGACTGCTCACGCCGGGGTCCGTATATGTCGGCGTAGGAAATTCGTCGCGAAACTGGTTTGCATAGCTGGGTATGTAGAGCGCAAACGGCTCGCGCTGCAGCCGCCCATCGAGATAGACCAGGCCATGATGAAGGTGAAGTTCATCTCCCGGCGCTCCAATCACGCGCTTGACCAGGTACATCGAAGCGTCGATTGGGTAGTGGAAAACGATGATGTCGTCGTGCTTGACCGGTTCGTAGGCGAGCAGCGGCTTCCAAGGACCCGGATTCGCAAAAACGACCTTGTTCACCAGAAGAAAATCGCCGATGAGCAGCGTTTCTTCCATCGACCCCGATGGAATCCGATAGGGCTGCGCAATGAATGTCAGCACAAATAGCGCACTCACCAGAAACGTCAGCGTGGTCTGGATGAGGATGAGCACTTCATGGTGATGCTGAATTCGCACCGTAGCGGAAGCGGGAAGACGCGGCGGCTCAGCACAAGAAACTGTCGCCGAAACGGTACTCAGGGATGGATCGGTATCACCTGTCATTTCCTCTTCCCTGCTACGGGTTTGTCGCGGACCTCTTTCTCCCCTGCCAAATCTTCCGCCATCGCCGCGGGCTCGGTGGCCTGGCGCGACCTCAGATGTTGTAACGCTAACCGTGCCGCTTCCTGTTCCGCATGTTTTTTGCGGGTTCCGATGGCTGAGGCTAGCGTTGTTTCAACTGCAGCCGAATTCAGGAATTTTACTTCCACCACAAAACTCTTTCTGTGATCCGGTCCGGTTTCCGATGTCAGTTGATAACGCGGTTGACCTAATCCATGCGCCTGTGAATATTCCTGCAGCATGGACTTATAATCGCCTACTTCTCCAGCGCGCGCGGCCTCCACAACCGCTTCCAATGTTTCATCCAGCAACCAGGTGCGCACCAGCCGCACTGCCGACTCCATCCCGCCGTCCAGGTAGACGGCCGCGATCACTGATTCAACAGCATTGGCCAGAATCGCAGGCTTTTTTTGGCCTCCACTCTTTTCTTCTCCTTTGCCGAGCCGCAGGAATTCTCCCAGGCCGATCGCCAGCGCCGCGCTTGCCAAATGTGGACGGCTGACAAACTGGGACCGCAAGCGTGTCCACGCTCCCTCGCTGAATTCTGGATACATGCGGAACAAGTGTTCTGATACCACCAGGCCGAGTACCGCATCGCCAAGGAATTCCAATTGTTCGTTGTCCTCCCTCGAGTCCTGCTGCGCCTGCTCTTCATAGGCAACCGAACTATGTGTCAAAGCGAGATCCAACAAAGCAGGATAGCGAAACTTATATCCCAATAACTGTTGCAGCCGCTCCAACAGCATGGCGCGACCTGCAGAAAGTACGGCCGGGTTGCCGGCGTCCTTAGACGCTCCAGATTGCTTGGCCGGAGAGGCGGATCGGTGGTTGGACAAGGCCGTTTCGTCTCCTCAGGTGGATATAGAGATCAGTGTAGTGCGTTCTTGTGCAGGCGCTGGATCTTTACGGAGAATTTCGCGTTCTGTTCATCCCTCTCCCAAGGAACGTTAGCCTGGTTGAGCCACGTAAGAGTGACTGCGTCAACAGGACTGATGGACACTTTGCCCTAGTGCGAAGTGTCCGGGACATCGCCTCCGGAGTCATCTTGTCCCTCCGACCCATGCTGTGCCGCCTGGGGAGGTGCGAAGGGTGCCTTCAGTCCGGCTTCAGCCGCCCGGCTGGTGTCGGGCCTTCCGTCCCGTGACTGCATCGCCGCCTGGTATTCGGAGACGGCCGCAGTCCGGTCTCCCTGCAAATCGTCAAGACGTCCCAGGTAGATGTGGGACCATGCAATCGTCCGTAGATCGTGGGCGACTTTGACCGCCTGGTTGAAGTCCTGCACCGCGGCATCCATCTTCCCACTCATGATGTTGGCCCGCGCCAGGATGAAGTAGGCCCGGCCGGGATCGGTCGTGTGCTGGTCGAGAGCTCGTTGCGCCAGCGCGATTGCTCCGGCGCTATCCCCGGCGATCAACTTATTTTCGGCGTTATCCAGGTCGGCGGACTGCGGAGCCACTGGGGTTTCCACGTTCTGATCGGTATGGGAGGCAAATACGATGTCCTGCACACGATGCCTCTCAATGTCCACATTCATGCCGTAGATCATGATTCCGACCATCTCCGGGAGCGATCTTGGGCTTTCATCGAAGCCACTCAACTGATCGTAAAAATATTTCGTCAGAATAAATCCTTGAATCATGTCGTTGTGGACGGTGTCATCGCGGACCTGCGCCACCGCGTGTTCATATTCGTTCTCCTGCTTGTCGACGGCCGCCAGCTGGTTGCGATCGACGTGTGCGGGGATTTTGTAGACGGGGACACCGGTATCCATCGAGCGCGCTTCGATGGCGCGAATCATGCACTCAGTTACCAGAATGAGAACGTCGCTCTTATAGATGTAGGGCAGCGGGGACGGCTGCACCAGCGCCAGAATTGACCGCAACTGGTTGATTGAGTCGGACCGGGCATAAATCAGCGGCTCCAGAATGAAGCGAAGATAGGTATGTTTCACCGGTTTCATATCGATCTTGCCGTTCGTTGGCGAGACCACCACAATGTAATCGCCGCCATACACCCGAGCATTCTCCTCGCCCGGTGCGATCAGCGGATCCATGATCACCAGAAAACGTCGGGAGCCGTTGGTCACTGGCGGTTGTTTCAGGTACAAATCCGTCTGAATCAGCATTTGATTCATCGCTGTGCGAACCTTATTAGCCAGAGCCTCGTAGTCAGGATGGTTCAACGCCCAGATCACGTGCAGACCCACAGCCTGAGAGAAGTTCCGCAGCGGCGCAGCCAGCCCCACCAGAGTCGCCGCGTCGGGAGGAAGATCGGAGGCGCCAACGTTGGTCGTCAGCGACGGCGGCGGCGTCAGATACAGAGCCAGGGAAATGTAGGCGGCCAAGTTGATGGAGGCGCCGTTCATGGTATGGCTGTGAATGAAACTGCACAGCCGGTCACGACTGTCGCGGGCGGCTGCTGATTGTTCCAAGGACTGGTTGATGTCGTCGCGCACTTTCTGGCGCAGCGGATCGGAAATCGATAGCCCCTCGTTATAGCCGCAGGTATTCAGGGCTGCCATCACATCAAACATCGCCTCTGAAATTTCTAAAGAAATGGCCGGCCCGGTGGGATCAATGGCGGCTGGCACTGCCGCGATTGCGGCCACATTCGGCCGCTGCGAGACGTCCGCTTCCGGAAGCGGGACCGTTTCACCAGACTCTGTGCGGCTCGACGATGAAACTCCGGATTGCTTGGACGGAGCCGGCGAGGACAAATCCTGCGAAGGAGACGAAGGAGTCGACGAATCTTGTGAAGAGGAGGCTTGGCCCCACATTGTGCCTGAGACCGCCGACAACACCAGCGAAAGGCTGAGAGCGCCCAGAAAACTCCGAATCCTAAAACTGACTGCGCGTTTTGACAGCATGGCCACTTGGTAAAATGCTTTCCGTGGAGAACCAACTTCAGTCTATGCATCCGCCGGAGGCACGGTCAAACGATGAAATATGGCGGAATCATTTGCGCAAACACCCAACTAGTGCAAGGTTTATCTCGAGGAGAAGATCAACCTTCTCGCAATCGTCGATCGAGCGCGATTTTCTCCGCCATCAACTCTCGGA
Organism: uncultured Acidobacteriota bacterium; assembly: GCA_963821145.1. Lineage (GTDB taxonomy): Bacteria > Acidobacteriota > Terriglobia > Terriglobales > Acidobacteriaceae > JAKAAZ01. The sequence goes on from CAWGCV010000004.1 coordinate 319,695, forward strand.
CTGCGACGGTATCGTTGCGAAGCTCCGCCTCCGCCAGGGCACGCCTTAGTTCCCGCTGCCGCTGTTCCAACCGGCTATGGCGTAGAGAGTGAAACGCGTCCTCCACTTGCTCCGGTTGAATCTCCTGATTCCCATTCATTAACGCAGCCGCCAGCAGATGTCGGCTTGCCTCATCGGGCGCCAGGTCGAAGGGATTCGAAATCGTCTCCGCCTTCATAAATGCAGACAAGAGCGCCGAGGCCGAGAGTCCTTCACAGAGAGAAGGCTCCTCCGATATGAGTTGCCTCGCCCGTTCCCGCGCTGGTTGACCGGCGGGCAATGTCAACGCTCGAAGCAGCAGTTTTTCCGCCTCACTCCATCCCGCAGTGGTCGACAAGTTCGATCGGACATCGGTGCGCCGCGCGAAGGCTGCCTGCTTCAACTCCTGCCGCAGCAATGCCGAATCGATCGCCAGCTTTTGCGCCGCATCAGCCGCAAATTCATCGCGCGCGATGCGGCTTGGAATATGTTGCATATGCGGCAGCAAAAAATTCAGCGCCTTCACTTTCGCGTCCGGCGTGACCGGGGGAAACAGCGTGCGTGCCCGCTCAATCAAGTAATCGCTGTGTCGACGCGCCCCGCGCAGAGCCGCAATGTAGGCCTGCGTTCCTCGCTCGCGCACGTAGCGGTCCGGATCCAAACCACCCTCCAGCGTCACTACCTTCACGCTGAACCCCTCTTCAATCAGCAACGCGATGGATTTTTCCGCCGCGTTCGCGCCTGCCGTGTCCGGATCGAAGTTCACCACCACCTGCCGGGTATGCCGGCCAAGCAGCCTGACCTGGGCCTCGGTGAAAGCTGTGCCGCTCGTCGCCAGCACATTCGTGATCCCCGCCATGTACACGGAAATGCAGTCCATCTGCCCTTCTACCAACAATGCAAATTCAAATTGCCGGATCGCCTGCTTTGCCTTGTCGATGTTGAAGAGCACGTGGCCCTTGGTGTACAGCGGCGTCTCTGGCGAGTTCAAGTACTTCGGTCCGGCCTTCTCGTCGTTGTCGAGCGCCCGCGCGGTAAAGGCGATCACTCGACCGGCTTCGTTGCGAATGGGAAATGTAATCCGCTTGCGAAAGCGCGCGTACATCGAACCGCTGCCGCCCTCTGCCTGCTCCTTGGAAGAAAAAAGCCCGCTTCCTCGCAAAACTTCCGCATCGAATGTGGGCTGAAAACGGTCACGCATCGCCGTGTAGGAATCCGGCGCATAGCCGATGCGGAAAGCCGTGATCGCTTCTGCCGTCAAGCCGCGACCCGTAAGATACTCGCGCGCGCGCGCCGCTTCCGGGCTCTCGAGTTGCTCCTCAAAATATCGGCACGATTGATCGTGAATTTCCATCAGCTTCGATCGCAACTTGGAAGCCTGCGCCTCTTCCGGCGAGGAAAATTCTCGCTTCGGCAGCGGGATTCCGCATTTCTGCGCTACGGTTCGTACCGCCTCCGGAAAACTGATGTTCTCAATCTTCTGCACAAACGTGAACACATCGCCAGATTGCCCACAGCCGAAACAATGGTAAAACTGCTGCGCTGCCTGGACGTTGAACGACGGCGACTTCTCTTTATGGAATGGGCATAGCCCCTTGAAGCTTTGCGCGCCACCCTTGGTGAGGCGCACATACTCGCCGATGATGCGAACGATATCGGCCTGCTGCTTAACGGATTGGGCGAAACCATCGGCCATGGCGAGGAAAGGTCAGTGTACGGCAAAAAACTTGGCCAGACTGTCTGCGGGCAATCCTGCGGCCGACCGCTGATTCTCTGGGCTGCACGAGTCGCATCCCAATCGTCGCGAGGACCGAAAATCGATCAGCAAGACTTCTCCATGCGAACCACTGGTAAGGTCACACATTTTTCCAGCGGTACCGTCATGGCTTCAACTTCGCGATATCCGCGCCGCAAATATACGGGAACGCCGGTCAGCGTTGCGCCCATCTCTAGCCGGTGAAATCCCGCGGCCATAGCTGCGTCTTCCGCCGCCTTTAGCAGAATGCTCCCAATGCCGTGACGTGCCCACCGCGGAGCAACGAAGATCGCGCGAATCTTTGCGGCGTCCTGCGAAGGATCCATCAAAACATTGTCCCGGACAGCATGATGGTCGCCGCCACACAGCGTCTTGCGCTGGCTCCAACCGCCACATCCGATCATCTCGCTATCCTGCTCAACGACGAAATACGTCCCATCTTCGATCAGTTGGGTGTCCACCGTAAACACGGTTCGCAACGCTGCGTCGATTTGTTCCGGTGTGTAATCCTGCGCCTGCAACCCGCGCACAGAGGCATCGATCAGCTTTTCGATGGCAGGAATATCGGCGGTGTCGGCTTTGCGAAGGGAATACGGCATAAAGTACCTGACGCAGTGTTAGCGATTATAAATCTCGGCCTTGGTAGACCTGTCGCGCACCGCGTCACCGCTGTCGATCGCGCCCTCACTTCCCGCAATGCTCTAAGATAAGCCCGTGCAGTCTCTTCTCCGCGTTGACCATCTGTCCATCACGTTTTCCTCCGATGCGGGGCGACACACGGCTGTCGATGACCTGAGTTTCACCATCGAACCGGGCGAGTCGCTGGCGCTTGTCGGCGAATCTGGTTCGGGAAAATCTGTCACCGCGCTGGCGATTCTGTGCCTGCTCGATCCTCGCGCTCAGGTCGCAGGCAGCATCTGGTTTCGAGACGAAAATTGGCTGCAGCTGGTAGAGCAAGAGATGGCCTCCCGTCGCGGACGGGACGCCGCCATGGTGTTTCAGGAGCCAATGACGGCGTTGAATCCTGTCATGTCGATTGGCAAACAAATCGCCGAAGCCATTCGCGTCCATCAACGCGAGCTTTCAAGATTCGCGGTGCGCCAGCGCGCGATCGAGGCTCTCGAATCCGTATCGATCCCGGAACCTCACCTGCGATTTGACGATTATCCGCATCAATTTTCTGGCGGCCAGAGGCAACGCATTTTGATCGCGATGGCGCTGGTGAATCGCCCCAGTCTGCTGATTGCCGACGAGCCCACCACCGCGCTTGATGTCACCGTCCAGGCTCAAATTCTCGAACTACTGAGGGAATTGAAAGAGCGGGCCAACGCAGCCCTGCTCTTTATCTCGCATGATCTGTCGGTGGTCGCTCAGATTGCGCAGCGCGTCGCCGTAATGCGTAAGGGGAAGATAGTAGAAATCGCAAATTGTGCGCAGTTGTTCTCCAACCCGCAACACCCTTACACCCGCAGCCTGCTGGCTGCCGTGCCAACCATGGTGAGCAATCGCGAAGCACCCCTCGCTGCAACGGGAAACCCAGTCGCGGCGCTCGAAGGGCCGCTGGTTGAAATCGCGAGCGGACACTGGACGCGACGCATCGAAGAAATTTGATTTCCCAGCTTCGAACGCCAGGTTCGGGCACGAGCGCGACTACCGTTTCCTATCCCTGCGCGAGGATACCTTCCGGCTCCAGCCATGGAACGCGTCGATATACGGGCACTGGCAGATCGTCTTCGCCATCGTCCGGCGCTTCCAGGAAAGCATCGAACAAGGTCGTATAGAGTCCCTGGCGACTCGAGAGTTTTTTATTGCGGGCGCGCAAAAAACCATAGCGAAACGGCGAACAACGCTGCGCCTCCTCGAGAAATTCCGGAGTAAAAAATTCGTGTGACTCCGCAATCGCTCCAATGATCAGTGATCGCCAACTCATGCGCAGCAGTTCCCGGAGCATCTCGTTACCGTTCGGCAAATTGTCCATCTGTGCGCCCACTCGCTCGCTGAAGCGGATTAACTGCATCACCAGGGCATCGAGCGGCATTCCCGCGGCCGCCGCGCGGGAGAACAGCGTGACCGAGCCACGGGCAAGATCTTGGCGTACGTCCTGCAAATCATCTCCCAACTGCAGCAGCACACCCCACTCAAAGGAAAATCGGCTTTCCTGCGGACTCAACCATCCGTGCGATAGACATGCATCCGCCATCACAGAGGTGCCACCCTTGGCGCAGCTCATCGCCAGTAATTGCGCGTCGTCAAATTGATCTGAGCTTCCCAGTTGCGCGATGCTGTGCTCCTGCGCGCGATGTATCGCCAGCAGGCAGTCGAACACTTCTGGATAATCCACGCGCGGATATTGCTGTTCAATCAACCCGACCAGCGTCCAGATCGCAGCTTCGCGATCATTCCCGGCAAAAGTCCTTCCGCCTCTCAGCCGATCTCGAAAGCGTTCACTGAATCGCAACTTGGCCTCGCGGGAAATATCCACTTGGTCCAAATAATTATCGCTATACGGATATAGCAGGCTGTAACCCAGAATCGACGGAGTGAGGCTGACCGTTTCCCCGTGCAGCGGCTGCAACCCGCAGGCAGTCCATGCATTGCGGCAGGCTTGCACAATGTCCGGCATGCTCAGGCTGGGATCGAACCGTCTGGCCCACCTAGCTAGCTTTGTGCCTACCGGTAAAAAATCGTTGGTCAGCAGGTCGATTGCATCTCGCTCCAGCCCGAGTGCCGTCGCGGAAAATCGCGCGAATGCTGCAGTGATTCGAGCCTGTGTTTGCAGGCGCTCCGTCTTGCTTCGAGGCGTTCGCTTGAGCTCCCGCTCGACGGCTCGTAGCGCTTCGTCGTAGGCCCTTTCTCTCAGCTGCTGCTCTTGGGCGCTGTACTGCACACCGCCGAGCGCCGATCGACCGGCGCCCACGTTCCACACTTCGATGGTCCGCGCCACCTGCGCTTCCACCCATGACCAACTGTAGAGTCGTTCCATCCTATTGAAAGTTACGATAAGCCAAGTGCGGCGGTTCCCTGAATAATTCGCAGTATTGCGGATTCAGATGAACTGCAACCAAACGGATGCGCGATTTTTCGCTCTTCACCGCGACAGACCCACCGCTTTGGAATCTAATCTCGATATGGAACGAACCTACACGCCGGTTTCGCGAGCCGACATTGAACAGCTCTGGAGCAACGTTGCCGCCGGAGTTTCACAGCCCAACAACGGCATCTTCGGTCCCTGCTCCATCAGTTGGAAGATCAATCGCGAATCGGCATTATTCCTGGGCGCAGGCCGCGCTTCCCTGCTGCAGTTGGCACACCCGTGGGTCGCCGCGGCGCTCGATCACCATTCCAATCTGCGGTCGGACCCGCTGGCGCGCTTTCACAACACGTTCAAAGTAGTCTTCACTGCCATCTTCGGCACCGTGCAACAGGCGCTCGCCGCGTCGCGGTCTCTGTATCAATTGCACACTCGCATCCAGGGCAAGGTGCCGGCGTCTGTCGGAGCGTTTCCGGTCGGTTCGCACTATCAGGCAAATGAAGTGGATGCGTTGCGCTGGGTTTTCGCCACGCTGGTAGAAAGTGCGATGATCGCTTACGAATGCGTCTTGCCGCCGCTCTCTTCCGCGGAAAAAGAAACATATTACGACGAGAGCAAAACCCTGGCGATGCTCTTTGGAATCCCTCCCGCTGCGTTACCGGCCGACTGGAACGCTTTTGAGAATTACAACCGGGAGATGTGGGCCTCCAACACGCTCGCCGTCAATTCCCTTTCGCGGCAGATGGCGCATCGCGTCCTCCATGGCCGAGGATCGTGGATTCCGGTGCCGAGCTGGTATCGGGCTCTCACGGCAGCGTGGATGCCCGATCGACTTCGCGAAGCTTTCGCCCTGAATTACGGCGAGCCGGAGCAAGGCGCTGCAGCCAAGGCAATTCGCAGACTGCCGACCGTGTATCGCAGATTTCCGACCTCGCTGCGCTATGTCGGTCCCTATCATGAAGCCTGCGCGCGATTGCAGCATCGCGGGGTTGGACCTCTAACACACGCCAGCAATCGCTTCTGGATGGGACAATCCAGAATGTTGGTGCTTCACGAGAACGAGGCGCATCGCTCACCACAACCATAAGCGCGGCGCGTTTTATGATCCGCCATTTGTAACCGAGGGATGACGGGCGTATCCTGAGATTCGTTACGGGCGGTATCCCGCACCTGGCCAGAACATCGGCGACTTGGGAACTGCACTGGAGAGTGCGATGAGTCTGACTGAACCGCGCAGCGATGTCGCTGCCCATGCTTCTACTTCCCTGAAAATTACCCTCCCAACCCTGCAGGAAAAAAAGCGCAATCATGTGCCCATTTCCGCGCTGACGGCCTATGACTACGCCATGGCGCGACTGGTGGATGAAGCCAGCGTCGACCTGATCCTGGTCGGGGATTCGCTGGGCATGGTGATGCTGGGCTATGAAAGCACGCTGCCGGTCACTATGGAGGAGATGCTGTTGTGTACCCGCGCAGTGCGCCGCGGGGTACGCCGCGCTCTGCTGGCCGCGGACATGCCCTACGCCTCCTATCACGAGGATGTGCAGCAGGGCGTTCGCAATGCGCTGCGCTTTGTGAAGGAAGCTGGCGCCGAAGCCGTCAAAGTGGAAGGTGGCCGGAATCGCGTTGAGCTTGTCTCGCGATTGACGGACGCGGAAATTTCCGTCATCGGGCATCTCGGCCTGACGCCGCAATCGGTGAATCGCATGGGCGGATACCGCGTGCAAGGCAAAACTCTTTCCGCAGCCGAACATCTGGTCGAAGATGCTGTGGCTCTGGAATCCGCCGGCGCAGCGTTGTTGGTGCTGGAAGGCGTTCCGCGCGAAGTCGCGGCACGCATCACCGCGGAATTGACGATTCCCACGATCGGCATTGGCGCCGGTCCGGAGTGTGACGGCCAAATCCTGGTGCTGCACGATCTGCTGAACCTAAGCTTCGCTCCCGCGGCAAAATTTGTTCGTCGCTATGGCGATGCCGCATCGCTGATTCGCAATGCCGTCGAAGCCTATCGCAAAGACGTGGAGACCGGCAATTTTCCCAACGACGCGGAAAGCTACCATCTCTCTGCAGAGACGCGCGGAACATTCGGTCGCGCAACGGCGACCCGCGCAACGGTGGTACCGGCGACGATCCGACAACCTCGCAAGGCGTAGACAATTCAATTCATGCAAATTCTCTCTGACATTTCAGAGGTTCGCGCGACACTGCGCCAACTGCGCGCCGGCAGCGAGCGGTCAACATCTCGCAGCGTCGGCTTTGTTCCCACCATGGGCGCGCTGCACGCCGGCCATCGTTCCCTCGTGCAGGCCGCGCGTCTCCATTGCGACATCGTTGTCGTGTCGATCTTCGTCAACCCTACGCAATTCGGCCCGAATGAGGACTTCAGCCGCTATCCCCGCACCCTGGAACAAGACTGCCAAATGCTTGAAGCTGAGGGCGTCGACTTGGTCTTTACTCCCACTGCGGAGGTAATGTATCCACCCGGAGCGTCAACCTTTGTCGAGGTCGCAGGCGTCAGCGAACGACTCGATGGAGCTTCGCGTCCCGGACATTTTCGTGGCGTAGCCACAGTGGTCGCCAAGCTCTTCCACATCTTGCAGCCGGATTTTTCCTTCTTCGGTCAGAAAGATGCAGCCCAGGTTGCCGTCCTGCGCAAGATGGTGCGCGACCTCGACTTCCCGCTTGAAATCATCGTTTGTCCAACCGTGCGCGAGCCCGATGGGTTGGCGATGAGCTCTCGCAATCGGTATTTGTCGATGGAGGAACGACGACAGGCGCTCACGCTTTCGCGTGCTCTCCGCGCGGCAGAGATGGAAGTCGCTCGCGGCGAATATCGCGCCTCCGCGCTACTCCAAATCATGCGTGCGACGTTGGAGGAAGAGCCCGCCATTCGTGCGGACTATCTCGCAATTGTCGACCCCGACACACTATTGCCGATCGAAAATTTGGAGACGGGCGGACTGCTGGCAATTGCCGCGTATGTTGGAAACACAAGACTCATCGATAATGTTTTGCTACCGTCCGCGACCGGAAACAAAGGCGTTGCCAGCAAGAAAAAATCGTAGAGGCCAATCCGTGGCCTTGCTGATTCCGACTCGCGGTGTCACGCGGATTTCCGCACATTGGAAATCATCTTCCACCAAGCCCAATCGGCTCTTGTCGCTGACAAAATCCAGTCCATCATCTTTAGCCCGTGTTATTCCGAATGCCTGGCATAGCTTTCCCGGCCCTGACGTCAACTGATGGATACCGGCGGATCCATCCAGCCCGCGATTACGCCGCATCTGCGGTATGCCCTGCAGCGGCTCCAGCGCACGGAACAATACGCCGCCGGGATCGCCCTCCGGCAAACAACTGACGTTGAGGCAAGCGTGCAGTCCATAAATGTTGTAAATATAGGCATGGCCCGGAGGGCCGTATAAAACCGCGTTGCGCGCCGTTTTCCCGCTTGCAGCATGCGCGGCCGCGTCATGCTCCCCGAGATAGGCTTCGGTCTCCACCACGCGTCCCGCGAGTTGGCCGCCCCTGCCGCGGCGCACAAGAATTTTCCCTAATAGCAGGCGAGCGACTCGCTCCGGCGGCGCGTCGAAGAATTCTCGCGGCAGCGGTCGCCACCTCGTCGGATCGAACGTCGACCCAGCGTCTTCAATTTCACGCGCCCGCTTTGCCATACTCGCGCAATGCTTCCAGGACCTCTTCCGCATGGCCCTCAGGCTTGACCTTGGGAAAAATTTTCAGCAGCCGCTGGTCCGGGCCAATCAGAAATGTGGTCCGCTCGATGCCGAAGACTTTCTTGCCATACATATTTTTCTCGCGCATCACATCGAACTGATTGCATACCTTTTCGTCGACATCGGCAAGCAAGGTATACGGCAGATTGTATTTTTCCTGGAATTTCTTCTGCGCCTTAGGGGTGTCACGAGAAATACCAAGCACTACTGCGCCCGCTTTCTGCAGCTTGGTAAACGCGTCGCGAAAGCCGCATGCTTCAATGGTGCAGCCTGGAGTATCCGCCCGGGGATAGAAAAACAAAATCACCGGCTTGCCGGCAAAATCGGTTAGCTGCACCGTTTCATCATCCTGGTTCTTCAGGCGGAAATTGGCGATCTTTTCATTTACTTTCATCGCATGCCCCTAATCTTGTAGGTTCGAAAACTAGCTTTTCAGCGGCGACAATTTTTGCAGCCACGCACGAAATTCGTCGCCCAAGTCTTCACGTTTGAGTGCGAATTCCACGGTAGCCTTCAGAAATCCAAGCTTGTCTCCGGCATCGTAGCGTGTGCCTTCAAAGCTGTAGCCATAGACCTTTTCATGCTCCAGCAAGCCGCGAATACCATCAGTCAGCTGCAGTTCTCCGCCCGCGCCGAGCGGCGTAGTTTCCAGTAGATCGAAAATGCGCGGCGTCAAAATGTACCGCCCTATGATGGCATTTTTCGATGGCGCATCTTTCAACTTCGGCTTCTCCACAAGCGCTTTCACTTCCATGACCCGCGAATCGTTTGAAGTCGGCACGGCATCGATCACGCCGTACGAGGAGATCGCCGGACCCTCCACAACCTGCGTAGCGAGAATGCTCGACTGCACCTCATCGAAAACGGAAACCATTTGCTGCAGGCAGGGCGGCGTGGCATCAATCACATCGTCCGGCAGTATCACGGCAAACGGTTCGTCGCCGACCAGGTCGCGTGCCATCAACACGGCGTGGCCCAGGCCCATCGCCTCCTTTTGGCGAATATAAGCGACTCGCCCGAGGTTTGAAATCTGGCGCACCAGCGCAAGCAGATCGTGCTTGCCGCGCGACTCCAGCTGATGCTCCAGCTCTACGCTAATGTCGAAATGATCTTCAATGACGGTCTTGCCGCGACCCGTAACGATGATGATCTGGTCGCATCCGGCCGCAATCGCTTCCTCCACACCATATTGAATGATGGGCTTGTCGACGACCGGCAACATCTCTTTGGGAATGGCTTTGGTGGCGGGCAAAAAACGTGTGCCCAATCCCGCTGCGGGAAAAACTGCTTTGCGGATTCTGACTTTTGACATGTGGACTTGCTTTCTCCAAGTGTGTGCGCTGACGCGTGAGCATCATTTGCAATCTGCAATCACATCCAGTATCGCAGTATATGCATCACAGCTACCCTTCGCGTTTTATTTGTTTCGACTATGAGATGTCCGTCTTCAGTCCCTTGTTGTCTGCACAGAAATCGCTACAAAACAGGCGATGAGTTCCCCAGCATGGCGCGACGCACAATGGGTAGTGGCACGCCTCCCTGTCGAAGAAACTCGTCGTGAAATTTCTCCAAAGAAAACGCCGCACCCTCCTTCTGCTGCACGTCGGCGCGCAATTTCATGATCATCAACTTGCCAAGGGTGTAATACAAGTAGGTGGGATCACCCGCGCCGCGCTTGGCTTCCACCATGCCCGTCGCACGCGTCTGATAGCCCTGTTTCTGAAAAAAGTCCACGGCTTGATCAATCGTCATCCCCTGGGTGTGCATTTTGATGCCGACAATAAATCTGGCATCGCGCAGCAGGGCATCGCTCAGCTGTCCCAGACGGAACAGCTTCGCCTCTCGCGCATCTTGTACGCCCCAACCCGGCTGGCCATAGCCTTCGTCCAGCATCATCTGCTCGCAATAATGCGCCCAACCTTCCACGTTGCTGTTGGAGTAGAGCATTTTCCGAACCCGCGAATGGATTTGCGGCATAAACAAGAACTGAACATAGTGGCCTGGATACGCCTCATGGACAGAAGTGCTGACAATAGTCCCAATGTTGAACGCGGCCATGCTTTCGGCGCGTTCCTGCGGCGATTCGTCCGCTCCTGGCACGGTGACGTTGAAATAGGCTTTGTGCGAGCCGGTTTCATATGCGCCCGGCGAATCCATTGAGGCAAACGTAGTTGCGCGCATAAATGGCGGCGTATCCTCCAGCGTTGGCTGCACGTCAGACGGAATCGTCACGATTTGCTTTTCGCGGATGAATTGGATCAGGTTATTGAACGTGTTCTGAAATTTCCCCAGCAGTTGGTCAGGAGCTGGATGGTCCGCCTGCAACTCAGCCAGCACCTGCATGGGAGTTTTGCTGGGATCGAGTTGGTGGGCGATCTGGCGAAACTGCTCCTGATTCTTGTGCAGGTCGGCGTGACCAATCATCAGCAGTCGATCCAGAGGGATGTCGACCATTTCGTCGTCGCGCAACTTTGCGCTGAAGGTCTTGGCGCCTATACGAAAATCTCCATTGGACTTCGGCAGCAGGTCCGTCTTGACCCATTCTTGATAGCTGGTGAGGACCTGGATGACTGCATCGTTCGAAGTGTGAAACTCCTCCAGCAACGTAGGATCTTTCACACTGGTAAACGCAGCAGGAATGTCGTGCTGGAAAAATCTGATGATTCCGGGCAGCTGCTCCAACGCGATCTCGGTGAATATCTTCGGCGGATTGTCCAGATTGGCACGCGCCGCCTGGAGCACCGCAGGCATCTGCTTCTCCCGGGAGATCAAGGCCGCCAGCCGCACGTTCGCGGGCGCATAGTCCCGCTCAATGATCGTGAATGCGCTGTTGGTGATGCCGCTGGAGTACACATCAGGGTCCTTCTGCCAGGGTCGAATCGTATCCAACGTCAGCAGTTGGCTGCGAATCGTTCCCAGCAGAAATTCTCGGTCACCTTCGTCGGACAGGTCGAGTTTATTCGCCGGAAACTCCGCTACTTTCTTCTCGTAGTTCCGAAGCGCCGCTGCTTCCTTGTCCAGGCTGGCGCGAGCGTAATTTTCCAGTTTGCCGTCGTATTCGTGGAGGCCCGCGCTGGTGCCGTCAGTTGGATTAAAGGGAAGGTACACAGTGTCGAAATACGCTTTGACCACTTGCGCCCATTCGGAATTTCCTGGCCCGGTTGTCGGAGTCATGGCGGAGTTGGCCCCTAGAAAAGTTGTGCTGACAAGAACAATGCCGACTGCGGAAAGCCAACGGGCAGAACGAAATTTCATGGTGATTTCCTTTATCGACGAGACGAAAACGGAAGTATATCGAATGCACGAGGCGCTGACGATCTTTGGCCAACTTTGACAGAAGCGTTTTGCGGTCAGAGACTGATCTTGCAACTGGCGTATTGTCAGATAGCTACTGTCAGGAGGAACTCCCAATGAAGATTCTCGCAAGTGTGTTAACCATTGCAGCCAGCATGGCCCTGCTGCCCGCCGGCTTTGCACAAATGTCCCCTGGTGCGGCGAAGAAGCCCCTGCTCAGTCCGCCCGCCCAGGCCAGCGTGGAGTTGAACGGCAAACAGATCACTATCGACTACAACGCCCCGTCGATGCGTGGTCGGAAGATCTTCGGCGGCCTGGAGCCGTATGGCCATTGGTGGCGCACCGGCGCGAACCCTGCTACCACATTGAAAACGGCGGTTGATCTGAAAATTGGCACTGCCACTGTTCCTGCGGGTACCTACACTCTCTACACCATTCCCTCCGAGACCACCTGGAAGCTGATCATCAACAAGCAGACCGGCCAGTGGGGAACGGTCTACAACGAATCGCAGGATCTGGCCCGCGTCGATATGCAGAAGAACACCCTGCCCCAGCCGCAAGAGACGATGAGCATCAGCTTTGAAAACACCCAAGGCAATCAAACGCAGTTGCATATTCGCTGGGAGAATACGGATGTCTGGGTTCCGGTGGTCGCGCAATAATTAGCGCACCGGCTGGCTGCCCACTTCTTTCGCTGAGGCGCTTACGGGGAGTGGAGTTGCGAGGGCGTCAATCAGCCGTCTCAACTCCGCCAGCACCTCGGCCGGCACGGTCGCTTTGACAGGAAATCGCAACACACCTTGTGGAGTGAATTGAGCGCCGCGCTTGGCATTGCGAGCCACCAGCTGCATTAGCTTTTCCGGATCGATGTTGGCAGTTTCAGTGAATCGAACACTCACCATTTGACCTTTGCGATCCATCTGCGCCACACCCGTCTGTTCGCAGAGGAGTCGCAGCCGACCGGCGGTCACCAGCAATTGCACCGGCTCAGGCATGGCGCCGTAACGGTCCTGCAACTCTGCCAGGATATCTTCGATCGCGCTTTCGTTTTCTGCACTGGCAATGCGTTTGTACATGCGCAGCCGCTGATTTTCTTCTTCGATATAATTCGCGTCGATCCGCAGCGAGATTCCGAGATTCAGCTGCACGGATGGCCGCTCAAGCTGGTCTTCGCCCTTTAGCTCGCGTACCGCCTGCTCCAGCATCGTCGTGTATAGCTCGAAGCCAACAGCTTCAATATGTCCGCTCTGTTCGCCGCCCAGCATGTTGCCGGCACCGCGCAACTCTAGATCGAGTGCTGCAATCTTGAAACCCGCACCCAGATCCGAAAACTCTTTCAACGCCGCCAGCCTGCGCCGCGCGATATCGGTCAATTCCCTGTCAGGAGGAATCAGCAGATACGAATACGCGCGACGGTTGGAGCGCCCGACGCGGCCTCGCAACTGGTAGAGTTCCGAAAGTCCATGGCGATCGGCGCGATTGATCAAGATCGTATTTGCCAGCGGGATATCGAGTCCATTTTCAATAATTGTGGTCGCCACTAACACATCGTATTCGTGATGCATAAAGGCCAGCATCACCCGTTCCAGTTCTGCCTCTCCCATCTGCCCGTGGCCCACGCCCACGCGCGCTTGCGGCACCAGTTCCTGCAAGCGCGAGGCGATCTCGTAGATATTTTCCACGCGGTTGTGAACAAAATAAATCTGCCCACCGCGTTCCAGTTCCACTTCAATCGCAGAGCGAATCAGCTTTTCGTCGTACTTCGCCACCACGGTTTGAATCGCCATGCGATCCTTCGGCGGAGTCTCAATCACGCTCATATCGCGCAAGCCGACCAGCGACATGTGCAGGGTGCGCGGAATCGGCGTTGCCGACATCGCCAGCACGTCAATCTCGCGCCGCATCTGCTTCAACCGCTCTTTATGGCGCACGCCGAAACGCTGTTCTTCATCAACGACCAATAACCCAAGGTCCTGGAATTTCAGATCCTTTGACAGCAGCCGATGCGTGCCGATCAGGATGTCGACCCTTCCCTGCTCTACTTTCTCTAAAATCGCTTTTTGCTCCTTCGGCGAGCGGAAGCGCGAGATCATTTCGATATGCACGGGAAACGCCGAGAAGCGCCGCTTGAAAGTTTCGAAATGCTGAAAGCAGAGCACGGTGGTTGGAGTCAGCACTGCAACCTGCTTGCTGTCCTGCACCGCTTTAAAAGCAGCGCGCATCGCCACTTCTGTCTTTCCGTACCCGACGTCTCCGACCAGCAGACGATCCATCGGCGTCGTCGATTCCATGTCGCGCTTGATATCGGCAATCGATGTGATCTGATCGTCCGTTTCATTAAAATCGAACGCATCTTCAAATTCGCGTTGAAATTGATTGTCGGCGGAGAAGGCGTTTCCTTGAGCTGCCTTGCGAACGGCGTACAGCTTCAGCAGTTCGTCCGCCATGTCCGCCATGGCTTTTTTCACGCGCGCTTTCGTGCGTGTCCACTGTGCGCCGCCCAGGCGATGCAGCACGGGAGCTGGCCCTGTATCCGTCGAACGATATTTTTGGATCAGGTCGAGGCGCGTCAGCGGAACGTACAAGCGCGCCGCCTCGGCAAATTCCAGGATCATGAACTCGACGTGCATGCCATCCTGTGAAATTTCTTTCAGGCCTAGATAGCGAGCGATGCCATGATCGACGTGCACAACATAATCGCCAATCGTCAGATCGCGAAAGTCGGAGATGAATGCGGCCGTATTCGATTTCGATTTCCGCACAACCGGCCGCGCCGCGACGTCTGCTTCATCGGAAAGATCGTTCGCGCCAAACACCACCAACCGCGCTTCTTCCAGCACCACTCCGTTCGAAATCTCCGTCCGCACAATGACAGGAGCGCGCATATCGCCGCGCAGGTAGCTGGTCTCGTCGTACATCGTCTCGCTGCCGGTGTGAGCGCTGCGACTGCCAATGCGATACGAAATTCCGTACTCCTGCAGAATACTGGCCAACCGTTCCACTTCGCCCTGGTTGGCCGCCGCCAGAACCGTTCGCATTTCTTGCGTCGCCAAAGCCTGCAACTGCTCGATCAGTGCGGGAATCGAACCGTGCAATCGCAACGTGGGCCGCGTCGGAATCTCAATCTCGCCGAGTGAAGTTGTGTCGGTGTCGAGCACATCGACCGTTCCCAGTTGATCCAGGTCGAGCCCTGGCGCATCCGCCACTCGCGTCTGCCAGTCCCATGGAGTCAGGTACAAATCTGCCGGAGGAAACAGCGTGTCGATACCGCTGCGCTCATGGCGTTGTTCTACCTTGTTCCACCACCGCTCCAGCTGGTTTTGCACCATACCCGGCTCTTCAACAAAGATGCGGCATTTCGGAATCAGGTCGAACACAGTGTGGTGCTGACCTGAGGCCGCAACAGCAAAAAACTCCCATCCAGGAAAAACATTGGTCCCTTCTGCTTCGATGGCCTCGTGTAGCGCCTCGTTCTCACCTTCCAGCCGACGCCCGCTCAACCGCGTATGTACCCGCGATAGCAGCGCATTCGTCATAGGCGTTTCGGTGAGCGGTAGCAGGATCGCCTCGTCCACTGGAGTCGACGAGCGTTGCGTTTCAGGATCAAACTTTCGCATCGACTCAATTTCGTCGCCGAGGAACTCGATACGTAACGGTGCATCCAACTCCGGCGGATAAATATCCAGAATGCCGCCGCGCAGCGCGTATTGTCCGCGCATCTCCACCATATCGACGGGCTGATATCCCACGCTGGCCAAGTGGGCGACGAGGGTTCCCGGGTCCGCTTCTTCTCCGCGCCGCAGCGTGCAGGCCAGGTTGGCGTAGTGCTCCGCTGCAAAGATGCGATAACACGCCGACTCGACCGGCAAAATGATGATCCGCGCTGCGCCCTGCGCAATCTTCCACAGCGTCACCGCGCGCTGTTCCTGAATGTCAGGATGCGGCGAAAGATTTTCAAACGGCAAAACGTCATGCGCCGGCAAACGGACCACAGTGCTGCGATCCAGTTCTCCAGTCAGGTCACATGCCGCCTGCACAGCCAGCTGTAGGGCTTCCGCCGCACGATTATCAGCGACAACCACAAACACTGGCACCTTGGAGATGCGAGCCAACAACGGCAGATACAGCGCACGCGCCGTCGCCGTCAGTCCAGAGACGCGACGCCGCCCCACGCCGCTGACCAGTGAGGGTCGCACGCGATCAATGCCAGGAGACTTGTCGAGGTCCGCGAAAAATTCCCGGACAAAAGGAAGGATCATGAGCTACGCCTGAAACGCGATTCGGTTTTAGCAACTTCAGCTAGCGAATTTCCAGAATATTGGTTTCTTTCGAAGCGTGCTCCTGCGCCCGCTCCGCCACCTGGCGAGCGATCTTGTAAAAGGGAGCCGCCTGCTCCGAGAGATCTCCGGCCAGTGAAATTGGCAATCCACGATCACCACCGTGTCGAATCTCCGGATCAAGCGCGACCGAGCCGAGAAACGGGACTTGATATTCCCGCGCGGTTCTTTCGACACCACCTTTGGAAAAAATATCGATTTCATGATGGCAATGCGGACAGGTGAAGGAACTCATATTCTCCACAATACCGAGAACGTCTACATTCACCTGGCGAAACATTTCAATCGCCTTGCGGCCATCCTGCAGGGCCACATCAGACGGCGTCGAAATCACCACCGCTCCCGTCAACGGAACGGTCTGCACCAGTGAAATCACCACGTCTCCAGTGCCCGGCGGTAGATCGACAATCAGAAAATCCAGCTCGCCCCACTGCACCTGCTGCAGAAACTGACGAATGATCTGGTGCAGCATCGGCCCGCGCATCACCATCGGTTTGTCGCCAGGAGAAATCGAGCCGACAGAGATCAGCTTCACTCCGTGGGCCAGCAGGGGTTCAATGCGATTGCCTTCCAGCACCCGCGGTTGTTCGCGGCTTCCCATCATCAACGGCACATTTGGCCCGTATACATCCGCATCCAGCAGGCCGACGCGATTTCCCATCTTCGCCAGCGCGATCGACAGATTCACCGCGACGGTGGTTTTGCCGACCCCGCCTTTTCCCGAACCAACAGCCACGATGTGTCGAATCCCCGGTAGCGGCTGCGGTCCTTCAGAACCTTGTCCCATGTGGCCCATTTCCTACACTCCTTGCCCAAATTGTTTGGCGACCCTGTGCATCAATGAAAATTGCCGTGCAATCTTCCAAAATGACGCGCGCAAATGTTTGCAATTCGCGAACCCGCTAGGCAGATGTATCCGCGGTCTCCAGCGCCGCCCTGTTCTGCCGCTTCCGTTCTTTCTCCTGCTCGCGACGTTCGCGCCGGCGTCCCGCATCCTCAAATCGTCTCGCTTCCTCGGGTCCTTCCGTAGTCAGCGGTGGCACTGCAACTCGACGTCCATTCGCATCAATCGCCACAAAGGTGAGATACGCGGAGGCAATATGATGACGCGAACCTGCAATCGCATTTTCCACCCACGCCTTCACTCCCACTTCCATCGAAGTTTTGAAAGCGCGATTCACCGAAGCCTTCAGAATCACCAAGTCACCCACATGGACTGGCGCGATGAAATCAATGTGCTCCATCGACGCGGTCACAACATGGGCGCGCGCGTGACGATAGGCGGCCATGGCTGCCACCAGGTCGATAAAATGCATCAGGCGCCCGCCCAGCAGGTGACTCAAGGGATTGGTATCATTCGGCAATACCAGTTCTGTCATTTCAGATTGCGACTCGGAGACAGAACGCGGCTGAAGCGAAGATGTTGCGAACTCTTTCATGGGCAATGCTCCTGGTTTCGCCGTCGAGGTCCCTGGGTGTAGATTGCGTATGACTGCTTTGTGCAGGACGCCACCGCAAAGGGAACTTTTATTTTACGCTGCGAAAGTTGCTGTCGCTGGATGGCTTGAGATGTGCCCCATGACGCCGTAAGGTGGAAGGGTGATGACTGCTGCTGTGCTGGAAGCATGTTTCTTTTTTTGAGGGATGATGAGCGTTGATAAAGTAGCAGCATTCACCGAAATTTTGGCGCAGGATCCAGGGAATGCATTTGCCCGCTACGGACTGGCGATCGAATATACCCAGCGCGGTGACACTGTATTGGCCATGGAGCAGTTTGATGCGCTCGAGAAACTGCATCCTGACTACACCGCCGGCTATCAAATGGCCGCGCAAACATTGATGGCCAGCGGGAACACCCAGCAGGCGGAAGCGCGCCTGCTTGCCGGCATCGAGTCCGCCCGCCGTACTGGCAACCAGCACGCGTTGTCAGAGATGGCGGGAATGCTGGAAGAACTGAAGAACCCGGGCGCATAGAAAAGCGCGACGCTATCGCCGTTGCGAGCGTCGCAACAGAAATCAAGCTGGAGAGAGAATGAAGATTCCGTTATTCCCGCTCGATCTGGTGTTGTTTCCCGGCGCGGCCCTGCCGCTGCACATTTTTGAAGATCGCTATAAAGAGATGATCGGGGAATGTCTCCAGTGCCAAGGCGAATTCGGAATGGTGCGCGCCCGGCGAGAAGGCCTGGCCATCGTCGGATGTACTGCGAAAATTCTTACCGTGATGCATCGCTATCCGGACGGACGTCTCGACATTCTTTGTCGAGGAGAGCGTCGGTTTGAAATCGAGTCTCTGGTTGAGGGCCGAAGTTTTCTCGAAGCCGAAGTGGATTTTCTCGCCGACCAGGAACCCTGCTCCACGCGCGGCGACCGCGAGCAATGCGCGGCACTCCATATGGAAATGATGGAGCTGTCTGGAAATGGCACTGCGGAGTTTCCGCAGCTGGATCTGGACCAGCCCGTCGCCTTCCTGTTGGCGTCTGTCATTCCGGCGGATCTGGAGTTCAAGCAAGATCTGCTGCACCTTCACTCAGACAGCGAACGTACAGCTCGCCTGATGGAGTTTTATCAATTGATCCTGCCTAAGCTGCAACGCGGCTCGGTCGGCGCCAAAACGGCGTCGCGCAACGGGTTCGTCATGTAGAGCCCGCGGACGGCCCGGGTCAACCGAGTTGCCGTGCGCGCACTGCAACCTCCGCCCTGCCTTCGGAAGGAATATGGCTTGATTTGCTCCACCGCCGGTTCGTGACCGCGTGAAAACGCATCGAAAGAAGTAAGAACCATTCCCTACGAAGACTCGTCTAAGACGCAAGGGGGACATGCATGTCGAATTCAACCCAACTTCCGGCGACGCTCGGTGAGTTGCGGCGCAGCACTCATTTCTCCGAAGAGCGGCTGGCCCGACGCACCGTGAAGGATGAGATGCGCGAGCACCTCATCGAACGTCTGCGCGCGAAAGATGCGCTGTTCCCGGGCATCGTCGGCTATGACGATACGGTGGTACCGCAGATTGTGAACGCCGTTCTGTCGCGCCACAATTTCATCCTGCTCGGACTGCGCGGGCAGGCGAAGAGCCGCATTCTCCGTGCTCTCACCACGCTGCTCGATGAGAGCATTCCGTACATCGCCGGCTGTGAAATTCGCGACAATCCATACGCACCCTTGTGCCGCGCCTGCAAAGACCAGCTGGCGGAACATGGTGACTCGACCGCCATCGCCTGGCTGCCGCGCGATCAGCGCTACGTGGAAAAGCTGGCCACTCCCGACGTCACGGTTGCGGATCTGATCGGCGACCTCGACCCCATCAAAGCGGCTCGCAGCGGACAACAGCTTTCGAGCGAAATGAATATTCACTACGGGCTACTGCCTCGCGCCAATCGCGGCATCTTCGCGCTGAATGAGCTGCCCGATCTGGCCGGAAAAATTCAGGTCGCATTGTTCAACATCATGCAGGAGGGCGATGTGCAGATCAAAGGCTATCCCGTGCGCCTGGCGCTCGATGTGGCGTTGATCTTCAGCGCCAATCCGGAAGACTACACGGCGCGCGGCAAAATCGTCACGCCGTTGAAGGATCGCATCGGTTCGGAAATTCGCACGCACTATCCGCTCACGTTGGTCGAAGGTATCGCCATCACCGGCCAGGAGGCCTGGACGGATCGCGGCCTGATGAAGACTGAGATTCCCGGCTACATTCGCTCCATCGTCGAACAGATTGCGTTCACCGCGCGCGAGGATAAGAAAGTCGATCGCCGCAGCGGCGTTAGTCAACGCCTGCCGATCAGCACCATGGAGCTGGTGGTCTCGAACGCCGAACGTCGCGCCATTCAACACGGAGAATTGCTGGCCGTGCCCCGTGCCGGGGATCTTTACAGCGCGCTGCCCGGCATCACCGGAAAAATTGAGCTGGAATACGAGGGCGAGATGCGCGGGCCAGAGACTGTTGTGCGCGAGATCGTTCGCCAGTCGATTGCCCAGGTCTTCGACCATTATTTCGCCGGAACCAACACGCAGCAGATTGAGCAATGGTTCAATCTCGGCGGCAACATCAAAATGCAGGACGATCAGGCCGCCGCCGACATGTTGATCGGAGCTGAAGCAGATCCAGGGATTGATGGAAACACTGTCGCCGCTGGGAATTCGCGCCAGCGATGCGCCGGAACGCATCGTGTCGGCAGCGGAGTTTCTGCTGGAAGGCATGGTGGCCCATCGTCGCATCAGCCGCAATGAAGAGCGCGGTTTCATTGCTCCGGAGCGTCCTTTTCCCGGAGATCGCGCGGAACGTGGCGGAGAACGATCTCGCGCGGAACGCGATCCCGACGATTTGATCGGCAAACGCGGACGCAAGGTCTACAACTAAGTTTCGCGCACGAGATTTTTAAGGCAACCAATGAAGCGGGTTCGATACAGCAAATACACGGGCAACCTGGCCGACGAGTTGGAGATGGAGTCGTTGCTGGAGGCGTTGTCGGATTTCCTGCTGGATTCCGGCTTTCAGTCTCCCTACAGCCGTTTTCAGGAGATGCACGGTGACCAGACGCTCGACAACCTGCGCGAAGCCATGCGGCAGGCGCTGGAGTATGGCGATCTGTTCGACGAGGCGATTCAGGAGAAGATTGACCAACTCGCCGGAGATGGCGAGCTGGAGAAGCTGATCGAGCAGTTGCTGGATCGCATGGAGCAGGAAAACTTCGTTCAGTTCGATCGCGGTCAGCCGCAAACGCAGCCGCCCGGTCGCGTTGCACCCGGCAGCGGAGAGACCAGTGCGGCGGCGCCGGAGGTGCGATTCCAGGTCACCGACAAGGGCCTCGATTTCCTCGGCTACAAAACATTGCGCGACCTGCTCGGCTCGCTGGGAAAATCTTCTTTCGGCCGGCACGACACCAGGGAGCTTTCTACTGGAGTCGAAGTCAGCGGCGGTTCACGCCTGTATGAATTCGGCGACACACTGAATCTTGACGTCACTGCCACCCTGAGCGCAGCGATGGCCCGCGAAGGTCTCTCTCTGCCGTTGAACCTGGAATATAGCGACTTACACGTGCACCAGTCGGAGTATCAAAGCTCCTGTGCCACGGTGGTGATGCTCGACTGTTCCCACTCCATGATTCTGTACGGAGAAGACCGCTTTACGCCCGCCAAGCGCGTGGCCATGGCGCTGTCCCACCTGGTGCGCACGCAGTATCCGGGCGACACATTGTCGCTGGTGTTATTCCACGACTCCGCCGAAGAGTTGCCGCTCTCGCAACTGGCTCGCGCCCAGGTGGGCCCTTACTACACCAATACCCGCGAAGGCCTGCGATTGTCGCAGCGCATCCTGGCCCGCCAGCGCAAAGACATGAAGCAGATTGTCATGATCACCGACGGCAAGCCCTCGGCGTTGACGCTACCCGACGGACGCATCTACAAAAGTGCCTTTGGGCTCGACCCGCTGGTGGTCCACGAAACTCTGGAAGAAGTCGCTCGCTGCAAGCGCTCCGGCATCATGATCAACACCTTTATGCTGGCCTCCGACCCCGGCCTGGTGCAGTTTGTGCAGCGCGTCTCTGCCATGTGCAAGGGCAAGGCCTATTTCACTACGCCAGAAAATCTCGGCCAATACCTGCTGATGGATTTTCTCTCCCGCAAGATGAAAACGATTCACTGATTGAGGTGGATGAGTTTCCTTCGCCGGAGACGGTACGCGGTCCACTCGACCGCTGTCACCCATGCAGCGTCAAGAATTCCTGATTCTTGGAAGCTTTGAAGTCGGGGAAATTCGGCCCGTTCACGATCAGGTCTTCCGGCGAACCGTGCAGAGCTCGAACCCCGACTCCATCGCAAACCCGGTATTCTCAGTGGCGATCTCGTGTATATTCGCCGCATGCAAAAGTTTGCTGCGTCGCTTGCGTTTCTGTTTCCGTTGACGTTCTGCGGCCAGACAGTCACGAATCCCGGCGCGCAGATTTACCAACAGCACTGCGCCATGTGCCACGACAGCGGGGCGGCTCGCGTGCCCAATCGCGAGGTGCTGCAGCAGCAGACCAGCAACGCGATTGAGGAGATACTCACCTCCGGAGTCATGCGGCAACAGGGTTCGATGCTGACGTCGGCGGAGCGCACCGCAGTGGCCGGATGGCTGGGGCGGACACCCGTTGCCCAGCAGGCCAATTTTTCCGATCCATGCAAGGGAACACCGTTGAGCAGCGCGGCCGCCCCCTCGTGGACATCCTGGGGCAATGGCGTCGCTAACCTTCGATTCCAGTCCTCAAAAGCCGCCGGCCTTACCGCCGCCGATGTGCCTCATCTGCGGTTGAAGTGGGCCTTCGCCGCGCCGGGTGTCACCCTGATGCGCGCCCAGCCCGCGGTCTTCGCCGGGCGCCTCATCTTTGCCGCCGGATCGACTGTCTACGCTCTCGATCCCCGCACGGGGTGCACGTACTGGAAAACCCATGTGACTTCTCCGGTTCGCAGCGCCATCACGATCGCTTCACCCGCTGGGGTTCCTCTCGCGTTCTTCGGCGACCAAGGCGGCATGGTGCACGCCGTGGAGGTCGCTTCCGGCAAGCCCGTTTGGCAGGTTCATGTGGAGGCCGATGCGGCTGCCATGGTCACGGGAACCCCCGTCTATTACCGCAAGGGCCTGTACGTCCCGGTGAGTTCCTATGAAGAGGTTGCCGCCATCGACCCGCATTACGTCTGCTGCAGCTTCCGTGGCAGCGTTCTTGCCCTCGATGCGTCGACCGGCAGAATCCTCTGGAAGACATACACCGTCACTGGCGCCAGTCAGCCGCACACAACAAAGAAAGGTGCCAAAAGTCTTGGCCCCTCGGGCGTGGCGGTTTGGTCGGCGCCGACCATCGATACGGAGGAGGGCTTGCTTTACGCCGCCACCGGCGACAACTATTCCGATCCTCCAACGAGATACAGCGACGCCGTTCTCGCTCTCTCGCTGGAGACCGGCAAAATTGTGTGGGCGCGGCAGTTTCACGTCAGCGACGCCTATAACTCGAGCTGCTCGTACCCGAACAGCCCGAACTGCCCCGATGCTGCCGGTCCCGATTTTGATTTCGGCTCATCGCCGATTCTGCAGCGGATGCCGGACGGCCATCGCCTGCTGATCCTCGCCGATAAATCGGGCGGCGTCTACGCCATCAATCCTGATGCGCAAGGCACGCGTGTCTGGAGCGCGCAGCTCGGACACGGTAGCTCTCTCGGCGGAATTGAATGGGGACCTGCCTCCGACCGCGAGCGTCTCTACGCCGCCATCTCCGATGAGTTGTTTCTGCCCTCAACAACAGGTTTGGAGCTCAATCCCGATAAAGGTGGCGGCCTGTTCGCTCTAAGCCTCAACGACGGAAAGCAGGTATGGTATGCACCGCCGGCAAAATGCGGGTCCCGCCACGACTGCAGTCCTGCGCAGCCGGGAGCCGTGACCGCCATCCCCGGCGCGGTCTTCTCCGGCTCACTCGACGGCCACATCCGCGCCTTTTCGTCCGCAGACGGAAAGCTTCTCTGGGACTACAACACCGAGCATGACTACCAGGCAGTGAACGACGCACCCGGGCACGGCGGTGCGGTCAATGGCGCCGGCCCCGTAATCGCAGGCGGTATGGTCTTCGTTCTATCGGGCTACGACACGTTCGGAGAGGCTCCGGGAAATATGCTGCTGGCTTTCGGCGTCGATGGACGATAAAGGATGTGCCGCCGTCGACGAAGCGCGACTCCTGCCGGGTGCGACGTATGCAGGGCGTCTCCGCCATGGGCAAAGGCAACGCTTATTTCACCGCGCCGGAAAATGTCGGCCAATAGCTGCTGATGGATTTTCTCTCCCGCAAGATGAAGACGATCCACTAAGCAGTGAGCCTTGACATATGGGCGCCTGATGCAGCGCTCGTGGGAGGGCCGCCCTCACTGAGCACCACCGGCGGAGTCCGTATCAGTTCCCTTAGTTCCCCCGCCAACTCGACCACCTGCCGCAACGTGATCACAGTGCCCGGGGTGAGCGTCGGATCCTGCAACGCCAACTGCGTCTTCAGCAACAGCCCAGTCAGCTTGGTATTCATTTCGCCTTCCATAATCTGGGCGGCGGCCCGCATGGACAGCGACAGCTCCCGTTCCCGCCGTTGCAGTGCGGCCCGCACCTCGCGCAACACACGGTTGCAACCGGAGATGCCAAGATTCACCTGGATCGGCACCGCCAGGCCGGCCTGTTGCCACAACACCTCCGCACCCGCGGGGTCGGCCTCAACCAGGCTTTCATCCAGCACCATCACGGCGTATTCCCGACGGCGCAGCGCGGCCAGCGCGGTGCGGCGGCTGTCCGCCACTTCAACGGTCAGCCCCAACTGTCGTCCAATCGCAGCGGCACAGTTTTCGGCTCCAGACATGGTCGTCACCAGCAAGACAGTTTGCGGCATGGGATTCCTCCTTCAGGTGTTCCGTTTGCGTTTGGATCGGATGGACAACGGGACGGTCGACGTCCCGCGCTAATTGACTTCCGGCTCGTCCGCGATGCCGTATTCCTTCAGCTTGCGATAGAGCGTGGTCTTGCCGATGCCCAGCAATTTCGCTGCCGTCAGCTTGTCCCCGTTCAGTTGTCGCAGGGTGTTGAGGATGGCCTGTTTCTCCATCTCTGCAATCGTCAGGATGCTGGAATCCACCTTGTCGGGCTCCTCAACTGCTGGCTCGGCGACGGCCAGCGAATGCATCCGATACTCCTGCAGTTGCGTCGGCATATCTCCCAGGTGCAACACCGGACCGGATGAAAGCGCGCAAGCGCGTTCAATGGTGTTTTCCAGTTCACGCACGTTGCCGGGCCAGTCGTAACTTCCCAGCACGCGCAGCACGTCGTCGCTCAGGGTGTAGGAAACGCCTGTCTCGCGACGGCGCCGCTCCAGAAAATGGGCCGCCAGCAGCGCAATGTCGGCGCGCCGCTCGCGCAGCGAAGGCACCTTTACATTGACCACGTTGAGGCGGAAGAATAAATCCTTGCGGAATTTGCCCTGCTCGACCATCGAGACCAGGTCCCGATTCGTGGCCGCCAGGATGCGCACATGAATCGGGATTCTCTGGTTCGATCCAATCGGTCGAATTTCCTTTTCCTGCAGCGCCCGCAACAGCTTTGCCTGAAGATCGAGCGGCAACTCGCCAATCTCATCCAGAAAGACCGTGCCTCCCTCAGCGCTGGCCAGCAGCCCTTCCTTGGAGCGGTTGGCCCCGGTGAAGGCGCCTTTCACATAGCCGAACAGCTCGCTTTCGATCAGCGTGGGCACCAGCGATCCGCAGTCCACCGGGATGAACGGATGAGTGGCGTTGGGCCCGTTGTAGTGGATTGTCCGGGCCACGATTTCTTTTCCGGTTCCGCTTTCTCCGAGGATCAGCACCGGATGCGTAGTGTGCGCCACCTTCGACAGAATGCGGTAGACGCGTTCCATCTCTGGACTGCGGCCGATCAGCGTGCCGAACCCGTCGGAAGTGCGAAGTTTTTCCCGCAGACGGCGGCTTTCCGTGTCGAAGTGACGCCGTTCCGAGGCACGCTCCAGCACATCCGACAATTCATCCATGGTGAAGGGCTTGGTCAGGTACTCGCTGGCCCCGGTACGCATGGCCTCGACGGCCGAGGATACCGTGGCATAGGCTGTCACCACCACCACCACCGTTTCCGGATAGATGGTGCGAATTTCTTCTACCAGCGGTAGTCCGCCGCCTCCCGGTAGCTTCAGATCCAGCAGCACGATGTCGGCCATGTGCGCCTTGAGTGCGGCGCGGGCACCGTTGGCATCGTCCACACTCGACACCGCATAGCCAAGGTTGCGCGCGATGTCGGAGACAGCGGTCCGGATGGCAGCATCGTCATCGACTACCAGCACATGCATCATGCTGGCTCGCTCCGTGGGGGGGATTTGAGACGTGGGGGTAAACATTCGCGTTGTAGTTAGCATGGTACTCGGGTTCCTTTCCGAACTGCGCCAAAATTGTTGGATTGCCGGGTACGGCCGGATGGCTGCGTTACTCTCTTTGCGCCGGGTGCGTAACTTCTCCGCTCTGATGCCACGGGCGAGCACGGAGCCAGCTGCGCGGGCAGCTCAATGGTGAAGCAGGTTCCGTGTCCAATGCGGGAACGAACCCGCATCGAGCCACCGGCAGCAAGCGTCAATTCCCGCACAATCGCCAGGCCATAGCCGCGCCCGCATTTCGTAGGCTGCTTCGTCACTTTCGTGGAAAATCCGGAATCAAAAATGCTGGGCAGAATGTCCGCGGGGATGCCGTTGCCTGTGTCCGATACGTGCAACACCAGCGGTCGCCGTTCCGATGCGCCTTCGTGCTCGAGTTCGATCGTAAGCCGTCCACCCTGTGGCATGGCATCGATGGCGTTGCGCACCAGGTTTAGCAGGATGCGATCGAATTCCACTTCCTGCAGCGCAGTGGTCTTGGCGTGAGCCACAATTTTGCTTTCCACGCGGATCGTGCCCCCCGCCATCTGCCGGAACAGCGGTTCTCTGGATTGAATGACGGACGCCAGGTCCAGCGTCTTCGGCCCGGCGGCCGCACTTTTTACAGGGGAGGGTTCCAGCGGCGTGGAGTTCTGCGCGGAATCGAGCAGCGACGTCACCAGCCCCTGCCCGCGCTCCACGGCATTCGAGAGCTCTTCAATCCAAGTGCGTCCATTGCCCGCCACCGCTCCCGAGTTGCGCAACAGGTCACAGTAGACCTGCAGCACCGTGAGCCAGTTGCGCGCATCGTGCGCCAGGTGGTTTGCGGCCATCGCTCGCTGTTTCTCCGGCGTACTGCAAGTATGGCCGACGGGATCGGAATGGCTCAGTTCTTGCTGCTGCAACGCTGCGGTCATAATGCAATCTCCAAACTTGCAACCTCGGCAGGGGCCCTGCGGTTTTCTTGCCGGCCGGTTCCCGGCAAAACGTGCTGTCGTGCGAGTCGACTCATTCGTCAATCAAGGGGAGCGTAGGAGAATATCGACGGTGCTGGTCCTCAGTTACGGGTGGCAGCTAATTCGATTTTCATTCGCTCCCACCTTACCCTTATCACGTGGCGTGCCAAACTGGTCCTCCTCTCCTAACCTTACGAATTCAGGGCACTTAACCGGAACTGACGTCCCCCGCAACCGTTACCAAAGACACTCTCCAGTGCCAAATTGAAATTCGCACACTTCTCCTTTTCTTCGTAACTTCCACCGATGCAACCACTTCCCGCGAATTCCCAAATTGAACCCCGATCTAAATTCGTTTCCCGCTCCGGGACACCTGCCCAGAATCCTCCCCTGCCGTCCCATTTTGGAGCACAGGAGCGCGCGACCATCGCCACAGTCGTTACAATGGAATCCACATGCCTGCTCCAGTTCACCCCTATTTCCGGCCAGAAGGCCGCGCTCCCGATGCGCTTCGTCCGCTTCGCCTGACCCTGGATTTTGTGCCGACCGCCGAAGGCTCGGTGCTGATCGAACTGGGCCATACCCGCGTTCTGTGCAACGCCACCGTCGAAAATGGAGTGCCCGGGTGGCTGCGCAATCGCGGCCAGGGCTGGGTCACGGCGGAATATGGCATGCTTCCCCGCGCCACCCTCACCCGTACCCCGCGCGAAAGCGAACGCGGCAAAGTTGGCGGCCGCACCCATGAGATTCAACGCCTGATCGGCCGCAGCCTGCGTGCTGCCGTCGATTTGAAAGCCCTGGGCGAGCGCACCATCATCCTGGACTGCGATGTGCTGCAGGCCGATGGAGGCACCCGCACCGCCGCCATCACTGGCGCAGCGGTGGCGCTGCAAGTCGCCATCGATCGCCTGGTCACTGCAAAAACTCTGGCCTCGTCGCCGGTCCGGCACCTCATCGCCGCCATCAGCGTTGGCGTGGTCGATGGCACGCCGCTGCTCGATCTCGCTTATGAAGAAGACGCCCGCGCCGATGTCGACATGAACGTGGTGATGACCGGTGCCGGCGATTTTGTCGAGGTACAGGCGACCGCGGAACATAACACCTTCTCCCGCGATCAGCATCTGGCACTGCTCGATCTGGCAGCACGGGGCACCCGGGAACTCATCCAGGCGCAGCAGGCCGCACTTGCACACCGTTCGTAACCCGTAACTATGACGCCCATCACCGCTTCCCTTTCCTTCGCCAGCGTAAAATGAAGGCGATGACGTGGAAGGGATGAACCTGAGAAGCGTGAACCTGGCCTTCAGGGCCGCAACCATCACAGATCCCACAAGATAAAAAACCAAGGAGTAAGACGATGAAGCTCACACCCGGCAAATTGGCCGGCATGAAAGCCCTCTCGGATGAACGCGGCGTCATTGCCGCCGCCGCCATGGATCAACGCGGTTCGCTGCAAAAGTCTCTGGCCAAGGAAAAAGGCGCTCCCGTTGACGCCCATGCACTGACGGAATTCAAGATCCTGGTGACAGAAGTTCTCACCAAACATGCCTCCGCGATTCTGCTCGATCCCGAATACGGACTGCCTGCCGCCCAGCACCGCAACGGCAAGGGTTTGCTGCTGGCGTATGAGAAGACCGGGTACGACGCGGCCACACCCGGCCGTCTGCCTGACCTGCTCGATCACTGGTCGGTGCGCAGAATTCAGCACGAGGGCGCGAATGCGGTCAAGCTGCTGCTCTACTACACCCCATTTGAGAAGAAAGAAATCAACGACGTCAAATATGCCTTCATCGAACGCGTGGGCGACGAGTGCCGCGCGCACGACATCGCCTTCTTTTTGGAAATTGTCGGCTACGATGCCGAAGGCGGCGATGAAAAGTCATTGGCCTATGCCAAGAAGAAGCCGGAAATCGTGACCCGCGCCACGGCGGATTTCTCCGACGACAAGTTTGGTGTCGACGTCCTCAAGATGGAGGTTCCCATCCAGATGGAATTTGTTGCCGGCACAAAAGCCTTCAAAGGCACCGCAGCCTACACCAAAGAGGAAGCGCTGCAGCTGTTCCGAAAAGCGGCGGAAGCTTCCGCCAAGCCGTTCATTTATCTTTCCGCCGGCGTCTCCAACCCGGTGTTTATCGAAACCCTGCAGCTGGCGGGCGAATCCGGCGCCAAATTCAACGGCGTCCTGTGCGGCCGCGCCACATGGAAGGACGGTATCGCCGTCTATGCCAAACAGGGTGCCAAGGCCTTTGAAAATTGGCTGAAGGATGAAGGCGTGCGCAACATTGAGAACGTCAACACCGCGCTCAAAGCCGCCACCCCATGGCATGAACGCTTCGGCATGTAAGCTCGCACCATCGCCTGAAAGGTACCACCAGCGGGACCGCATGCCATATGCGGTCCTGCTGCTTTTTTTGAGCAGTAACGAAACGGTCTGCAGAAAAAATGCGTTCACGCGACACAACTCGCTGCAGGCCGCGCAAATCACGTCTTGACTTCGCGCCGGCTTGTTCCTACAGTCGCAGTATGGAAGCGAACCGTTCTGGCAACGAGGGTACAGACAGTCATTCCGCAGGCGATGCAACCGAAGCACCACCCATGGGACCTCGCAAAGACCTGGTCCTGACCGCCATTGTCGAAAACTACATTGCCACCGGAGATCCGGTTGCGTCGCAGGCCATCGCACGCCAGCAGAATCGCGAAGGCATGAGCGCGGCCACCGTCCGCAATGTGATGGCGGACCTGTCCGAAGCCGGCTACCTGGAACAGCCGCACACTTCCGCCGGCAGAATTCCGACCGCGCAGGCCTTCCGTTATTACGTCGAACAACTGCTGCGCCGCAAATCCTCCCCGCGCCAGGCGCTGCCGCAGCCCACCCAGGAACAGATTGAAGAGAGCTTCAACGGGGTCGCCAGCGCCACCGATTTCTTCGCGCGCACCTCGCATATTCTGGCGCTGCTTTCCGGCGGCGTCGGCGTGGGCCTGGGCGTGCCCATCGCTTCTGCCGATTGGGAACTACTCGAACATGTCCACTTTGCCCGGCTGGGACATTCTCGCGTTCTTACCGTGCTGGTCACCACAGCCGGCGTGGTGCGCGATCGACTGCTGACGCTCGAGCACGATCTGTCTCCTTCCGAGCTTGAAACCGCCGCGAATTATCTGAATCAGAACTTTCACGGCTGGGGACTGGAAAGCATTCGCAAAGAACTGACCCGCCGCATGGAACACGAACGCCGTGAGTACGACCAGGTTCTCTGTTCGCTGGAACTGTGGGCGAAGGGCGCGATGAATCCGAGTTCGGACCGCAACGCCCACCAGAAATCCATCTTTGTCGATGGCGTCGCTAACCTGATGGCGACTGAAGCGGACCAAAGAGACCTGCGGGAGATATTTCTCGCCCTGGAAGAGAAACAGCGCATCATCGATCTACTGAACGCGTACGTGGATAGCAAGCAGCCTTCGGTGCGCGTAGTCGTTGGACTGGAAGAAAGCATTCCCGAGATGCGTGACCTGGTGCTGATCGCCGCTCCTGCCCGCCGCGGTGCGGAACACCTCGGAACGGTCGCCGTCATCGGCCCCACGCGCATGCAATACGCCAGCGCCATCGACACCGTCACTTATGTCGCCGATCTTTTCGGCCGTTGGGCAGTGCAGCCGTAACCACTTGCAGCAAAAGCGTCTGCTTCGCTGACCACGTGCAGGTTTCGCGGCACCAACCCGACTTTGCATCCCTGCTCTTCTGCGACTGGTTACAATAGAAAGAAGGAGCAGGGGAATCGGCAGCCCGCAAAGGTGACGCGTTTCGCGCATCTGGCGCATCTCTTAGTAAGGAGCCCAGAGCAGAGAGCCAAGAACGCGGGGCTTTGCCAAACGATTTGCCCCGCACCGCATTCCACCAACCGACAAGAAAAATTATGCGACACGACGATGGATCCAAGTCGGGCAAGAACGCCCACCATATGAAAAACGAGAAAGAAACGTCCGCTCCGGCCGTGAAAGTTGACTCTACAGAACCTGAAACCGCACCCGTAGCCGCCGCTGTCGACGCAGCTGCAGCTCCAGCCGAACTCGAGCGCCTGCAGACAGAACGCGACCAGCTCTTCGACCGCCTGGCACGCTTGCAGGCCGAGTTCGACAACTACCGCAAACGCGAAACCCGAGAGCGCGCCGAATATCGCGACTATGCCCTGATCAACACCGTGGAGCAATTTCTGCCCGTGCTCGATAATTTCCAACTCGCACTCAACACGCAAAGCACCGCCGAGCAACTTCGCTCCGGGGTCGAACTGATTGTCCGCCAGATGGGAGAGGTTCTGCGCTCCCTCGGTGTGCAGCCGATTCCGACGGTCGAAACGCAATTCGATCCTCGCGTTCATGAAGCGATTGAAATGGTCGAGCGCGAAGATTTGCCGGATCATCAAGTGATGGACGAGGTCCGCCGCGGCTACACCCTGCGCGAACGCTTGCTGCGTCCGGCGTTAGTACGAGTCGCCACCAATCCCAAACAGAAAACAGCATGAGTCCAACTGCCCGCGTGATTAAAGCCGATTATTACGAAGTTCTCAATGTGGAGCGCACCGCCTCTGACCAGGAATTGAAGAGCG
The DNA here is from genome assembly GCA_963821145.1 of uncultured Acidobacteriota bacterium. Taxonomy (GTDB): domain Bacteria; phylum Acidobacteriota; class Terriglobia; order Terriglobales; family Acidobacteriaceae; genus JAKAAZ01. The sequence continues at coordinate 351,324 of CAWGCV010000004.1, forward strand.
CCTACCGCAAACTCGCCATGCAACATCATCCGGATCGCAATCCGGACGATCCTGCTTCAGAAGAAAAGTTCAAACAGGCGAGCGAGGCCTACCAGATCCTTTCCGATCCAGATAAGCGTGCCGCCTACGATCGCTTCGGCCACGCAGGCGTCAGCAATGGCATGGGAGATGCCAGCGGATTCGCCGGTATGCCCGATCTGGGCGACATCTTCGGCGACCTGTTCGGAGAGATGTTCAACATGGGTGGCGGCCGTCGCTCTTCACGTGCGCAGCGCGGTCGCGATCTGCAGTATGAGCTGACCCTCACTTTTGAAGAAGCCGTTTTCGGCAAGCAAAGCGAAATTGAAATTCGCCGCATGGAGAACTGCACCATCTGCCAGGGTACGGGCGCCGAACCGGGACACGGTCCTACAGTGTGCCAGCAATGCGCGGGCCGCGGCCAGGTTCGCTTTCAGCAGGGATTTTTCTCCGTTGCGCGCACCTGCCCGGTCTGCGGTGGTACCGGCAGCCTGGTCACTCATCCGTGTCAAAAATGCAAGGGCGAAGGCCGTCAGGCAGCCAACCACACCATCAACGTCACCGTCCCCGCCGGCATTGAGGATCGCATGCGCATCCGCTACCAGGGTGAAGGCGATGCCGGTCGCTACGGCGGCCCTTCCGGAGATTTGTATGTTGTGATTTCGGTCGAACCGCATCCCTTCCTCGAACGCGAAGGCAACGATTTGCATTACGTGCTGCCCATTTCTTTTCCGCAGGCAACGCTGGGCACAGAAATCATGATTCCCACGCTGGAAGGCGAGACAAAGTTGAAAGTTCCGGAAGGCACCCAGAGTGGCACAGAGTTCCGGCTTCGCAACAAAGGCGTTCCCTACCTGAACGATCATGGTCGCGGAGATTTAATCGTCCAAGTGGTTGCGCAGGTGCCGCGCAAGCTGACTAAACCGCAAAAGGAATTGATGCGCCAGCTAAGCGAAACTCTCACCGTGGAAAACACGCCCTCATCGCGCAGCTTCCTCGGCAAGATGAAAGATATATTCAGCTAGAGGCAGTGCTCCAGTTGCACTCGAGGGAAGGTCGTCATTCTGAGCGCAGCGAAGAATCTGTGCATTGGCTTCCCTCGGCAATACTGAGATCCCTCGCTTCCCCAGGATGGGGGATCGCTTTTCTCATCTCTTTTAACTTGCGGTGAACCGATCGCGTTCACGAGCGTATCGCAATCGAACCGCTATCCGTTCCACCAGGCACCGATCAAACTCGCCACCGCGATCGCTGCCGTTTCCGTTCGCAAAATATTTTTTCCCAGGCTCACCGACTGCCAACCGCTGTCCGCGAAGCTCGAAAGTTCCGACGAAGTCCACCCGCCCTCCGGTCCGATCGCAGCATAAATTTTCCTCGATGGCGTCACAATTCGATCTGTTGTCATCAAAGATTCCCACAGCGATCGAGACCTCTCCTCTTCCGAAAAAAGATAGCGTAGCGAGTTGTTGCTTTCCGCGATGCAATCCTTCGCCGACATCGGTTCGGAAATTTCCGGTACATCACTACGTCGGGATTGCTGCGCTGACTCGCGCGATATTTTCCTCCAGCGCTCACACCGTTTCGTCGCTGCCTGCACCAAATGTTTTTCGCTGCGCTGCGCCGTCAACGGAATGATTCGTTCCACCCCCAGTTCCGTCAGTTTTTCAATCGCCCATTCCATCCGCTCAAAACGAACGATGCTCAGCCCCACAATCAGTGGAAGAGATTTTCCAACCTCGACCTCTTCGTGCAGCGAAAACTCGACAGCATGCGGAGTCACAGTTTCGATGACCCCTCGCCGAACCGCATGTCCAGCGACGATATCGAACTCCTGGCCAGCCTGCGCGCGCAAGACACGCGCCAAGTGTGCCGCTTGCTCATCCAGCAACGTAGCGGAATTTTCGTTCCATCGATCTGCGATCCAGCGCCGGCGAGTCATCTGTTCTCCGCTGAGACTACCCGACAGAAGCAAAAAACAACAACCCATCTTCAGGCAATTTGAGCGTTCTCACAAAACAGAAGAGGGAGCGCTGAGCGCTCCCTCTTCTGTTTTGCCTTTGGGTGATTCGGTTATTTACTTCTTTTTGGTGGTCTTCTTGGCTGCCTTCTTCGTTGCTTTCTTTGCTGCTTTCTTGGTTGCCATATGAACTATTCTCCCTTTCGATGTGACATCGAGAACTGCAGTCTCGTACCGCAGTTACACGAAGGTATAGTTTTGTGCAAAATTAATGTCAAGAAAAAAATTACATTGGTGTCGCTTTTTTTATAGCCGTCTCACTCTCATTTTTTCTAAAGGGGAATTCTTTCCTGTGATGCAGCGCACGCGAACTCGAAAAATCACACGACTCGCCCCTTGCATGCCGACACGCATCACTGAGAATGCAGAAAAATTATTCCACTTGAAATCGTCGATTGTGGTCCCCGATCACGCTTCAGAGAATCTAGCGCGCGTTGCACAACGCATCATCGACCCATCGCAATTTATGCTTTAGCACCGCTCATTTCATGTAGTCCAATTTTGCAGCCGTTACATCACGAACTCATCCAATGGGAAGTGCACGCAGCCGCAAGCCAGATGCGAGCGCTGCGCCGTATACTCTTTTGTTTGCATAGAAGCACATGTAGGAAAGTTGAAGGGGATGGTATGGAAGACATTGTTATCGTTTCCGGAGTTCGCACGCCCGTCGGAAAGTTCCTTGGCTCGCTCAGCGATTTTTCGGCGACGCAATTGGGTGCCATCGTGGTTCGCGAAGTGGTCAAGCGCGCTGGCATTGATCCTGCGTTGGTTGACGAGTGCATCATGGGAAACGTGGTGTCGGCCGGTCTCGGTCAGAATCCCGCGCGACAGGCGGCGATCTATGGGGGCCTCTCGCCCGAGGTGAGCGCCTTCACAATCAACAAGGTCTGCGGATCGGGATTGAAGGCGGTTTCGCTCGCAGCTCAGGCCATCCAAACCGGCAATGCGGAGATCGTTGTCGCCGGGGGGATGGAGTCGATGAGCAATGCACCCTATCTGCTGCCTGACGCCCGCAAGGGCTTTCGCATGGGCGACAACAAGGTGGTCGACAGCATGGTGAGAGATGGCCTGTGGGATACCTATAACGACTACCACATGGGCATGACCGGCGAGAACGTCGCCGAAAAATATTCCATTACTCGCGAAGAGCAGGATGCGTATGCGCTAGAGTCTCATCGCAAAAGCGCCGCAGCGTGGAAGAACGGACGCTTTGCGTCGCAAATTGTCCCGGTCGAAATTCCCGCGAAGAAAAAAGGCGGCGAGCCCACGCTCTTCAGCCATGATGAGTCCGTCCGCGAAGACACCACGTTGGAAGCACTGCGAAAGTTGAAGCCCGCATTCAAGAAGGATGGAACCGTCACCGCCGGCAACGCGCCCGGCGTAAATGATGGCGCGGGGGCGATGCTGGTTATGTCCGCAAAGAAAGCTGCATTTCTTGGATTGAAACCGATGGTCCACATTCGCGCCCAGGCGAGCAGCGGCATCGAACCGAAGTGGGTCATGATGGCTCCAGTCACCGGCATTCGCAAAGTATTAGAGAAGGCCGGTTGGCAGCGCGATGAGGTCGATCTCTTCGAATTGAATGAGGCATTCGCGGTGCAGGCGCTCGGCGTATCACGCGAACTGGGCCTCAACCCGGACAAGGTCAACGTGAACGGCGGAGCAGTCGCGATCGGCCACCCCATCGGAGCCAGTGGCGCGCGCGTCTTGATCACGCTGATATACGAAATGATCCGCCAGAATGCGAAGAAGGGTATCGCCGCGCTTTGTCTCGGCGGCGGCAACTCCGTCGCCATGGCAATCGAGCGCTGAAGTCGAACTTTAAAGGTTGGTAAAATTTCGCTATGTCATGGAAGTGGACGATGTCGTGGCTGATGGGTCTGCTGCTAATTTGCAGCGGGCCGTTGGCTTCCGCCTGCGATATGTCGTGCCAGTTGCGCGGCCCAAAGTCCTGCTGCCATTCTGCCGTTTCGAGTGAGTGTCGGATGCTGCAGTGTTCCTCATTAGCCGGTTGCAACGGCTCGTTACATCCGCCGACAGCTGAGACAGCGACTCTTCATGATGGCTTGCGTCTGGCCTCGCCCGTGAGTGCAAAAGAAGTAGCTGCGATGTTTCGGCCATCCACCGCAACCAGCTTTTCAACCTGGTACGTTCGATTGCACGCGCCACTGCAAAACTCTTCAGGATTTAACCCTCTTCTTGTGAGCCTGCAAGTCTAGTCGGCAATGCACACCTCAGTTGTGCGTTGAATGGGCCTCGCCACGTCCATTCGGTTGTCAGCCGCCTCCCAGCTACGAATCCGCAACGTTCTGTCTCGGGTTCGGTCACAGGACTCATTGAATGAAAACAATTCTCCTCCTCGCGTTGCTCTCGTCTTTGAGTTCGAGGTGTGGCTTCGCGCAAAATTCCATGGCGTCGCCGTCGCAACACTCGATGCAGCCAATGTCTGCCAAGGGCATGATGCCGATGCAATCCATGGAGTCGCGCACCTTCATTGACGAAATTTTGCACCATGCAACCTCGGGAACCAGCGCCGAGCCGAATTCCACGCCGATGCCGATGATGATGACTGCGCGTGAGCCATGGATGTTAATGTTCCACGCCAACGTTTTCATCACTGACGAACAGCAGTCCAGTCCCCGCGGAGACGACAAATTTTTCTCGACCAACTGGTTCATGCCGATGGCAGAGCGGCGCCTGGGTCCGGGCAAACTTACCATTCGCGCCATGTTCAGCCTGGAACCGGCCACCATTACCGACCGCCGTTATCCGCTGCTGTTTCAGCAAGGGGAAACTGCGTTCGGTGTGCCGATTGCGGACGGTCAGCATCCTCATGATTTCTTCATGGAACTGGCGGCTCTCTACGATTGGCAACTGAGCAAGCAGATGCTGCTGTCGTTTTACTTTGCTCCCGTGGGCGATCCAGCGTTGGGCCCAACAGCTTACCCGCATCGCGCCTCGGCGTCGGAAAATCCTGTCGGCGCTCTCGGCCATCATCAGGAAGACTCGACCCACATCTCCGACGACGTCGCGACCGTTGGCGTCACCTACAAAATTGCGCGTGTTGAGGCTAGCGGGTTCCACGGACGAGAACCGGATGAATTTCGTTGGAATATCGATCAGGGAAAAATTGATTCTTGGTCAACGCGCCTCACCGTCCAGCCGGCTCAGAACTGGAGCGGTCAATATTCCTACGGCAGGCTAACCAGTCCGGAACAATTATTTCCCAATGAAAATCAGGCGCGCACGACGGCGTCCATCATGTACAACCGGCCCTTCAAGGCCGGGAATCTCGCCAGCACCGTTGTTTGGGGACGCACCCGCTCCATCCCGGATAACGGAAAAGAGAACAGCTATTTACTGGAAGCGACGCTGCAGTTCTTGCATCGCAACTATGTTTGGACGCGGATGGAAAATGCCGGACGATCGAACGAACTCCTGATCGGCGAGAATCCGCTGCCGCTGGGTTTTGTGGAATCGCCGCTGACGCATGTGCAGGCGTATACCTTTGGCTACGATCGCGAATTCATTTTCGTTCCGCACCTTGCATCGGCAGTCGGATCGCAGTTTACCGTCTATGGTGTGGGCGCGCCACTCCAACCCATCTACGGCACCGATCCCATCGGAGTGAATATATTTATTCGTCTGCGGCCGTTCTAAAATGATGCTCGGCGCCTCAATTCTAAATCGGAGAATTTCTTCCCCATGGCTCTACCGGTCGCCAACAATACGGATTCAAAAGAGCGATTCAGCAGTCGCGTGGATGCATATCGAGAGTTTCGTCCGCGCTATCCCGCCGCCGTGATCGATCTGCTTGAGCAGCAATGTAGCCTTACTCCCGCCTCCGTCATTGCCGACATTGGAGCCGGCACAGGAATTTTGGCCGAACTTTTTTTGCAACACGGCAATTGCGTTTTTGCGGTCGAGCCCAACCACGCAATGCGCTCGGCATGTGACCAGTTGCGCTCCCAATATCCCAAACTGACATGTATCGACGGCTCTGCCGAGGTCACAACGCTGCCAGACCATTCTGTCGACTTGATCACCATCGGCCAGGCACTCCATTGGTTCGATCTTCCCAGCGCTCGCGCCGAATTCGTTCGCATTCTCCAACCCGGAGGCCGGTGCGCTGTCATCTACAACGAACGCCGTTTGGGCGGCGATCCGTTCCACGACGGCTACGAGCGTATTCTGCGGGAATTTGGCACCGACTATGAAAGCGTACGCAGCAAATACCCGCAGCAGCAAAAGCTGGAGGAATTCTTTCGCTCGCCGAAAGCCGCAACGGCACCCATGCAGCAGGCAAGCTTCCCCAATGCGCAGGAATTCGATTTCAAGGGATTGCTGGGACGCATTCTTTCTTCCTCCTACATGCCGCAGCCGGGTCATCCTCGCTATACCGCTATGCTGCACTCGATTGAAGAGCTATTTTCACAATGCCAGCAAAATGAGCGTGTCCGATTGGAGTATGACTGCGTAGTCACCTATGGAAGGCTGGCGTAAGGTCACACCAAGCTTCAAAGCGCTCGGAGATTCGCTGGCGCTCGCGAGCTCAGCATTCGATAATATTCAGTGCCAAGCCAGCCTGCGAAGTTTCTTTGTAGCGGCTCTGCATATCCAGCCCGGTGCGGTACATTGTCTCGATGATCTGGTCGAGCGAAATTTTGTGCGTCCCAGCTTCGTTCATGGAAATGCGACACGCGTTCACTGCCTTGACAGCTCCCATGGCATTCCGTTCGATGCAGGGTATCTGCACTAGGCCGCCAATCGGATCGCAGGTCATACCTAGGTTATGTTCCATTGCAATTTCAGCAGCATGCTCCACTTCCTCATTGCTTCCGCCCATTGCGGCCACCAATCCGCCGGCGGCCATCGAACAAGCGACACCCACTTCACCCTGGCATCCCACTTCCGCCCCGGAGATGGATGCATTCTCCTTGTACAGAATTCCAACCGCGGCCGCTGCCAGAAAATAACGAAGAATCCCTTCATCGTCCGCCCCGGGAACAAAGTTGCGATAGTAGTGCGCCACCGCGGGAATCACTCCAGCAGCACCATTCGTCGGCGCTGTCACCACGCGACCTCCCGCGGCGTTTTCTTCATTTACCGCAATGGCATAGAGCGTCAGCCAATCCATGGGCGCAAGCGGATCGCCGGCCTGCTTCCGCAGTAGCCTGGCGCGCATTTCCGGCGCACGTCGACGAACGTTCAATCCGCCGGGCAACGTGCCTTCCGTCGTCAGACCGCGTTCGGCGCATTGCTGCATCGTAGTCCAGATCGCTTGAATGCCGGCTCGAACCTCCGCTTCGCTGCGCGCCACAGACTCATTCGCAAGAATCAACTCCCAAATCGATACGCGATTTCGTTCCGCGACTTCCATCAACTCCGCCGCACTTCGAAATGGATAAGGGATGTTCGCGGATTCGCCGGTTGCAATCTCTTCCCCTTCGGCGCGAATGAATCCCCCTCCGATGGAATAGAAAATCTGCTGTCGCAACACCGCGCCGCTCGCATCGAACGCCGTATATCGCATTCCGTTAGGGTGGGCTGCCAGGGCTTCCGCGCGATGCCACACCAGGTCATCCGCTTCCTCGAACGGCACTACATGCTTGCCAAGCAAACGCAACGCGCGTGCATCGCGAATCGTTTGCACGATTCCATCGATGGCCGCTGGATCCACATTGTCCGGCTGCTCTCCAGTGAGTCCCAACAAGATCGCGCGATCCGTGCCGTGGCCGTGACCCGTGAGCGCCAAAGAGCCGTACAACTCGACCATGACTCGCTGTGTCCCCTGCAAAAGACCTGCGACTTCCAGTTCGAGGGCAAATCGACGCGCGGCCCGCATCGGTCCCACCGTATGAGAACTCGAGGGTCCAATTCCGATCTTGAATAAATCAAACAGGCTCGTCATCATGCTGGAGACTCACGCGCAGCATTCCCAGCATACCGGCAGAGACGCGACATCGCTCGGCAAGAAGCATTCGCCGCCAACCTTGATCCTTCCCACCGGTAACGCCCATGTGCGCAGTGGCACGTTCAAAAACTGCTCCGCGGTAGTACCATCGAGGACGGAACTCCCCCAAGATGCTTTTCAAATCTTTCAGCGCCGCCGTCTACGGCATCCACGCCAACATCATCGATGTGGAGGTGGATTTTTCCGGCATCAAGACGACGGAAGACCGCTTCCATACCGTCGGCTTGCCCGACGCCGCGGTGCGCGAAAGCCGCGACCGCGTTCGTGCCGCCATCAAGAATTCCGGCTTCGACGTTCCGCCCACCCAGATCACCATCAATCTGGCGCCTGCCGATTTGAAAAAAGAGGGCTCTGGATTTGACCTTCCCATGGCAATCGGCATTCTCGGCGCGTATGGCAGCCTGCAACTGCGCGACCTCAGTAATTTTCTTCTGGTCGGTGAACTCGGTCTGGACGGCAGCCTGCGACCTGTGCAAGGCATGCTACCCATCGCCATTGCAGCCCGCGAACGAGGTATTCGCAACCTTCTCATCCCAGCCGCGAACGCTCGCGAAGCCGCTGTCGTCGAAGGCGTCGATGTCTATGGCGTCAACACGTTGTTGGAAGTGCGCGAGTTATTGAATGCTGCGGCCAACGGAGGGATTCAGGCGCAGCCCATTCGCGTCGCTACTCGCGAGCTCCTGGGGGAGATGGAACATTTTCCCTTCGACTTCAGCGATGTTCGCGGTCAACAGACCGCCAAGCGCGCACTTGAAGTGGCTGCGGCCGGCGGCCACAACATTCTGATGATCGGACCTCCGGGTTCCGGCAAAACCATGCTGGCCAAGCGGCTGCCCGGAATTCTGGCACCGCTCAATTTCGAGGAGGCGCTGGAGACGACCAAGATCCACTCTGTCGCCGGCGTGTTGAATTCTGAAACCGGCCTGGTCACCCAGCGGCCATTCCGTTCGCCGCATCACACCGTTTCCGACGCTGGCCTGATCGGTGGAGGCGCAATCCCGCGCCCCGGAGAAGTGTCGCTTGCCCATAACGGGCTTCTTTTCCTGGATGAGTTGCCGGAATTTCCGCGCAATGTGCTCGAAGTGCTTCGCCAGCCTTTGGAAGATGGCCAGGTGACCATCGCCCGCGCCTCCATGTCGCTCAGTTTTCCGGCGCGTTTCATGTTGGCGGCCGCCATGAACCCCTGCCCGTGCGGGTATTTCAACGATAAATCCCGGCAGTGCATGTGTACACCCCCGATGATCCAGCGCTACGTGTCGAAGGTTTCCGGGCCGCTGCTCGACCGCATTGACATTCACATCGAAGTTCCGGCGGTCCAATATAAGGAGCTCCGAGGTGGCTCTGCTGCGGAAGGTTCCGCTGAGATTCGCGCCAGGGTGCTGGCTGCGCGCGAGCGACAGGCCATCCGCTTCGCCGACGCCAAGGAGCGAATCTTCTGCAACTCTCAGATGTCGACCCGACAGATCCGAGCCTTTTGCGGGCTGGCCGCCGACGCTGAACGTCTGCTAGAGAGAGCGATGCAACAGCAAGGCCTGACCGCTCGAGCCCATGATCGCATCCTGAAAGTCGCCAGGACAATCGCCGATATCGAAGGTGACCCCGATTTGGCGGTAAAACACTTGGCCGAAGCCATCCAATACCGTACGCTAGACCGCAGTTACTGGTCGTAATTCTTTTAGTTTGTGGCAGTTAAGAGATCTAGCAGTGAGCACCCCGTGGCGCAAAGGGTTCCAGAGGAGTTTGTAGCGCTGGAATTGTGCAAACATATGGTAAATTTATGTTGACTGGGGATTCTCCGGACAGTTAATCTTAGTAGTTGTCAAGCTCCACCTGTGGGCGTCCGTCGCTACGACAAGTGCCATACCCCACGGAAAATCCCGTTCAGTCAAGGACTTCCAAGATAGGAAACGCCAAAAGGCGGTATCCGTCCTGACCGTCGACGGGAGTGAGTCGACGACAATCTTCACTTCGTGAGTTGCCAGTATCCGCAAGAACGAACGCCTACAGCAAACCTCTGTAAAGAAGTCGGTTGTGGATCTCATCAAACGAAATTTGACAAAGATTTCCATATTTTCGATCAATCGATACGTGTGCTTCGTGCGTCTAACTTGGTAGAAACGTTGGCTGGACCGACTCAACACTTCTCGTCCCCCGAAGTAGAAGGTTTTGACGGCCATTACTTAATAGAAGAGAGGTACTGAAAATTATGCGCTCCCAACTAATATTTGGCGCTTTGACCTACGTCCGAAATCGCTATGAGCTGTGTCAGCTCGCTTCAAAAGCGGCCCGCAAATTGCACAAGCCAACCACCCGTCTGCAGGACACGATGAATGATGTACTGATTCGCTTTCATCACTCGAATCCTCTAGGCGAAAATGCTGTCCCCGTTGAGCAGGTTCGTAAGCAGGAACGTCGCGCAGCGTAAGCTGCGTGCCGTTCCCCCACGGCCCTCCCTAAACAATTCCCCATACCCATATACGCAGAAAAACTTCCTGTCTGTTGCGCTTCCCGGTGCACTTCCTGATCAACACCATCCGAAAAAATCCACTAGAAAACATTTATGACGATTGCAGAACTAAAAGAAAAGAACATAACCGAACTGACGCGCATCGCACGCTCCCTTGAAATCCCCGGGGCCAGCGGACTGCGCAAGCAAGACCTGATCTTCAAGATCCTGCAGGCGCAGAGCGAAAAAGAAGGTCACATCTTCGCCGAGGGCGTGCTTGAAATCCTGCCCGATGGCTACGGCTTTCTTCGCTCCCCTGACTACAATTACCTGCCTGGCCCGGACGACATTTACGTCTCCCCGTCGCAGATTCGCAAGTTTGACCTGAAGACCGGCGACACCATCAGCGGCAATGTGCGGCCGCCGCACGAAGGTGAAAAATATTTCGCCCTGGTCAAGATTGAAGCCATCAACTTCGAATCGCCGGAAGAGACCCGCAACAAAATTCTGTTCGATAATCTGACGCCGCTCTACGCGCAGGAACGCATCAAGATGGAAACCGTGCGCGAAAGCATCAGCGGTCGCGTCATGGATCTGTTGACGCCGGTCGGCAAAGGCCAGCGCGGTCTGATCGTCGCTCCACCACGCACCGGCAAGACCATGCTGCTGCAGTCCATCGCCAACTCCATCACCACAAATCATCCGGAAGTTGTGTTGATTGTCCTGCTGATCGATGAGCGTCCGGAAGAAGTCACCGACATGCAGCGGTCTGTCAAGGGTGAGGTCATCAGCTCCACCTTCGATGAGCCTGCGGTGCGCCACGTGCAAGTCGCCGAGATGGTGATCGAGAAGGCCAAGCGCCTGGTCGAACACAAGCGCGATGTGGTCATCCTGCTGGATTCCATCACGCGTCTGGCGCGCGCCTACAATACCATCGTCCCGCCCTCCGGCAAGGTGCTTTCCGGCGGCGTCGACTCCAACGCCCTCCAGCGACCCAAGCGCTTCTTCGGTGCGGCTCGCAACATTGAAGAAGGTGGCTCGCTCACTATCATCGCCACAGCGCTGGTTGATACCGGCTCCCGCATGGACGAAGTAATCTTTGAGGAGTTCAAGGGCACGGGCAATATGGAAGTCATTCTTGACCGCAAGCTGGTCGACAAGCGTGTCTTCCCTGCCATCGATATCCAACGCTCCGGCACGCGTAAGGAAGAACTGCTCATTCCCAAGGACGAATTGCAGCGCACCTGGCTGGTCCGGAAAGTGCTCAACCCACTTTCCCCGGTCGAAGCCATGGAATTGCTGGTTGATAAGCTCGGCAAAGCCCGCAACAATTCCGAATTCCTGCAAAACATGAATGCGCTGTAAGCAAAACATCTTCGCTGAATACAGGCGTGGCCACTGGCCACGCCTTTTGTTTTCGCTGCGAACCCTCGTCATCCAAAGAATTCAACGCTTATACTTGGGTGGAATTTTGAGATCCTTTGTGTGAGGAGCCGTGTCTGTGAAGCGAAGAGAATTTTTGAAGTCCGCAGCCGTTGCCGGAGTCACCGCCACATGGGCAAACCCGTCAACTTCGGCAGCCGCTCCACAAAATCAGCCCGAGCCGCCCCTGAAAGATTATCCGGTGGGACCCGACTCCATACGGAAGCCCGATGTTCCCGCAGGCAAAGTCTTCAGCTTCTCTATGGACAAGTCGCGATTCTTTCCCGGTACTCAACGCACCATCGACGTCTATGTCCCGGCGCAGTACACGGCCGATCGACCTGCATGCGTTCTGGTCGCTCTGGATCACCTAATGCGCACGCAGCCCATCGTTTTCGATAACTTGATCCATCGCAAAGAGTTGCCCGTCATCATCGCCATCGGACTCTCCTCCGGAACGGATGCCTCCGCCGAACCACCCCACAATCCCCGCTTCAATCGCAGTTTCGAGTTCGACAGTCTATCCGCTGTATTAGCTGATTTCATCCTGCAGGAACTTCTGCCTGCCGTGGAGCAACACCAGACTCCCGATGGCCTTCCCATTCATCTCTCAACCGATCCCAACGATCGTGGCATGATGGGCGGCAGCACCGGCGGCATCGGTTCCTTCACCGTCGCCTGGCAGCGTCCCGATGCCTTTCGCCGCGTCTACAGCATGATCGGCACCTACGTCGGCATGCGCGGAGGCGATCGCTACCCCGTGCTCGTCAGGAAGACAGACCCAAAACCGCTGCGTGTTTTTTTGCAGGATGGCAGCCGCGATGGCTGGCCCGGAGGCCTGGAATTCGGCGACTGGTGGATGGGCAATCAGGAAATGGAGCGCGCGCTCACGTTCTCCGGGTATCAAGTCAACCATGCCTGGGGAGTACTTGGGCACGAAGGCAGCCACGGCGAATCGATTCTTCCCGACGTGATGCGTTGGCTTTGGAAAGATTGGCCCAAGCCGGTCGAGACTGGAACCAGCCAAAACTCCATGCTGCGGACGGTGTTGCAGCCAAAGGAAGATTGGAAGCCTGCGCTTTCCGGCGACGCGACGGCAGCACCTCAAATCTCGAACGCGCCCATGTATCGCAGTCCATCGGTTTTGAGTGAGCAATCAACTGCCGCGGCGCTCGCAAGTGATGCTTCCGGACGCGTCTATGCCCAGAATCCTTCCACCGGCAGAATCGATCGCATCCGCGATGACGGGTCAATCGAACATTTCGCCACCGTCAGCCCCGGAAACAACGGCATCGCCTTTGGTGCGGATGGGCGACTCTATGTCGCCGAAACCTCCAGGGGAAGAGTTGTCGCGCTGAATGAACAAGGTCATGTCGCTGTGATTACCGAAGGAATTCGCGGCGTCGGACTCACCGTGACGCACGCTGGAAATATCTTCGTCACCGAACCGAATGACGCAATTCCCAATTCGGGCAAAGTATGGCTGATCCGCCCGCATGGTGAAAAGATCGTCGTTGCGGAAGGACTCAACGGTCCCACGGGGATTTCCCTCTCTCCGGATGGCTTGTGGCTTTGCGCTGCGGAAAGCAAGGGCCACCACGGCTATAGCTATCGCGTTGAGCCCAGCGGCAAATTGCAGTTGGGCGAGCCCTATTACTGGTTTCACGTTCCGGATACGGCCAACGACAGCGGAGTTAACCAGGTCTGCATGGATCGCGATGGATATGCCTACGCCGCCACGCGCATGGGGGTGCAGATCTTCGACCGCAATGGGCGCGTCCGGGCCATTCTGCCGGTCGTGGGACACCAGTTGGCTGGAATCTGTTTTGGCGGCGCCGATTTGCAAACGCTCTACGTCTCTACTGGGAATGCAATCTACCGCCGCAAGCTCAAGTCTGTGGGATTTGCTCCGTCCGCCGCACCCGTCGTGCTTCCGGAAGGTTCCGCGGGTTAGTTAATCGACGATGAACACCTTCGCCCCGCCCTCCGAAGAAACCCGATGCCTGCCCGCTTCATCGCCAATATGAAAGCTCGAACCCGCGTGCAGATCGAAGCTCCGCCCATCTCCCAATGCGATGTTCAACGATCCCGCAACGACGAATGCGATGTGACCCCTGGCGCACCAGTGGTCTGCGCTGTAGCCCGGGGTGAAGTCGACCATCCGAACGCATAACGTCTCGTCCATAACGGTTCGCATGTGCGCTGTGCCGCTCTTGCCCGGGACTTCTGTGACAGGTTCCGTCTCCCATTCAATCACCGTGAATGGCACCTGTTTGATCTTCATCGGAGCCTCTCCACGACGAAAATCGCGGAAATATTCTCGTGGCATACGCTACCCGATGCGCTCACGGTCCTTCACCTTGCGTGCCGGAATCCCCGCATATATCGACCACGGCTCCAGGTCTTTGGTCGCCACCGAAGCAAGCCCGAGAATCGCCCCGTCTCCAAGATTTACTCCCGGCGAAACGCAGGCGCGTGCCGCAACCCAGGCATAGCGCCCCAGCCGCATAGAGAACGGCACTACGGGAAATTTTGGGTCGTTGTAGTCATGCGTAGCGCCGCACAGATACGCTCCCTGAGATACGATGGCATGCGACGCCAGGAACATCGGCGCAGGGTTGTAGAGTTCCGAGCCATCCGCCACCATCACCGTGTCTTCGCATTGCAGGTTCCACGGCGCCCACACCCGAGAGGCGGGATAAAAGCGGCAGTGCGGTCCCAGCTTCGCGCCAAAGCACCGCAGCAACCAGGCGCGCCAAGCATGCGCGATCCGCGGCGATGGACGATACAGCACGATCCACACCACACTCCAAAGCTGCCGCTGCACGCGATTGCCGAAAGAGTATTGTGGCGAAGTATAGGGATCTTTGCGCGTACCCACAGAACTCCTGGCAGTTTCCCGATCCGTAACAGATGCGAACGAACTGGAGGTCGGGTTGGAGTCCATTGGCCACACTCGCTACTGCATATACTGAAAGAATCGTACTAGCTCGCTGACATTTTGATCCAGATTATAGCGAGCCTCGAAGCAGGCGTGTGCCTTCCGCTGCATCTCTTGACGCTCTTCGATCGATACCGCCAGCCATTGCCGCAGCAACTGTCTGGTGCCATCCAGCGTGTCAGGAGCGACCAGCCCGGCGCCATCCGAATGTATCTCCGGCCAGATGTTCACCTGATCGGAAATCAATACCGGCCGGCTGCAACCCAGCGCTTCCGCCACGGCGATCCCAAAATTTTCCTGATGCGACGGCAGCACAAACGTCTCGCTGGCATGAAACGCTCCCCACTTGGCATCGCCCGTGATCAAACCAGGCCAATGCACCCGGTTAGACAGATGTGCCGCTTTGACGCGCGCCTCCAATCCCTCGCGCATGCCCGCATCCGGGCCCGCCATCACCAGGTCGACATCGGGCGCACTATCGGCAATCGAGAGGAACGCATCGACCAGCAGATCGCATCCCTTCTTGGGATGAATCCTGCCCAGGTACAGAAAGAAACGCCTTCCCCGCGCTGCTGGACAGGCTTCGTAGAATGCCTCCACTTGCTGCTGCGGATCACCCGGAGGCGTTTCCGCCCCATACGGTACCACCGCCGCATTCCAAGGCGGAGTATTGAAGCTTTGAGGGGCAAGCCGCTGCTCCGTATCACAAGTGAAAAGAATCGAACTGGCATCCCGTAGTACCCGACGCTCCGCCAGGTTCCAGTAAATCCACTTCTTGATATGCTTCACGGGATAACGCCGCTTGAACCACGGATCCAGCATTCCATGCGGAAACAGCACATACGGTTTGCGTCCATGTATTGCCCGCCATGTGCCATAACTCTGGTATTGCCAGATGCCGTGGATTACAACTCCATCGAAGCGATCGATATTCCTGCGCAACCACGGAACCCACGCGCTGGAGTAGCCATAGGTACCTTTGCCCTGGCCCAATGCATGCACGGGAAATGTAATCTCGTGTAGAAAATCTTCTGACGCATCGTCGAGGCAGGCAACTTCGCCTTCCCAACCGAGGCGCGGGCCCGCGGCCACAATGCATCGCACCAGTTGAGCGGGTCCGCCGTATTCCGGATGGAGAGATCGGATCACATGCAAAATATGCATGGCTACACGCTCTCCTTGTTGCAAGGTTTACTCATTCGTTCGACAGGCTGGTTCGCTTCCATAGTTATTTGTGTTCGCTGGCTGCCATAAATGCCTGCATTAATCCACGCACGTTCGCTTCGAAACTGAAGGCTTGAATTCGCTCCAGACTGCGCTCGCCCATCTTACGGCAAGTACCCGGATCTCCCAGAACCTCTGCCAACACATCGGCCAACGCCCCCACGTTTCTCGCAGGAAACACCAGTCCGTTCTCTCCGTTTTCCACGAGATCCGGCTGGCATCCGACCTGATCGGAAACAACAATGGCCTTGCCCGCGTTCATCGCCTCATTCACAACCAGCCCCCACGGTTCATGGATGGAAGGCAGCACGAACACGTCGCAGAGATCGTAAAATCGCGGCAGCTCCGACTGGTTGCGAAAACCGAGCAGGCGGACACCTTCGCGATCCTCCTCGGCGGACTGTTGCAAGCGCGCTTCAATCTGAGGTCGTTGCTCTCCCTCCCCAACGATCAACAAATAAGGCAGTGGTCGCGATCCGCTTTCCAATTTCACTCGTTTGACCAACTCCAGATACGCATCCACCAAATCGATGCAGCACTTCCTCGCCAACAACTTGGATGCGAACAACAGCACAGGTCGGCCTGCCTCTAGGCCTAACTCATTACGCAACTGTTCTCTGGTGGTGGAGGCCGCACGGCATCGCTCCAGAAAAAATCCGTTATCTACCGCGTACGGAATCGAAAAGACCGGAATATCCGCGCCAAGATGATGGCGCCAATACTCCGTGTTCCTCTGCCCGACGCTCAGAACGCCATAGGTAAAGCGCCGCAGGATCCGAAAGAAAATATTCTTGACCGCGAGTTTCACCCGGCCGCGCGGGTGATCGACGAGAGTTGAGTCGGTGCGTAGCAGCACTGGAATACCCAACATCTTTGCC
This sequence comes from uncultured Acidobacteriota bacterium, assembly GCA_963821145.1. GTDB lineage: Bacteria > Acidobacteriota > Terriglobia > Terriglobales > Acidobacteriaceae > JAKAAZ01. The sequence continues at coordinate 368,244 of CAWGCV010000004.1, forward strand.
GAAGCCATCGCCATCCAGGAATTCAGCGTTGCATAGCCATGAATCCACAGCACATCAAACTGGCCCTGCCATAACCTGCGATAGATGCCGCGATTCAACGGACGAAAAAATGAAATGTCATGGCTGTCAAGCAATCGCGGCAGAAACTCATGCACATAGCCGCCCAGCAGCGGCACATCCCACTTCACTGCCGCTCCGAATCCTTTGTCGTGATAACTGCGAACAGAAAAGTCGGAGGTGTACAGTACCGTCAATTCCAATCCAGGTTGCTGCGCAAGTAGCCGCAGCAGGGGTGACTGGTACTGAATCGGATGACTGAGAAGATAGGCGACTCGCGGCATAACTTTCAGCAGGTAACACCACCACAAAAGCGGGCGAGCTCTAGCATGATGTGTCAGGAACGGTCGCAGCTGACGGCATCACAGCAACGGAATTGCATAGACCAGGCCGATCGCAATACCCACTCCACCACCCTTGATGGCAGCCTTGATAATGTTGGTCGGGATCATAACGATATCGTCATTCTGCAGAATCGGGTCAGGATCTTTTCCGTCGTTGATCCGGGAAAGGTTCACGCGAATTTCGCGGCGCTTCGCTCCCGTCGTGCGGATGATGCGAGTCTCCGTCGGCGCGGCCTGGAAGCCGACGTTCCCTGCCAGGGTTACGACCTGCGTCAACGTCAGCGGAGTGTCCGGCGTAATCGGATAGGCGCCGGAATGCAGCACCGCGCCCACCACATAGACCACCCCGGTTCGCGGGACGATGACCCTGTCGCCTGGATACAGGGGAATGTTCTGCTCGACGGCGTTGGCCGGGTTGGAATTCAGCACCACCAGCAACGGCTCATTCACGCCCTTGCGAAGAATGGAAATGCTATGGCTGGCATCCGCTTTGAGTCCACCGGCAGCTGAAAGCGCATCGAACAAACTCATCGGAGCGAAGGCCGGAATTGCCCTGGGCGAGTTCACTTCTCCCATGACGCCGATAATGTCCACATTCGAATCGGCGACGGAGATTAACACATCCGGACTGATGATCATTTCGCCGTCAATCAGTTTCTGAGCGACCAACCTCTGCGCCTGCTCGACGGTCAAACCTGCAACGTGAGTGCTGCCAATCAGCGGCAAATCCACATTGCCATCGCCGGCGATCCGCGCTGCTATCTTGTAGTCGGGCACACCATACACGCTTACGTTAATCCCATCACCGGGGTGCAGCACGATGGGCCCGCCCGGCAGAACTTCTGACGGTGCCCGCTCGACCAGGCCTTTGTTGTCCGGATTTGGACTGTCGGCCCGTGTCGGTGCAGGTCCTTGGAACTGTGCATACCCCACGGCGGCCGGCAACATCATCGCCACGACCAACGCCAGTGGCACGATACTGCCGCCAATTCCACGTGTGAAAGCGCAATGAATCTTTCGAACTATCGTCGTCGATCGCAGCGCAAACATCAGGAATCCTCCCTGCGCCAGAAGAACGGCCACTTGCGCTTGCCGGTACCGTTGGCGGGTGCGCGGCCATTGGAATAGGAGTAGCGCTGATATCCGTAGTACCCGTAGTAGCGTTGCGAAGCCGCATCCACGGCGTTGATGACGGTGCCGCCCAGCCGGGTGCCGGCCCGAAGCATCAGATCTCGCGAGCGGCGTACAGAGTGTTTGCTGGCGCGCCCATAGCGAACGACTAACAGCACCGCGTCAGCGAAGGGCGCGAGAATCAGTCCGTCCGTAATCGTCAGGACCGGCGGCGAATCGATGATGATATGCGTGAAACGCTGCTTGCATTCCTCCAGGAACGTGATCATCCGATTCGACGAGATCAATTCTGTTGGAAAAGGCGGGACCGGACCGCTGGGAAGAAGGAATAAATTCGGCGCTTCCGGAACCGTCTGGATCGATTCGTCGAGCGTCGTCGAGCCAGATAGCAGCGTTGAAAGTCCGACGCGGCTGGTGATTCCGAATCGGCTGTGAATGGTTGGCCGGCGAAGGTCGGCATCGATCAAGAGCACCTTGGCTTCACGGAATGCCAACACCGCCGCCAAATTGCTTGCGATCGTGCTCTTGCCTTCTGCTGGTGTGGAACTGGTGATTAGCACTGTCTGTGGCGGCTGTCCTACGCCAGACAGCAGCAATGATGTCCTGAGTGACCGGAAGGCTTCCGCAAACTGCGAATTGGGCTGGCCAATGACATCGACATTTCGTTGCGCCGCCGATCGCGTGTCTTCTGTGATGGTTCGCGGCAGAACCTTTCGCGCACGCGGAATGACGGCCAGCGACGGTAGCTCGGAAATGGTTTCGATATCGTGCACACTGCGCAGGCTGGTGTCGAGGCTGTCGAAGAAGAAGGCCAGCGCGACACCGCCGAACAATCCAAACATCAGGCCGATCAAGACTCGCGAGCTGCGGCGCATTCCGCTCGGCAACAAAGGCTTGCGCGCATAATCGACCACATCAATTTCGCTCGACTCCAGTCCCGCTTCAATCCCGGCTTCGCGCAGACGGCGCAGCAGGCCGTCGTACAGCGTGCGGTTGGAATCAAACTCCCGCTGCAGCAACACAAACTGAATCATGTCGTCGCGCTTTTGATAGTCCTTGGCTTCTTCTTCCTTCAGGACATTCATCGTCATCGACTCGTTTACGGCGGCAGCACGAAACGCATTGTTCGACTCTGCCAGAACGCGAGTTTGCTCTTTGTCGATGGCCTTCTGGTTCTGCGCCATCTCAGCTTTCAGTTGTTTGACGGCCGGGTAGTTCGGCCCGAATTGAGAAATCAGTTGCGCATATTGCGATTCCAACGCGGCCTGTCCGTTGCGCAGGGTCGCCAGCAATGTTCCCGATCCGGAACCCAACACAGCAGGGCTGCCATCGATCAGATCCGGATTCATTGACGTCAGCATGCGGTAGCGCGCTTCCGACACGATCCGGGCAATCTTCGCATCCGCAGCGGCCTTCGACAGATCATCCAACGTGTCGAGGTTCAGGTTGTGCGCCTGGTCGCCAAAGCCCAGTACACCCAGCTTTCGTTGCAGCTCCGCGAGCTTCTGCTGTTCGGTTTCTACCGATTGCTTCAAATCATCCAACTGCGTCGACAACCACTGCGACACACGTTGCGTCGACGCGTAGCGCGTCTGGAAACTACGGATGATGTAGTCGTTGATCAGCGTATTTACGACCCGCGCCGACAATTCCGGCGATAGGCTGGTGAAGCTGATGGAAATCAGTTCCGTCTTCGGTACGCGGCCAATCGATAGCCCACCCCGGAGGAAGCCAATCATCCAGTCCTGCACCGCTGGGTCGTTGGGATCGACATGCGTCACCGTCGATTTCGGTCCCAGAAAATAGGGGTTGTCTTCCAGCTTCAGTTCTTTCGCCACCTTTAGCAGCAATGAGTCGCTCTGCAGGATCGCGACTTCCGTTTCCAGGCGGGTGCCCAGGTCCTGTGGACCGGAATTTCCAGCTCCGATGCGGTACTCGTTCGAGGCGCCCGGACGCACCTGAATGGTTCCGCCCGAAACATAAGTTTTCGGGGTAGTAATCGCGCGCACCACTCCAAACACGGTGCCGATGAAAACGCAGGTCAAAACAATCCACTTCCGCTTGCGCAGAGTGAGAAGGTTTTCCGCCAGGGCGTTCCCTTCCTCGTTCGTTACCCAGCCGCCACCGGTCTGGAACGATCGAGGTTTGAATTCTTCCTGGGGCGCTGCGTTGGTTTCGATTGGACTCATGCCAGGACGGACCGCTCATTCATACTTGCGCTAGGTTGTTGCATGGAGATGCTTCTGATACCCCGGAGTTCGGACGGCATTCGGAGAATATTTTGCAGCCAGTTCTTTTCATTCCACGGCAGAGCCAGACTCGCCTCCTCCATGGTCTTCCGATCCTCCACGCGCACGGTCGTACACTCTGAACTGCGCTCCGCCATATCCCTCAAACATACAACAAGCCGCCACCGATTCAATTTCAGTGTTGATGGATCCAAAACACCTTGGCGATGGTTACTCTTGAGGATAGGTGCAAGCGCCAACGCACGTCAATTCTCACGTTGACGCGGCGGACGTGAAATCCCCGCCAGTCAAGAATACAGGAGTTATTCTGAGAAAGATGGCAGGAAAGTGTTAGGGGTTAGTTAGTGAAAATCAAAGGATTCCGATATCGGGAATGGATGCGATCGTTCGGTTTGAACCTCGGGGCAAGTCGGATTCTCCCCCCTCCTCACAACAAAAGCAGGCCGCCCGCGCTGATATGATCGTCGAGTATTGGCGTCTGTTGTAGGCAGCCGCGAGGATACCCCCAGAAATGGATGTGAATCGTCCAATTGTCGTGGTCGGCTCAGGTTATGTGGGCCTGGTTGCGGCCCTCTGTTTTGCTGAAATGGGATATCACGTCCTGTGCGTCGACAATGATCCCGCCAAAATGGCGGCATTGCAGGCTGGTCGCGCCACCATCCATGAACAGTTTTTGCCGGAATTGCTTGCCCGCCACGGCAATCGCAACGTCGTGTTCACCACCGAATTGGGCGCCGCCGCCCGTCAGGCAGAAGTGATCTTTATCGCCGTCGGGACCCCGCAGGCACGAGGCGGCAAGGCGAACCTGTCATACATCGAGTCTGCTGTGAAAGAAATTGCCAGGAATATCGACCACTACACCGTGATCGTGGAAAAAAGCACAGTCCCGGTCTATACCAATGAGTGGATCGGCGGCCTGATCGAACGGTGTGGCGTTCCCCGGGATCAATTCGACGTTGTTTCCAATCCAGAATTTCTGCGCGAAGGCAGCGCCGCGGCGGATTTTCTTCATCCCGACCGCATTGTCATCGGATGCAGCAACGATCGTTCCGCCACTCTCGTCAGCGAGGTCTACCGGCCGCTCACTTCCGGCGCCTACTATGAACGCGCCGACAAAGTTCCTGGCCAGTGCGTTTCAGACACGCCGCCAGTGCTGCTGCGCACTTCACCGCAGAGCGCGGAATTGATCAAGCACGCTTCCAACGCCTTCCTTGCGATGAAGGTTTCCTTTATCAACGCAATTGCGAACCTATGCGAAATTGTCGGCGCAAACATCACAGAAGTCGGTCCTGGCATCGGCATGGACCAGCGGATCGGCACTCAATTTCTCCATCCCGGAATTGGCTATGGCGGCTCCTGTTTTCCCAAGGACCTGACGGCGTTTCGCTCTATGGCTGCCGAGTACGGAATCGATTTCAGCCTGCTAGGTGCCATTGAACGCATCAATGAGTTGCAGCCGCTGCGCTTTCTAGAAAAGGTGCGGAACGCTCTGGGCAGCCTGGAAGGTAAACACCTGGCTGTGCTTGGCCTGGCCTATAAAGGCGGCACTGACGATGTGCGTGAATCCCCCGCCATGCGCCTGGTGCAATTAATTCTGGCCGAAGGCGCCAGCATTGTCGCCTACGACCCTGCCGCCATGATTCGCGCACAGGAGGTGCTGCCTCCCACCCCCGCCTTGCGCTACGCGGCCAATGAGCTTGAAACTGCCACTGATGCTGACGCCCTTCTGGTGCTCACCGACTGGCCGCAGTTTCTGTCACTGAATCTGGAAGTTTTTTCTCGGACGCTTCGCCGTCCTCTGCTGATCGACGGTCGCAACTTGTTCGCGCCGGAGGATGTCGTTCGCCAAGGGATGATGTATCTCAGCGTCGGACGTCCGGCAGCCGGAGCCACGGAGTTCGAAGGCCAGCCGGAACTTGCAGATTTTGCCGAAACCGGTGCCTCCGTCCCACGCAGCATCCCGTCAGAAAAGATTGCAGCGCCGTACCTGGTACCGCCCGTCGCTCGCGGCAAGAAAAAAATGCGTGTGCTGCTCACCGGTGCGGCCGGCTTTCTCGGTTCGCACCTCACGGATCGTCTGTTAGCGGAGGGCCATTCCGTCGTCGGCATCGACAACTTATCGACCGGGCACTTTCATAACCTTTCCCACCTCACGCGCGATCCGCGTTTTGAGCTGATCGAACACGATATCTGCGAATTCTTCGACCCCGGCCCCGTCGACTACATTTTCAACTTTGCCTGCCCGGCCAGCCCGCCGCAATACATGCGCCTGGGCATCGATACGTTGCGGGTCGGCTCAGAAGGAACGATGAATATTCTGGACCTGGCTCGAAAATATCGTGCGAAGGTGCTGCACGCGTCCACGTCCGAGTGTTACGGCACGCCAGAGATCCATCCTCAACCGGAAAGTTATTGGGGCCACGTCAATCCGGTAGGCCCGCGGTCTGTCTACGATGAGGCGAAGCGTTTTGGCGAGGCCGCGGTCATGGCCTATCGCGCTCATTTCAATGTCGACGGCCACCTGGTTCGAATTTTCAACACCTATGGCCCCCGCATGCAGCCCGATGACGGCCGCGTGATTTCCAACTTTGTGATGCAGGCCCTGCGCGGAGAAGATGTGACCGTCTATGGCGACGGTTCGCATACCCGTAGCTTCTGCTACGTGACCGACCTGATCGAGGGAATCGTTCGCTTATCGCGCATCGAGGAACCGTTGCCAGTCAACCTCGGCAATCCCGCTGAGAACACCGTCCTCGACTGCGCCCGCCGCGTGATTGCGCTCACGGGTTCCTCCAGCCGCATTCGCTTCGAGCTGCTGCCACAAGACGATCCGCCGCGCCGCCGCCCCGACATTACCAAGGCCCGGCAACTGCTTGCCTGGGAGCCCGTGGTCTCCTTCGACCAGGGTCTCAGCGAAACCATCGCCTATTTCCGCGCCCTACCCGCCGAGCTCATCGTCGCCGGGTAGGCTGGGCACGCTTCCGCCCGCAATCCCATGGGTAGGCTCCACGGCGGCATGCAGATTGTTCGCGTCGATCGGGTGTTTCAATCAATTTGGATCGTACGTAAACCGGACGACGCGGTTCTTGGCGTGGCATGCTTCGTTGTCTTCCGTACAAGCGGGATAATTCATCCCCCACGGCACCGCCAACACGATCCGATCCGGAGCAATACCCTTGCTGATCAGAACGTGCTTGATCCACTCTGCTCTTTGAGATGAGAGATTCAGATTGTAGACTTCGTCGCCCGTCGCAGAGGCATATCCTTCGACGTAAAAGCGAACATTTGCATGGTCTTTCAGCCATTGGACATTCGCATTTAAGGTGTCCTGGTCCAAAGCGTGGTCAAAACGATCATGAGCAAACGCAACTTGATGTACGTTTTCGTTGAAGGCCTGCTCCTCGGGACCAAAGAGAACTACTTTTGGCTTTCCCCAGTAATCGATCCAAAACGCGTCATTACCGGACGCTCTTGAAGAACCGTTTTTCGCGAATAGCGGGACGCTGGTCAGAAGCAAAGTCGTGACCGCGATGAGAATATGTCGACATTTCATTGGTTTATCCTCCGTTCGGTGTGATTGTCGCATCGCAGCACGGTGTGGGTTTGTTAAATTTCGATTGCTCATCCGACTAAAATCAATGCCGAATCGCCGCGGATGCCGAGTTTGAGTCGGTTTGGGACCGATTTCAGCGTACTGATCGAGCAGTCCACATGGACCGAGGACAATTGGCATCGCGTCCGATTGATCCCGTGACGGTCTTTCCTCGGGAACCAAATCGGCAAGGATGTGCTGGTGTCCAACTAATGGGCATCGACGATGTCGGCAAACCCAGCCTTTCAGTAACGACGATTCTCAGCGGTTGATGACAAGTCGAGTCACTCGTCGGACTGATTTTCCGCTCTTTTGATTCCAATCATCGTCAGCGACAACGCGCCCGTGCTCACTGCACGAACGCAATTCCGGGACGCACGGAGATTGCCATCAACTGCTCGACATCTTGCGGGATTGTCAGAACGGAAATCTCGTCCAGGTATTTCTCCATGCCGGCTGGCGTCACAAACACCAGCATCTTCCCGGTCGTCGTTCCCGCGTTGCGGAAGGTATGCACTCCACCCCGCTTGGCGAGCACCGCGGGGCCAGCCGAAATCTTGTACTAGACGCCATCCTGGAGCAGCTCGTAATCGCCTTCCGTCGCTACCACTTGCGAATCGTGTGCGTCTTCTTCGGGTACCAGGTGACCTGAACATTCGTTGTGACGTCGTTCTGACCGCCGGTCTTGTATACAGGAACTGTCCAGCGCTCGTATTGCACCCAGGCGTTCAACTCCACGTCAGGCTTCAGCCGCTTGACCACGGTGAAGGTGAAATCATTCTGCGTCGTCCCGCCATCCACCCGCTGTACTCCGGTCGAAAAGGTATTACCCGGGATAAAGTCCTTTGCAGCCTTGGCGTTTCGATAGGAGAGCTGAAAGATCTCGCTTGGCGAAACGTGATAGGTCAACCACGCCTGGCCACCCTTCGCTTCGCGGCCGATCCAGTCACCAAAAATATTGCCTTTATTGGTGTAACCCTGTCGCTGGATGGTTTCGTAATACATAAAGCTGCCGTTATTGCTGTTGGCAACAGGAACGTCACTGTAAACTCCTTCGGCACGCAGATCGAACTTGGGAGCACTAGGCAGGCGCGCTAGAAAGATTCCCGAACGAATGGCCGCGCGACGCGGAGCACTGACCGGTGTCACATCATCATGCGACTCGGCGTCGGCGTAAAGCGTCACCAGCTTACTCAAATAAGGTAGCCGCCAGCTGAAATCAAAGGTGCTGAAGCGGGCTCCCGGATCGTTGCGAGAAAATTTGGTCGCCACCGGAACATTCTGGAAACTTGTAAAGCTGTTCCAGAAGCTGCCGAAGGTAATCGGCACATGGTCCTTGCCGCCCCAGATGACTGTCCGCGAAAATCCAAACTCAAATGTGGGGGTTGGATTGAAGGCGAACTTCTCCATATGTACCCATGGCTCATTCGGGTCGGTATGGCCTTGCAGGCTACCGACAAGAAACTCATACCGCACCGGACCCAGCACATAGGACAGATACGGAATCTTCAGCGGCACCACGCGGTTGATGCGGAAAGAATAAATATCTTCCGCGTTGTTGCTCCAATCGAAGGCGCCTCCTGTTGCCGGACCATCCCATACGTCGCTCTTGCCAATCGAAAAGTCATGATTGAAAACCGTCGCGGAGAAGTTGGCTTCAATCAAACGAAAATAATTGCGTGTCGGGATCGGACCCTGAGGAATCGTGTCTTGCGGCACGGCTGGAACAGCGTCCACAGCCGCCAGCGTTGCCGCCAGGTCAGAAGAGTATCCATCCGCGCTGGGTACATGCTGATATTCACCCCGCACGTACAGTGCAAACGGACCAGATGTCGCGCGCGCGCTGAAGCCCGCATAGTTATTGAATCCCTCTTCATACGGACGGCCGTAGTCGTTGATGATCGTCTGCCCCACATGATAGCTGTCCCGCAAAGGCGTTCCTGCGATCGGCATGGCACGCTCATAGAGCGACTCCAGCGTTGCGTTCGTCGTCCAATAGCCAGTGGTGTGGATGTCGCCTTCCAGTTCGCCAAGCACGGCGTTGTAAATCTCCAGCGCCTGCTCATTATTTGTGTCGGAGTGGATTCTCTCCTGCTCGGCGAACAGCATGCGCAGCACGGCCAGCCGCGTCCACGGACGCATATCAACGAACGACGTGGTCAAGTACCCCATCGAGTACAGCCGCATCAGCGCCGGATACATCCAGCTATCTAATGGAATATAGGTTGACCCAAGGTTGCCGGCGATCTCTGATGCCGGGACGATAGCAAACGGCGGAAAGGCCTCATCCGAAGTGTTGGAGCCCTTGGACTGAGCGGGGGGCGCGTACGTGTTTGGCGTCCCCGGCTGCGGCTTCGGCGGTTTCGGCGCTCGATAGGCCGGCTCACTCTGGTCTTGCTGCGGACCAAACATTATCGTGGACTCCACTGGCTGCCACGATACATTTGCCAAAAAGGTTGAACCTGCTCCGGGAAGAGATCGCGTCCGCGCCACCTGCGCCTCTGCGGTCCTGACTTGCGGGACCATCACTCCAACGGCTAACCCAATGCACAGCAAACCCGACCCGACTGTCCGAATGCTACGATTTTTCACTCGCACCTCAAAAGAAATTGATACCCGATGCCCGCCACGAGGCAATCGTTCAGGAGTAAACAGCGGACAACACCCTACCGAATCTCTCGCACTTAAAATTCTATCGGTAATTCTGAAAGACTTCAGTCTCGCCCAAAATCGACTTGCAATCTTTATGATGCGGCCCGCAGGCCGTTTCGGGCAAAGTTGCCGGGGCCTTGAACCTTCCAGCGGATGCCCGCTTCGCCCCAAATACGTGTTGCGGCCTCAACGACCCTCGCATAACGACGCTCGATAACCTCGATAAAAAATTTGTATTCGACCTTTTGCGAGCCAAAAGGCAAAGTAGAATTAAAGCTTCTCGTCATTCCTCATACACTTTTGGTTTTGCTGGGCATCCTGTTCAACATCATGCGCACTCGGCAACGATGCCGTGAACATTCATTTCTAGACGTTCCTGCCTGAGCAATTTGGGTCAACCGCAAGTTCAAGATATGTTTCGAAACATAGGCGTTTTTCATTTCATTCTTCCACCACGGCGGTCAATTGTTATGAGACGGATCGAAGAGCGGTGCCTCGGTACCAGGCGCCCAGCCAAGAATTACGGAAATCAGCCTGGCTTGCGACTGAGTGGAGCCTCAAGCAGCTCCGCCGCGCGGATTTCGCGTCGAACCGCTTTCGCGCGAATCATGCTTCTACTCCTTCTTTTCGGCGGCTGCTTCGCGACCGTTGCTCATGCCCAGGCCACCGCGACCACTGAAGCCCAGGTGCAGCAGCATTTGCAGCAGCTGGATGTGGCCGTGCAAAATGCCCAGCTTTCTGCCGATAACGGCTGGATGCTGGTCTCCGCGGCGCTGGTCCTGATGATGACCATCCCCGGTCTGGCCCTCTTCTACGGCGGTCTGGTCCGAAAAAAGAATGTGCTCAGCACCATGATGCATAGCTTCGCCATGGCCGGCATAATTTCCGTGGTTTGGGCGTTCGTCGGCTTCAGCTTATGTTTTGGGTCCGGAACCAGGTTTATCGGCGGATTTCACCATCTGTTTCTCCGTGGAGTTGGTTCGGCACCCGATCCGGCCTATGCCGCGACCATTCCCCTGGCAACTTTCATGATCTATCAGTTGATGTTCGCCATCATCACGCCGGCACTCATCTCCGGCGCTTTTGCCGAACGCATGAAGTTCAGCGCGATGGCATTGTTTACCCTTCTGTGGTCTCTGTTTGTCTATGCCCCCATGGCTCACATGGTGTGGGGCAAGGACGGTCTGCTGAATGCTTCACTCACTGGCGGCGTTCCTACTTTGGATTTTGCGGGCGGCACCGTCGTTCATATCACTTCCGGAGTTTCGGCCCTGGTCTGCGCGCTATATCTCGGCAAACGCCTGCACTATCCCAAGGAGCCAATGCCGCCACATAGCGTGGTGCTCAGCTTTATCGGGGCGGGCCTTTTGTGGGTGGGATGGTTCGGCTTCAACGCAGGCAGCGCGTTGTCAGCGGGGACCCTGGCCACCAGTGCATTTGTCGCTACTCATTTTGGCGCAGCGGCCGCAGCCATCGGTTGGTGCTTGGCAGAGTGGATTCGCAACGGCAAGCCCAGCGCCCTGGGAGCCATCTCGGGAGCCGTCGCAGGGTTGGTCGCGATTACACCAGCAGCCGGTTTTGTCGGACCCATGTCGGCGCTTGCCATTGGTTTCCTTGCCGGCCTGTTCTGCTACTTCATGGTCGCCAAGGTGAAACAGTGGTTTGGGTACGATGACTCTCTGGACGCTTTTGGTGTACACGGCGCTGGCGGAACTTTGGGTGCCATTCTTACCGGAGTCTTCGCTTCACGCGCCATCAATCCCATCTTTAAAGACGCGCACGGCAATGCACTGCCGGTCGGCTGGCTCGACGGCAATTGGATTCAGGTTCCGCATCAATTGGTCGGGATCGCGATCGCGTGGGTACTGTCCATCGTCGGAACCCTCGTCCTGCTGAAAATCGTCGACATGGTGATTGGTTTGCGCGTCGATCCTGCCGACGAACACGAAGGCTTGGACCTGAGCCAGCACGGCGAAGAAGGTTACGATTGGGAAATTGCGGCTTCTTAATCCCGCTCTGGTATATCTTGGCGGTGAGGAACAGCGAATCAACGACCGGCTCTTCTTTTTTTGAGAAAAGTGAGGATGCAAGACATGCAGAAGATTGAGGCGATCATTCAGCCGTCGAAACTGGACGCAGTGAAAGAAGCGCTGATCGAAATTGGAGTTGAAGGCATCACCATTCTTGAAGCGCGCGGGCATGGCCGCCAAAAAGGCCACACCGAGTTCTATCGCGGCCGCGAATACGCCGTGGATGTGCTACCCAAAATAAAGTTGGAAGTCGTCGTGACCGATGCCATGGCGGAACGCGCGATCCAGGCGATCCTGACCGCTGCCCGGACCGGAAAAATCGGCGATGGCAAGGTTTTCGTTTCGCACATCGACGAGGCTATTCGTATTCGCAACGACGAACGTGGAGAAACGGCTTTGTAAATCGGCCCTTCATTCCTCGACCTCGCGCAAAGGAGCCTGCTATCCCGATCTCCGATTCATCTTCGATCCAGTTGTTGCGCGTGGAGTACCAACGTACTTCGGAACAGATGCGGCAGTTCTTTTCCGAATCGCAGGATGGTCCGGTTCTGGTGCAACGCCGTGCGGAACTTGTCGACCACCTCATTGAGCGACTGTGGCTGGAACACATTGCTTCTGAGGAATACGGTCCCCAGGGCCTTACCCTGGCTGCCGTCGGAGGATATGGAAGGCGGAGACTCTTTCCTTATTCCGATATTGACCTGCTTTTTATTGCCACCGACGCCACCACTGAAGGCGCTCACAAGGCCGGCATTCGCAAATTGTCGCAGGACCTGTGGGACATTGGGTTGCGTGCCAGTGCCACCGTTCGCACACTGGCTGAATGCGAACGGATCAGCGAGGAGAACCCCGAATTTACCCTGTCACTTCTGGATCGCCGCTACATTGCTGGCGATTTCGCCCTGTTTGAGGAACTAGACCTGGAGCGAATTCCAGCGCTCGTGGAACGCCGGCGTTCTCAGCTCTTCGCCGCCATTACGCAATTGACTCGCGCCCGTCACGCAAAGTACCAGCGAACGCTTTTCCATTTGGAGCCAAACGTCAAGGATGGCCTGGGCGGTCTGCGCGATTTTCACACCTGCGCCTGGCTGAATCAGCTATTGCCGGAATCGGCCCGTTACTCCGCCAGCCGTTATGAAAAAGATCTGCTGGTAGAGCGTCAGGATGACTCTGCCCTGGCGCACCAATTTCTTATCACCGTGCGCAGCTTTCTCCATTACAGAAGCCAGCGCGACGACAACATGCTCTACTGGCAGGCCCAGGACGAGGCGGCGAAACTGCGGCTTGGTGTCTCGACCGTGCGATCGCGCCTGGCAGACAAGCGCCCCGCCGACACCGCCGGATGGATGCGTCAATATTTTCGCCACGCTCGCTCAATCGAGTGGCTCACCCGTCAGATGCTGGATGAAATCCCCAGCGGACGTCTCGCCGTGATGGATCAAATCCGTCAGTGGCGCAGCCGCACCGTGTTGAGCGGATGTCCCGTTGCGGACGGCAAGATCGCCTTGAAAACTGTGGCGGAATACTCCGACCCGGATCGCGTGCTGACGCTGTTCCAGATGATCGCGGAACAACCGCTGCAACTGACTCGCGAAGCGGAAGGCCATCTAAGCGATTCGCTGGCCGTGCTGGCGGAGCGTCTGCCCGAAGGCGCGGCGCTTTGGGAGCGGGTTCGCCGCATTCTGCTTGGACCTGAAGTGGCCAACGCCCTGCGCGTCATGCATGCGCTGGGAATTCTGGAATTGATTCTGCCGGAATTTCACGGGGTGGATGCACTGGTGGTGCGCGATGCCTACCATCGCTACACCGTCGATGAACATACATTTCTTATTCTTGAAAACCTGCATGCGCTGAGCCAGCCGCACGACGAGTGGGAGAAAGGCTTTGCTTCGATCCTGCGCGAAGTCGAGGAGCCGGAGTTGCTCTACCTGGCAGCCCTGCTGCACGATACCGGCAAAGCTCGAAGTGAAGGCAGCCACACCGATCAAAGTATGTGGATTGCCGATGCAGTCTGCGAGCGTTGGCGCCTGACCCCAACCCAGCGCGAAACAGTGTTGCGGCTGATTCGCAATCATCTGGAAATGTCACTGGCGCTGCGCAAGGATATCTTCGACGCGGAAACAATCCGCATGTTTGCAGAGCTGGTAGGTACGCCAAACAATTTGCGCGTGCTTACCCTGCTGACCTACGCCGACATACATTCTGTCAATCCGGAAGCACTGACGCCCTGGAAGGCAGAAAATTTGTGGCGGCTCTACATGGCGACCTCAAACTATCTGGATCGCAATGTTGATGAAGATCGCATTGAAGCCGACGCCGACACTGCCGCCGTGCAGCAGGTGATCGCGCTATCACCGGAAAATTCCGCGGCAATTCATAGTTTTCTCGCCGGCCTGCCACAACGTTATTTGCGGACTCGCTCGGCCACGGAAATTCTGACCCACTGGCAATTGGCGTCGCAGTTAGGCAACGCCTCCTCCAGCGTGGTGCTCACTCGCACCGATGCCTGGTGGGAATGCACATTGATCACAGGGGATCGACCGTTTCTATTTGCCGACGCCGCGGGCTGCCTGACCGCTTGGGGAATGGATATTTTGAAGGCCGATGCGTTTTCAAATGCCGCGGGAATCGTCATCGATCACTTCCGTTTCCTCGATCGTTACGAAACCCTTTCGCTCAACCCAGCAGAAGCTGAGCGCTTCCAGAAAAGCCTCACCGACGTGGCCAGCGGCCTGGTTTCAGTCGAAAAACTGCTTGCGGCCCGTGCTCATTCTGCGCGCACCCAAAACCATAAGACCCGGGTGGAAACGCGGCTATCTGTCGACAATACCTCCTCGACCCACAGCACCATTTTGCAGGTCATTACCCAGGACACTCCCGGCCTGCTGCGTCGACTCAGCCTGGTTCTGGCGCAGCAGAAATGCGACATATCTGTTGCACTGATCGACACCGAAGGTGAGGTGGCGATTGACGTTTTCTACCTGACCAAAGGCGCGGATCAGCCGGTCCCTCCCTCGCCCAGCAATCAAGCGGAAAATGCAAAGCTCGATTCAGCTTTTCTGGATCACCTGCAAAAGGTCCTCGCCGACGCTCTTCAGATGTCCGCAGCTCCACGCTGAAATCCGGGCGCCGATCTCCACATCTCGCTTCTCGTTTTTCGCGTCGCGTGCGTTCCGTCTGACTATCGCGCCGGAGTACACTGGGGACGTTGTTCGCGACGCATCGATACATCTAGAAAGTGCAACACCGACCACCTCTTCCACCGGCTGGAGCGCATTGATGAATCCAAATTCTTTCCCTCGCGCGCTGCGCCATTTCGTTCTATGCCTCACGCTGAGTTGCATCGGTCTTCCGCTTTCTGCGGCGACGCGCTCTAAGCACCGGCATGCGGCGCCCCCGCAGGGCAAGCCCACGGTACAGCAGGCCGAGCCCCCCAATTGGTGGAGCAATCTTCCGAACCCGATGGTGCTGCTTTATGGGAAAAATCTCACCGATGCACACATTAGCAGCAGCGTCGCTGGAATCTCGGTGCGCCGCACAAGGATTTCACAAAACGGTCATTGGGCCTTCGTCTGGCTAGATACGTCCGACGCTCCCCCGCAACATTTTGATTTGATCGTGCGCACCGTTGCGGGCCAGGCACGTGTTCCGTATGAACTCGACAAGCTCCACGACCCCAGCCAGGGCTTCCAGGGTTTCACGCCTGCGGATGTGATGTACCTCGTCATGCCCGACCGTTTTTCACAGGGAAACGCAACCGGCCCGCAGATGCCGAAGCCTGCTGCCACTGTGGATCGCAGCAATCCGCACGATTATCATGGCGGCGATTTGCGCGGCATCGAAAATCATCTGGATTATCTGCAGCAGCTTGGCGTCACCACTCTCTGGATCACGCCACTCTATGCGCCGGACCCGCTTTCCGAGGACTACGACGGATACGAGCCGGTCAACATGTACCAGATCAATCCGCACTTCGGAACCTTGCAGGATTATGAGGATTTGGCCGCCGCTGTTCACAGCCACGGTATGAAGCTGGTGCTGGATATCGTCGCCAACCAGGTGGGCCCGAAAAGCGTTTGGGTCGATGATCCGCCCACACCGGACTGGTTCCACGGAACGCCGGCCGATCACCTTGCGGCGACGGATAATTTTGCATCCATCGCCAGTCCTCATGCTGCTCCAGCTGCGTATCAACCTGTTGTCGATGGATGGTTTCGCAATATCCTTCCGGATCTAAATCAGTCGAATCCGCTGGTTAAGCAGTACCTGACCCAGAACGCGATCTGGTGGGTCGAAATCGGAACTGTCGACGGCCTCCGCCTGGATACATTCCCTTACGTCGATCGTTCCTATTGGCAAGATTTCCATGCCGTGATGCATGCTCTCTATCCCAACCTGACCACCGTCGGCGAAGTTTACAATTCCGACCCGACAGTGACCTCGTATTTTGCCGGTGGCCAGAAGCATGTGGGCATCGACACCGGACTCGCCACCGAGTTCGACTTCCCCAGCTATTTCGCGTTGCGCTCCACGCTGACCTCTCCTCCCAATGCCAGCTCGTCGATGGCAAATCTCGAAAATGTCCAGCGCCAGGACTGGCTCTATCCACATCCCGAGACGTTGGTCACATTTTTCGGCAATCACGATACCGCGCGGTTTCTCTCGACACCCGGAGCCACCGCCGCCAGCGAGCGGCTCGCCTTTGGCTTGTTGGCCACCATGCGCGGCATGCCGCAAATTTATTACGGAGATGAAATCGGCCTCTCCTCGGGCCCCGACGGCGACAATCGGCCTGACTTTCCCGGAGGATTTCCTGGCGACCCGAAAAATGAATTCACTGCCGCTGGTCGCACTCCACAGCAGCAGGCAATGTACGCCTGGATCCAAAGCCTGCTGGATCTACGTGCACATCACGAGGCATTGCAGACGGGATCCCAGCAGAACCTGCTGGCAGACACCAGCGGATTCGTATTCGCCCGCTTCGTGGTCCCCGCGCAGAAAAGCGGATCAACACCTCCACCGTCAGAGATCGATCTCGTGCTAATGAATAAATCTGACGCGCCGCGAACATTTCATTTGGACTTCACTCGCACCGCGCTCGACGGCATGAAGACGCTCACTCCACTGTGGAATACAAAAGACACAGTGACAGTTACACAAGACCATTGCGACGTCACCGTCGGCGCCCAACAGTTGGTCGTCTTCACTGCGCTACCATAAGTTCTGCGTCACCGGACGGAATGAACACCATGCGGAAGCCCTTGCGTGTCGCGGCGATTGGTGAACTCCTGTGGGACCTGCTTCCCGATGGCCCGCAACTCGGTGGTGCTCCCGCAAACTTCGCAGCAATGCTGGGGCAAATGTTTGCCTGGGACACGGGCACGCTCGCTAGTGAAGTGTTTCTTGTCAGTTGCGTCGGCGACGATCCGCTCGGGAGCCAGGCACGCGTTCAACTGGTCGCACATCGGGTGCATCCGGACTTCATTGCGATCGATCCCAACCTCCCCACTGGAACCGTCGAGGTAAAGCTCGACCCAGAACTCGGCCCGCGCTATCGCATCTGCAATCATGTCGCCTGGGACGCCGTACCTGAAACTCCACCGCTGACCGAGCTGGCGCCTACGCTGGATGCCGTTTGTTTTGGAACCCTGGCGCAGAGATCCCCTATTACGCGCACCACGCTTCGCTCCCTGGTTGCCGCTACCAGCCCGGGATGTCTCCGAGTCTTCGATGTCAATCTCCGCGCACCTGACTGGACTGCGGAGACCATCCTCTGGGGCTGCCAGCACGCGACCATCTTCAAAATGAATCATGAAGAAGTTGCATACATCGCCGGGGCCATCGGCGCGGAGACCGGGGATACTCCTCTCCAAGTCGCTCACGGCTTACTGAATCAATTTCCTATCCAGCTGGTGGCCATCACTCGCGGCCCCCGCGGCAGCCTATTGGTTACGCGCGACGCCGTGAACGATCATCCGGGAATTCCCGCAAACGTGGTCGATTTGATCGGTGCCGGCGATTGCTTCACCGCGGCGCTCACCTACTTCTCGCTGCACCATAAGCCCTTGCCAATTGTGGCCGAGGCCGCGAACCGCTGGGGAGCCTGGGCTGCATCCCAGCGTGGAGGCATGCCTTTTCTTAACGCATCCGCTTGCAAAAACTTGCAAGTCGGTAAGACCTCGGCGATTTAGCCGTAGTTCTGCTGTTACCCGCAAACACGGGGGGTCGCCAATGGTTGCGAAAATATTTTAGAAATATCTTTCACCGCGTTGTCAGTCTTCGCATTTAGTTTTCTGTTTGCAACCCACCCACCAGCGAGTTACTTCGCCTTTCATTCAGAAATTAATTGCTCGCACTGCAACTTTCCCGAACCCGCTGGGTTTGCCCCCAGTGAATGGCGGCCGCCCATCTCGCTCGACCCCGGAGCGGCGCACCCAAAAATAACTTCAAGGAAGGAATTGCATATGAGGCCCAATAACTTTCTGCGAGGATTCTTTGCCTGCGCCGCGGTCGCCCTGATGGCGGGTTGCGGCAGCAACGGTTCTCCATCATCATCCACCTCCACCAGTTCCCAAAGCGCTCCTGTGTTTCTGACAGGCACGGATGCGCCACTGCCCAGCGTCGTGTCATTTCAAGTCACCATCAACAGTGTCACGCTTTCCAATGGCGGCAATAACGGTGTCGACATTCTTCAAAACGCGCAGACAGTTGACTTCGCCCGCTACAACGGCCTGCAAACGCTGCTGGATTTCAATTCAGTCCCGGCAGGCACCTACAACACCGTGACAGTTTCGTTGTCGAGCCCTGTCATTTCCTATGTCAACCTCAGCACCGCAACCCCTCCCGCGCCGCCGACCATCACCACCGCCAACAACGCCACGTTGACCAATTCGACCGTCACAGTTCAGCTGCCAAACTCGTTCACGGTCACAGCTGGCCAGGCTGCAGGCTTGCGGATGGACTTCGATTTGCGCCAGTCGATATTGACTGATTCCAATGGCCAGGTCACCGGCTCGGTCAACCCGACCATCGACTTTACTGCGCTCACCCCCAATACCCCTTCCGCGGAGATTGACGAGTTCTATGCCACCGTCGTCAGCGTGAACACTTCGCAGAACACATTCATGATCCAGGGACCGCATGGCCGTCAATATACGGTTGCACTGAACCAGGCAAACAGTGGATCGGGAGCGACCACGACAGAGTGGGATGACACCGGCGATGAATCAGGCAACAGCCAGGGAGCCAATGACGGCACCATCAATCTTGCGAACCTGGTACCCAACCAGACCATTGTCGACGTTGCCGGACAATTTCAGCCCAGCACCCAGACTCTGGACGCAACCGATGTCGCCATTGTTTCGCAAAGTGGCTTCTATGCAGACGGAACGGTCAGCTATGTGACTCCCGTGACAGGCACTGCGACCGCATTCCAGATGTATGTTCGCTCCCTGCTGCCGACCGACACTGGTCTTCAGCTTGGCGGACTCGCCAACGTGCAGTTGACGGGCAGCGAAAACTTTTTTGTCTTCCGGCGCGGCTCGCCACTGCTGCAATTCTTGTTTAACTCCAGTCTCATGGTTGCGGGCCAAAATGTTTCGATCGGCGGACCGGCCACCGGAGCGGCAAACGCCAATAGCGTGACCACGCAGCGCGTCGTGCTGCACCTCGCCGGTTTCACCGGCACCGTGGTCCCGGGCAGCGTTTCTCCGGCGGGGGAAAACTTCCAGATGATTCCCAACGGTCTTAATGGTTATTTGCTGAGCAATGGAAATCCTTCGGGTAATCCGGTGCGCGTTTATCTGGTCGGTCAGTCGGTCTTTCGCGATGGATTCACCGGAATATCTGATCTAGATTCTCTCGGCAGCACCGCCGTTGTCCGTGTGGTCGGCTTGGTGCTGAAAGACCCAGCCACTGGCCAGCCCGTCATCATCGGTCGCTACATTGACAAAACGCCTGACAGTGCAAACTAGCAGCCGCGGTCGATAGCCATTGTCATAATTTTCATCCGGACGAAGAGCCACGCAGAAACATTGCGTGGCTCTTCGCCTGAGTCGGTGCCCCCTTCCGGAACAGGCACTTCGCAATTTTGCTAGTATTTCCTGTTGTTCACAGGGGCAAATGCCGTGTTGCGAATTCCATCTGTACTCCTCGCTGCCATCGTTGCGATTCCGTTTTCACTGGTCGCTCAAAACACCTCCATGCGTCCACCCATTACCGGGATCGCCAAAGTTTCGGTGTATTCGACCGACCTGGCCAAGTCGAAGCAGTTCTACGGAACATTTCTAGGCTTCCCCCAGATTGCATCCACATCCGCGTCCGCGCCGATGGAATTTCGTGTCAGCTCGAAACAATCGCTTGAAGTCCAACCGGCGCCGAACGGCACCACAGACTTCCTGGCATACATTGCCTTTGCCACCACGGATCTCGATTCTATGCAGCGTTATCTGGTGAGCCAGAAAGTTCCGATCGACGGCGAAATTCAGACTCAGTCCGACGGGGCGCGCTTTCTATGGGTGAACGATCCAGAAGGACATCGACTTCAGTTTGTGCAGTTGCCCCCGCACGGCCATCTGCTTCCCGTCAGCTCCGCGGCCTCGAAGAATGCTCCGCAGCCAATTTCGCAAATCATTCTCCACGCGGGATTCATCGTGCACAATCGCGCCGAAGAAGACCGGTTTTTCCATGACATTCTCGGTTTCGTCGAAGGATGGCAGGGCGGCAGCGGCCATAGGCTGGAATGGGTCGATATGCGCGTGCCCGACGGCGCGGAATGGCTGGAATACATGCTGAAGGATCCGAAGGCAAAGAACGAAGGCGACAGCGGCGTCCTGAATCACTTTGCGCTGGGAGTGCCCGATATCCACCAGGCCGCGCAGATGCTGCAACATCGTCATTGGGACTCGTCCCAGCCGTATGAGGACCCCGAGATCGGCCTCGATGGAAAATGGCAGCTGAATCTCTACGATCCCAACGGTACGCGAGCGGAATTGATGGAGTTTGGCCCGGTGCGGAAGCCCTGCTGCTACCCGTATACCCTGCCCGCACCGAAGTAGCATCGGTCATTTAAACTGGTGTTCTATGTCGAGCTCGTCCGTTCCCGCGACCGCCGCCCCGTTGCAAAAAACTTCCCTGAACCCCATCCACCGTCAGTGCGGCGCCAAGATGGTCGACTTTGGCGGCTGGGACATGCCGGTGGAATACGCCGGCCTGATTGCCGAGCACATGGCCGTGCGCACCCGCGTCGGCATTTTCGATGTCAGTCACATGGGCGAAATCCAATTGCGCGGCCCCGAGGCGCTCGATGCCGTCCAGTTCGTCTCTATGAACGACGCTTCGAAGCTAGCAGAAGGTCAGGCGCAGTACTCGGCGCTGCTCACCCCCCAAGGTACATTCGTCGACGACATCCTGGTCTACAAATTCAGTCCCAACGACTATCTCTTGGTCGTCAACGCCGGCACACGTCCCAAGGATTATGCGTGGATCAAGCAGCATGGGCAGCGCTTTCACTGCCACGTCAGCGATTACAGTGATCACTATTCCCAGCTCGCCATCCAAGGTCCGCAGGCGCTCGCTACCATGCAAAAACTGACCCGCGTCGATCTGAATGCCATAAAGAATTACTGGTTTGTCTGGGGCCAGGTCTGCGGCATCCACAACGTCCTGATCTCGCGCACCGGCTACACCGGCGAGGATGGATTTGAAATTTACATTCCCTCCGACGAAGCGACCACCACGCGCGTATGGCAGGAAATCCTCGATGCCGGCCGCGAATTTGAAATCGTTCCCTGCGGCCTGGGCGCCCGCAATACCCTCCGCCTGGAAGCTTCCATGCCCCTTTATGGCCACGAAATCACGGAAGAAACCAACGTGTTTGAAGCTGGACTCGATCGCTTTTGCAAGCTCGACAAGCCCGAATTCCTGGGTCAGACGGCCCTGAAAAAACTACAGGAATCCGGCGGCCCGCACCGCAAGCTGGTCGGACTGGAGATGATCGAGCGTGGCATCGGCCGCGACGGCTATCCCATCTGCAGCTTGGCTGGCGAACAAATTGGCAACGTCACGAGCGGTTCTCCTGCCCCGTTTCTCAAGAAGAACATTGCCCTTGGCTATGTTCCCGCCGCCCAAAACGCTGTCGACACGGAGTTGGCGATCAAAATCCGAGGTCAGGATGTTCGCGCCCGGATTGTGCCCCAGCCGTTTTATCGCCGTCCCAAAAAGCACGCCTGAATTGTGCCTCCGGTGTAAAAAACCTCTGCGGAGCGCGGCTTTCGGGTTCGCGATTCCGCGACAACATACAATAGAAGAGGACGAATTCTATGACATATCCAAATACTTTTCGCTATACCCGCGAGCATGAATGGCTCCAGGTGGAAGGCGCAATCGGCACTGTCGGCATTACAGATTACGCGCAAAACTCTCTCGGCGACATCGTCTTCGTCGATGCTCCCAAAGTCGGCGATACCGTTGAGGCAGGCAAAGTTTTCGGCAGCGTCGAATCGGTGAAAGCCGTCTCCGATCTGTATTCGCCGATCAGCGGCACCGTTACAGCTGTCAATCAGGAACTGGTGACTTCGCCGGAAAAAATCAACACGGAACCACACCAGGCCTGGATCATCAAAGTGCAATTATCGAACCCATCGGAAGCTGATGCACTGCTGAACTCCGCCGACTACGAAAAATTTATTGCAGAAGAAACCCACGCGTAAGCATCTTCAAAGGCATTGCAGTCTAAAACCTTGACCACGGGACTCTGAACCATGCGTTATCTACCCAAATCCCCGAGCGACCGCGACGCCATGCTGAAAGAGATCGGCGTCTCGTCAATCGGCGATTTGTTTCAATCCATTCCCGCCGAGTATCGCCTCAGCGGTGACCTGAAGATTCCGGCGCAGATGGGCGAGCAGGAAATCGTCAACCTCTTCCGCGCGGCTGCCGACCGCAACGCCAACGGCTATGCCAGTTTCCTCGGAGCGGGCGCGTATCGCCACTATCGCCCCGTGGTCATCGACGCGCTGGTGCAGCGCGGCGAATTCCTTACCTGCTACACGCCCTACCAGGCAGAAATTTCTCAGGGCACGCTGCAGGCCATCTTTGAATTCCAGACGATGATCTGCGAGCTCACAGGCATGGAAATCGCCAACGCCTCCATGTACGACGGCTCCACCGGCGCGGCGGAATCCGTGATGATGGCCGCGCGCGTCACTCGCCGCAGCCACATGGTTGTCGCCGGCACGGTCCATCCGGAATATCGCGAAGTCCTCAGAACGTACGCGCAGCATCAGGGCCTCACGAAGCATCGCGTCGGCTACGGTGCGGATGGCCGCGTCGACATGAAGGCGCTGGAAGCAGCCATCACCGACAAGACCGCCTGCGTGCTGATTCAGTCGCCCAACTTCTTCGGCGTTATTGAAGATGTCGCGGCCATTGCCGAGCTGGCGCACGCCAAAGGCGCGCTGCTCATCGTCTCCATTGCGGAGGCGCTTTCGCTCGGTATCGTGCGTCCACCCACAGAAGCCGACATTGTTTCCCTCGAAGCGCAATCCTTCGGAGTCGCGGTCAGCTATGGCGGACCTTATTGCGGTGTGCTGGCCTGCAAAGAAAGATTCATTCGCCAAATGCCCGGCCGCCTGACGGGCGCTACCGTCGACCAGAACGGCCGTCGCGGATTTGTGCTGACCCTTTCTACGCGCGAGCAGCATATCCGCCGCGAAAAAGCGACCTCCAACATCTGTACCAATCAAGCCCTGGTCGCGTTGATGACCTGTATTTACCTCACCATCTATGGCAAGGCCGGCATGCGCGAACTGGCCGAACAAAATCTGGCGAAGGCGCATTACGCTGCGCAAACACTGGCTGCAACTCCGGGCAGCAAGCTGCTCTTCGCCAGCTCTCCGCGCTTTAATGAGTTTGTTTTGGAGACTACCGAAGCGCCCGACGCGATCAACGCACGCCTGCTGCAGCAGAAAATGATTGGCGGACTTCCGCTGTCCGCCTGGTATCCGGAGCTGAAGCATGCCTCGCTGTGGTGCGCCACCGAGCAAAATTCTCGCGCGCAAATTGACGCGGCGGCTGCGGTCATCGCCGACAAACATGCTCCCGCGTTGGCATACGTATAAGGATGAAGAACGAAATGGTAACTGAAACAGTTACAGTGACGAACGCAACCGGTTCTCCAGACAAATTGGTCCCATTTGTCGGGGAGCGGTCGAAAGTCTCCAGCCACATCAGTCAGAATGAAGGCCTGATCTTCGAGAAGTCCTCGCCCGGCAAAAAAGCTTACCGTCTTGCGCCACTCGATGTGCCTGCCATCGATCCGCACGTAGTTCTGGGCCAGCATGTCCGCGAGGATCTTGGCCTGCTACCGGAAGTCAGCGAGATTGAAATCATTCGCCACTTCACGCGCCTCTCTAGCTGGAACTATGCCATCGACCTCGGCATGTATCCGTTGGGCAGCTGCACCATGAAATACAATCCGCGCGTCAACGAAATGGTCGCCCGTTTAGAGGGCATCGCCGACGCTCATCCCTACCAGCCCGAATCGCTTTCGCAAGGCGCAATGCGCGTCATGTGGATGCTGCAGGAATGCCTGAAAGAAATTACCGGCATGGACGCGATCACGCTGCAGCCAGCCGCCGGCGCGCATGGAGAGTTCACGGGGATACTTCTCGTCCGCGCGTATCACGAGTCAAAGGGCAATCCTCGCAAAAAGATTTTGATTCCCGACTCCGCCCACGGCACCAATCCCGCCACGGCGGCGATCTGCGGCTACCAGGTGCAGAACCTCAAATCCAATAGCGATGGCATGGTTGATCTTGCCGAGCTCGAGCAACTGGTTGACGAAGAGACCGGTGCCCTGATGCTGACCAACCCCTCCACCATCGGCGTGTTTGAAAGTGAGATTCACAAGATCGCTGACGTCCTTCACTCCAAGGGCGCGCTGCTCTATATGGATGGCGCCAACATGAATGCGCTGGTCGGCAAAACGCGTCCCGGCGATTTTGGTGTCGACGTCATGCACCTGAACCTGCACAAGACTTTTTCCACGCCTCATGGCGGCGGGGGCCCAGGCTCAGGCCCGGTGGCCTGCAAAAAAATTCTGGAGCCGTTTCTACCCACGCCGGTTCTCGTCGAACGACCGGACAACACTCTCACCTTCAACTACGATCGTCCGCAGTCAGTCGGCCGCGTGCGCATGTTCTACGGCAACTATGGAATGTTCGTTCGCGCCCTCGCCTACATTCTCGCCAATGGCCCGGATGGCCTTCGTCAAACCACGGAAGACGCGGTGCTGAACGCAAATTACATCCGCGCCAAGTTGGAAGATGTGTACGAACTACCCTACAAAACACCTACACTGCATGAGGTGGTTTTCAGCGATCGCCGCCAGACACGCAATGGAGTGAAAACCGGCGACATCGCCAAGCGCCTCATCGACTACGGTTTTCACCCCTACACCACATCGTTTCCGATGATTGTGGCTGGCGCGCTGATGATCGAACCGACGGAGAGTGAGTCAAAGGAAGAACTGGATCAATTCATTGACGCGATGCGTCAAATCGCGCGCGAGGCCGACGAGAACCCGGAGATCATCCTGCATGCGCCGCATGCCACTCGCGTCTCACGCATGGATGAGGTCACCGCCGCCCGCAAACCGATCTTGCGCTGGAAGCCGAATGCCGACGCGGAGGCTGCTGCGTCCGAAATATCATCCAGTAAAACTCCGCCGCTCGTCCCCGCCACTCCAGCGAAGGAGTACTAGATGACTTCGGCCTTTGACGATCAGCGTGAATCTCTCGAAAAGCATGAATTCATGATGGGCGTTCCGCGTGGCCGTCTTGCAGTCACGCTCGACATGATTACTGACGCCCTCATTCTGGTCGGTCAGCACGGTGTCTATTGCACCTCGGCACGCAACCCCACGCAGCCTGCTCTCGATCTGCAAACCATCATGCAGCAGTTGACTGGCGCCAAAGAGCTGATCCAGTCCGTCATGCAGGAGCTCACACCCCGCAGCGATCCCAAGTAGGCCAGACCGCTCGGTTGCAATCGATTTTAATTAGAAAGATGATTTGTAACAGCCATTGATGCAAATCATCCATCCCCTCAGGCGTGCCCCGTCACAATGGTGTGCGGACTCATGGGGATGGGATGGCCGCTTATGTCTTTAAATCCAGCTTCGCGATACATGCTCGTCAGTTCGCTCAACGTATATGCATCGCCAGCTGCGGTTGTCGTCAACATCGTCATCGCGAACGCTGCGGGGGTCGCAGGCGAAACGCGATCTTCATTCGGTACAAACTCCAGCGTGGCGCATTTCCCTCCCGGGCGAAGAGCCGCGTGAACCTTTTGCAGCAGTCCCACGCAGGTCGGCCGATCGAAGTGGTGCAGAAAATTCGTCAGCAGTACAGCGTCATAGGGCCCGTCGAAGTCTACATCGAAGGCGCTGCCCGGCATCATGTTGTAACGATCGTGTACCTCCGCTTTGCGAGCGTTATCTAGAGCCACCCGCAACACCGGCGCCCAATCCAATCCCGTCACATGTGCCTGCAGATTCTGCTTCGCTATTTCAATTCCAAATAATCCGTGACCTGCGGCGATATCCAGCACCCGCATGGGACCAGACTGTCCCTTCAAAACCACTTTGCCAAGCGGCCCGGCAAGTGGGCCCATCATCGGCGCCATCGTTTCCGCGAACTGCACCCAGATCGGATTCTCCGGCTCAACAGTGCCGTCGCCAGGCAGGTTGGTACGGCCTGTGCGCACAATCTCCGCCAGATTGTTATAGGCACCATGCATTGCCGGATTGCCAAGGAATTGCGCTATGGAAGCCAGGCACGCTGGCGACCGCGGATCCAGGAAGGCCGCGCTCGATGGAGTCAGCCGATAGCCTCCGTCATCTTTCGTCAACACGCCATTAATCGTCAGGAAATCGCAAAGAATGCGGATGCCCCGCTCCGACGCTGCGCAGTGGCGGGCAATCGCGGCCACATCTCCCGGGCCCTCTCCGATAGCCCGAAACATATCCAGGTCGATTGCGGCCTTCAAGGCCGCCGTGCGCTGATACGCGTTCAGCATGTCGAAAACCAGCCCAGGATTCACTGGGGCTTCGGCGCCATTTCCAGGTTGCATTGCGAGTCTCCTCTGACAGCCGTCAGGATTTCTAGTTCTTCCAGCTCTTGGGGGTCAAGCCAGCGTACCACCAAACACGAAAACCGGTCTTTCCTATTTCCATCAAAACCGAGCCACGATTTTCTGCCGCATCGCAAACCAGGTGGCATCTTCGCACACCCAGCGCCGCGCAAGCCGCACTTATTTTCTCGGTCGAATTTCCATGCCTAAATCGTGCTCCAGTCGCTTGTACCAGACATCGTCGCTGGCACCATGCAATGCTACCCAGTCCTCGTCCGTCATGGATCTGCGCCAGGCCAAAAGTGGCTCCGCACCAGGCCCCACGGGATGTCGCAACTTCGCTGTACCGCTATCGATGATCTCCAGAACTTTCTCTGCCACCAGGCTGGGTTGTGCCGGATGTCTTAGGGACGCCGCAAATAGGTGGCCGTAGCGCCGCCGCTGGGGGTATAGTTCCTGACCGGGAATGTCCTCCATTTGGCGCGCCATCGCCGTGTCGATAATTCCCGGCTCCACAATTGCGACTCTCACATTGAACGAAATCATCTCCTGGGCGAGCGCCTCGCTCATTGCCTCCAGCGCAAACTTCGACGCCGCGTAACAAGCCATGGGTGAGGTGGCGATCCTGCCTCCAACCGAGGAGACGTTGATGATGCATCCGCTCCTACGCTGCCGCATATCAGGAACTACCGACTGGATGCAGCGCAATGGACCAAAGTAATTCGTCTCCATCACCGCCCGTGCCCTAGCCAGCGATACCTCTTCGACCGATCCGCTCCCTCCCACTCCAGCGTTGTTCACCAGCACATCGAGATGTTTCGCGTCCCGATAAATCGCTTCTATCCCCACCTTCACTGAGTTGTCCGAGTCCACATCCATCCTGGAGATGTGGATCGGCAACCCCTCCTTCGTCGCCATGTCTGCCAACTGTGGTGAACGCACGGGATTGCGCATCGTCGCGTAAACCCTATGGCCTGCTCGGGCAACCGTCAGAGCCATCGCCAAACCAAGGCCTGCGCTCGTCCCTGTAATCAGTACAGAAGCCATGGTG
This sequence comes from uncultured Acidobacteriota bacterium, assembly GCA_963821145.1. Classification (GTDB taxonomy): domain Bacteria; phylum Acidobacteriota; class Terriglobia; order Terriglobales; family Acidobacteriaceae; genus JAKAAZ01. The sequence goes on from CAWGCV010000004.1 coordinate 396,482, forward strand.
ATTCTCCTGAAGTCCATTTGGGGGGTTAGGTACCGCCAGCTTACACGCCGGAGGGCAACACAAGAGAAATTCGCATCGCGGCAGATCGATCTCCGCCGCCGAATCGCCGCAGCAAACCTTACCAGCGACGTAGCGAAACTCAATTAGGCGAAACGCAAGAGGAACATCGCCGCTACCTTCCGGCTGCGATCTCGAAACTTACCTGCCTTCCGGGGTTGAAGAAGAAGTCACACCGGCACTCGCGAGTTGCTGCGTCTGTACCTTGTAGTCCTGATACTGAATCGTCAATGTCGCGCTGCCACCAAAGCGAATCCGCGATACGCTTTTGTTCTGCTCCGGCAACCAGAAGTCCCCGACCTTTTTGTAAGTTTCGTTGATGCTGGTGCTCTTGATCCAGAAAGAAGGATTCACCGCCGGCTCCGCTTGAATGCCGCACACCGCAAAGTCCTGGTCGTTCACGCGGATTTTCCCGCGATACAAATATTTATTCGGCTTCCTGGGCTCGACAGTCAACGTGTAGGAGCAGCCGTCCGCCGCCGGCGCGTATTCCAGTTCGCTGAACTGGTAGTTCGTGCGGTCCAGGTTGACCGCCTCCTTGGTATTTTTCCTCTGCGCATCTGTTTCTGTTTTCAGCAGACGTTTCAGAACCTCGTCGACCAGCAATTTTGGGCCGCTCTGGGAAACCACGGTGAAGTCCTTGGTATTCGGCGCCTCGTACTGCATCGAAACGACCATCTCGGCGTTCAGGTCTTTCGGGAATCCGTGATACCGCACGGTATAAATACGATTTCCTTCGTAGCTCTTCAAGCCTCTAGCCCGACCTTCGTTCCTTGCGACCAGATGGTCAACCACTTGGTCCAGTGTCATTGGAGACACATTCGCCGTGCTATCGGTCGCAGCAGACACTCTGCCGGACGAAAACATATTCATCAGCAACAACAGCATTGCCGGAAAAATGTAACGCCGAACTTTGTACATCTTAAAAAACAGGGTGGACGGGTACAGAATCATTCAAGCTCCGATTGTGGTTATTAATTGCCGAGGCTTTGGCACCGGCCAGGTGGGAACGATACGTTTGGTAGATATTTTGGAATGCGTGGCCCCAGGAACTCTCGTGCGCGTGCCTGCGCCCCGCTTCTCGCATGGAGGAAACCATCTCCGGATCTTTCATCAGAACTGCGACGCAGGACGCAAACTCTTCGAAATTTTCCGCGATGAAGCCCGTCTTCCCATGTGCGATCGTGTACTTCGGACCGCCCGCGGCCATTGCAACTACCGGTACTCCGGACGCGAGGGCTTCCAGCACAACCAAACCAAAGGTTTCCGTCTGGGATGGGAATGCCAGCACGTCCATGTTCGCGAACGCGCGCGATAACTCGTCGCCGCTCAACACGCCTAAGAATTCTGCGTGGCGCATATTTTGGCCTAGCCACTCCCGCTCGGCGCCATGACCTGCAATCAGAATCCTGAAATCGCGCAAGACCGTTGCCAAGCAGAGCCTGTTCCAGACGAGCCAGCCAGCGAACATTTTTCTCCGCTGTTAGTCGACCCACATATCCAATCGTGAACGGCGCACCCTGGCTGTCGCGAAACTCCGGACTAAACCTGTGTGTATCGACTCCATGCCCCATCGGGAAACACGGCTTTCCGGTGTCTTCGGCTAGCCTCTGCACAATTTCCGGGTTGGGCGCGAACAGAATTCGAGGAATTTGATAGAAGCGCGTCGTCGCGCGATGGCTCCATTGCTGCACCGCACGCGAGACGCTCCCGACAGCGCGCTTTGGCAAAAACTTCACCGCTTGTGCGACTCGTAACCCGGCATATTGCGGCAGATTTGTCTGCCAGAATGCAGAAAGCGGAATTTGGATCTTGTGCGCGCACATGGCGCCCAGAATTCCAATATCGCTGGGTCCGGTAATCTGGATCAGGTCTGGACTGAATTCTTCCAACTGCGCCGCCACTTTTCGATAGCGACGCAGCAGGATCAGGTCAAACTCGTGATTTCGGTCCAGTGGAAATTTGATGGGACTGCGCCGCAGCTCCATCCGGATCACAGACCCTTCATGAACGACCTGATCGTGCGGCCCGGCGTGCACAATAAGCAGTGGAATATTGCTGTCCCGCGCATACGCGACAAAATTTCTGGCAACTACCGCAACCCCATCCACTTCATGAAATGCATCGGGGAAAAACGCAACTCGTGGATGTTGCCCGTTCACGAAATGGCCTCAGATTGTCCCTCTGAAAGCGCGTGGAGATCAATCTCGTCGGCATAAACGCGTTTTGCAGCCCACTGGACGGTCGCGTTTTCCGCCAATCGAAACACTGAAAAAATGCGCTCGACAAATTCCGGAGGCGATTTCCAAAACGCCGAGAGTGGTTGAAATCCCTCCCCAGTCTTATCCGGATGAAACACTCTGTCGTCCCAGCGGCGCGAGCCTTCCGGATATTCGGGATAGTAGCGGATCACATCCAGCACAGCATGCGCAACGCGAACACACATGGGATCGGCATACTGCTGCATGAATAAAATATGGCTCCGTTTTTCCCGGCGAATTTCATTCACGAATTCCGCAAAACTCTGCGCATGGCTCAGATTCACATTGGCGCTCGGTTCACACGCATGACGGTCGCCCCCGGAAACAATTGGCAGGCCCCAGCGTTCCGCAAGCGGGACCACGCGTTTATTCTCATCCCACTTGCGCATTCCGTTGATCTCGAACGCGTGCAGGTATGTGTTGTTCTGTTGCAAGAACTGTTCCACACAAATTGCGTGTCGCTCCGCACCCAATCCACCCAGATCCCACCAGGGGTGGTTGAACACGATCAACACATCCGGGAACGAATGCAACGCTGCCAGCAGTTTCGTAGCCTCCAGCCTGCTAGGTTTCTGGGTGTACTGCTCCAGCGCCTGCGTCAGATCGTGCGCATGTTCGACAGGAAGATTGTGGATTCCAAGGTGAAACACGCTGCCGCAATGGTAAGGAACGGTCCACTCCATCGACAGGGGCACCTCTGCCGTCTCACTCGCCAGCCGCAATAAGGATGGCGCCTGAATCGAATCATGGTCGGTCAGGCTCACAAGAGCTGCCAGACCCAGTTCCCTCTCGATCTGGTCCTTCTCCACTTCGTAGGCCAGCTTCGGCGTCAGCGGCGAAGTCCAATAGGCGCGAGAAAAATCAACCGGCACAACTGACTTTCGATACTGCCGGTCCAGAGCCCGCTGAATCACCGGCCATTTTTCGGTGAAGGCAGGAATGAACTGCAGCTTCTCTTTCGAGTGTCGCGTGTGGCTATGAAGCGATAATCCCGTTCGATATCCGCGGGTGCAGTCTGCACTTCTCCAGATACACGAAACCTTAGTGGATGCCAATGGAAATAAAACCTCGCTGATCTGTGAACACACTACACCCCCCGGCCGACATTCGGCATGATTACGTGAGGGAAGTGAGCAGCCGCCGTATTCGACTCGTTCCCACCAACCACGTAACCGCGACCCAATCTCATCTGGACCATGGACACGGTTCGCCCAGATCTTCTCTTAATATATTAAGATTTAGGTGATCTCCGATAGTCTACTCCAACCGCAACATTCTCAAAGTGAGAAGACCTGTAAAAGCGACCAAATAATTCAGAAATCCCTGCCGATTCGGGCCCAGCGCCAGCAATATCATCGTGATAATCTCAAGAGGGATGCGCCCGTAGCTCAGCTGGATAGAGTGAACGCCTCCGAAGCGTTAGGTCACAAGTTCGAATCTTGTCGGGCGCACCATATTTTTCAGCCGAAGTGGGTTCGGTCACAAGTTCCCCGCCGGGTTGTCGAGCGCACCATGCATCCAAACCACTTAGCAGAATTTACTTCCCCAATTTCCAAACTTGAAGGAGACCTCCGCGGATGAGTTACGTTCCAGATGAAAAGCGCTATCAACAGGCGGAGTTTCGCCGCTGCGGTCGATCCGGAATTGTATTGCCTCCTGTTTCCCTGGGCTTGTGGCAGAACTTTGGCGGAACCGACGTTTTTGAAACTGGTCGCGCGGTCATCCGGCGAGCATTCGATCGAGGCGTGACTCATTTTGATCTGGCGAATAACTATGGTCCGCCCTACGGCTCTGCGGAAGAAAACTTTGGCCACATTCTTCGCAAGGATTTTCGCGATCACCGCAACGAGCTCATCATCTCCTCCAAAGCAGGTTGGGATATGTGGTCCGGCCCCTACGGCGTGGGTGGCTCGCGCAAATATATGCTGGCTTCGCTCGACGAAAGCCTCCAGCGAATGGGTCTCGACTACGTCGACATTTATTACTCACACAAGCCGGATATGACGGTACCGCTGGAAGAAACCATGGGCGCCTTGGTCACCGCAGTCCACCAGGGCAAAGCCTTATACGTTGGCATTTCTTCTTACGATGCCGACCGCACTCGCGAAGCCGCGAACATTTTGGAGATGGAAGGCGTTCCGCTGCTGATTCATCAACCCTCCTACTCCATGCTGAATCGCTGGATTGAAAAAGAACTGCTGGGCACGCTGGCCGAACTTGGCGTCGGCTGCATTGCCTTTTCTCCGCTGGCGCAGGGCCTGCTCACCAACAAATATCTCAACGGCGTGCCGACAAACTCCCGCGCTACCGCCGAGCAGAGCTCCCTGCTCAAGGATTTTCTCAGCGAGCAAAACATCCAGCGCGTGCGCTCGCTGAATGATCTGGCAAAAGGCCGTGGCCAGACCCTGGCGCAGATGGCGATTGCCTGGGTGCTGCGCGATCCTCGCGTCACCACCGCATTGATCGGGGCGCGAAATGTGGATCAGCTCAACGATTCGCTCGATGCTGTCAAGAAACTTCAATTCACCGACGCCGAGTTGAAAGAGATTGACCGCTTTGCGCAGGACAGCGGAATCGATCTCTGGAAGGATGCGCGCGAAGGACGAGAGTAGCCGGGACTGGTTTCTGCCGCAATTCCGCGCATCTTCGACCCTCCTGACAGCATCCACTGCATGAGACACTTGGCATGTGCGCTGCAGTCCGGGGGTACCGGCATCAGCCGCGCAACCCACTCCATCCGTCAGGAGCGACGCGCACTTGAACGCAGATTGCTATCCCGTTACGGCGCTGCCGCACGTCAGCGATCTTTATCGCGACTACGTGTCTGGCAATTGGGAAAAGCTGCGCGCGTTCTATCCAGAAACTGCTTCCAACGACGGCCAATGGATGAAAAATCCGCCGCAAATGAACCCCTCGCGGCGCTACGCCATTGTCGAATTACTGCGGCAGCAGAACCACGAATCGGGTGCGGGCCCAGAGACGCAATCCAATCTCGATCGTCTCGCTGCTGGAGCAGGCGCCGTGGTCACCGGTCAGCAGGTTGCGCTCTTCGGCGGTCCGCTCATGACGCTGATGAAGGCCGCGACTGCCATTCATCTGGCTGCAGAAGCCACGCGCTCCGGATATCCGCATGTCCCCATTTTCTGGCTGGCTACCGAAGATCACGACTTCGACGAAGTCAACCAGGCCACGTTCCTCTGCGGCAACGACATCAAAACGCTGCGTCTGCCACATCATCCGGCGCCAGGCCAGCCCGTCGGCAACTTGCCGTTCGGCGACGCCATCATGCCCCTGGTGGAAGAGCTGCGCCGATGTCTCGGCGAAAATTCTGTCAGCGAACTGATCGCCACCCTATACAAACCCGCCGCTACCTTTGCCTCTGCCTTTGCGGCGCTACTGGCGCGCATTTTCAGCCGCCACGGCCTCATCGTCATCGACGCTTCCTCGCGTCCCTTCCACGCGCTTGCACATTCCACCTTGCTTGCCGCAATTCAAAATGCTGACGAACTCCATGCAGCCCTGCTCGAACGTGCCCACGCGTTGGAGCAAGCCGGCTATCACGCCCAGGTCATGGTGGGTGAATTTTCCAGTCCGCTCTTTCTAACCGATGCGACAACTGGCGTCCGCACTGCCCTGAAAAAATCCGCTGCCGACAAATGGTCTGCCGGCCCTGCGCATTACACGACCGGTGACCTGATCCGTATACTCGACACCGCCCCCGAACGCCTGAGCCCCAATGCGCTGCTGCGGCCTGTTGTTCAGGACACTCTGCTGCCCACATCCGCCTATATCGGTGGCCCCGCGGAAGTTGCCTATTTCGCTCAATCGCAGGTTCTCTATCAGCACGTTCTCGGTCGCACCACGCCAGTTTTACCGCGCTATTCGGCCACTTTACTGGAGCCCGCGATGGCGCAGTTGCTGCACAAGCATGGGCTCACGCTGCCCGATGTTTTCACGACGCCTGACGCGTTGGCGCATCGACTCGGCGCCCGCGCTATGCCTGTAGAAGCCAAGCGTAAACTCGCGTCCGCAGGCAACGCATTACATGAAGAGCTTTCCGCCGTCACCGAATGGATGCGCGCGCAGGATGAAGGTTTAGGCCACGCCGCCGACGTCGCTGCGTCAAAAATGCTGTATCAGATGAACCGGCTGCGTCGACTCTCCGCGAACTTCCAGCTGCAGCGCGACCAAAGCCTGCGACGCGCGGTCGATGCGCTCTGCCAGAATCTTTTTCCCAACGGCAATCTGCAGGAACGCGTCTTCGCCGGCGTCTCGTTTCTCTCGCGATTTGAACCGCCATTGATCGACACGCTCGTCGAGCAGGCACGTACCGGCCATTGTGGTCACCACGCTCTTTTTTTGTAGACCCAGCCGTCGCGCCAACGATGCGCCACTCTCAATTTGGTTGCCCAACCTTTCCAGCGAATCAGGCTCTTTCCGCGCCTACCCCGACAATCTTTCCGCCACAAAACCGCATCCCATATTTGGATGTTGACCTCATCAACTACGCCGTTCTCTAAATTCGGTTCATCGTTTGGCGCTTCTAGCCGAGAACCCTTATCCCGAGAAGAAAATTCAATGATTGACTTTCATGCATTGCAACATTGCGAAACCTGCCGCATGCAGGAACATTTGTTAACCAGTCGATTGAGTCCCGCGCTTCGCCAGGAACTGAACTCCCTCGCCTTTCGCGTCGCGCTTCCCGGCGGTTCGACCGTATTTCAGGAGGGCAATGACGCCAACGGAATTTTCATTTTGCGCAAAGGCCGCGCCAAGGTGGCTATGAATTCCGAACTTGGCCGCACTGTCATCCTCTACCTCGCGGCTCCTGGAGAGTTGTTGGGACTTAGTTCCGTCATATCCGGCACTCCTCGACAAGTGTCCGCCGTGACGGTCGAACCGTGCGATCTCGACCTGGTACGACGCGACGATTTCCTCGAATTCCTCAACAACCACGAAGCCCAGTTTCGCGCCGCGCTCGATGAACTGGCGCAGCAACACAGTTGCATCCTGAACGCGATCCGCAGGCTCTCGCTCGCACCCTCTCTCCTGGCGAACCTGGCGCGTTTTCTACTTGGGCTCAACTGCCCTGAAGATAAGCCGCAGACCGACAAGGTCCATCTGAAGCAGACTCAGGAAGAGATCGCGCAGCAGCTCGGCACCACACGCGAATCGATCACGCGCACCCTGGCCAAGTTGCGCAATGAGAAAATCATCGAACAGCGCGGACGCATCCTGACCATCCGCAATCGCGGGCTGCTGGAACATATTGCCAGTGCTCGGGTCGATGAAGCTGCTTTGAAACTTGCATAAGCGATAAAGTTGTATCCTGATGCGGAGCCAGAAGAATGCGCAGAAGGGATTCGCCGATGAACGCCAAAACTTCCAACATTTTTGACATCACCTGTCCCGATTGCGGTGCCATCGTCAAGGTGGACGCAACGACGCATGCCGTCATCGCCCACACGCCTGCGCCGCGTAAAAAGACGTTTGAAGATTTCGAGGCAGCCACACGCGCCCTGAAAGATCAGGAAGAACGCAAGCAGGCTCTCTTTCGCCAGTCCGTGGAAGCCGAGAAAAATAAGGATGATGTGCTGGAAAAGAAATTCTCTGAAGCGCTGCGCCGCGCCAAAGAATCGCCGACGGAATCCCGACCGCTGCGCGACTTCGATTTGGACTGACGAGGTAGACCCCGGACTTCAGCCCCGGGGATGGAGCATCGCAAAATGCGCCTTCAGGCGCTGCGCTAAAAACCTACTTCAACGCGCGCATCACCGCAGCGACGGATGCCTTCCACTCCGGCAACTTACAGTCAAATTCGCGCGCCACTTTTGTGCAATCCAGCTGAGAATTCTTCGGCCGCTCCGCCGGCGTCGGATAATCCGACGAAGGAATCGCTACCAGGTGGGCAAACTTTGTTCCTTGTCCCGCTGGGGACATCGCTCGCAGTCGGACAGCCTCTTCCGCGAATCCAAACCAGCTCGTCTTGCCCTCAGCTGCTATGTGATACGTGCCCGACTTCGCCGTAGCAAACTTCTCTTGATGCCACTTCTCAGCAATGGATAAAGTCGCCTTCGCAATGTCGCGCGACCATGTCGGTGCGCCAATCTGATCGCTCACAACATGCAGTTCGTGCCGCTCCATCGCCAGCCGCAGTATGGTCAACAGAAAATTTTTCCCCTCACCGCCAAACACCCAACTTGTCCGCAAAATCAAATAGGGTATGCCCGCTGCCGCCAGCGCCTTCTCTCCATCCAATTTGCTTTTGCCGTAAACGCTCAGTGGATGAGGTCGATCCGTCTCCACATACGGCGTCTCTTTGCTGCCATCGAACACATAGTCCGTCGAATAGTGAATGACCGCCGCGCCAACACTTTTCGCCGCAGCCGCAAGCGTCGCCACTGCCTCCGCGTTAATGCGGTGAGCAAAATCCGGCTCGCTCTCCGCTTTGTCCACCGCGGTGTAGGCTGCCGCATTCACAATCAACTGCGGCCGCACTTCGTGCACCACATCGCCGATTGCATAATCAGAAGTCAGATCAAGCTCATCGCGCCCCGTGGCGGTCACTTCGCCCAACTTCGCCAACGAACGGCTCAGTTCTCGGCCAACTTGCCCATCACGCCCGGTTAACAGAATCCGCAGGCCGCCGGAATGTTTTTCTTTCATACATCCGCCTCGCGCAATACCTGCAATAAATAATTTCCATACCCGCTCTTGCCCAGCTTGGCCGCCAGCTGCTCCATCTGGCTAGCATCAATGTAGCCCAGGTGATAGGCAATTTCCTCCGGACAAGCCACCTTGAGGCCTTGCCTTTTTTCAATTGTCTGGATAAAGCTGGCCGCCTCAATCAGTGAATCTTGCGTCCCAGTATCCAGCCACGCAAAGCCGCGCCCCAGCACTTCCACGTGCAATTGCCCACGCTCCAGGTACCAGCGATTCACGTCGGTGATTTCCAGTTCCCCACGCGCAGAAGGCTTCAGCGACTTTGCCACTTCGACCACTTGCGTGTCGTAGAAATACACGCCTGTCACCGCGAAACGAGACTTCGGCTTCTGAGGTTTCTCTTCAATTGAAATCGCTCGACGATGTCGGTCGAACTCCACCACGCCATAGCGCTCCGGATCCTGCACCGGATAGGCAAACACCGTCGCGCCTTCTCTCCGGTTCGCGGCCGTTTGTAACTTGCCGGAAAGATCGTGGCCGTAAAAGATGTTGTCGCCCAGCACCAGCGCCGACGGCTCGCCATCGACAAAACGCTCCCCAATCAGAAACGCCTGCGCCAGGCCGCCCGGCTCCGGCTGCACCGCATAGGTGAACTTCAGTCCCCACTGCTCGCCCGTTCCCAGCAGAGCCGCGAATCGCGGCGTGTCCTCGGGCGTGGAAATGATCAATACGTCGCGAATCCCCGCCAGCATCAGCGCCGACAGCGGATAGTAAATCATCGGCTTGTCATACACCGGCAGCAATTGTTTGCTGGCCGCAATCGTCAGTGGATATAACCGCGTTCCCGACCCACCGGCCAGAATAATTCCGCGCACACTCGCTCCCTTATTTCTCGACTCTACGCTGTCCCGCTCCCGCTGACTCGATCACTCGACTATCGTAGTTTTGTTCGATCCATGCGCGGTATTCGCCGCTCAATACATCCGCAATCCAGTCTGGATGCCCCAGGTACCACTCCACTGTTTTGCGAAGCCCTGTCGCAAATGTTTCCTGCGCTCGCCAGCCCAGCTCCCGCTCCAGTTTGGTCGCATCAATTGCGTAGCGCCGGTCGTGCCCTGGTCGATCCTTGACAAATCGGACCAAATTCTTGTGCGGACAATGCGGCGAATTCGGTCGCAGTTCATCCAGAATCTCGCAGATCGTTTCCACCACTTCGCGATTGCTCCGCTCATTTCTGCCGCCAACGTTATACGTTTCCCCGGGCCTTCCCTTCTCCAGCACCAGCCGCAATGCAGAGCAATGGTCACGCACGTACAACCAGTCGCGCACATTCAATCCATCGCCGTAGATCGGCAGCGGCTTGCCCTCCAGCGCATGCGTAATCATCAGCGGAATCAGTTTTTCCGGGAAATGATACGGCCCATAATTATTCGAGCAATTTGTAATCATCGTCGGCAGTCCGTAGGTATGGAAGTAGGCCCGCACCAGGTGATCGGAAGCCGCCTTGGTCGCAGAATATGGACTGTTCGGCGAGTACGGCGTGGTCTCGCAGAACGCCGGATCGTCAGCCCCCAGCGAACCATACACCTCATCGGTGGACACATGAAGAAATCGAAATCCAGCCTGCTCCGGCTCCGGTAATCGATTCCAGTAGGCTCGCGCTGCTTCCAGCAAAACAAACGTCCCCCGCACATTCGTTTCAACGAATGCATCCGGCCCCAGAATCGAGCGGTCGACATGGCTCTCCGCTGCGAAATGCACAATCGCGCGGGGGGTGAATTCCTCGAGCAACGCCTTCATTCTGCTTTGGTCACAAATGTCTGCGCGGACAAACGCGTATTGCGGATGGGTCGACACCCGCTCCAGATTTTTCAGATTGCCGGCATACGTCAGGCAATCGACGTTGACTAATGGGCTGCGGGACGCAGCAGGATCTTCCAGCCAGTCCAGCACAAAGTTCGAGCCGATAAATCCAGCGCCCCCGGTCACCAGGATCGGGGATTGAGCCCAGGAAGATTCTGTCAAATCTTTCATCCTTACCGGGTTTGATTCCGCATAGATGGCTTATGTCGTATGTCACTACAATCGTCCGCCACCACGCGACCCCTGAAAACTCAGTCTACCGGATGTGCGCGAAGGGTCATCGGTCCTCGAACCACGGTACACTTTCCTTATGGAAGTCCTTTCCACCCGGCTGCCTGAAGTTCTCCGGTTACGGCCTCGAATCTTTACCGATGACCGTGGCTGGTTTGCCGAGACATTTAACGAAACCACATTCCAGAAGGCAGGACTTCCCTTCCACTTTGTCCAGGACAACCAGTCCCGCTCTCGCCAGCATGTCCTGCGAGGCCTCCACTTTCAGCTGCAGCATGCGCAAGGGAAACTGGTGCGCGCGGTGGCTGGTCGAATTTTTGACGTCGCCGTCGACATTCGCCGTTCGTCCGCCCATTTTGGCCAGTGGGTGGGGGTTGAACTGAGTGCGGAAACCCCGGAAATGCTCTGGATTCCTCCCGGTTTTGCCCACGGCTTTCTGGTTTTGTCGGAGTCCGCAGACGTCCTCTACAAAACCACCGATTTCTACTCACCCGCATCAGAACGAACGATCCGGTGGAACGATCCAGCAATTGGGATCGAATGGCCTCTGACCACCCAACCCATCGTCGCCGCCAAAGATGCTGCCGGCAATCTACTCGACCAGACGGACGTGCCCGACTAGCCAACACCTGCGCGTTGAAACACTGCTTCCCGAGGTCGCTGCCTGCCCTCCGCTCCAAAAACCATGTACCCCTCCCTGTTGCGTCTCCCCAACCGGCTACATCATTCTGCGGTAGTTCTGGAAGGATTCCTTTGCAGGGTCGTGGCCGCCAGATCCACGTTTTCAAAGAGATAAGTGATGTATCTGATTCCTCCTTATTTGTACAGATCACGGAAGTTTTTTTATCGTTTTCTTGCCTGAAATGGGATAGACTCAGTCAGATAATTCCACCACTTACCCTTGTTTAAAAAGGCAAGCACAAGAAACTAAAGTGCGCGAAGTGTAGCAGTCGTTTTCTGGTTCAACTGGAGAGTAGGCAAAAAGTTGCACACTGTTTCGGTTCTTCTGCCTGCGGCTATAGGATCCGCCAGGTGCTTGGTCACCGTACGAGGCTAGAAGAACCCTTAGAATCTGCACTCGCGGCGCAGGTTGGGAAAGGCACCACTCACTCACCTGACTCAATTCCAGCCGCCCCATGGAAACCTGAAACCGCTGGCCCGAGAGGCTAACGTTTCGGAATGATTCTGGGTGGTTCAATCCGGTCGGCGCCGACGCATAGCCGATCCTTCTTCCACTCAAGTACGTGACGCAGTTTCACCGTTATTCTTTTTTGAGGTCAACATCATGTCCCGATTCTCCCGTCTCTTCGCCAGCGGTTTGTCCCTCCGGTTCGCCTCCGCTACAGTCACCGCGGCCATGTTCGCTGGTCTGCTGACGCTTCCCAACTCCGCCCGCGCGCAAGGACTGCTGCAGGCGCCAACGCCAAACTTGGGCACAGGCGTGACTCCGCAAGCTGTCGCCGCCGCGGATTTAAATCGTTCCGGCTGGACCGGGTTAGTTGTCGCCAACAGCAATGTCAACCATGGCGCAAGTACGATATCCGTCTTCCTCGGCACTGGCCCCAATACATATGCGGGTGTGGCGACATACAGTGTGTGTGCGAATCCTACTTCAGTCTTGGCCACCGACATTAATCACGACGGATACCCTGACATCATTGTCGGCTGCACCAATTCCGCCCTTATCGATGTGTTGCTCAACAATGGATCGGGCGGCTTTGGCGTTGCGACCTCCATTGGTCCTCTCAGCGGTTCGCCGGTCGCGCTGGTTTCCGGAGACTTTGTCGGCAACGGCAATGTGGATGTAGCCTCCGCGGACTCTAACGGCAATGTTTCGATCTTTCTAAACACGACCGGGAACGGAACCTTCACCGCCAGTCACGTCACGACTCTCGGAACACTCTCCGGCATCGCGGCGGCCGACTTCAACAAGGATGGACACCTCGACCTGGCAGTCTCCGACAGCGCGAATGGCAAGGTCTACACTCTCTTGAATGGCGGCACCGGCACTTTCACCTTTACTACAACTTCTACTGTCGGTACGGGAACGAAGCCCAGCGGCATCGTCGCCGCAGATTTCAACCAGGATGGCAACATGGATGTTGCCACGTCGAATGCCGGTACCAACACCGCAGTCGTGTTGCTCGGCAATGGTACGGGAGCCTTCACCGCCAACACGACTCAGGCGACCGGTAAAGATCCCATTGCCCTCGTGACCAGCGATATCAATAACGATGGCTACCCCGATCTAGTCGCGTTCGACGAGCTTACCGGGACGACAGGTGCGGTGGCTGTTCTGCTCGGCAATGGCGATGGCACACTCCAGGTCGCACAGACCTCCACTCAGGCATTCCTTCCTGGTACGCAAGCGATTGTTGCCGATTTCAATCGCGATGGTAAGCCAGACATCGCGCTGACGCAGCAGGGGAATCAATTCGCCTCTGTAATGCTGAACAATACCCTGCCCACGCAATATCCGGATGGGCGCAGCTTCGCTGCCTACAACACTTTGGCAAACGGCACGGGCAACTTCGCCGACAGTGTCGCCGTGGGTGACTTCAACAAAGACGGCAACCTCGATATCGCGGTCAGCTATCTGCAGGACAATGATGTTCAGGTACTTTTCGGCAACGGCGGCGGTGGGTTCACTACCGGGGCTACCTATGCGGTCGGCAGCCAGCCATTCTGGATCGCTTCCGGCGATTTGAACGGGGACGGCTATCCCGATCTCGTCACCACAAACACCAACGTGAATGGTGCCACCGGTACCGTCAGCGTGCTGCTGAATAATAAGAACGGAACTTTTGCCAGCGCAGCTACCTACACCGTCGGCAAGCAACCATACCAGGTTGCCATTGGCGACTTGAACGGAGACGGTTATCCGGACCTCGCCGTCACCAACTACACCACCGGTAGCACCTCCGGTTCGGTGACCATCCTGTTCGGATCAAAGACGGGCACTTTCACCGTACAACCGGCAGCCTTGGCAACGTGCGCCACCCCGTACGGGGTAGCCATCGGCGACTTCAAACACAACGGCTTCCCCTCTGTGGCCGTCACTTGCTATACAACTTCCCAACTTGAAGTCTTTCCCAACAATGGTAATGGCACCTTCGGCAGCCCCTACATGTATACCGTCGGGAACACGCTCAATAGCCTCGTCCCCAACCCGGCATCCATCGTTGTGGGAGACTTCAATCGCGATGGAAAACTCGATATCGTTGTCGGCAATACGACAGCGAACAACATCTCGTTCTTCAAAGGGAACGGCGACAATACATTTGCTGCCGGCGTAGAAAGTCCCTCACTCAATTTTCCTGACTCCATCGTGGCCGGAGACTTCAACGGCGACGGCATCCTCGACATCGCTGGTGTTGCGCCCAACTTCAACGCAGTGGAACTCACTCTCGGCGTAGGGGATGGCACCTTCGGCACCATTGCGCAGCGCGCCCCTGGCCAATTGACCGCGAAAACTCAGCCGTGGGCATTAGCTGCCGGCGACTTCAACAACGATGGTCACTTGGATATCGTCACCGCCAACACTTACCACCAGGTCAATCTCAATAGCCCGGCCTATCAGACGCGCTTTTTGACGCAGTATCCTGCCAACCCAGGAGGCTACCCGAGTGTTGACGTGCTAATGAATGCGTCGGCAGCACAGATCAATCTCACCACATCGCCGGGTTCACCACTCCCGTATAACAACACGGGCGTGACGATTAATGCGAATGTTTCACCGGCGTACAGCGGTGGAACACCAACCGGCTCGGTGATCTTTGAAAATTCATCGGGCGGTGTGATTGGCACCGGTCCTTACACATTGAATGCAAGCGGAACAGCTAGTTATGCTGTCGGGCACCTCGGAAGCGGATCGTACGTGTTTACGTCTCTCTATTCCGGCGATGCCAACTACCAGCCCACCACTGGCTCTGGATCTGCCTATGCCGTCACCGTAAACGGTACCCCTGTGACCCTGACCCTTAGCACCTCGTCAGTACCCTACGGCACTACGGGGCTCACAGCCACCGTGACGGTGACCGGAACGGGTGTAGGTGGGGTTCCGTCGGGCACAGCCACCGTTTACACCTCAACCGGGGCCACTGTCGGAACGGTTACGCTTACAACCAGCGGCGTCAATACCACCGGCACCGTGACGTTCTCTGCGACGGCTCCTAACTTCAACGTAGGCTCCTATCAGCTCTACGCCATTTACAACTCAACCAACGGAAACTTCCCGAATGGAAGCTCGTCGGATGAACCGCTGACGATCACTGCCGAGCCAACCACCATGGCTGTGAGCTGCAGTGGCGGCTTCTTTGGCGACACCTGCACCGCAACGGTTACGGCCTCCGTAACGCACACTCCAGTTCCCGCAGGGTACACGGTGAACTTCGTACTCTCAGGATCTGGCACGGGGACTGGAACCGGAACCACGAATGCCGCAGGCCAGGCAACCTATAGCTTCGCAGCGGTTTTCGGATCGTTCACTGTGACTGCTACCTTCCCAACGCAGGGCAACTACCTCACCTCTACGAATTCGGGCAGTGTGTTCTGCTTCATCATATGCGGCACGGACCGTACAAGTGCGGCCACCGAATTTAACTCACTCACCCTGTTTGGACAGACCAATCAGGCGGCTCCATTCCGACTTTTCTAACGCACCACCCTCCACCCCCAAGGGCTGCCGCTTCCAAGCGGCAGCCCTTTTTTTGCCTCTTCATCGCCGTTCCTTCTCCGTAACCACCCTTTCGAACGCCGCGTTGCCCCGCCTGAACTTTCCCCATTTCTTAATTCCCGATGAATTTGCTTTCCTGACCGGAATTTCACGCATCCAACCAATTGCCGAATTTCTCCGCGCTCTTTTGGCGGAGTCTTAGCTTTGTAAGAATGCTGCAACATTTGCCGGAGATACTAAGGGTGACTTCAGAAGCTCACTTCTCGGCTCCGAACGGGTCGGAAACATAACAATCAATTCAGCCCTCCCCCCTGAAAGCTTTTGCCTCATTCCTTTTGCCGATTGTTAGCACGACCGCACTCCTGGTGCGGCATCCCCCGGGGACCGGGTTCGCAACGCGGGCGAATCCGAATCCTTTTCTTCACCCCGCCAATTGAAGTTGAATTTGCTGAATTTCAGTCGAGGTCCGAGTCATGAATCCTGGTAGTGTCCGCAGCGTAATTTCTCGTTTTTTCGCCTTTTCCGGCGTCGCCGCAATCGTTCTTTCTTCTGTCGGCGCTGGCGCGCAGGCCTTGTTCCAACCTTTAGGAGGATCCGGTTCGCAGAGCCAGACTTTTTCCGCGGGCACAATGCCCCTGGGTGTTGCCGTGGCCGATTTCAACCACGACGGCTTTCCGGATATGGTGGTCGCCAACAAGTCCGCCAATACGATTAGTGTGTATCTATCCACCAGCACCGGCGGCTTTCAATCTCCAGCCACCTACCCCACCTGCGGCGGTCCCACAGCAGCGCTCGCCGAAGACCTTGATTTGACAGGCCTCCCGGACATCGTCGTCACTTGCAACACTCCCACCTCGAACGTGATCCAGGTCTTCCTGAACCTTGGCAACGGAACCTTCGATCCGACGATGGGAGATGGAACGACAAATATAGTGCTGGGAACAGGTAAGGGTCCGGTTGCGATCACCTCGGGTGATTTCAATAATGACGGCCACCCTGATCTGGCTGTGGCCGACAGCCTCGACGGCACGATTACGCTTTTCCTCAGCAATCCTGCGAATGACTTCACGTATTACACGGTCTCGACGCTATCCGGATTTGGCATGCCCAACGGCATTGTCGCCGGAAACTTCACGAAGTCGGGCAACGTTGACCTGGCTGTCACCGACGGATCTACCGGTTCGATTCACATTCTGACCGGAGACGGAACCGGCAGCTTTACTACGAGTTCCAGCGCCACCGTACAAAGCGATCCCACCGGCATCGTCGCTGGTGACTTCAACAAGGACGGCGCCACCGACCTTGCCGTCCTGAATTCCGGTTCGGGCACGGTGAGCATTCTGAATGGAAACAACAGTGGCGCCTATGCTGTCACTCGGACCATTAGTGTGGGGCCAGCCACCGGGACCGGCAGCACCTACTTGCTCGCGCTCGACATCAATGGCGATGGCGATCTAGATTTGGTCACCGCCAACACCACGCAAAATGATGTCGCGGTTTTGATGGGCCGCGGCAATGGCAATTTTGCCGCGGTGCAGGATTATGCGGTACCCAACGGGCCGGCCTACGTGGCCCCCATTGATTTCAACCGCGATGGCAAACCAGATCTGGCAGTGACGCAATCGACCGGCGGCACCCTGTCGGTTCTCATCAACAACACCTTGCCCACCCCCACCAACGGAGGCCTCAGCTTTGTGGCTCCCCACGTTACATCCGGCGGTCACGGAAACATGGCGGATAGCGTTGCCGTTGCCGACTTCAACCACGACGGTTATCCCGACATCGCCGTTGCTTACTTGCAAGACAACGCGGTTCGCGTTCTTTCTGGCACAGGCGGTGGACACTTCAGCAGCGCTGCCGAGTATCCAGTAGGCAAGCAGCCTTACTCGATAGCAACCGGCGACTTGAACAATGACGGCTATGCGGATTTGGTCACTGCCAACACCACAGATGGCACCGTCAGCGTGCTCCTGAATAACGGCGGTGGCAGCGGGACCTTTGCGTCAGCGCAAACCTATCCTGTCGGACATCTTCCCTACCAAGTTGCCATCGGAGATTTGAACGGCGACGGCATTCCCGATCTCGCTGTCACCAACTATGGAGATAACACTGTTTCCATTCTCTACGGTCAAAGCGGCGGCGGGTTTACCGGAGGTCAAACTCTGACGACGTGCACCAATCCCTATGGCGTCGCCATCGGGGATACGCGTCATTCCGGCCAAAATGATGTCGCTGTCACCTGCTACCGCACCGGCCAGTTGGAAGTCTTCCTCAACAACAGCATGATGCCATATCAGCCGCCACCGGCGCAGGCAAGTTTCCAGTCGCCGGAAATGTATAGCACCGACTCTGAACCCACTTCGTTGGTGATGGGCGACTTTAATCGCGATGGAAATCTTGACATCGTTACCGGAAATTCCACCGCCAACGACGTCTCCTTCTTCGCCGGCAATGGCAGCGGAGGTTTCGCTTCTGCGGTGAATAGCTTCGCGCTCAACTTCCCTGATTCGATCGCGGCGGGGGATGTGAATGGAGACGGCATCCTCGACCTGGTCACCGTCGCTCCGAATTTCAACCAGGTCGCGATCCTGCTCGGTAAAGGCGATGGAACGTTCGGCCAACGTGTCGAGTTCGCAGCCGGCGAGCAGCCATGGGCTGTCGCGATGGGCGACTTCAACCTGGATGGCAAGCTGGATATCGTTACGGCCAACACGGTGCATCGTGTCAACCTGACGATTCCTGCCTACCAGACCATGTATATGAACGAGTTTCCGCCGACCAAGAATGGTGGACCCAGCATTAACGTGTTGCTGAATGGTTCAGGAAGCAAGATCACCTTGACCCATTCTCCAAGCGGAACAGTTGCTTCGGGAACTCCGGTCACACTTACGGCAACTGTGGCGGCTTCAGTTCCGACGGGCACCGCGACGCCTTCTGGAACTGCCACATTTGAGGATACCAATGGTGCCGTCTTGGGCACGGCTACGTTGAGCGGAGGCACGGCTACCCTGACCGTTCCTAGTCTCGGCAGCGGACGGCATGTCATCACCGTTCTGTATTCTGGCGATTCGCTCTTTCAGCCGAACACGATGTCCGGCTTTGCCATTCGAGTGTCCGGAACACCCGTAACTCTGACATTCCAACCGAATCCGGTGAATTCCGGAGCAACCTACACCTATACCGCCGTCGTGGGAACTGCTGGCTCCGCCAAGGCTCCCGTGGGTACCATCACTTTGTTTATTCAGCTTTCAAACGGAACGCTGATACAGGCCGACGGACCGAATGCGGTGATTGCGAATGCAAATAAAACTTCTACATTTTCAGACACGCTGACTGCGGGAACATCGGGCAACTCGCTGGCTTATGCGGTATTTAATCCGACGGCCGGCGCCTACAAGAAAGGCAGTTCGCCCAGTGTTCCAATCGTCGTAAACCCTTGAATCTACAACAAAATCTGATCGCCGTACGAACCAAGGCCGCATACGAGAGTATGCGGCCTTCCCTTTGACGCATGCATTCGGGCACGTCATCGGGGAAAGAGGGAGAATGGTTGCCTTAGCAACCATTATGCGTGAACTAGTCGCCTTAGCAACTATTTTTACAGGCTTGCTTTTGCACAATTTTTGAGGCAAGTTTCGGGAGTCTAGGGCTTGGTTGCCAGCACTGTTCTGAGGGCATATTGCACCCGCGGAATCATGTCGCGGTATTGCACCGGCGACGCATTCGCCAGAAATGCATGGAAGGCTGTCCGTCCACACGGGGCATCGCCGGTCTGCATGCACAGCACACCCAGGTTCAATTGCGACTCGGCATCCCTGGGGTCGATTTGAATGGCGCGCTCAAAATTCTGTCTTGCGGTGATGAAGTCATGCTGCTTGACGGCCACCAAACCCAGCCCGTTGTACGCAGGAATGTAGGGCTCGATGGCGAGAGCTCGCTGAAACTCCATGGTCGCTTCGGCAAGTTGTCCATTCGCGGAATATGCGGACCCCAGGCCGTCGATGGTTCCAACATCCATCGGATCCAGCTGCACCGCCGGCTCATAATAGGCAATCGCCTGCCTCGCGTCGCCTTTGGTGAGGTACAGCTGGCCGAGCCGCGAAAGAATCATCGCTCCTGCGACTCCGTGGTGCATTGCATCGAGACATAGTTGCAGGTTGGCCTCATTCTGGCCCGTCTTCTGGTATTCGTCGCCCAGGTCGTAATAGATCGAGGGATTCGTTGGATCTTTCTTGAGCGCCTCTTGAAACAGCTCAATTCTGCGCGACGAAGGCATCGCATTCGCAGGCGTGTCCTTCGCCTGGTGGATCAACTTCAATATTTCGACCTGGTCCTTGGGATCGGGACCTGCACTATCGAGGCTCACCGACTGCTGCGTCGAGCCGCCCAGATATCCCAGCGAGCGCAATTTCTCCATGGTCTGCGAGTCCATTTGCTGGGAAACCACTTTTTCTGTTCCGTTGTTGCCGATCAGCAGCTTCAACTGCTGGTCGAGCTCGCGATATTCCTTCGGGTGGGCATCGATGACGTTGTGCAGTTCGGCAGGATCGGCCTTGAGATCGTACAGCTCTGGTTTTGGGGCGCGAACATACATCCACTCGTCGGTATGAATGCCGCGCAACGAAGCCCAGTTCATAATGAACCTGGGATACATGGTCTCTTCGTAGGAATATTCTGTCGCTACCGGCTTGCCGGTAAAGGCCGGCACCAGGCTGGTTCCCTGCACCACAGCCGATGGGTGTACGCCCACCAAATCCAAAATCGTTGGCAGCAGATCGATGGTGCGTGCCTGCTGCGATACGCGAACGCCGGCGGGAATACCGGGCCCAGCCATGATCCAGGCGATCCGCACTGTGGAGTCGTAGAGAAAAATCCCATGCTGATATTCGCCATGATCTCCCAGGCTTTCACCGTGATCGGAGAGCACGACGAACAAGGTATTCTGCGCAGGCTTTCTCTTTTTCACCGCGTTCACAAAGCGCGCCAGTTGCTGATCCATGTAGGCGATTTCGGCATCATAGATGTCGCCCGGATACTGCCGCTGAAACTCCGCGGGTGGCGGAATATAGGGTTGATGCGCGTCATACAAATGCAGCCAGACAAAGAACGGTCTGGACGGCTGTTCCGGCTGCGCGTTCAGCCATGTCAGCGCGTGATCGACGGTGACGCCGGCATTCCGCATCGGACTTTCGCCACCAGGACCACCCGGCATGCGATCGTCATAGGTCGAGAAGCCCTGGTTGAATCCGAAGGCGCGCTTGAATACGACCGCGCTGACAAAGGCCGCCGTATTCCATCCATGCTGCTGCAAAGTGGTCGCCAGGGTGACGGATGAAGGTTGCAGCACAAATCCGCCGGTATCGCGCACGTGATGCACGTTGGGGTTTGTACCGGTAAACATACTGGCGTGGGAAGGAAGCGTCAGCGGCGCCTGCGCCACCGCCTTCTCAAACAGCACGCCACTGCTGGCGAGCGCATCGATGGTGGGAGTTTTGATTTTCGCGTTGCCATAGCAGTGCAGGCGGTCGGCTCGCACCGTATCCAGAGTGATGAGCACAATGTTCGTGGGCTTGATCACGTTGGTCGACGTGGAGCCGGCTGCTTGTGAAGACTGCGTCGCTGAAGAAGTCTCTGTCGCAGCCGGGGTCGCCGTTTTCCCGGATGATTTACATGCCGTTGCCCCGAGCACCGCGACTGTGCAGCAAGCTATAGCAATTGCGTGTCGCGCGAGAGACCGCATGGACTTCCTTCTCCGTGAAAAGCAGCAATGGATTGGCTTCCACCAGCATTACCCAATGTGCCCACGCAGGGCAAATAGAAAGCAGGCATCCTATGCCGTTCACCCGCGTTGTCGACAGGCACGGAGCGTGGGTGGATCGTCAATGATCCACGCGAAGCTATGCTCCGCAACAGTGCAGATTGAATGATAGATGCATCTTACACCTAGATGTAAACTGTACATGTGTTCAAGGTGACGGTAGATGCCACCGCCAAGGAAATCTGCTGAAGGAGCCTATGCGCATGCCTAAATTTGTATGCCCTCGACACGCGGGCAGTACTCCATGTACCTGTTCCATGGGAAACCTGTACCGCTACATTGAACCGGTGGTTCTGCTAGTGCTGAAAGAGCAGAAAAAGTCGCACGGATATGACCTGGCGGAGAAGTTGACGAACGTGGCGTTGACGGATGCACGCATTGAGCGCGCGGCCTTATATCGAACGCTGCGAGTGCTGGAGGAAAACGGTCATGTTACTTCCACCTGGGATGTGGAAGGTTCCGGCCCGGCGCGACGCGTCTACGCAGTGACAAAAAAAGGCCGCCGCCACCTGCAGGAGTGGGCGCAACTACTGCGACGTACGGGGCAGGCCATGGTTGCATTTTCTGAGCGCGTCGAAGAGGGAGCGGGCAATGAATCGTCGGCATCGCAACAGTAAAAATGGATACGAATTGTCGGGCACGAAAGCCCGAGCATGAGCGTACCTGTCGCTCCGACGACTGCACTGGGTGAAACATCGCCGGACGAAGCCGATGCATCCTTACGGTTGGTGGCTGCGTTAAACCCACACTGCGTGGTTTGTGGCCATCAAAATCCCCATGGATTGCAACTGACCTTTCGGGTGGATGGGAAGTGCGTCACCGCGGCGTGGATTCCCGGAACTAACTCAGAAAGCTTTCAGGGTGTGATCCACGGTGGCGTGATTTCTACGGTGCTGGATGAGGCCATGTCGAAGGCCATCATTGCCCAGGGCCTGGAGGCTTTCACAGTGGATTTGCGGGTGCGCTTTAAGCAGAAGCTTCACACGGGCGAAGCGGTGCAGATTCGCGGCTGGGTGGTGCAGCAACAGAAGCGCAGGATCACAGCGGAAGCGAGCATCTGCAGCATCGCCGGCGAGGAACATGCCCATGCGTGGGGTACATTTTTGACTGCTCCGCCACCACGCATGAGCCTGCGCGAAATACCTACCGCCAGTACCGTTGTTTAAACGGCGGTGGCGGGACCTGCTCCCGGACCGGGCGACTGAAAACCGCTCGGTGGAGGGGGTGGCGCAAAACTCTGGCTGCCGCACCAGGAACAGAATCGTTGTTCGGCGGCAACCAACTGGCCGCAATTTGCGCATGGCGATCCCAATGGGCGGCGTATCGCAAAGTAGAGCAGAAATCCAAGCAGGTTGGGAACGAAGATACAGACCAGGACCCAGAGACCGGCGGGCATGGAGCGGCGACGCGCATCGGCAAAGACGTATCCAATGCAAAGCAGCCAGAAGGCGACGCATGCGCCGACCACCAGGCCCCCGCCGAATCCAATTGCGGAAGGCAACACGACGGGCGGGATGCCGTTCGGGGTGTTGATGCCGGCGATGTGCCCCTGGCAGGCGCCAATCAAGGGTCCGGCGATGAGGGCACAAACAAAGACGACGGCGGCGGCTATCTTCACGCCTTTTGGAATGAGAGTCCAAAACGAATCCGATTTCATAGGGAGACTCCTTTCGCGTGCATCCACCTTTTCGACATCATGGGCAGAGTTGGCAACAACAGGCAAAAGCAAACCGACGGCACAATCCAGATCGCAATTAGTCCTAGCTGAACTTGATCGCGGGTCGCAGAAACAGCGGTGGCAAGCCGATCGCCGAGCTGCATGGCGACGAAGGACCCCGCCAGCGTGAAAATTAGCGCGGCGATATAGCTCCACGCAAGCTGCCGGTGGCTGAGGCGCTGGGAATCGAGCTGGGCAGCGCGCGCTGTGAGAGCCGCGGCAACTTTGTCGGGCAAGCCCGGATCGGTCTCGAAGGCAAATCCTCCCAAGCCGGCAATCGCTCGATTGGAAGCGTCCAAGTATTGCTGACATGCGGCGCACGCGAGCAGGTGGTGGCGAAGGGATTGTTCTTCGTGCGCGGAGATGTCGCCGGCGAGAGATTTGTCAATGAGGCGGCAGATCGATTCGTGATCAGCAGTTTGCATGGGCTCCTCCGTCCATCTGTTGTCGCAGAGCCGCAAGGCCGCGATAGATTCTTGACGATACTGTCGACACCGAGGCACCGACCACGTGGCTGATTTCCTGCAGCGACAAGTCCTCTTGAAAGCGGAGGACCAGGGCTTCTCGAACCACAGGCTGTAATGCCTGCAGCGAGAGGGCCAGGTGCTGGGCATCTTCCGTTCGTGCTGCCTGCTCGAAGGGCGACGCTGCGCCGGAAACAGGCGTAAACGATGCGGGCTCGTGTTCCTCGTCGTCATTCGAGTCGAGGCTGATGAGGCGGCGTTTGCGGGTGTGGTCGATGGCAAGGTTGCGGGCGATGGCGAATAACCATGGCTCGAAGCGAGATTCGCCGTCGAACGAGCGGCCGCGTTCCAGAACTCGCAGCCAGGTTTCCTGCACCAGGTCGTCCACCGGGTCACGGGTGCCGAGCAGAAAGATAAAGTAGCGCACCAGCCGGTATTGATATTGCTGCACCAGGAGCTGCAGCAGCGCGACATCCCTCTGACGAAGGCCACGCGCAATACGCTCCGATTCGGACTCTGTCGCCGCCAATGTCATCTCAGACTCGAACATACGATGGGGATACGTACGAGGGGCCAAAAATTACGCATGGTGGGGAAAATAAAATTGCTGCATTGGGCAGGTAATGGATGGCGGGGATTGAAATTGGCCTGGCAGAAGGCAAGTATCGACAGTTTTCAAGCAGCCGCAATGCCGATGCGCTAATCTTCCATTCAAGGAGACATGGTGCAGGATGACAGACGGTGAAAACCCGGCGAACCAAGCGAAGCAAGCGCCGCATCGCAAAAACGTGCTGGTGATCGGCAAGGACCATCGCGTGGCGGAAATTGTGGCGGAGGCGCTGCCGGAGTGGCGCCTGGAACGCGCGGAGGACAATGAGGCGGCGCTTGTGTTGCTGCGGGCGCAACACTTCAACCTGCTGCTGACGGGCGACGAAACGTCTGGGCAGGAGGATGTAGAACTGCTGCGAGAAGTGCGGCGCACGCGACCGCATCTGCGGCTGATTATTTTGACCAATGAAAGCACCCCGTCCGATGTGGTTGCGAGTATGAGAGAACGGGCGTTCAGCTATTTCTCCGCGCCCTACACCGCCGAAGCGCTGACAGATATGCTGCGCCACGCGACCGATGCGCCGGTGTGGGATGAAGGCATCGAGCTGCTGTCGGCTACTCCTGAATGGCTGGGGCTGGCGGCGCGCTGCGATATGCGCACCGCGGATCGACTGGTACAGTTCATCCATGAATTTTCTGATTTGCCGGAACCGCATCGCGACGATGTGGGCGCAGCCTTCCGCGAAATGTTGTTGAATGCAGTGGAACACGGCGGCAACCTGGATCCATCGCAGCATGTTGTCATCTCCTACGTACGAGCACGGGATGCGGTGATCTGCCGCATTAAAGATCCGGGCGAGGGATTTTCGCTGGAGCAGATACGCGAGTCTGCCATGGCCGACATGAACGATGATCCGCTGCAACACATTGAATATCGCAAGGCACAGGGCCTGCGTGCGGGAGGATATGGCGTGCTGCTGGCGAAGAGCCTGGTGGATGACCTGATCTATAACGAGAAGGGCAATGAAGTGATGCTGGTGAAATATCTACATCACAAGTAAGTCTGCAGTGGTGGCGAGTACGGGATTGGCAGGGCGATGCGCGATTGCTTGTCAATTTATTTTCAAAATGCTTCACTGAAGTGACTTATGAATCGCAGAGAGCTTTTGAAAACTGCGGGTGCCGTTGGCGCCGCATCCCTGATGGACACTGCGGCTTTCAGTCAGACGAAAAAACCTCGGCAGGCTGTGATTATTCTGGGCGAGTCGGTCCGCGCAGACATGTTGAACTGTTACCGGAATACGGGGTTGCGGACGCCCAACCTGGATCGCCTGGCCTCGCAGGGCATTCGATTCGATAAAGCCTACAATTGCCAGCCGGTATGCGCGCCGGCGCGATCTGCTATTTGGACGGGGCTATTTCCGCACACCAATGGGGTGTGGGGAAACAGCATGCCACTGGGCGATACGGTGCATACGCTGGGCCAGCACTTGCATGATCGCGGGGTGCATGCGGCTTTCGTGGGTAAATGGCACTGTGACGGTTTCGATTACTTCGGCACCGGTCGGCCTGCACCGGGATGGGACCCTGCCTACTGGTATGACATGCGCGACTACTTGATGGAGTTGTCGCCGGCGGATCGGGTGCGATCGCGAAAATCGAGCACGGGCAATGATCCTACGTGGACTGCTGACATGTGCTATGGGCATCGCTGCGCCAACCGCGCTATCGATTTTCTCGCCAAGCATCAGGGTCAGGATTATCTATTGGTGTTGGCCTTCGACGAGCCGCATGGACCGTGTCTATGCCCGAAAGAATATTCCGACAGCTATCGCGGATTTATTTTTCCGAGCACACCGAACGTGGATGATCCGCTGACGACCAAGCCTGCGGAACAGAGGATTTGGGCGGACAGCCTGGGATCATTGCATCGCAAGCAGCCGCCGATTGAGGCGCATCAATTTTTCGGCTCGCATACCTTTGTCGATGATGAGATTGGCAGGGTGATGAAGGAGATGGAGGTGAGCGCGCCGGATGCGATGGTGCTATTCACCGCCGATCATGGTGTGTTTCTTGAGTCGCATCGATTGCAGGACAAGGGTCCGGCAATGTATGAGGAGATCACGCGAATTCCTTACATTGTGAAGTGGCCGGGAGTGGCGCCGGAGGGTGCAGTGTGTCCGCATCTGGCTTCGCACATCGATCTGAGCGGAACCATCATGGATTATTTTGGCTTGCCGGTTCCAAAGACGATGGAAGGCACGACCATGCTGGAGACGTTTCGCAATCCCACGGTCGCGCCACATTCAGAAGTTTTTATTGAGTGGGGACGGTACGAAGTGGACCATGATGGATTTGGCGCGTACCAGCCGATCCGATGTGTTCGCAGCGATCGCTATAAGCTTTCGATTCACCTGGTGACGACGGATGAGTTGTACGATCTGGAAACGGATCCCGGCGAGTTGAATAACCTGATTGATTCCGCCGAGCATGCGGCGATTCGAAATGAACTGCACGACAAGCTGTTGCACTGGATGAATGTGTCGCGCGATCCTTTCCGCGGGTACTACTGGGGCAATCGACCGTGGCGGCCGGATTTTCCGGAGACCTGGAAGAATGCGGGCATGACGCGGCAGCGGGAGAGCGACGGATATTTGCCGCGCGAACTGGATTACGATACTGGCTTGCCGATGACGAGTGCGACGCGACCGAAGTAAAACCTATTTCCATACGGAGAGAAACTGCTTCGCTACACTTCATGTGATGAGTTCGACTATCCATCCCGGAACGATGATCGTGGCCTCTGCGTACCCTGATCCGCCATTTGAATTGATAGAGAACGGGCAGCCCAGCGGTTTCGACGTGCAACTGATTAGCGCCGTCTGTGCACAGATGGGGCTAACGTTGCAGCGTGTGCGGTTCCAGGGCGAAAACTTCAATGACATCTTCGACGGCCTTGAAAATGGCACATACGACGTGGTCATCTCCGGCACGACCATTACGCCAGACCGCGCCGCGCTGGTTCTGTTTTCACAGCCATACCTGGAGTTCAACCAAGGGGTTGCGGTGAATCGGCAACGCACACCCAACGTCACTTCTGCGGCCGATCTGCATGGTCTTACGGCCGGCATTCAAGTCGGGAACACGTCGGACGCTGTCGCCAAACGCTGGCTGGCCGACGGCACGATCGCCGGCATCCGATACTACCCGTACGATGGCATTGCCACTGCGCTGTCCGATCTGGAAGCTGGACAGATTGGCATGGTCATCAAACTGTTTCCAGTCATTTCCTGGCTAATTAAATCCCGTCCGCAATTGTATGTTCCCATGCAGGTGCCGACGCACGAACAACTCGGAATTGCGTTCGCGAAACACAATCAAATGTTATGGAGTCAGGTTGAGGCCGCCCTCAACACTCTGCGGGCCAACGGCCAGTTCGCGCAGCTGAAATCGCACTGGCTGCCGGAAATCCCATAAGAAAGAGGACGCGATGCTACACGCATTCAAGCTGTACGTTGGCCCTGACAACGCTTCCCACGTGCTCGAAGGTTCGCTCACGTTGAACGAAGGTACAGACGTTCAGTCAATCGAGTTTCAGGAATCGCCGCCACATGCGGCGCTCGACTGGCATGATGCTCCAGTGAAGCAATATGTCATCACGCTCTCTGGCACGCTTGAGTTCACTACCCGCGAGGGCGAAACATTTATTCTCCGCCCCGGAGATGTTTTGGTTGCAGAGGACAATCTCGGCAGCGGGCATAAGTGGCGTCTGGTTGATGACGAGCCATGGCGCCGCGGGTATGTCGTTCTGAAGCCGGGTGCAACGGATCTGTTTCAGCCGAAATGAAGGAGCCGTGCGAAGCAGAGATACTGACGGATGGAGTTTCGTCAGCCATCAAAACTGTAGTGCGAGGGGCTGCGGGATGCAGCCCCATTCCATTTAGCGGAGGCCGCCGGAGGCGACGATCGTCTCGCCGGTCAACCAGCCTGAATCGGAGGAGGCGAGGAAGACGGCCAGAGGCGCGATGTCGTCTGGCTGGGCAATGCGACCCAGGGGAGTTTGCGCGACCGCTCCTTTTTCAAAGTCGCTGCCGATGAAGCCGGCGGAGTGCACGCCCTCGGTTTCAACCATGCCAGGATTGATGGAGTTGACGCGGATTTTCTTTGGGCCCAGTTCGCGAGCAAGGGCGCCTGTAACGGCATCGACGGCGCTTTTGGTGGCGGAGTAGATGGAGGAGCCGGGAGGAGTAATCCGGCTAACGACAGAACCGATGTTAATGATGCTGCCGCCCTCTGGGCCAAACAGGTTCGCGGCCTGCTGGCTGGCGAGTAGAACGCCGAGCACGTTGGTGTTGAAGAGACGATGAAACTTGTCTTCGGTGACTTCGCCAATCGGCGAAAACTCATAGACGCCGGCATTGTTCACCAATACATCGAGCGTGCCAAACTGTTTTTTGGTTTCGGCAAAGATGCGGTCTACATCTTTCGCCTTGGACACGTCGCCCTGCACGGCGACAGCTTTGCCGCCCTTGGCGGTGATGTCAGCAACGACGCGATCTGCGCCTTCTTTGCTGGACGAATAGTTGACCACCACAGATGCACCCTCGGAGGCCAATGCCTTGGCGATGGCGGCGCCAATTCCCTTCGATGCTCCCGTAACCACTGCAACTTTGTTTTTGAGTTTGCTCATGATCCTTCTCCCGGTCGGACTGTCATGATTCGACAGTTCGATAACTGTCTAATTGATGAGGTGCGGGCGAGATGGATGCAGATTTGTGAGGTTAAATTTTCTTTAAATGGGCCAGGTAGCCCTTCAGGACGTCGCGTTGCAGTTCCAGGCGGGCGAATTTGCCTTCGCGGGTGATTTTGATGAGGCCCGCGGTTTCCAGTTCCTTCATATGGTGGGACAGGGTGGCGGCGGTGACCGGCTGGCAACCGCGAATATCGACACAGGAGGCAGTGTCTTTGCAGGCGCCAATTTGCTGCAGGATCTCATGGCGTCGCGGATCGGCCAGGGCTTTCGCGATCAGGTGAATCTGGTGCTCGGAAAGGGTTTTCTTTCGCCATGGAAGCTACTGGATATTTTGAGCACGCAAGCCGCTCGCCGCTCATAACATCATTATCAGGTTCGAGGCCGCCCGCATAGGGCAGCATTCCACGGGACCACTGCCGCGAAACGGCAGGACGAAGCGCAACATTTTCGCCGGAGCCGCTTTTGAGTCGAGGCAGGATTACCATTGAATCAGACAGGAGAACATCATGCCACAGGGCTCGCAATACCGACTCGTAGAACTGCACAACCTAGCCGCGCATGCCCACGAAGCCGCAGCTGCCGCCCACGGAAAAGGCGATCATCTCTCCGCGCACGAACTTTCCAGGCAAGCACATGAGCATTCGATGAATGCCTTTAAATATTCCGAAACGCTTGCGCAGGAGAACGCAAAGCCCCCCAAATCGTAGCGGAATGGCGCGGGGCCCGGCCTTTTCAGCCGAAATGGAACCGGTGGAAGATGGGGCATCAGGAAGGCCACAGGCTACGCGAAGTTTTCGCTTGCTTCGGCGTAGAATGGAGGAGTACTTGAATGCTGCGAGCATTCCGGTCTGGTCTGGATGAGATGGGCCAGGGCTACCCGAAATGGGGGCGTCACGGTTTCGACGGGATCGTTTGCGGTAGAGAGGCATGCCGGGGGGTGGGCACCCGTAATCGCTTACAAAAACACAATTGCTAACAATCAACTAGCACTTGCTGCTTAATTAAATAAGTAGCCGTCCTCCTCAAATTTGCCTGTGAGGTGGGGAAGGACGTCGCAAAGCAGGCTGGTCTGACCCGCAATGCCTGGGTGGGTCGGACGAGATCTACGGGCTGGTGAGATGCGTATCTTGTCCGTTCTGAGCGCATCGCATGAGAACAATCGGAACGTGACTACGCATGGAGTCTCTTTACTGACTTGGATTTCGGACGCGGGTTCGACTCCCGCCGCCTCCACCAATACAGGTTGCAGCAGCGGAATCAGGATATTTTTTCAGCCAGAGATCGCGAAACGATACTTTGCAGGGGAATCCTTCAATCTGCAGGCCGAACAGGCCTCTGACATTGTTGGAGGAGCCGGGATCGTCGTCGATGAGAACCGCCATCAGCTGACCGTTCAAGATATGGACGAAGGTACCGCCGCGCACCATGATGTTGTATTGATTCCACTCGCCAGTTTTCACAAACTTTCCTAAAGCCGCACGATCCGCGATATTGCCAACGAGCCGGGGCAACTTTGCTGGCAGGGTGTTGACCACTTGTCCGCGCCAGGCGAGGATGCCGCGCCCGGTGTTCTGGGAATACAGCTGGCCGGTGTAGCTGCTGGCGGCGGCATTGACCGGGTACCAGAAATCCGCCTGCGGACCGCGAAGCGTCCATCGTGCCTGTGGCGTGGGAGCGAGCGGCTCGCCGGGACGGCCGCGAAATCCTGTGCCGCCGGGCGGCGGCATTCCTGTGGTGCTGCGATATTGCACGCCGCTGCCTCCGCCGTATTCATCCTTGATTTGCAGCTTCAGGTCGAAGTCTTTGGCATCGGTCCCTTGATAGACGATGAAAGTGTTCCCGGCTGGCTTGTCATGCGTGGAAACGCCGACGATGGATCCGTCTTGGACGCGCCACACGTCAGGATTTCCATCCCAGTGTTGCAGCGTCTTTCCGTCGAAGATCGAGACAAATCCAGTGTGATCCTCAAAGTCGATTGGATCTGGCTGGCGAAAGCCGGGAGGGGGAAGGGGGTGGGCTGGGCTTTGTGCGTCGAGTTCCGTGGTTCCCGCGAGCGCGCCCAGGGCGCCGAGACCGGCTAATTTGTGAAAAGTTCGTCGATTCATGTATCGCTCCGCAGAATGGTTTTGTGAATTTGACCGGCGCACGGTTGTTCGGTCAGGCGTTTTGCCGATTGCTATAAAACTGGCTGGTCCGGTGACTGGCGATGCCACTTGTAGGCCGCGAGGGAATTTTTCCAGAAGAATTTTTCGCATACGGCATGACCCTTCGGGGCAACGTAATCGCGAACAATTTTGAATGTCTCGGCGTAGGTCGCGAGGTGATCGCTGTTGGGCCAGTCGCTTCCATAGAGGATGTGGTCTTCTCCGAAGACGTCCCAGATGGCGTCAAGTTTCGGTTTGTAGAAAGCAGCGTTCTTGGGGACCGAGCCGTCGACTCGCACTGGAATTTCTGAAAGCTTGATAAAGATATTTGGATTTTTGCTGAGATGGCGCAGATGCGACTCGTATTCTTTGCGGGCCGGCGCTGCGGTTGGAATTGGCGAGGAGGGCAGATGGTCGATGACGATTCGTAAATCCGGAATGCGATCTGACACCTTGATGATGGCGAGAATCAGATCGGGATTTGGATTGGCGCTGTCTAATTCCAGGCCCAATTCCGCAAGGCGTTGGAGGCCGGGGATAAAGCCGGGCTTATCCATGTCGGTTCCCAGGTCGCGATTCCAAAGATTTCCATAACGAATGCCGAGAAATCGAGGATTGCGATGCAGCCGGTCGAGCTGAGCCAGGTAGGTTGGCGAGCCGGGAATAAGATCGCCGACCATGCCGACCATGATGGGATTTTTCTCGATGACTCCGAGTACCCAATCGTTGTCGCTTGCGAGGGGACTGGCTTCAATGGCGATTGCGCCGACCACTCCGAGCGGTTTGGCGATCTTCGCGTAACGCGCGGGAAGAGCCGGTTGATAGATGACGGTGTCGCTTTTTTCTGGCCAGGGGACGCCTCCGGGACGGCTGGTATCGAACAGATGCACGTGTGCGTCGATGATGGGTATCGACGACGATAGCGCCGATGCCAGGGGGCCGGCAGTCCAGGCGACTCCCGCAGAGGCTGCGAGCTTGAGAACGTCCCGGCGTAGCATGAAAAACCTCCCGACGCGCGCATAGAATGGAAACGCACTGCAGAACAAATGCTGAAGTGAATGGAACGAACGCTGTTCGAAGCTTTCTGTGATTTAAGAAGCGAATCCGACTCTGGAGTCACTCCAGGAAACAATATTCTTCCAAATGGTAAACAATTTCTATACCGAAGCCAGCGTACGCAAGCGGGAATTCCAGTGTCAAGGTGTTCCGGGTCGTCGACGGCGCGACGCCGAACCTAAGACGAGGGCGAAGGCCGGCGAGGCGCTCCTGTATGTTCCCTAATGGTACAGTTGCCCTATTGACTTGGAATGTGATATCGAAGGGTGAGATTGCGGAGGTTCAGACGATCGTGTCCAACGACTTCCCCGCATTCCTTCGATCGAGACGAATGCCAGACAAGTTGAAAGGAATCCAGAAATGATCCAACGCAGTGCGATCGCCGCCATGACCCTCGTTCTTTTCTGCTGCTGCATGGGAATCGAAGCGCATGCACAAACCTCAGCCACGTCGGATCCATTGTTGCAGGGATTTGAAAATCCGCCGAACGGCGCGAGGCCACGGGTATGGTGGCACTGGATGAACGGCAACATCTCGCAACAAGGAATCAAGCTGGATCTGGACTGGATGCATAGCGCGGGGCTGGCCGGGTTCCAGACCTTTGATGCGGCACTTGAGACGCCACAGGTTGTGCCGCACCGGCTGGTGTATATGACGCCGGAGTGGAAAGATGCGTTCCGATACGCGACCAACATTGCTGATCAATTGAATATGGAAGAAGCGATCGCAGGCTCGCCTGGCTGGAGTGAGACTGGGGGCCCGTGGGTTCCAGCGTCGCAGGGGATGAAGAAATATGTGTGGAGCGAAACGGATGTCGTCGGCGGAAAACCATTTGCAGGAACGTTACAACATCCTCCGACGAATACCGGCGCATTTCAAGACATGGAAATTCACGATGAGCTAAGTGCGCCTGAAGGGGCAAAACCCATCCCGCATTATTATGCGGATTCGGTCGTACTCGCGTATCGCAGAGCGGCGACCGATGTGCCGTTCGAGTCGCTGCATCCGAAAATGACAGCCAGCGGCGGCTCACCGGATGCGGCGATGCTGGTCGACGGCGATGTACAAAAGGCGACCAGCCTGCCGATCCCTGCTCCGGGTGCGAACGCCTGGATTCAGTATGAGTTCCCCAAGCCGGAGACGATGCGCGCTATCACCATTGTGACCCAACGAGTGGGCGGGATTGCGGCGCTGCTCTCCGGAATTTCGAATCCAGAACAGACACTGCAGGCGAGCGATGATGGTGAATCTTTTCGGGACATCGTGAAAATCCCGGACAGCGAATCGCCGGAACAGACGATTTCATTTGAGCCGGTGACGGCAAAGTATTTTCGTGTGATATTTCGGCGGACTCCACCGCCGCCGTTGCCCAGCTGGGCGAAGAATATGGACCTGAAAACGCTGGGGATTAAGGTTGGGCCCGCGCCGACCGATTACAAAATCGCCGAGTTGGAATTGCATCCAGGCGCGCGAGTCAACCGCTTTGAAGAAAAGGCCGCGTTCGTTCCCGTCCCAGACTTGTATGAGTACGCGACGTCGGGAAGTAACTCCCGCGGACGCGATCCAGAAAGGTGACGTGATCAACCTGACGGACAAAATGCGGCCCGATGGAACGCTCGACTGGACGCCTCCGCCGGGAAACTGGGTGGTGTTGCGCTTCGGATATTCCTTACTGGGAATTACGAATCATCCCGCAACTGCAGAGGCGACGGGCCTGGAAGTGGATAAGCTGAACCGCGCGTATGTGAAGAACTACATGAATAACTATCTGGACAGTTACAAGGATACTGTCGGCGCGAACATGATGGGAAAGCGCGGCATTAAGTATGTGATCACCGATAGCTGGGAAGCGGGGGCGCAAAACTGGACTGACGACATGATTGCCGAATTCAAAAAGCGTCGCGGCTATGATCCGACACCGTGGATGCCGGTGCTGACGGGACAGATTGTCGGAAGCTCGGCGCAGAGCGATCAGTTCCTCTGGGATTTCCGGAAGACGATTGCCGACCTGACCGCCGATGAACATTACGGACAAGTTGAGGCTTCGTTGAAGGCGAGAGGCATGGGACATTATGGCGAGTCGCATGAATCCGGGCGCGCCTTCATTGCCGATGGTATGGAGGTGAAGAAACTCGATGACATACCGATGGGGGCGATGTGGACGCAGGTGCCGGGCGTCAACAAGATTCAATACGACTACAACGCGGACGATCGTGAATCCGCATCCGTTGCGCATATCTATGGGCAGAACATTGCGGCAGCAGAATCGATGACGGCAGCCGCCGCGCCGTGGGCCTGGTCGCCTGCAACGCTGAAGCCGACGGCCGACCAGGAACTGCTGAACGGAATTAATCGATTCGTGATTCATGAGTCAGCGCATCAACCCCTGGTGGGCCCGGGAACCAAGCCAGGACTGACGCTGGGACCGTTCGGCCAATGGTTCAACCGCAACGAAACGTGGGCCGATGAAGCGCGCCCCTGGGTTGACTACATTGCGCGCAGCAGTTACATGCTGCAACAGGGCCACTTTGCCGCGGACTTAGTGTATTTCTACGGTGAGGATTCAAACCTGACGGCAATCTTCAAAAACAAAGCACCGAATGTGCCGGCGGGCTACGGATTCGACTACATCAACGCCGACGGTTTGATTCACGAGCTGAGCGTGACCGATGGGCGGATCACGACAAAGAGTGGAATGAGTTACAGAGTTCTTGGACTCGATCCTTATAGTCAGCACATGTCGCTGCCAGTGCTGCGCGCGATTCACAAACTGGTGGAGGAGGGCGCCGTGGTTGCGGGCCCGAAACCATTCGATGATCCTAGTCTCGCGGATAATCAGGCGGAGTTTCACAAGCTGGACGTTGAATTGTTTGGCGACGGGACCGGCGTTCACCATGTTGGGAAAGGCACGGTATACGCTGGAGAAAATCTGACCGACGTATTCAACGCGCTCGGTGTGGCGCCCGATTTCGATTACAGCAAGCCGGATCACGATACTTCGATCTTGTTCGCCCATCGTAAGCTGGCGGATGGCGATATTTATTTCGTCGACAACCGGAATGATAAAGATGAAGTGGTCGATGCGAGCTTCCGGGTAACGGGGAAAGCTCCAACACTGTGGTATGCAGAAACAGGCAAATCAAAACCGGCCACTTACACAATCGCAAACGGCCGGACTACGGTGCCGTTGCACATGGAACGGTGGGGGACGGTGTTTGTTGTATTCCGCAAGCCAACAACGCAGATGACGCGCACCGAGCCGACACCTGTCTCCAATGTTGTCGCTACGCTTCACGGTCCATGGGCAGTAAGTTTTACGCCTGATCTTGGGGCGCCGGCGTCGATCACTCTTCCCAAGTTAATCTCCTGGAGCGACAGTGCGGACACTGGGGTGAAGTACTTTTCGGGAAGCGGCACCTATACCAAAACGATTCAAGCTCCGGCATCGTGGTTCAAAAAGAACTCTCACGTTTGGATCGATTTGGGTTCGGTGAAGAATTTGGCGGATGTCACGGTGAATGGCAAAGACCTGGGCGTCGTTTGGCACACGCCGTATCGGGTGGATGTAACCGATGCGTTGAAACCGGGGGCCAACGAGGTGACGATCCAGGTGACGAATGCGTGGGTCAACCGGTTGATCGGCGATCAGCAACCGAACGTTACGAAGAAATATACGTTTACAGATTTCAAACCATATCGTGCGGACTCGCCGTTGCTGGCGTCGGGCTTGTTAGGACCCGTCGAAATTACTACCGAAACGATGCAGCAGTAACGTGACGGAACCAGCGAGCTTACTTGATCGTGCGACTGGCCGCGCGCGACGAAGGCTGGTTCCATTTCTGCTGCTGATGTACGTGGTGGCGTTCCTTGACCGCGCCAACATTGGATTTGCAAAGCAGGCTCTGCACGCATCCGCCGGCATATCCAATGCCACGTACGCGATGGGTGCAGGGCTATTCTTCCTGACATACGCATTGTTTGAGATTCCCAGCAACCTGATTCTGCACCGGGTGGGCGCGAAGGTGTGGATGTGCCGCATCATGGTGAGCTGGGGTCTGGTTTCTCTGGCCACGTTGTTCGTCTCCGGCCCTCGATCGTTCTATGTGCTGCGGCTGCTGCTGGGAGCTGCCGAGGCAGGTTTCTTTCCGGGCGTGATTCTCTATCTGAGTTACTGGTTTCCCAATCGAATGCGGGGGCAAATTCTCGGGCTGTTTTATTTTGGCGCGCCGTTGGCTTTTATTGTGGGCGGCCCACTTTCTGGAGCGCTCCTGGAGTTGCCGGCGCGAACTGGCCTGCAGGGCTGGCAATGGATGTTTCTTTCGGAAGGCTTGATCGCGGTAGCGGTGGGAGCGTGGGCGTACGGATATCTCGACGACAGGCCAGAGGGTGCGTCGTGGCTTCCGGACGCGGAGAAACAATCGCTACTGAGTGTGCTACAGGCAGAAGAGCAGGAAAGGCTTGACTACGGGGCTTCGGCATTTCCCGCGGTGCTGATGGACTGGCGCGTGCTGCATTACGCCGTGATCTATTTTCTGATTCAGATGAGCGTGTACGGAGTGGTCTTTTATCTCCCCACCGAGATTGCTGTGTTGCTGGGAACGTCGGTCGGGGTGAAGGTCGGTTTCGTGTCGGCCATACCGTGGGTGTGTGCGCTCGCGGCGACTTACTGGATTCCTCGCGCGGCGGATCGATACCAGAACCACCGCTTGCTTGCGGTGCTGACGCTGCTGGTATCAGGATTCGCGAGCGCGGTATTTCCGGTCAGCGGAGCGACGATCGCGCTGATAGCCTTGTGCATCGCGGCCGCCGGGTTTATCGCAGTGCAGCCGCTTTTCTGGACATTTCCTACGCGTCATCTCACCGGGGCTGCGGCTGCAGGTGGAATTGCGTATATCAATGCGGTGGGTGCGCTGGGAGGATTCTTCGCACCCAATGCGAAAGTCTGGGCAGACTCTCAGTTTCACTCCAATCGAGCAGGATTGTATCTATTGGCGATCTCGACTCTGATTACTGCGATTGTTGTCGCGTTTGTGACCACGCATCGTCTGCGCGGCGCATCTCATCCATAGGTTGAATTATCGCCATCCCCGCACGTCACTCCACTCACAACCTGATACATGCAGCGCGTTTACAGGCGCGAACTTGACAGTCGTTATTTCGATAGTTTAGCGTTCGTTGCGAACTGAAACTGTTTCAAATGAGAACTTCAAACTCCCCGGGGGGACTCATACATGCATCGGACACTTTCTAAAAAGCCCTTACAGCTAATCGCAATGATGTTGATTTTTGCCGCGGCAGGATGGCTGCATGCGCAGGTGAGCAGTGGAGCCATCTCCGGCACGGCGGAAGATCCTGCAGGCGCTGCTATCGCCGGTGCTGCAGTCACGATCACCAATCAAGGGACCGGGGTTTCCAAAACCTTAACAACGGACGGGAATGGTTTCTATTCGGCAGAAGGCCTCTCTGTTGGCCAATACACAATTGACATATCGAAGCCGGGCTTCGAAGAGAGCAACACCAGGGACATACAAATTGATCCAGGACAGCGCCGCTCAAATAACGTGATACTGAAAGTCGGCAACGCAACCTCCAAAGTTACAGTCACCGCCAATGAGCAGCAGGTCAATACGCAGACCTCTGAGAGCGGAGGCACCATTACCAGTAAGCAAATGACGAATCTGATGCTGAATGGCCGGAACTTTCAAACTCTCGCGATTGCCGTTCCGGGAGTCAGCAGCACTTCCGGCGCAGACGCACAGAACGGAGGTGGATTTGAAGGAGGAACTACGCTGATTGTGAATGGACAATCGACGGAGTACACGACTTATACCATCGACGGTGTCTACAACATGAACTCCGGAAACCTTGCCGGTCTGAATATCACGCCGATTTTAGATGGGATTTCCGAAGTTCGCGTTTTAAAAGACAACTTCAGTGCAAAGTACGGATTCGCCGGTTCCGGCCAGATCATCACGGAGACGAAGAGCGGCACCGACACGTTTCATGGAAGCGCGTGGGATTACTTGCGCAACAACGCTTTTGACGCCAATAATTACTACTCGACAACCACCCAGGCATATCACCAAAATATTTTTGGTTATACGCTTGGCGGACCGCTTACCATTCCCCACCTCTACAACACTAACCGGAAGAGGACATTCTTCTTCGCATCGAATCAGTGGTATGTCATTAGTGAGGGGACAATTCAGCGCGGGTCAGTCTTTCCGCAAGCCATGCGTAGCGGAAATTTTAGCGCCAGTCCCACGCTTCCCTCCTCCGGGGTCCTGACTTTGGACGCGCACAGTCAGGCGCTTCTGGCTGCGGAAGGGAAAACAAATTGCGTTACGGGCCCCACAACCATTAATCCGGCATGTTTCGACCCCGTCGCGGTGGGGGTACTGAACGCGTATGTACCGTTACCTAACAATGTCGCCGGCGGATTTTTGAATTACATCAACCAAGGCGCGAACACCACAAGCCAACTTGATTATCAATACAGAATCGATCATTACATCAACCAAAACAATCAACTGACGGCGCGGGTGATGTATGAACCTGTAAAGAACGGGTTCCCCTATGACGCCTGGGCCGGGACCCCGTATTCGACTTATACCGATAGCTATTATCAGACTGGCTTTAATGGTTTAGTTCGACTCACCTCCACACTCACGCCGAATATTCTGAATACCCTGGGTGTAGCGGAGACCTACGACAAACCGCGAATTGCCAACACAAAGGGCGGTACGATGCCGAACGGTCTTGTGGTCACTCAGGCGTTTCCTGGAGCGGACCCATACAACAGAATTCCTCAAGTCTCTATCAGTGGAGGGTGGACCGGAAGCGGTGTATCGACTCAGCCCATCACGGCCTCCGATGGAGAAGGCACGATAGCAGACGATGTGAGCTGGGTGAAAGGGAACCATGTCTTGCAGGCGGGCGCCCTGTATATATTCGGTATCAAGCGGCAGGACGTATTTACATATCCACAAGGTAATTTCACATTTACCGGAGTTCATACCGGTGACCCGGCTGCTGACTATCTTCTCGGTCTGGATGCTACTTACTCCCAATCAAGCTCGCAAAAGATTGGAAGCTTCCATTATCGGGAGGGCGATGCTTATGTGCAGGACGACTGGAAGGTCACTCCACGTCTTACATTAAACCTGGGAGTGCGTTGGGTGTATTTCTCGAACGACACTGCCAGCGGCGACCAAGTTACCAGTTTTGATCCGGCCGACTACAATCCAGCAGACGCCCCGGTTGTGAACGTCAATGGCAGTCTGCAGATCAATAGCCTCAACCAGCCTGTCAATAGCTCCGGGCAACCGGCGAATCTTCTAAACGGATTGATCTACGCGGGCAAGAATGGAGTATCCAGTGGATTCTTTACTCCCGTGAAGACAAACTTTGGACCCAGGGTTGGCTTTGCCTACGATGTGTTCGGGAATGGAAAGACATCTGTGCGCGGCGGATATGGAATCGGCTACCAAAGAATCCCGCTGGAAGTGGTCTACTCGGCGTTTGGACAGAATCCTCCATACAACAACAGCGCGAATATATTGAACAGCCTGCTGAGCAATGGGACCGCGGGTGCGGCAGCGGCACCCACGACGCAGACCCTGTCAGATGTACCGTTAAAGTTCAAACCGGCGAGCATTCAATCCTTCAGCTTGACTGTGGAACAGCAGTTGGTGAGGAACATGGTCCTGTCTCTGGCTTATGCAGGCAGCCTGGGGCGCAACCTGGAAGCGCTTGGGGGCGCCTACGACGCCAACTTCCCTCTTCCAGTAACCACGCCGAGCGCCGCTGGGTGCCTGGCCCCCAACCAAAGCCCTTCGGCCTCCTATCAATTCGATCCTTGCATCAACACTGGAGTGGCCTCGCGCGACTATACACGCCCATACAAGGGGTATAGCGCAATGAACGATGAATATTGGCACGGCAGTTCGAACTACAATTCGTTCCAGTCTGGTGTGACATATCGGGCTGGTGCATCGCAGTTCAGCGTAGCGTATACGTATGGCAAAGCGCTTGCAACCGTCGGCGGTCGCGGAGCCGGAACGGGTACGTCTCAGGGCCAAGCCGCACAAAATATGTATGACTGGAATGCAGAGTATGGTCCGCCGGATTACGACTTCACCAACGACCTTACCGGCACGTGGGTTTACACGATTCCATATTTCAAGAATGCCAGCAAACACGCTCGCTTAGCACTGGCTGACTGGAGTTTTGCCGGTTTGGCTGTGCATCAAAGTGGCTTCGCGATGAGTCCTGGTATGGCGACGAGCACGGCCGGACTAGCGACGCGCCCCAATCAAGTGGGACCGTATCACAAGGTCGGTAGTCTGAATGAATGGTTTGATACGAGCACATTCGCAGCTCCTGCATACGGTTTCTTCGGATCTGCCAGCAATGGTATGATCCGTGGTCCTGCGTATACCTCCGTCAATGTAGCTCTATATAAAACTTTCCCGATCATTAGCCGGTTAGCTATGCAGTTCCGAGCGGAAGCGTTCAACGTGGCAAACCATCCTAATTTCGAAGGCGTATCCACTTCATTGGGATCTGGAAACTTTGGGCAAGTCACGAGTTCGCGCGATCCACGCATTCTGGAATTCGCGCTGAAGTTGCTGTACTAGGCGGAAGAAATGTTCGTTGACGGTTCGTCTGACGCGGCTATCGGCTTGGGTGAAGAAGTCGATAGCCCGTCGTGCGGCCGTAGGCGTAATCTGCGAGTGTTCGGAATTTTGCGGTGACATGAGGTGCGCAACGTTATGGCGACAATTCTTGAAGTTCCAGAACTTTACTCTTGTGGTCATAAACTCGATGAGGGTGAGAACAGCCTCGGCCTGCTGAACTCGACATACGATGCCTCGGCAGACCCGGAAACACTGCGCGATCGAATGGCCGCCGACGGCTATCTCTTCCTAAGGTCCTATCTAAACCGCGATGAAGTGCTCGCTGCCAGGCGGCACATCCTGGAGCAGCTTGCGGCCGATGGCCAGCTAGACTCGTCTGCTGCGGTGATGGATGGGGTGCCGAAAGCGGGCACGAAGCTTTTCTTCCAGCCGGAATTGGCGCAAAAGAATAACCCTCCTTTGCAGCATCTTCTGTATTATCCGCAGGGAAAGTTGATGAGCTTTTTCCGTGCCTTCCTGGGTGGTGAGGTTCGCCACTTCGACTTCACATGGCTGCGCTGCATTTCACCCGGACTAGGAACCCCGAGTCATTGCGACATTGTCTACATGGGACGCGGAACGCGGAAGCTATACACGGCGTGGGTACCGCTGGGCGATAACAATTTTCACCTGGGCGGCTTGATGATTCTGGAAGGCAGTCATACGAATGTCCAATTGCAGAACACGTATGGTCAGCGCGACGTGGATTCCTATTGCACAAATAAGCCGGATGATCCGGCTCGTACTGCGAGCGGTTTAAATGGATGGCTTTCAGAGGATCCGAATAAGATCCGGCGCAGTCTGGGTGGACGCTGGTTGACTGCTGAGTATCAGATGGGAGATGTCGTGATCTTTTCCATGAATACAGTTCACGGTGGAATGGACAATCGTTCCGATCAGCTTCGTCTTTCTTCCGACTCGAGATATCAACTGGCAACCGATCTGATCGACGAGAGATGGATCGGCGAGAATCCTCCGGGGCACAGTTCTGCGGGTAAGCGCGGGCGCGTCTGCTGAGCTACGCAAGTTAGACGGACGGGGTGCAGCGGTGCAAGAAGGAAACATCTTTGGACTACTCCCGGCAGGAATGTCATGTGAATTGTTTGGGGTAGCGGATCGGTAGTAGTAACTCCGATGTGACATGCGATTCCCGGCCATCGCTGAGCTATCCGCTGCCAGCGAGGTTGTTGTTGCGAGTGTTTTAACTTATTCAACCAAGGACACAAAGTGAGAAGAGTTGTTCAAGCGTTCGTCCTGACGATTATTCCTGTATTGGCCATCACAACTTTCTCTCAAGCCCAGACGGCTCCCCCGTCGACTGAAAGCCTGCATCAGCAATTTGTCGATCCACCCCGTGATTTCTCTCCCATGCCTTTCTGGTTCTGGAACGGAAAAATGGAGGGGCCAAAGATTCAGGCGGAGATTCGCGACATGGCGAGCCAGCATGTGTATGGTTCGTTTCTGCATGCACGCGATGGATTGGAAACCCCGTATCTTTCCGACGAGTGGTGGAACGCGATCGGAGCAGGCCTGGAGCAAGCGAAACGATCGGGGTTCGAATTCAATTTTGTAGATGAATACGACTGGCCAAGCGGCGAAGTAAGAAATGTCTGGATGCCGGGCCATCATCAAAGCGAAATTCTGGCGCAGCATCCAGAATTTCGAATGAAAACACTGGCCTATTCCACGCAAACTGTTCAAGGGCCGCAATCTGTGAACATTGCAGTGGAGCCTGATACTCAGTCGGTGGTTGCGGTGCGGTGGATCAGCCAAGGGCATGTGGACGGCAGCAGCCTTACACTGCTTGACTCGAAGATCACAAATGGACGCGTGCAATGGTCGGTACCCGATGGAACATGGGTTGTACTTCAGTTCCATTTAGAACCGGCGATGGGATTTGATGGCGGATTTGTGGACCTGATGAATCCAGACGCGATGAAGTTATTTTTTCAGATGACTTACGAGCAATACTATCGCCACTTCCAGCCCTACTTCGGCGGTACGATCCATTATTCTTTTTCAGATCATGAGGGAGATTATGGATACCGAATCGCATGGACGCCCAAGTTATTCGACGCATTTCAACAACGCAATGGATATGACCTGCGAACTGTGTTGCCATTGCTAATTTATGACGGAGGCGACCGGACGACAAAGGTTCGAGCAGACTATCTTTCGACCGTAACTGCTCTGTATACCGCCTCATTCTGGAATGGCATTACTGATGCTGCAGCGAAGCTCGGAGTTCATCGAACCGGTCATGCCTGGGAAGAGAGCCTGCAGTGGGCTGCGGCGCTCGAAGGGAGTCTGTTCGCAGTGGAAAGAGGGTTGAATCCTGTCGGAGTGGATTCGCTGGGCGATTTCGGACGGCAACCATTGAATTTTAAGGTGGCGCAGTCTGTCGCGGACTATGAAGGGCGCCGCTTCATGTGCGAAAACCAGGGCGTGCAAGGCACTGATTCGTATCTTGACCTACAAGCAATCCGCGAAGGTACGAATGCGATCGGAGCATGGGGCGTGGATCTATTTGTGCCGCACGCCTTCGACTACGACACCACACGAGCGAACTATCCGCCTGACTGGCTGCACCAACCCTACTGGCCCTATTTCCATTACTACGCGGACTACACGCGGCGGATCAGTTACATGAATGCTGACAGCCACCATGTGACGAATGTCCTGCTGTACTATCCGATCACGACAATGTGGGCGCACACGTCGCCGGTGTTTTCTGGCTCGACAAGCTACCAGAGCATTGGAAAGCCCGCAGCCTGGAAAAACGGCACGATTCTGATCAACGACTACTACACGCGAATTATTCTCGACCTTGCCGATCACCAGTGGGACTATAACATCGCCGACGATCAATATCTCGACAGCGCAACGATCGAAGGGAACGAGCTAGTTATAGGACACCAGCGATTCCGGACGATCATCCTGCCACCTATTACTACGCTAAGTCGAGCGACGTTGCAGAAGCTAGAGGCATTCCACCAAGCCGGCGGAACGATTCTCGCAATTCGGCTGCTGCCTAATTCTTCACCCGAGGCAGGAGGGAACGACTCGGTCATCGAGGCCGGAGTTTCGGCTTTGTTCGGCAAGGACGTCTCGGAAGGAAGTTCGCCGGGCGAGAACTCAGGCGGAATATCACAGCGGCGGGGCATATTACATTGCCGACTCCGTAGACAAGCTAATTTCGGCTCTGGATGCAACTACCTCGAAAGATGTCCAAGTAATGACCGGGCCGGCGGAGCATCTCTACTTTGAGCATCGCCAGAAATTGACCAAGGATTACTACTGGATTGTGAATGACACGGATCGGACCCGCATCAA
Organism: uncultured Acidobacteriota bacterium; assembly: GCA_963821145.1. GTDB lineage: Bacteria > Acidobacteriota > Terriglobia > Terriglobales > Acidobacteriaceae > JAKAAZ01. The sequence continues at coordinate 440,744 of CAWGCV010000004.1, forward strand.
TCAGGTACATTTCGCGGTGAAAGGAATTCCAGAAAAATGGAGCGCTTTGACAGGAAAACGAGAGCCTGTGTTCTACGTCAATGATGGGACGGGAACGGATGTACGGTTGAATCTTGCCCCATGGGATGCGTATTACATAGTTTTCCGACGACTCTCAGGGAGCGGACAGAACGCGATGTTGGTTGGAACGAATGCCGACCAGTTAGACAACGTAGTGCAGCAAGGTAAGGATATCTCCGTCCACGTTTCTGGCCCCACGAGTAACTCCGCAACTTACGTCAAGATGCGAGCCGGCGATACCGACTATGACGGTGCCATCGCGGGAACGCCGCTGAAGCCGATCGTTCTGGCCGGTGACTGGAAGTTTCGGCCGCAGCCGGAACGGATTTCGGTGCCGTATGCCCAGGTGCAAGATGCTTCTGACGCCGTGGGGCAGCGATCTGGCTGGGATGCACAGTCTTTTGATGACACAGGGTGGCCCTCTCTATGGTTGAGCCAGGAGCAGACCACAATTCGTAACTGGCAGATGATCGGGCCATTCCCGAACCCGGATAACAATGGGTTCGCCAAGGAATACCCGCCGGAGACAGAATTCGATCCCAACAAACAGTACCTTGGCCTGAACGGGCAGACGGTTGGCTGGAAGGACTACTACGGCAACGAGCCGCATCTTGCCTTGCAGAATTGGGATATCTGGATGAGGGTAGAGGGCGGTCGCTTTTCTGACTCAGGGTATATTGTTCAGTTCAATCCGGAGTTACTCACGGATGCCGACCCATGGGTTGTGAGCTATGCTCACACCTATCTATATTCTCCAACGGATCAGCACGCGCAGTTTATTGTTGCGGCGGATAACTGGGCGCGCATCTGGTTAAATCACAAGCAGGTGTTCGAGCAGCTTCGCACGCCGTTCTGGTATGAGGTCAACGACAACTGGGCAGATCGCGTTCCCGTCGACTTGCACGCGGGCTGGAATGAAGTATTGATGAAAGTTGGCAAAGGACGGGGAGTTGCGAGCGGGTTCTATGGCTTCTCTTTCCGTGTTGCCGATAAGAACGGGAACACCCTGACCGATGTGGTTGCCAGCTTATCTCCGCGAGACGTGCAAAAACCTGCAACGGAGACACAGGAAATGCGATGGTACCGGATCCCGATACCACCCGGGTGTGTCGCTGTTGTTCCGCCGGCGCTCCACGGCACATATCAGATGGCGGTCAATGGACACGCGCTGAGCCACGATGGGGAAACCCCCGTCGACATACGCCCGTTTCTCAGCGGAGAGAAGAATGTGCTCGTCATTACTGCGCGTGAGACTGACTTACTGGATTCTCCAGTCCAATTTGTCACCGGAGATACACCGTTCACGCTGCAATCGTGGACACACACAGGCCTGGAGAATTATTCCGGAAGTGCAATTTATACCAAGACATTTACCGTGCCGGAATCCTTCCGCGGCAAGCAACTTATGCTTAACCTGGGCCGGGTAAGTTCTGTGGCGGATGTGTATGTCAACGACAAGCATGCAGGTACGCTTGTGTGGCAGCCATACCAATTGGATATATCAAAATTCATTCAACCCGGCGACAACACGCTCAAGATTATCGTCACCGATACAGAGGCGAATCGACGAGCTGTCGGGACCTCGCGAAAGATTCTGGCGGCGATTGATGTTTGCGGAATGGAAGGGCCGGTACAGCTGATTCCATACATCAACCAAGTGGTGACATTGCGCCCGCGCGGCCAATGATGGCGCTGTCCACGGATCACAGGAATCATTGAATGATCCGAGCTGGAGATACGTGATTTTATAAGGCGCATCCCGGTGAGAACTTCCGCAGAGGTTTTCGATGATTATTCGCAAAATTACGAGTCGCAACATCGGATTTTCGCGGGCTCCAGTAACGCTCAAGAAAAACCTGGTCTCGAATGCATCTCTTTTCGACGATTTTGAGACGCGTGCGGAAGGGTGGTTTGGGCCTTCGATGTGCACCCTGGTTGAAGTCGAGAGTGATGAAGGTGTGGTCGGCATCGGAACTGCCGGGGCGTTTCACGGCGGGGCAAAATCGTTGATTGATGAGTATTATGCGCCGCTGCTGCTCGGTGAGGATGCAACACGGCATGAATCTCTGTGGCAAAGAATGTACCGGACGACAGTTCGATTCGGCCGATCGGGCTCAGCCATGTGTGCTATCTCTGCGCTGGATATCGCGCTGTGGGATCTCCACGGAAAGGTCGAAGGAAAGCCAGTTTACGAAATGCTGGGGGGACGGACTCAGACTCGCATCCCTTGTTATGTGAGCCGCCTGTATGCACTGGAAGATCTGGATGAGTTGAAGGAGGAAGCTCGCACCTGGGTGCAGGCGGGTTTCCGGCGAATGAAACAGCGATTTGGATTTGGGCCGAAGGATGGGCCGCGTGGCATGGATCGCAATGTTGCGCTGATTCGTTCTGTGCGGGAGACTGTCGGCGACCAGGTTGAACTGGCGGCGGATGCCTATATGGGTTGGGATGTCGGCTATGCGATGGAGATGGCGAAACGTCTGCGCGATTACAACCTGTCATGGATGGAAGAACCGCTGATGCCGCATGACATTGAAGGCTATCTGGAGTTGAAACATCGTTGCCCATGGCAGCGCTGGAGCTGCGGCGAACACTCCTACGGCAAGTGGGAATTTTATGAACTGATTCGTCGGCGCGTAGTCGATATCCTGCAGCCGGATGTGAATCGAGTGGGAGGCATCACCGAGGCAATCAAGATCTGTGCGATGGCGGAAGCGGCTGGACTTCCTGTGATCCCGCACTCGAACGAGGCACACAATCTGCACGTCACGTTCAGCCGTTCGCCTCATGTATGCCCAGTGGTCGAGTATTTTCCAGACGTGGAACCGGACACAGGGAATGAACTTTTCTGGAAGATGTTTACGGGGCTGCCGGTTGCGAGCGAGGGTGAGTTAGTGCTTGGGAACTCGCCTGGCCTGGGTATTGCGCTTCGAGAAGAAGTGATCTCAAAGCTGCAGCGCGGGGAGAAGACGGTTACACAGAAGCAGCATCAAACGTTGGAGTAGATAGGCTGCATCCTTACAGTTAGTCCGGCAGTGGTGAGAGTTTCGTTTGGGCCGATGAGGCGCCGACGAGGAGGAATTTTGGGCGCCAATCCCTTCCTAGGAGTGATCTTTCATTGGATCGGAGGGCTGGCATCCGCCAGTTGCTACCTGCCGTTCCGCGGCATCAAACGCTGGTCGTGGGAAACGTATTGGCTGCTGCAAGGCGTCTTCAGTTGGATCCTCGCGCCTATCCTGATTGCCGCAGCGCTGGTTCCTCATCTTTCCGTCATCTTCCACGCCGCGCCCGAATCGAGCCTTTTCTTCTGCTATTTCTGGGGTTGCATGTGGGGTTTTGGCGCGCTCACCTTTGGGCTTTCCATTCGGTATCTTGGCATCGCTCTTGGATATCCGATTGCGCTGGGTCTTTGCACGGTTTTTGGAACCCTGATGCCGCCGATTTTCAGCGGCGAAATGGGAACGATTCTCGGCCACACCTCTGGCCAGTTTATTTTGCTCGGTATCGGCATCTGCGTCCTGGGCATCATTTTCAGCGGACTCGCTGGAAGATCGAAGGAACAGGAACTCTCCGAGGAAGAAAAAAAGCAGACGGTGGAGGAGTTCCACTACGGCAAAGGTTTGGCGGTATCGATTTTTGCCGGCGTGATGAGCGCATGCTTTGCCTATGGACTGGCCGCCGGAAAACCGATCGCAGAAATCGCGCATGCCAGGCTGGTGCTCGAAGGTCGCTCCGACTTATGGCAAAACCTGCCTGTGCTGGTGGTTGTGTTGTTGGGCGGGTTCACGACGAATTTTATCTGGTGCCTGATTTTATTGGTTCGCAACCGGTCCGCCAACCAGTACCTCGGCGCTCCGGCGCAAACCGACAGCCCAACCGATGCTCCATCGGATGCGGCCTCTGCCGTTCCACCGCCGGTACAGGAAGAATTTCATCACCATCTGACTGCATCTCGATCTTCGTATCCTGGAAGGCTGTCGGGGTCGATGTTGACGATCAACTATTTGTTCGCCGCTGCTGCAGGCGTCATCTGGTATTTCCAGTTTTTCTTTTACAGCATGGGTCAGACCAAGATGGGGAGATACGACTTCTCCAGCTGGACATTGCACATGGCGAGCATCATCATCTTCTCGACGTTGTGGGGGATCATGATTCATGAATGGCGGGGCACCAGTTTTCGCACGCGCAGCTACGTCGCCATCGGGCTTGTACTTCTAGTTGGTTCGACGCTTGTGGTCGGCTATGGAAATTATTTGCAGGCCAACAGCTCCCATATCCAGGCAGCTTCCAGCCGGTGAATGGATCAAGCCATCGAGCACGTCAGCCGCAGGGGTGAAGTGGAGAATGCGCGATCGATCGACCATTCATTTTCTTTCAAGGCTTCGCTTGCATAAGATTCAGGCTATACAGGTGGATGAAGGGATGAAGTTGGTGCAGAATCACAATACTCTCCGGTCAGTGTTCCTTGCATGCATCACGATCGCTGTACTTTCAATTTCTGCGAATGCTGATGCACAGTCTGCTCCAGCGTCTTTGCGGCCCCCTGCCACTCCCCTGGTGACACACGATCCGTATTTCAACATCTGGTCGATGGCAGACAAACTGACCGACGTGCCAACCAAGCATTGGACGGGCGCGGACCAGGAGATGAATGGAATTGTTCGGGTTGACGGCAGCTATTACCGCTTTCTCGGAACCGCAGACAGGCAGGGCCGGAACATTCCTGCGCTGGATGAAGTGAGCCAGACGATTACGCCAACGCGCACGATCGTGGTGATGACAAGTCCGGAGATCGAGCTACGTGTCGAGTTTTTTTCTCCACTATTTCCGGATGACATGAAGGTGATGGCGCGTCCTGTCACGTATCTAACCTGGACAGCGACATCTCGCGACGGGCGCGGGCATGATGTCACTCTCTACTTCGACGCTGCCGGGACATTGGCGACAAACGATCCCGGCGAAAAGGTTCTGTGGTCACGGGAAAAGGTGAGTGGACTCGACCTGCTGCGAATTGGCACACAGGCGCAACCTGTATTGCAGCGTTTCGGCGACAATGTCCGCATCAACTGGGGATGGTTCTACATTGCCGTTCCGCAGAGCGAAAACGCCGAATTGACCGCGGGCAATGCAAGCTATCGCGATGATTTTCTGCTTACAGGAAAGCTGCCGGAGTCGGACGATATTGAAGGAGCGCGAACTCCGCAGAGCCAATATCCGTCGGCGCCGGCATTAAATGTTGTTCTCCCGCTGGGCAGTGTCGGTTCCGCGCCCGTGACGCGGCATCTTCTGCTGGCGTACGACGATGTGTACTCCGTGGAGTACATGGAGCAGAAATTGCTCCCCTATTGGAGGACCGAGTTCCCGACATTTTCCGGCATGCTGCAGGCAGCGGAACAGCAGTATCCTGCGCTGGAAGCACACGCGCAGAAATATGACACTGCGCTGGAAACGGACCTGGTGCATGTGGGTGGCCCGGAATATGCGGCGATCGCAACGTTGGCGTTTCGACAGGCAATTGCCGCGCAAAAACTGGTGGAGAGCGATGACGGGACACCGTTTTTTATGCCGAAGGAAGACTTCAGCAACGGCTCCATCTCCACCGTCGATGTCATCTATCCCAGCGCGCCGATGTTCCTGCTGTTGAATCCCAAGTTGGTTGAGGCACAACTGGAGCCGGTGTTGCGCTATGCGGAGATGCCGAGATGGAAGTTCTCTTTTGCGCCGCATGACCTGGGCGTGTATCCGCTGGCGGACGGTCAGCAGTATGGCGGCGGAGAAATCAGCGAAGCCGATCAGATGCCGGTGGAAGAATCCGGAAATATTCTGCTGCTGGTTGCGGCCACCGAACATGCCGAAGGCAATGTGGAATTTGCACGACGCTATTGGCCGCTGTTGACGAAATGGGCGCAGTACTTGATGGCCCATGGACTTGACCCGGAGAACCAGCTTTGTACGGATGATTTTGCGGGCCACCTGGCCCACAACGCGAACTTATCGATCAAGGCGATTGAGGCGTTGGGCGCGTATGCGCAGCTGGCTCAGAATCTGGGAGACACGCAAGCAGCGGCGAAATACGGGACGGCGGCCGCGAGCATGGACAGGCAATGGGTGAAAATGGCCGATGCCGGAGATCATTCTCTGCTTGCTTTCGACAAGCGCGGAACGTGGAGCCAGAAATACAACCTGGTATGGGACCAGATATTAGGACTGAATCTGTTTCCAACGGAGGTCGCCAGCAAGGACATTGCGTTTTACAAAACGCATCTCAACCGATATGGTTTGCCGTTGGACAATCGCGCCACCTATACCAAGCTGGACTGGGAGACATGGACGGCAACGCTGGCGACAAAGCCGGCGGACTTCCAGTTGTTCATTCATCCTATATATAAGTTTCTGAACGAAACGCCGGATCGTGTTCCAATGACAGATTGGTATGACACGATGACAGGAAAGCAGGTCGGCTTTCAAGCGCGCTCGGTGGTGGGTGGCGTTTACATAAAAATGCTTGCCGAGCCTGCCATATGGAAGAAGTGGGCAGCGCCAGCCCATCAGGCTTCCGCAGAGTTCTAGCGATCGATAGGATCCTGACAAATCCCATCGCAGACGCCAGGTTTTTCATCTTCGAGTTTTATTCATTTACAGAAGCGGCCGTGAGTTGTACCGTTTTCCTACCCCAAGTTCGGGAGCGGTACACGAAGGTGCAATGCGGGCTGGTTTGGCCTGCCCGCGGATGCAGGTTGCAATGATTCCTGAGTATGACCTTGCGTCGAGCCCGGCGAGACCCCTCATTTCACGTTGATCCCGATCTCCGTTTCGCGATCTAACAGGGAGGTCCAATTCGTGCTGAAATCTATCGTTGTTGTTGTCGGCAGCTACATTCTTTCAGTGGTTCTTGTCATGGCAACGGATCCGTTGCTCTCGCACTTATTCCCAGGCGACTTCGTGCGAGGGCGAGTACCCTCTGACCACGCCCTTGTCGCCAGCACAATATTTTTTGTCGTGGTCTCAATCTTCTGCGCCTGGGTGTGCGCCCGTCTGGCTCCATCCAATCCCGCCAAGCATGTGTTGTGGTTCTTCATCCTGGGAGAAGTGATGGGGATTGCCGCGTCAATTCCCAACTGGAGCAAGGGATGGCCGCACTGGTATTGGCTGTCGTGGCTGCTTACCTGGCCGATAAGCTGCTGGATTGGGCTGCTGCTGGGGCAACGGCATGCGGACTCGCCAGTGGTCGCGAAGGTTTGATGTGCATCTGGGAGTGATGGCCAGCCAATCGATGGAATCATCCATCGTCTGGCTGGCCAGTCGCATTGCGGAAATCGTTTCGCGCTACTTGAGAGCGATAATTGCGCCGATCAAGAGGCCACTCGTGTCCACGTCATAGACGAATGTGGATTGTGGTCGGTAGTTCACTGCCAGGTAGCGCCAGCCGGCCTGTAGGTCGACGTTCCGTCTGACTTTGTACCCCAGGAAAGCACCGAGCTGATAATCCAGGTTGGCGCCGCCCGCGCCCGCGTCTCCTAGAATGGTCACTTTCACTTTAGGAGACAGGGCTGCCTGAATCCTTGCACCGGAAACAACGTCGACCCAATTGGCGGATTGGTATTGGGGAGAGACGTAGGTGCCTGGCACAAAGGTCAACGTTGTGCCCAGGTGGAAATAGCGGATGCCGACATTTCCGTCGACCTTGATCATCTTGCCGTCGACCAGGCGATACGCACCCTTGGGAGTGAGCAGGTCCTCGTTAATCTTGGTCTTGATGTTGGTTGGGCCGATTTGAAATGGAAGCGACTTATCGTCGGAGAGCTTCATCCAGATAAAGTCGACGGGCGCTGAAAACTTTTTATATCGAGGTTCTGCAGCCACCATAATGCCCATATTTAAGTAGCTGAAGATATCCCCAAAGCTGGCGTGGACACTGGCATCGTAGCCGCGTGCACCCACCGTGCCATGCATTCCCGCGAACCACAGGTAGGGGGCAATGGCAAAATGCCAGGCATCGTTGGGGCCGGTTGCGGTCGACGTCTGCGCTTGAGCCGGCGCCGCAGGTGTCGGGGCATCCGTCGCAACGGTCACGGGTTGAGGCGTGGGACCATCTTCTGCCCGCACCACCGGCGACAACATGAGTGTCACGATGGCCGCAGCAAACAGCATCAGGGATATTTTTCGATGTTCCTTCATTGCCTTCTCCTTTGGTGCGTTTCCGTTCAATCGGGTCCATACGTTCGAAGCCAACGGGCCACTCTCGGCCGCGGGCACTTCAGTAAAGAATCTGATCCTCGCCGCAAAAGCAGCCCTCGCACCATTCGTCCTGTGATCCCCGGGGATCTTCAAGAGTCGAGGGGAAGGTGCTTCGCCGGCGGCTGTCAACCAGAGTTGCTCGCGGTGAAATCTCGGAGTGGTGCAATGCACGCCCTGTGCCAATCAATGCTGGAGTTAGCCCGGTGGAGGGGCGCACTCGGCGGCGGCCCACGGTGTTTTGGATTGGGCAGTTGGAACAGGCTGCATTTACAGCCTGTTAGGCGGCTAAGACCCAGCAGGGCGCGGGCGATTTTTTGCTGCGGGCGGGAGGGTTGGGAGCCGTTGATTCGGTACGTCAGCGCTTCCGTGGCAGGAAGGAGCGCGGACTAACTCCGATATGTGGGGGAGGCTCCAATATGCCGGAGTTTGGGGGACTTGGATTGACTTACCAACCGGGCAAAGTCAATCTGCGCTGCAAATTCTTCAAATCGGTGATCTGGGGGCAATGTTTTGCTCTGCTGCAGAACCGTTGGCGGCTATACTGCATAGCATTCCCCAGGACGAAACAAAAAAGCTCCAATGGAAATCTACGCGCGTCTCCATCCCGAAGCCATGAAGATTGTTCTGGTCCTTTTCTTGTCTTTTTTGATTGGACTGGAGCGGGAAGAGCATAAGGCCACCGGGACTTCGTACTCCTTTGGAGGCGTGCGAACGTTTCCGCTGATTGGGTTGATCGGCTACTCCCTGGCACTGCTGGCCGGGACGCAACTGCTGCCGCTGACCATCGGGTTCCTGGTGATTGCCGGATTTCTGCTGCTGTCGTATTGGCACAAGCTTTCCTGCGCCACGGTTGCGGGTGTCACCTCGGAGATGTCTGGGCTTGCGACATTTCTGGTGGGTGCGCTGATCTGTTATGGACACCTGTGGGTAGCCACCACGTTGAGCGTGGCGTGCCTGCTGTTTCTTGATCTGAAAGAAGTGCTGGAGGAATTGGCGGCACGCATTCCGGCGCAGGAGATCCTGACCTTTACCAAATTCCTGTTGCTGGCGGGTGTCATTCTGCCCATTCTGCCGAACGAACAGTTTGGCAAATTCCACATCAATCCATTCAAGACGTGGCTGGTGGTAGTTGCGGTCAGCACGATTTCTTACGGCAGTTACGTGCTGCAGAAGTTGACGAAGCAACGAGGCGGAGTTGTACTGGCGGCGATTTTGGGAGGGGCCTACTCCTCGACTGTAACCACGGTGGTGATGGCACGGCGATCGGCGCAGGAAAAACATTCCAATCTGTTTTCCGGATGCATTCTGATAGCTTCCGGCATGATGTATCTGCGCCTGGCGGCGCTGCTCGCGATCTTCAATCGACACCTGATGGATCTGTTGGCGGTTCCCTTCCTGGTGCTGGCTGCCCTGGGGATTGGCGTGGGTTGGCTGTGGACTCGCCGCAAGGATCCGGACTCTGGGACAGTGACGAAGGAGTTTGAGCCGAAGAATCCGCTCGACCTGCTAACGGCCTTTCTATTTGCTGTGTTGTTTCTGGCGATGCTGATTGCCACGCAGTTAGCCGTTACCTATCTGGGCAAAGCGGGCGTGAATACGCTGGCTGCCATCATGGGTGTGACCGATGTGGATCCATTCATCATGGGGATGACGCAGGCTGCCGGCACGCTGACGGCGGTAAAGGTAGCGGCGGCGGCGGTGTTGATTGCCGCATCCAGCAACAACGTGGTGAAAGGCATTTATGCCTACAGCCTTGCCGACCGGAAAACCGGTATTCAAAGCCTTGCCTTGCTGACAGCGCTGGCCGCGCTGGGTCTACTCCCTCTCTTCTGGATCGGCACCTAGAGTATTCAGTCGGCGTTCACCCAGACAGTCGATGGACGCAACGGAATATTGATAGGTGCGGCGATTTTCAAGAATGCTTGTTTTTTTCCGGGATAAGTAATTTGAGCCGCTCGGCCCATGCGGGTTTTGCCGCGGATGTAACCGGGGTGCCTGCGGCCGGTTTTGCGAGCGCAGCGGGTTTCGAATTGTCACCTGCAGGGTTCGCCACTGAAAGATTCGGCATCGGCGTTTTGTTTTGCGGGCTGCTCTCAGAAGGCGCGTTCGGGCCGGGGGGTCCATCGGTCGCGGGTTCAGGATTTTTCGCGACATCTGTCGCCGGCGCTGACGCATCCTGCCACTGCACAATCAGGGAGACTCGTCGATTCGTCGGGTCAAATGGATTAGAAGGGACGCGCAGCATTTGATCCCCGTACCCACGCACCTGCGAGACCTGGTTGAGCCCGACGCCGCCCTGCTGCAGCAATTTGCGCGCGGAATTTGCCCGGTCGGCAGAAAGATCCCAATTGCTATAGTCGCTGGTCTTTGAATAGGCCTGAGCATCGGTGTATCCCTCGATCAGCAGCTTGTTCGGCAACACTTTCAGCTGAGTCGCGAGGAGATCGAGAAGTTCGACACCACTTGGGCTGAGCTTGGCACTGCCGCTCTGAAAGAACGTGCCACCCTTGTCTTCAATCAGGTCGATCTTCAGTCCCTCGCTGGTAATGGTGATGACAATTTGTTTGGAGAGCTTGCTGAGGTCGGTCTGCTTGAGAATGGCTTTTTCAATTTCTTCTTTCAGCTTTTGAACGTTCTTCTGATCGATGGAAATGCTTTTGTCGGAGCCCAACACGGTCGTACCTGTTTCCCGGCCACCGCTCTTTGGATCGTTGAAATAGCCTGCAACCGCTTTTTTAATTTGCGGAGTGGAATTCATCAACCAGAGAACGATAAACAGCGACATCATCGCAGTGACGAAATCGGCATATGCCACCTTCCACGCGCCGCCATGATGGCCGCCGTGTGAAACCTTCTTCTTGATGACGATGATGGGTCGAACGGTTTTTCGATCTGGGGCCATGATCGGTTCTTTCTAGGCTGCCGTGCCACCGGCAGATTTGCTGTCTGGTTCAGAAACGGCTGCCGCCGAGGGCTTCTTGCATCCCTTCTCCATTTCGTCAAAGCTGGGGCGAACGCGTTCTGGAATTGCTCGCCGTCCCATTTCGATGGCGAGAATCGGGGCCAATCCTTTGAGAAATGCGAGGATGATGACCCGCAGCACGTGCAGGTAGGCGTTGTGCTCATCGGCTCCTTTGCCCATGCTGGAAGCCAGCGGTCCAACCAGGCCGTAGCACATCAGAATCCCCAGAAATGTGCCGACTAATGCGGCGGCAACCTTCTTGCCGATTTCTTCCGGTGGACCGCCGAGAGAGCCCATCGTGATCACGACACCCAGAACGGCGGCGACAATTCCAAGGCCGGGCAGCGCGTCGGCGACAGTGGTGAGCGACTGAATTGGCTGCAGCGCCTCGTGATGCGCCACTTCCATGTCGAGCTCCATCATCTGGTCCATATCGAAGGGATCGACGCCACCGGTAATGGCCGTGCGCAGCGTATCGCACACAAACGCCTGGGAGTGGTGATCTTTTAAAAACTCGGGATACTTCTTGAAGATTTCGCTGGTGGCAGGTTTTTCTACGTCATCTTCTACCCCGGTCAGGCCTGCCTTGCGAACTTTATTGAACAGCTCATACATCATCTTCAGCGTGCTCAGATACCTGTCCTTGCTGAATTTCGAAGGACTCAGGACGCCCATGATGCCGGCAATCATGGCCTTGATAATGTAGACCGGATTGGCGATCAGGATGGTGCCCAGCGCGGCGCCAGCAATAGTCACCAGTTCGGCTGGCTGGAGCAGGACGAGAATATGTCCCTTCTCCATCAGGAACCCGCCAATCACGGCACCGAAGACGACAACAATTCCTATGATTGGAAGCATGTATCTCCTCGCGCTTCAGTGACATGGTTGCCGCCCGCATATTCACTGCTTCGCATCGCCTGACGCGCCCGACTCAGCAGGCACGGCAGCGTGTCCGCTTCGATGGCGAAACTGGTTCCAATGCTGAGAGTGAGGCCGACGCGATCACCCCACCAGCGAAAATCTACGATCCGCGCCAGTCCAGCCAGACGGCGCGCATGGTCGGTCAACAGTTGAGCGGAACGCTCGTGCGCAATGATCAAAAATTCGTTGTCTCCCCAACGCCCGATGGTTTCTGACGGCTTCATTTGACGCAGCAGCGTATCTTCCACCGCGCGCAGCATCGCCTCACATGCATCGCGGCCATGAGTTTTGCGCAGCGACCGGGCTTGATCGACCGTGATCCACAACAGGCCAAACGGCATGCCGCTGGTGGCCCATTGATGATGGGCCGCGTCCAGGCGGTCTTCCATCTCTGCCTGGCTGGCCTGAATGCCGACAGCTTCGCCGCTTTCTCCGCGCGGTAGAGCATCGACCTCTTCTGCCGGATAAAACAGGATTACCGCGCCCATCGGAGATGCCTGCCCATCGTGTAACGCCACCTTGCGCAGCATTCCCGGCACATCGTGGCCCAGCTTGTGATGGATGGATACCAGCGTGAGGCGTTGCAGGACAGGATCGGAGAAATGCAAAGGGCCCGCCGTGGGCAGGGTGAGAGAAAGCCCGCTGACACCCGCACCCTCTGATAATCCGGCTTTCCGTTCCGCCTCCGCGCTGGCGGCTACCTTGTCACGATGCTGTTGATCGACACGAAATAAATCTTCAGGACACGGACGGCACAGCAAGTCTTGCGCCGTATATCCGGTGAGCGCCGAGGCGGCCTGATTCCAGTACACGACCCTCAATTGTTCATCGAGGACGGCGATTCCCTCTTCCATCAGGTCCAGTGTCGCCTCCAGCATCGCCAAACGATCGCCCATGTCTACAGCCTCCGGAGATTCCGGAGCCCCCATAGACTACTTATCGACTGAGTTCGGAGAGACTTCACGGGTCAGGAGGGGTTTCAGGGGAAGAATCGGTGCGGGCAAAAGTTTGGAAGGGCGGTCACAAAAAAACCGGGGCAATCGAATCTGCGCATAGAAACGGCAGAACAGATTGCCCCGGCGTATTGAGTTCCCTTGAAATTCGTTCGGTGGCTGAAGTGCTTTCTTGCAGCCGTCGCGACAATTATTGTGGTGGAGGCGGAGGTGGCGCCGAATCGCTGTCAGTCGCTGTGATCCCTGCATCCAGATTCAAACTTTTGCTGAGACGAAAGGCCAGAACGGTTTCAGCCGGATAAGAAATGTCGCGATTGTTTCCCGTCGCCCCGGCGCCCACCGTTCCAGCACCCGCGCCGATAAGACCACCGATCAATGCGCCTTTGCCGCCACCGGCAAGGCCACCAATCAAGGCTCCACCACCGGCCCCGCCACCGACCATGGCGCCGGTACGCTTGCCTTTTCCTTTGGTCTCCTGGCTGATGGTGTTGGTGCTGATGGGATAGGACTGGCCGTTGACATTCACCGCAATTAAACGCACTGCAAGGCTGGCCGCGCCCTTGAATTTGCCGGCGGAGTGCGCCGTCACAACAACCCCACTGACGGCGGAGCCAGCAGGAATAATTACGTTTCCATTGAGGCGAACAGAGTTCACAAGCGATCCGTTAAAGCGGTCTCCAGAGGTGCTGGTTTTCGAGCTCAAGGCGCTCGAAATCCGTGTGGAGAGAGAAGTGCCGGCAGGAATAATCCGAGGAGGAGGCGGCGGAGCAGGAATCGGCGGCGGCGCGGGTGCAGGCGCGGGCGCTGCCGGAGTGGCCGGTGAAGACGGCGCAGGTGTAGCGCCGGTCGCAGACTGGCCAGGAGGGGGCGCCGGTTGTTCTGACGGGGTTGCAGGCTTGTTGCACGCAGTCAGAAACATCGAAAGTGAAAATGCAACTCCGAGGATAAGTGCGACGCGAGGTTTATATGTGGTCATGACTGCACTCCGTTCTTTGGTGGGTGGGCTCGGGATTTTTTCGAGGGAGGAGAGTCACTTGCATTGTCGAGTGCGGCTTTCGCCTTGTCAACCGAGGAATTGATTGAATGAAAGCTTCAAAGCAAGCGGCCGGGTGCAGCTTCGTCTCGCACCCGCGCCTATCGCAATCACAAGGCGAAAGCAACGTGGATGGTTAGTGTGCGGCGGCGGCCTTTTGCTGCATCAAGGCCTGCTCGAACGTCTTCTGCGCGTCAGCGACGAAACGCTGATAGCCCGAAGGGTCGATAAAGACGCGGGGACCCTCCTTCGGATAGTGCTCTAGCTTCGTGAGCATATCGAAGTACCCGCCGTGTGCGCCAAGAAATACATCGCAGGGTAAAGCTCGCAATGCGGCAAACGTATGTTGAAAATCCTGAGCAATGCCGGGATAGCTTACGGGATGGTGGGGCGTGGCGACGAAATGGTACTCCGACCAGAAGCTGACTCCACCCACGATAACGATGTTGCGCAGTGTTCCCGCTGCTTCCCCTGGGATATGTGCGCGCATTGTCCACGTCGTACAGCCGCGCGTGTGACCCGCGGTCTTGTGCGCTGTGAGTGTAACACCGCCGAGAGTTACAGTGTCCCGATCATGGAGGATGCGATCGACATGAACAGGTGGGTAGGAGAGGATGTTGGGCGATGGAGCGAGAAAATCCGTTCGTGCACCGGTCTCGATGACGCTAACGTCGCCGTCCATCACCATATTCTTCGCGTGGGTTTCGCGAATCACCTCGGCCGCACCGCCCACGTGATCGAAATGTGCCTGACTATTGAGCAGAATCTTGATGTCCGTCCATCGATAGCCCAGCTTCTCCACGCTGGCGCGTATCTGCGGGGGCGAGGTAGCGAGGTTGGCGTTGATGAGAATCTCTCCCTGCGGAGTGACGACGAGGTAGCTGGCAAGGTCCCGGCTCCCCACGTAATAGAGGTTGTCGGCAATTCGGAACGGAGCGATAGGTGTGGTCCACGAGGGATTCGTTTCCGCATGGGCGGGCACGGGCGTGCAGAACAGGAGGAGCAACACGGAGGAAAGAAGAGCGCGCATTCCCTCTCTATAGCATAACCAGCCGTCTCATAACGGTTGTCGCAGGGATTTCCCTCGCGTTCCAAAGCGGTACGCCTGGCTCCGACAAAGCGACTGTATCAAGCTCTTAATGCTTCGCCTTTGCAGCCGGGATGATTGCACTGGCAAGTTAACTCCGTCATTTTCCTGGAGTCTTTGCAGCGGTCCCCGCAATAATCTTTTCCATCCGTGGTCATGCAGTTACAGCCTTCGTGCTTGCACTTCTTTGTTTGTGCCATGTTGTTGTCTCCTCTGTCGCGAACACGCCGCGACGCGGCAGCCCTCTCGATCACAGCCCATGGAAAGCTACCTGGTGAGTAGGATGCTGGACTTGCTGGAGACGAAAAACTGCGCCGAAAACTTTTCACCGACATGAAACCGACTTCAATGGCAGATCGACAACCTATGGCTGAGACCGGAGATGCCTATGTCGAAGGTTGGCGCGGGAAGATGCCCCGGGGCGGAAGCTTTCTTACGGCTACCGGGGTAGCCATCCAGGGTGACGTGGGCGAGACGGGCCAACTATCTCTGACTTGGGTCTACGGTTGTGCGTAGTAGCCTGTCAGCGTGCGAGCGGTGGCCCCGCCTTGATCCACCGTTACAGAGATAGCACGATACTCGTTGGGATGAGATGCCGGAGGTGGATCGACCGTGATGGTATAGAAGGCATCTGCATCCTCAACTGCCTGCGCGATTTCGCTGCTGATGCCGTTACTGGAGTTAAAGATTCTGCCGCCTGTATCGAGCGCCAGCACCTGCAGCGCAAGATTCCCAATTTGCATATTCCGAGGGGAACGAACACCTTTGGTGAACGACTTATAGAACATGGTCGGATAGCGATCCGCATCTTGAGTTCCCAGGGGATCGACACTATAGAGGGTAATGCGCGCCTCCCGCATGGCGGCGGAAATCGTAACGAGATTATTGAAGAAGCTCTCCTCGTCTTTTCCTGTCAGTTCGACCTCGGCCCCAGACAGGAGAGGCCAACCGGGCGACACCCAAATTAAAAGCTTGCGGCCGGGACGACTCTGCTGCGCGGTGGACAGGCTGAAGAGGCCCGATGCAGAAATCTGAAATTTTTCCACCCAACCCCAAAAGCCGGTCGAACGGGTGATCGTGCGCAAAGGAACCTTCGTTTTTTGCAGAAAGGCAGCAAGGTCGTTTCCGTCCGTAGACGGGTGAGGGCTGATCTGCATTCCAGTATCGGTGAGTACGGCAATGGAAACGGGCTGCGCGAGTCGGCCTTGATTCTGTTTCAGGAAGCGCTCGATCTCCGAACGCTCATACGCCACGGTCGAGAAGCTGGTATTGACCGTGTCGATCATCAGGATCACCTCTACATGTGCAGCGGCCCCCTCGACAGCCTGAAAGCCGACGATTGACTCCGGCTTGCCGTTCACGGAGACGTGAAAATGCTGCTGCGAAAGGCCCCCTATCGGCTTGCCGTTCGGCTGTGAAACCACCACCTCCAACTTGAGAGGGCCGGTGGTAGGCGCGGGATTACTGCTTGGAATCTTGGGACTCGGAGGCCGCGCTTGAGCTTGTGCAACACCGATCCATGAAAGGACCGCAATGGCCGCGAACAACGGCTTGATGTGAATGGCAGATTTCATCAATTTGACTCCCTCGCGAATTTGGAAGCAAATCAGTCGGTACCGGTTGAAGGGTCCGTCGGCGATTGCGACGCCAACATCGGAACCCGTGCATCCATGGTAGGGATACACCTTTCGATGAAAATAAGCCAGAGTCTGGGGCCTCCGGCGCCGGGCTGGAGTCGTGCTCCACTCCGGGCCCGCGGGCGTATATCTGCGCTCTACGTATATTTCGCGCTGCGCGTGCGGAGACAATCGACGCAATCACTCGCGACGTTGATGAATCGCCCCATTCTTAGGAGAACGATGCGCGACCGCATCGCTAGAATGGGTGGGTGAGTCACAAGCACAACTGGAAGCAGCGGATGGCGCTGGCGGTGTTGCCGCCGATCGGGCGCGATTGTGTTTCGGCTGCTGGGAATGACGCTGCGGTTTAAAGACATTGGCGCGCCCGGAACGCATGCCGACGATCATCCTGAGACGCGCGTCTACTGCATGTGGCATCGCTCGCTGCTGTCGATCGCGCATCACTTTCGCAAGCGCAGGATCGCTATCCTGATCAGCCCAAGTTTTGACGGTGAACTGATTGCGGCCATGATTCATCGCGTTGGATATACGCCGGTGCGCGGGTCGAGTTCGCGTGGCGGCGCGGCGGGATTGCTGGGAATGCAGCGGGCGCTGGAGGCGACCAATGGAACGCGCTGCAATTATGCCGCGTTTACGAGCGATGGCCCGCGCGGACCGGTCTATCATGCCAAGCCGGGCGGAGTGAAGTTGGCGCAGCAGGTTGGCGGCGGGGTCGGCATCTTTTATGCGGCGCCGGATCGGGCGTGGACATTGAAGTCGTGGGACGGATTTTTGATTCCCAAACCATTTTCGACGATTGTGATTGGCTGGCAGCCGCCGGTCCCCGTCGAAGGGGCATTGGGGGAGGGCTCAACGACAGAAGGGATCGTGGAAGCGGCCCGGCTGGCGGTGGAGCAGGCGCTGGAACGCGCTCGGCATGAAGTGGAAGAACATATTGCGCGCAAGCGATCCGATGGATAATCGGCCGCGTCCAGGCCGCCATCACCCTCTGGATTCTTCGCTGCGCTCAGAATGACTCCACTTCTTTGTCCGTTTCCCTTCCCCACTCAAGCCAACAGAAGGCTTGAATGGGCCACTCGCCCGCATTATAGGATCGCCGGAGAATCCCAGGTCTCAAACGCGAGACCTGGGGCACCCAGGGTTTTCCTTCACCCGCGAAACAGTTTGAGCGAAGCAGGTTGCGATGTGCGAGGCAGCATGATATTTTTGGACTTGCGCGTGACAGGCACGGAGACGTGTGTTTTCGCCTCGGGAATTGGGTTTCAGGGCTGGCGTAGCTCAGCTGGTAGAGCATCTGATTTGTAATCAGAGGGTCGGGGGTTCAAATCCCTTCGCCAGCTCCAGCAAGCCAGATTGCCGGGCAAATTCCAGAGGTCAGCGCGGCAAGTCAGCACAATAATGATGGTTGAAATCCGCAACTCCTGACCGGGTTGCGAAAGCTTCGCTTCGCCTCTCCTAGCTGTGTCTCCTGCCAGGAAAGCCTGCATAGCCTCCGATGGGACGGTTCGCGCCGCTGCGGCGATTGAACCGGCCAATTCCTGATGCGATGTGGATTTGCGGTTGGATGGGGAGAGAAAGAGCGGAAGAAATTGTGCACAGGTGGCCGAGCGGTTAATGGCAGCAGACTGTAAATCTGCCGCTCCTTGCGAGCTACGGAGGTTCGAATCCTCCCCTGTGCACCACTAGTTTAGATTGGTAGTAGTGGGACAATGGCGATGAGTGAGAGCGAACGATCACTCAATCCGGCAGCCGACAAACGTCGCATGGTGATTGCACTGGCAGTGCTGGCGGGATTAGCGGCGCTGTCGTGGTTCACGATTGGTGGGACGGCGGTGTTCCATGTGGAAGGCTACAGCAGCTCGTTGTTTTCCTATGCCGGGCGGGATGTAGAAGTTCGATGGTTTCCGATTTTGATTCTTGGTCTCTTTGCGTTTCGGGTAGTGATGTCCAATATGCGCGCGCGCCTGCAGGAGAGAGATTCAAGAGAAAGCTGATGTAGCTCAGTGGTAGAGCACTCCCTTGGTAAGGGAGAGGTCATGGGTTCAAGCCCCATCATCAGCTCCAGAAGTTCAGGCGGGAGTAACTCAGTGGTAGAGTCACAGCCTTCCAAGCTGTTGGTCGCGGGTTCGATCCCCGTCTCCCGCTCCAGACATTCCCCTGCGGTACGCTGGATCGGCCGGGTGTAGAGACAGGGTTGAGACAGCGGCATTACGGTTTTGAAGGGCATTTTCAGGAACAGGCATGGGTGATATGTTTCAGCAACCGATTCTCGAGGTAGAAAATCCCGCGGTTTTCGCGCCTGTGAAAGCGGCGATTGAGGCGACGTTTGCGCCTCCCGCAGTGGCGCGGTTTTTAGAGAAGGCGGAGAGCTCACGACTGCGTATTCGAGATTTTGAAACGCTGCGCGAGCAAGGCCTGCTGGGAGAGACCGTCAAGTCCGGCTACGAGCAATTGGGAAACAGCGATCGCGGCCAGATCCGTGAGTTGTACCTGCGGTCGGTCGAGCAGGTCGCTCCGGAATTGCGCAAGAAGTATTTGAAGGTTTACGCATACTACTGATGCACTGAGTGCAGACAATCCAACCCCCGAGAGTTCACCGGGAAACCAACAGCAACCAGAAGAAACAGGAGCGAAAGGGCAACCAATGGCGAAGGAAAAGTTTGACCGGTCGAAGCCGCACGTAAACGTAGGGACGATCGGGCACATCGATCATGGCAAGACGACGTTGACGGCGGCGATCACGAAGGTATTGTCGAAGCACAACCCGAACAACAAGTTTCGTTCCTTCGACACCATCGACAACGCGCCGGAAGAGCGGGAGCGCGGCATTACGATTGCGACCGCGCACGTGGAGTACGAGACCAAGAATCGTCACTACGCGCACGTCGATTGCCCGGGCCACGCCGATTACATCAAGAACATGATCACCGGTGCGGCGCAGATGGATGGCGCGATCCTGGTGGTGGCAGCGACCGATGGTCCGATGCCGCAGACGAAGGAGCACGTGCTGCTGGCGCGCCAGGTGGGTGTTCCGTACATTGTGGTGTTTCTGAACAAGTGCGATGCGGTGGACGATCCGGAACTGATTGACCTGGTCGAGATGGAAGTGCGCGAGCTGTTGAGCAAGTACCAGTTCCCGGGCGATGATGTGCCGGTGATTCGCGGTTCAGCCCTGGGCGCATTGAATGGCGAAGCGCAGTGGGAAGCGAAGATTGATGAGCTGATGGAAGCCGTCGATAAGAGCGTGCCGATGCCGGCGCGTGCCATCGATCAACCCTTCTTGATGCCGATTGAAGATATCTTCTCGATCTCCGGTCGCGGCACGGTGGTGACGGGACGTATTGAGCGCGGCAAGGTGAAGGTGGGCGAGGATACGGAGATTGTCGGCTTCCGCGAAACGCGCAAGACGGTTGTGACCGGCGTCGAGATGTTCAAGAAGCAGCTGGACGAAGGTCTCGCCGGGGATAATGCTGGGCTGTTGCTGCGCGGTATTCCGAAGGAAGATGTGGAGCGCGGCATGGTGCTGGCCAAGCCGGGTTCGATTACGCCGCACACCAAGTTCAAGGCAGAGATTTACGTGTTGAGCAAGGAAGAGGGCGGACGGCACACACCGTTTTTCAACGGGTATCGGCCGCAGTTCTACTTCCGGACGACGGACGTGACCGGAGTGGCCAAGCTGCCGGAAGGCACGGAGATGGTGATGCCGGGGGACAATGTCTCGCTGGAGATTGAGCTGATTACTCCAGTGGCCATGGAAAAGGGCTTGCGGTTTGCGATTCGCGAAGGCGGACGCACCGTCGGCGCCGGAGCCATTGCTGAGATTTTGAAGTAAATTGCGACAGATCCCCGGTGCGAATTGAGGTTCTCGCCGGGGGTCGTTAGAAGCGGCTGGCAAGCAAATGCAGCCAAAATCGGATAGGATAACTAGATGCGCGAAATTATCACATTACAATGTCCAGACTGTAAAGAGCGGAACTACTCGACGACCAAGAACAAGAAGAAGACGACAGCGCGGCTGGAGTTTTCAAAGTTCTGCAATCGTTGCCGCAAACATACGGCTCATAAAGAAACCAAGTAGCCGCGTCGTTTTTTTCAGGATGTAGGGGCGTAAGCTCAACGGTTAAACTGCTGGTCTCCAAAACCGGACTTGGGGGTTCGAATCCCTCCGCCCCTGCCAGCTTCTTTTGTTGGGCCGGGTCGCCGTGGCGGCCCATCATGATTTCCGGCGATCATCGTGGCATGATCGCAGCAGACGTATTGAGAAGGAAGTAAGGTATGGCAAAGGCAATTGCAGTCACCGAGACACAGACGACGCCGCAGTGGCGGCAGCAGCCGGAGCGGTTCTGGAACTTCCTGAAGGAAGTTCGCAGCGAATTGCACAAGGTGGTGACGCCGTCGCGCAAAGAAGTTCAGTCGACGACGACTGTGGTCATCATTACAGTGTTCATGTTCGCTGGATATTTCTGGTTGGTGGACACGGTATTTAATCGGATGATTCAAACATTGCTGGCCTGGCTGACGCACTAGAAGCAGAGCCCTGGGAACGTTGTACGCGTAGAAGGTGAGATGGATGGCAGAAGAAGCAAAAATTGAAGCGCAACAGGCGTCCCCTGAGACGCAGCCAGAATTGGCGCCTCCCGTCAACGAGCGGTTTCGCTGGTACATCATCCACGCCTATTCAGGGTTTGAGCGCAAAGTGCGCGAGTCGATTGAGAGCCGCGTCCAGGCCTATGGCCTGCATGACCGCATTGGCCGCATCATGGTTCCGACGGAGCCAGTCACAGAAATTCGCAACGGCAAGAAGTACACCATCGAGCGCGTCTTTCTTCCGGGCTATGTGCTGGTGGAGATGGACCTCGATAATGAGATTTGGCACCTGGTGAAAAACACGCCTCGCGTTACCGGTTTCTTAGGGACGGGAGAAAAGCCGGTGGCGCTGACCGAAGAAGAAATCAGTTCGATTATCTTCCGGTCGGATGTGTCGAAAGACAAGCCGCGGATGAAGGTGAAGTTTGAAAAGAACGAGTCGGTAAAGATCACCGAAGGACCGTTCGCCAACTTTAACGGGGTTGTGGATGAAGTGAACGAAGACCGCGAAACCCTGAAAGTGATGGTGACGATCTTCGGACGTTCGACGCCGGTGGAGTTGGAATTCAGCAAGGTCGAAAAGATTGCGTAAGCAGCGAGACGCTGCGATTGAAAGGGATTGAACGATGCCTCCAGTTAAAAAAGTACAGACGCAGGTGAAACTGCAGATTGTTGCCGCCAAGGCAACTCCGGCGCCGCCGGTCGGCCCAGCTTTGGGCCAGGCGCAGGTGAACATCATGGAATTCTGCAAGCAGTTCAACGCGCGCACGACGGCTCCAGAGATGGCGGGGCTGGTGATTCCAGTTGTGATCACGGTCTACACGGATCGCACGTTTACCTTTGTCACCAAGACGCCTCCGGCAGCCGTGCTGCTGAAGAAGGCGGCGGGTGTGGCCAAGGGTGCAGGTACGCCGAATAAGGACAAGGTGGGCAAGGTGACGGAGAAGCAGGTCGCCGAGATTGCCAAGCAGAAGATGCCGGATCTGAATGCGGCGTCAGTCGATGCGGCGATTCGCTCGATCAAGGGCACGGCGCGTTCGATGGGCATCGAAGTCGTCGCCTAAGCGAGCTATTGCCGTGATGAATCTACCGGCAACACCACCTTCGTCTGACTCGAGTCGAGAGCTGCTGCGCCATACTGTGGCTACGTTGGCCTATCGCGGTGGCAAAGTTTTGCGCGATGCGCCAGCGGATTTTTCTGCATTCACTCTGGGCGGCGAAGGTCGTTCGGCGGGCGCTATCCTGGCGCACATTGGCGATTTGCTGGATTGGGCGCTGTCGATGGCGAGCGGCCAATCCAAGTGGCACAATTCCGAAACCCAGGCGTGGAACGAGGATGTCGATCGCTTTCACGCAGCGCTGTCCGCGTTTGATGCCTACCTGGCGTCTGATCAGCCGTTGCATACTTCCACGGCAAAGCTATTTCAAGGGCCGGTTGCGGATGCGCTGACGCATGTGGGGCAGCTGGCGATGATGCGGCGGCTGGCGGGGGCTGCGATCAAGGGCGAGAATTATTACGTGGCTGACATTGCTGCGGGACGGGTTGGGGCGGACCAGGCGGCTCCTAAGCGGGAGTTCTGAAAGCAGAGAGAGTTGAAGAGCGGCGATCAGGCCACAGGGATCAGCCGGACGCGGAATAGTTGAAGGATTATGCGCGCTAATTGAAGGATTGTGCAGGCTAATTGAAGGATTGTGCAACGCGATAATTCAGCTAAGTGTTTCTGCTGCAATTGGATGCGGGTTTTAGGTCGCTTTTTCGAGTGCAATTATCGAAAAAAACCAAAATCCACGCGATCTGGCCGGCGGGGGCCAGAAGAAGATCCTACCGTAAGTTTATCAAATCCAGGGGAGTGGGTACGCCAGGTTTCGAGCAGCTATTCGCTGCTCGCTGTTCGCTGAGGACCCCGGTCGGGCGACCCGGGTTCCTTCCAGAGCTTCTCCCAATTCCACATTTCGGATGTCACTTTGTTTGGCAGCGGGAACCCGAGTTGATGAGCCAACATGCACAACTGTCCGCGATGGTGGGCTTCGTGCGAAAGCATGTAGCAGAGCATTTCCATGCCAACGGGCCAGGGCTTGGCCCAGCCATCTCTGCGGAATGATTCGATGTGGGGTGCGCCGCTGCCGAGTGCCTGGTCGAGCATTTCGGTACAGCGAGCCGCGCTTTCGGCCAAGGCGGTGCGGGCCTGCTGTGGGGTGCAATTGGCGCGGTTCAGTTGCGAGGGAACCTTCAAGTGCGGGGCCGTGAGCCGGATCCATTTACAGCGGACGTTATGCATGTGGGTGAAGATGGCGGCAATGGTGCGGACATCACCGGGCGGCTTGGCTTTCCACGCGGCCGGGTTGAGATGCTCGAGCACGAGCTGGTTCATTTGCTCGTTGAGGGCAAATATGCGCGAAGCGGATACGCTGAGTTGCGGTTGAGGTCTGGGTTTGCGCGTGGTCACGATTCCCTGCTCCCGCCCCATCATATCGCTCGGCGACGGGTGCGCTGCGCCAATCATCTATGCATGATCCGATAACGCGAGTTCTGAAACGAGTTTAGAGTTGGGTAGAGCACAAATCCTCGTAGTCGCCAAAAACGCCGTTTCAGTGAAGTTGCTAGCGCGCGCTGGGTTGGGCGGTTCCGGCAATCAACTCTGCACGTGTACTCGCGAATGATGCCTGAACGCGCTTATCAGGGTTCGTTGTACTGGCAACATCCAGAGCAGTCTTTCCCTCAGAGTTTATCAATCCTACTTCGGCCCCGTTCTTCAGGAGCAACGCCACCCTGTCAGCTTGCCCATTGAGCGCCGCCCAATGGAGTGCAGTCTGTCCATGCTCGTCTTGGCAATTGACAGGCGCGCCCTTTTCTATGAGCGCGTTGATGACATCCAGGCTGCTGTCCTGAGTAGCTAATGAAACTACGGAATCGCTCTTCGGGCAGTCCCTAGGCACCTTCGCTCCGGATCGCAGAAGGAGAAGTGTGACGTCTGGATTGATGTGGTCCCGCGTCAGTGATACTTGGAGGGCGCTCAGACCATAAATCTCAGTCTCGTTGGGATCTGCCCCGGCATGTAATAGCGCTTCAACAATCGGGAGATTGCTTTGCTTCGGATGACGCCACTCGATCGCTTCATAGAGCGCCGTTTCGCCATCTTTCGTGCGTAGGCGCACATCGGCGCCGCTATTAAGGAGATGCTTTACTGCTTTCAAATCTCCTCTCGCCGATGCCGACATCAACGGTGTCATAGAACTAACTGCGGGCTCTTGGGCCAATCCCACGTTGAGTAGCGCGCAGGTCAACAACGATATCAAGGGAATCACCCAACTCGAGCGCATATGACCAACATTCTGCCGTGGCAGAAATGACTTCGGCAAGACGATCCCGACAAAGCCAGGTGTTCGGTAAGTTTAATCGCCATTTGATGAGAGCTTATGCGCATTCGAGGCGTTTGAGTTTGATGCGGTCGGTGCGAACCTGGGAGAGATCGTAGTGTGCCTGCTGGGTTAGCCAGGTTGCGGCACTGCCGCCGAAGACTTTGGACAAGCGCACTGCCATCTCCGGCGATATGCCGCGCTTTTCGTTCACCAGTTCAGATAATGTGGTGCGGGTGACACCCAGTGCTGCGGCGGCGCGGGTGATCGTCAGGCCGAAGGGCTCAATGCATTGGCGCAGCACGAAGCCGCCGGGGTGGGGTGGATTTTTCATCGGCATGGCAAAAAACTCCTTAGAAAGCCTGTGACTCAGTGATAATCCAGATAATCGACATCCCATGCGTCACCGTCGGTGAAGCGGAAGATAACCCGCCAATTTGCACGGACAATGACCGCCCAGAACCCCTCGAACTCGCCGCGCAGCGGATGGAGTCGGAATCCGGGAATCCGCATATCGTCGATGGTGCCTGCAACATCGAGTCGGGCCAGGATGTCGCGCAGTTTCTCACGATGTTCCTGGATTACGCCGCGAGAGTCGTCGCTCTGATACAGACGGTTCAGCCCCTTGTGGCGGATCGACTGAATCATAGGAAAGCGTAATCCGTTACGTAACGGGAGTCAACCCGCAATATCAGGGGAAGCTCCGAAACGGGAGTTCGGAAGAGGGTCTAGGCTTCCGACATTACCCCACTCAAGCCGACGGAGGGCTTGAATGGGCCACCCGCGAGCTGGTTCATTTGCTGATTGACGGCAAATATGCGCGATACGGATGGGGTGAGTTGCGGTTGAGGCATGGATTTGCGAGTGGTCACGATTCCCTGCTCCCGCCCCATCATATCGCTCCGGGTCGGCCGGGTTAGCCAGGTCACAACTATTCTTAGTTGGCGAAAACACCGTTTTCCGGGAGCATCGGCCTAGTCATCTCCGAGCACCCTCTTGATAAGCACACGAGCCTCTTCCGTTTCGTTCATCAGCCGGTGCATTTTGGGCGTCTCACCTGCGGAGATGTGTTGATATATCTGAGGCCACTTTGTCGCGAAACCTTCAGCTACGACTCGTTGGAATTGTCTCCGTCGCGACGCCTCCAACGCTAAGAGCTTCGCGCCATGACTGGCGATCCCCGCGATATCTGCCAAATACATAGAGAGGTTACCCGCCTCTGAGTCCGTCAGGCCCATGACTCGCACTTCAGTTGTCGGATATGGGCCTGGCTTCAGCTTTTCTTCGTACGTTCTTCGCAGCCGCAAGCAATCTTCAACCTCTTCGCTTTCCATAGACAGAGGCTACCTCGCGACCGCTTCCTCCTGCAAAGTCGGGTTTCTATGAGCAGGTCACTTGGGTCAAGTTGTTTTGCTGTTTGGCGAGAACAGGCCTAGGCGCATTCGAGGCGTTTTAGCGTGATGCGGTCGGTGCGGACCTGGGCGAGATCGTAGTGCGCCTGCTGGGTGAGCCAGGTTTCGGCGCTGCCGCCGAAGACCTTGGATAAGCGCACAGCCATCTCGGGCGAAATGCCGCGTTTTTCGTTCACCAGCTCTGACAAGGTGGTGCGGGTGACACCCAGCGCTGCGGCGGCGCGGGTGATTGTCAGGCCGAAGGGCTCAATGCACTGGCGCCGCACGAAGCCGCCGGGGTGGTGTGGATTTTTCATCGGCATGGCAAACTCTCCTTAGGACCACAGTTGTATTTCGTTCAAACCCTTGAGAAACGGCAAGGGCCCGGACCTGAAGGCCAAGTAGAGTCGCTCTGTTTCAGGGGGTTAAAACCCCCTGCTCCCTCCGAAATTTCCGATCCACAACTGTAGCATTAGAAGCCTGTGATTGAGTGCCTGCAACGTCGAGCCGGGCGAGGATGTCGCGTGGTTTCTCACGATGCTCCTGAATTATGCCACTCAAGCCAAAAGAAGGCTTGAATGGGCCATGGGGCTGGAAGGCGTGAAAAAATCAGCTAGGGCCAAAGATGAACGGCGATGAACGTGGATGAGCGCGGCGTTTTCCATTGGCGTTCATTTGCATACATTGGGGCGGCACTGAATTCGCGGTGGGAGGAGTAGGAAATGCGGAAAGGGCAAACGAGACATCCACAACGGGACGAGCCGGGGGCGCATGGCAAGAACTACATCACTCCGAGCGGACTGCTGCGACTGAAAGAGGAGTACCGGTTTCTGGTGACCCGGGACCGCCCGGCGGTGGTGGAGGTGGTGGCGTGGGCTGCCAGCAACGGCGATCGCAGTGAGAACGCCGACTATCAGTACGGCAAGCGGCGGCTGCGGCAGATCGACGGGCGGATTCGCTTTCTGACGAAGCGAATCGAAGCCGCGGAAGTGGTGGACCCGGAAGCTGCGAGGGCCGGGCAGGCGGCGACGCGGGCCTTCTTCGGGGCGACGGTGCGCTATGCCAATGCCGCGGGAGCGGAGCGAGTGGTGAGCATCGTCGGCACGGACGAGGTCGATCTGAAGCGCAACCACATCAGTTGGGTGTCCCCGCTGGGGCGGGCGTTGACGAGGTCGGCAGCCGGTGACAGCGTCGTTCTGGAAGCGCCGGGCGGAACAGAATCCCTGACGGTGCTGGAAGTACGGTACGAGCGCATTTCTGTGGAACCGTTCAGGGAACCACCTGGATCCACGGCTTCGTCAAGTGGACTTCCCTCGGCGAACCCCACTTGAGAAGAAGTTGGTCAAGAAAATGTTTTGGCAGAACTTCGCGGGATTGCTAATAGGATGTTGATCATGCGATTTTTCCTCGTACTTGCGTTGGCGCTGGTCAGCGTCCCGATCACTTTCTGTCACGCACAGATGGCTGGATATTATCCGAAAGGCGGCCCTGATATCCCCGCTGAGGATGTCAGCTTGATTCCGCTCATTGCCAACCCACAGGCATATGACAACAAGACCGTGCGCATCGTCGGCTTTTTGCATTTGACGTTTGAAGGGAACGTCATTTATCTCCATCGCGAAGACTTTCAATACGGCTTAACAAAGGATGGGCTTTGGATTGATGTTCCCAAGGACATGACTAAGGGGCAAATGAAGGCCGTCAATGATCAATACGTCATCTGCACAGGCCGTTTTGTGGCGGGGATGCATGGCCATATGGGGATGAACAGTGGCGAAGTTACGAATATCAGCAGGCTAGAGGTTTGGTACCCGGTACCGAAGACACCGGCGAAATGAGTGGTGCCCACGTCGAACAGGCTGGGAGTCGTCACTTCCGGCAAAGTCGGCTTTTCGGGACCGTTTGCAATGAAGCCTGAAAGGATGGGGTACGCACTGAGCCGGAGAGGATCCATCCCAGGTCTCAAAAGCGAGACCTGGGGCACCCAGATTTTTCAGGTAACGTATTCCAATATTTGGGTCTGCCGCTGCCTTTGATCTCTCTTCTACAACCAGCACCAATAGCCAGGGTTCTTGACGATCTGCACGCGTGGATGAAGATCTTTCAGTCTTCCGGCATCTTTCATCACATGCAATTCGAGGGTGAAATGGCCGTTCCTCTTGCCTTCGAAATTGCCGAGAAAACAACTCGTCGATGCCTCACTCCATGCAGCGGCTTTGATCGGCTTTGCTGGCCAGATCTTCACCGGTGTCGTTCCATCCCAAATCTTCCATTCCAAGTCGAGCAGTGGTGGGGTGCTGCACTGATGCCCGGGGTGCGGAGGTCCCAGATCGCAATCTAGTTGGTCGAGCGGCATCCGCCGGTCCACATCGAGCCAGACATGGTAATCATGTTTCCCGACGGGGAACTTCTGACTATGCCAAACTCCCTGAGTTAGGGGAACAGGGAAACTGGGCGCGGGTGTGCAGTGGAGCGAGATGGCCGCTGCCCGTTCAATGGTGCAGAACGAAAGTGAACTCAAGCCCAATGCATTTCGCATGAATTGTCGCCGATTCATGCCGCCATATTACTCCCGGGGGCGTTTTGCAACCGGCCAACCTGGGCACAGAGGAAACGCAGGTCACTCTACTTCGGTCGGGATGACAATTTCTTACTACCCCACTCAAACCAACGGAGCGCTTGAATGGGCACCCGCTTTGCTCTATTAGCCTTGGCTTGACTTTCCCTTGTTCGAATGCGCCTAATATCCATGTGAGGCGATTATGAAGCTTTGGCCGACTGCCCCGGACAGATCACTGTCAGTTTTCTCACAATCGTTCCCAGGTCTATGTCCCCAACTGCAATTCCTCTTCATCCTTATTGTCGATGCCTTTCGCGCCATCCGAGCGCCAAAACCTTCCTTAGGTTAGAAGAGACTTCAAATTGACCCGCTACCTGTCCGTGTAGGCATTTGCAAAAAGCAGACATATTCTGGCATAATGAGAAGACGCGTCCCTATGGCAATTCGTTGCTATAGAGCGCGCCATACCACGGCCGGACGGCCGCTCCGAGCAATGCACCAACCATGCAGTTGAATACCAGCAACACGGGGCGGTTCAGCGGAAACAAGCGCTGCATATAGGTCCGCGCGGTGGGAGACAGAGGAAATATGTCGAAAAAAGCAGGAAAGAATATAGAGAAGGCGCGCGCCGCTGTTGAGGTTCGCCCCTACTCCCTGACCGAAGCGGTTCCGCTTCTTCAAAAGGTCAAATACGCCAAGTTCGATGAGACGGTGGAGATTACGCTGCGTTTGGGCGTCGATCCCAAGCATGCCGACCAGATGGTTCGCGGCACGGTTGTGCTGCCCCACGGATTAGGCAAGACCAAGCGGGTTGCCGTGATTGCCTCCGGCGAGAAGGTTCGCGAGGCGGAAGCTGCGGGTGCAGACTTCGTCGGCGGCGACGACCTGGTGGAGAGAATTCAAAAAGAGGGCTGGACGGATTTTGATGCCCTGATTGCCACTCCGGACATGATGAAGGCGCTAGGGCGGCTGGGCAAAATCCTAGGACCGCGCGGCTTGATGCCGAACCCGAAGACGGGGACGGTGACCACGGATGTGGCGGCTGCGGTGAAGGAAATCAAGGCTGGCAAGATCGAGTTCCGCACGGATAAGACGGCGCTGATCCACGTACCGGTGGGCAAGCTTTCGTTCACGCCGGAAAAGCTGATCGAGAATGCCACGACCGTGATTACCAGCGTGGTGAAGGCCAAGCCTTCCGCCGCCAAGGGTAAGTACGTCAAGGGAATCACGCTGAGCTCGACGATGGGCCCGGGAATCCAGCTGGACCAGGCAGTTGTGGACGCGGCCGGTAAAGCTCAACAGTAATTGGGTAGAGAAAACTACCCATGTCTCAAAAGCGAGACATGGGGCACCCAGGTATCGAGGACATTGTGATGGCGATTTCAAAGGCCAAAAAGGCTGAAAAGATTCAGTATCTAGCAACGGAGCTGGCAGACTCCACGACGGCGATTGTGGGGACCTTCTCCAAGCTGACGGTGTCGCAGGATTTTGCTCTGCGGACGGTGGTTCGCAATGCAGGCGGAAAATACCGCGTGTTGAAGAACAAGCTGGCAGAGCGCGGCGCGAAGGGCACCAAGATCGAAGCAGCGCTGCAGGGGTTGAAGGGCGTTAGCTCGATGGCGTATACCAGCGGCGATCCGGTGGCGTTGGCGAAAGCGCTGACCACCTGGGTGAAGGAGAATGCAGAATTCTCGTTCAAGCTGGCGATTGTGGACGGCAAGCTGCTTTCGGTCGACGAGATTCAGCAGTTGGCGGCAATGCCGGGACGCGAAGAACTCTACTCGAAGCTGTTGTTCCTGATCAATGCTCCGGCGCAGCGACTGGTAACGGTGTTGAATGCCACGAGCCGCGATCTGGCGGTGGTGATTGGCCAGGCGGTCGAGCAGAAGAAGTTTTCCGAAGCAGCTGCGTCGTAAGAACAGCGTTTTCGGTGATCTACCAGGATCTGCTGCATCGCGCTGGGGTGTCGTCTGGACACAACGGAAACCAACGCGGCGGCAATCGGGACGGGCAGGTTGAAGTCCCGCAGGCAATACAGGAATTTAGCTTTATCACTCGCTTTTAGCAACAATATGGAGAATGGACATGGCGGATTTACAGCAAATTGAGGATCAAATTGTCGGGCTGACCCTGCTGGACGCGGCAGCTCTGGTGAAGAAGCTTGAAGAGCGGCTTGGAGTTTCTGCCGCGGCCGCCGCGCCGGTAATGGTTGCGGGTGGTGGTGCGGGAGCCGCAGCGGCGCCTGCCGAAGAGCAGACCGAGTTCACCGTCATCCTGAAGGATGCGGGGACCAACAAAATCAACACCATCAAGGTCGTTCGCGAAGTCACGGCCCTGGGTCTGAAAGAAGCCAAGGACCTGGTCGATGGCGCTCCCAAGACGGTCAAAGAGGGCATCAGCAAAGACGAAGCGGAGGCGATCAAGAAGAAATTTACTGACGCCGGCGCTGCTGTTGATGTAAAGTAAGTGTCCTTGCTTATGGGGCGGATGTGCGTTACTCTTGTAACAGAGTGAGCCATTCGCCCCGCAGGCTCGATGGCTCGTGAAGTTCCTGTCGATTTTGATAGTTCAGCTTCACCGACTTCGATTGGTCTAACAGCGCTCCGGAGCAATCCCTAGCGCAGGCGGAAGCAAAAACCCATCTATTCGAATAGTGCACAATCCGGTTGTGGCGCTCGCGGGACCTACTGTCTCTCGCGGGCCGTTCTCTGTTTTTGAACAACTTTGCATAACGGAAGCTCCCGGGAGACTATGGGCCGTGATGGGGACACGTGCTTGATTGGAAGCGAAAAATTGGTCGAGAGTTGTCGGCTCGGGGGCAGACAGGACCGGAAAAACAGTATCTGAAAATCGCGTCGTTGTGGAGCTGGATGACGAGGACGAACAGGATGCAACGCGCGAAACGAAATTGAACTTCAGCAGCGAACTTGAACAGTTGTCTTTAAACCACGTCGAATCGACGGACATTCTGTGAAGTGACCAGAGGGTCGTCGAACTATTTCCGGGTTGCCGCCGGGGATGGCCGCAAAAGGCAAAACAGCCAGGAGTGAAGCATGTCGAACGAGAAGCGCGCGATCCGTAGCCGTCTCGATTTTTCCAAAATTCCAACCGAAATTCAGATTCCGAACCTGATTGAAGTGCAGCGCCGTTCGTATGAGCGCTTTCTACAGATGGATAAGTTGCCGACCGAGCGCGATGATCTCGGCCTGCAGTCCGTGTTTGCTTCCGTATTCCCCATCACCGACTTTCGCAATTTGTCGGAGCTGGAGTTTGTCGATTTTTCGATCGGCAACTGGGAGTGCAAGTGCGGACACTTGAAGGGACTGCATCACCTGCGCACCACGTGTATGCATTGCGGCGCGATGGTGATCACCGATCCGTTCCATCCCGGCGATGTTCTGTGCGGCAAGTGCGGCACCTATAACAAGAACACGCCGGACTTCTGCAACAAGTGCGGCGATCCTGTCGGCCTGCAGCTGAAGTATGACCAGAGCGAGTGCGAAGAGCGCAGCATGACGTATTCTGCGCCGCTGAAGGTCACGATCCGGCTGAAGATCTACGATAAAAACCCGGAAACGGGCGTCAAGACGATCCGCGACATGAAGGAGCAGGAAGTCTTCTTCGGCGATATTCCGTTGATGACGAAGAACGGCACCTTCCTGGTGAACGGCACCGAGCGCGTCATCGTGAGCCAGCTGCATCGTTCGCCTGGCGTCTTTTTTGAGACGGCGAACAACCGCACCTATTTCCTGGGCAAGATCATTCCCTATCGCGGTTCATGGGTGGAGTTTGAGTACGACCAGAAGAACACTCTATATGTCCGCATCGATCGCAAGCGCAAGTTCCTGGGAACGGTGTTCCTCCGCGCGCTTGGCTTGAAGTCGGACGAAGAGATTCTGAAGAGCTTCTACACCATCGACAACATCTCTCTGAAGGGTGGCAAGCTGCACTGGACGGTGAGCCACGATGAGACCAAGCCGACCCACCTGCTGGGTGTGAAACCGGCGCATGCTGTGGTGGTCAAGGGTGAGGAGATTGCTCACTCCGGTCGCAAGATTACGGCCAGCATTCTGAAAGCGCTACGTGCGGCCAAGATCAACGACGTTGAGATCGAAGAGTCCGAGCTCGACGGCGCCATGACGGCGTCTGATGTGGTGGATACGACGACTGGCGATTTGTTGCTGGAAGCGAACCAGGAGCTGACCAAGGAAAAGCTGGCGCAGATTCTGGAGAGCGGCGTTACGAGCCTGGAGATTTTCCTGCCGGAGCGCGACGATGTGGGCAACGTGATTTCTCACACGCTGCGCCGCGACACGGTGCACAAGCCAGAAGAAGCGCTGATTGAAATCTATCGCAAGCTGCGTCCCGGCGATCCGCCGACGCTCGACACTGCGACTGCGCTGTTTGAAGGCATGTTCTTCGATCCGCGCAAGTACGATTTCTCGCGCGTAGGCCGTTTGAAGTTCAACATCAAGCTGTACGACAAGCAGGATGCGACTTCACTCGACCATCGCACGCTGACGCCGGAAGATTTCTACGCGACCATTCGCTACCTGCTGAAGCTGCGCAAGAACATTGGCGTGGTGGATGACATCGATCACCTTGGCAATCGCCGCGTACGCGCGGTGGGCGAGCTGATGGAGAATCAGTTCCGCATCGGCCTGGTTCGCATGGAACGCGCCATCAAGGAAAAGATGAGCGTGTATCCGGACATGTCGACTGCGATGCCGCATGACCTGATTAATGCCAAGCCGGTGATGGCTGCGATTCGCGAGTTCTTTGGTAGTTCGCAGTTGTCGCAATTCATGGACCAGACGAATCCGTTGTCGGAAATTACACACAAGCGGCGTTTGTCCGCGCTTGGGCCGGGTGGTTTGAGCCGCGAGCGTGCTGGATTTGAAGTGCGCGACGTTCACCCGACGCACTACGGCCGCATTTGCCCGATTGAAACGCCGGAAGGTCCGAACATTGGACTGATCTCGTCGCTGTCGTGCTTTGCGCGCATTAACGAATACGGGTTTATCGAATCTCCTTATCGCCGCGTACGCGATGGCTTGTTGCTGGACTTTGTCCAAGTGATCAATGCCGGCGATAGCGGATTGCGTGTCGGCGATCATCTTGAGAAGCCGGATGCGATCAAGAAGAACCAGCAGCTGATCAAAGAGAAGAAGCGGCCGATGGAGTATGGTCCGTTCAGCTTCTACCTGTCGGCGTGGGAAGAAGATCGCTACACCATTGCCCAGGCGAACGTGGAACTGGACGAGAATGGCAGCATCAAGCGCGAGCTGGTCACGGCGCGGCGTCAGGGCAACTTCGTCCTGGTAAATCGCGGTGAAGTGACTTACGTGGACGTGAGCCCGAAGCAGCTGGTTTCAGTGGCCGCCTCGCTGGTGCCGTTCCTGGAGCATGATGACGCCAACCGTGCGTTGATGGGCGCCAACATGCAGCGGCAGTCGGTGCCGTTGCTCATCTCAGAAGCGCCGTTTGTCGGCACTGGGATGGAAGGCGTGACTGCCCGGGATTCCGGCGCAGTGGTGCTGGCACGTCGTCATGGCATCGTGGATTCTGTCGACTCGGAACGCATCATTGTTCGCGTCGAAGGCGAGCATCACCCCACGCAGTTGTCGCGTGAAGTGGGTTCGGACATTTATCAGTTGACGAAGTTCAAGCGCTCCAACCAGAACACCTGCATCAACCAGAAGCCAATCGTCCGTCAGGGCGACCGGGTGCTGAAGGGTCAGGTAATCGCCGATGGACCCTGCACAGAGCAGGGCGAGTTGGGATTGGGACGCAACGTGCTGGTGGCCTTCATGTCCTGGCGCGGATACAACTTCGAGGATGCCATCCTGATCAGCGAAAAGCTGGTGCGGG